>JBBDPF010000036.1:0-10198 GCA_040876545.1 Balneolaceae bacterium | reverse complement strand
TGCTAGCTGAATTATTTAACTTTTAACGGGGTGTCCCAATGCGGAAGTCAGGAAAAAGGTACAGCTCGTTGTCTGATTATAGTTTTGGGTTCAATTCTACTTACGTTTTTGGGAACTCAGAGGATTGATGCCCAAAATCAGCATAAAAAATCTTCATTTGGAATGAGCTATAACTACGCTCCGGAGATTGAGGCCTCCGGATTCGGTTTTACGGTACTGAAACCTATCAGCAAACGATATTCAGCAGGGTTTTCCTACGATCATTATTTCAGCCAGCAAGTTGTAGGTAATGAACCTTTTTTTGCCCGGAGGTACCATCACAGGGTATGGATGAGCTCACTTTTTGTACGGGCTGAAGCTGTTCAGTGGCGATCCATTCAACTTTATGGCAAAGCGGGATTTCTCTATCATAATGAGTCAGGTAATGGTACCGTTACTACATTTAATGATGTGTCGCCTTATCAAGCCACTACTGGATGGTTTCAGTTAGATGATCATACCTTTTCTATGGTACTTGGCGGAGGGGTGGAGTGGGTGCGTTATCTGAGGCTTTTTGCTGAACCCAACCTTCTTTTGATTGATCCGCTCCAATTTACAATCTCAACGGGAATACGAATTCCTTTGTGATCCATAAAAGTTGAAATTTAAATAGGTACTTAAAGCTTTATGTCTGTATAACAAATAGATAGAATTGAAATCAAACTATTATTAAAATGACTCGACAATACTCCCTTTTACTTGTGCTGCCAATGCTGTTCGCAATTGCACTTCTATTCATGATTTCTGATAGGGATGCTGACTGGTCTGAAGATACGAGTGAAATCAATGCGGTAATTGGAGATGAAAGCTATGTTCACCGCTTTGGTGAAAAACCGGATAAGCACGTACCGGATGTTCTCCGAATACAAGTACACCTGGAATATGTGGAGTCAATGTTGCGAAATCGGTCGGTAGATCATTTAACGGAACAGCAACGATTAAACCGTATAGAGAAATTGGACCTGTTAAGGGAGTATTATCTGGGCGCGATATTTCCATACAACGACGGTCATCCTGATGAACGTCGACCTACGTTTATAAGCAGTAATGGAAATATTTGCGCAGTCGGGTACCTGATTGAAAAAACTGCGGGCAGAGAGTTGGCAGAAGAGATCAACGAAGAGTACAAGTATGCCTATATATCTGAAATTGATGATTCCCGGTTTGATACCTGGGTGGATTCATCGGGATTTACCCAAAGAGAGCTGGCAATGATTCAACCTGCATACGACCAAATGAAAAGTGAAGAGAGGAGAACAAAAAATGATATAAGTTTTCGCTATGGTGCAGTTAGCTCTATCATGGCAGGTATAAATGCTACATACCTTGTAAATTCTGCAGAAGAACCGTGGATGGTTGAGTCGTCAACTGCTAATCACTGGCTCGGGATGGCGGCAGGTGCAGGATCAATTCTGCTTGGGAGTTTAAACCTTGATAATTCAAAAACCTATCAAGAGTTAACGTATTATAATGATAGCTCCACAGGCGGATTTACAGCGGATCATGAGGTGCGAGAGGTAAATTACGCAAGGGGAGCGTTGTCGGTTGTCAATATCGGGGTGGGAGTGGTATCGATGGCCAAAGCCGGGTACTACCTAATTCGCGGAACCCATGCGGAAGAGTCGTCAAAAACATTGGAAGTTACGCAACTTGATCCCGGTACTGTTTCCACCTCAAAACCGGTACCCGTAGTCCAATTCAATATGAGATTTTAAGAATTAGTTACTCCCAACCCTTCTCCCCAATTAAGGGCACAAACTTAAATTCTCTCAACTGTTCTTCTTCAAACGCATCTTCTGAAACTCGGGTAATTCGGGTCATGGTTTGCACTTCCTGGCTGCCAACCGGAACAATCAGTTTTCCACCAATCGACAGTTGTTGAATCAATTCTTCAGGTACTACCGGCGCTCCTGCGGTAACTACAATTCCATCATAAGGCGCGTAAGCCGACCATCCCAGCGTTCCGTCGCCACATTTCAGCCGGGGTCTGAATCCCAGCTCCTGTAATTTTTCGCGTGCACTTAAATAGAGGGGCTCGTGGCGCTCAACACTGTAAACATCCGCACCCATTTGGCATAAAATTGCAGCCTGATACCCTGAACCGGTTCCGATTTCGAGAATTTTATTCCCCTTTTTTATCTCCAAAAGTTCCGTTTGAGCAGCAACTGTATATGGTTGCGATATGGTTTGCCCGTTCCCAATCGGGAGCGCACTATCTTCGTAAGCGCGGTTTTCAAGGGCTGTGTCTACAAAAATATGACGTGGCACCTGCTGTATTGCCTGTAAAACATTCGGATCCTTTATACCCTTTCCCCGAATATGCTCGGTAAGCTTCTTTCTCCGATTAGAAAATTTTCTATGTATCCTTTTTTTATCCAATGGTTTTCCCGAAATCATCTCAATTATTTGCTAAGATAGAACTTATCAAAAAGATTCATGCCAATCGAATATCTATAGAAAAACCCTTCAAATAAATTAATAAATACGAAAATAGTTTTTTATCTATGGCAGAATCATTCATAAATAGAAATCAATATTGTATTTAATCACAATGCTTGTATTTTCTATCCATCAATTAATGAAATACGCTTTATGAACATGAAGAAATGGTTATGGTCGGCAGCATTCATGATAGTGTCGCTGTTTGTAGTAGGATGGATGGATCTTCAAGCTTTTGCCAATACGGATGGCGAAACAGCGGTTATGTATGGTACATGGGTTAGTTTAATCCCCCCACTGGTTGCCATCGGGCTCGCATTAATTACCCGCGAAGTTGTGCTTTCACTCTTTGCAGGAATTTGGGTGGGAGCTCTTTTTGTCGTTGGTTTCAACCCCATTAGCGGCACAGCGGAATCACTCGATCTATTGGTTGGGTCGCTGGTAAATGCAGATCATATTGCCATTATTGTTTTCAGTATGCTCTTAGGTGGAATGGTTGGGGTGATGTCGCGCGGTGGGGGAACTCAAGGTGTGGTTGATCTACTCGGAAAATTTGCAACAACCCGAAAAAAAGGTCAGCTGTTTTCGTGGGCATCAGCTCTTTTTATCTTTTTTGATGATTACGCCAACACCTTGATTCGCGGAAATGCACTTCGTCCGATGACGGATCGCCTCCAGATATCTCGCGAAAAGCTTGCTTACATCGTAGATTCTACTGCAGCACCACTGGCTGTTAGCGCGGTGATTACAACATGGATTGGTTTTGAGATAACTCAGATACAGAATGCTCTATCAGGAATTGCCGAACAGACAACAGATGCCGCTCTTTCCACTCAACTGATGGCCGGCGCAGATAATGCATTTATCATTTTTCTACATTCACTGCCTTATCTGTTTTACCCAATTTTAGCCCTCGCATTTGTGTTGATGACCATCATCATGCGGAAAGAATTTGGCCCGATGCTTACTGCCGAACGGCGCGCAGCTTCAGGAAATGGGGTGATTCGTGAGGGATCAATGCCTGCAACAGATACAAGTTTAGATTCACTTCAACCCGAAGAAGATAAACCAAAACGCTGGTACAATGCCGGGTTGCCGGTTATCTCAGTAATTGTTGTGGCCCTTTATGGATTATACACAACAGGGGCTGCCGGTTTAGGCCCGGGTGAAAGTGGAATAACAGCAATTATTGGAAATGCAGATCCATTTGCGGCATTGCTTTGGGCATCTTTTACCGGTTGTGCCGTTGCGATAGCTTTGGTAGTATTTCAAAAAGTACTCTCCATAAATCAGGCATTGGAATCGTGGGTAGGGGGAATGCAATCGATGTTGATGGCTGTAGTAATTCTTATTCTTGCGTGGGGCCTTGGTGCTGTAACACAGGAAGTGGGTACCGGTACGTTTTTGGCCTCCATGCTTGAAGACTCATTGCCATTATCTTTACTTCCCGGACTGGTATTTTTCATTGCCGCCATAACTGCATTTTCAACAGGAACCTCATGGGGGACCATGGCGATTCTATTTCCTGTAGTGGTTCCGCTTTCTATTGCAATGGGCGCCGGGGTTGGATTTGCCGGTGGAGAAAATTACGGGATTTTACTCGGTGCAATCAGTTCTGTGATGGGCGGTGCCGTTTTCGGAGACCATTGTTCACCTATTTCTGATACAACTGTTCTGAGTTCGATGTCATCTGCCTGCGATTTGATTGATCACGTTCGAACACAGTTACCTTATGCACTTGTTGTTGCTTTTGTAGCTCTTGTTGTAGGTGAAATTCCGGCTGCCTTTGAAATGATTCACCCGGTTTGGGGGCTTATCACAGGACTCATTATTCTTTATTTGATTTTGCGATTTTATGGAGAAGATCCCGAAACAACCACGGCTCAGTAACTAGAAATTTCATTGAAGCCGTCCCAAAAGAGGGTATGTGAAATACAATTTCTAACTTTTACGTCATACCGTCCCGAAAGCATTCGGGACGGTATCTCTATTAATTTTTTGCTCATTTAAAATCCTTATTTGTGATTACCTCATTTGTTCAGTCACTCAAAAATAAACCTGCTCAGCATTTATTTAACCCTTGGTTTGAACAGGATGTAGAACATGATGAACATGCTGAAGCGCCAAGCGTTCGAAGATCACAACTGGAGACTTATTTAACGGAGAGAAAAAGTTCAGCAAAATACCTGTTTATTGCAGAGGCATTGGGCTATCAGGGAGGGCATTTTACGGGAATTGCCATGACCTCAGAGCGTATTTTATTGGGTCATCAGGAAGAAAAATATGGTGTAAAACCTGAACAGGTATTTACCGGTCAAAACCCGGTAAGAACCAGTCGGACTGAGTTTATTGAAAAGGGAATGAGTGAACCTACAGCTACAATTATGTGGGGAGCGCTGGCTGATCTGCAAATTGATCCTTATGAGGTGGTTTTGTGGAATGCTGTTCCATGGCATCCTTACAATCCCAAAAAGGGAATACTTAGTAACCGAACACCCACTCAACCGGAACTTGATGCCGGATTACAATATTTAGACTCGTTCATCAGTTTATTCGAAGATGTTCAACTTATAGCCGTTGGCCGAAAATGTGAACAAAGTTTGTCGTTGCTGGATAAAAAATTTACCGGCGTACGGCACCCTGCCAATGGGGGAGCACCCCAATTCAGACGGCAACTTTGTGAGTTGGTTGAGAATAGAAAGAAATAAATGATTTTTACATTTCTTTTTAGAGATCATTCCATATTGATTGGATTTGGTTTTACATTATCCGTAATGTGAATTCACGTTATTTTAAAGCATTCTTATTCCCCATCAGGAAAAAAGTTATACACTATTGACCCCCACTATATGATAAAGCGATTACTGTTTTTAAATGTTTTTGTAGCTCTAACTTTATTATCAACCAGTCTTTACGGGCAATCAGATTCCAATAATTTTCGCCATATGCCGGCACCGAATATGAAGGATATCTGTCAGTTCGATCCTACAGATATAAATTCCTTCCATTTTGTAAGGCATGCAGATGTGGCGGGTAAAAGTGCGGCAACTACGCCATCAGCATCTATTGAGGTGGATTATGTAGACGGCGAAGAAGCATGGCCAACGGAAGCTATCGAAGCATTTGAGTATGCGACAAGAATTTGGGAAACCCATCTTCAATCACCCGTTCCCATTCGGATAAGTGCATTATGGGATGCACAAGAGGGGAATACCTTGGGTTCTGCGGGACCGACACAAATTTCCACTGTGCCAGAGTCTGACGGGGGCGAGCCAGAAACCTGGTATGCAATTGCACAGGCAAGTGCTATGACCGGTATTAACAGAGTGGGACAAATTGCCGGTGTAGAACATGATATTAATGTAACCATGAATTCTGATTTTGCCGATTGGTATTTTGGAACGGATGGCAATACTCCACAGGGGCAAATTGATTTTGTAACCGTAGTACTTCATGAATTGGGGCACGGAATCGGCTTTATTGGAAGTGTAAGTGCTGATGAAGATACTGAAATTGCTGAATGGGGATTTGAAACTTCCGGTGGCGATAATTTTCCACTTATTTTTGATCTGCCGGTTATTGATGGCGATCAGAATCAGATTATTGATGAATCCGTTTATACGAATCCATCAACAGGGCTTTATGAAGCTGTAACAGGCAATAGTGGAGGTGTGTTTTTTGCCGGTGATATTAGCAGTCAGGTATATTTTGGGAATGAAGTGCCACTTTATTCTCCTGAACCATGGCAGCCGGGTTCGAGTTATTCTCACATAGATCTGTTTACATTTACAGATACAGAAAATGAATTGATGAGACCTCAAATAAATCGTGCAAATGCAGTGCACACGCCCGGCCCCATTTTTTGCGGAATGCTTAGCGACTGGGGTTGGCCGCTTGGAGAAAATTGCCTTGATTTAGTAGGTATTGAAGCTCGAATTGTAGTCGATGTAGAAGTGTTGGATTTTGGAATATCAAATGTAGGCTCTACTGTCGAACGGATATTTACAATAGAAAATAGAGAAGATGCTGAAGATGCATTAAGAGGCAGGGTAGAACTGGAAGAAGGAAATGACTATTCCATAATTGGCGGCAGTCGCACATACGATCTTGATCCCGGTAGTAGTGTTGATTTCACCCTCCGCTATCGACCCACAGCACCTACTGCACACACTGATGAAGTGTTAATTACACATAATGCCATAAATGAGCCCACTCCATATATCATAAATCTTGTAGGCGAATCTCTGGAAGAAAACCGAATTGTTGCTCTCGAACAAACATACCCTAACCCGATTAATCCATATCAAAACACCCTCAGTGTTCCTTACGTTTTACCGGATGAGGCAAATGTTAAAATCGATCTCTATAACTCTACCGGTCAACACATAGCAACTATTTTTGAGGGAATGCGTGATGGTGATCAGCGATATATAGAAGAATACGATATTAGGGATCTCGCAAGTGGTGTCTACCTCTACAGAATTATCGTAGATGGAGTGATGGAAACCAAAAAGATGACGATTATTAAATAGGGGTGAGCGTCCTTCCAGTCGCAGATACCGATGCTTCGGTGAGCCCGAAGGTCATGGAAGAGTCGCGAGGCAAAAGCAACCCAGACTCTAACAGGAACCCGAAAAGCATGGGTAACAAAGTACCACGGTCAGCCTGACCGTGGATTTGTTTTGGTGTCTTCAAAAAGACCTTCTGGCGGACAAGCTGTCCGCCGTACTTTTTACCCCGTACTCTGCATTGCCGCAGCCACTCCGTTGATACTCAAAAATAGGGCATGACGCAGTTGTTTCATCTCTTCTTCGGATTCTGCATTTTCCCATCGATTCAGCAGTTCTACCTGAATCACATTCAGCGGATAGGTAAATACATTTCGGAACTTGATGGAGTTTTGAATCACTTTTCGGGTGTCCAGTACTTCTTTTTGGCCTGTGATTTTTAAAATAATATCATGCGACGTTTCAAAATCTTCCCGGATTTGCCGATCCAGCTCTTTCAGGTCATCGCGTTCCGCATAAATTTCGCTGGTTAATCCGTGTGTTCGTGCGAGTTCTCGTTGAGCATTATCAACAATGGTTGAGAAAAAGCTCCAGTTCTTGTACCACTCCTGAAGAAGCTTAAGAGTCTCCGGTTTTTCTTTTAAAAGAGGACCCGCAGCGGCACCAAGTCCAAACCATCCCGGTACATTGTAGCGAACCTGAGTCCAGCCAAACACCCATGGAATAGCCCGTAAATTTTCAAATTGTAGACCACCTGATCCACTTCTTGAAACCGGACGCGACGCAATAGGCAGATTTCCAATATGCTCCACCGGAGTAATTTTTTTGAACCATTCCCAGAAATTATCATCATCGATAAGTTTACGGTAGGCAGCCATGGAATCGTTGGCAATTCTATCCATGATCTCTTCGGTTCCATCACCCTCCTGAAGTGCTTTTTGTCCCTCACCGGCGGTGACTCTCGCAACCGCGTTTACAATCTGTTCGAGATGCCGACGGGTAATATCAGAAAGTGAATACCGGAACGAGATAATCTCGCCTTGTTCGGTAAAACGGATTCGTCCATTATTGCTGATGGATGGAAGTGCCAAAATCGCCCGGTTTGATCGTCCACCACCGCGGCCTACAGAACCACCTCGGCCATGGAAAAGACGGAAATCTACGTTATGATCCTGCAATACTTTTCCAAGTCGAAGCTGAGCTTTTTGTAGGGCCCAATTCGCCATCCAGTAACCACCATCTTTATTAGAGTCAGAATATCCCAGCATAATTTCCTGGAATCCATTTCGGGATTTTACCTGATGTTTATAAAGATCATCCGTAAGAATTTTCTCCATCAGCTCAGGACTTCGGTCTAAATCATCAATGGTTTCGAAGAGGGGTACAATATCTATTTTGCTGTACACGCTCTTGCCATCCCATCGCCACAGACCGGCCTCTTTTGCCAGTATAGCCACTTCAAGTAGATCACTTACATCGTGGGTCATACTTACGATGTAACTTCCCAGAGCGTTACTGTCGAGATCGTTAATAGTTCGGAGAAGTTTAAAAACATTCAGAATTTTTTCGGTCTCCGGCTTAAGCTTATAATCAACCGGACTTAATGGCCGTGGATTTCGAAGCTCGTGGGTTAACAGTTTAATTTTTTCATCTTCAGAAAGTGAGCTGTATCCATCCTTTACATTAGCAACGGAAAGCAAGTTCTGAACGGCACTTTCGTGAATTTCGCTGTGCTGACGAATATCAAGAGCGGCCAAATGAAATCCGAATGTTTTGGCCCGGATTCGCAAGTCGTTGAAATGGCCAAAGGAAGCTACATCATGAAGTCCGCCTTCCATCAATGAGTTGTAAATCAGGTCTAGATCATTCGTAAAATCTTCTGCCGTGTAGGTTTCGGCTGATTTTAGAACTTCCTGCTCATCTTTGGTTACATCATCCAGCAACTGCTGAAGACGATGCATCATATGGGTGAGTTTTCTGCGATACGGTTCATTTTTGTAAGATCGCTTAAACCGGGTGCTGAGGGGAACCTCTTTATCATCTTTTTTGAGTGATTTTAACAAGGCTTGTGGCACGTCTACCAAATTTTGTGAAACGGAAAGGTACCGCCGGATTTCTCTCAACTCTGTGAGATATAATCCAAGTGCTGTTTTTCGATGTTCAAGAAGAGTGTTCCAGGTAACATCACGCGTTACGTTTGGATTACCGTCGCGGTCGCTTCCAATCCACGATCGGTAGCGCAAAATAATGGGCAGATCCGGAACCTGACCATACTGCTGATTAAAGGCAAAACGAATATCATCATAAAGCCGGGGAACGGTATTCCAGATGGAATTGGAAAAGAAAAAGAGTCCGTTTTCAACTTCATCCTCAACGGTAAGGCGTTCCGACCGCACTTCATCGGTTGAAATGAGAAGCGCAATTTCGTTCAAAACCTGACGAAGCATTCCCTCTTTTTCATCGGGAGTCAAACGCTCATCATCAATCTGGCCAATCATAGAGGTGATATTTTCCTGTTTGTTTAAAATACTGCGGCGCCTTGCTTCAGTAGGGTGTGCAGTAATGGTCGGCTGAATATCCAGTTTCTTGAACAGTTCCACAGATTTTTCGAAACTATAACCATTCTTTTTAAAACTACTGAGCAGATCGGCAATACTTTCAGGTCGGGGATGTTCGGAATCAATATTTTTTGCACGCTCGCGGTTAATGCGGATAATTTCGTGTTGCTCCAACGAATTAACCAGGTGGAAAAAGATGGTGGTCAGGCGTAACAAGCTGGTAATCTCATCAAGACTGAGTTTGGAAATCTGTTTTTGAAGTTCCTTATTGGTGGAATCTCCCTTTTCGGAAAATGCCTCAGCTGCTTTTTGAGGTAACTCTGCTGAAAGTTTTTGTAAAGAAGTGGCCCCTTTTTGCTCCAGAAAATTTTCCAGCAAGCCTGTGAGGGCGATTAACTTATGTGTTAATGGTTTGCTGATGTCAGATGAAGTAGCAAATTGTTCAATCGTTTCTTTCCAGGTCATTGTATATTAGTTATTGTGATGATCAGTAATTATCGTCAAATAAAAAGCAGCCTAAAGTTAATAGATTTAAAGGTGGAATGGTATGAAACGTTGCAATTGGGCAGAAAACACAGAAATTGAGCAAAAATATCACGACGAAGAGTGGGGTGTTCCAAGTTATGATGACATCCATTTGTTTGAGATGCTGAT
>JBBDPF010000035.1:0-51201 GCA_040876545.1 Balneolaceae bacterium | reverse complement strand
ATTTGATCTCTTACATTTGACTTTAGCCTACAGGTACATGGTATTTCTATTTCCACATAACGCGTCCATATAGTTCAAAAAAACCATGAAAATCGAACCATGTTCAATATTTGAACAGAAATACCATGTCTGAAGCGGCTATATGAAACCCGCCACGCTTCAAGGACCTACGGACGCTTGAAGGAGGCTGAGTTCTATCCCAGATTAAGAGTTCTCATATACTCAGCATTTTCGCGGACGGCATCCATCGGTGTGGTTCCGGAATACGCTTCCTGTTCCACAATGTAGTATTCCATTCCGTTTTCTTTGGCAACAGAAAGAACTTCGGGATAATCAATTTCACCCGTTCCCAGGATCGTTGATTCGGGTTCATCACCGCTGGAAATATCTTTCACATGGCATGAAGTAAATCGTCCGGGATATTTTTGAAACCATGCGGCAGGATCTTCGCCCGCAGCTACCACCCAGTAAATATCCAGCTGATAATCCACAAGGTCACTGTCTGTTCGTTCCATCAATACATCCTGCGGCAGCTCTCCTTCAAGCTCCACAAATGTATAATCATGATTGTGATAGGCAAACCGAATACCTGCATTATTAGCAACTTCGCCAATTTCATTAAATTGATCAGCCAGTTCCCGAAAATCATCCATGGTTTCTTGCGGACCTACATACGGACAGATCAGATAATCCATGCCGATTTCAGCAGCTTCGTCAGCTTTGCGTTCAAAATCCTCAAATACATTGGCGTGACTCGAAACCATGGTCATCCCAAGATCATCCATATACTGCTTAAATCCGGTGTTTCCCATTCCCCAATAAATTCCCATTGGTCCGTCATAACTTTCAATTTGTTTATAACCAAATTCTGAAAGCTGACGAAGTATGCCTTCAGGATCATTTGGGATTACATCACGTAATGTGTAGAGCTGAACTCCAAAATCCAGTTCACTGCGGACCGGGCCACAGGCTTTTAAGAATGGAACAGTTCCAATAGCAAGTCCGGCAGCCAGTGCCCCGGATGTTTTCAAGAAAGATTTACGAGAGTAGCTCATGAGTTGAGGTTTAAAAGTTAATATTATTAGATTTAGACAGTAATTCTCCTGAAAGATTATAGTGAAGTTGATCTATTTCTTCAATGTTTAATTGTTGAAGTTGGTAAAAGGTAAGAGCTACTTCCCCAACCTCTTCAACTCACTCAACAACAAAAGAGCCTCAATCGGGGTCATTCTCTCAGGATCGCTGGCGTCCAGTTTATTGAGAAGGGTTTCGATATTGGGATCTATTTGTGATCCAAAAAGTGTCATTTGTGGCAGACTGTCCTGACTCTCCACTTGCTTCACCGTCCTTTTTGCGGCCTCTTTTTTCTCTGCCGTTTTCTTTACGACACCATTTCCTTCGTGACTCACATCCAGCGTGTGACCTTCCAGATTCGACAAAATTTCCTTGGCTCTTTCAATCACCACACGCGGAAGTCCCGCCATGTTGGCCACCTGAATTCCGTAGCTGTGATCGGCTCCACCACGAACCAGTTTCCGCAGGAAAATCACTTTCCCGTCGTGCTCCTTTACCTGCACGTTAAAGTTTTTGATCCGGTCATACCGGCTCTCCAGTTCGCTCAACTCGTGGTAATGTGTTGCAAAAAGTGTTTTTGCCGCAACCTCTGGCTTGTTGTGCAGATATTCGGATAGCGACCATGCGATGCTCAGTCCATCAAATGTGCTGGTTCCGCGCCCAACTTCATCCAATAAAATCAAAGATTTTGGCGTGGCATTATTTAAAATATTGGCCGCTTCATTCATCTCCACAAGAAACGTACTCTCGCCCGCTGCCAGATTATCAGATGCTCCCACTCGGGTAAATATTTTATCAACCATTCCGATTTTTGCGCTTTCGGCCGGCACAAAACAGCCCACCTGAGCCATCAGCACCAACAGGCCAACCTGACGCAAAATCACACTTTTACCCGCCATATTCGGACCGGTAATCATCAGAATTTGAAACTCGCTGTTGTCCAGATAAATATCGTTTGGAATAAAAGGCTCTCCGGCATCCAGGGTTTTTTCCACCACCGGGTGACGCGATTTCTTTACGTCAATCACATCCTCGGAATGAATTTCCGGGCGCGCATAATTATTTCGAAACGAAACTTCCGCAAAACTTTGAAGGCAATCCAGATCTGCCATCGCACCGGCAATCTGTTGAATCTGATCGGCAAAATCAGCCACATACAAACGAAGTTCTTCAAACAGTTCTCCCTCCAATGTTTTGCTGCGATCTTCCGCCGAAAGTACTTTCTCTTCCACTTCCTTCAGCTCCGGGGTGATGTAGCGCTCCGAATTCACCAACGTCTGCTTTCGAATAAAATGCTCAGGCACTTTATCCTTGTGCGTATTGGTCACTTCAATGTAATAACCAAACACCTTGTTGTACCCAATTTTTAGCGACGGAATTCCGGCCTCTTTCGCCAGCTTATCCTTAATTCGGGCAATATACTGCTTTCCGTTGCGCGCAATTTCGCGAAGCTCATCCAGATTTTCATTGAATCCATCATTAAAAATTCCACCGTCGCGAATACTGGCGGGCGGTTCCTCCATAATCGCTTTTTCAATCCGTTCCTGAACATCCAACAACAGCTTCAACCGACCGTTAATGTCCGATAACAATTCGTTTTCAAGATTGGCAATCTGCATCTTAATTCTCGGCATCTGAGCCAGAGAAAGCTGAAGCTGTTTCAGATCCCGCGCATTGGTCCGTCCCACGCTGATCCGGCTGATCAACCGTTCCATATCCCCCACCTGCGCCAGCTCCTCTCGAAGTTTTTCACGGCGTTCGTGATCTTTATTGAGCACCGAAACCGCCTCAAGCCGCTGTTCAATGGGTTTCACCTGTTTCAGTGGACGCATAATCCATTTTCGTAAAAGACGCCCGCCCATTGCGGTGCAGGTATCGTCCAGAATGGAAACCAAAGTCCCCTCGGTTCCACCTTCTTGCAGCGTGGAAATCAACTCAAGATTTCGTTTCGTGGATCCATCAAGCGACATATAATCCGCATTCTCATAAGCATACAACCGTTTAATATGACCCAGAGACGATTTCTGAGTCTCCTGCATATAGTGCAAAAGTGCACCCGCAGCCACATGAGCCATCTCCAGATCCTCCACTCCGTATCCCTTCAGAGAGTGGGTTTGAAAATGTTCGGTCAGGAGCTTGTAGCCGTATTCGCCCTCATAAATCCAATCCTCCATCACCGTGGTGTTGTACTTCTGCAGCGGCTCATCCAGCTTATTTTTGATCTTCTTCTGAATCAGTAATTCCGACGGCTGCAGGGATTGAAGAAGCGTTTCAAGCTGATTTACTGAAACCTGACTGAGCGCAAATTCACCGGTTGAAATATCAGAAAAAGCAACTCCTGCCGTTCCTCCGGCAAGGAAAATGGAGGCGATATAATTATTTCGTTTGTGGTCGAGCAGTTTATCAGAAAGCGTCACCCCGGGCGTGGTAATCTCCGTAACTTCGCGATTTACAATTTTTCGACCGCCCTCTTTTGCTTCATCAGGACTTTCGGTCTGTTCGCAAATCGCCACGCGATAACCACGCTTTACCAATTTTGGCAGATAGGTATCCAGCGCGTGATATGGAAATCCGGCAAGGGGAGTTTGATCCCCCCCGTTATTTCTCTTCGTGAGCGTGATGCCCAATTCTTTGCTAATCAAAACAGCATCATCAGAAAACGTTTCGTAGAAATCCCCAACCCGAAACAGCAAAATTGTGCCCGGATGTTTTTCTTTAACTTCAAAATACTGCCGCATCAGCGGAGTCTGTTTCTTTTTACTCATGGATTTCTTTCAAAAAAAACTGTGAAAATGAACCTTTACCTAACAGGTGCACAAATTTACAGAATCCTGAGGGTCATGTATAGTGTAAATTTCAGGGTAAAGGAACACTTAAAAATAATGCTTATTCTGTCGCTATTATCTACTTTACACGTACAGATATGCAATTCAATTATTTGCTTTAAAAATTCAACCACGTATTTTGTGAGCCAATATTATGAAAAATAACTGGGAAAAATTTAAAGATTGGTGTCGTGCCGTGGGTCGGTTGACGCTAAAAAAAGATGTCTTTTTTAATGCCTCTGCAATCACATTCAATCTTTTTCTCTGCGCAATCCCTTTTATACTCATTCTCATTTCTATATTGGGATATGTACTCTCGGTTGATGCGGCCTTTGAAGAACTCATGCGGTATGCCCGCGAACTTTTTCCCGCATTTACGTTCGAAAGTCAGGGTGGTGATTTAATTGAAGGGGCCGTTACCATCGAATCACTCATTATGCCACTTGTTGAGGCAAGGCGTGTTTTTGGTATTATTGGTTTGATTGTGTTGATGGTTTTTGCGCAAGGTTTATTTCATACACTCAAACACGTGTTATTTGATGTATTTGATATCGAAGATCGACGTAATGCCCTTATGGAGATGGTTTATAATTTCTTTGCATTCGGTGTTGTCGGCGGTGTCTTTCTTTTCTTTACCATGGCCATTACACTTATCTCACTTTACCCACTCGATACAATTGCCATACCTTATACAGATGTAATAATCGAACTTGGATGGGTTACAGAACTGCTTTCGTTTGTAGTACCCATCGTATTTACGCCTATGCTCTTTTATGCAGTTTTTCGGTATATCAGCGAAAAACGGATCAGCAGAAAAGTGGCCGTACTTTCCGCATTTATCTACACTCTGCTTTTTGAAATTGCAAAATACGGAGTCGGGCTTTACCTGGAATACGCCTTAACCGCCTACAGGTATTATTATCAAGGTTACACCGTTATTGTGATTATTGGTATATGGGCGTTTTATGCGGCGGCTCTTTTTGTGGTTACCTCAATTATGGCGAGGGCTTTTGAGGATGTTTATGAAACACCCCCTATCGAAGAAAATCCTTATACCGCTATTTCGTGATGAAATCATCCATTTTACCTACTGATTTTTACTCTAACCCGGATGTTGTTGATGTAAGCCGAAATCTATTGGGAAAATTTTTATGCACCCAAATGAACGGAGAGTTTACTTCCGGCATGATAATCGAAACCGAAGCCTATTGTGGCCGGAATGATAAAGCCTGCCACGCTAATAATAATAAACGCACCGACAGAACCGAGGTGATGTTTGGCGAACCGGGTCGCGCGTATATTTATCTTTGCTATGGTATTCACCATCTTTTTAATGTAGTCACTAATCAAGAGGGACTGGCTGATGCCGTACTCATTCGTGGCATTAAACCCGTTGACGGACTGGATATTATTAAGCACCGGCGACAAATTTCATCAGAAAAAAACCTGAGTAACGGTCCGGGTAAACTCACTCAGGCGTTGGGTATTCGTACTCTTTACACCGGTCACGATTTATCAGAACCACCGATCTGGATTGAAGACCGTGGCGTTCACATTGCTGATGATCAAATTCAATCAACCCCAAGAATTGGCGTAGACTACGCCGGTGATGATGCGTTGAAGCCGTGGCGATTTACTATTTAATGCGTCCCCCTTTGAAGGGGGAAGTGAGCGGAGCGAACTGGGGGATGATTTGGAAGGCTGTTATGTCGACTCATAACAGCTTAATAAACCAACCCGTACCTTTATACGAATACCATTTTTTGCAAAGCCCATCGTCATCCCCCAGAAAAGCCGTTGCTTTTCTCTCCCCCTTCAAAGGGGGACTTTTAACATTTTCTTAAAAAAGAAACCTTCAATAAAAAATAGTTTAATAATGAAACGTTTCTCTTCCGGAAAGACTTTTACCCATTATAAACTTAAATAACTTAAAATTTTATGATGAATACTTTACAAAAAATAACCACTCTATCATGTGTAATCCTGCTATCTGCGTTTAGTTTAGTGGCTGCGATTAACATTAATGATAACGACGAAGACAATGCAACCGCATGGGAAATTGATCGAGCACACAGTGCAATAAATTTTACCATTAGTCACTTTTTTACTCCGGTAGATGGTACATTTACTGATTATGATGCAACCGTGCATTTCGATCCTGAAAATCTCGAAGAAAGCAGCATCGATATCACCATTCCAGTATCAAGTGTAAATACTCGCAATCAGCGACGCGACGGACACCTTCTATCTGAAGATTTCTTCAACGCTGAAAAATGGCCAAATATCCATTTTGTAAGCAATACGATTGAATCACTCGGCGACAACAAATTTGTAGCCAAAGGAGAAATGACCATTCGTGATGTAACCAAAGAGTTTGAATTACCATTTACACTTGCCGGATCAATGGATCATCCAATGCAGGAAAACACAATTGTAGCCGGAATTACCGCACAGACAGAACTTATGAGAACTGATTTTGGTGTAGGGGTAGGCGACTGGGCTGCAACAGCCGTTGTCGGTGATGAAGTTGATATTCAATTAAACCTTGAGCTTAACACAAGTAAGTAAGGTTTTCTTAACACAATCTTGTAATAGCCGGTTCATTTTATGAACCGGCTATTTTTATTTGTACAATTTCTGATTTAACAGAATTGACCTCACACTTTTCAAAATCATCTGTTATATTTAAGATCTAATCCAAAGATCTTAAAACACCATGAAAAAGAACGCTTTTTATATCATTGCAGGTTTCATCCTGTTCGCTGCATTAGCACGATTATTCCCACACGCGTATAATTTTACTCCGCTTGGTGCAATGGCTCTATTTGGAGCCGCTTATTTTGGAAGTAAAAAATGGGCGTTTATTGTACCGGTCATTGCGCTTTGGATCAGTGACTTGATTCTAAACAACTACATCTATTCTGCATATTATGATGGATTCACGCTCTTTACAAGTGGATTTCTCTATATTTACGGTGGCTTTGCAATGATCGTAGTGTTAGGAATTTATTTGTTTGATAAAGTGACCATTCCGCGCGTACTAACGGGCGCTATTGGCGGATCCATCATTTTCTTTATTGTCAGTAACTTCGGCGTTTGGATTTCCAGCCCCATGTATCCACTTACGGTTGAAGGGTTGATTCTCTGCTACACCGCAGCCATTCCATTCTTCCACAATACTCTCGGCGGAACGCTTATTTATTCCGCAGCCCTTTTTGGAGGCTATGAATATCTCAAATATAAGTCCCCGTCATTTTCTCAGGTTGAAGCCTAACCCTTTGGTTGATGAGTTCATCAAGCCGAATTCGAATTGCATCATTGCTTCCAAGTCTTACGGAAGTGGTATGCAAACTCGGTTTTGAAGAACAATTAGTCTGCCGTTCTCACGAATGTGATTTTCCCTCGTCTATTACCCATCTTCCTGTCGTAACAGAGCCCAAATATTCTGTTTCTAAAAACGATCAAAGCGGCGACATTCATCAATCCATTACAGAGCTACTTCAGCAAGGATTATCCGTTTATCGGGTTGATGACGAAAAATTAGCCGATCTCAAACCCGACATCATTTTTACTCAGGATCACTGCGAAGTGTGCGCCGTTTCTTTTCATGATTTAGAGTTGGCTATCCAAAAATATCTGGATAAAGGAGTCGAAATTGTTTCCGTATCACCCGCCACTTTGGATGAAATTTTCGACTCATTCATCACTGTTGCCAAAGCACTGAATTGTCATGAAAAAGGAGATGATCTGGTCAGATCTATTCGAAATCGATTTAAGATCATTCGCGAAAAAACATCTAATCAACCAAAACCTGAAGTAGTGTCGATTGAATGGATGGATCCACTCATGACGGGTGGAAACTGGATGCCGGAATTGATTGAAATTGCCGGTGGAATCAACAGACTTTCCACAGCAGGAGAACACTCTCCATGGATTGAATGGGATAAAATTGTAGAAACAAATCCTGATATAATCCTGCTGCTTCCCTGCGGATATTCCATTCCAAAAACCCTTCAGGAAGTGGATAATCTTACAAAGGCAGAACCGTGGAAACACCTGAAAGCCGTTCAAAATAATCAGGTCTATATTCTGGACGGAAATCAGTATTTTAACCGTTCGGGTCCAAGAATAGAGGAATCGGTAGAAATTTTAGCACAAATATTTCACCCTCAGCTTTTTGAACCCACTTTAAAACAATCCGGTTGGATTCATTTCGATCAAAACCCCAATAATATTAGATTGATTCATACGTAGTTCGTTTATGTCTAAAAAAATTATCATCATAGGAGCCACTTCGGGAATTGGCGAATCACTTGCCAGACAATGCGTGGACAAAGAATATATTGTTGGCGGCACGGGCCGAAGGGTTGATCGTCTGGAATCCATGAAAAGTGACTTGGGCAACTATTTCAACTATAGTGAAATGGATGTTACCAATTTTGAAAAATCGAAGGAACAACTTCATACCCTCATTCAACAAATGGGCGGAATGGACATCATCGTTCTGAACGCCGGGATTTCCAATTATCCGGCTTCGTCAATCACAACAATGGAGCAGAAAATTATTGATGTAAATGTCAGCGGATTTGTACAGCTTTTTGGCGAAGCTTTTCAATATTTTCGGAATCAGGGATATGGCCAAATTGTAGGTGTCTCGTCTATTGCGTCGCTTTTCGGATCATCCAGAGCCGCGCCCTATAGCGCATCAAAATCATTTATTTCCACATATATGCAGGCGTATCGTCAACGCTGCAATAAATTACGCGAAAACATCACCATTACAGATGTAAAGCCCGGCTTTGTAAAAAGTGAAATGACCGAAGGAAAAAAAGGGATGTTTTGGGTAGGCGAAACGGATAAGGCAGTCAAGCAGATGCTTAAAGATATCGAGAAGAAGAAATCGTACTCTTATATAACACGGCGCTGGAGACTGGTAGCCTGGCTGTTAAAACTCACACCAAACTGGGTGCTCGACCGAATGTGATTTACAGAAAAATGTAGATCAATAGAATGATGAACGGCAGGGCAAATACCCAGTCCCAATTTGCTTTTCCGTATGTGGAATTCTTTTCCATAATTTTTTCTTTTTTAGAACATATTTTTAAGCGAATTGTTCCCGCTTCTACTTTATAAAGTTCTAACCTATTGCTTCCTTCTCATTATGCCCTTGTGTGTAATGCTTAACGCAACAGAGCTACGTTAAGAGATTGCGAAATGACTACCAGTGTCATGTCAATTCTCATTTGTCAGATAATGACCTGACAGTCCCGATACCTCGGGATCAGCGTCAAATAATCAACGCTATCAGATCCAGTGGGTGCTCACAGGTTGAATCCGACATTTCGTGTTTGATTTAACACTAGCTTATCCCAGCCACCCATCCCGATCCAAACTTCGGTATTGAATTGCTTCAGCAATATGATTTGATTGAATATTTTCGGATCTACCGAGATCAGCAATGGTTCGCGATACTTTTAAAATCCTGTCGTACGCCCTTGCCGAAAGCCCCAGCGAATTCATCGCTTTTTTGAGCATTTGTTCGCTTGCATCATCAAGTTTACAGATCCTTCTTGAGAGCTTTGTATTCATCTGCGCGTTACAGTAAACCGAATCAATTCCCATAAATCTCTGACCCTGAATTTCACGCGCTGCAATCACCCGCTTTCGTATTTCCGCCGATTTTTCTCCCTTCCGTTTTGAGGATAATTCCTCATATCCCACCTTGTCAACATCCACATGCAAATCAATCCGATCCAAAAGAGGTCCGCTAATTTTGCCCAGATATCGCTGCATCTGCATATTGGTTGCTCCATCGGCCTGATCAGGATCAAACCAATCTCCGGTCGGTGATGGATTCATCGACGCCACCAGCATAATTCGGCTCGGATAACTGACGCTCATTCGCGCTCGCGAAATACTAACAAACCCATCTTCCAGCGGCTGACGCATCACTTCGAGCGCACTTCGTTTAAATTCCGGCAGTTCATCCAAAAACAGTACTCCATTGTGCGCCATCGATATTTCTCCCGGCATGGGAATACTTCCACCGCCTACCAAAGCCACATCAGAAACGGTGTGATGTGGGCTGCGAAACGGTCGGTTGGTCACAAGTGCTTTTCCGGTTTTTAGCAGACCGGCAACGGAATGAATTTTGGTGGTTTCAAGCGCTTCATGAAGAGTTAGCGGGGGCAAAATTGTAGGCAATCTACGTGCCATCATGGTTTTTCCAGATCCCGGTGGACCGACCATAATGGCGTTATGCCCTCCGGCAGCAGCCACTTCGAGCGCCCGCTTCACATTTTCCTGTCCGCGCACATCGGCAAAATCGAGCACATCCATTTCGCCGTTGGTGGTGAACAGCGTTTTTGGATCGATTTTGAGAGGCTCACGGGTTGAGGAGTCATCAAACCACTGCATGACCTGCTCAAGATTATCAAAAGCCATTACGTTGATTCCATCAACCACGCCGGCCTCACCACCATTAGCAGAAGGAACTACAAGATATTCGAGCCCTTGATTTCGCGCTTCCACCGCCATTGGCAGAACACCTTTTACGGGACGGAGTTTTCCATCGAGTGCCAATTCTCCTAATATTAAAGATTTTGAAAGCTTATCCGTATTAATTTGATCCGACACTGCAAGCAGACTCATGGCGATGGGCAAATCAAAAGCACTACCCTCTTTTGGTAAATTAGCCGGAGCAAGATTTACGGTAATTCGTCCACGCGGGAAATGGGCTCCCGCGTTTTTGAGTGCTGCATCAATTCGATCTTTCGATTCACTGACGGCCCGATCCGGCAAGCCCACCAAATAATATTTTGGCACACCGCCGCTCATGTTCACTTCCACTTCAATAACTCTTGCATCTACTCCAATAGTTGACGCGCAATAAACTTTCGATAGCATAGGTTGAATCTTTTAGGTTCTTTTTAATAGTATGAACCCGAAAAACTCAATTCCTTACAGTTATTTATGATAAGTATGCCCTCCGTTTGTGTTAGCGGCATAGATTTTCCATGAAATGGCTAATTTTGAGATGGAAATACCCATTTATTTCATTATTCTATCTTAAACTACGAGGCAAAATAATGATAACTAAATTCGAGTAAGATGAGATCAAAATTAAAGAAAGATGAGAAGATTTTATTAGTCACAAGATTACATGTAATTACAATTATAACACCTTTTGTTTGGATGATTTTAGCGGGATTAATTTTGCCATCATTTTCTAATGAGACAATCGTTTATTCTGTGACTGGTTTTTTGGGCTTAATTGGACTGTGGAAAATACTTGTTCGACAAAAAAACCTTTGGATTGTAACTAATAAAAGGGTGATTGATGAAAGCGGAGTAATTAATCTGAATGTCAAAGAAAGCCCTCTACATAAAATAAATAATGTTGACTATAAGCAGGATTTAATGGGCAGAATGTTGGGTTATGGCACAATATTAATTCAAACGGCAGCTGGCTCAGGGGCAACTGAATACGATCTATTAGAAAAACCTGCAAAACTAAAAGATGTGATAACTGACGCAATAGAAACTGATCGAAATCGAGAACAGTCCACGTATAAAACATATGAACAGATAGCTACTGATAATCAAAATCAAACTGAACAAGAGTTAAGTGCAAAGCTTGCACAGTTAAAGTCACTATTTGGACAAGAATTAATCACAGAAGAAGAGTTTAAAAAAAAGAAACAGAGCCTATTAGATAACTTTTAGATTATTTCAGAGGCACCGTAATTAGGTCGATCGACACAATTTCATTTAATCTGTTGTTAAAGAACATCAAAATATGGCTGAATTAGTAGCAGACTGTCCTCGGTGTGGTGCAAATAGAATTACTTTCAATTTACTTAGCTCTATAACAGTAAAAGTAAATGGTTGGAAACATTGGTATGAAGTTTTTTCAATTTGCCGTCAGTGTCACCATTCAACTGTATTTATTCTTATTGATGTGCACAATTATTACCAATATGTTCACGATACTGGTCTTCTTAATATTGAAGCTGCAGTAAATAGATATGTCGAAAATCATGGATTTGTAAGTTTAAAGGATGTTATAAATGTAGAACCACCTGATCATGTTCCAGAGCAAATTGAGATGGTTTTCCGCGAAGGAGCTACATGTTTATCTGTTAATTGTTGGAATGCTGCAGGAACAATGTTTCGACTTTGCATTGATCTGGTAACTAAAGGCTTAATGCCCGAAGAAGATACTGAAGGTCTTAATGCGAGAATCCGAAAAAGCCTTGGATTACGATTACAATGGCTATTTGAAAACGGTAAGCTTCCAGAAGGTATTAAGGAATTATCTACCTGTGTACAACAAGATGGCAATGATGGAGCACATGATGGTTCACTTGAAAAAGAAGATGCTGAGAACCTATTAGACTTTACAATGATTTTACTTGAACGCATTTATACAGAGCCAGAACGTGTTAGACTTGCAAGTGAACGTCGAGAACAACGTAGAAATCAAAGTAACTGATTTTAGAACTTTAAATGTTATAAAAAAGTTTTTCTAACAGCTTTTAGGTCAACTCCAATTATTGCATAAATAAATTAGTACAGGAATTGACTAAAACCCTTATTTATTACTTTTAAAGGTAGGTTGAAAAATTTTAGCTTTACATAATGTTTGTTGATAGTACATTTAAGTAGTGTAAAAAGTTTTATTCCAAAGTACAGATCTGCCATTACAATCTTCCCTCAGCTAAATCTTTTAAATGTATGAACCAGCAAAACCCAATTCCTTACAGTTTTATTTATGGGTTAGTGGAGTTAAGCGATAGAAAGAGATAGCCAATGTTATAAATCTAACCAGCTAGTCTATCATTTGTAACCAATCTCAATTTTAATTTACCATCATTAATATCATATGTCTTAATCATTTCATCTTCGTTCAGACTCATCACTGTTGATAAATCTGAAAGTGAATAATCAAGTTGATTTCGGTACAAATTCAAAAGGTTTTGAAACAGAGTAGGTTTTTCTTTTTTAAGACCACATTCAGGTTCGTTATTTCTAGAATATCCATTCCTAGACATTTGAACATAAAAATACTGTCTCTGCTTTTGGTTGATAAGCTTTAGATCATACGCTTTTCTAATAAGTGTTTGAAAAGAAACACCCCATGTATACTTCAAATCTCTCAATTTTTCGAGGTGCATACGATTTATTTTGCAATTCAATAATTCTTCCATTATTAAATCACTTGGTAATAAAAGCTCAGATGCAAATCTATCAGCTTCATTTTCAGCTTCTGGACTTGGCATTTCATGCATCACTATATGTCCTAATTCATGAGCAATTGTAAACCTCATTCTATCAGATGGGAGATCTTTATTTATAAATATAATTGGAGGAATTTCAGGTGCTTGGAATGTCATACCATCCTGTTTTTTAGTACCAAAATCAGTATGAATTATAAATATGCCAGAATCTTCTAACGTTTTGGTTAGATTTTCAATAGGACCACGAGGCAATTTATAATACTGTCGAACAGCTTTTGCAACAATCTCTGGATCTTGTGCAGTGAGCATCTCATCCAATGTATCAATCCGTGGCACATTTTCCGAAACGAGCTCAACAGCACTTAATAAATTTTGAACGTGAATCCTTTGGATATTTATCTTTGCATCGATCATTTTCCGCTTCTTTACACCAAGGGATTTTCTCTTTCGGTCAAAACCAATTCCCGGCACATAAACACGATGATCTTGCTGAAAAAAACTAAGTGGAAATTTTAACTTACTAGAAAGTTTATCAAGTAACTCCTCGTCCAGTGAATTTAGACCTTGTTCAACTTTTGATATTTGAGCTTGAGAAACACCAAGTAATTCAGCTAATTTAGTTTGTGTTAGTCCCCTGGCTTCCCGTGCCAGTTCGATCATTTTTGGATTTATCTTTCTGTTTTTCTGGTCTGATCTTGAACCTTTCATCTTGCTCCTCATTAGTTTTTTCTGGCTCATTTATGTCTATAGTTACATTTTCAGTAACACCTTTCACCAATGGTAACAACCACTTATGACCCTTACCTGAATTTACCGGACAAGTTATTATTATGTTCTTGATACCCACACCAAAATCGTCAAGAACATAACCAATATGAACACTTGTTAGACGATATTCATCGCCAAAAAGTTCAACCTGTTGATTGGTAAATTTTTCAGAACTAGGCGTCAGATTATAACTTGCATTAAACTTTTTGTCAAGCTTCTTTACTCTTCCAATTATTGATTCGCCAATCCTGAATAAGACCGTGTTGTCTTTTTCCAAAACTCTTACGTTGTCAACACTTTTAAAAACTGCCTTTAAATTTTTGACTGCTAGGTCACGGATCATACATGCTCTTGTTCTTTTAGTAAAACAGGGATCAGCGAGTTCATTTGCGGTACTCACTGCTTGATCGAATGATTCGATTATGCTTTCTTGATACTTACTTATTTCTTTTTGAGCTTCTTCTTGGGATAGTTGTTTCATTTAAAATTCTCCTTTTGTTTCTTGTAATATTTATATGTAAAAATATTCCAATTCTATAACAATAGCAACAGAAAAATCAAATATTTTGAAACTAAATCCATTCTGACAGGGTGTTAAGTAGCGTCTTCAAAAAGAGCTAATTCAGGGACAGTCCCTTGTAAACTTGCATTAGGTTGAATCTTTTAGGTTCCCTTTTCGTAGTATGAATCAGCTAAACCTAATTCCTTACAGTTTTTTTCATTTTTAAATAAACAGCATTATGGCAACTTCAGATAAAACACTACTCGAGGAAATCACAGGATCTGTTGATGAAGTCATCAGACAGGTAAGAAGACTTATTCGTGAGGGAAGTGCGAGGAACCTCATCATCAAAAATAAAGATGGAAAAGAGCTTTTTAAATCTCAGCTAACGGTTGGTGTAGCGGGCACAACTGTTCTTGCCGTGATGGCACCGCTGGTTTCTGCAATCACCATGTTTTTGATGTTTGCCAACGGCGCAAAGGTTTATGTGGAGCGAGATGTTTTAGATTCCGACAAAGAAGAGGATGATGAGTATGGAATCGAGGGAGAAGTTATCGACATCAAAAATGGAGATGATGATGACAACGACGACGATGATGATCCCAAAACGGATAAAACCGTTGGAAAAGGAGATTAATGAAAAATCTTCCGCCAGCTGGCGGAGAGATCATAATCATCGTTTAGATGATTATGTGAGGGGTGTTGGTAAGCATCGCAAAAAATCCAAATCAATTTCAATGGTCTGGGGAACACCCCTCAGGTAATGCCGGGAACATCCGGCTTTACCGTCTCCCCTGAAGGGGAGATCTGTCTAAACAATCGCGACTCTTACAGGAGGCCGGAAAAGCCCGAGGGATCGGACCAGAAAAACACTGGCACCGGCCACTCTGTCAGGTCGCTTTACTTCCAATGTGATTGCGCAACCGCTTCAACACTCTCCTCTTCATCCGCAAGAAAACGTTCGGCGTCTAATGCTGCACGGCATCCGGTTCCTGCGGCAGTTACCGCCTGACGATATATCGGATCCATCGCATCCCCGCTGGCAAAAATTCCCGGGAGATCGGTTTCCGTGGATTGACCTTTTGTTTGGATATAACCTACATCATCCATTGTAAGAACGCCTTTAAACAGATCGGTATTGGGTTTGTGGCCAATGGCAATAAACACGCCGGTGACATCCTCAAGAACAGACTCTTCTCCGGTTTGAATATTTTTCACTTTCACTCCTTGCACCACTTTATCGCCCATCACTTCCGTGAGTTCTGAATTCCATAAGAATTCGATTTTCTCATTATTAAAGGCACGCTTTTGCATTGCTTTGGATGCCCGAAGTTCTTCTCGTCGGTGAATGACCGTTACTTTTTTGGCAAATTTGGTCAGGAATGTAGCTTCCTCCATTGCGGTATCGCCACCTCCTACAATTACCACATGCTCATTTCGGAAAAAAGCTCCATCACAAGTAGCACAGGCACTTACCCCTTTTCCACGCATCTGTTGTTCGCTTTCCAAACCGAGCCATTTGGCTGATGCTCCCGTTGATATAATAATGGACTTCGCAAAAACGGTAGTCTCTTCATCCACGGTGATTTTGTATGGCCGTTGTTCAAAATCGATATTCGTGACATATCCATAACGGCAATCGGCACCAAAACGAGTGGCTTGTTCACGGAAATCTTGCATCATTTTTGGACCCATCACACCTTCAGGATAACCGGGAAAATTATCAACATCTGTCGTTTGCATTAATTGACCACCCGGCTCAGGTCCTTCAAAAACAATCAGGTCTAAATCGGCTCGTGCAGCATACAAAGCTGCGGTAAGTCCGGCGGGTCCACTGCCTACAATTACAACGTCAAATGTCTTTTTTTCTATGTCTTCCATCATGGATATTTACTTTAATTTTATTTTCATATCAAAGGTAACAAATTTAAATCGTTCTTTTGGTCACTCTTATCTATCAAGTTGATAGCTTTTCTAAAAAAATTAACCTTTTTACAAATTGGAACCGCTTACAAAGAAAGTTTGACTTGTAAACTATCGTAAAAACGCTAAGTTTAGGCAAATTATGATGATGGAGGTATAAAATTGATTATAGGAGTTTGTAAAGAAACAGAAAAAAATGAAAAACGTGTGGCAATGACTCCCGAGGGGGTTGAAAAGCTTATTGAAATGGGCTTTACACTACACGTGGAAAAAGATGCGGGTGCAGAATCAAGTTATCCGGATGAGGTGTATAAAAAAGCCGGAGCTGAAATTATTGACTCGCGTGATTCTATTCTTAAAAATTGCGACATTCTACTTACCGTTCAGGCGCCGGATGAGGAATCTGTAAATAAATTGAAAGAAAACGCTGTACTTATTGGCTTTTTATGGCCTCTTCAAAATAAACCGTATGTAGATCTGCTCATTAAAAAGAACGTTACCGGAATGGCGATGGATACCATTCCACGGATCAGCCGGGCGCAATCGATGGACGCCCTTTCTTCGATGAGCAATATAGCCGGATATAAATCTGCACTTTTAGGCGCTAACCAGCTTGATCGGTACCTCCCCATGATGATGACCGCCGCCGGAACAATTCCCCCCGCTAAAGTTTTGGTATTGGGCGCCGGAGTTGCAGGATTGCAGGCCATCGCTACTGCAAAACGCCTTGGAGCTGTTGTAGAGGCCTTCGATATTCGTCCCGCTGTAAAAGAACAGGTGGAAAGTTTAGGGGCAAAATTCGTGGAAGTCCCTACAGATGAAGAGACAGAAACGGAAACCAAAAGCGGATATGCCAAAGAACAAGGTGAACGGGAAAAAGAGAAGCAGAAAGAAGTAACGCATCAACATGCCAGGAAATCTGATATTGTGATCACCACTGCGTTGATTCCCGGGCGGCCGGCCCCAAAACTCATCACCAGGCAAATGGTTGAGGATATGAGCCCCGGATCTGTTGTGGTGGATCTTGCCGCCGAACAGGGTGGAAATTGTGAACTAACTAAACCCGGCGAAACGATTTATCACAATGGAGTTGCCATCATGGGACCGCTGAATCTGCCAAGTACACTGGCCAATCACGCCAGTAAATTGTATTCCAAAAATATGTTGTCACTGCTGGATCTGCTGACCGAAGACGGCAAACCAAATTTTAATTTTGATGATGAAATTATCATCAATGCAACCGTCACCCACAACGGTGAACTTATTTCACCTTTTGTAAAAGAAAACAGCTAATTATTTATACTCATTACCTCCTACTCAATACTCACTACTGATTCTATGGAAGACCTGATTTTTAACCTTTTTATTTTCGTACTCGCATCCTTTGTTGGGTTTGAGCTGATTTCTAAAGTCCCTCCCACGCTACATACTCCATTAATGTCCGGAGCTAATGCTATTTCGGGAATTACACTGATCGGTGCGCTTATTATCGCCGGTGGATCTGATTCCGTTTTTGCTCAGTGGATTGGTTTTGCCGCTATTGTATTTGCAACTATAAATGTGGTAGGTGGATTTATGGTGACCGACCGTATGCTCGAGATGTTCAAAAAAAAGGAGGGTGACAAATGAGCCAGTTTTTACCTGAAGCTATCCAATCCATTTTGCCAAACCTGATTCAATTAGTCTATTTAGTCGCCACCGGATTTTTCATCGTTGGAATAAGAAGACTCGGCTCTCCCGCTACCGCACGATCCGGTAATCAGCTTGCCTCTTTCGGGATGTTGATGGGCGTTGCCATTACATTGTTTGATCAGGAAATCATCAGCTTTGAATTTATTGTTGCCGGCGTGATTCTTGGAGGTTTGATTGGTGTGATTGCCGCTAAAAAAGTGCAAATGACAGCCATGCCCGAAATGGTTGCGGTATTCAACGGATTTGGCGGTGGCGCATCCGCATTAGTCGCATGGGGTGAATTTGCAAGGGTTGATCCGTTATTAATTTCAACAGACAGCCTCGTTACAACCGGACTCAGTATTCTTATTGGATCGATTACATTTACCGGAAGTTTTATCGCATTTGGAAAACTAAAAGGATTTATTGGAGGCGGCCGGATTGCTCTTCCCGGTCAAAATATCATCAATCTCGTACTCACATTTGTAGCATTTGGTTTAGTTGGATGGTTCACATTTGACCCCGAATATCAGATCGTATTTTGGAGTCTGTTTGGACTTGCACTTCTTATTGGTGTGTTTACGGTTCTGCCAATTGGCGGTGCCGATATGCCGGTTGTGATATCGCTGCTTAACTCCTATTCAGGAATTGCCGCATCTATGGCGGGATTTGTTTTAGGCAATAACCTGCTCATTATTAGTGGAGCTCTCGTTGGGGCTGCCGGTTTAATCCTGACCAACGTGATGTGCAAAGCCATGAATCGTAGTCTTCTTAGTGTTCTCTTCAGCTCGTTTGGCGGTGGAGATGACACCGGAGCCGGAGCTGATAGTGATACAGACAAATCCGTACAAAAGACATTTGCGGATGATGTAGCCATCCAGTGTTCATACGCCTCAAAAGTTGTCATTGTGCCCGGTTATGGTCTGGCAGTTGCACAAGCACAGCATATTTTAAAAGAAGTAGCCAATTTACTGGAAGAAAAAGGAGTGGAAGTCAGTTACGGAATTCACCCGGTTGCGGGACGAATGCCGGGACACATGAATGTTTTACTGGCAGAAGCCGATGTGCCGTATGATCAGCTTTACGATATGGATCAAATCAACCCGCAGTTTAAATCTACGGATGTAGTTTTGGTCATTGGTGCAAATGATGTGGTAAATCCGGCGGCAAAAACAAGTCAGGGAAGCCCCATTTACGGCATGCCGATTTTGAATGTTGATGAAGCCAAACGAACCATTGTTTTCAAGAGAAGCATGAGCCCCGGTTACGCCGGAATTGATAACGATCTTTTCTATTCTGATAAAAATCAGATGTTCTTTGGGGATGCAAAAAAATCTCTTCAAGAACTATCGAAAGCCATTCAGGAATTAGACTCATAGAATGGTAAAAGAGTTCGGTTAATAGAAAACTTATTAAAAAGTCTCCCCTAACAAGGGGAGATTTAGAGGGGTGTTCACTGGATTATGCGATACTCTGATGAACATCTCATACTGAAATAGCGCAAGGGTTCCCTTGTGCTCCCTGCTATAAAAGCATGCACCGTGCAAACTCACCGGTGTAAAATTACACTTTAATTTTACACCGGATATCAAACCAACTCCTTCAATTTCAGTTCGGCAATTCTCCATGCAACTTGTTCACCATCAATCCATGGCACACCAAACAAATTATCTGTGTGCTTTTCTCTCACCTTTTGTAGTAACGGAATCTCTGATTTCGCACGTTGACGAAGAAGCGGATCCTTCACCTCCGTGGCGGCCATACTTTGGTTGATAATCCACCCATACGGATTGATGTTTGCCCTGCGGAGATCATCCTGCAATTTTGCAGCTTCGCTGATTGGCGTAGTTTCAGCGAGTGACACCAACAGTATTTTTGCAAAATCTTTATCCTGCAGATACATATACGGCGTTTTCAGCTTATTCTCTGAAAATGTGGTTTTTCTCAAAACCTCTTTATGGTAGCTACCGGCCGTATCTAACAATAAAAGAGTGTGACCGGTTGGAGCCGTATCAATCACCACAAATTTACGTTTGGCTTCATGAATAGCTTTCGAAAACGCATGAAAAACGGCCACTTCTTCCGTACATGGAGACTCTAAATCTTCCCTCAACAATTTCCTGCCATTTTCATCCATATTTTCACCCTTTTGCTCCATCACTTTTTCAATGTAGCGTCGGGTTTCTTCCTTTGGATTGATCTGATCAATCGTCAGATTTTCATACTCTCCTGCCCGTCCGTCAAACTGCTCTTGGATATGAGCTGCCGGGTCCGTTGTGGTCAAATGAACCGGAAATCCCTTCTTTGCTAATTTTAAAGCAATTGTAGAAGCCATTACCGTTTTTCCAACGCCCCCTTTTCCCATCAACATAATGAGACCATGATCCTTTTGAGTCACTTCATCAATAAGCTTGTTTAAATCAGGTAATAGTGTTTCATCGGCTTCAACTTTCGGTTCGTTTAAAGAATTCTGATCCACTTTTTCGAGTGGCTCAAAAATGTTTCTCAGTTTTTCTATCCCAAGCACATTATAGGACCTCAATGGAAAAATCTGGCGATCAAGATGTCTGATTTTTTCAGGCATGTTTTGAATGGCTTTATCGGCAGACTCAGACATTTTTACTGCTATTGGATCTGATTCATCCATCGGCTCAAAATATCCATTTATCAATAGAAACTGACTCGATAGTCCCAGTTCGTCCAGCTCTACACTTGATCGGGCCGCTTCCTTAAGTGCTGATGTTTCCGGTCGACTCACTAAATACACCGTAGTTTCGGTAGCATCCTGCAGACGAGCCACTACTTTTTTATATCTCTCCTGACTGGTTTTCAACGCGGATGTAGGCCCTAAACAAGATGCACCCTGTGGATTTTTTTCAATGAATTCACTCCAGGCTGCCGGCAGTTCAAGAAGCCTCAATGTGTGGCCGGTAGGAGCCGTATCAAAAATGACGACATCGTATTTCTTCTCTTCATCCTCAGCAGATACAAATCGTGCAAATTCATCAAAAGCTGCAATTTCTGTGGTGCAAGCGCCTGATAACTCCTCTCTCATTTTGGCAATTTCTTCTCCGCTGATAATCTCTTCAAGCGGCTTCATCACCCGATCTCTATACTCCTCAGCTGCAATTTCCGGATCTATATTAACCACGTCAAAGTGATCAAATCCTTCTACTTTTTGTATCTCATCGGAAACATCAGCCTGCAAAACATCCTTCAGATTTGAAGCAGGATCTGTGCTGATCAAAAGTGTTTTTCTTCCTTCATCGGCCATCTTCACAGCCGTTGCACAGGCCATCGTTGTTTTACCAACGCCACCTTTTCCGGTAAAAAATATGAAGGGTGTTAATTTCTTTAACTGCATAATTTATCCTCGATAATTTAAAATGCCCTTGAATTGAGGGAATTATTTAACTCTCTGTTACTCAAAAAATTAGCAGCAGCCACTTCCAGGAGCACACCCATTTTGTGCAGGTATTCCAAGTAGTTCATTCGCTTTCTCTACCAGCTTCCGTGATGATTGATCTTTCACTCCTTGGCCAATCTGCATCGCACGGGAAATATCCTCCATTTTCACTCCTGCATTTTTTGCTGCTTCTACATGCTGCATCAACGCATCTTCATTGTTCGATGACATCGCTGTTCCAATTGCAATTAACGTGGCTACCGGCTGTGTGATTAATTGCTGATTACTTTCTTTAACTCCGTTCATTGAATTTCTTTCTTTTTGCTCGCTAATAATTGTCTGTAACTCTTCTCTATTTGGATATCTTTTTTGCATTAAAATATTGCCATCAACGACAATAATTGGCAATACACCCGTCCCCTCGGTTTGCAGCTTCTCAAGTATTTCAGGGAACCTTTTAAAAGCTTCCGGTTCCTGCGACAGGTTATATCGATTTACCTCCACACCCTGACTTTTCAACCAGTCTACATCACTTGAAATTTGTACAAGTTCATCATCTACGTCCGGTCCACATACGCCTGTGCTACAGCACATAGCGGGTTCAAATAATTGAATATTCATTATTCTGTTTTTTTGATTAGTTAGACCCATTGGGTTTATTCAAACCCAATGGGTCTTTTTCTTTATAAATTAGTACGCTTTTCTCAACATATCGGCGAACTCATCCGGTAATGGACTTTCCTCTACGGCTTTTGCCACATTTTCAGCGTCATATTCAACCCGTACAAATTCTACGTTCAATGTATCAGGTTTTGTCAGGTCCAGATCTCCCTCCCATTCAAGAATTACATAACAAGCGCGTGGATCACCGTCTTTTGGCTTTCCTACGGAACCAATATTGATGGCATGTCGATAATTCCCCTCACTGTCTTCAATGATTTTATGATACGGTTTGTGCGTGTGACCAAACGCCATGATGTGGGCATTTGAATTTTCCATCAGTCGTAAAATGCTTTTGTCCTTGCGATCCTCAAACAGATACTGATTTATTTTCACCGGACTTCCGTGCACCAATAAAAGATGATACGGATCCATATTCACACCATATTCAATTCTTAAATGTGAGGGAAGAGATCGTAAATACGCTCTGTTTTCTTCCGTGATAATATCATTCGTAAAACTGATCGATTCTACACCCCGCGCTTTATCTTCATCCGTTTTATAAGCGCAGCCACAGTCATCACTTGTCAAGCCAACGCCCTGATCGTAATTTCCTGCAATCACAGGAATTTGTCGTTCGCGAATAGCGGATATCACTTCGTTGGGGTAAGGTGCATATCCAACCAAATCTCCCAAACAATAGGTTACGTCCGGTTTTTTTTCGTCGATGTCATTTAACACAGCTTCGAGTGCTGCGATGTTTGCGTGAATGTCGCTAAAGAGTGCTATTTTCATTATTTATTGATTTATAGGAATCCTTCAAGCGTCGCCGAGCTTTTCGGTGTCCTTGAAGCGTTTCCTTTCTTCTTTGAATTGCCACGCTTCAAGGTGTAGACACGCTTGAAGGAGGCGCTATTTTTATGCTGATTTTTTACTTCTCACCAAATACCGTGATACTGTAAATACCTGTTCCTGATTTCCGGAAATCCTTAAGTTCATCTTCAGTCAGCGTTTTCAGAAGAATCTCGTCAGGTACGGTTATTTTTTTCGACTTTTGAACCGTCACATTTTTAAATCCGGCATTTTTAATGATGCTCAGATATTCGGTTTGATCAATTGCTCCGGCAACACAACCCGCATACAATTCTGCATCTTCTTTTATTTGATCCGGTAACTCACCGACAGTTACCACATCAGAAATACTGAAATGTCCACCCGGCTTGATAATTCGGTAGGTTTCGCTGAATGCCTTCATTTTATCAGGAACCAAGTTCATTACGCAGTTGCTCACAACCACATCTGCAATATTTTCCTTTAGCGGAATATCCTCAATATCTCCCAGTTTAAACTCAACGTTGCTGTAGTTTAACTTTTCTGCATTTCGACGCGCTTTGGCGTTCATTTCTTCGGTCATATCTATGCCTATGACCCGACCGCCGTCACCCACAATTTGACGAGCTACAAAGCAGTCATTCCCCGCACCGGATCCCAAATCAACAACCGTATCACCGGGTTTCAGTTTTGCATATTCTGTTGGCAGACCACATCCAAGTCCCAAATCTGCTTCCGAATTGTATCCGGTTTGCGCAGAATAATCTTCGGCAAAAATTGCATAATCAACAGTATCGCAACACCCGGTTGCTCCACAGCCAGACGCGGCATTTTCAGACCTGACTTGATTACTGATTTCTCCATATTTCTTTTTAACCGACTCTTTTATCTCTTCAGATGATTTAATTTTTGTACTCATAACAATTCCTCAGTTCAGTTATTATTTCTTAGCAATATGCAGACGATTCACCCAGCTTATTAAGCAACGAGCCCATCATGCTTCTCAGTTCATCAATGCTTTCCTCATTAAGGCAGTAACAAGTTTTCACTCCATCAATATTTCCGGTAATAATTCCGGCTGATTTTAATGCCTTTAGATGTTGAGAAACGGTTGACTGTGCTAATGGAAGCTGTTCTGTGATATCTCCACAAATACACATATCACTTTCTGCCAAAATTTCCAGGATAGCAATCCGCGCCGGATGAGCCAGTGCCTTGGCAAACTCTGCCATTCTTATTTGTTTTTTGTCGAATTGTGTCGCTTTTGTAATTGCCATAATCGTATATCGTGAATGTACGATTAAAGATAAGTGGATTTATTTTTAAATCAAATTGAAATTAAGAGGAAATCACAAGGGGTACTAAAAACACAAAAATAAACTTTCTCACCCCATCACACTTAAACAACGAATAATTTACAGTTTCCTTAAATACGTTCGTTTTCTTTCTACTTGCATAAAACTTTTCCGTTTTCCCTTTTTACTTTTCCTTATGTTTATAATGATGAAATTCTACTCCATCGTAAACAAACGATAAAAGTAACTGAACTACGTTGGGCACTATCGATCTTTTTATAACTATCGACGTTTTGGGCACATTTGCCTTTGCCGTTTCCGGTGCTACCGCTGCTATTCGCAGTCGGTATGATGTTTTCGGGATTTTAGTCCTCGCATTCGTCACGGCGATTGGCGGAGGAACAACCCGCGATCTGCTTATCGGCAATACACCCGTAAACTGGCTCACCGATACGCTCACCATTTGGTCTATTTTAGCAGGGTTTCTATTCGGGCTCCTCCTCCATCGTAAAATTGGTAAGTGGGAAGGATGGTTTTTCTTTTTTGATGCTGTTGGCTTGGGCGTTTTTACCGTAACCGGGGTTCAAATTGCACTTCATGCCGGAATGGGATTTGGTATTTCCGTGGCACTCGGAGCCATAACAGGATGTTTTGGAGGGGTTATTCGTGATGTATTGGCAGCCACCAAACCGCTTATTTTTCGAAAAGAAATTTATGCGTCTGCTTCGGTGATCGGAGGACTTCTATATATCATTATTATTGAATGGGGTGAAGCAATTATTGCGGCACAGATCATTGCAATCGCATCCGTCCTTTTTATCCGGTTTATTGCCGTACGCTATAAACTGGAGCTTCCGAAAATAAACCACGGTTAGATTTCATGAATAACTCACGGGCCGAAAGTACCATCAACTATTACAACAAGCTCTCTAAAAAGTACGACCGTGGCTACAGTGGATATCTTAAACATACGCACGCTAAACTTCTCGAGAATCTCAAAATTCCTGATGGTGCCCGAGTTTTGGATATTAGCTGTGGAACGGGAATTCTCGGATCAGAAATAGCAGAGCATTTTTCAATTTCTGAGCTTGTGCTAAACGACCCTTCCGAAGGGATGATCAACATTGCACGTGAACGGTTGGCGGATATCGAAAATATCACGTTTTCTCAACACATCGCTGAAGAACTTCCTTTTGAACCGGATTCTTTTGATGTGCTCATCTGCCTCAATTCTTTCCATTACTACACCGATCACAAAAAAGTAGTAGAGCATTTCAGGCGATTGTTAAAACCCGGCGGTACTTTGTATCTGCTTGATTGGAATTTGGAGGGATGGTTTCATCTGCCCAACGGAATTATCTCTGCCTTTTCGCCTGAACATATCAACACAAAATCGGCTTCGGAAACCGATAAACTTCTATCTGAATTTAAGTTCAAAATTGAGACACTTCAGCGTTGGTCGTTTCGCTTTTGGAAATTTTATTTGATAAAAGCACTTCTAAAATAATCCCGATAAAACCTTTTTTAAAATTATTCGCCCATTTAAAAGCAAGAAACACTACCGAGCTCTCCTTTCCTGCTTCCTCTTCCCTCCATCCAATTCACGTCTTTTTATGTTTTCGCTATAAATTTAAGTTGGTTTTATAATTGATATTCATTTCACTTTGCTTAACATCCCACTTCTATTAACTTAGAAAACAAATTTAGATAACCTGAGAAAACTCAAAATCACTCAAATGCAGCAAAACAGCTACACTCTTCAAATATTCATCTGTCTCCTATTCATTTCATTTTTTGTCAGTTGCAATTCAGAATCTATAGATTCCGAAAAACTGGATTACAATTCACTGCCTTTGCTTGAACTCACTACTGAACTGGAAATAACGGATTCAGATGATTTTATTCCGGCAAACCTTAATGGATTTTTTGTAACTAATGACGGCTCGCTGATCATAACACAACGCTCGGAGCCTTCCATTCATCAGTTTACACCTGAGGGAGACTACATAGAAAAAGTTGCCCGGGATGGACAGGGGCCGGGAGAGTTAACCAACTGGTTTCAGCCTTCGTTTGATGGAACTACACTTGTTGCCAGCAATAATCCCGGTACTGCCAAAACGCTTTTCGAACAGAATGCGGACGGCATTTTTGAGTATACGCGTACCATAAATGTACGAAGCCCCGGGTCATATAGTGGGATTCGTGAAAACGGAGAGACATTCACCTTCTATACATCAGAAAACCTCTCTATGCAGCGTTTGGAAGCCCCTGATGAGTTTACCCAAACTACCATTCATATCGTTGAAGAAAATGAAGGGACAATCTCTGTAACAGATTCTGTACAAACCCTTCAAACTCACTCTCCCTTTATTGAGATGTTGGATGGAGGAGGTATTAGAATCCAGGTACTGCCTTTTCGATTTTCTGATAGTTTTGTACCCATGCCAAATCAACAAATGCTGATTGCACGGCCGGATAGTCAGATGATTCAAATTCTAAACCCTGACTTTAAAATTGAACATGAAGTACGTTTTAATGTATTGGAAAGAGAAGTCACAGATGAAGATTTTGCCTTTCATATTGGGGATCAGAGTTCGGAAGATCAACAAAAAATGAGAGAGCTTTTTCGGGAAAACAAACCTGTGTTTATGGATGTAATTCCTGATGACTCTAATCGATTCTGGCTATGGACAGATGATACAGAGGCGGGTAATGAGTATGTGGCAGTGGATTACGAGGGTGAACCATTGGGAAGGATTCTGCTACCCGTTGGACAGGAATTACAAATGGTGAAAGGAAATAACCTATACGTTTTAAACGAACCGGAAGATGATGCGCCTTCGGCGATTGTTTATGAATTGAATATTTGAAAATTAAATGGAGGGATCCGTCTGACCGCTATACAAATACTTTAAAAGGTGGTAACTTTTTCTCAAGCTTAAAAAAACCAGACGCTGACAGGAACTCACTCCGTTCATACGCTGTCAGGTCTTTACTCAATCTGATGGATCTTCAGCTTTTCACCAAGTACAAAATCACAAACCAAAACACCGGAATTCCTTCAATCCAGAAGGATGCAAAGTAACGGCGTTGATTCTCTGTGGATTTGAACAAAAATAGTAAGGTAAGTACAACGACTCCTGTCATCACCAGAAAATCAATTCCATTCTGATGACTGATCAGTTTTAAAAATAGCATCAGCAGTAATAAGCTGGCTCCAAATCGTTTGGTTTTAATCACGCCGTAAACTTGGGGTAATGTGTTTAGATGATGGGGATCATATTTTAAATCACGAATTTCGAACGGCAGCATCAACACAGATACAAATAAAAAGTGCTCTACAAATTTGAGTATGACCGGAAGTGAGAGAATTTCTTCATGGGTTATCAACGGTATCACCACGGTAGAACCCGCCCAGACCAGTGCAATCACAAATATTTTCACACCACTTAAACTGCGGAGATTTCGTCCATTATAGATAGGCAGCGCATATAAAAGTGTAAATGCCCCACAAGAAGCACCGGCAATTAACACTTCCGAAGAGAGCTGAAAACTGACATAAATTAACGCCGGAAAACAGATCACGGAAAACCATTGGATTAACCGAATATTTGGGGTGTTTTCCAAATGATGAAGGTTCGAAATTCCCGCATATTTTACAAAGTTATAGCCCACAATGGTTCCTAAAAATACGAAGAGAAGCAGGAAGAAATTTAAAGGGTAGCCAAATTCGAGAAGAGTTACGCCGGCAAGACTGGTTACGGCAACCGACACATGGATGCTGCTGCGAATATAAAAAGTAAAGAGCAACGACAAGATTTTCATATAGCGAACTTAGTCATACCTTGGATTAGATAAAACCGGCCGATGAACAGATTTATTCCCAAAAACCTGTGCCGTGTGGAACACGCCTTAACAGGAAATAAGTGTATTTGTTACTCAATCATAGAAATATCACCAAATACCATTTGGAAAGCTAACTGTAATCAGTGTTGTAAATGTGGATGTTTTCATATCAATTGTTAAAAGTTTTTAGACAACCCGTCTGTATTTGTTGTTGATACTTGTAATACGGTATAATCCGATCGACAGATTGGATTTGTAGTAACATCTGTTATCTTCATGGCTATCTGATAAAACCAATAAAAAATGCATGTCAAAAGAATCAGGCTACTTTGCTCAGCGTTTTAGTGACCCATCCACTCGCAGAAAAATTTATACCGGTGGATTTATTGCTCTCATCATTGCCGGAATTTACAGTTCAGGGCATTTCCCCGAGCAAAATGGGCACTACGGATTTTGGTCCATCATGCCACCGCTTGTTGCCATTGTGCTTGCCTTTTATACCCGCGAAGTGGTCAGTTCTCTTTTTATTGGAATCTGTCTGGGTGGGGTTATTTCAGCCAACCTAAATGTCATCGAAGTCTTTTTAATCCCTTCCATCGGCACCGAAAGTTTCGCGTTAATTTTACTTGTTTACCTGTGGGCTTTAGGTGGTTTGATTGGTATCTGGACCCGAACCGGTGGAGCCCAAAAATTTGCCGTATGGGCAAGCGGTTTGATGGTGAAAGGTCCACGATCCGCTAAATTTTTCACTTGGCTGATGGGATTGGTTTTCCATCAGGGCGGTACCATTAGTACGGTACTTACAGGCGCTACCGTTCGTCCCATTGCAGACAAGCATAACGTTTCACACGAGGAACTTTCCTATATGGTAGATTCCACAGCTTCTCCGGCAGCTACCATCATCCCATTCAACGTTTGGCCATTTTACGTAGCGGGATTAGTAGTTGGAACCATCCCTCTTTTTGAAACTCAGCAGGACGGATTTAACTTTTTCATCTCATCCATCGCGTTTAACTTTTATGCCATTTTTGCCATTTTGATCACGCTCTTTTTCGCCATAGAAAAATTACCGTGGATTCCGGGTAAAAAAATGAGAAACGCTATCAAACGCTCTCGCGATACCGGTCAGTTAGATCGTCCCGGTGCCACTCCCATGGCCGCCGATGAACTGACCCAAAACAAGGTCCCTAAAGACTACAATTCGGGATTAATTGATTTCTTCGGCCCGATCGGTACGCTGCTCGGAGTGGCCATCATCCCTTATTTTTATACCTATTTTTATTTGGGGAGAACCGATGATCCAACACTTCTAATTGCCGAAGCATTTGTTTTGGCCGTTCTGGCAGGAATTGGAATTGCCCTTGCCAAAGGAATGAAACTTCAGGAAGCGATCGATGGATTTATTGACGGCTGCAAAGGCGTGACCATTGGAGCCATAATTCTTGCACTTGCCGTTTCCCTTAAAGAAGTAGCCGATGCCGTGGGTACAGCCGCTTACGTTGTGGATATTGTGGGTGATGTGATTGCGCCGGCCGCGCTTCCCGGAATACTGATGGTTCTCTGTATGATTATCGCCTTCTCTACCGGAACCTCATGGGGAACCTACGCCGTTGTCTTTCCTGTCGCTGTTCCACTTGCCTGGGCGATTGTTCCCGAACCATTTTTCCTTACACTCTGCTTTTCAGCCGTTATTGGTGGCGCTGTTTTTGGCGATCAATGCTCACCCATTTCCGATACCACTATCTTGTCATCACTTGCCACAGGATGTGATTTGATGGATCATGTAACCAGTCAGTTTCCTCTGGCAATAGCCGCAGGATTATTCGCGATGATTGCGTATGCGTTAATGGTTGTAACTTTTGTTTAAAAGCTCATGTAAAAAAAAGACCCGTCAGGTTTTAAAAACCTGACGGGTCTGATTAAAATACTTGTTATTCCTATTCCACAGGAATAATTCGGTTGATTGAGCCATCCGATTCGTTACTGAAATAGAGATACCCATCAGGTGCCATTCTTACCGCACGAATTCGTCCCATATCTTCCAGCATTCGTTCTTCATGTACATACTCCTCACCATCCAATTCTACTCGGGATAGTAACTGAAAACTAAGAGCTCCGTTGAAAGAATCTCCTGTCCAGTTAGGATATCTGTCTCCGGTTATAAATTCCATTCCTGAAGGCGCGATGGATGGTGTCCAGTGATAAACAGGGTCTTCCATTCCGGCCAGTGTAGTATCCGGTGTGATTTCTCCACCACCATAATTCTCACCATGAGTTACTTCCGGCCATCCATAGTTTGCTCCCGGGATTCCATGCACATTAATTTCATCTCCACCTTGTGGACCATGCATAGTTGTCCAAATTATCCCAGTTTCCGGGTGAGTAGCCATTCCCTGAATATTTCTTAATCCGTAGGCGTAAATCTCATCAAGCCCTTCCTCACCAACAAAGGGATTATCTTCCGGAACGCTACCATCATCATTTAACCGAAATAAGTTTCCATTCGAATTGGTGATATCCTGTGCTGTGTCCATGTCTCCCCTGTCGCCAATGGAAAAGAAAAGATATCCGTCAGAATCAAAAGAGATTCGGCTTCCAAAGTGTTGACCTGCATTTGAAAAAACGTTGCCCGTATAAAGTTCCTCAATATTGACCAACTCGTAATCCTCCAGTTGAGCCCGCACTATTGAGGTTGCAGCACCGCCATCCCCGGCTTTTGAAAAGCTTAAATATATCCAGCCATTATTTTCATAATCAGGATGGAGTTCAACGTCCAATAAGCCTCCTTGTCCTTGAGCAACAACTTCGGGAGTTCCTGAGATAGGTTCATCGCGTAATTCACCGTTTTCAACTAATCGTAAATCTCCGCTCCGTTCCGTAATCAGCACCTTTCCCTCAGGTAAAAATGCCATTCCCCAGGGGATATCCAATCCTGTCACTACAGTTTCTACCCTAAAATCTTGCTCCTCCGTTTCATGGACTTCTCCCTCGGGGGCAGGTTCAGAGAAATACTGTGTTTCCCCACCATTTGAACTATTTACTTGTGCCTCCGGTACATCCGTAGAACATGCTGCCATAAATAGCAGCATTACTGAATAGGATAAAAAATTAAATTTTTTCATAATCGTAGTTGTGCAATTTTATAATTGATCTGTTTCGTTGCTAAAACTAATACTATAACTCCCTCCAAATTCATTTCGTTTAGATAAAGAATTAAAAGAAAGTCATTAAAATTTAATGATTTAGCAAAATACTAAAAAACTCTCTTTAATCGTATTACATCAATCCAGTTGATAAACACCTTCAAGTTCAAACGGTAACTCCTGATTTTCGGAAAATCCTTCCAAATCTGCTGAGATTTGTGCTGATCCCCTCAGCTTGTAATTAAACTCTTTATTGCCGCCCATGATATCCAACATCGCCGATCCCATTTGTGCTGTGTTCAGGCGAATAGGAATGACGATTGTTTTATTTTCTGACCCGGAAACATCAATTCTCTCTTCAAGTTCTGTATCCAGCCAATTTCGGCCATTTACATCTAAAATGTATTTTGCTCCGGATAAAACAATACCAAAGGCATTTGGATTGGTGACTCTAAAGGTAGCCTCCACATCCGCACCAGAAAATGACATATTTTTCACGTCAATCCCGCCAAATCTGATTCGGGGTGGTTTAGGAATAGGCAGAACTCCCGAAGCTTCTACCGGAACTTTGCGTGATCCCAATGCAGCCAAATCGAAATCAACTTCGGTAGACAATTTATAGGATAAACTATCTTGTCTCACCAGCGACCCAAAGGTTTCATACAATTCCGAAAAACTCATCGAAACTGGCACCTGAATCAGACTTTTAGATTCTTTTTCTATGGAGATGGCTTCGTCTTGTGTACCGTTCAAAAATGATTGATCGTTGATGAAAAACTCGTACGAATATCCTTCTGCGTTTACACCCATTGAGTTTGGATTGGTCACATCAAAATCAAAAAGGAGAGTTACCCCATCAAACGAAATATTCTGAATAGAAACATTTGTAAATTCAACACTCGGCTCCTGAATATCGGTTAATCCTCTTATTGTGCTACAGCTTATAAACAAAAGTGGTAGGAGGAGTAGCAGTAGAATCTTTTTTTGCATGGTATTTTTTTATGATGGCTTGATTGGTTAACAAAAGTGCTAAACGAAAGATAGATATTTAACGTACAATGTATTGTGATAATGATTCGAATCTTCGTTTGCAAAATTAGCCATTCACACTTTGAACCTCTAAATTCCACCCACAAAAAAAACGTTAACACGTACAGATTATATAGATGTCAGACATTCAAAAATATATTGACGACAATATTGATGCTTTTCAAAAACAACTTTTTGACCTATTGCGAATTCCCAGCGTAAGTACGGATTCTGCCCGAAAACCGGATGTGCATGCCGCTGCAGAATTCCTGATCAATCAGCTAAAAGATATTGGTTTAGATGATGTGACTCTCCATGAAACAAAAGGTCACCCAATCATCACGGCACAAAAAATTACGGATGACAGCAAACCCACCGTGTTGATTTATGGACATTATGATGTTCAGCCACCCGATCCCGAAGAATTATGGGATACCCCTCCTTTTGAGCCAACCGTAAAAAATGGCCGAGTATATGCACGCGGAGCAAGTGATGATAAAGGTCAGTCATTCACACATATAAAATCTGTAGAATCCTTTTTGAAAACGGGAACTGATCTGCCTGTAAACGTAAAATTTATTCTTGAAGGGGAAGAAGAGATCGGATCACCTAATTTGGTGCCATTTATCAAAGAGAATAAAGATCTGCTGGAATGTGACATGGTGCTGATATCTGATACCGCCATGTTCGGGGAAGATCAGCCCTCTATAACGTACGGTCTTCGCGGACTTGCTTATATGGAAATCCACGTTACAGGACCCAATCGTGATCTTCACTCCGGAGTGTATGGCGGAGCCGTTGAAAATCCTGTAAATGTGCTGACTGAAATTATCGCCCAGCTGAAAGACAAAGACGGTGTCATTCAAGTTGAAGGGTTTTATGATGATGTGAACCCGATGACACCCGAAATGAGGGAAGCGTACAAAAAACTTCCTCATGATGATGACGAGTATAAAAAAGATCTAAAATTGAATGCTCTTCATGGAGAAAAAGGGTACACAACTCTGGAACGAGCTTCTGCCAGACCTACGTTGGATGTAAATGGAATTTGGGGTGGTTATCAAAAAGAGGGAGCCAAAACAGTACTTCCCGGAAAAGCGGGAGCCAAAGTAAGTATGCGTCTGGTGCCGGATCAAGACCCGGATAAGATTGCCGAGCTGTTTGCAAAGCACGTAAAATCATTGGCGCCGGCCACCGTAAATGTAGACGTTATTGCCCATCACGGAGGACATCCCGTGGTAATTGATCTCAACTATTACGGCTTGAAAGCTGCCGCTCAGGCATTTGAAGACGTTTACGAGAAGAATGCACTTTTCGCCCGAGAAGGTGGAAGTATTCCTATTGTAGCTGATTTCAAGAAGATCCTTGGGGTCAATTCAATCCTGATGGGCTTTGGTTTAACTCGCGATGCTCTTCACTCACCGAACGAAAGTTTTTCCCTGAAAGATTTTCACAGAGGGATCAAAACATCGGCAAGATTTTTGGAAATTTTGCCTGAGTTTAAGGAGTAAGTCTTTGTGCATAAAAAAGACCCGTCAGGTTTTTGAAAACCTGACGGGTCTTGTGTGAAAATCTTAAAAGAGATTACAAGAACTTGAAAGCTAATTCAATCCAACGGACGTATTTCAATATTTCTGTAATAAATCCGGCTGTCGGGATCATGAGCTTGTAGTGCAATCGTTCCGCTACTCAACCTAATATCGCCTTCACGATCTTCCGGTTCTGTAAATTCCATGACTGTTTCTCCATCCACTTTAAATTCTATATAATCTCTATCTACTTTGATGGTATAGGTAAACCACTCATTATCTTCATGAGGGGCATTATCCATCACATTTTCAACAGAGTAAAGACTGCCTGTTTTTATTGGGTCACTGTGAGTAGCATTCAACTGGGCTTCATAGCCATGTGCGGGCCAGCCTTCTTCCTGATATTGTGTGTGAAAAAAGATTCCTGAGTTGGCACTTGGATAAGTATACACTTCAGCCCGAAACTCAAAGTTTTCGAAATCGGCATCTTCAACAGGTCCCTCATAAAAAAGGTGTGAGCGGGGACCATCTACCACGATTTTTCCATCTTCTATTTTAAAAGACTCGGTATTTTCACTGGCCCTCCAGTTTTCAAATGTCTCCCCATCCCAAATGGATATCCATTCATTACTATCTTCAGTAGCTGCTTTCTCTTCATTTTTACAACCTGCCGCAAGTATTAAAACTAATGGTAAAAATAAGCTAAAGTAGCTTTTAAAATTTTTCATAAGTGTAACAGTTTACTGAATTTAAATTTCCTTGAAATAATTACTCCCACTAAGATGATAAAGAACAGAATAGTTTCAAAAGATTTTTACCTCTTTAAACAGAACGCCATAAGAGAAAGAGAGCTAATTATTTAACAAAATCGTAAGCAAAAAAAAGACCCGTTAGATTTTTAAAACCTGACGGGTCTATCTTTATCCTAAGTTCGCACAGGGTCTTGCGCTATTTTTATTCTACCAACCCATTTTCAAGTCCGTATTTCTGTCCGTGGATTACTTCGTCCAGAATATCCTTTGGATTATTATTCTCATCAACAACTACAACGGTAGGCTTGTGGTTTGCAGCTTCTTTGGGTTCCATTTCGGCGTACGCCATTACAATCACGCGATCATCCACCTGAGTTAGCCTTGCAGCGGCGCCGTTCATACAACAAATACGACTTCCTCTCTCTCCGGGAATGGTATATGTTTCGAGCCGTGAACCATTGGTAATGTTTACAACTTGCACTTTTTCATATGGCAATAAATTTGCCAGTTCAAGCAGTTCTTCATCTATGGTAATGCTTCCTTCATACATCAAATTTGCTTCAGTTACGCGCATTTGATGAAGCTTCGATTTAAACATGGAAAGTTTCATAACTCTTTGGCTTACAATTCAATCAAAATATTGTCAATTAACCGGGTTTCCCCAAGGTAAATGGCGCCGGCAATAATGTACTCGTTGTCTTTTGTTAACGCAGAAATCGGTTGTAACGTTTTTTTGTCAAACACATTAAGATAATCAATTCTTAAACCTTTTGCCTCAAGCTCGCTTTTTTGATGCTCTAAAAGCAGCTTCGGGGTATCCACTCCTGACATGATTTGCGACTCAATATATTGTAGCGCACGAAATAGACTTGGCGCAATCACACGTTCTTCCTCATCCAAATATGCATTTCTGCTGCTCAATGCCAATCCATCATTTGCCCGAACTATGGGTGCGCTTAAAATTTCCACATCGTGGTTAAACTCATGCACCATCCGCCTGATGATTTGAATCTGCTGAATATCTTTTTGTCCAAATACCACTACATCAGGCTTTATAATATTGAACAGCTTGTTTACAATCATCAAAATTCCCTCAAAAAATCCGGGTCGGCTTCCACCGCACATGTGGTTGTTCAGTTCATCAACCGTAATTGCCAGGTAATTTTTTTCATCATAAATTTCACCCCGATCAGGAACAAAAACGATACTCACTCCTTCCTTTTCACAATCCCTGATATCCGATTCTACCTGACGCGGATAATTCTCGTAATCTTCATTCGGACCAAACTGAGTAGGGTTCACAAAAATAGAAACCACCACAGCATCAGAATTTTCCCGGGCATGTTGAATAAGGGAAAGATGACCTGCATGGAGAGCGCCCATAGTAGGAACAAATCCGATCGTTTTACCGGACCTTTTTAGCTTATGAATTTGAGCACGTACATCTGCAATTGTCGTGCAGACAATGGTTGTACCCTCTGTAGCCTTTTTATTGTCACTCATCGTTTATTAGAAAAAGAAGCGACACAGTTAAACTGTGTCGCTTTCAAATTAAAAAGAAAAGCTGCTAGTGTTAAGTCAAGCATGAACTGTCAGAAGCAACCTGTCAGCACCCACTGGATCTGACAGCGTTGATTTTCGACGCTGACAGAAACCCGGAAAAGAACCGGGAATGCTGTCAGGTCTTTATCCGCCAAACGAGAATTGACTTAGCACTAGATCGCCCGGTTCGGGTCAAAATCTTGTAAAAGTTGTTTTACACGAGTTGTAAATGCACCACCGTGAGCCCCATCAATTATTCTGTGATCGTAACTCATAGATAGATACATCATATGTCGGATGGCAATTACATCACCCTGTTCGGTTTCGCGAACAACCGGTTTTTTCTCAATCACGCCGGTTCCAAGTATCGCCACCTGTGGCTGATTGATAATCGGCGTTCCCATTAGGTTACCCACGCTACCGTAGTTTGTAAGCGTAATGGTTCCACCCACCAAATCATCCGGACTCAACTCCTTATTTCTCGCTTTGTGAGCAAGATCATTCACTGCCTTGGCAATTCCTGCAAGATTTTTATCCTGAGCCTGCTTAATCACCGGAACAATCAACCCACCTTTACCGCCTTCGCCAAGCGCTACAGCCAGACCAAAGTTAATATCTTTTTTCAGGAGAATATTGTCGCCGTCAATAGAGCAGTTAATTAATGGATATTCCCCAATTGCGGTAATAAACGCTTCAATAAAGATTGGCGTATATGTCAGTTTAATACCCGTTTGCTCCTGAAATTTATGCTTGTTGGCATTTCTCCACTTCACAATATTGGTCACATCCACTTCGCTGAAAGTAGTTACATGGGCTGATGTCTGCTTGGAGCGAACCATATGCTCGGCAATCATTTTGCGCATGCGATCCATTTTCACAATCTCCACGTTTTCATGTGGACGTTTCACATTCAGCTCACCTGCAGAAATCTTCCCGGTACTTCCACCACTTTCTTTTGCTTGTGATGTAGGCTTCTCCAATCCACTGCTTTTCTTGGCTGCGGGTGCGGAAACTTTTCCAGATTTTTTGTCTTCCACATAAGCCAGCACATCCTTTTTAGAAACGCGTCCGCCCTGACCACTTCCTTCTATAGACTCCAGTTCTTCCTGTGAAATCCCTTCCTCTTTCGCAATCGATCGCACAAGCGGTGAGAAAAATCGTCCGTCACTTCCCATTCGCTGAGGCTCGCTTCCGGAAGTTTCAACCGCTGCTTTTTGAGTTTCTTTAACTTTTGCTCCATTCGTTGAAGCCTGTGTTTTTTCTTCCTTTTTAGGAGCCTCTTTTTTCGGTGCAGGCGCAGATCCACTCGCTGCTTTTCCTGTAGCGATAATGGCTATTGGCTGACCCACTTCAATCGTCTCATCTGCCTGAACCAAAATTTCTACCAGTGTTCCGGCTGCCGGTGATGGCACTTCTGTATCCACTTTATCCGTGGCAATTTCTAAAAGTGTTTCGTCTACCTCTACGGTATCTCCAACTTTTTTCGCCCACTCAATAACCGTTCCTTCCATTACGGACTCGCCCATCTGGGGCATAACTACCTCAATTCGCTCGCCTTCATCATCTCCACCACCTGATGCTGCAACCGGCTCTTCCGCAACGTCTTCTTCGACCGGTGCTTCCTCATCTGTAGTTTCTTCCTGCGGCTCTTCTTCGGCTTCATCATCACTTCCCGAAGTATCCACCGTGGCATCTTTATCAGTATCGATAATGGCGATTGGCTGACCCACTTCAATCGTTTCATCCGCCTGTACTAAAATTTCAACCAGAACCCCGGCTTCGGGTGATGGAACTTCCGTATCTACTTTATCTGTGGCAATTTCTAAAAGCGTTTCGTCTACCTCTACGGTATCCCCAACTTTTTTCGCCCACTCAATAACTGTCCCTTCCATTACCGATTCGCCCATCTGGGGCATCACCACTTCAACCTTTGCCATGGTATTCTTTTACTTTAAACTTGTTATCAGAAAACTTGATTTAACCGTAGAATTACAATGCCTGAAAGATCAGAATAATCGAAATTAGATCAAAATGAACTACACCCCTAATTATGGCTTTAGGCTCATTAAAACCTAATCATTTTATTTCAGTAGAGATTCTATGAAAGCGCTTCGGTCAAATCTGCGATCAAATCATCAATGTGCTCAATGCCAACGCTCATTCTAATCAGGTTATTTGGGGTGATAGATCCTTCACTTTCCACACTCCGCCGATGCTCCCACGTGCTTTCCACGCCGCCCAAACTCGTCGCTGGGATAATCAACTGTGATCCATTCACAACTTTTAACGCTTCTGCCGCACCACCTTTCACCTGAAATGAGAGCATTCCACCAAAACCGGACATCTGTTTTTTAGCGGTTTGATGTCCCTCATGAGACGTTAACCCCGGATAGAAAACCTTCTCAATAGCGGAGTGTTTCTCCAAAAATTCCGCTACCGCCATAGCATTTTCATTATGCGCCTTCACGCGATGTGGTAATGTTTTGATGCTTCGGATCATCAGCCAGCAATCCGATGGCGAGGGAACCGACCCACCCATTTTTTGAATTTGCCTGATTTTTTCAAACTGCTCATTCCCTTTTTTTGCGATTATTGCACCGCCCAGAATATCACTGTGTCCACCCAAATATTTTGTTGAAGAATGCATCACCAAATCAGCTCCAAACTCGATTGGACGGGTATTAATGGGCGACGGCCAGGTATTATCAACCGCCAGCAGACAATTATTCCGCTTCGCTATTTTTGATAGCGCTTCAATATCGGTAATCAAAAGCAGCGGGTTTGATGGTGTCTCAATCCACAGCAATTTTGTATTCGGCTTGATGGAATCCTCAACCCGCTCCGGACTGCTCATGTCTGCCGATTCCACTTCAAGGCCCCAGCGACCCATAAATTGATTCAAATATGCGCGCGTTCCGTGGTACAAATCTTCAGGGATCAGCACGTGATCGCCCGGATCGAGCGATTGAAACAGTGCCGCCGTTGCCGCCATCCCCGATGAAAATGTTGCGCAATCACCACCTGATTCAAGAGCCGCAATCAACACTTCTAACTCTGTGCGATTTGGGTTTTCGTTTCGGGTATATTGATCACCCCGCTTTTGATGATCCGGGTGATGGCGAAATACGGTACTTCGAATTTCCGGGGAAATCAGCGGATCTTCCGGTTTCAATTTTCCGCGATGTACGCCGTGGATGGATGTAGTTTCCGGTTTTCGTTTCATAGGGTATTAATTTTTCTTTCGTTCGCTCAGATTAAATATTGACAGATAAATTCAACGAAGTAGAAGGGTACCCAAAATTTCATCAAAAGTAGAGAAATTTTTCTGTTGTTCCTTCCCCGGCCTCACTGCTATTTATGATATTTATCGGGTTTTAAGTAGATTCTCCAAACTTGAGCAATTAATGGGATTCAATGAAATCAACTTTATCAAACTGGCTAAAAGGGAGCGGAATTGTCGCCTTATGGATTTTGGCGGGAGCATTGGTTTTCGTCATTTTTTCCGGCACACTTTGGGTTACCGGAGGATTTATGAAAGGTTACCCCGCTCTGATTTTAGCCATTATAGTGGCTTTTATAATTAGCCGGATTGCTGTAAATCGCAGTTCATCAAACATCGGAAAAATCCTTCGGCTCACTCCGGTTACTATTTTTTTGATGATTGTTTTCTGGTCGATGATTCCCATAGCATCTGATGAACTCGTTTCATTTCCGGATGAACCCAATATGGAAATGTGGGATTTAGGAAGTGACCGAATCATATCCATTTCTCACCACCGGCCATCTGATGATGTAACGGAGCAAGAGGAAGCGATCATATTTATTCACGGCGGCCCGGGGGCTTACGTCCGGGATTTCGACCGCGACTTTGCTGCATCTTTTGCCGAAAATGGATATCACGTTTTTGTATACGATCAGGTTGGCGCGGGGCGATCACCCATTATTGACGTTCAGGATTACACCCACGAAGGAAATGCTGCTGATCTGGATAAAATCATCAAAAAAATCGATAAGCCTGTCATATTATTCGGGCAATCTTATGGAGCGGGACTGGCAAGTTCCTATCTGGATTATCATAAAAACGACCATAATGTTCGAAAACTTATTTTAACTGAACCCGGACCGCTTCCGGGAGCATTTCCTCAAACGGGTCCTTATTATGATGAAAAAACCACCAGCGCTGAAAATTTTGATGACCCCGGATTCTTCGAAGCTGTAAGCTCCCCCCGTTTTTTATTTGGGATGATTCTACCGGTTGGCAATACATTTATTGGCCAGCAGGAAATGATGAACAGCATAACCCCAAAACTTCAGGAGAAAATAGTAGCCACCTCTTTTTGCAAAGACAACGATGAAGCCATTCCTGAGTTTAAAAAACTTCGTGTCAACCCGTTGGCAAGCAGAAATATTCGTTCTTCATATATATCAGAGGAAACTCCAAACCTGACTAATGTTGATATTCCTGTGATGATGATTCTTGGCGAATGCAGCTATTTTCCCCGGGGTTATGTGATGGAATATTTTGAGGCATTCTCTATCAATAGAAGTCACTGGATTCCTGGTGTGGGCCATATTTTATGGGGAACCGAAAAGGGTAAACACCTAACCCGCGAAGCCATTCTAAGTTTTCTTAATAACACAGAAATGCCGCTACCAAACGAACCTGACTACGACTCCAGATTCGAATTTATTGAGCAGGGGCGTTAGTATAATCTCCTTGCTGCGTGTTTTTTCGCAGTCCCGATTCCTCGGGAAGGGGAGTTTAAAATCATCGTTCAGATGATTTTATGAGGGGTGTCCAGTACTCAGTAAAAACTTTCTGAAAACTAACTATCTACATATTTATAAAATGAATAAAATCACTGCTCTTCTAATTACGCTCATAAGTTTTCTCTGTTTTCCCTCCCATTCCCAAAGTCAGGATCTTTTATCGTGGCAGGATATTTTGGAAGCCGAAGTAGAAACCAACTACGAAAGAATTCAGGTCGGTGCTGATTCCCTGCAATTTGGAGAACTCTGGCTTCCGGAAAAATCAACCGAAAACCAAACTTTCCCCGTTGTGGTATTAGTTCACGGTGGCTGTTGGCTTGATGTGTATCCGGGCACAGAATTTATGCATCCGATGGCCGAAGCATTAGTGGATAAACAGTTTGCCGTCTGGAATATCGAATATCGGCGGGTAGGTCACGATGGTGGCGGATATCCAGGTACTTTTTTGGAAGTGGCCAACGCAGCAGATCATCTAACGGAATTGGCAGAGGAATATCCGCTGGATTTAAGTCAGATTATTGCTTCGGGACATTCAGCCGGTGGACATCTCGCAACTTGGCTGACCGCTCGCAAAAATATTTCACCTGAAAGTCCCCTATACAGTGAAAACCCGCTCCAAATTAACAGAGTGATTTCTCTTGCAGGCATTAACGATCTTGAACGATATGTTCAATACGGATCATCCCCATGTGGTGACAGAACGGTAGAGAAACTGGTTGATCTTGAAAGTCGTGGTGAAGAAGCCTATCTGGATACATCACCCAATAAACTGCTTCCATTGCATGCCGACCACTTTGAGGTAGTTGCAGCATTTGACTCTCCGGTGCCTCCCTTTTTTGGTCGTCATTTTGTACAGTCCGCCAAAAATTCAGGCAATAATACCAAGCTCATTCTTTTACCTGATGCCGGCCATTTCGAAATGATTGCAACATGGAGTGATGAGTGGGATCAAATTTTTGAACTTTTTTCTCTTGATACAACGCTTGATGCGCAAGATTAAATCACAAAATGGTTATTGATTTTGCAAGTCAAAGCTCAAATGATCTTGATATCAATTAATTAGGTATCCCATTATTAAGTGAAATGAAAATTATTTAAAATTCGATTTTCAAATCAGTCTGTCTCTCCGTATTTTTCTCAAACTTCAAAAATGACAGATTGGTGCATACACCACACAAGTTTAGACATACAAAAGAAATTTCAGTCCGACGCGGTCTCCGTTGTCGGATTTTTTTTGGCTTGTTCACAAAAATTCTCACCCACTCAGGAGCTAAACATTAGATGAATACACCTAAGAAAACTCCCTGCATTTTAGCACTCTCAGACGGTACCGTTGCACATGGAAAAGCCGTCGGAAAAATTGGCACAACGGGCGGAGAAATCTGCTTTAACACCAGCATGACCGGATATCAGGAGATTTTTACAGATCCCAGTTATTTTGGTCAGTTGATGATGATGACCTATCCGCACATTGGAAATTACGGTACAATGAGCCGGGATGATGAAGCCCGAAATGTGATGATCTCCGGCTTGATTGTCCGCTCGTTTTCTGATGAATACAGCAACCCAATCGCCGACGGAAGCCTTCAGGAATATCTGGAACGAAACAATGTGGTAGGGATTACCGGAGTAGATACCCGAAAACTTGTCCGCCATATTCGTACAAGCGGTGTGATGAATGCTGTGATCAGCTCAGAGATCACCGACGAGAACGAACTCATCAAAAAAGCCAAAGAGTGGGATTCTATGGTTGGCCTTGAACTCGCCACACGAGTTACCCGAAAAGAAGCACAAACGGTGCCGGCTGATGGGCCTTATAAAATTGCCGCGTTTGATTACGGCATCAAGCAAAACATCATCAATAATTTTGTGGAACGCGGTTGTACTCTTCGAATATTTCCTGCCGAAGCAGATATCGAAGATGTTAAGAAATGGGACGCTGACGGATATTTTTTCAGCAATGGACCGGGTGACCCAAATGCTTCTTCATCCTACGGGCTGCCGATGGTGGAGTATGCAAAATCACAAAACAAACCCATTTTTGGAATTTGTCTTGGCCATCAGCTGATGGCATTATCTGAGGGGATTTCCGTGAGAAAAATGTTTGTGGGACATCGCGGTGCAAATCAACCCGTACAGAATCTTCAAACGGGACTTGTAGAAATTACCACTCAAAATCACGGTTTTGCAGTGGACGAAGATTCTATTGATGAGTCTATCGTGGAAATAACCCACATCAACCTGAATGATAAAACCATTGAAGGCCTGAAGTTTAGAAATTTCCCGGGAATGTCGGTTCAGTATCACCCCGAAGCATCTCCCGGTCCACACGATTCAGCTTATCTGTTTGATGATTTTATGGATATGGTGAAGGAAGGAAAAGAAGAAAAAGTCTCCCCTTGAGGGGAGTGGCTGAGCGGAGCGAAGACGAGGGGTGTGACTTCAATTCAGTATCAAGCAAAAATTTAATTTAGATAACAACACCCCACCCCACGCGAAAAACCCGTGTGGTACTCCCCTCAAGGGGAGATTTCAAAGTACATCAAATTCAAACTGTAATTTAACTCAAGCTCAACATGCCACGTCGCGAAGATATCAGTAAGATTTTAATTATCGGTTCAGGCCCAATTATCATTGGTCAGGCCGCTGAATTTGATTACTCAGGAACTCAAGCATGCAAATCTCTAAAAGAGGAAGGCTATGAAGTAGTTTTGATCAATTCAAACCCCGCCACCATCATGACTGATCCGATGATGGCTGATGCGATTTATCTAAAGCCACTTATTCCACAATCGATTAAAGAGATTGTAGCCAAGGAAAAACCGGACGCCGTACTGCCGACAATGGGCGGACAAACTGCGTTGAATCTCGCAGGGGATCTTCAGAAAGAAAATTTCTGGAAAGATAACGGGATCCAAATCATTGGTGTGAACATGGACGCCGTGGAGATTACCGAGAATCGGCAGGAGTTTAAAGATTTGATGGATACCATTGGGATTGATCAGTGTAAAAGCCGGACCGCGAGTTCGCTTTTGGATGCAAAAGAAATTGTTGAAGAACTGGGAGGGTTACCGGTAGTTATTCGTCCATCATTTACAATGGGTGGATCTGGCGGTGGAATTGTGTGGCACGAAAATGAATTTGAGCGAAAAGTGTTGCGTGGCCTTGAGCTGAGTCCTACTCATCAGGTGCTGATTGAAGAGAGTATTTTTGGATGGAAAGAGTTTGAACTGGAGCTCCTGCGTGATAAAAACGACAATGTGGTGATTATTTGCTCCATCGAAAATTTTGACCCGATGGGCGTTCACACCGGCGATTCTGTTACAGTGGCGCCAACTCAAACACTGACGGACAAACAGTATCAGAATATGCGTGATGCGGCCATTAAGATGATGCGCTCCATTGGTGATTTTGCCGGCGGTTGCAATGTTCAGTTTGCGATGGAGCCGGGAAGCGATCGGTTGGTTGCCATCGAAATCAACCCTCGCGTAAGTCGTTCATCCGCGCTGGCTTCAAAAGCAACCGGATATCCGATTGCGAATATCGCCACAAAACTGGCTGTGGGTTATTCTCTGGATGAACTTCCAAATCCAATTACGCAGGTATCATCTGCGTGTTTTGAGCCTTCAATTGATTATGTAGTGGTAAAAATTCCACGGTTCAACTTCGATAAATTTTCAGGGGTGGACGAAGAATTAACAACACAAATGAAAGCTGTGGGCGAGGTAATGGCGATCGGACGGAGTTTCCCCGAAGCGTTGAACAAAGCATGGCAATCGTTAGAGGTTGGGCGATCAGGTTTAGGCGCCGATGGATATGCGGAACCGGATCGGAAAGAAATTCGTGAACGATTAGTTAAGCCTTACTGGGATCGATCACTCCAAATTCGAAATGCCTTTAAAATGGGTGCTTCCGTTGAAGAGATTGCTGATATCACAAAAGTAGATCCATGGTTTTTGCAACAGATTCGATACATGGTGAGTCTCGAAAACAGAACCGAAGGAGAAACGCTGGATTCTATTGAAAGAGATGAACTTTTTGAACTCAAACAAGCCGGTTTTTCGGATGTTCAGATTGCATGGCTGCTAACCAAGAGCGGATCAAAAACCACTGAGGATGACGTTCGCAAAAAGCGTCTGGAACTGAACATGAAGCCCAGTTTTAAACTGGTAGATACATGCGCAGCCGAATTTCCTGCAAAAACTCCATACTACTATTCATCCTATGAATTTGAGAATGAGAGTGAAGTATCAGACAAGAAGAAAGTGATGATTCTTGGCAGTGGGCCCAACAGAATTGGTCAGGGAATCGAATTCGATTACTCTTGTGTCCATGCCGTATTGGCCGCGCAAGAAATGGGATACGAAGCCATCATGGTAAACTGCAATCCCGAAACCGTATCAACTGATTTTAATGTTGCTGATAAACTCTATTTTGAGCCGGTTTTCTGGGAACGTGTTTTAGATATTTTTGAGCATGAAAAACCCGAGGGAGTCATTCTTCAGGTTGGTGGGCAAACGGCTCTCAAACTTGGAAAACGATTCGTTGAAGCAGGAATTAAAATCTTCGGAACAGAATTTGATAGAATTGATTTTGCCGAGGATCGGGGTGAATTTTCAGAGCTTTTAAAACGGCTTGAAATTCCATTTCCTGAATATGGAATGGCTCGGAAAGCGGATGATGCGATAGCCATTGCAAAACGAATCGGCTATCCTGTTTTGATTCGCCCCAGTTATGTGTTGGGTGGTCAAGGTATGAGAATTGCCGTTAAAGAAGAGGAATTGCGCAGATATGTTCAGCGAATTCTGGAAACTCATCCCGAAAACGATTTCCTCATCGATAAGTATCTCGACAAAGCTGTGGAGGTGGATGTTGACTCTGTGTATGATGGCGAACAACTACATATTGCCGGCATTATGCAGCATATTGAACCTGCGGGCGTTCATTCCGGTGATTCAACAGCGGTGCTCCCGCCATACTCTCTTTCTGATGAGGTTTTGGATACCATCCGTGCTCATCAAAAGAAGATTGCTCACGAAATGCAAATTGTGGGATTTTTGAACGTTCAGTACGCTGTTAAAAATGAGAAGGTTTACGTTCTTGAAGCGAATCCAAGAACCACCCGAACTATTCCGTTTCTTGCCAAAGCCACACAACTTCCCGAAGCAAAAATTGGCGTAAAAGTAATGCTTGGCGCAAAATTGAAAGAGTTTGATCTGGTTTCAAAACTAAAAAACTGGGCCATCAAAGAGCCGGTGTTTCCGTTTGATAAGTTCCCTGAGGTAAAAAAAGAGCTTGGCCCCGAAATGAAATCGACGGGCGAAAGCATCTACTTTATGGAGAACTTTGATGATGAGCGTTTCCGTAAGCCGTATGAGTTTAAGAATTTATACCTGTCAAAATAAAAAAGTAGCGCGGTGGCGTTGAACGTAACGCGGTGTCGCTGACCCGCGATCAAACCTTGATCCTGCTTCAATTTTATTATGAAAGTGATACTACTTCAACCCTATCATACCTAATCAGAATTTTACCTCTCAGCCAACATTTGGACCTCTCAGGTCAGGCGACCTGAGCTACGTGGCGTCGCTGACCCGCGAACAAACCTTGACCCTGCTTCAATTTTATCATGAAAGTGATACTACTTCAACTCTACCATACCTTATCAGAATTTTACCCCTCAACCAACATTATGGATCTCTCAGGTCAGGCGACCTGAGCTACGTGCCGTCGCTGACCCGCGATTTCACTGAGCTACGGGTTACACTATCTATTATAGACCGATCTTTGTATTATTAGACACAATTTTCAACCAATCAATACATGAGCAAGAAATCTGTAATTATCGCTTTTGGAGGTGCCTCACCCGAACACGAAGTTTCTGTTCTCACAGCTATGCAGGCAATGGCTGCATTGGAAGAATCCAGTTTTGAAACAGTTCCGCTTTATATTTCAAAATCGGGGATCTGGTATACCGGTGATATTTTAAAGGATTTAAAGAATTATGAGAACGTAAAGACCCTGACATCTAAAGCTAAACAATGTTCATTTGCTCAACAACCCGATGGCAAACCTGTATTGCGTACTCAAAAAGCGGGTCTTTTTTCTTCGGCTGATGAAATTCCCATCTATGCAGTATTAACCGCTTTTCATGGCTCAAATGGTGAAAACGGGGCTTTTCAGGGCGTTTGCGAAACCTTTAATATTCCGTACACCGGCAGCGGGGTGATGGCTTCCTCAATCGGAATGGATAAAGTGACAACAAAAAAAGTCTGTCGGGCAGAACAAATTCCAGTCGTTGATGGGGTTGATTTCTTTGAAGCTGACTGGGTAGCTGATCAGGAAAATATCATCAAGAATATTGAGAAAATGGAGTATCCGGTTGTGATAAAGCCGGTTCATTTGGGAAGCAGCATTGGCGTTGAAGTAGTAAAAACCCTGGATGATTTAATTCGCGCCATTGAAACAGGATTCCGGTACGATGCGCATATATTGGTGGAAAAAGCCATAGCTCCACTTATCGAAATAAACTGCTCGGTGATGGGAAGTCCGCAATCGTGCGAAGTGAGTGTTTGTGAGCGGCCTATGGGACTTAAAGAGATTCTTTCCTTTGAGGATAAATATCAACGAGAGAGTTCAGCCGGTAAAGGAATGGCCTCAGCAGATCGTGTGATTCCCGCCGATATCGACAAAGAACTTGCTGAAAATATTCAGAACACGGCGAAAAAAGTGTTTAAAACCCTTCACGCCAGCGGACTTGCCAGGCTCGACTTTCTGGTTCATGCCGAAACCAATGAGTATTATTTTAACGAGATAAATACGATACCGGGATCTTTTTCATTCTATCTATGGAAGGAGTCCGGCCTGCAGTTTGATGAATTGCTCAAAAAGCTTATAGAAATAGCTGTTGAGCAGCATCAACAAAAAAATGGACGTATTCAAAGCTACGAAACAAACTTACTGAGCCAAAAAGCCGTTAAGGGAATGAAAGGGTTAAAAGGATCTAAATAAATGAATAAAAAACTACTTTTTCGGCACGTACTTTTTGTCGCACTACTTATTGGATTATCATCCTGCGGCACCACTGATACCGTCACCGTTGTTCAAAATGGTCCGCAAACGGTAACCCCGGGTGATACGGCTGCTGCAGATACAGATGAAGAATTTCAGGCAATCACCGTTGGCCTTATTGATCCCGTAGAAAATTTCGATCCGCTTTTTGCAGATAATTTAAGCACCATGCGGGTTTTATCTCTTATTTATGATGGGCTTTTCACGTTGGATCAAACCGGAGACGTTGTCCCCGCAATTGCAGATGAAGTTTCCGTTTCTGATGATGGACTGGAATACAGGATTCAAATCAAATCAAACCTCTTTTTCCATGATGGATCTGCCTTCCAAAGTGGAATTGGCAGACAATTGCAGGCATCTGACATTAAATGGGCTTTTGAGCGTACTGCACAAGCCGGCGTCCCTTCCACAGCATCAAAGCTTCTAACGAATATTGAGGGCTATAATAATTATGCTAAAGAACAGCGAGAGCTTTTTGAAGATCGCAAGCAGATACTTGATGAGGTTTCCGGAATCATCGTAGAAGATCCACAAACCATTGTATTTGTGTTGATGGAACCCGATGACAATTTTACACGAAAATTAGCCTCCCCATACTTGTATATCTATCCACAAGAAGCAGTACAAACCTCCGGTGAAAACCTTTCTATGGAACCTGTGGGAACCGGCTCTTATATGTTTCGGGAAAAAACAGATTCAGGGAGTATGACTCTTTCCTTAGATACCTCAGAACATTCAGAAGCCCGAATAGAACAACCTCAGGTTGATAGAGTTGATTTTGTGGGCGGAACCCCGGAACGAACCCTCTTTCAACAATTTGCAAGAGGTGATATTCACTGGATTCCTGAAATAGGTCCTCAAATATCTCTACAAGTCACCGATGGTGATGGAAATTTGCAATCTACATATGATGATTTATATGGCGTTACCCAAACCGGGGCAGAGCGCACAAATTACTTCTATTTTCATGAATCAGGTGAAACAAATGTTCTCTGGCTTAAAGATCGGCTTTATAATGTGGATCTTTCATCGATAGATTTGCATGCAACTTTTGAAATGACTGAAGAACCTGAAAATCTTGAGATCACTTCAGAACCCGATTCATCGTATTTGGTAACCTATACAGATGATATTTATGCACGAAGTTTATTGAGTACTCTTCAAAATGATTTTATGGATTCAGATATCTCATTAAGTCTATTTGAAATTAGGGTACCCACAAATCAAACAGCCATGTATACTCTAAACGGCGACTCATTTCACGATTCGTTGTTTGATGTTGAAAGCAACTTTTGGGTAAAAATGAGTTCGCCCATAACCAGCCTTTATCTTCCGGCTGTAACGGGCATAGAAGAAAATGAAGTGCCCTGGAAACTATTTATGGAATCCGTTCGAGTTCCGGAACAAGACTAAAATTTTTACATGAAATTAAGTGTCCTCGCGAATCCCGATAAATATTCTATAAAAGCGCCCCTGACCAACGCAATAAAGTGGTGTTTAAAAAATGGTCACGAACTTCATATCCAAAATAAACTTGGGAAACAGTTTGCAGATCTCATCGACTCGCCGCTTATTCATCTTTTCGAAAATGAAGAGCAGTGCATTGTAGATACAGATTATGTGATTGCTATCGGGGGTGATGGAACTCTTCTTCATTCAGCGCAAGTCGTAAAAAAATCCGGTATTCCCATTTTAGGAATCAATACCGGAAAGCTGGGATTTATGGCAAATGTTCAACCCCACCAAACTGAAAAAGCTCTACAAGATTTAGTTGATAAAAAGTTTCGGATTGATGAACGCGCACTGTTGAAAGCAACCTCGAAAAGTGGAATGTCTTGCTTTGCCCTAAATGAACTTCTTTTCACAAAAAAAGATACCTCCTCTTTAATCACCTTAAACGCTTTTTATGATGGAGAGCTTTTGAACCGTTTTTGGGCTGATGGACTCATTGTAGCCACTCCAACGGGATCAACGGCTTATAATTTATCTGCCGGCGGACCCATTGTGATGCCCGGAACCCCGGTTATGATTCTTACGCCCATCAACCCACATACACTAACCACGCGTCCGTTGGTAATACCAGCTGATAAATCTCTGGTTATAGAAATCGAAGGCGAATCGGAACACATTTTATTTTCTTATGATGGAAAAGCTTTTGGTGGGGAGATAAAGCAGATTGAAATTACACAAAGCGATTTTACTGTAAAGCTGGTTCAGCTGTTAGATCAAACCTATTTTAAAACTCTGCGAAGCAAATTGATGTGGGGATTAGACAATCGCCAAAAAAGTGAATAATTGCCTATTTTAGGTCCATAATTAAATCAAACAATAAATAAACAATACAGATATATGAAAGTTACCGTAGTTGGAGCCGGAGGAAATGTAGGATCAACCGTTGCACTTACCATTGCACAACGTGATTTTGCACAAGAAGTGGTAATGGTAGACATCGAGAAAAAAGTAGACGACAACACTTTTTATCCATCAAAAGGTCGCGCTCTTGACCAATGGGAATCTTCACCCATACACGGTTTTGATACAAAACTGACCGGGACTGTAGATTATAACGACACGAAAGGATCTGATGTTTGTGTAATTACTGCCGGTGTTCCCCGGCGGCCGGGAATGAGCCGTGATGATCTGCTCGAAATTAATGCAAAGATTGTAAAAGGAGTTTCGGAAGAACTTGTTAAGCATTCCCCAAATACCATCATTATTGTGGTTTCGAATCCGCTTGATGTAATGACTTATGTAGCTCACACCGCAAGCGGACTGGATTCAACCAAAGTAATGGGAATGGCCGGTATTTTAGATACTGCACGATATCGTGCATTTTTGGCAACCGAGCTTGATGTATCCCCAAAAGATATTCAGGCATTATTGATGGGCGGACACGGAGACACCATGGTTCCCCTTCCCCGATATACAACCGTGGCAGGAATTCCGGTAACTCAGCTCATTGACGAGAAAAAACTGGACGAAATTGTTGCACGAACCAAAAAAGGCGGCGGCGAAATTGTCGGGTTGATGGGGACATCAGCATGGTACGCACCCGGAGCGGCAGCAGCACAAATGGTTGAGGCCATTATGCTCGATCAAAATCGTATTTTCCCTTGTGCCGTACAGTTAAATGGCGAATATGGAATTGAGGATCTTTTCCTTGGCGTGCCCGTTAAATTGGGTCATGGTGGAATAAAAGAGATCATAGAGGTTGACTTAGACCAAAAAGAACGAGATCTTTTAAATGAATCAGCAAATGCAGTCCGCTCCACAATGGACGACTTCAAAAAGCTGATGGCCAAATAAATCGCAAACAAAATGAAGACTG
>JBBDPF010000034.1:0-52996 GCA_040876545.1 Balneolaceae bacterium | reverse complement strand
ATCGTGCCTATGTTTACGTGCGGCTTATTACGTTGAAATGTCTCTTTTGCCATGACTAAAAAATTAATTAATAGTTTGTTATTTAACCTGCTGCCTGAAGAGCCGATAGTCGGAATTGAACCGACGACCCCTTCCTTACCATGGAAGTGCTCTACCCCTGAGCTATATCGGCTATTTTCAGTGAGCAGGCGATCGGACTCGAACCGACAACATTCACCTTGGAAGGGTGACGCTCTACCAATTGAGCTACGCCCGCTTAATACAACTGCGTGGGGGGAGCAGGATTCGAACCTACGAAGTCGTAAGACAACAGATTTACAGTCTGCCCCAGTTGGCCGCTTTGGTATCCCCCCAAAAATATAATCAATAAAATTTACTAAGAGCCAGTGACCGGATTCGAACCGATGACCGGCGGTTTACAAAACCGCTGCTCTACCCCTGAGCTACACTGGCTAATTGCTCACTATGTCAAAATGTTTACATGCAAACTCACAAACCCGACACCTAACTGATGACCGGCGGTTTATCCCGAAATCCTTCGGGACTCTACCCCTGAGCTACACTGGCAATTCCATTAATATTTCAGCCCACACCATTTCCTGCGCGCGTATAAATTGCATAAAACCGATAAAAGTAAATCACTTATAGCGATTTATACGCTTCAGGTAATAAATCAAGCTGATTTACAACTCGCATTTCGCAATTGCGAAAGACATGAAATCTAAAAACATATTTTATACTTGTCAACACAGAAGACAGTAAATTTTATAAAATATTCTATTGTAATACATCATCCTTTTTAAATCTGTTATAAATCAATTTTGCTCCTACAAGTAAGACAACTATTGAAAGTATTACGGTTCCATATATATTCAGATAATGTCCAATAATTTGCCAGTTTTCATTCACCAGCCAACCAAGGCCCAGTAAAACAAAATTCCAAACCAAAGAACTTACCGAACTGTTAATAATGGTTTGATATATTTTCGTGCGGGTTAAACCTGCTGTTAATGATATAATGGATCTTGTACCTACTAAAAAACGGTTCGCTACAATTACCCACTGCCCCCACCTATCCATCCATCTATTCGCTTTATCAAAATATTTTACATCAAGAAACCTCATCAACCAAAATTTCTTTCTACGCTCATCTATTCTGTCCCCAAAATACTTACCAATTGCATACATACTCATAAATCCTATAACGGAGGCAAAAGTTGTAATCCCTAAAACAATGGAAAAGCCGACTATCTGTTCAGCAGCTAAATATCCGCCAAAAACGATCAGGATATCACCGGGTATTGGAGGGATGATATTTTCTGCATAAGCGATAATCCCAAACATAAAGTAAATACTTAATGGCGACAGAGCTTGTATCCACTCGATCAACTGTTGGGTATAGAATTCCATGTACTAATCCACTGCAGGTTTGAAAATTAATACAATAGCATGAACAGCTATCCCTTCTGATCTCCCAACAAATCCCATTTTTTCGTTTGTTGTGGCTTTAATTGAAACCCGATCAATATCACAATCCATTATAGAGCTGATACGTTTTCGAATGGTCGTAACATGCGGCATTATTTTGGGTGCTTCCGCCACAATTGTTGCATCCAGATTAGAGAGCTCGTAACCGGTATTTTTTACCAATTCATAAGATTCTTTAAGTAAAATAGCGCTATCTGCATTTTTGTACTTTGGATCTATATCAGGAAAATGGGTTCCAATATCTCCTAATCCTGCTGCCCCTAAAAGAGCATCTGTAATCGAATGCAACAATACATCAGCGTCGGAGTGACCTTTAAGTCCCTTATCAAACGGAATTTCAATCCCACCTAACATCAACTTTCTGTTTTCCTCAAAAGGGTGAACATCGTACCCTAAGCCAACTCTGAAATTCATTTTTCCTGATTTTTCATCAACATCTCCGCAATAGAAAAGTCCAGTGGATATGTAAGTTTAAAATTTTGGCGATCCCCATCTACAATAACAACCGTCCCTCCAATTAATTCTATTAAAGAAGCATCATCCGTACCTGAGATTTTTTTATCAGCGGAATTGTTATAGGCTTCGATCAATAAATTTCGTTCAAAAACTTGGGGCGTTTGCGCTTGCCACAACATCTCGCGGTTTGGTGTTTTGATGATTTTAAGATCTGGGTTTACTTCTTTAATCGTGTCTTTTACCCGAACACCTGCAATTGCCCCGCCTGCTTCCCCCGCACGCTCAACACATTCACAAATTAATGTAGGTGTAACGAAAGGCCGCACCGCATCATGTATGATCACAAAATCAATGGATTCATCAACCCACTCAAGTGCATTACTGATAGAGTTTTGCCTCTCCTTTCCACCTAATACAACCTTCGTTTCTACATCAGGAAATATCCTCGAAAGCATCTTCTCGGTCAGCTTTCTGTAGCTTTCTGATGTAGAAACTACCACTTGTTTTAAATTTTCAAGTGAAGAAAAACAAAGCAACGTGTGCTCCAATACCAACTTGTCACCCAGCATCAAGTAAGGTTTTGGAGTGATTGACTCCATTCGCTTACCTGCACCCGCAGCAGGGATTATAAGTGAAAGTATTGGTTCAGACACGTTTAAATAATCAGCATTGCATCGCCAAAGGAGAAAAATCTATAATCATTCTCTTTTGCCTCTTTATACGCTTCCATAATAAAATCGTAGCTGCCAAATGCTGCGGCCAGCATCAACAAAGTTGACTCGGGGCGATGAAAGTTTGTGATTACAGCCTCGGTAATTTTAAATGGATAATCAGGATAAATAAATTTATCCGTCCATCCCGTTCCCTCTTTACTCATTCCGCTGGCCATCACGCTTGTTTCAATAACCCGTACGGCAGAGGTTCCACATGCTATCACTTTATTCTTTTTGCTTTTCAAAGCGGTATTAATTTTATCTGATGTCTCCTTTGATATATAGAAGTTTTCAGAATCCATTCGGTGCTTTGTTAAATCCTCTACTTCAACATTGCGGAATGTACCCCAACCAATGTGGAGGGTTACCGGTAGAAACTCGGCTCCTTTTTTCTCAATCTTTTTCACCAATTCCGGTGTAAAGTGCATACCGGCAGTAGGCGCGGCTACCGCTCCTCGCTCTTTTGCAAAAATGGTTTGATATTTCTCTTTATCAGATTCCTTAGGCTCTCTTTCGATGTATGGAGGAAGTGGCATATCACCAATTTCATCCAACCGTTCATAAAGTTCGTGGTTTGGACCATCATAAAGAAAACGAATGGTACGACCCCTGGATGTTGTATTATCCACAACTTCGGCCATTAAATCTTCGCCAAAATAGAGTTTATTGCCAATTCTGATTTTTCTTGCCGGCTCAACCAATACATCCCAAAGCATATTTTCGGGCATCAACTCCCGCAGTAGAAATACTTCAATATCAGCGTCTGTTTTCTCTTTCTTACCTTTCAATTTGGCAGGAAACACCTTCGTATTATTATAAATGATTACATCACCTTCATTCACATATTTGTGAATATCGGAAAATGTTTCATGTTTTATGGTTTTATCTTCTCTGTTGAGAACCATTAGTTTTGATGAATCTCTTGGCTCAAGCGGCTCTTCGGGAACATTATAGTCATCGATTTCAAATTTGAAATCTGTAAGTTTCATCTTCATACGCTGCGGTGTATTTTTTTGGTATTTACATTGAAAATATGTTAGCCTAACAATATATTGTATTTTTTTTGGCACTACAAGGACAACTTTACCTACATACTATTCTTCTCTTCTTTTCCGTTATGCCACTTCAATTTGCAAATATTGTTTGGAAAGCAGTATTTAACTAACATTTTTTTGCTCAAATTTGTTTGTTAACTGTTAGTGATTGCGTATTATTATATAGGAATGATGTTCACCAAATATGGTATTTTTTATGAAATTTTTGACTTCTATTTTACTTTTCTTGTTTTTCAGCGTATCTGTTGCAGACGCACAATTCAGAGATGATTTAAACCCATCTAACGATTACACCGCTACAGTGTCTCATAATTCCGATTCATCACCCGGCATTATGAATATGCTTAATATGACTATGGGACATTCCTATTCCATGACTTTTGCAAATTTCGGTGGGCAAACACAAAATTTAAATGCCTACACAAACTCTTTGTTTTTCGACATCAGCGATAACTTAAATGCTCAGGTTGATGTCTCTTTGTTGCACTCTCCTTTTGGAAATAGTTTTATGACAAATAACGACATGGGTGCCCGTGTAATTCTTGATCGTGCCAAAATCGACTATCGCCTTTCAGAAAATGCTTCCATTTCATTTGAAGTATCACAGCGTCCGTCTTACTATTCACCATTTGGTGGAGGATATGGCTTTGGCAGTGGAATGAACTATTCTCCATACGATAGAAGATCTACGTGGTATTAATCGTCTGAATGTCAAAAATAAACAAGCCAACAGAACGATCTTCCCTTTTATTGAACACTTCCATAGGTTTTTTAAGTGTTCTTCTTTTCATTCTTGTTTTTGCCCTGGTTACTCGTTTTATCTATCCGCGAATAGTTGCAGATCGGATTGATCCTGACCCCGCTCTCATCAGTAATGTTATTCAGCTTGAGGTTTTAAATGGTTGTGGGGTTCCCGGTATCGCAACGGCTTTTACAGGTACACTTCGAAGTTATGGTTTCGATGTAATTGAAACCGGAAACTTCGACCATTTTGATGTTGAAAACACGTTTGTCATAACCAGAAGTAACAAAATAGATAACGCCAGAAGAGTTGCTGACGCAATTGGAATACCCGAATCGCAAATTTTAAGAGAAGAGTCACACGAATTTTATCTTGATGTAACATTAATCATTGGTTCAGATTACGAATCACTAAACTTATAAACAGATGCCTATGACCAAAAGTAAAAAGAAGCCTTTGGATCAGTTTATGACAGATCCTGAAAGCAACACAATTGATTCATCAGCATTGATCGAATCCATTACAAATGCCCTTCACGAAAAAAAAGCAAAAGAGATTGTTCTTTTAGATGTAAGAGGGTTGACTACATTAACAGACTATTTTATCGTTTGTCACGGTACATCAGAAACGCAGATTCGCGCCCTTGCAAACAGCGTTACAGAAATGACAAAAAAAGATATTGGCGAAGCCGTTTGGCAAAAAGAAGGGTTGGACGCCCGACGCTGGATTATTTTAGATTACGTAAATGTAGTTGTCCATATATTTAGTCAAGAAAAGAGAGAGTTTTATGGTGTAGAGAGAATGTGGAATGATGCAGTTCGAACGGAACTTGAAGATGCAAAGTAATTTTGTATTCTAATTCATAGTTTCCTGTTTCAGTGATTTTTTGTCTAAACCAACATTAACTTGAAATCTTTCCTTAAAAATCCTCTGGCAATTTCCCTCACTATTTTTTCAATAGTAGTATTGGGTTATGGAGTGTTTGAAGTAGTTGAGCGATCTCACATAAAAGATTTAGATAATCCCGAACAATTAATTCACGAAAGCCTTACTGAGGCAGAAACTGTATACGAAAATCTTAAAAGTGACCTTTCTGAGGAAACCGAAGAACTTTCAGATCAAATTCAGTCTCGCCTGCAAAGTGAACAAAGCCGACAACTCATTTATCAAACCCTCGAGAATTATGATTTCTGGGGCGCCGTGCTTTATAAAGATGATCAACCCTGGAGTTGGTCGGGATTTAACCTAACCGTTACCCCCGGGTTTATAACTTATCAGGAAGATTCCGTTCGCACCTCTGTTTTAAGATCTAATAACGTTTCTTTTTTACTGGGTGAAATATCATTTTCATCCGGAGATACCAGTTACAGACTTTTAACGGCTCAAAAACTTGAGCAATCCACGAATCTTCCCTTCACAGAGAATATTGCTTTCGATCTTGCAAGCCATTCATCTCTCCAAAAATTATACCCCGTATCGTATAGTTTCTTCGATCCACTACCCGATGAGCCTCTTTTATATCGAACACTTTCAACGTCAGTCGCCGATTCTGCGGGAGTGGTTTTTTCTAAATATGATGACCTGGACTCGTACCAGCAGATTCATGAAAGCTGGGTATCACAATGGAGAATTTTCTTCCACATTGCCATTTTTGCCTCGCTTTTTTTCGTATTTGTAATTTTTTCAATAACCAAAAATCATCCTGTTGCCATTCTCTTTCAAATTGGAATACTTGCAATAGCCTGGTTTACAATTTCAGGGTCAGGTCTCATCCATTCCTGGATCGATATCTATCTGAACGAGGGTTCCGTAGAGAGGCTTGAAAACCAACTTCTTTTGGGTGATTATATTTTCCATGCGGTCTTTTTGTCGCTCTTCTTTTTAGTCACTTTTAATGCCTTAAAAGGATATACCCGAATTGGGGTTAATAAACTACAGCTTCAGGGAGTATTGTTCTCTCTGCTATATGGAATATTGCAATTTTTAATTCTCATCTTTTTTGTAACAAGCACACAAAACTTAACCGTAGAAACCACTATACCGCTTCTTGATCTTGAGCTGATTCCATACATAAACTCATTTCTTTATTACATTAGCACAACTGTATTTTTACTCGCAGCAGCCGGCATTTGTATTTCTATAGGACATTTTCTTTTTAAACTTGAAGAAGATAAAGCTATCCTCATTTTTATATCTACAACATTCAGCTTTATCTTTTTTGCTTTTTTAAGCAATCAATTTTTAAATGTTGACCTGTTTGGTTTATGGCAGGTATTAACCATACTTCTTCTCTATTTCGTTTTTATTTTTACGGCTTGGTTTATCGCTTATTACCCCAAATATTTTTCCAACACCTCGGGATTTCGGAAAATGATGATTTCCATGTTCCTTGCATCCATTTTTATCTACGTAATTATATGGAACACCACATCAGAAAGGACAGATAGAGAACTTTTGGATGTTGCCGTAGAATATTCAGAAGAGCAGGACAGCGATGGCAGAACAATTCTTCGAGATCTGCTAACCGATCTCGAACAACAACTAAGCCCACTTACCGAAAATGATTCTTTAGAAAATACCAACCTATTACGAAGTCGTTTTCAACAGGTCATACAATCCAAAATCAACCCCGGCTGGCAGCGATTTACTTTCGACGTAAAACTACTTTTTCCGGACGGAGATCTTATTTCCGATTATTCCACAAGCTTAGACTCCCCCGCATGGACAGAGCTTTTTGATACCGATTTGATGCTACGATCACACAGAGGAGAGCAAATAAGAATGGAAACAAATCGTCCGGTTATATGGGGTCGTCCGGATGGTATTGGTGAGGATTACAGATCGTTCCACCGAGGCTGGATTCCTATCTACGATATAAATAATCCAACCTCAATTTTAGCATGGATTTTCGGTGCTGTATATCAGGAAAGGCCGGATTTTAACCAACCAATTCGTGCTGTTTTAGCGGCAGCCACCGGCGAGGAATGGAAAAAAAGTTTTTACATGGCCGAGTTTTCAGGAAACAGAGTTGCCCGCAGTGCCACAAAAGGAATTTATACCGACCAACCCGAATACAACCGCTTATCGGATATTGAAAGAAATATTGCCCTGGAAGACTCCATAGCGTACCTCACTACCATTACCTCAAGTGACGCTTTTCGGGAAGTACTGCTTAAAACAGGGGAAAGAAATATTATAAAAGTAAGTACCCCTCGCCCTGCGTTCAATAATCATCTTTTTTCGTATTTTCGATTACTTATTGTACTCGTTTTCTTTGGGCTTTTTACGATGGGAATCCTCTCCATTCTCGGGTTTGAAAAATTCCGCTTATTTGGCCAAAGCAAACGGTTTCAGCATCGGTTGATTGATGGGCTCACCCTGGCTACGTTTCTGTTTCTAACTGTGCTTATATTTGCGACGCAGTATGCGGTCAGTAATCAAAGCGAAAGTAACCTACAGCGCGAGCTCGTTTACGAACTTAAAAACCTGGGTGAGTCAGTTCGTTTAACCGCTGATTTTTCAAATGGTGACGAATTTTTCATTCCCTTGGCAGAACTTACATCCCCTTTAAATGTGGATGCCATTTTCTATAAAAATGTTTGGGTAGAAGAATCCACAACCCCCCAAATTTTTCAGCAACATCTACTTCCCAAAATCCTCCCTTATGATGTCTACGAATTCCTGTACAACAGAGAGCGGAGGCATGTGGTAAGAAAAGTCCAATTGGGAAGCGAAACCTTACTCATTGGTTTCCGGGCAATATTAAACGATAACAACGAACCCATTGGGGTCATTGCCATACCCACATTTGTGCAATCCCCCATTTATACCGAACAACTGCTCGAAACAACGAGCTACCTTTTCGCCATTTATCTTGCGCTTTTTACCCTGTTTATTATCGGTTCGGTAGCACTATCAAACCGATTAACAAGACCCCTACAGATTATTCAGCGCGGGTTGAATAAAATTTCGCAGGGAGAACGTCAAACCAAAATTAACATTTCAAGCAAAGACGAAATTGGCTCACTTGCCCTGGCCTATAATCAAATGGTTATTCGGCTTGATGAAGCTCGCAAAGAGTTGATCAAAGCCGAACGGGAATCTGCCTGGCAGGAAATGGCACAACAGGTTGCTCACGAAATTAAAAATCCGCTAACACCCATGAAACTGAACCTGCAGCATTTACAGCGTCAGCTCGAGGCAAACCCGGATGATGTTCTTAAGTTACGTCCAAAGATTGAAAAAACTGCTGCAAACATTATCGAACAAATCGAATCGCTAAATAAAATTGCATCAGATTTTTCCAAGTTTTCCAAACCCATACGCGAACCTTTTACACCCGTTGACCTTAAAAAACTTCTTTTATCGGTTACCGAACTGTATAACCATGATGAAAAAGTGACGATCACCACTCAATTTCAGCAAACAGATTTAACCATTTATTGTGTAGCGGATGAAATTCGGCGAGTCATCATTAATCTGCTAAAAAATGGTATCGAAGCTTCTGATCCCGATCATTCAACGATAGAGCTAAAAGCCATTAAACGTAGCCAAACTGTTTTAGTCACCATTTCAGATAAAGGAAAAGGAATTGCTGAAGAAGATAAAAACCGCATTTTCGTACCGAACTTCTCTACCAAATCTTCTGGTACAGGTTTAGGGCTCGCAATCAGCAAAAAAATTATTGATGCCCATAACGGATCCATCTCTTTCTCTTCCAAAATACACAAAGGAACAACTTTCTCTATTGAGCTTCCCATAAAGCCTGATGTTGCTGATTAATCTCTCTTTTCCAAAAAACGGTTTCTTTTTTAAAAGTATCATCAGCTGAGAGATATTACTTCTAAAAAGACATTTATTGGTTGCAAATTTTTGTACCATTTGCATCAATTATTTTACCCATGAAAATCCGCGACAAAACACACCAAAACGAGATTAAAACGGAGGTCCGGTTACTGATGAGAATCGGTGGACCGGTAATTATCGCACAGCTTTTGCAGATGAGCATGAGTTTTGTAGATACAATTATGGCCGGACGCCTCTCCCCTCAAGATCTTGCAGCTATTGCTGTGGGCACCAGCGTACTTATGCCCGTGGTTGTTCTTTTCCTTGGATGTATGATGGCCGTTACCCCAATTGTTTCCCAAAATGTGGGAGGCAGACGTTTTCAACAGATCGGTAAAAATGCTCGTCAGGTGTTATGGCTTGGCTTCATATTGGCAATCCCTGCATTTTTTCTCCTACGCAATCTCGATTTTATTTTTATACTCCTCAATGTTACTGACGAGATTATCCCGATTGCATCAGGGTATTTAAAAGCCATCAGCTGGGGCATTTTTCCTGCGTTTGCTTACAGTGCGCTTCGTTATTTCAACGAAGGGCTTTCTGTTACCCGCCCTGCCATGTACATTGCCATTATTGGTACACTCGTTAACATTCCTGCCAACTACGTGTTGATGTTCGGAAAATTTGGATTTCCACAGCTTGGTGCAATAGGAACCGGCTATGCTTCCTCTATCGTTTATTCGATTATGTTTTTGGGAATGCTATGGTTTACAGCCAGCCATAAACCCTACAAACGGTTCGATATTTTCGGCAAATTCCGATGGCCCGAACGAAAATACTTATCTGAACTGGTGAGAATCGGAACACCCATTGGAATTAGCTCATCCATGGAAGTGAGTATGTTTGCCGTGGTAAGCTTGTTAATCAGTACACTTAGTACAATCGAGGTTGCCGGACATCAGGTAGCCATAAATATTGCGTCTATCTGCTTTATGATTCCACTTGGCCTCTCTATTGCCATTTCTGCCCGTGTCGGAAATTCTATCGGTAAAGGCCGGCCTGATGAAGCTCGTTTCAGGGGGTATGTTGGCGTGGGTGTTTCTACCTTTTTCATGATCTGTACCGCCTTAATCCTGGTCATTTTTCCTGAAACCATATCCTCCATTTATACAAATGATAAAGAGGTGATCTCCATTGCTGTACAACTCCTTACATTTGCAGCAATTTTCCAAATTTCTGACGGATTGCAGGTCAGTGGATTTGGGGCGCTCCGCGGATTAAAAGACACAAAAGTTCCCATGTACGTAAACCTGATTGCCTATTGGGTGATTGGAATCCCCGTTGCTTACTTCCTTGGTTTTACTTTGGAATATGGTGCCCCCGGCTTTTGGGGCGGACTCATTGCCGGACTGACCGCCGCCGGAATTATGCACAACATCCGTTTCTATTTGCTCACCAAAAAACTCGCTGAATAAAAGCGTTAGTCTTTTAGACCCAAGTTCGATTGCTAAATTTTTGGGCCTAAATGTCCTAAAAACCTGAGTTCGATTGTAAATCAGGTTAAAAGGGATTTAGGGAAATCTTTATCAGAACGAGAAAAATAATGTCCACGAACGATACAGAATGATTTAAGATTCTATCATATATACATGATGTAAATGCCAATAGTTGGGTTTCGCTCTTCATTTTATATATTGAATAAAGACCTTTTTATGGCTGCATACATTCACCAAATAGAACAGAGAGTACCTGAGTTTTCTTACACTCAGGATGAACTGCGTGATCGAATGAAAGAGATCGTTCATGGTGGGGAAAAAGAACAACGGTTACTTCATCATATTTACGGGCGATCAGGAATTGAAACCCGCCACTCTGTTATTGACGATTTTAAAAAAGATGGACGTTTCGAACTCTTTTTTAACGGACAAGGCGACTCGCCCGGCACCAAAAGCAGAAACGATATTTACATCAAAAAAGGACGACAGTTGTTTGTTGATGTTGCCCGTCAGCTGCTGGAACCCTCCGAGTTTAATGCCGACGAAATTACTCACCTAATAACGGTTTCCTGCACAGGATTTTTTGCTCCCGGCCCCGATTATGATATCATTAAAAACCTTGGTTTGAACAATTCTATCGAGCGATATCATTTGGGTTTTATGGGGTGTTATGCTGTTATTCCCGCGCTGAAAATGGCACACCAAATTTGTAATGCAAATGACACAGCAAACGTGTTGATTGTTTCCGTTGAACTCTGCACACTACATTTTCAATCAAAACCCATTTTGGATGATCTGATTTCTGCTTCGGTTTTTTCTGATGGTGGGGCCGGGGCATTGATATCAACCAAAAAACCGGAAAAAGAATCTTACTATGAAATAAATGAATTCGCATCCGCAATCACCGAAAACGGCAAAGAAGATATGGCCTGGACTGTGGGAAATACGGGTTTTAACATGGTTTTATCAAGCTATGTACCTAAAATTTTGAGCGATGGACTGGACGTTCATTTATTTCCCATCCTTGAGAAATTCAAACTGAAATTTGAGGAAATTGACCTTTGGGGAATCCACCCCGGAGGACGCGCCATTCTCGATAAAGTAGAAAAAAATCTTTCTCTCAAACCTGACGATTTAAACGCTTCCAGGTTCGTTCTTGCCAATTTTGGAAATATGAGCAGCGCCACCATTCTATTTGTGCTTAAGCATATGTTAGAGACCTCATCAACCCAGGCAACCGAAAAAACCCTTGCCATGGCATTTGGCCCCGGGCTGACCATCGAATCGGCGTTACTCACTAAAGTCACCCAATAATATGCCCCTATTTCTGAAAGAGAGAAATCTTGACGTTCGGGAAATGATGGATGACCCGAATTGCGACCGGGAAAAACTCTACCATACTTACGATCAATTTACACGCATAAATAAATTACTCGGCAGATGGAACAGCATTTATAAAAATAGAATCCGTCCCGTAATTCAGCAACTCGACGGAAAAGCTTCCATCCTCGACATTGGCTCCGGGGGTGGAGATATTATTTCATTTCTCCATTCTTTTACCCGAGAGGATCGGTTTGATGTCACTTTTACCGGCATAGATCCCGATCCAAGGGCTATCGAATATACGAATCGTAAACAGTGGCCAGATGGAATTCAATTTTTAAAAGCAATTTCTTCTGATCTGATTGAGAAAAACCAAACGTTCGACATCGTCATCTCTAACCACCTCCTTCATCACTTAAGTCCTGACGAACTTTTAACGGTCTGTACTGATGCCACGGCCCTCTCTAAAAAACTGGTACTTTTCAATGATATTGAGAGAAGTGATGTAGGGTTTGCATTTTTCAGTCTTCTGTCTCCGCTTCTGTTTCGAAACAGCTTTATTTCGGCTGATGGCATTACCTCCATAAAACGGAGTTATACCAAAAATGAGCTGGATAAAAATCTGCCTGAAAACTGGTCTGTCCACAGGCAATTTCCATTCAGGCTACTTGCCATTCACCAAAAACAAAATCATGCCTCAGGATAAATTCGATTCCGATGTTGCGATTGTGGGTGGTGGACCGGTGGGACTTTACCTAGCGGGAAGACTTTTGCAAAATGACATTTCTGTTACAATACTGGAACAAAAAACATCCATCGATCAACATTCAAAATCATTAGGTATTCACCCGGTTTCGATGGAGCGGTTTGAGGAAGCCGGAATCGTAGATGAATTTCTAAATAAAGGTTTAAAAATTGAGACCGGAGTCGCTTTTTTAGATCATCTGGAAATAGGTGATGTCTCTTTTAAAAGCTGTCCAAAACCATACAACTTTATTTTAGCTCTCCCACAATTTCAGACTGAAGCTATTTTGGAGAATTGGGTCACAACGTTGAACCCATCTACTCTCACTCGCGGTGCAACCGTAACTGAAATCAATCAACATACAGAAGGTGTAAATGTTCAATTTTCTAAAAATGGAGAAAACAAAAAATTAACGTGTCGTTTTTTAATTGGCTGCGATGGTAAAAATAGTTTTGTTCGGGAGCAGGTGAGTATAGAAATTCAGGGAAAAGCCTATCCTGACACATACGTTATGGGTGATTTTTCCGACAACACTGATTTCGGAACAAAAGCAGCTGTGTATCTTCACAAATCCGGATTGATTGAGTCCTTCCCGCTGCCAAATTCTCACCGCAGATGGGTGGTGAAAACAGATAAATACATTAACGAGCCAAGTCGAAATTTGATTGAAGAGCTTATCCAAAAACGAATTGGTCATTCCTTAGAAGATGAACAGAATTTTATGATCAGCAGTTTTGGAGTTCAGCACCAGCTGGCCAAAAAGTTTTACTCAGGCCGGATTTTACTCGCCGGAGACGCTGCCCATGTAGTGAGTCCTATTGGCGGACAGGGAATGAACCTTGGATGGATAACCGCAGATTTTTGCGCAAAATCGGTGACGGATGTCATGAGATTATCAGCACCGATGGAAAAAACATTTTCAAGCTACTCAAACAGATCCAGAAAACTGGCAAATCAAGTGGCAAAAAGAGCTGAAATGAATATGTTTTTAGGAAGGAAAAGACGCACAAATATGTTCTTTAAACCGGCTGTTTCACTTTTGATAAAAACTCCGATATCAAAACTGCTGGCAAGAATTTTTACAATGAGAGGTCTGGGCAGTTGGCCGGTTTAATAACTCCTACTCAACTTCCGAAGAAAAAGAGAGCATAAACCGCGTTCCCGTTCCGGGTTCCGACTCCAAAGTTGCACCCAATTTTTTGATCAGTTCTCCTACAATCCACATTCCAATAGAATACTCTTTCACCAGATTAAAATCATCCGGCAAGCCTACTCCATTATCCGAAACAGTTAACTTTGCCAGCCCACCCTCTTCAATCAGATCAATTTCAACGTTTCCCTTATCCCCTTCAATAAATGCATGTTTATAAATATTGATGATCAGCTCGTTCAGTATCAGTCCACATAACAATGCTTTTTCCTGTGGAAGTTTTATGGAATCTGCACGAAGTGTAATCATCACATCCATCAAAACAGCACTCATTGTCTCCTCAATTTTATCGGAAAGCTGTTTCAGGTAATCCCCCAAGTCCACCGTTTTTTCAAGATTTTTTTCACAAAGAAGATCATGCAGTTTCGACATCGAATTGACCCGCATAATCATATTTTGTAAAATCTTTTTTGCCTGATCATCTTTTATATCCGTAAGCTCGTTTTCGATCTGTCCCGACAAAATTTGCAGGTTATTTTTAATCCGGTGATGCACTTCCGTTAGCATTGCATCTTTCTCTTTCAACCGATCGTGCAAAAGATCGATTTGACGCGTACGCTCAATGGCAATGGTAACGTGAGAGGCCAGTGCCTGAAATACCGGTATATGGTGCGGTGTAAATTCCTCACCGTTCCTTCGATTAATCGCCTGCAGTACTCCAATCACTTCATTTTGCCGGTTAATCAGAGGAACACACAAAATATTTCGGGATTTGAATTCGTCAGTTATATCACCGTAAAAATGCTCAGACAATTCTACATTGTTTGTCAAATACGGCCGTCGGTTTGCAAGCACCCATCCACCAATTCCTTTATTCTCCGGAATTCGCTTCCCAATCACCTCGTTTTTTGCCGGTCCGGTTGGCATGCTTATAAACAGCTCGCCCGTTTCTTTGTCCAAAAGCATTAATGAGCTGGCTTCAGAATTCATCACTAACCTGACAGACTCCATGCTTTCCACCAATGCAGATTTGAATTCATTGGTTTGATTGATCCCCTCAATAGTATCGAGAAGAAGTCTAAAATTTTCGTTGGGGAGACCTGCTAATGCATCTTTATTATCAGGTTGAGCTGTTTCTGTAGTTTCCATGGTAGAGTCCGAAAGAGTTTACTTTTTTACAATCTATAAAATTCAGACTAAACTCAAAATATCAGATAAAAGAAATCTCCCTATTCAAACAAAACGGTGCGGTTTTTATAGATGAAAACTTTTTCTTCCAACACCAACTTCAAGGCATTGCTTAACACATTTTTCTCTACATCTCGCCCCGCCTGCGTCATCCCTTCTGCCGTGTAGGTATGATTAATGGGAATCACATTTTGGGCAATTATGGGCCCTTCATCAAGATAGTTGGTTACAAAGTGTGATGTGGCCCCAATAATTTTCACCCCTCGCTCAAATGCTTTTCTGTACGGAGAAGCGCCCGCAAAAGCCGGTAAAAAGGAGTGATGAATATTGATAATTCGGTTTGGATAGCTCGACACAAAATCCGGTGTAAAAATTCTCATATACTTTGCCAGTACAAGATAGTCGGGGCTGTATTGATCAATGCATTCCTTTACCTGAAGCTCATGCTCCTCTCTTGATATTCCCTCGCTACAAATATGATGAAATGGAATATCAAACGAATTGGCAAGTGGCCGAAGATTATCATGGTTACTTACAACCGCCCGCACATCCGACGGCAATTCGCCATAGGCATTTTTCAAAAGAAGATCGCCCAAACAATGAGATTCTTTGGTTGCAAGAATAACCACAGGCCTTTTTTTGATAGTGGCCAAACGAACGTTTGCACTTGTGGGAAGTACCGACTGCAATTGGCTTTCAAACTTTTCATCCAGTCCATTATTCTCAACCACCGTTCTCATAAAAAAATAGTTTGAACCGATATCTACAAATTCTTGATTGCTGATGATATTCAGCCCATAGTCATAAATTACCTTGGTGATATTATATACTAACCCCTTTTCGTCAGGGCAATCGATGAGTATTATTTGATTTGACATGTACTGGTTTACTCTTGATTTATTGGTCTTTGTTTCAATACTAATATACTATCAACACGATTATTTTCAAGCATAAAAAAAAGCCACCTCAAATAAATGGGCGGCTTTTTTAAAATTTTAGAAAATTGAGTGACTAACTAAGCATTTGATCGCTGCTTTTTGTCTTCCTCAACATAATCGCGGAGAACCTTGTGCAGGATTCCACCATTTCTAAAGTAATCGATTTCAACCGGAGTATCAATTCTGCAAACGGTATCGAATTCAACAACCTCGCCATTAGCCCGTTTTGCGGTTACTTTCACCGTTTGTCGCGGTTTCAGATTATCATCAATTTGAATGTTAAACTCTTCCGATCCATCCAGTTCAAGGGATGTATGAGATTCGCCATCTGCAAACTGCAGTGGAAGAACGCCCATTCCTACCAGGTTTGAACGGTGAATTCTTTCGTAAGAAGTTGCGATCACCGCTTTCACTCCAAGTAGAATGGTCCCCTTTGCAGCCCAGTCACGTGATGATCCAGTTCCATATTCGGTTCCGGCAAGTGCTACCAAAGGAGTTCCTTCTTTTTTATAGCGCTCCGCAGCATCAAAAATTGTGGTGATTTCTCCGGTTGGATGGTATTTCGTAAATCCACCTTCCGTTCCCGGTGCCAACTGATTTTTAAATCGAACATTGGCAAACGTTCCACGGGTCATCACCCGATCATTTCCACGACGTGATCCGTAAGAGTTAAAATCTCTCACTTCAACACCGTTATCAGTCAGGTATTTTCCGGCAGGACTGTCTGTTTTGATGTTTCCTGCGGGAGAAATATGATCCGTAGTAATAGAATCACCAACTTTCACAAGAGCTTTCGCTCCGGTAATAGACTCAATCGGCTCGGGAGTTTCATCCATTCCCACAAAGAATGGAGGCTCCTGAATGTAGGTGGACTCATCTTTCCACTCATACAATTCGCCGCCGCCAACTTTAATCTTGTCCCATGTTTCTGATTCAAAAATATCGCCGTACATCTTATCAAACAATTCGGGACGAATCGCTTCATCCAAAAACTCAGTGATTTCAGCAGATGTTGGCCAGATATCTTTCAGGTAAACATCCTTTCCGTCTCTGTCTTTTCCAACCGGTTCTTTTTCAAGATCGATATTTACGGTTCCGGCCAGTGCATAAGCAACAACCAACGGAGGAGATGCGAGGTAATTGGCTTTCACGTATGGGTGAATCCGTCCTTCAAAGTTTCTGTTGCCTGAAAGAACACCGGCGACAATCAGGTCACCTTCTTTTACGGCATTTTCTACGGCTTCTGGAAGCGGTCCTGAGTTACCGATACAGGTTGTACAGCCATAACCAACAAGGTTAAATCCAAGCTGATCCATATAATCTGTTAATCCGGCTTCATTCAAATACTCTGTAACCACTCGTGATCCCGGTGCCAGTGATGTTTTCACATAGGCAGGAACTTTCATTCCTCTTTCAATCGCTTTTTTGGCGATAATTCCTGCACCCAGCATTACGCTTGGGTTGGATGTGTTCGTACAGCTTGTGATAGCGGCAATAACCACATCACCATGCTTCATTTCAATATCCTGACCATTTTTGAACGTTCCTTTATTGGCAAGCTTCTCCTGCGTGAGATTGAATCCCATTGTAGGATCGTTGCTCGTCAGTGAGTTGCCAAAGGTTTCTTTCATATTTGGAAGTGTGATGCGATCCTGCGGACGTTTTGGTCCGGCAAGAGATGTTTCAACATCACCAAGATCCAACTCTAAAGTCTCAGTAAATTCCGGATCAGGGGTGTCATCCGTTCTGAAAAGTCCTTGCTCTTTAGTGTACTTCTCTACCAAGTCCACAAGTTTTTCATCACGGCCGGTTCGTCTCATATATCTCAGTGCTTCGCTGTCAATTGGGAAAAAGCCCATCGTTGCTCCGTACTCGGGAGACATATTTGCGATGGTTGCACGATCAGGCAGGCTCATATTACTGAGACCCGGCCCATAAAATTCTACAAATTTACTAACCACTCCATGACGACGAAGCATCTCGGTTACGGTCAGTGTTAAATCAGTTGCGGTAATTCCTTCTCTGAGTTTTCCGGTCAGTTTTACACCTACAACTTCAGGTACCAGCATATAAATAGGCTGACCCAACATAGCGGCTTCCGCTTCAATACCACCAACGCCCCAGCCTAAAATTCCAAGGCCGTTAATCATAGTAGTGTGCGAATCCGTTCCAACTAATGTATCTGGGTAGGCTACGGTTGATCCGTCTTTCTCTTTTCGGGTAAATACTCCTTTTGCCAGATACTCAAGGTTTACCTGGTGAACAATTCCGCGGCCCGGAGGTACTACACGAAAATTATCAAAAGCTTTCTGTCCCCACTTCAAAAACTCGTAACGCTCATTATTGCGCTCCATTTCACGCTCAACGTTAAACATAAATGCGGCTTCCTGGCCAAACATATCAACCTGTACAGAGTGATCAATCACCAAATCAACCGGAACCTGCGGGTTGATGGATTGTGGATTTCCGCCCATTCGTTTCATTGCGGACCGCAGCGCAGCTAAATCAACAACTGCCGGAACTCCGGTAAAATCCTGAAGAACAACTCTTGATGGTTTAAAAGGGATTTCTCCGGTTGGATTTTTGGCATCGTAATCAGCCAACACTTTCACGTCATCTTCTGTGACTGTATATCCATCAAATTCGCGGAGAACAGCTTCGAGCAAAATCTTAATAGTGAATGGTAATTTACTGACCGATCCGTAGCCCAGCTCTTCTAATTTTTTTAAACTGTAAACATGTACATCATCACCCTCTGTATCGAGTAATGTTTTGGTATTTAGAAGTGGATTGCTTTTCGCCATAAATGAGCCTCTGTTTTCGTTTTCTAACTAATTTTTTTCTTTCTATCATCCAAAAATAAGCATTTTTTGAGATAATATCTTTGGTTATTCAAGGTGAGTTGATGTTGTAAATCCAATAAAAAGTAACAAGTACACCCACCTTTTCAAGTCGAACGGTTCATCCGGATTATATACCTACTTCATTTTTATATGGTTTTTACATCTCCCACAGATATATTCGGATGACCATTTTGAACTAAACTTTTTCTATGATTCGATCTATACAACTACTCTTTCTATTCGCCGTATTGCTGTTAAGCCAATCTGTAATTGCTCAAGTTTCTGATCCTTACACAGAAGCATACCTGAAGTGGGATGCCGGAGATTATATTGGTGCTCTTGAAGGATTTCTCGAGATTTTGGACGGACCTTCCGCCGATCTTTATTTTGATGATATAGCCAGCCTCACCGGAGAAAGATATAAAGTAGATGAACTTTCTGAAGATGGGCGAAATCCGGTTTTCAGTACTGACAATCAACATTTTTCTTGGGAGGAGTCCACAAACGAAACCACATATATAAAGGTAGCAAAAATCAGCGGTGACGGAACTGAAGTCATTCACACCATTGAAGGTCAACGTTTGATCTTTTCACCGGATGGTCAACACGCGATACTGGAACGAACCGAAGTAACAGAAAGCACAGCTGCACTGCAGCAGAAACTAAGTCAAGCGTTAAGTGAACGAGATCGCAACACCATCATCCAGACCCGAAATGAACTTCAGTATGAAGAAGCCTTAAATACTTCTATGTACAGGATGGATTTACAGTCAGGTGAAACCACCAGAATTGAAACCGGAAATCTGCTGGTTCGTACTCCCACTTTTGATGAAAACGGTTCGCTTTGGTTTGCCGGGGCAGATCCTGATAATCATCGAAGTGATATTTACTCCATGAATTTGCAAGATACATCACCCCAAAGAATTACCAATGAACCCGGATTTTATGATGCGCCTCAGATCGTAGACAGCGAAATGTTGATTTCTCATTCTAATTCTACTTCACCGTTTCCAACATCTGTTAACCAAGAACGTCACGAATTTGACGTCGTTGAATCCATTGTACTCCATCACACAAACAACGGAAAAATGGGGCAATGGGAAGGGCAGAATCCGGTGCTGTCGAAAAATGGTTCTCGTCTCGCATTTATGAAAAACTCCAATGGTGAGCAATCTATTTATTCTGTAGATCTTTCAGACAATGATTTTGAAGCACAACAAATGGTTTCTTCAACGGATCCCATACAGCACTCCGCCTTTTCACCCGATGGCAACACACTCGCCTATATGCTTCGTGAGGGAATCAGCTGGGACATTCACATGAAACATCTGGACAGCGGCGAGCAGGATCGACTTTCTTATGATATTCAACACGAACTTTTCCCTCATTTTCTAAATGATGAAAAAGTACTTGGAATGATGGGAGAATCACGTCACCGGCGATCACATATATATGATGTGGAGACCAAAGAATTTCACAGGCTTTTCCATAACAACAGCATCAGAACGGTTTCGATGGAAAATGAGTGGGAGCCGAGTGCTGATGGGAATCATTTATTGATCGTAGCACAAAGGGAAGGCGACACCATCGCCCCTGAACAGGGAGTATATTTGGTTCGGATTGGGGATAAAATCACACATGATACATTGATCGATCGCCTGGAAAAAAACCTTGAAAGCGAACAACAACTTCTTGCTAATGCAGAAGAGATGTTTGAACCCATTTACGATTCAGTATCCGAGGTAACCAAAGAAATAAATATTACCCGTCTCTACAACTATCAAAAGACATTGTATGATTTTGGATCAAAACACATCACCCAACCCGGCAATCAAAAAGCAAGTGAGTATATTTTTGAAACACTGAAATCATTTGGGTATGAACCGGAATTTCAGTGGTTTAGTCCATCCGGTGATATTGAAACAGCCAATGTTATTGCACGTCTTGAGGGCACCACGCACCCTGAGGTTGTCTATATTTTAAGCTCTCATTTTGATTCAGTGCAGCAAAGTCCGGGCGCGGATGACAACTCCAGCGGAACTGCTGTACTTCTCGAAGCAGCGCGGGTGTTGGCAAATAATCCACAGCCGGCAACCATCATTTTTGCCTCTTTAACGGGTGAAGAATCAGGTCTCCTTGGAGCACGTGAATTTGTGCGGGTTGCTGCCGAACAAGAACTTGAAGCTGCGGGTGTTGTGAATAACGATATGATGGGCTGGACTCGAAGTCATCGACTCGATAATACGATTCGTTTTTCAAATTATGGAATTCGTGATGTTCAGCATTCCGGCGCTGTACTCTTCACAGATTTAATCACCTATGATTCACGCTACTACCGGTTTACCGACGCTCACGTTTTCTTTGATGCGTATGGAGATGTGCTTGGCGGAATTGGCTCCTACCCTATCTTGGGAAATCCCAACTACCATCAAACCACTGACCGGCTGGAAACGATTAATCATCGTTTGGTACAGGAAGTATCACGCTCTACCACCGCAACGCTGATGATGCTAGCTAATGCGCCATCCAAAGTTTCGGGAATTAAAGTGAATGCACACAGGAATAATCGTGCAAACGTAAGCTGGGATGCAGCCAAGGAAAACGACATCAGCCATTACCGCATTAAATATACCGACACATCAGGAAGTGAACGGATAGAGGAGACATCAAACACAAACCAAACACTGCGGAGAGTGGATACATCAAAACCGATTTCTATTATAGCTGTAACCGATCGCGGAATTCAGGGTTGGGACTGGACGGTTTTAAAGTGAAAAGGCAAAAGGAAAAAACATTTCCATAATTAATTTAAAATGCGTGAGAAAAAAGGTTTTTAATTCTATTGCAATCCTACTTTTTTCCCCTTATTTTTATCGACTTATCAATTTTGCAATTACAAAAAGAGATTTATCGTGAACACGATTAGTAATAAAACATACTCAGCTACACCTACTACTGTCGAAAAGAAGTGGGTTATTATCGATGCAGAAGATCAGCCTTTAGGGCGATTAGGCACTAAAGCTGCTACCATTTTGCGTGGAAAGAACAAACCGGAATTTACTCCTCACCAGGATATTGGCGATAACGTAATCGTTATCAATGCCGAGAAGGTTAAATTGACGGGTAAGAAAATGACCCAGAAAACCTACTTCCGTCACACAGGATACCCGGGTGGTGAAATTTTCACATCTGCGGCGGACATGCTCGAGAAAGATCCGACATCACTTGTGACAATCGCGATTAAAGGAATGCTTCCAAAAAACAAGCTTGGAAGAAAAATTCTTGGAAACCTTCGCGTATTTGCCGGTGCCGTACATCCACACACAGCGCAGCAACCTGAAAAAATTGACATCTAATTAAACATGGCGAAAGAAAATTACATAGGTCGCAGAAAGACATCCACAGCCCGCTTATACATTAAGTCGGGAAAAGGTGAATTTGTAGTAAACAATCAGCCGCTGGAAGATTTCATCAGCACGCAAGCCAGAATTAATGTTGCCAAGCTTCCTCTTGAAGTAACAGAGCTCGATGGTACATACGACATTAAAGTCACGGTTCGTGGCGGTGGCGTTACCGGGCAAGCCGGAGCTATCTCATTGGCACTTGCAAGAGCGTTGGACGATTTAAATGAAGACGTGCACGACAAGCTGAAAGCAGCCGGATTACTTACCCGTGATGACAGAATGGTAGAGCGTAAGAAGTACGGTCAGCCAAAAGCACGGAAGAAATTTCAGTTCTCTAAGCGATAAAATTACTCTCCCCTATCAAGGGGAGTCGGAGGGGTGTTTTTCTTACATAAACATCCCCCTTAATCCCCCTTTGATAAGGGGGACTAACTGAAAAACACATACACAACGACCCTTCGCAGAGTGTTTCGTCCCGAAGATTTCGGACGGAATTAGCGCCTTGGGAATGACTTGTGTAGAGGCTTAACTCAAACATAAAATATATCATGCCTAAAGCAGCAACAGTACAAGAACTATTGAAATCAGGTGCACATTTTGGTCACCTAACACGCCGTTGGAACCCTAAGATGAAAGAATTCATCTTTATGAACCGAAACGGCATTCACATCATCGATCTCAAGAAATCTCACCACTACCTACAAGAAGCACTCGATGAGGTAACAAAACTTGCCCGAGCCGGAAAAACAATTCTTTTCGTCGGCACAAAGAAGCAAGCCCAGGAAATTGTTAAAACAGAAGCTATCCGTTGTGGAATGCCATTCATCACACACAGATGGTTAGGTGGAATGCTCACAAATTTTGCTACGGTTCGAAAAAGTATCTCTCGAATGGAAGAGATTGATCGAATGAGAAAAGACGGAACGTACGAAGAGCTTACTAAAAAAGAAGGTTTGATGCTCGACAGAGAGCAGGAAAAGCTCGAGCAAACCCTTGGTGGTATTGCTAACATGAACCGTATTCCGGGCGCTATTTTTGTGGTTGATACCATCAAAGAAAGCATTGCAATGAATGAAGCTATTAAATTGAACATCCCTATTACAGCGATGATTGATACAAATAGTGATCCAGATACACCGGATCATATCATCCCTGCCAATGATGACTCTGCTCGTACCATTCAACTTATTACTGCGCAAATTGCCGACGCTATTATTGAAGGTAATGCAGAACGTGAAGCGCTGAAAGAAGAAGAGCTGATGGAAGAAGCGGCTGCAGAATCTAAATCAGCTTCATCTGATGAAGGCGAAGAAGAGTCTTCTGTTGTTGCAAAACCAACAAAACGACGTAAGAGAAGAAAGAAAAAAGATGATTCTGATTCTTTAGAGCCCAAGGATGAAGCAACTGATACTGCTGATACTGCTGATACTGCTGATACTGACGAAGAAGAATAGACTAACAGTAATAGAATAAATTTAAGACTATGAGCATTAGTGCAAAAGATGTAAAAGAACTGCGCGACAAAACCGGCGCAGGAATGATGGACTGTAAAAAAGCCCTGAAGGAGTCTGATGGCGATATGGATAAAGCCATTGAATTTCTTCGCAAAACAGGTCAGAAAGTATCTGAAAAAAGAGCGGACCGTGATGCGAACCAAGGGTTGATCCTTTCTAAAGTAAATGCAGGCAGAACAAAAGCTTCTTTTATTGAAGTGAATTGCGAAACAGATTTTGTAGCTCGCAATGAAGACTTCCAAAAGCAAGCCGGATCATTTTTGGATATAGCTTTTGAAAAAGAGATCGGATCTGTGGCCGACCTTCATCAAGAAGAAATTGATGGGCTGACTATCGAAAAGCACCTTGAATCTATGGTTGGAAAAATTGGCGAAAAGATTGAGATCAATCGTGTCGTATTTGCCCAGACAGATGGCGCTCTTGTGGATTACATCCACCCGGGAAATCAGCTTGGAGTTTTGGTTGAATTTGAAGGCGATGTTGATGCAGAAATTATCGGCAAAAATGTTGCGATGCAGATTGCAGCCATGAATCCACTTTCTGTAACTCGTGATGGTGTGGATTCCTCTATTATCGACAAGGAACTTGAAATTGCTAAAGAACAACTTATTAACGAAGGAAAGCCCGAAGAGATCGCTGAAAAAGCATCTAAAGGAAAACTTCGCCGCTTTTACGAAGAGCGGGTTCTTTTAGAACAAAAATTCGTGAAAGACAACGGTATTTCCGTTAAAGAGTATTTGGAGCAAAACGATGCTCCACTCGTCAGGTCGTTCCATCGACTTCAACTTGGCGAATCATAATTTATTTTTTCAAAAGGCTGCCTTATCGGTAGCCTTTTTTTTATCTATTAATTTCTAATTCAACCATTGTGGCAAATCAATATAAACGAATTCTGCTTAAGCTGAGTGGAGAAGCCCTTCTGGGCGAACAAGGACATGGAATTGATGGAGATATTTTAAATCTCTATGCAAATGAAATAAAAGCCATTCATGATGAAGGCATTGAAGTTTCAATTGTAATCGGTGGCGGAAATATTTTTCGCGGCGTAAAAGGAGCTACTGAAGGAATGGACCGCGTTCAGGGCGATTACATGGGAATGCTTGCGACAATGATTAATAGTATGGCTCTTCAGGACGCTATGGAAAGAAAAGGTGCTCAAACAAGATTGATGAGCGCCATCCGTATGGAAGAAATTGCGGAACCTTACATCCGCAGAAGAGCTGTTCGCCATCTGGAAAAAGGACGTGTTGTTATTTTTGGTGCTGGAACAGGAAATCCTTACTTCACAACTGATACGGCTGCATCACTCCGGGCAATCGAAATTGAATGCGATGTTATTTTAAAAGGTACAAGGGTAGATGGCATTTATGATTCGGATCCTGAGAAAAATCCTGACGCCAAAAAATATGATACTATTACCGGAGACGAAGTATTAAAAAAACGTCTTGATGTGATGGATTTAACTGCATTTACATTATGCAGGGAAAATAAAACTCCTATCATTGTCTTTAATATGAATGTGCCACAAAACTTGAAGAAAGTTGTATGTTCTACCGAAGATGTAGGTACACGGGTTGTTTGGGATGAGGAGTAGATTTCTTAAATTCAGCAATCCGAAAGTAAACTTGTTCAACATTTAAGAAATAGGCGTTATGATCCCCGAAAGTCTACAACTCATCATAGATACTGCAAAAGAGAGCATGGCAGAAGCTGCCGTTTTTTGTAAAAAAGAATTTTCACATATTCGTGCCGGCAAAGCCTCACCAGCAATTTTGGACAATGTAAAGGTTGAATATTATGGCACACAAACGCCTCTTAATCAATTGGCTAATGTTAGTGCACCGGACGCAAGGCTTCTTACTGTACAACCTTTCGACAAAGGCGCAACAAACGATATCGAAAAAGCAATTATGTCTGCCGGATTGGGGTTAAACCCGAGTAATGACGGAACCATCATCCGAATTCCACTGCCAATTTTATCAGAAGAGAGAAGAAAGGATTTGGTTAAACTCGCCAAAGAAACCGCAGAAAATGCACGGATCAGTATTCGTAATACCCGGCGGGATGCAAATGATGAAATTAAAAAAACTGTGCAGGAAGAATCTTTACCCGAAGATTCCCGTTTCGAAGCCGAAGAGTTAATTCAAAAGCATACCAATAATTACATTGCCAAAGTAGAAGAGCTACTTGAAGTGAAAGAGAAAGAGATCATGACGGTTTAGCATTTTCAATTTTTTCATCATCATTTTATTAAAAGTCACGCTTACAATCTGCGTTGACTTTTTTATATTCTGCATAGTATTATTTCGACATCGCCTATTAGCTCACTGGTCCGCATTATCTTATCCAACTATAGATGTATATATCCGAACTTGAATTACACGGCTTTAAAAGTTTTGCTCATAAAACTCATGTGAAGTTTGATAGCGGGATCACCGCAATTGTTGGTCCCAATGGATGCGGGAAATCTAACATTGTTGATGCTCTCCGCTGGGTTTTAGGTGAGCAGCGCCCTTCCCTTCTGCGATCGAGCGCAATGAGTAACGTGATTTTTAACGGAACTGCCAAAAAAAAAGCGCTTGGGCTTGCAGATGTATCCCTTACCTTTGTGAACAACAAGGGAATTCTGCCTACCGAATACAGTGAACTTACCATTACACGACGGCTTTACCGATCCGGTGACAGTGAATATTTGATCAACAATACAGCTTGTCGCCTGAAAGATATCATGGAGCTCTTTATGGATACGGGGATGAGCTCGGATGCGTACTCGGTGATTGAGCTGAAGATGGTGGAAGAAATTCTGAATGATCGCAATAACGATCGCCGAAGGCTTTTTGAAGAGGCTGCCGGAGTTACCCGATACAAAGAAAAACGTCGTCATACTTTTCGGAAGCTTGATGAAACCCTGAAAGATCTGCAACGGCTTGAAGATATTCTGGTAGAGGTTCGCAAAAAAACACGGTCTCTTGAGATTCAGGCAGAAAAAGCTGCTAAAGCAAAAAAATATAAGACAGAACTGGTTCAACTCGACAAGGCTTATAATCGTCATGAATTTCAGACAGTTCAATCTGAACTTGAACCTCTAAAAACCCGGATTGCAAACGCAGAAAAAGAGAAGCGTGAAATTTCTGCTAAGCTGGAACAGCTCGAACAATCCGAAGAGAAATCCCGCACAAAGCTGATCGAGAAAGAGCGCGAAGAATCAGAAGCGCGACGCCGGGTAAGTCAACTGCATTCATCCATTCGGGATATGGAGACAAACCTGCAAATTACCCGGGAAAAAATCACCAATGAAGAAGGAGTGATTGGACAGTACGGAAAAGATATTGAACAGAGTAAAAGTGATCTGAAAGATCTGCAGGATCTTCGTGAAGCCAGCATAAAAAAGCTTGAAAATTTCTCTGATGAAAATGAACAATCAGAAAAAAGTCTACAGGATTCGAAAAAGCGTTTTACGGAATTACAACAGCAATTCACCAAAGTTCAGCATGAGCTTTATGAGGTTGAAATTGCCGTCAGTGATGTGAATCAGAAACTATCTGCCTTGCAATCGAGCCGGATAAAGCTGGAATCGAAGCTTGAAAACAGTGAAGACGATCAGCTTCGCATTGACCGGGATATTGAAGATCTGGAAGATGAGATTATCAATGCGAAAGGTGAGCTCAATATTGCCAAAGAGAAATTAGAAACAGCGACCGATGAACTTGAAGAAAAAGAAACGCATCTTGAAACGGTTCGGGAAAAGCAGGAGGAGTTTGAGCAACAACGAGAAACGCTGCGCGAAGAAATCCGGACGTTAAAAAGTAAAAAAGACGCTCTTCGATCTGAAATTGAGCTGATGGAAAATCTGGCTCAATCCAACGATGCAATGCCACAATCCGTGGCACATTTAATGGAGCATCACTCCGGTTCATTTGAGTTAATGGTTCCCGTTGGGGAAATCCTGCAAACGGATGAAGGTCACGCGCCGGCCCTTGAATCTGCCCTGGGCGATACTATCAATTTTGTCGTCGTAGCTTCAATGGATGAAGCCATCCGCGCATCTACGATTTTGAAAGAGGAAAATAAAGGCCGTGCAACATTTATTCCTCTCGATAAGCTTCAGGAAAAATATGCTGTTGATAAAAACTCCATTTATCATCACCTAAAAGTTGACAATAAGTTTGTATCAGTAGCTCAGTTATTATTGGGATCTGTTTTAATTGCCAATTCCATTGAAAAAGCAGCTTCTCTCCTCGATCAGTCAGGTACTTCTGCCGTGACGATGGATGGGGATTTCATGACATCAAACCGATTTCTAAAAAGCGGTAGCAAGGATAAGCAAGCCGGAATTCGACTTGGGTTGAAGGATAAGCTGGAAAAATTAAATCAAAAGCTAAAGGAGACCACTCAGAGTTGTTCAGAAAAAGAGCAACAGCTTGAAACGGTTCAGAAACAGTTTTCTGAATTGAATCCCGAGCAAGTACGGATGGAAATTAAAGAGATCCAAAAACGGATTCGCGACATTGAGCAGAATATGAGCCGTTACCAGTCGAGTATTCAGGTTTATGAGAAGAATATTGGCGATCTAAAAAATCGAAAACAGACCATCTCTTCTAACAGAGAAGAAGCACGGGAAGAACTGGATTCACTGCATCCGCATCAAAAAGAGCTTCAGGAAAAAATTACCGGGCTTACCGATCAGCAAACTGAGAAAAAAGAAGCACTGAAAAAACTGGAAGATGAACGGGCGATTGCACAAAATCGATATAATGATGCCCAACTGAAACATCAGGATGTGAAAAATAAAGCGTCCAATTTAGAGAAAGATGTGGAACGTGCAGAAAGCGGAATTGAAAGTATAAAGTCACGACTGACTTCCCGCAAAGAGATGATGGAGCAAAGCGGGACGAAAATTGAGTCCTATAAAAAAGCCATTGAAAAAACGGAGTCTCAACTTTCGGGAACCAAAGAGAAAAAGATTGAAGCGGATAACGCCTTAAAAGCCGCTGAAGAAGCGAGCGCTCAGCAGCGGGGTTCAATCAACAATATTGATAAAGAATTAAAAGAGCTTCGAAATCAGAAAGAAGTAAACCTTGAACTGGTCCATCATTTGCAGATGGCAAAAGAGAAGTTTGAACTTCAGGCTCAATCTCTTTCCGATTATATCTGGGAAACGTACGGCATTTTGATGGATCAGCTGAATGAAGAATTGCCGGAAGAGACAACATCAGAGGAAGCCAAAAAACGAATCGGATATTTACGCCAGAAGCTGAATCAAATTGGAGATGTAAATCCTCTTGCGATCGAAGAATTCCGGGAAGAAAAAGAGCGGCTCGATTTTTATGAAGAGCAGATTTTAGACCTTCAGGTTGCTGAAAAAGAGATGCGGGAAACGATTGAGGAGATCAACCAAACTGCTACCGAACGATTTAATAAAACATTTGAAGAAATTCGGATTAATTTTCAATCTGTTTTCCATACTTTATTCGAGGAGGATGATAATTGTGATTTAATTATTGAGCAGGACGCAGAAGACCCATTGGAGGCTAAAATTGAGATTAAGGCGAACCCGCGGGGCAAGCGCCCGTCAAGTATTAATCAGCTTTCCGGGGGTGAAAAAACACTGACCGCTATTGCGCTTCTTTTTGCCATTTATTTGGTAAAACCATCTCCTTTCTGTGTTCTTGATGAGGTTGACGCCCCACTGGATGATGCCAATATTGAACGATTTGCAGCTATGATTCGCTCGTTTAGTAAGGAGACTCAGTTCATCATTATTACACATAACAAAAAAACAATGTCGAAGGCAGAGATGATGTACGGCGTTACGATGCCGGAGACCGGTGTGAGCCGGTTAGTTGGAGTGAAATTGGATGAAGTTGCGGAGGCATAATTAGTCTTGATGGGACTATCTAAATGATCCGAGTACAATTTAGATGGAAAGTACATCAACATCCCCCAAAAAAACCGCTAAACGCGGCTTTTCATCCCCCTTCGAAGGGGGACTTATTTCTACCTATTATAGTCTATTGACTCGTCTTCCTTGCCAATTCTGCTTCTGCTGCAATGTAGCCAAAAGCGGGCCAGTTCCCTTCGTCGTACATATTCTGCCAAATTTCGTAAGCACGGTCCTGTCGGCCATTGATATAGTGCCAGTTTCCAATTCCATAGCCGATCGTTACGTTTTGAAGTGGGTCATCCCCTGATTCAATAAACCGATCCGCATCAAAAACGCCTTTAAAAACCAATAGCAGATTCAGGTAAGCGTCATTTTCGATGATTTCGATTTCCGGGTTAATATCCTCAATCGCATTACCCGCTAATTCATCATTTCCGTTTCGTTTCAGCGCCATGTAATACCAGTACAGTGTCGCAATTTTCATGTCATTGGTCAGGTCAAGATTTAGGGCTTGTTCATAAAGATCAATGGCCGCTTCAAAATCTTCACGAAGATATTCAACCAGACCATGATGATAAAACACATTTGACTTCAGTGTACTTGTGGGTTGATTTAGCTCATTTGGCAAACCATCCGGTTCGATCTGATCATCCATATCCTGCATCAATTCAGCTGCTTTTCCAAAATCTTCGGCGGCCTGATCAAACAATCGAAGTGTTAAATATCGATGTCCGCGATGGCGATACATTCTCGAATCTTCAGGATGTTTTTCAACTCCCTCAGAAAAAATATTAACTGCCTCCCGATATTGTCCCAAATAGGCTGTACGTCTTCCCAGCCAAATTATGTTTTCGGCATCATCAGAATCTGCTCTGTAATCAGCAAGAGCTTCTTCATAATTTTCACGATACTCTTCATAGATATCCTCATCCAATTCCTGTGTTGACAAAGTATGGCCAAGCAAGGAATAGGTTTCTGCTCCCTCCGACATCTCCGGAAGGTTGTCATTTTCCTGTTGGCATGCAGAGATAGTAACCATGAAAATCAACAGAAGGATTGAGTGTGTATTTTTCATTTCAGTTGTTTTTTAATTAGCAGACAAGTTAAAATGATGGATTAAAATCTCACATCCAATTCAATTTCTTCTCCACTTCTGCGAACGGTAATAATCACTTCATCACCTTCTTCGAATTCTCCCAACATTTCCATGTAATCGTAAATATCAGATATTTCACTCTCTCCCATTTCAATGATGATATCCCCTTCTTGCATCCCCGCCAAATCACCCGGTTCATCTTGACGAACACCATCCACACGAAAACCATCCCCCGAATAAGAGTAATCAGGCATCACGCCAAGGGTAACTCCTTCGAAATCAAAGCCTCCCCCATGTGGATCTGTTGATTCAATAAATGCCATTTCTGACGCATCTTTTTCATCCAGACTTTCAATCAGCTGACGAACATGATCCAAAACCTTTTCTAAACCACTATAATTGACCTTATCCGCAGTATCTGATGCACGATGATAATCGTCATGAGTTCCTGTAAAATAGTGCAGAACAGGAATTTCCATTTCGTAGAACGATCGATGATCGCTCGCCCCACTTCCAGCCGGAGTTGTGGAAATATTCAGCGAATCCACTTCAATATTATTAATCATCTCTTCCCACAAATCAGAAGTGCCTGTACCAAAAATGGTCAGTTCGTCATCGTTGAGCCGGCCAATCATATCAAGGTTGATCATTGCCAGAATATTTTCTGTATCTACAATCATCTGTTCAACAAAAAAGCGGGATCCCAAAAGCCCCATTTCTTCTCCCGAAAAGGCAACAAAAATCATGCTTTTTTTAGGCATTTCTGATGAAAAGTAATCTGCCAAGTATATCAATCCTGCCGTACCTGATGCATTATCATCCGCGCCATTATGGATGGATTCACCATTGCCCCCACCCATGGAAATTGCCCCTCCCATTCCCTGAGAATCGTAATGAGCTCCCACAATAATATATTGATCCGGATTTTCAGTTCCTTCGATGAGACCCACAACATTTCTGGAAATATGATTATCCTTTTCCAGCATTTGTGGCATCGGTCCTTCTAAGATAAATTGTTGCAAAAAGGTGCCATCGTCTCCGGCAGGAATTAAGCCATATTCAAAAAAATATTCAGCAATGTAATTTGCAGATTCTGACTCCTCAATCGCTCCGGCAAGCCTTCCCGCCCGCTCATCATCAGCCAGCCAGGTTACGTGATCCTGAAGAGTCCCTTCGCTCTCTACTTGTGGTTCCGGTGGTTCACACCCTGCGAATAAAGTAAATGCTGCAATGACTATCAGCTTTTGATCAAAAATATTTTTCATGGTTACGTTTTTTAAGATTACTTCCCGATAAAATACATTATAAATCCCTCTTTGGCAGAGCTGATTTTCGTCAGTAACTTTACAAAAAGAGTGAAAAAGAATAACCATTTTTTCCCGTCATGCCGGACCCCGATCCGGCATCTCCTGCCTCATCAACGATGACACTTTATTTGGAAAGCCACTTTCGGTATTAGAAAAACTTTTCTTGATGCCAATCAAATTCCCTCTTAACTTCAACATTCAATCTAAAAGGTTGGGGGTGTCCCATTTTTACACGGGACTGAGATCATACCCTGTGAACCTGAACCGGGTTATACCGGCGTAGGGAAACCGAGATCTGCAGCAGGAACAGAAATATCTGTTCAATAAGCTGTACCCCCTCCTTCAATCGAATCAAAAATTGATGGAGGCATCATGCTAAAATATACACTTCTACTTTTCGGGCTGATTTTTTCAGTCCACTCAATCCATGCACAAACCATAAACGGACGTGTTTTGGACAGTTCATCACAAGAACCACTTCAAGGTGCAAGCGTTATTGAAAGCGGCACAACAAATGGAACGTCAACGGATAGAAATGGCGATTTTTCACTTTCGCTTTCCGGTGAAAGTGATCAAATATCTGTGCGTTATATAGGATATCTAACTCAAACCATTACCCTTTCCGGTGATGGAGATGAACTGGAAATTATAATGGAGCGGCAGCCCATTTCAACGGGTGAGGTATTTGTCAGCGCTACCCGGGTTGATGATTCCACACCTATCGCATACAGCAATATTTCCCGTGCTGAAATTGAATCCAATAATCTGGGGCAAGACATCCCTTTTCTAATTGATTCCACTCCATCCGTGGTATCGACTTCGGATGCAGGAGCCGGTATTGGATATACCGGGCTACGAATTCGCGGTGTTGATCCGGGGAGGATAAATGTAACCATCAACGGAATTCCCGTTAATGACTCAGAATCTCATGGGGTTTTCTGGGTAAATATGCCGGATTTGGCTTCATCAACCCAGAATATTCAAATTCAACGCGGGGTGGGAACGTCTACCCAGGGAGCCGGTGCTTTTGGCGGATCCATGAATTTACAAACCGCCAATATGAAGGCAGATCCATATGGTGAATTCAATACAAGTGTGGGATCTTTTGGAACTCAGAAGTTTAACATTCAAATGGGTTCAGGAATCATGGATAATGGCTGGCAGTTTGAGGGGCGACTTTCAAAAATTGACTCCGATGGATTCATAGATCGCGCAAGTTCAGATCTGCAATCTTATTACCTAACTGCAGCGCGACATGGGGATCGAAGTTTGTTGAAAGCGGATGTATTTTCAGGAAGTGAAGTCACTTATCAAGCCTGGAACGGAATTCCCGAGCCTATTTTAGAGAACGACGCTGCGGAGCTGGAACATTATATCAACACACTATTTTTGGATCAGCAATCAGCTGATCATCTTCGAGACAATCTTGGAAATCGGCAGTTCAATGAATTTACCTATCAAAATCAGGTAGATGAATATCAGCAAGATCATTATCAGCTTCATTATTCATATAAATTGACGGATCATTGGATCGCAAATGCTTCTCTTCATTATACCTACGGAAGTGGATTTTTTGAGGAGTTTCAAACAGATGATGATTTAAGCAATTACAACATCAACCCGGTTGAAGTTGGGAATGAAACCATAGAAAGCAGCGATTTGATAAGACGGCGATGGCTGGATAATCATTTTTATGGAACCGTATTTTCTACCGAATTTGAACAGCCTGACAACTGGACGTTTACCCTCGGCGGTGGATATAATGAATATGATGGAGATCATTTTGGAGAAGTTATTTGGTCTCGATTTGCCGGTGACAGTGATCTTGGTGATCAATACTATAACAACAATGGTTTCAAAACCGATTTCAATGTATACGGGAAGTTGAATTACTACTTTACAGATGATTTTAACCTCTTTACTGATCTGCAATATCGAACGGTCAGTTATAAGTTTTTAGGTCTTCAGGTGAATGATCAAACCGGAAGTATTGAGGACGTTGCCCAGCAAGATCGCATCAATTTTTTCAATCCAAAAGTAGGGTTGGTGTATAATCTTGCGGATGGACATCGAACGTTTGCATCGTTAAGCGTTGGCGGAAAGGAGCCCACAAGAAGTGATTATGTGGATTCAAGTGTTGATAGCAGACCTGATGCTGAACGACTTTTTGATTATGAAGCAGGTTATAGCGGTACGTTTAACCGATTTGATGTGGCAGTAAATCTCTATTACATGCTGTATAAAGATCAACTTGTACTTACGGGAGCTGTTAATGATGTGGGCAGCTATGTTCGCGAAAATGTATCTGACAGCTATCGGGCAGGAATTGAGCTTGAAACCGGCGTTCGTATCTCTGATCAATTTCTTTGGAGTGGAAATGCCACATTTAGTCAAAACAAAATTGATGAGTATGTACGATTTATTGATGATTACGATCAAGGAGGGCAACAATCAGAAACGTTCGAAAGTACAGACATTGCTTTCTCGCCCGGTATTATTGCCAATTCAATATTTACCTATCATTGGGAGGGATTAACCTCTGAGTGGACATCAAAATATGTGGGCAAGCAGTATCTTGATAATACCCAAAATGATAGCCGTTCAATTGATCCATATTGGGTGAATGATTTACGATTCAGCTATGGGTTCGAAAATCTTCCATATGTTGGTGGAATTAATTTTGCACTTCAAATCAATAATGTGCTGGATCAAGAATACGTATCCAATGGCTATACGTTTGGATATGTTCTTGGCGGTGAACAAAATTATAATTATTACTATCCTCAAGCAGGAAGAAATATTTTGGCGAGCATGCAAATTCGGTTCTAAACTGTAAATCAGGTTAAAACTGGTAAAGCCCGTACATTTATAAAAATGTACGGGCTTTTTATTTGAAGAATCAAAAATACAGATTTATGATTCTATTCTGTTTTCATTTATTATTGCTGGATATGATTCATCAAAAAAAGACATTCCTCAAACCATTTATTATTATGCAAAAACTTTTAATTTCCGCTCTGTTTTTATTTTTTCCGATAGCCGTTCACGCTCAAATTAGTCCGGATAGCGTTGAACCTGATTCCTCAAAAACAGTTGAAATCACCCTTATCGATAACTCCAGTCAAATTGGTCAAATTCTATCGGTTAAGGATACTGAATTGGAGTTACGAAAAGAAAATGAACGGACGTTTATTGAACTGGCCAGAATCAAATCCATTCGTGATCTTGATACAACTCAATCTGGCTACGACTGGTTTAAAAACCCAAATGAAAGCCGGCTTTTAATTTCACCTACAGCCCGTCCTTTGGAAAAAGGATCAGGATATTATCAGAATATCTATGTTTTTATATCTGGAGTTGCCTATGGAATAACGGATAATATTGCCCTTACCGGTGGGATTAGCATGATTCCCGGACTTGGAGTTACCAATCAGCTTTATTTTGTTAGTGGAAAATATGGAGGGCAAATAAGTGATAATCATTATTTATCCGGTGGCTTGGGAGTGGTTTCAGTTGGCGGGGCAGATGATGGTTTGATATTCGGCTATGGAAACTATACATACGAATTTAATCGTGGAAGTCTCACGACGGGAGTAACCGGATTTAGTTTGCCTTCTGAGGATGTAGGAACCACAACATTTCTATTCGGAGGAGATTACAGAATTTCTCAACGTGTTGCTTTTGTATCAGAAAACTATTTTTTCCCGGAAGCCGGTGACGGTATTTTCTCATACGGTGTTCGCTTGATGGGTGAGCGGCTTAGTTTTGATCTGGCTTTCTTTAGATCCTCTCTTGATGACGGATTGGGATTTGGAATTCCCTATGTTGATTTCGTCTTCAATTTTTAATTATTAAGAGTAACTCAGGTTGTCTGGGCTGATGATTCCACGTAACACAGGTCGCTGACCTGTACTGATTGTATAGAATTGAACACCCTACTGAATTAAAAAAGCCTGAATAGATTTCATATCTATTCAGGCTTTAAACTATCGCGGGTCAGCGAGACCGCGTTACGTAATTCAGGTCGCTGACCTAAATAGGTTTATAAAATGGCGAGGAGTACGCACAGCCCGCGGGTCAGCGACGCGCGTTACGTAGTTCAGGTCGCTGACCTGAATAGGTTTATAAAATAGTGAGGGGTACGTACAACCGCGGATCGGCGATGCCGCGTTACGATCAGTCAGTTACCGGTTCAATCGTTACCGGAGCTTTGGTATCTGCCCAGTGAATTACAAGAGTTCCCTGATCTTCACTGATATCTTCAAAATAGATCATCATCTGTTCTACAAAGTGTGCTTCTTCAGCATCCACTTCTACTCTTAGAACATCTTCATTCTCATCATACTCTGTTCCCCATGATAACTTATCATTGATGATAATTGTCCACCTGCCATCTTCTTCAGGTATGGAGTAAAGCGAGTAAGTACCTTCTTCCACGCTTTCGCCTTCAACTAAAACATCATCAGAGAAAGTAACAACTGTGGATTCATTTGCACCCGTTCTCCATGGGTTACCAAAAGGAACCAAATCACCAAAAATTACCCGGTCATTCACGCTTGGGCGCCCGTAAGTAATTGCAACTTCTGTTAGTCCAATCGTTTGCTCTACAGCCGCATTAGGGCTTACCATAGGACGATCTGTTTGTCGCTCCTGGGCTTCAACGGTATTGATAAACAATATTGTAAGTAGTACAGTTAGAAAGCTAATCGTAATCGATTTCATGGTCTCCCGTTTTTTAAATTTATGTTAGATTGAGTCTTGCAGCAGGTGTGGAAAGTCTTTTTTAAATTTCTTCACTTTCGGCGCTACCACAATTGAGCAGTATCCTGCGTTTGGATTGTTATTAAAATAGTTCTGATGGTAGTCTTCTGCAACACTATACTTCGAAAGCGGTGTAATTTCTGTCACGATAGGATCATCCCAAAGATCTGACTCATCGGTTTTTTCCATGGATCTTTCGGCAATTTCTTTCTGCTCCTCATCGTGGTAAAAAATAGCGGATCGATATTGAGTACCCACATCCGCTCCCTGACGATCCAGCGTTGTTGGATCATGGGTGTGCCAGAATACTTCTAACAGTTCTTCGTAACTGATCTGTTCAGGATCAAACGTAACGCGCGCCACTTCGGCGTGCCCCGTTCTACCCGATACAACCTGCTCGTAGGTTGGGTTATCTACAGTACCACCTGCATAACCCGATTCCACCGCCTCAACTCCACTTACTCTTTGATAGATGGCTTCAACACACCAAAAACAACCTGCTCCAAAAGTGGCCGTTTCTGTTTCTACCGCGTCATTCCCTGAGTTATTTGTCATTGTAAAGCCCAATAAGATTATTGTTAAAATCGTCTTCATAAAATTCAATTTATTTGATGTTCCAATCCCACAACGATTTCATAATTAAAAACGTGCCGGATTGCTCTAAACAGTTTACAGATGGATAAATCTATTTTATAATACGTAAATCAGAGTCTATTCGGATTGCATCAAAGGATATCGGTTTATCTCAGGTTGATTAATCAACCCGAACCAAGGTATAACTACGGAGTAGACACCCCATTTTCACCTTCATCAAAATAAACAACCCCTACGGATAGTAAACCTCCGGCAATGGTAGAAAATAGAGCGATTTGCAAAATAGCCGGCATGGTCATTCCAATATCAAGCCACCAGCCGATTAAAAAAGGACTTATTGCCGTACTTAATACCATAATGGACGAAAACAGACTTCGTACAGTTCCAATCATACCGGTGCCAAACATTTCTGCCCAAAGTGCTGATTTAATCGTTCCGCCCATTCCCATACTCGCACCCAAAAGTCCCATATAAATAAATGCCGACCAAGTTTGTGAGTAAACAGATCCAATAAGTAACCCAATAACCATGGGAATTAAATAGAATGGAAAAACCTGTTGGGCAGAAAATCGGTCTACCCATGGGCCGGCAATCAGCCCAAAGGAAATTCTGGCACCGGCAAAGGCAATGAATGAGGAGGCAATTATAGCGGCCGTCCAACCAAGCTGTTCAGCTGTCGATACTTGATACAGAAAAAGTCCGGTTACCCAAAATGGCGGCAGTAACGTTGCCGGAATTACAAACAAAAGCCGTTTGTCGCTCAAAATGATTTTATAGCTCTCCCATGTTGATCTTTTCCGTCTGTTATCCTCTTCTTTTTCTGAAACGGTATGACTCTTATTCACCAGTTTCCACAACAAGGGAATGAGCACAAAAGCAATAAGACCGGCGATGATACCCCAGGTTATTCGCCAGTGAAATATTGTGAGAATTCCTGCTATTGCGATGGGTAATATACCCTCACCCAATGGAAAACCCATACTTGAAATACTGAGGGCTTTTCCTCGCTGGTGATCATAAAAGCGTGCCATTGTGGTTTGAGCCGTATGGCCACTAAGCCCCTGCCCCAGCAAGCGAAGCAAAAACAGTGACAGGAACAACATCGACACATGCCAGGAAATGGCCATCAACACTGAAGAAAAAGATAATCCAATTGCGACCGCCATACTGTAGCGGCGAAGCGGAATTCTATCAATCCATTGACCCAAATAAGGCAACACAAATGCACTTCCCAGTGTAGCTGCTGAATAGAGAACCCCGAAAGAGGTGTTGGTCAGCTCAAACGCCGAAAGATAAAAGGGTACAAAAAGGGAGATTAAAAATGTCTGCCCGAAGCTGGAAAAAAAAGTGAATGAAACAGCAAAAGAGAGAAGTCTCTTCTCCTTCAGGGCAAATTCGAGATAAGTCATTGGGTAATTGGAGTTCCAAGGATTTTTAAGAGCCTTAAAAATACGGCTTTATTTTTCTAAAATACGACCAGACTATATATTTATAAGTGATTGATGCCATTGTATAAATTGATAAGAGCTTAATAAAGCAGCCATGTAAGCATCAGTAGAATAAGTAACCACACGCCTATTTTTACAGCCCAGGATTGCCTGGGAAATTCATATCCGCAAATGGGACATTCTTCATGATCGGCATCTACCTCCACCGCACAACCCGGGCATTCTTTTTTCTTCATGACAGATTCATTGCCTCATATTTACTAAACAAAATAATAACTTCTCCGTACGATTAGAAAGATTCTACAATTTTATAGAAGAAGACCCGTCAGAATTTTTGAAACCTGACGGGTCTCTACAACTCAAACTTAAATACAAAAACTATGGCCGGACAAGGATCAGGTGGAAACGTAATTGCAGCACTTTGTAGTTTTTTTATACCGGGATTAGGTCAGCTTTTACAAGGCAGGCCCATTTTAGCCCTATTTATGTTTGTAATGGCAGCCGTTTTATGGATTGTTCTTTTTGGATGGGTAATTCATTTGTGGTCAATTATAAATGCAGCACGATTTAACCCAGGTATTGGGTAGACCCGTGAGGTTTCTAAAAACCTCACGGGTCTTTCTTGCTCATTTCAAAAGCCGATCCCCGCAAGAAAGTAAAGATTATCAGAGTACGGGTTTGCAACCACAGTTCCATTTAAGCTGATGGAAAATAACTCCGTAACAGGTACATCACGCGAAACTGAGAATCCGGTATTGATCACCCCGCTACCGGTTGTTCCATAAAGTGCCGACTCTGTTGGAGTGAACCCAAGAAAAAGTGATACGTTTCGGATATCGTAACCAATCTCGGAGTAGATGGAATTGTCATCATCGTTGGTGACAAAGATTCCTGTGGATAAAGTTATCGGAAATGATTCAGGCCCCGAATAACCAACGCCTAATTCTATAAAGTGGGAATTACTGCTAAAATAGTTATTAAAATCAAGATCAGGAAAGGTGTAATCTGTAATTGAGAGAGAAAGCCCTCCTGCATTTGTGTCAATCAAGTAAGATGCATAAAAATCTACCTCGGTACCATCCGGATCACCCGTGGTGGCAAATGCCGCCCAGGTTCCCACTTCAAAATTCCCCGACGAATAGTTGATGTCCGGTTGAATGCTTGGTGAGCTTCCAAAATCAGTACCCCTCCACACATAGCGGTTATATGCCTCAGCACTTATGTTTAGTTGAGAATAAGCATCGGTAGAAAAAATTATTAATCCTGTAAAGAGTAAAATGACTGCTTTAAGTTTCGTTTTCATAGCGGTATATTTAATTGGTTTACAATGTTATGAGAGTAATTTGAGTAAACTAAAGGAGCACCGGATCCCCATCTGGAGTGCTCCTTTTTTTGATTTATGCTGTAAATTGACCTAATTCAGAGGTTGGAACCGGCGAAAAATCAGGATAGGCTTTATTTCCATGTTCAGAAATATCAAGTCCGTCAGATTCTACCTCAGGAGAAACACGTACTCCCAGAACGGCTTTAATCGCAGCAAAAACAGCCAGCGAAAATACAAACGTTGTGGCTAATATTGCTGTAGTTCCAAGTAATTGAATCAAGAAGCTGGCCTCGGTAAAAATCCCCACGGCCAACGTCCCCCAAATCCCACAAACACCATGAACAGAAATGGCCCCAACAGGATCATCCAGTTTTAGCTTATCGAACATCAGAATAGCAAAAACGACAAGTACTCCGGCAACGGCCCCAACCATAATAGCACCTGACAATGAAATAACATCCGCTCCTGCGGTGATTCCCACAAGCCCGGCCAAAATACCGTTGAGTGCCATGGGGGCATCCAGACTTTTCATTACAACCTGAGTTGTAACCATAGAAGCCAATCCACCGGCACAGGCAGCAAGTGCAGTAGTTACAAATACATATGAAACGCCCACAGGATCTGCACTTAACACCGATCCCCCATTAAATCCAAACCATCCTATCCAAAGCAAAAATACACCTACGGTTGCCAGTGGAATATTATGAGCCGGAATAGCGAAGGTTTTTCCATCTTTGTATTTACCTGTCCGAGCGCCAAGTAAAATTACACAGGCAAGACCCGCCGCACCCCCTACTCCATGAACAAGTGTAGATCCTGCAAAATCATAAAAACCCAATTCGGCTAACCAGCCACCGCCCCAAACCCAGCTACCGGTAACCGGATAGCAAAATGCCAACAAAATGGTTCCAAAAATCATAAATGAGGAGAGCTTAATTCGTCCGGTTACACAACCGGAAACAATTGTTGCGGCCGTTGCGGCAAACATTGCCTGGAAAATAAAATCTGACCAAATTGTCATATCCATTCCGTAGGCGGTTGTGAGCATGCCAACAGGATTGGATTCATCAAACCCAATGCCAAATCCACCAAAACCGAAAACCCCGTTAAAATCACCCGGGTACATAATCTGAAATCCAATAAATGCGTAGACCAATATTCCCGTACAGAGAATAAAGACATTTTTATAGATGACATTCACCGAGTTTTTCGACTGCGTTAGTCCACTTTCGAGCGAAGCAAAGCCGAGATGCATCAACAGAACGAGGAAAGCTGCAATCAAAATCCACAGGTTGTCGATGATAAACTTTGTGTATTCCGGAGATTCCTGGAATTCCGCCATCGTGCTAAATCCCTCCTGTTCCATAGCTACATCTGCGGTTTCAGCGACGGATACAGTTTCGACCGATTCAGCCAGCGGTTCCGATCCCGCATCGAAAGCAACATAGCCCGAGCCCAAAGCTAAGACTAAAATGAGAATGGACGATTTTATAAACCTATTCATAAACGTAATATTTGGTTAATAGTTTTGTTGATTAAATTTGTATGCATTTGGCTTATTTATCAATATTTATTTATGATAAATACAATTTTTGCCTAATATATTTATACTTATGAGAAAAGCGCTTTTACTAATCGTGATTCTTTAAATGAGAGAAAAAATGAACTTCCTATTTTAAATTGAAGATTCAGAATCATCAATTTTTGAGAGTGAGCAGGAGAGTAAAGTAGTGAGAAACAGAATTTTATGGTTGCCGGTAATGGTGAAGTGCAAAGTGTTATGGAAAATTTGGCAACTGTTTTAAAAATTGATGCTTCAGAAAATGTGGTAAGAGAATTGTAACTGTGTAATAAATTGGAACTGGGCTTGTTTATAGTCCCATATTTCACCATCATCCTATGAATCATAATTGGCAGTATATTCTCTAGTGCATGTTGCAGTTTCCATAAAAATAGTATCTATTCAAAACTCATTAATCAAATCTATAGAATAATCTGAATGGCAAAATTAAGTTCATCTGGACATAAACTAGGTCAATTAGTTGGGGATTGGTGGGAAGAGTATGTTGTTTTACCATTGCTAATGGAAATAGCAAATGATTTAGATCTATATTTAGATCATCGCTTTAGAAAAAGGAAATGTAGAAGTGGCACTAAAATCATTTGGAAAGATGATAGTGGTAATCAAGTAGATTATGATTTTGTATTAGAGTTAGAAGGCTCAGATGATAAAACAGGTGTTCCGGTTGGCTTTTTAGAAGTTTTTTGGAGAAGAGGCTCTAGGCATTCGAAAGATAAAGTTAGAGATGATACTGGTAAACTTCGCCCCATGAGATCCACTTATCCAACTGCAAGATATTTAGGGATCGCAGCTTGTGGCAGTTTAACGGTACCAGCTAGAGAGTACGTTAGATATAATGACATAGACTTATTCTATGTATCGAAAAATAAGATCATTCAAGCATTTAAGGAAAATGGGTTAACAATGGAGTACCCTGATCGATTGGGTGAAGAAAAGAAAAGTAAGTTAGCACAAGATTTTGATAATAAATTTGATTCAGATATGAAGAAGCAAGTATCAAATTCACTGTTGAAGATCTTAGGTAAGCCAAATGTAGCTTCTTATAAAAATAATATAATTTCTCGGCTTACTTCTATGCCATTGGAGATTAGATTCCAAGAAGCTAGTAAATCTGAACATAAATCTTTTGATTCAATTACTAAAGCAACAGAGTTTCTAAAAGCACCAACTTTCAATTACTCTACAGGTGATGAAAGTTATTGTTATGAAATTTCATATAGTGATGGTTATGAATTTAGCCGAGAAGTAGGTTCATTAACTAAATTGAGACAGCTTCATAAAGAACTAGTACGATTAATAAATCATATGGATAAGATTTTTGAATGAATTAAAAATGGAATATAAAAATTCAAATAAAGTAGAACCGAATTTAAAAGAACCAAAAACATCATGGGCAATAATAAAAAATGGAGCAAATCAATCTGATTTATTTTTATCCCAAGCCCAAAAAAAAGATAAAATTTTAAAAAGAGAACAGTCTTCAACTTTTATAAATAACTTATCTCTACCTATACATAGATGGTTTAGATTCTCAGCTGGATTTTCTGCAGAATGGGTCAGAAAAGTTTTATTAGAAGAGTACGAGCAAGGCCGGAAAAATGTATTAGATCCATTTGCAGGATCTGGAACCGTTTTATTAGAATCTGAATATTGTGAATATAATTCAATAGGAATAGATTCACACCCATTTATTTCAAAGGTTGGTAAAGCAAAACTAAACTGGAATGTTGACTACAAAGTTTTCTTAGAAGCTGGCATTTCAGTTCTAAAAAAAGCTAAGCAATTGGACATCTCGTTAAGTGAGCCGCCAAAACTTGTAAAAAATTGCTTTTATGAGGGATATTATGAAAGATTAAAGAAAATATTTAAAGCAGTTGATGAATCTAAATTTCACGAAAGTATACATTCTCTTCTATGGTTAGCTAGTATTTCCATCATTAGAGAGTGTTCTAGTGCTGGAACTGCTCCTTGGCAATATGTCTTACCAGAGAAAGAAAAGAAAAATGTATCGGAGCCTTACAAAGCATTTGAGAATAAGATTTACTTGATGGCATCTGATATAAAAGAGAGACAAAGATGGGAGACTGGAAGGGGTGCCAATTATATTTGTGGTGATGCTAGAGATATGAAAGAGGTTGATGATAATTGGGCAGATTTAGTAATTACTTCTCCACCTTATGCAAATAATTATGATTATGCTGATGCCGTTAGGCTTGAATTAACAGTTTTAGGTGAAATTGAGAGATGGAAGGATTTACATGATGAAGTCAGAAAATATTTACTGCCATCTTGTACTCAACATGTAACAAGAGTAAGAGATCAGACAATGGAAATAGCAAATGATCCTATTCTTGAGCCTATAAGAAGTGAGTTTTTACCTGTAATTGAAAAACTAGAAGAACAGCGAAATCTAAAAAAAGGCAAAAAGGTTTATGATACAATGGTCGCTTCTTACTTTAGAGATATGGCAAAAGTTTGGAAAAATCTAAGAAAAAAAACGAACCAAGATAGTAAAGTATGCTTTGTGATCGGGGATTCAGCTCCATACGGTGTGTATTTACCAGTAGATAAATGGTTTGGAGAGCTTGCATTGGCCTATGGTTTTAAATCCTTTGAATTCGAGAAAACTCGAGATCGTAATATAAAATGGAAGAATAGAAAGCATAGAGTTCCTTTAAAAGAAGGAAGACTTTGGGTAAAAGGATAAAAATAATTTAGCTCATCTTACGCGATCATAACCCTTCAAATGTTATACTTATATTATACTCGCATAAAAGAACGTCCGAAGAGGATCGAATGTGTATATTCAAACTGCTATATGTAATCATTGTTTGTATCTATATTTGCAGTATAAAAAACAAAAAGCCTTGCAAGTCAATGACTTACAAGGCTTATAGTGCCCCGGAATGGAGTCGAACCATCACGACCGTTAGGTCACACGCCCCTCAAGCGTGCGCGTCTACCAATTCCGCCACCGGGGCAAAACTATTTATTCAATAAATTCAATATTCTCACATCAATTAGCCGGAGTCGAACCATCACGTCCACCGGCTGGCGGACAAACGCCCCTTCATATCGAATGTGGACGTATTCCGGTACGGCAAAATGTGTTAAGAACAACGTTCTCATCAGAGCTGAAAAAGATAGGAGTTTTTCTTCGTAAAAAGAAAGTGAATCATCGAACCCTTCTTAAATTTTTCCGTGAGAGATGAATTGGATTTTTGTAGTTTGTGTTGGATGAACACCCCTCTCAGTCTCCCCTTTTTAGGGGAGAGTTATTCTTTAATCTATTTATGCTTACACATGACAAATCAGGAAATAGCAAAAGTTCTTCGTCAGGTGCACGATTTAATGCAGCTTGCGGGCGAGAATCGTTTTAAGGTGATTGCGTTTGATAAAGCCGCTCAAACGATTGAGGGTCTTGGCGAGGAAATTGCCATCCATATCGAAAATGGTACGCTTACAGAAATTAAAGGAATTGGAAAGTCAATTGCGCAGGATATTCAGGCTTATGCAGAAACGGGAACCATGCCGGTGCTGGAAGATTTTAAAGAGAAAGTACCAAAGGGTTTGATTGAATGGCTCAATATTTCAGGACTTGGCCCAAAGGGAATTTCGAAAATTCACAAGGCACTTAATATCACTGAAATTGAAGAGTTAAAAGTGGCTTGTCAAAATGGCGCCGTTGCAGATCTGCCCCGAATGGGACAAAAAACAGCGGATAATATCCTGAAATCAATCGAATATTTGGAAAAATTTGGGGAACGATGTCTTTTAAATCAGGCGATGGACGTTGCCGAACCCATGCTGGAATTTGTTACAAATTTAAAGGGCGTAAAGAAATGTGAGATTGCCGGTTCACTGCGCCGTTTTAAGGAAACGATTGGTGATGTGGATCTGATCGTCGCCGCTGAAAAGGAGAATATTGAATCTATTTTTGATGCTTTTGTAAATCATGAACTCGTAGTAGAAATTTTGGGTCGCGGAGATACAAAGAGCTCCATCCGAACAGTAAATGGTCGTCAGGTGGATTTGAGGATTGTCTCGGAGCAGGAATATCCGGCGGCGCTTTTATATTTCACCGGAAGCAAGGAGCACAATATTGTGCTGCGCCAGCGGGCAAGAGATCGTGGAATGTCACTCAACGAGTACGGGCTTTTTATGCTCAGCGAAGAAAAAGAGACTGATTTTGATCAGCCGGTAAAAACAGAATCTGAAGCAGATATCTATAAAAAACTGGATCTAAATTTTGTGCCGCCGGAGCATCGCGAAGATCGTGGGGAGTTTGAATTTTACAGCGAACACGAAACCATGGATCTGCTTGAGGATTCACAAATCAAAGGCGTGGTTCATGCCCACAGTACTTGGAGCGATGGTAAGTACACCATCAAACAGATGGCTGATGCGTGTATCGAGCGCGGATATGAGTATCTGACGGTGACCGATCACTCCAAAACGGCAGCATACGCGGGCGGTCTGTCGATTGAGCAGGTGAAGGAGCAGTGGAAGGAGATTGATCAGCTAAATGAAGAGTATGCCCAAAAGAATTTCAGGATATTTAAGGGAATTGAGTCGGACATACTCAGCGACGGGGCACTCGATTATCCGGATGAAATTCTTGTCGGTTTTGATATCGTCATTGCCAGCGTACATGCCGGACTCGAAATGACTCTCGATTTAATGATGGCTCGTTTTGAGGCCGCTATCAAAAATCCATACACCCACATGATTGGCCATCCCACCGGTCGATTACTGCTGAAACGTGAAGAGAGCAAGCTGGATCTCAACAAGTTGGTTGAACTGGCCGCTGAACACAATACAGCTATCGAAATCAATGCAAATCCGTGGCGACTCGATCTGGACTGGCGATATGGAAACAAAGCAAAAGAAGTCGGTTTGATGACGTCCATCAACCCGGATGCTCACACTACCGCTGGAATTGATAATATTCGTTACGGAGTGATGATTGCCCGGAAAGCAAAATTTGGGCCGGATCGCGTACTGAATACCAAGAGTGCGGATGCGTTTGCTGAGTGGTTGAAACGTTAAAGTTTTGAGTTATTAGTGTTGAGTTTTAAGTTGAAAACCATAACTAAAAACTAATAACTCAACACTCACAACTATTTTTTCCTTAAAAAATCAATAACCTCAAGAGCGGGATCGGGACTTCCCATGATATAGTAGTGGAGTCCGGGGACGCCGGCTTCCATCAGCTCAAGGGATTGCTGTTTCGCCCACTCAACACCAATTTTTCCTGCATTTTTTTCATTTGCGCTGATTTCATCTGCCATGGCATCAGGAATATTTAGATAGAAATTCCGCGGCAGTGTTTTTAGGTGATTTGGCTTCGTTAAAATTTTTAAGCCAGGAACAATGGGCACATCAATCCCAGCTTTTCTGCATTTTTCTACAAATGTGAAATAGGCGGTGTTATCAAAAAACATCTGGGTAACTACGTAATCTGCACCGGCATCCACTTTTTGTTTTAGTCGTTTTACATCCCAATCTAAGTTTGGGGCTTCAAAATGTTTTTCGGGATATCCCGCAACTCCCACACAAAAATCGGTTGGTTCTGCATTAATCAGATCTTCCAAATATTCGCCGGAATTCATGCTTTTAATCTGCTTTACCAAATCAATCGCAAACTTGTTGGCGGTGCCGTTCATGTTCAATGTGGTCTGTGCTCCGGTATTATCTCCCCGAATCGCCAATACGTTGTGAATTCCCAAATAGTTGAGCTCAATCAGTGCGTCTTCGCTCTCTTCTTTGGTAAATCCTTCGCAGATTAAATGCGGAACCGGATCAATATCATACCGATGTAAAATGGCTGCGCATAACCCGATTGTACCCGGACGTTTTCTGCGAATCACCCGTTTAAGCGTACCATCTTTTTGCTCTTCAACATGAGCTTCCGCCGCATGATAGGTTACATCAATGAATGGAGGTTTTACTTTTTCAACCACTCTATCGAGTGATTGAAATACAGATTGAACCGCTCCGCCCCGTTTGGGAGGGATTATTTCGAATGAAATCAGTGGTTCTGTCGCTTTTTCGTAGTGTTCAATAACTTTCATATCGGGGATGTAATTAACCTGTAAATTACAGATTTTATATGCTTGAGCTAATTTAATTAAAGAATACCTTCATAAATGCGTTCCACTCACCCGATTTTTACTCTCCTCAAAGAAAGAATATTAGTTTTGGATGGCGCCATGGGAACCATGATCCAAAATCATAAACTCACTGAAGAGGATTTTCGGGGGAAATTATTTCGCGATTTTGAAGATGATCTGAAAGGGAATAACGATCTTCTTTCCCTCACACAGCCCGACATAATACGGGAAATTCACTCCAATTTCCTATCTGCCGGAGCTGACCTCATTGAAACGAATACGTTTAACGCCAATCCTATCTCTCAGGCAGACTATAATCTGCAGGATGAAACGTATAATTTAAATCTGGCTTCGGCAAAAGTTGCACGTGAAGCGGCAGATGCTATCACAAAAAAAGAGCCCCATAAACCACGGTTCGTGGCAGGTGCTATTGGGCCAACCAACAAAACACTTTCTCTTTCTCCTGATGTGGAAGATCCCGGATTTCGGGCAACTACATTTGATCAACTCGCGGCATGCTACACCGAACAAATTCGCGGTCTTGTTGATGGCGGAATCGATGTCTTTTTAGTTGAAACGGTTTTTGATACGCTGAATTGCAAAGCGGCTATTTACGCCATTCACCAATACACACAAAAAGTGGGAAAACAGATTCCCATTATGATTTCGGGTACAATTGTTGATAAAAGTGGCCGGACACTTTCGGGTCAAACAACGGAAGCATTTTGGCATTCCATCAAACATACCAATCCCCTGCTCAGTGTTGGGTTGAACTGTGCGCTTGGTTCAAAACAGATGCGTCCACATATCAAATCCCTTGCCGAAAATGCCACCTGTTTTACCAGCCTTTACCCTAACGCCGGACTCCCGGATGAGATGGGTGAATATGGTGAATCACCTGAATTTATGGCTGAGCAATTTGCTGATTATGCCAGCGAAGGATTTGTGAATATTGTGGGCGGTTGTTGCGGAACCACACCTGATCATATTCGCGCAATTGCCGAGGAGTCTACAAAATACAAGCCGCGGTCAGTCAAAAAGAAAAAGACGATTATGAGCCTTAGTGGTTTGGAGCCGCTGGTGATTCGTCCCGAAGCCAATTTCACTAATATTGGGGAGCGCACAAACGTGACGGGATCAGCCCGGTTTAAGCGCCTCATCAAAAATGAAGAGTATGAAGAAGCACTTTCCGTAGCCCGTGAACAGGTTGAAGGCGGCGCTCAGATTGTGGATGTAAATATGGACGAAGGTTTGCTGGAATCAGAAAAAGTGATGACCGATTTTCTGAACCTGATGGCTGCCGAACCAGATATTTCCCGGGTTCCGGTGATGATCGATTCCTCGAAATGGAGCGTGATTGAAGCGGGGTTGAAGTGCACTCAGGGAAAAGGGATTGTGAATTCCATCAGCCTGAAAGAGGGAGAAAAAACGTTTAAAAAGCAGGCCCGAACCATCATGAATTATGGCGCTGCCGTGGTGGTGATGGCGTTTGATGAGAATGGTCAGGCGGATTCCCTTGAACGACGAAAAGAGATCTGCCGGCGAGCGTATGATATTCTGGTTGATGAGGTTGGTTTCCCGGCCGAAGATATCATCATGGATCCCAATATTTTAACTGTTGGAACAGGAATTGATGAGCATAATAATTATGCCGTTGATTTTATTGAGGCGACAAAATGGATCAAACAGAACTTGCCACATGCAAAAGTGAGCGGTGGAGTCAGTAATATTTCATTCTCGTTTCGCGGAAATAATATCGTTCGCGAGGCGATGCACTCCGCGTTTTTATATCACGCCATTCGTGCGGGAATGGATATGGGAATTGTAAACGCCAGTCAGCTGGAGGTGTACGAGGAGATTGAGCCGGAGCTGAAGGAATTAGTGGAAGATGTACTGCTAAACCGACGCGATGATGCTACCGAACGGCTGCTGGATTATGCGGATAAGATTAAGGATCAAAACACCGGAAAAGTCGCAGCAAAGAAAGATGCGTGGCGAAGTGGCACGGTTGAGGAGCGAATTAGTCATGCGTTGGTGAAGGGAATTGTAGATTATATTGAAGAGGATGTGGAAGAGGCGCGTCAGCAGTACGAGCGCCCGATTGAAGTAATTGAAGGACCGATGATGGACGGCATGAATATCGTGGGTGACCTTTTTGGAGCCGGAAAAATGTTTTTGCCACAGGTGGTGAAAAGTGCCCGCGTGATGAAAAAAGGCGTGGCTATTTTGATCCCGTTTATTGAAGCGGAAAAGGAGAAAAATCAGAATACCGAACCGAAAGCCAAAATATTACTGGCAACGGTAAAGGGTGATGTTCACGATATTGGGAAAAATATCGTAGCTGTGGTTCTTCGTTGTAACAATTACGACGTGGTGGATATCGGGGTGATGAATCCCGCCGAAAAAATTCTGGATGCTGCGCGGGAACACAACGTTGACATCGTTGGACTCAGTGGATTGATTACCCCTTCGCTTGATGAAATGGTGAATGTAGCCAACGAAATGAAACGTGAAGCTCTGAGTATTCCGCTGATGATTGGCGGAGCTACCACTTCAAGAATGCACACGGCCGTAAAAATTGCGCCCTCTTACAACCATCCGGTGATTCATGTGCTGGATGCATCCCGAAGCGTAACGGTGGTCAACCGATTGGTCTCCGATACACTGAAAACCGGGTTTCTGGATGAAATTTCCGCCGAATACGAAGGGTTGCGTGAGCAATACAAAAGTCGGGGCAAAAAGAAAAAGTATCTCCCGCTTGAAAAAGCTCAGGCCAACAAAACCGAGATTGATTGGAGTAAAACCTCGATACATAAGCCTAATAAATTGGGTATCCATCGGTTTGATGACGTGAGTTTGAAAACCTTGCGAAATTATATCGACTGGACTCCATTTTTCATCGCCTGGGAAATGAAAGGACGCTATCCGGATATTCTGGATGATCCAAAAGCCGGCGTTGAAGCCCGTAAACTGTTTGATGATGCCAACGAGCTGCTCGATAAAATGATTGATGGCGAACTTCTGAAACCGAAAGGAATTGCCGGGTTATTTCCCGCAAATGCAGTGAGTGATGATATTGAAATTTACGCTGATGATTCTCGAACTACGGTGGTAAAAACGTTTCACACGCTTCGTCAGCAGTCGCAAAAACGAGCGGGTCAGCCCAACAAAGCTTTAGCTGATTATGTGGCTCCCAAAGAATCAGGAATTGCGGATTATATGGGTGCTTTTGCCGTCACTACAGGACACGGCACTATCGAGCTCGTAAAGAAATTCGAAGACGACAACGATGATTACAACGCCATTCTCGTAAAAGCTCTCTCCGATCGATTTGCCGAAGCGTTCGCCGAAATGATGCATGAAAAGGTACGAACTGAACTGTGGGGTTATTCCCAAAATGAGAACTTCGAAAATCACGAGTTGATCCGTGAAGAGTACGATGGAATTCGTCCTGCTCCCGGTTATCCCGCACAGCCCGATCATACCGAAAAAGAGATCCTGTTCGACTTGATGAATGTCCCTGAAGCTACCGGAATTACGCTAACAGAGCATTTGGCGATGGATCCTGCATCATCCGTTAGCGGACTCTATTTCGCCCATCCTGAGGCCAAATATTTCAACCTTGGAAATATCAAACGCGATCAAACCGAAGACTACGCCCGCCGAAAAGACATGGACGTCAAAACTGTAGAGATGTGGCTTGGTCCAAATTTGGCGTATGAAAAGGATTAAAATAAGTCCCCCTTCGAAGGGGGCTGAGCTGACGCGTTCAGCGTTTGCGCGGGGGGATGTTAGCAAGTGAAAGGGACTTGATTCAAAGTAGTTTTATCTCAACGACGTGCATCAAACAACCACCCCTGGCCCCTCCACCGAAGTGTCGGCATCAAAAGAGACTTACAAAGGAGGGGAGGATATTGCCTATCATAAAGTTGATCTGTAACCACCGTGAAAATCCGCTGTGTCGTCGTGGTTTCCCCCTCTCTTTCCAGATCGATTTAATGATCCTTACGAACTTACGTTAATTTAAATCATCATTTGTAATGACTAATTCAAATCTTGTTGCATCATCTTCTCCGGTAACATCCCAATTCTCATCTACAATAGGCTGAATAGTTAAAAGAGGAGAAGTATTGTCGGATCTTTCGAAAAAACTGAGCTTTTCAAAAGCTGAAGTGGGTGGAGGTGAACTACCAATATCTCCGGCTTCAAAAATTTTGGACGTTGAATCAGCGAGAACTACAACGGTGCTATCCCTATCCAGAAATGCTATTTCATAGGTAACGTTGAAGTCTGATTCGGTTTGATTAGAGATATAATAATTTGATCTGGATGAGTGTTCAGTAATAACTTCAGGACCATTAGGCGTATCAAGACAGCCCGCTAAAAAAGCTACAAAAACAAGCAGGAAAAGCAATTTCAAAAATTTCATATTAATGTCGTTGATTGTAATAAGTATTAGTTTTAAAAATCATACGCATGATAATGCTTTTTCCCCTTTCTAATTATAGAAATTTTAGACGCGCAGAGAGAGCAATCTATAACTACCCATCATTCCTCATCCAACAATCTTCTGTATGATCATCCACCATTCCCACCGCCTGCATGTAGGCGTAGCAAATCGTTGAGCCGACAAATTTAAAGCCATCTTTTTTAAGCTGCTTGCTCATTCGGTCGGAACGTTCCGTTTTGGCCGGTATCTCTTTCATGCTCTTGTAGTGATTGATGATTGGCTCACCATCCACAAATTGCCAGATGTAGTCCCTAAATGATCCCTGCTCCTCCTTGATTTTCAGATACGCTTTGGCATTGGTGATGGCTGCATCAACCTTTAACCGATTTCTGATAATTCCCGAATTTGCCAGCAGTTCTGCTTTTTTGGCGTCATCATACCTCGCAATTTTTTCAGGGTCAAACTGATCAAACGCTTCCCTGTACGATTTCCGTTTCTTTAAAACCGTGAGCCAGCTCAATCCCGCCTGGGCGCCTTCGAGTATCAGCATCTCAAACAAATGGATGTCATCATAACTTGGAACACCCCACTCTTCGT
>JBBDPF010000033.1:0-213454 GCA_040876545.1 Balneolaceae bacterium | reverse complement strand
ACTAAAATGTTACATCTTAATTAAAAACGTCAACCTTATTTAGGCACCTACAGGGTTCAGGGTTCAGGGTAAAATTTAGCCACTATTTGAATCAACCAAAATTAATCTCTCTGTTTTCTACCTGACTCTTGCCACTTGAACCTTGAAAAAGCGACCTGCCAAAGTCCGCAGGTTCTGGAAGAGTCGCGGGGAAAATGTAACCAGAGAGAAGATGCCCTGGATCAATAGCTCAAATAAAAAACCCGTCTGACCGATTTGAGCGGTCAGACGGGTGCATAAGCAAAAACTCAGACGCTTACAGGAACCCGAAAATACGCGGGTACGCTGTCAGGTCTTCCAACTTACCCTGAACCTTGCTCCTTTGAACCCTGCGCCTTGCTACTTCCCGTAACTCTCGTTCCACTCTCTGGCAACCAAAAATGCCATTTCGAGGCTTTGTTCGTAGTTCAACCGCGGATCGCAATAAGTTTCGTAGTTGGTATCAAGGCCGTCTTCGTTCAGGCCGTTTGCACCACCTACACATTCGGTTACGTTGTCGCCTGTCATTTCGAGATGGACTCCACCAAGATAACTTCCCTCAGCGCGATGGATCGCAAATGTGGATCGAATCTCCTGAAGGATATCATCAAACCGACGCGTTTTTACGCTGCTTTTGGTAGCAAATGTATTCCCGTGCATGGGATCGCAACTCCAAACTACAGGATGACCCTCTTTTTTAACGGCGCGGATAAAGTCCGGCATGATGCGCTCAACATCCTCAACACCCATTCGGGTAATCAACACAATTTTTCCGGCTTCGTGTGTTGGGTTGATTTTTTCGATGAGCTTCAGCGTATCATCTAAATCAAACGGAGGCCCTACTTTTATTCCGATCGGATTTTGAATTCCCTTCAGATACTCAACGTGAGCGCCATCCAGCTGTTTGGTTCTGTTGCCCAACCATACCATGTGACCGCTTAAGTTAAACCATCCCGGTTTCCGCGGAACCTGACGGGTTTGTGCGGAATCGTAATATAAATTCAGGGCTTCGTGCGATGTATACACATCCACTTTATGAAGCGTATTAAATGCGTTTGGCGTGATGGTTTCCATAAAGTTGATCGCTTTATTTATGGAGTTCACCATCGCTTCGTAATCCTTGTAGTACTCGTTATTTTTCATAAAATCGAGTTCCCACTGCTCGGGATGCTGCAAGTCGGCAAATCCTTCATCAGAAAGTGCGCGAAGGAAGTTCAGCGTCAGTCCTGATTTATTGTACGCCTCAAGCATTCGGGCGGGATCAGGCAGACGAGCTTCCACATTGGGCTCGTAGCTGTTGATCAGATCACCCCGGTAATTCATCATTTTTACGCCGTCCACTGTTTCAAAATCTTTGGAGCGTGGTTTGGCAAACTGACCGGCAATTCGTCCCACACGTACAACGGGCGTGCCCATTTCGTGAACCAAAATAAAGCTCATCTGAAGTAGAACCTTCAGCATGTTTACAATTTTAGGAGCTTTGCAGCCTTCAAATGTTTCGGCGCAATCTCCGCCCTGAAGTAAAAATCCTTTTCCGTCAGAAACATCCGCCAGCTTGTTTTTCAGTGCTTCCACTTCCCAGGATGTAATCAACGGCGGAAGACCTTTCAGCTGATTATATGAACTCTGAAGTTCACTCGTGCTTGGGTACGGAGGCAGCTGCTGAACCGGCTTTGAATTCCAGGAGAGCGGGTGCCACTCATTACTTTTTACGGTTGACGGGATATCGAGGATGTTGGCTGTTTTTGAATCTGAGCTCATAGTAAATCGGGGTAATGCGCATTAAAAAATAGCTTGTAAGATACGAATCATTTATGAAATAGTAATTTGAATTTCAAATCGTTTACTTTTCTTCCGAATCACTGAACGCACATAATGTTTGTCTCAATTAAGTACGTCATTCTTTAAAACAATTTGTATTTTACAGGGTTTAGAATTTCAAAAAATAATTGGTCTTCCTTTGCAGAATAATATTGTCATCCGCGGCGCCCGAGAGCATAATCTAAAAAACATTGATATCGACATTCCCCGAGAGAAGTTGGTGGTTTTTACCGGCCTTTCCGGTTCGGGAAAATCGTCCCTCGCCTTCGATACCATTTATGCCGAAGGACAACGCCGTTTCCTGGAATCTCTTTCCGCCTACGCACGCCAGTTTATGGGAATGATGGAGCGCCCCGAAGTGGATTTTATTGATGGACTCTCACCCGTTATCTCCATCGATCAAAAAACAACCAACCGAAATCCACGATCTACCGTCGGAACCGTGACTGAAATTTATGATTTCCTAAGGCTGCTGTATGCGCGTGTTGGAGTTCCCTATTCCTACAAAACGGGGAATAGAATGGCCAAGCAGACATCAGACCAAATTGTGCAGGCCATTATGGATCTGGATTCCGGCACAAAAGCCTATTGCATGGCGCCCGTTGTTCGGGGACGAAAAGGCCATTACCGGGAGTTGTTCGATCAAATGCAAAAGCAGGGATTCGTAAAAGCCCGCGTTGATGGCGAAATGATCGACTTAGAAGGTGAAATTAAGCTGGATAGGTACAAAACACACAATATTGAAGTGGTAATCGACCGGTTTGTGATCAGCCCAAAAAGTGAAAAGCGGATCTCGGAAAGCGTACATATGGCGTTGGAAATGGCTGATGGGAATTTGATTTTGGGTGTGCAAAAAGATGGAGAAATATCTGACCGAGTATTTTCGAAAAACCTGTATGATCCCGAAAGTGGCCTGGCTTATGAAGATCCCGCACCAAATCTGTTCTCTTTTAACTCTCCTTACGGAGCCTGCAAAAAATGCAATGGGCTCGGGTATCGGTATGATGTGAGCCGCGAGTTGGTGATGCCGAACATGGAGAAATCTATCAACGAAGGCGGCCTTCGATTTTTTGGTGAGCCACGGGATATATTTGTGTTCAAACAAATGAATGCTGTTCTGGATAGTTTGGATCTGGATTTTGATACACCCCTTAAAGATTTCTCTGAGACAGCGCTCGATATGCTTTTCGAAGGCGGTGGTGATCAAAAATTTAATGTCAGCTACGATTTTAAAAAGAATAACGTCACGTATAAACACAAATATTCGGGCATTAAATCGATCATTCGTGAGCAGTATGAGGGCAGTAAATCAAACAAGCAGCGCGATAAAGCTAAAGCGTATCTCTCCAAAATCGAGTGCGATGTCTGTGAAGGCGGACGACTGAATAAAGAAGCTCTTTCTTATAAAATTGATGGATATTCCATTCAGGATCTGGTAAATCAGGATATTCAAACGTTGCGCCTGACCATCGGTAATTTAAAATTATCAGAACGCCAGAGAAAAATTGGTCAGCAGGTGTTAAAAGAGGTGATCGACCGGATTGATTTTCTGCTAAATGTTGGGTTGAACTATCTCACTCTAAACCGTGAAGCTCAAACGTTGAGTGGCGGTGAAGCACAACGAATTCGTCTTGCCACGCAGATAGGAACCCAGCTTGTTGGAGTTCTCTATATATTGGATGAACCGAGTATTGGGCTGCATCAACGGGATAACATTAAGTTGATAAAATCGTTGGAAACGCTGCGTGATTTGGGCAATACCGTAATTGTGGTAGAGCACGATCGCGAAACCATCGAACATGGCGATTATGTAGTTGATATGGGACCCGGTGCGGGAACCGAGGGTGGATATATTGTCACACAGGGAAAACCGGATGAACTTGACCCTGAAGCGCTCACCACCAAATTTCTACGGGATGAAGAAACCATTCCCTATTCAAAAAATCGACGGGAAGGATCGGGAAAAACAATCACTATTAAAGATGCACGCGGGCACAATCTCAAAAATGTAGATCTGGATATTCCTCTTGGAAAATTCATCTGTGTGACGGGAGTCAGCGGTAGTGGAAAGAGTACTCTCATCAACCATACACTGGATCCCATCCTTGCCAACGAATTCTATAACTCCAAGTCCGTTCCCCTTCCCTATCATTCCATAGAAGGAATTGAGCACGTAGACAAAGTGATTTCGATTGATCAAAGTCCGATTGGACGAACGCCGCGGTCGAACCCGGGAACGTACACCAAAGTGTTCGATCATATACGGTCGCTGTTTTCCGATCTGCCCGAATCAAAAATACGGGGATACGATCAGGGACGGTTTTCATTTAACGTAAAAGGCGGACGCTGCGAAACGTGTCAGGGTGATGGGGTTCGGAAAATTGAAATGAACTTCCTCCCCGATGTGTATGTGGACTGCGAAGTGTGCCACGGAAAACGATACAACCGCGAAACGCTGGAAATTCATTACAAAGGAAAAAACATTTCTGATGTACTTCAGATGCCGGTCAGTGAAGCCGAGAAGTTTTTTGATTCGGTTCCATCCATCAAACGAAAACTTTCCACGTTAAACTCAGTTGGATTGGGTTACCTGACTCTGGGACAATCGAGCACAACAGTAAGTGGCGGCGAAGCGCAGCGAATTAAACTTTCGCGTGAGCTCTCCAAAATTGGAACGGGTGATACCATCTATATTATGGATGAACCGACTACGGGTTTGCACTTTCAGGATGTTCGGATGCTGGTTGATGTGATCCAAAAGCTGGTAAATAAAGGAAATACCGTTATTGTAATTGAACATAATTTGGATCTCATTAAAGCCGCAGATTGGGTGATTGATCTGGGTCCGGAAGGGGGCGTTGGCGGTGGAGAAATAATCGCTGAAGGAACACCCGAAGAAGTGGCTAAGGTTGAGAAAAGTTATACGGGCACGTTTTTGAAGCAGGAATTTGAAAGGGAAAATGCGGTGTTATTAAATGGACAAGGTTAACTCATTGTTTTTCATTGTCCTTTAAAGCATCTTTAACCGCTTTTTTCACTGTCCAATATATCAAATAGAGAAAAAGTACTGCCGGTAAAACAGTTGCAACAGTAACCATAAATAATTCAGTTATACTTGGTTCCATACTATCCCCTGTTGGTTAGAATTGTTTAATTTCAGTCATTAATATCTTGCAAATTTTAATTGGTACATTTTTTGCTGTTAAATTTGCAATAACTACATGTTAGTTTATCCGAATAGAGACGGATGAATAATACAAACAAATCAAAGAGTGATATAATGAATATTTCCAACCGAACAAAACGTTTTTTTAATCAACTATACAGATTTTATTTCGCTATTGTAGGGGGGTGCCTGATCGTTGCCTACAGTGTGTACCTGTGGTTTCCTAATCATATCTATTTCATCATCCAAGAAGATCACCTTGTAGAAAACATTAGTGCTTTTTCGTATCTGTTAGCATTTTTTTTAGGTCTTTGGATTTTAAAAAAATATGATTCATGGCGGAAAATCACATGGCTTGTTGCCATAGTAGGTTTAATTGGTTTTCTCGATGAATTGAGTTTTGGAACAAGAATTATTGAGGTCACACAGATGGAAATCCTTGGGGAAAATATTGACGCATTACACGATTTTATAATCGTTGGCTATATTTTCTTTGATAATATTCTCGGTTTTTATGGACTTTTATTCTTCGTTTTAGCTACTGTAACAAGTGTTATTTTCCTTTTTAATAAACAACAGAAATATCACATAAAAAATTTTATAGGCGACCCGTTCACCCCTCCCGGTCTTTTTCTTGCACTGTTTTTCTTTTTTGTGTTATCAGCTCAAATTGCTGATTTAAAAGGGTTTATTGCCCCCCTTATCATTTTGGAAGAGTTATTTGAAATGTTTGGTGGTATTGCCTTAAGTCTATACTCAATCAGTTTAGATAAAATGCTTCAGGAAGCAAAAATCACCAAACATTTTCCCACAAATACAATAATTGAATCAAACGTAGTTGAATTAGAAATGCATACGATTTCTGAAAATTGACTTCTTCGTTAAGTGGGTAATTTTTTCACAGTTTATAAAATAAAAGAGCACATACCTGATCTTGATTATGCTTGCTCAAACCACAAAAATAATTTTATACGTTTATTAGGTGTTTAAGTGTTGTATGTTTAACAAAACTTTTATTTGAAACGCCTTCCATTCTACCTATTTTTATGGGTCTGATGAAAAACCGAATTCTTCACATATTACAGCGCGTCGTAATTGGTACGCTTTTGATTGGGCTGACCGCTCATCTGCTGATTCCTTTTTTTGGGAATGCTCAAAAAACTGCGTTTACTCAATGGCTGGATCAAAATATTGTTGCTTCGGGTGATGAAGAAGTTAGATTACGCTCTGCTATCCGGAATTTACCGGAGCAGACCGATGATTTTTGGATGCTGCTTCAGGAAGCATCAGAAATCATCTCGAATAATAAAGAAGATTTTAAAATTGCGCCCTTTTCAAAACCTGATAAAGATGATCAGGTTTCCGGTTGGTTAATTGATCAATGGAGTCTTTTTAAGTATCAGAAATCAGGAATGAATGCGGTTTTACCTGATGCTCTTACTCAGTTCCAAAAATGGACTACCCAAACTGAAGGCTCGTTATCAGCTGTTTTCAACAATCAGCAAAAAAATATACAATCCTATTTTAAAAGTACTAATCAGTCGTTTTTTGGACTGATTAAGCAACGCATCATCCCCCTTATAGATGGAATAAGTATCAACGCTCCTTAGGTTCCTCATCCCCACTTCTTATTTTTTTTAAAAAATTGGCGCAAATCTGCGTCTTTCACTAAACATATTATTTATTAAACAAGTTATACTATGAAGAAACAGAATAATGGATTTAAACTTGGTTGTATTGCCCTCTTTTTAGGGCTGACCCTTTGGTACCTGTTCCCCACGCTTCAATTGATGCTGGAAGAGCGACATATTGATAATATGCCAACTGTAGAGCGTGCAGATTACCTGAACGAAAACCGCGAAAGGTTACAAAATATTCGGGAAAAATCTCTATCTCTTGGGCTTGATTTGCAAGGGGGAATGTATATTACACTCGAAATTGGAATTGCACAGCTGGTTCAGGAAATAGCCGGTGATTTATCGGATGAAAACCTGGAAGATATTATCCGTGTTGCATCAAATCGCGCCGAAGAAAACAGGAGCAATTTTATTGATGAATTTGTAGCTGAATTCGAAAATCGTGATGAAAACGCAATGTTAAGCCGTTATTTTCGATCCGATTCTGAAAACATCACACGAAGATCCACAAATGATGAGGTGGAAACCTACCTTAGAAATCAACAAAGTAATGCTGTTGAACGGGCGATGGAAATTGTTAGAACACGGGTTGATCGTTACGGTGTAGCTGAACCCTCTATATTACAGCAGGGAAATAGCCGGCTTATTGTTGAGCTTCCCGGTGTTGATGATGAAGAACGTGTACGTAATTTGCTAAGAGGAACTGCACGACTTGAATTTCGCCTTTCAGCAGATGAAGATGAACTCAACAATGCTAAAAATCAGGTTATACAGTACTTCGAATCGGAAGAATATCAGGAACAAAATGAAGATGTAGAAGATAACGGAAATCCACTTCTTGAGGTATTAAACCCACAAGGACGCAGCAACTATACATTTGGTTATGCCGCAGGACCAGACACAGCGGTGGTTAACCAGTTAATAAGTTCCGAAGAAGTTCAAAATCGACTTCCCCGAAACACCGATTTAATGTGGGGTGCACAACCTTTTGCACAAGATCAGGGAATGGACCTGTTCGAACTTATTGGCGTCCGCAGCCAAATTGAAATGACAGGAGATGTAATTTCTGAAGCATCTGTACAGTTTGAACCGTCTACAAACGCCGCCGAAGTTTCTATGACAATGGACTCGGAAGGGGCACGCCGATGGGCACGAATTACAGGAGCCAATTTAGGCCGACCCGTTGCTATCGTTCTTGATGGATTTGTTTATTCCTACCCAACAGTTCAGTCTAAAATTAATAATGGACGCTCCTCAATTTCGGGTCTCGGCGGAGTTGATGAAGCTGAGGATTTAGTGAACATTCTACTCTCAGGTGCACTTCCTGCACCGCTTGATATTATTGAGGAACGAACCGTTGGAGCATCACTCGGTGAGGCCTCTATTCAAGCCGGTTTATACTCTGTTTTATTTGGGTTAACTGTAGTGGCTATGTTTATGATTGCCTACTACCATGTTGGAGGGGGAATCGCCGATTTGGCTTTGATTTTGAACATCATTTTCATTCTTGGAATTTTAGCAGCCTTTAATGCCACCCTTACATTACCGGGGGTTGCAGGAATTGTGCTTACGATTGGTATGGCGGTGGATGCCAACGTACTGATCTTTGATAGGATTCGAGAGGAGTTGCGGGCAGGAAAAACACTCCGGGCCGCCATCGATAATGGATACTCAAATGCAATGAGTGCTATTGTGGATGCCAATGTTACCACATTTTTCGTGGGTATTATCCTTTACAGTTTTGGGGTTGGGCCAATTAAAGGCTTTGCAATTACCCTAATGGCTGGGATTGTAGCATCGCTATTTAGCGCGATTGTTATAACACGTGTGATTATTGATTACCTCACACGAGAAAAAACATCTACAATTAGCTTCGGTTAATCCTCAACGAAACAAAAAATTAAAACAAGTAGGTATATATTATGAAATGGTTTGAATCACCCAATTTTGATTTTATAAAAGCCCAAAAAATCTCAATAATACTATCCGGTTTACTATTTATCGGATCTATCGTTGCTATTTTAACCATGGGCCTAAACTACGGAATCGACTTCCGTGGTGGTAAAGAATTTGTCTTCGATTTTGATGAAGATGTAGATGTGGTTGAAATGAGAACTCACTTAACTGAGCCACTTGGAAGCACTCCTGAGTTAAAACTCTTTGGATCAGAAAGTGAAATTCTGGTGCGGACTGATATGGATGGAGATATTTCAGTTGTTCAAAACCTGATTCTATCAAATCTTCAAGAACTCTATCCCGATAATTCTGTTTCTGTGATTAAAACAGATATTGTGGGTCCACGATTTGCTGAAGATTTAAAAATGGGAGCCCTAAACTCTATTCTTTTTGCTGTAGCTGTGATTTTCATCTACATTTTAATTCGGTTTAAAGGGTGGTATTTTTCTGCCGGAGCAGTTGCCGCACTCATCCATGATGTGGTGATTGTACTTGGTATTTTTACGATTTTAGAACCTTTGGTTCCTTTTAACGTAACGATAGATCAGGCCTTGATTGCCGCATTTTTGACCATTGTTGGTTATTCATTAAATGATACTGTGGTTGTTTTTGACAGGATTCGTGAAAATTCATTGATCTACAAAACCATGTCATTTAAAGATATGATTAACAAAAGCCTCAATGATACGTTAAGTAGAACAGTAATTACATCAGTTACCACCTTGTTTGTAGTAACTGTCCTGTTTATATTCGGCGGAGAGGTGTTAAAAGGTTTTGCTTTTGCATTGGTTCTGGGAGTTATATTAGGGACATACAGTTCCCTTTTTGTTGCCAGCACATTTGTTGTTGAGCTACAATCGCGAGCTGTCAAAGCAAAGAAGGCCTAACGTAATCATCATTTAAAAACGGATAAAATTATGAGCTTTAAAGTTTCTGAAAGATACAATTGTGTAGTTATTGAATTCAGTGGCAATGTAATGGGGGGGCCCGATGCAGTAAGCCTCAATGAACAGCTTCACGAATTGATTGAAAACGATCAAAAAAATGTTGTGGTGAACCTTGCGAATGTCAAATTCATGAATTCATCTGGCTTGGGCATGTTAATCGGCGCATTAACAACCATGCGCAAAGCGGGCGGAGATCTGCGGATTTCTAACGCCGGTGACAAAATCAGAAGCTTACTCACAATTACTAAACTAATTACTGTTTTCAAGCATTATCAATCGCTTGAAGAAGCAGTGAAATCGTTTAAAGAAGCATAAAGAGAATCACAACTAAATAAACCAAGGAGGTGTTTAAGGCACCTCCTTTTTTTTGGATTATGGGTATACGAATACTTGTTGGCGCTCAGTGGGGCGATGAAGGAAAAGGAAAAATTGTAGATTTACTTAGTGCAGAAACGGACTATGTGGTTCGCTATCAGGGCGGAGCCAATGCCGGGCACACTATAAAGTTTGATGATAAAGAGATTGTTCTCCATCTCATTCCTTCCGGAATGTTTAACGGAAATGCTAAATGTGTGATTGGAAACGGTGTAGTCATCGACCCGATCGCACTTGTTAATGAAATAGAGGAAGTAAAAACACTGGATGTAGATCTTAAAGATCGTCTATTCATCAGTAGTTCTGCTCATGTAATTCTTTCCTATCATAAAGTGTTAGATCAGGTAAAAGAAAAAAACCGCGGGAGTGATGCCATCGGTACTACAGGGCGAGGAATTGGTCCCGCTTATGTTAGTAAGGTAGCCCGCATAGGTATTCGGGTTGGAGATTTATTGGATCTTAAAACACTTGAAAAAAGCATTAAAAAAAATGTAGAAGACATCAATAAAGCGCTGGAGCATGTTTATTTCGAACCCACGCTGGATGCCAAAAAGATACTTGATGAGTTAAAACCCGCCATCGAACAAATTAAACCATACATCTGCAATACTACACAGCTGTTGCATGATGCCATTGATACAGGAGAATCCATTTTGCTGGAAGGTGCCCAGGGAAGCCTATTGGATGTTGATCACGGAACGTATCCTTTTGTAACCTCCTCATCCCCTACTGCGGGGGGTGCGTGTGCAGGAAGTGGAGTACCACCATTGGCAATTACTCACGCTTTGGGAATTTCAAAAGCCTATTCCACTCGTGTTGGAAATGGTCCTTACCCAACAGAATTAGATGATTCTGATGGTGAAAAATTACGAAAAAACGGCGCCGAATTTGGCGCAACTACGGGGCGTCCCCGCCGATGTGGATGGCTTGATCTTGTAGCCTTAAAATATGCTGTACGCTTAAACGGACTCAATGAGCTTGCCCTTACAAAACTGGATGTTCTTGATGATTTTGAAACCATCAAAGTGTGCACGCATTACGAACTGAATGGAAAAAAGACTAATGTTTTTCCTTTAGATGTAGAACAGCTTGAAAATGTGAAGCCTGTTTATAAGTCTTTTAAAGGATGGCAAACTTCATCAAGAAATATTGAGAAATTTGATGACCTCCCTGAGTTGGCAAAAGAATACATTACTTATTTAGAAGAATATATTGGTGTTTCCTTTAACCTGATTTCCACCGGACCCAAAAGAAACGAGACAATCGTGCGATAGCAAATGAATACAAAGGCTTATTTTTCGATAACTTATCAGATTCAGGCCCCATCTGAAAAAGAAGCCCAGCAATTTTCTGCCGCCGTAGCTACAGAACAATCCGTTGAAATGCCAACAGATGCTGTTCCTCCTAACCTGAAAAAGAATATTGGAAGCGTTGAATCTGTATCCCATATCAATAAAAATTCCTGGAAAGCCATTATTCAATTCCCAGGGAGTTTAGTCGATAATGATCCCACCCAATTTTTAAATGTATTATTCGGAAATAGTTCTTTACAGCCCGGAATAAAAGTTTTAGATATTGACCGGAAATACCTTTCTCAAATTTGTCACGGTCCGGTTCATGGAATTAAACAATTCAGAAAGAAATTGGGAATTGAAAAGCGACCTTTAAGCTGCACAGCTTTGAAACCCATTGGGCTTACTCCCGGTGAACTTGCAGAACGAGCCTACCAATTTACCCGTGGCGGAATCGATATGATTAAAGATGATCATGGGATCGCCAATCAATCCTCAGCAAGCTTTAAAGCCCGTGTACAGTCTGTGGTGAGGGCGGTTCGAAAAGGAGAACAAATATCCGGCAAGAAAACGGCTTATTTCCCAAATATTACAGGCTCTGCTGCAGAACTTATCGATCGATACATGCAAGCGGTTGAGTTAGGGGCTGATGGCGTTTTAATATCTCCACAACTTACCGGCCTGACTCAAATGCATCAACTGGCTGCATCAAACATGCCATTGCCAATTATGGCGCATCCGGCATTTTCGGGCAATTTTGTAAATCATCCTACCGGAGGGTTTTTACCTGAAATCTATTATGGTCTTTTATGGAGAGCCTTTGGTGCAGATTTTGTTATCTATCCGAATGCACAGGGACGGTTTTCATTTTCTGAGGAAACTTGTAAAGCCATTAATCAAGAATGCCGGGATTTACAGCTGTATCTTAAAACCTCCTTCCCCACTCCCGGTGGTGGGATTGATCGAAATACTATTTCCACATGGGCAAATAAGTATGGCAATAACACCGTTTTTTTAGTTGGGGGAAGTTTGTATCAACATCCCGATGGACTTGAAAAAGCCACCAAAGAATTTCAACAAATCCTTACCGAGTATGAGTAAATCAAAAGTTATCAAAAACGAAAACTTTAGCTGGAAGGGAGTTGAGCGAAAAGAGTACAAAACAGAGACCTCTAATTTTAAAGATATACATCGCTACTCTCTTTTGGGTGATGAAACCTCTGACCTCAACATTCACACCCGATACTTCGAAGTGCAACCCGATGGCTACTCATCGCTTGAGCAACATCGACATCCTCACAGCGTAGTGATTATTCGGGGCAGTGGTTCGGTTATTTTAGACAATGAAATTATTTCACTTAACCTTCATGATGTCGTTTACGTTGCCCCTGAAACCATCCATCAATTCCATGCCGATAACAATGAACCACTCGGATTTTTATGTATGGTTGATCGCTATCGTGATAAACCGGTCATTCCCGATGAAAAAACTTTAACCACAAGAATTCAATCTGAAAAAGTTCTGAAGAAAATCAGAAAATAGTGTTGAAAAGGAGCATCAGTTCGCTGTATATTTAGTGCTCTTGATTAGCGGGAATAGCCAACGTGAAGGTCACACTTCACATCAACTGACCCCGTTTTGACTTATTGAATAGTTTTATTTTTACCCTGGCGGGAATAGCTCAGTGGTAGAGTCCCGAAGGCGTTCGGGACCAACGTGAAGGTCGCACTTCACACCAACTGACTTCCGTTTTGACTTATTGAATAGTTTTATTTTTACCCCTGCGGGAATAGCTCAGTGGTAGAGTCCCGAAAGCGTTCGGGACCAACGTGAAGGTCACACTTCACACCAACTGACCCCGTTTTGACTTATTGAATAGTTTTATTTTTACCCTGGCGGGAATAGCTCAGTGGTAGAGTCCCGAAGGCGTTCGGGACCAACGTGAAGGTCACACTTCCACACTGACAGATCCGCTTTGACTTTTTGAACAGTTTTATTTTTACTCTGGCGGGAATAGCTCAGTGGTAGAGCATCTCGTTGCCAACGAGAAGGTCGCGAGTTCGAATCTCGTTTCCCGCTCCATATTAAAAGCCCCTTCACTTTTTTAAGTGATGGGGCTTTTTAGTTTCATGCCCAAAACTATGTTCTACACCTACATTCTTTACAGTTCATCAACCGACAAGTTTTATACCGGTCACACTTCTTATTTTCCTACCTCCCGGGTGGAGCAGCATAACAACGGAATGTCTCCATCAACCAAACCGGGTATTCCATGGGTATTGAAGTTTTACAAATCATTCCAAACCAAAACCGAAGCCATTAAGTTTGAAAATGCGATCAAACGGAAGAAAAGCCGGAAGTATATTGAGTGGCTTATTGAATCTGATGAAAATGAATTCAAAGAATAGCTCAGTGGTAGAGTCAAAGCTTTCGGGACCAACGAGAAGGTCGTCCCGATGGGTCGAGGATTTCCCGCTCCATTTTAAAAGCCCCTTTACTTTTTTAAGTGATGGGGCTTTTTCGTTTCACACCCAGAACTATGTTCTACACCTACATTCTTTACAGTTCATCAACCGACAGGTTTTATACTGGTCATACCTCCTACTTTCCTACCTCCAGAGTAGAACAGCACAATGACGGAATGTCTCCATCAACCAAACACGGTATTCCCTGAGTTTTAAAATTCTATAAATCATTCGAGACCAAAACCGAAGCCATTAAATTTGAGAACTTTATCAAACGAAAGAAAAGTCGAAAGTATATTAGCTTAATGTCATCTTTAAACCCTTTATCTTACATTATCCTCTAATCTTTTTTCTTAATTAATAGTATCTTCTTATTAATTCGTGAAGGGTAAGAACCATTAAAACTTAAACACTTTTCTATTGGCTATTTCGATCTACTTGTTGATCGCTGCATTACTCTTACTGATCAGTATTTTTTCAAGTAAACTTTCGTTGAAGTATGGAATTCCCGCCCTGCTGATATTTTTGGGGATCGGAATGATTTTTGGCTCCGATGGTTTGAGTGTTATAGATTTTGCAGACTATCAGTTGGCCCAATCATTGGGTATTGTAGCCCTTATTTATATCCTTTTTTCCGGTGGCCTGGATACCAAGTGGACGAAAGTCAGACCCATTGTTCTTCCCGGTATATTACTCTCAACAGTTGGGGTTCTGATAAGTGCTCTAATTGTGGGTTATTTTGCATCTTTGATCCTTCAGGTTTCGCTTATTGAGGGCATTTTATTAGGTGCTATTATTTCATCTACCGACGCTGCCGCTGTTTTCTCTGTATTACGTTCACGAGCTATAGGGTTCAAATATCGTCTGCGTGAACTGATTGAATTTGAATCGGGAACGAATGACCCCATGGCTATTTTTCTGACCATCGGCCTCATTCAATTTATGACCACACCGGAAATGTCTTGGTTGTCATTTATTGTTCTTTTCCTAAAACAAATGAGTATTGGGCTTGTTGCAGGCATTCTTTTTGGGAAAATCATTACATGGCTTATAAATCATGTCAATCTTGGCTATGATGGCCTTTACCCGGTATTAGCTCTTTCATTTGTCCCTCTCATCTATTCCATCACAGATCTTCTGGAAGGAAGTGGATTTTTAGCTGTATATCTTTCCGGCCTGGTGATGGGGAACTCAATCTTTGTACATCAAAGAAGTTTGATGAACTTTTTTGATGGAATCAGTTGGTTAATGCAGATTTGCATGTTTCTGGTATTGGGTTTATTGGTATTTCCGTCCGAAATACCTGCCATCGCCTTACAAGGTCTTTCAATCGCCCTCGTTCTGATCTTAATCGGCCGGCCGGTAAGTGTGTTTTTAGGTACTTTATTTATGGGGATGAAGACAAGGTCTAAGCTGATGGTATCTTGGGTTGGATTAAGAGGAGCTGTACCTATTATTATGGCAACATTTCCTCTGGTTCATGGACTCGAACAGGCAGAACTCTTTTTCAGTGTTGTCTTCTTTATCGTAGTAACTTCGGTACTAATTCAAGGTACAACCATCCCAATTATTTCTAAATGGCTGCATGTAGATACACCAGTAAAAGAGAAAACCCGATATCCAATTGAACTGGAACCCTCTATTGATACAAAAGCCGCCTTAAAAGAAGTAGAAATTGAGGAGGGGGATCATTCTGTGGGAAAGCAAATTCTGGAATTAGGGTTACCCAATAGTGTTCTGATTACCTTAATTAACCGGGAAGGAAAGTTTTTGGTACCACGGGGAAGCACACAAGTACAGATAAATGACAAGCTATTAATTCTATCAGACAAAAAAGATGTCAATGAAATCAAAAAACTTTTGAAGTATTAGTTTCCATAGAAAAGTGAATTATAGTTTTATATAATCTTTACTTTGTTCATTGCTCAAACCAGATATAAATTACTAATGATGAATCGATCAACTTCCACAATTTTCGCCATTCTCATACTTTTTGTATTTACCCAATGCAGTTCAAATTTTGAACCTGAACTGACTGGGTTTTTTGATAATCAGAAATCAGCCCAGTTAGAATTGGAAGAGAAGCTGCTAACCATGCACAGCCCTGAAGTGTATCGCGAGCATCTCTATAACCTCACCCAAACCCCTTCTTTTGCAGGGACTCCCGAAAACAGAGTGGTGATCGATTATATTCACGACGTAATGGATCAGGCAGGACTTTCCGTGCAGAATTATGATTATGACGTGTACTTACCAAAGCCGGGAGACGTTTCTGTGAGTGTCATCACGCCTGAGCAAATCGACCTTTCCAATGAGGAACTTAAATACGATGAAGACCCCTACACATCACATCCTGATCTGGTTCACGGATGGGGCGCTTATTCAGGTTCTGGAAATGTTACGGCAGAAGTCGTTTACGCAAATTATGGTACGAAGAAAGATTTTGAGCAACTTGCGGAAATGAACGTATCTGTTGAGGGGAAAGTGGTTATTGCTCGATATGGCGGCAACTTTAGAGGATATAAGGCAAAATATGCTGAAGAAGCAGGTGCTGCCGGTTTGGTTATTTTTACCGATCCCACCACCGATCAAGATGTTTATCCTGTGGGAATACAAGCAGATGAAAGCGCGATTCAGCGTGGCTCCTTTTTAACGCTCGACTATTACGGCGATCCGCTCACTCCATTTGAAGCTGCTCTTCCCCTCGATCACCCTGAAACTCCCGACAGACTTAACCGCGAAGATGTTGATTTTCACACCATTCCCGTTGCTCCAATTGGGTACGGAGCTGCTGATGAAATTTTAAGCCGAATGCAGGGTGATGATGCCCCCGAAGACTGGCAAGGTGGATTTGATTATAGCTATAAACTCACCGGCGGATCAGATCTCACAGTAAATGTGAATGTTGATCAGCCGTACGAAATGAGTCCAATTTCAAACGTGGTAGGTGTTATTGAGGGAAGCGAATATCCTGATGAATGGATTATCCTCGGAGCTCACTTAGACGGTTGGGCATTTGGAACTACCGATCCCAACAGCGGAACGGCAATGCTGTTAACTCTTGCTGAATCATTGTCAGAGTTAGTTGAAGAAGGCTATCAACCCAAAAGGAGCATTATGATTGGTCACTGGGACGCCGAGGAATTTATGCTGATTGGTTCGTCCGAATGGGTGGAACATCTCGAGGAAGAGCTGAAGGCAAAATCGGTTTTGTACCTGAATGGAGATATGTCGGTAACCGGACCCAATTTTAGAGCGTCATCATCCCCTTCTCTTAAAAAGCCCATTATTGAAGCGGCCAAAACCGTAAAACATCCCGATACAGGAACTTCACTTTATGATTTCTGGGCAGACAATTCCGATAATTCTCCTTCTATTGGAAATCTTGGTGGAGGTTCTGATCACGTCGGGTTTTATATGCGTGCCGGAATTCCATCAGCCGGAGTATCCATTTCGGGATCAGTACCGATCTACCATACCAATTTCGATACCTTCTGGTTTTACGAAAACCATCTCGACCCTTCATTTACCTACGGACCCGCACTGGCAGATGTCTACGGACTGATCGCCCTGCGTTTCGCAAATTCACAGATTTTGCCTTACGATGTGCCGAGTTATGCCAAAGATCTCAACGAACACATGGCTGCCATTAACGAATTGACTGACAATGATCTTTTTGAAGGGAGTGGTATCAATGAAAAACTGGAAAAAATATCAGGACAGATCAACCAATATGAAGAACTGCTTTCTCAAGCTACGGGAGAAAATTCGATGCCGGAGTCTACTCAAAGGGAAATTAATAAGGAGCTGATTCACCTGGAAAGAAGCTTTTTACATGATGATGGATTACCCTTCAGCCCTTGGTTAAAATCACTATATGCATCATCGGATCCATATAGCGGATACGCATCATGGATGCTTCCTGCTTATCGTTTTGCCATAGAAGAAGACAGGCTCAACGATGATGAATTTATGACTGAACTTCATGAAGCTCATTTAGAAGCTCTGAACCGGTTTGCAGAAACGTTAAATAGAATCATTCAAAATTTTGAATCGTAATAACCCGAAGAAACTCTCCAAAAAGGGTGTCTGCATCTCCTGACCTTATTATTTGGACAAGAATTAGTTGCGTTTTTCACCATCAAGAAGCCTGAATCCATCGTGCTCTCTTATTGATGATTATTCTTCATCTCTTTGCGTTTCATTCTACTTTCTTCCTGTTCAATTTGTCGCTTCTTTCGTTTTGTCTTTTTCTCAGCTTCAGTAAGGTCAGTATCTGATTTTTCCTGAATATATTTAGCGAATAGCGCGATAATTACTATAACAGCGATTGCTACTACAACGGTTACGAGTGTCATTGAAGATCCCTCACATTTACTTTTCTCTCTTAAAATTTGGTTCAATCACTATCTTAATCACGCTTAAAAGAAACAGATATTGTGTTTAAATCACTTTGATGAAGAAACTATTTTTCATAAGATCGTTTCCCAAATTGCAAGAAAAGTACACCTGCCATTACTACAAAAATTCCGTTACGAATAACCATCTGCCATCCAAAGGTACTTCCCAAAACCGCATTGAGTAAAGAACCATCTTCTAAATCTCCAAAGCATCCACAATCTCCTTCAATTCCCGTACTGAATCCGTAGATGGCAAAGATAAAAAAGGAGAGGTAAATCAGCGTGGTTGCAGGGATAGCTAATTTATCAACCTTTGTGGTAAGAAGTAATCCACCCACTATAATTTCAACATAGGGCAAGAGATCAATCACAATGGATTTAATCCACAGCGGAACCCATGGTAAATATGCCACAGTTTCAAAAAGAGCAGAGTTATCCTGAATCTTTAAATATCCTGCAACAATTAGTAAAGCGGCAAGCACAATCCGAAATAAAAGTCGGGTATATGTAATCACTTTGGATGAATTCATGCACTAACATACGAATGATCGGGGAATTTATTTTGGAGATAGAGGGATTTAACAAGAATTTTAAACGCACATTTAACTCTTCAGAAGATTCAACGAACATCTATATACTTTCTGAACAGGGTGACAACTTACCATCAATTTCCATATCTTTAGTCTTACTGAAATTTCTCAGATCTGCTATATCAGCCATGTCAGATAAACCACATGATTATTGCGGGATTTTTGGTGTTTTCGATCATCCCGAAGCTGCACTTCTAACCTATTACGGACTCCATGCGCTTCAGCACAGGGGTCAGGAATCCGCCGGAATTGTCACATCTTATTTCGATGAAAAGAAAGGGCGTGATGTAATGCCCATGCACAAAGATTTTGGGCTCGTGCTATCGGTATTTGATGATTCCAAGATTTTTAAACGTGAGCTAAAAGGCGAGAATGCCATCGGCCATAACCGATATTCTACTTCCGGATCATCCAAAAATCCGGCGAATATTCAGCCGTTTCGGGTTCATCATAAAAACGGAAACCTGGCCATTGGGCATAACGGGAATTTGACCAACGCTCGTCAGCTCCGCGATCGGTTTCGTGAGGAAGGCGTTCTATTTCAAAGCACATCCGATACCGAACTGATTCTCCACTTGATTTCACACAGCCGGGAGGAAGATCAGATGGGTCAAATTTTGGATGCACTTCACCAAATTGAAGGAGCATACTGTTTGGTAATATTGACTGATGATAAACTCATTGCCGTGCGCGATCCCAATGGATTTCGTCCGCTTGCATTAGGTACAATTGATGGATCCTACACCGTGGCCAGTGAAACTTGTGCATTCGATATTATCGGCGCAGAATATATCCGTGATATTGAGCCGGGAGAAGTGATTGTTATTGATCGGGAAGCCACAGAAAATCAAAAGCCTGTCTCCTACTCTCTTGATAAAAAAGAGGGAACCGACAGCAGTCAGTGTATTTTTGAGTATGTCTATTTTTCACGACCTGACAGTAAGATTTTCGGCGAAAATGTTGACAAAATCAGACGAAATCTCGGAAAGCATTTAGCGAAAGAGCATCCGCTGGATAAGATTATCAAAAATTACGATGCCGATAAAAAACCAATTGTGATCTCCGTACCCGATTCAAGTAACACGGCAGCAATTGGGTATGCTCATGAAAGTCAAAAGGCCGGTCTTGAGTGTAAGTATGATATCGGTCTGATCCGAAATCACTATGTGGGCAGAACCTTTATTTCGCCCGGACAAAAATCACGTGAGCAGAAAGTACGAACCAAATTCAATACCGTAAAAGGAGTGCTCGAAGGCCGTCCAGTTATTATTGTCGATGACTCTATTGTGCGTGGTACAACGTCCCGTTATTTGGTTGAGATGATTCGGGCAGCCAATCCTTTAGAGATTCACTTTTTGGTGAGTTCGCCCCCTATCACACATCCGTGCTTTTACGGAATGGATTTCCCTGATCCGGAAGAACTTATCGCAAATCGGTTTAACAGAGATCCCATAGCCATTGCTGAAGAGATCGGGGTGGATAGCGTTTGCTATCTTTCTGCCGAAGGATTAGTTGAGGCGGTGAAAGAATCGAATGAATCCCTTCACGGTTATTGCACCGCCTGTTTTACAGGAGATTATCCGGTTCCGGTGGATTTTAGTACAGAGAAAGAAGAGAATGAAGTAGTATGAAGAAACTGGCTTTATACTCATAAAACTCTAATTTCTTCCAGTTTTCATTGATAATATTTACATTTCAATCAATTAAATACTATTACTATGACTCCTGATTTTAAAGAGATTGAAAAATCCGCTTTGAGCCTTGATAAAAAAAACAAGGCTCGCTTGGTTGAAAAGTTATTGCAAAGCATGAGAACTGAAATTGATCCGGAAATAGATCAGGCATGGATTGAAGAAGTAAGCAAAAGAAAAAATTCACTTAAATCCGGTGAGGCTTCATTACACTCTTCGGAAGAGGTTATAAGTGAGGCAAGAAAACTTCTTAATAGGTGACCATTAGATTTCATTCTGCGGCAAGAAAAGAATTTTTCAAAACAGCTGAATATTATGAAGATCAGGTATTTGAGCTTGGAGATGAATTTATCAATGAAGTTGAAAAAGTATTAGAAATAATCGGAGATTTTCCGAATTCCGGTACAAAGATTACTAAATTTGAAAGAAGGTTTTTGATTTCACGCTTTCCATATGGAGTCATTTATTCTGTCAAAACCAATCAGATTATTATATTCGCGATTATGGATTTAAGACGTAAACCGGGCTATTGAAAATCCCGAACGTAAGTACATGAATTCTTACATCACATCTACTCATCTATTTTGTAATTAAAATTTAAGACTTTTATAAATGGCTTTTGAACAAGCGACCTTTATTACAGGCGCACCTTCGATTAGTGAGTGTCCAAAACCGACTTTGCCCGAATTCTGCTTTGCGGGGCGATCGAATGTTGGAAAATCATCCCTGATCAACAAGATCACCAAAAAGCGAAAGCTTGCCCGAACCAGTAACACACCCGGGAAAACCCAGCAGATGAATTATTACGAAATTGGTAATAAGTTTTACATTGTGGATCTGCCGGGATTTGGTTTTGCCAAGGCTCCAAAAAAAGAACGGATGAGATGGGGAAAGGATATCCAAAAGTACCTTCTTGAACGGGATACTCTTCAGCTGATTATCCACCTTGTAGATGCCCGGCATGAACCCACCAAGCTCGATGAAGATTTTTTCTACTGGATGGCCACCAACAACAAGCCGTTTGCGGTGGTGTTATCAAAAGCCGATAAACTTTCGTCCAACAAACTGGGGACATCAAAAAAGAAGATCCGAAATGTGATGTCTGAGATGAATATTGAAGTTCCCATCATCCCCTGTTCTGCGGAATCCGGGATGGGAATCGAAGAGCTGCAAAGCCTAATTACGGAATTCATCAACCCAAATGAAGAGCAGCTTCCGGGTTAATGTTCAAATCTTTACGAAATACCGCCCCGAAATCCTTCGAGACGGCTTTGATCTGTCCCTGATTCGACATCATTCTATAGACTTTTCTTTCCTTGTTCATTTTGTCTTGATACAAAACGAACCAAAAAATCAAGGCGCTGATTTGCTCCGGCTGTATCACGGGGTTCTCAGTCAACAGCTCAATCGAAGGTCTAAAAACTCATGAATAAATTTATTAATGATGAATGTTTAGCTTAAAAAAATACTGAACACTGTAGACTGCCACTGCTAACTGTTACCCCTCCTATTTCCTAATTATCTCCTTTACATAATAAGAAGTATTCGCCACGGCAATGACAATAACTGCTCCCACAAACGTGTAAAGTGGCCATGCAATGGTGAGTCCCTCTCCGGGCAGAAATTGCTGAAGTGTCCCTTCAACCATAAAGAGCAGTGAAATCAATCCGCTGAAAAAGCCGATCATAGCGTCGGATTTATCGGGCTTATCAAACATTCGTCCCAGTAAAAATATGCCTAATAGTCCACCATAGGTATAAGAAGCAATCCCCAAACCAAGCTCAACAATGGCGGGTTGATCATCCCCCGAAAGCTGAAGCCATGTAAATAGAAAAGCTGATCCCGTTAGCAAAAATCCCCATCCGATAGTGACCATTCTTGAAATCCATAGGTCTTTGGCATCGTCCCATTCTGCTCCATAAATTGGTTTTATGATGTCATAAGTGGTTGATGAAGCCAATGCGTTCAGTGATGAACTTAAACTACTCATCGCCGCTGCAAAAAGTGAGGCAACAATCAAACCGGTTACACCAACAGGCATTTGATCCACAATGAACATGGCGAAAATCTCGTCTGTGGTTCGAAGACCCAACTCGCCCACCGAAGCCCCTCCATAGAAGATGTACAACATCAACCCGATAAACAGAAACAGGCCAAACTGCATACTGGCTACAATTCCACTCCAGATCAGTGCTTTTTGACTCGATCGTAAATTGCCAACCGATAATAAACGCTGCACAATTAATTGATCCGTTCCGTGTGATGCAATGGAGAAGATGGCTCCACCAATAATGGCGACCCAAAACACATAGGGGTCCGCAAAAAAGGCTGACCAGGTTAAATCTGTGCCCCAATTAAAAAGTGTCAGTTTATCAGCTTCGTTAAGGGTGGCCAAAATTTCGGGCATACCGACTGTGATTTTGCCCATCATCAAAAAGAGTGCAAAAAGAGCACCGCCAATGTAGACCACCATCTGAACAACATCCATCCAGATAACGGCTTTAATTCCACCAAGGAAGGTGTAGATTAACGTTATTCCCGAAATGATTGAAATGGCCAGGAGATAGACTGAAGCGTCTCCCCATTCAGGGAAAAGTCCTGCAAAACGAAAAATAATGGCAAGGGGAATGGCCGTGGCAAAAAGACGAACGCCATCAGCCAAAAGCCGGGTAATAATGAATGTGGAACTGGCAGCTTTTCTCATTCCCGAGCCAAATCGCTGCTCGAGATATTGATAAGCGGTGGTTAATTCCCCATTTACATACGCCGGAAGAAACCAAATGGCTACAATGACCCGTCCGATGATATAGCCAAATGTAAGCTGCAAAAAGGTGAGATCTCCACCATACGCCACAGCCGGAATACTGATAAATGTAAGAGTACTTGTTTCAGTGGCAACTACGGAAAAAAGGATTGCCCACCAAGGCATATCGCGTCCGCCTAAAAAGTAATCGGTTGTTGTTTTTTGCGTCCCTGCCGACCAAATTCCAAACACAGCTACGGCTGCCAGATAGACAACAATTACAATACCATCCAGTAGGGTAAATCCAAGAGCAAAAGTCATTAATGCTTAGCAGTTTGTGAGCTGTAACTTCAATTTAATAACCTGTGTAATAAACTGAATTCAGGACTCGATTCAAAGAAAGTATTAAGTTTGGAAGCGCTCCCGAAGACATGGATGGCGCAAGTATTTACTTATGCACGATTATTTATGGAAATTCATCATGAAATGGCGCAAGGATTCCCTTGTGCCCAGCTTGATGGATAAATGAAACCACTCCATGGGATGGCGCAAGCGTCTCGCTTGTGCCCCAGACCAACGCCTACAACCCATTCAACGAATCAATTCCACATCTAAAAAACCCTTCTCCCCACAATAATCTGAAGCACTGCTATACATCCAATGCTCAGGCTTGTTCACAAACCCCGCTTTGACCGGATTCATGTGTATATAATTCAATTTTTGATTTATAAATTTATTCGAAAATAATTCGATTGGATGATTGTGTTGTTGCCAAAGCTGCCAGTTTTCATTGTTATTATTACGCTTTCCGGTTTTTTCCATCAAATAAAGAATCCATTTCTTTCTGCTTTCTTGATGATTATTGATGATCTCCTTCTTTAAACTTTTGGATGTAAAACTCTTAAAATCCCTCAGAATATCCTGAATGGGATTCTTTTTTGTACCTATGATTAAATGGACATGATTCGTCATAAAACACCATGCATAAATAGTTAACCCCTTATTCTTTTGACAATGACGAAGACTATCTATTAGAAGATTTGCATAAACCGGGCGGGTAAAAAGATCTATCCAATGAACAACTGAAAAGGTTACAAAATGCGGTTTAGTCTGATCTTTTATCTTGTATTTTCGGCTCATACTTTTTGACTTTTATTTGTATGAACCAAGAATTATAAATCCCTTACAGTTTTATTTTTGAAATGTGTATGTGGACTGAGTTTCTATCTTTTAAATGGGTCACAAGGGGGATCCTTGCGCCAATTTCGGTATTATTTTGGGAACCAATTTGCACGAAATCTTACCAGTGTCCCAAAACCACCCTTGGATGGCGCAAGTACCCAAAACTACTCCATGGATGGCGCAAGCGTCTCGCTTGTGCCCCAGACCAACGCCCTTAATCCGCTATAAACCCCAAAAACTTCTGCACAGCCCTGCCACGGTGACTGATCCTATTTTTCTCATCACTGCCAATTTCCGCAAATGTTTTTTGATATCCATCAGGCATAAAAACCGGATCATACCCAAACCCTTTCTCGCCTCTTTTATCCTTGGTGATTTTTCCTTGACAAACTCCTTCAAAAAGGTGCACCTCATCCTCTGTTACAAATGCCACTATCGTTCTGAAACGAGCGGTTCTGTTATCTTTTCCGTCCAGTTCCGACAGTAATTTATTGACATTTTCTTCATACGTGGCATTTTCTCCAGCATATCGGGCTGAGTACACGCCGGGCACTCCGTCCAGTGCGTCTACTTCAAGACCGGTATCATCGGCAAGAGATGGAAGTCCGGTTTTTTGATGCCAGAACCGGGCTTTTTTCAGGGCGTTGCCTTCAAGGTCAGGCTGATCCTCTTCCACTTCCTCGGCGTTGGGAAAGTCCTGAGTGGATTTAAGTTCAATTCCCATCGGTTGTAATACCTGCCGGAGTTCCTCAATTTTATGAGGATTCCCGGAAGCAATAAAGATCGTTTCAGGTTTAGTCATAGCTTTAAGAAAAATCCCCTAAAATTTCCTGAACTTCGTTAGTTTTCAAGCGTGGTCCATACTGTGCCACAATTTTTGATCCTGCAAGACTCGCCAGTTTCCCTGCACCGGCAAATCCCATTCCGTGGGTTATTCCATACAGAAACGCACCGGCAAACATATCTCCGGCACCATTTGTATCCACGGCTTTTACGGGATAGGGTTCAATATCGATAAAGGTTTCTCCATCAAAAATGATCGCTCCGTTTTCGCCTCGCGTAATTACAAATTTCTTGGCATCCTTTTTCAACTCTTCCCGCACTTCCATCAAATCGTCTTTGCCGATATAATTTTTAGCTTCCTGCTCATTACAAATCAACAAATCCACGGATGCACCAATTACATCCTGAAAACGCTCTTTGAATATTTCAACGATGGTAGGATCAGATAGAGTCAGTGCCGTTTTTACATTCGCTTTTTCTGCAACTTTTTTAGTCCGTTTCATCGCCTCGAACGCAGTATCTGATGCAACCAAATATCCTTCCAAAAAAACATACTCAGAATCCTTGATTGCTTCTTCATCCACTTCATCAACAGAAAGCTCTGAGGTGATTCCCAAAAATGTGTTTAGCGTACGATTGGCGTCTTTGGTGATCATCACCAGACACTTACCGGTAATTCCATCTCCCGTTTCCTGATGATTAAAATTTGTGTCAATTCCGGCATCATTAATCTCTTTCAAAAAGAATGTGCCATACGGATCATTGGAAACTTTGCAGGAATAAAATCCTCTTCCGCCAAACTGACTAATCGCCATAACGGTATTGGCGGCAGATCCACCGGATTTTTGGATGACCGATTTTTTGCTGATGTCATTGATGAGCCTGAACTGAGTCTCTTCATCAACCAGAGTCATCACGCCTTTTTGAACGCGATGCTTTTCCAAAAATTCGTCCGATACTTCAAACTCAAGATCAACCACTGCATTCCCGATGCCATACACATTATATTTCTTATCACTCATAAAATCTGAAAACTATTTTCTTACAATTATTGATTATCCGAACCTGCGTCTGATGTTCATTTCGCACTGAAAGTACTGAATTTGTGGGTAAAAGTAACCCGAAGCTCCTGTTTCGGTATCACTTCTTTCACAGAATTCGCTGATTAAATGGACAAGCAATAAAGAGAACTTATTCCCTTTGGATAGCGCTCGGACGGGGACGTCCGAGTTACGTAATCCGATGCTCCTGCTTCGGTATCACTCCTTTCACAGAATTCGCTGATTAAATGTACAAGCAATAAAGAGAACTTATTCCTTTTGGATAAGGACATCCGAGGTACGTAACCAAAAATACATTTTTCAAATTCCTCTCTCCTTTCTATGTTGATTATATACCTGAAGTCAAAAATTAGATTATGAATAAAAAATTTATGCAACGAGCCATTGAGCTTGCACGCACTGGAATGGAAAATGGCGAGGGAGGTCCGTTTGGATGCGTGATTGTCAAAAATGGAGTCATTTTAGCAGAGGGAAATAACTGTGTCACTTCCAGCAACGATCCCACCGCGCATGCCGAAATTACGGCCATTCGCAGGGCTTGCGAAAAGCTCGACGATTTTCAGCTGACCGGCTGTGATTTGTATACATCCTGTGAACCTTGCCCGATGTGTCTGGGTGCAATTTACTGGGCCCGGCCGGAACGTATTTTTTATGCTTGCTCTCGCGATGATGCTGCAGATGCCGGTTTTGATGATGAGTTCATCTATCGCGAACTGGATGTTTCTCCTGGTGAACGCAAAATCAGCATGAAACAGACCTGTCGTGAAGATGCCCTTGATTTGTTTGATGCGTGGAAGAAAAAAGAAGACAAATTTGTCTATTGATGGGCTGCACTTTTCAGGGAAACCTATCCGACAAAAAAATAGTTATAACCTGAGTTCGATTAATAAATAATTTATTGGAAGTCCCCCACCGAAGTGTCGGCATCAAAAGAGACTTAAAAAAGGGGGGAAACAGGGGGATGTTCATCAGAATATCGCAAAAACCAGTGAACCTCCCTTTAAATCTCTCCGCCAACCGACGGGAGACTTTTTTATGTTTTTTTATTAATCGAACTCAGGTTCATAGAATAGAATTTTACCTTAACTTTTCGATGATTATTTTCGCAGGCAATTCATGCTATATTTGATGTTTTAATAATTTTCCATGACAGACCATCCGTTTATCACATTTCTAAAAACCCGTATTGAGAAACCTCTCCCGGGAAGTGACGCACAGAAGAAGATGTTGCCTGTTCCTGTTGAAGAATCCAATGCCCGGAAACGTACCGCGCCGGTTGATGCATCTCCAAGCAGCGTATTAATTCCCATTTTTATCGATGAAAATAATCAACTGAATGTGATTTTAACGTTGCGAACCAGTGGAATTCGTCATGGTGGACAAATCTGTTTTCCGGGCGGACGATCAGAGCAAAATGAAGAGCCTCTTGCAACCGCGTTGCGAGAAAGTCAGGAAGAGATCGGCCTCCCTCCGGAAGATGTACAGGTTATTGGATCGATCACTTCTTTTTATCTGCATCACACGAATAATAAAATCGAGCCATTTATTGGATTTTTAGAAAAAAAGCCGAAGTTAACCCGAAACCCAAATGAAGTAGAAGAGATTATCACGGTTGAATTAAACATTTTGGCAACGGAAGATAAGCTGATCAATGAGCGATGGAACTTGGAACATAACTCGTTTGATGTACCCTATTGGAATATTCACAAAGTCCCTCTATGGGGTGCCACAGCGATGATTATGAGTGAATTAATGGAGCTTTACAGAGAATTTCTCAAACAAGATTAGGCTTTTCGGAAACTCACGTTTTCATTTTTTTGCACAAATCTTTCGCCACCTGCATTCCAATGGCGATGCCCATACCGCTGAGTCCGGCAGCCACAAATAAGCCCGGTTTTAATTCCTCAATAATCGGCTCCTTGTTTTCTGTGACTCCCATAATTCCGCTCCACTCCATATCCACTTTCCATCCTTTCGGTATGTTCAGAACTTCATTGGCAAACTTGTGCAAATAAGATTTTATGGTTTGATTGGTTCCAAACTGATCAGTGGTTTCCTCCTCTTTTGCAACATCTCTGCCACCTCCCAACAGCAGACGATCTCCCACATTTCTAAAATAGACATAACCCTCATTATAATTGAACGTACCCTTCCATTTCAGATCTTGAATCGGGTCAGTAATGAACACAAATCCCCGCGCCGGTTTTACGCCAATATCTACCAGATGAGAAGAAAATCCGTTGGTGGCTATCACAATCTTTTTGGGATGAAGTTCCAGCCCGTTATCCAGCATTACCAAACCGGAATTCACCGATTCAGCCTTGCAGTTCCACCAAACCCGAACTCCCAACTTCGCCAATCGCTGATGAAGACTTCTCATCAGTTTTCCGCTATTGATAGCTCCTTCCAGATGGTTAAAAATAGCCGGTTTCCCCGCATATTCTGTTGATTTGTAGACATCTTTCACGCCAATTCTATCCTCCAGATGGTTGTTCATCACCTCCATCTGCTCTCGGCATTTTTCAAAAATCGTATCATCGGTAAAGATTTCATATCCTCCGGTATGTTCGTAGCTGATCTCCTTTTCACCCGCTGTCTTTTTCAGGAGATTCAGCCCATTCCACCGGCGTTCGATTCTGCTGAGCACAGTTTCCTCTCCCGCAATGGTCATATCTGCCAGATGCTCAGAAATGGATCCAATACAGGTAAATCCCGCGTTTCGGGTACTGGCTCCCTCCGGTGTAACACCTCTGTCCACAATCAACACATCATGATCAGGATATTTCTCCTTATAAAACAGCGCCGTGGATGCCCCTACAATTCCTGCTCCAATAATGAGCAAATCCGGCGGAGTTAGCCACTCTTCGCGTTCCCAAAATGATACTATTTTTTTCATCCTTTTAATTTATTCAACCAATTTTCTACGGTTTGATGTCTTTCAGAAGGCGCCCATTCCGCGAACTCTTTATCCGTTTCCGCATTATACGGACCTTTTTTGCATTCAAATAAAATGGTGTCTTCCTCAAGAACCAAAAAGCTGTGCCACACATTGGGCTCCATATCCAACACTCCCGGAATTGGAGATGATGAAATTATCTGATCCGTTAGCACTTCTCCGTCATCATCAAACGTAAAAAATCGAATCGATCCCTTCAGCAGAACGATGGATTCCGTTGCATGATCCAGCGGATGCTTGTGCGGGCGAATATAAGTCCCCGGCTGCAAAAAATTCACTAACCGCTGAACCTCTGCCTCTTGCTTTCGGTGAATCGGCAAAATTATACGTTTCCGTTCACGTTCCCGCGAAGCCTCCAGACCTTCCTCAATCATCTCAATAGATAACTGAAACAGATCTCCGACCGGATTATCAAAAGCGAGTTTTGGCATTGTGTATAAAAATTTAATTTAGCAGATGTTTAGTCTCCCCTTGAGGGGAGTCCTCGATTTATCGAGGGAGGGGTGTCCACTTTGAGTGTTTTGCTAATTTTGAAATTCGACAAAAGAAATCCCCTCCTGTAATATAGCCTGTCCGACTCACCAATTTAATTCTAAATCAAAAAGTAATTTTAAGCTTGTTGGTAATCTAAAATGCAGATTTTCAACACTTCCCAAAAAAGACAACCACCCCTGTGTCCCCTCCTCCAAGATGAGGGGATTTTATTCTGGCTCAAAAATCAATAAGTAATAGGAAATTTTGCAAAGCTTTTCCCGATCATCCCCCAAAAGCTTCGCTTTTTTGCCCCCTTCAAAGAGGGACTTTTTACTTCTTCCCTAAAACCAGCGAAGCCATCAGCGCGGAACCGGTCAGAAAGCATTTTTCGTCTACATTGTATTTGGGGTGATGCCAGCTCCATTTAGAATCAGCTTCATCACTTCCGCTTCCCAAAAAGAAAAATGCCCCCGGAAAGTGCTTTTGATAAAACGCAAAGTCTTCGCCGGCCATAATCGGTTTGGTCATTTCATGGGTTGATTTTTCACCCAAAATAGCTTTCGCTGATGTCACCAAATGCTCGGTCAATTCCGGATCATTTGTAACCGCAGGATAGCCTTCGTTAAATTCAAAATCATATCCGCCACCGGCATTTTCCATGATTCCTTTCACAATAGATTCCATTCGATCACGAATCAAATAGGCATTCTTCTCCGAAAAGGTTCTCACGGTTCCAATCATCTCAGCAGTAGCGGGAATCACGTTATACGTTGTTCCGCCTCGGACTCGCCCGATGGTTACAACAGCCGGTTCGGTAGGATCAATTGTTCGGCTGACCAAGGTTTGGAACTGCGTAATAATCTGTCCCATCAGCACAATCGGGTCGACTGTCAAGTGTGGCGTTGCTGCGTGTCCGCCCACTCCTTTTAAGGTGATTTCAAACTCATCAGGCCGTGCCATCATCGGACCCGGTTTGGAGGCAATTTCTCCCGGCTTATAATCAGGGCTGGTGTGCATTCCGTAAATTTCCTGTACGCCTTGTTCCTGTAAAAATCCCGTTTCGCAGAGCAGTCGTCCCCCACCCGGCAAGGTTTCTTCGGCGGGCTGAAATATCAGCAGTACCTTTCCGTCAATTTCATCCTGCATCTCGGATAAAATGTTGGCCGTTCCCAGCAGATTGGCGGTGTGCGCATCATGTCCGCAGCAATGGGCCGCGCCGGATCGCTCAGACATAAATTCCTTTTTATGATCCCCCTCCTCCTCCATTTCAAGTGCATCAATATCCGCACGAAGAGCAACGACTCTGTCTGATTTTTTACCCTCAATAATTCCCACACATCCTGTTTCGAGTGGACGATGAGTTTCCACACCCAGCTTTTTCAGCTCATGCAGAATATAATCGGTGGTATCGTGCTCCTTAAAACTGATCTCCGGATTTTTATGAAGATAGCGGCGTGTTTGCACCATATAATCAAAATGATCTTTGGCTTTCTGCTGTATGGTACGGTTTAAATCTGCCATTGTAGAACGGGTTATCTTTGAGTTATGTTAAGGTGAAAGAAATCAAACAAAAAATATATCAAACCAAATATAAAGATTTATGAATCCATTTGAACTGCATATTCCAACCCGGATTTATTTTGGAAAAGAAAAGGCTACCGACTTTTTTGAACAACTTCCCTCCTACGGGAAAAAAGCACTGATTGTGATTGGCGGAGGCAGCGTTAAAAAGATGGGCTACTTAAAAGAAGTGGAAAATCATCTAAAAAAAGGGGGAGTAAATTCCGTGCTTTTCGAAGGAATTGAAGCCAACCCGCATGCGCAGACCATCAACAAAGCTGCAGAAATTGGAAAAGAGGAGAGTGTTGATTTTATTATTGCCCTGGGCGGCGGATCGGTGATGGACGCTTCCAAGGCCATTGCCGGACTGATCCATGATGATCTGGATGATATCTGGCCATACACCGTTGGCGGACCTAACTATCGTCAGATGGAAGGGGCCCTTCCCGTAACCTGTATTCCCACCACAGCGGCAACGGCCTCGGAGGTGACAATCCACGCGGTCATTTCGAATCCTGAAGTGAAAGGAAAATCTCCGGTCAGTTATCCATTTTTTAAACCATCAGCATCGTGGCTGAACCCGGCTTATCACACCTCACTGCCAAAAACCACAACTCGTGATGGAGCATCCGATATTTTAAGCCATGTTTTCGAAAATTATCTGCTTGGCGGAAACGATTCCGATCTGGCTGACCGCTACAGCGAAAGCGTGATGGAAACCGTGCTTGATACTCTCCCCAAACTGGAGCTTGACCCTGAAAGTGAACATCTTCGTGGTCAGTTGTTGTGGGCATCCACTATGGCTCTGAACGGAATGCAAACTGCCGGCAGAAACCCAGCTCCGTTTACAATGCACAACTTGGAGCATGCGCTCAGTGGCGAAAACCCTGACCTTGCACACGGACGAGGATTGGCGATTTTATATCCCGCCTATTTCAGATGGTTATATAAAAACGACCGCGCAGTGGACCGAATGGCACTGCTTGGAGAACGACTTTTTGGCGTTTCAAAAGAAGATCAAAAAGATAGCGCAATGGAATTTATTACTCAGTTTGAAGGATGGCTGAAAGAGAACCATTTGTACGAGCGTCTTTCAGATCAGAATATCCCCGAAAGCGCCTTCGGAGATGTGGCCGACTACGCCATTAAAACCTACGGCGGTGGAAACGATGAGCTGTCAGCAGCCGGACCGCTGACCCGCGAAAATATCATTGAAATTTTCAAACTCACTGAATTGCAGGAACCTGTCGCTGAAATAGCGTAAAGGAAAAATAGCCTCCTTCAAGCGTCCGCAGGTCCTTGAAGCGTGGCGGGTTGGGAGCCAATCCCCGCACAAAATAGCGCAAGGATTCCCTTGTGCTCCTGTTTTTGGCAACAGACCGTGAAACAACGCATCAAGGACTTCTCTGCCAGCCGGCGGATCAGACGCTTGAAGGTTGTTTTTGTCAGATAAACATCCCCCCATTTTTTTATCTTCGGGAATAACACAAATTTCTATGTCTGATAAACCCATTATACAACCCACGCGGGATGGATCATCCACCCTCTATTCTCCCAAATTCGAACAGCCCTACCACAGCCGTGGCGGAGCGGTTGCCGAAAGCCGGGTTGTTTATTTCGAATCCACAGGATTAATAGAAAAGCTTCAAAACGGAGAACCCCTCAGCATTTTAGAAATAGGCTTTGGCTCAGGACTCAACCTGGTACTCCTGCTTGATTACATTGCGAAAACCAATTCTGATTCCAAAATTTCATTCGCAGCCGTTGACGCCTACCCCATCGAACCCGACACGGCAAAAAATCTGAACTTCGGCGAAGAGCTTCAGTACATAGATTACCGAACCATCCTGAGCAACATTTTCTCCAATCTTCAGCCGGGATGGAATTTCATGAAGGTTCATGATCAGGTTGAAATACATCTCTTTTACGGTCTGTTTGATGAGATGCATTTTCCGCCAAAACCGGATTCCTCAAACCCCTTTGATGTGGTTTTGCATGATCCTTTCTCCCCTGAATCGAACCCTGCCGGTTGGACATCTGATCTGTTCAAAAAAATAGCCGCTCACTCCTCAAAAACCGCCATACTGAGCACCTACAGTGCCGCCAGTTCCGGTCGGGCAGCGATGGCCGTTGCGGGTTGGTTTGTGGCCCGATCTCCCGGAGCTCTCGGCAAACGCGAAATGACCGTGGCTTCATTAAGTGAATCTCCGTTGTGCCATTTGAAAAGAGTAAACGAACAAAGGCTTATAGAAAGATGGGAAGCGAGGGATTTTGGGTAGTGTAAGTTGTATCTGAATTTATCTGCAACATTCTAAATAACTGTCCCGTAACAAACCAAGAGATATAATTTAAAGTTCATCATTGTATCATGTTGATTAAATCACTTTTTTTGATACTACCCATCATGTTTTACTCTGTTTCCGGAGAGCAAGAACGGATTCACACAGATGTCAAAAACAATGACTTAAAAGGTCTCATTCTCAATAATCAGGACGAGCCTGTATCCTACGCCCATCTCTACCTGGAAAGTTCTGAAACCGGAACCATAACTGATTTTGATGGCGAATTTCCGATTCCCGATAGTTGGTCTGATGATGGCACCGTTGTTATTAGTGCCATTGGTTACAGCAGTAAAACGTTAAGTGTTGATGAACTTAGAACCCGATCGAACCGCAACACACCGATTATATTATCACCCAAAGACTACGGACTTGAAGAGCTCACGGTTTCTGCTTCGAGTCTTAAGAGTGGATCGGTAAAGAATTACGGTTTTTTACAACGCGTACTGGGATATGGTGGAGCTGTTGGAGGATTTTCACCTCCGGAGAACAGAGTAGCCTACAGCCGAGCACAACGCATTGATATTGACAGAAAACCTCCATATTGGCTCAATTCTATTACTTTATGGATAGGCGTTAATAAATGGGCGAACCAGAATTCTGAAAACTTGGAGCAAGACGAAAGTGATTCTTCAAAAGAAGCGTTGATCAGGATTAATCTTGTTGATGTAGCTGAAGATGGATCTCCCGGCGAAAACAGTTATCTGTCCGAACCTATTTATCTATTGATCGATGACAGCGAGCGCAGACAGAAAATTGATCTCAGCAGTTACAACCTAATGATGAATGAATCCCAATTTTACATTGTAGCCGAATTTATCGTGGATGATCTGGATTCTTTCAATGGGTATTTTCCAACTTTTTCAGCTGGTAAGCGGGGTGATGGAAGTTATTACAGAGGTTCGCCATTCAAGCCATGGTCTGAAGACAGCCTACTTGATGAATTTCAAATAATGTATAAAGCTGAATATCTTTACTGATTTTCTTATGCATCCAACGGACTTTTCACCCCGTGTCCTCCCCTGTTGAGAACGTGCAGATAGATGGAGGTAGTTTTCAGACTTTTATGACCTAAAAGATCCTGTACGGTTCTAATATCGTAGCCGTTACTCAACAAATGCGTGGCAAAAGAGTGTCTTAAAGTATGCGGACTCGTTTTCTTATTGATATCTGCCGCTTTAGCTGCCTTTTTTACCGCCCGTTGGATATTTTTTGGTGATATGTGATAGCGATGTTTAAACCCTGTCACTGGATCTTTTCGTCTGGTTTTTGCAGGAAACAGGTACTGCCAGCCAAGCTCCGTTGTGGCATCCGGATATTTTTTAGCAAGGGCATTGGGAAGAATTGTTCTTCCATACCCCCTGGCAAGGTCCAGCTGATGCAGATTACGGACTTTTCTTGTCTGATCTTTGATAGAGGAATGTAGCTTATCCGGTAGCATAGTAATTCTATCTCTTTTCCCTTTGCCATTGCGAACTATGATCTGCATGTAGTCAAAATCAACATCCTGAACCCTCAATCGCAATGCTTCGGAAATCCGCAATCCTGTCCCGTACAGAATTGATGCGACCAAAAGGTCAATCCCATCCAATTTGCTTAGCAGATTCCCGACCTCTTCTTTGGAAAGAACTGTGGGAAGGCGTTTCGGTTTTTTTGCTCTCTTAAGGTTTTTCAGGTCTCCAACATCTGATTTCAGTACTTGCTTATATAGAAATACAATTGCGCACAAAGCCTGGTTTTGAGTAGATGCAGCAACATTTCTTGATTGAACCAAGTGATTTAAGAACCTGACAATGTCTTTTTCTTTAAGCTGATTTGGGTGTTTCAGATCATGAAACCGGATAAATTGTATGATCCAGTTTGAATACCGTTTTTCAGTGCTATAGCTATAGTTACGTCTTTGTATTTCTCTGCGAACCTTCTCAATTAATTTCATACAATTACCCCAATTACTTGTATTGTTTTATTGTATGAACCACTAATTCAGAATTCCTTACAGAAAAAGTGACGTATTTCTATTATTCTCGGACAATAAACCAAAAAAAGTGTCGCATAATATGCCCGGTAATAGTCTACATTTGTAAATAACACTGAAATAGAATATTCTGAGACAAAATAAGCGACGTGACAACTGTCGCAGAATTATATGTTATACGCATTAATTCACTAAAAACTAAATAATATGACTTTGATTTTTCGGTGTATATCTCTTTTAACTATACCATTAATTCTACTGATTGGATGTAATTATCAAGGCGCTCCGTCCAAGAATATCCAGACCACAAATCAGTTAGAAAGCCTAGCAGATACCTCTGCTCAGAAAACCGCTTTAAATTATTTTGAGTGGAGATATTTGGATTATGATGACTTTCAACGACCTCTATTTTCCGATTTAGATTATTGGTTTAAAGACAACAATGAAGAAATAAAAAGTACTCTTGAGGTTGCTGAAGTTTTGAATGCTGATGATATTTCACTTGCTCTCATAAGGTATTCTGTAGGCAGTAATATTTTTAGAGACGCTGTTTGGTTAAGGAATTACAATGGAAAATGGACAATTTCTTCAAACCAATATTTTTCAACATATGACGATGATCCATTCAAGGACGGCAATCCTGAACGTGCTGAAGAAATAATTAATAAAGAGGATGAGTGGACTGAAAATAGTTCTGAAAGGTTCTAAAACACCATGCGTATAACCAGCGTTTCAACGCGGACTTGGCCACTGTTTTCCAATTCAAAAATTAGCTGACTAATAGAAATTCCGGATTTTATTTAAATTCTCAATCGTAAAAGCCAAGCCGGTTAAACGCCAAACCGTTAAGGCCCGGCAGGCGCGCAAAAATCTGGCAGTGTAGGTGCGGGTATGTAGCTTCTCTAAAAACGCCAAACAGTCCCTCGCGTCCAGCTCGTTTTGTGGTCTGCTTCTTTTCGGTTTTTTCCCAAGCACCCGGGGGCGCCGTGAGCTTTTTGAAAATGAAATTCTATTAACAGTGGCAGGCCTCGCGTTGGCAAAGTGCGGTAAGCAGGGCGAAGCGCCGAGATTTTTCAGAAAAGGGGAGCACTTGTTGGTTTTGGTCATGGCAGCGGGCGGCTTCTAATTTTTAACATATTTCGCTGATAAATAAAAGCCGCCTGGCGTTGTGTATGTCAGTTGTGGTTCGGAGTGCCCGATTTTTGTGTAAAGCTGCCGTTTGTTCGTTAGTGGCTGTGAACGTGGGGCCTGCTGGGATTTTTCATGAGTTTTCCCTCGGCGCCTTGGACACGGTTGGCTAAGCGGTCTTGTAAAGCTGTTGGCTGCGGTTTGTTTTTGGACGCTGTTTTAAAATCGCCTGCATCAGGGCTTTCCAGTGCGCCCGCCGGGGTCATGGCGAAGTTCTGAGTTGCTAACGGGTTTTGTTTTGGTTTAGGCGACCAGCCCGCAAGCCAATCCCAGCCTTAACAAGGCGTTTCGTACGGACTGGCATAGCCTGAGTTGCTTGTGGTACATTACCAACTCAGCCGCACAAACGCAGGGTCGTTATGTAACCTATCTTTCCATTTGTTCCCAATAGTGGAACTTTCTATATTCATCTATGCGAGTATTTGCCCGAAAAACATTACGTGAGTTTTGGAACAATCATTCGGATAGTGAAGATGCTTTAAAGGCATGGTTTTCTGAAGCAGAAAATTCTCAGTGGGGATCACCTTCTGATATAAAGAATAAATATCCACACGCCAGCATTCTTCCTGACAATCGAGTGGTTTTCAACATCAAGGGCAATAACTATCGGTTAATAGTCAAAATTAATTATGACTATGGACAGGTATTCATCCGTTTTGTAGGTACTCATGCCGAATACGACAAAATTGATGCAACGACAATTTAAAGCAGATATTGATTATGCAGATACAACCCATACATACCGAAAACGATTACCAAAAAGCATTAGATCGCATCGAAGAAATTTTTGATGCTAAGCCCGGAAGTGTCGAAGGCGACGAATTAGAAATCTTGGGTATTTTAGTGGATGAATACGAAAAAAAGCACTTTCCCATTGAGTCTCCTAAACCAGTTGAAGCGATAAAGTTTCGAATGGATCAGCTTGGACTTGAGCAGAAAGATTTGGCAAAAATATTAGGTTCGAAATCAAGGGCTAGTGAAATCCTATCAGGTAAACGATCACTTTCTCTTCGTCAAATTAAACTACTGTATAAAAAGCTTGGGATTCCTGCTGAAATATTGATTCAAGAACCAGAACCGGTTACATAACAAGGCGTTTCAAGCGGATTTTAACGCAGCGGTACTTGCCACTTAGAAGTTTTAGTTCGTTATTGCCGTTGTTAAAAACCATCTTGTTAAAACCGCTTAAACGCAGGGTCGTTATACCCACATAGCCTTAAACTATTTTTGACACATTTTTCTGTTTCTTTTCGTTATTTAGTAAATTTATTAATACAAGTTTCCAATTAAATCAGTGATCATGAGTAAAAAATCCGTTTTAGATATTCTTGACCAACTTCCTCCAAGTGCAAGAAAAGAAGCTGAAGGTTTTGTACGGTTTTTGTACGATCAGTATGTGACATCGCCTCCTAAAAAATCTACAGATTCTTCTATCACTGAAAGTCCCTTTGTTGGAATGTGGAAAGACAGAGAAGATTTAAAAGACAGTACTGCATGGGTTAGAGAACAACGAAAAAGTCAATGGGGACATCAATAGAATATGGCTTCTCCTCTTCTAATTGTTGATACTGATATATTAATTGACGTAAGCCGGCACGTAGAACAAGCAATAAAAACTTTAGATGGATATTTTGAATCCCATGTCGTTGCTATTAGTACTATTACTCAATTGGAATTGATTTGGGTTGTGAAAATAAAAGAGAATTTGAAAACTTGGATGAGTTTTTAAAACGATTTGAAATTATTGATGTATCTAAGTCAGTCTCTCAAAAATCAGTTGCTCTTTTCAAAGATTATCGATTAAGTCATGGGGTTATGATTGCAGATATGTTGATTGCTGCAACTGCATTAGAATATGAATGTCCTCTTCTTTCAAAAAATCAGAAAGACTTTAGATTTATCAACGACTTAAATCTTATTGAGTATGAAGTTCAATAAACTGTGGGCATAACAAGGCGTTATGGTGCTCACTTAAGTCAAAGCAAACTACTCTTCTTAGACTATCTACGGTTGATTATCGTTAAACAGAAAAATTCATTACATTTTAAATATGAAGACGTTAATGATAAACATACCGAATACAGCCGACATCGATGACAAAGAGGCAAGAATGTCATTAGCGTCCAAATTGTACGAAAGAGGGAAGCTGACGCTAGGGCAAGCTGCCGAACTGGCCGGCTACTCGAAAGAGACTTTCATGGAATTGCTTGCTGATTACAATGTATCATTGATCAACTATCCTGCGGATGAACTTGACGAAGATATAAACAATGCCCAACGTTATAGTATCTGACACAAGTTGCCTCATTCTGTTCTACAAAATCGGAGAGTTTGATCTTCTGAAAAAGGTTTTCGATAAACTTCATATCACAGAAACGGTTCAAAAAGAATTCAATCAACCGATACCGGATTGGATTGAAATTGTCGAACCAACAACTAATTTACATCAGGGATTATCAAGCTATTTGGATAAAGGTGAGGCAACCGCAATTTCATTGGCTGAACATGAAAATTCACTTTTGATTATTGATGAAATCAAAGGGAGGAAAGCAGCGAAAGAAATGGGTATTTCTGTTACCGGTTCACTTGGGGTGTTGATTGCAGTCAAAAACAAAGGTCACATTCAGACTGTTAAACCTCTCATAGAAAAAATACAGAAAACGAACTTTCGTATTTCGGAAGAATTGATTGAGCAGGTACTTAAAAAAGTTAACGAATTCTGAAAAGGGTCATTCGCAACCATAACCAGCGTTTCAACTCGGACTTGGCCGTTTATTACATTTAAAGAAGTTTTCAGAGTTTCAGTTAATCCTTTCTTTTATCACATTGGTAGCTGGAAATGGCCAAGCCGCTTATTTGCCAAACCGTTATACATCTCATTCAAAGCAGTTCATCAATTTCGTTCGTTAGATGAAACCTTTTTATTAAGATAACGTCTACTCTGTCACCCATTAACAAAACTCGGTGATACGATGATTCATAATCTCCACTTCCTACAAAAACGTTTTCTTAATCAGTCAAAGAGTATTCTTTCAGCCTTGATAATATTCACTATCGGTGCCCTTTCTATAGCTGTTGGGTTGCTATTTTTAATATAAAACCTCTTTTTAATGGCCACGAAAAAGCGAAAATATATACGAATGGGTTTGGGAATTTTCTGGATGGGAGTTTTTTCCTGGTTGTTTTATAATTTGCAGGCTCGGGATCTGGAATCATCAGTAATGGAGAGCAACACCAAGGTACATGTCCAATATTTATCAACCGCCATAGTATTTACGCCCGCTGTCGATACCATGGGGTCAGCTCTAATTTTCTATCCGGGAGCACTTGTTGATCCAACAGCTTATGCTCCGATGGCAAAAACAATTGCAGAAACAGGATTCAAAACAATTATTGTAAAATTGCCGTATCGATTGGCAATTTTAGAATCACAGACAAAACAAGTATTTCAACAGACATTGGAGTACATAAATAGTGATTCACTGCAACGAAATTGGATCCTTGGCGGACACTCACGAGGTGGGAAACTTGCGACAATCTTCACGCAGAATCATAGCAATGCCCTTAGTGGTTTGTTGCTTGTCGGAACTTCGCATCCCAGGGAGAATGATCTTTCTAATTTGACTATGGATGTAACCAAAATTTATGGTTCCAATGATGGATTGGCCAGCGAAGAAGAAGTAAACCAGTTTGCTATAAACCTCCCCCCTGAGATGCACCGCGTAAGAATTGCCGGCGGAAATCACCGCCAATTTGGATACTATGGATATCAGTTTGGCGATAGCTCAGCAGATATCCCGCGCCTAAAGCAACAGGATATTATGATTGATGCTATTCTTAAACAGCTTAAAAGAGTTCAAGCCAGCTGAAAAATGTGAGTTACTACCCCGCGTATTAAGCGGGACGCAACTCATCAAAACCTGCCAACTTTAGGCTGTTCCTTCTATTTTCTTACCATAACTGTACTGAAGTTTATGAGAAACCAGCAAACTGAGGAAAGCAAAAGCGGTAAAAAGGAAAAATCCAATCTGCAGACTGGAGCCGTTGGTTGTAAGCATATCTACCTGGGTGACAATTGTTTCCAGATCTTTCAATTGTTCCGAAATAATCCCTGAAAAGCCAATGTAGGCCATGAATATGGCAACAACCATTACATCTGCCATCGTCCATTTAGCGGTTTTAAAAATCAGAAATTTAACGATTGCATTATTTCGAAGTTTCTCTGAATAGATGAACAAGACGGAAGATATTAGCTTGGAGAGGGGAAAAACCACACTGAAAAGCAATATCAGAATACCGACTGCAACCACTTCCATTTTGCTATTCAGTATCATTACCTGGACTACTTCCAAAATACTCTTGCTTTTGAAATATAGTATTTGGTCAGTAAACGATATAGATTCGCCCATCAGGTGAAAGTCCATCTTTGAAATTCGGGCATCAATATTAATCATGGGTAGAAGTACCCCTATTGTAAGTAAAACTGCACAACTGAGACTTAATATTAAATACTCATTTTTATTCAGATTTTTGGAAAAGATAGTAAAAGCCGCCAAAAGGGTTATTACCATGAATATCAAAAAAGTATTAGGCCTTTGTTGCTCATTTAGGATTTCAATCTTTGTAGCGACAGCATCAATGGCAGCTGCTTTCGTAATCTGGCCATGTCTTTCAAGAATTATATCATAAATGGTATAATCAATTTCTGAAAACGTGGCATCTGAATATTCATTCAGTTTTATAATTATATAATTCTTGATCATCTCCTTGTTATCATCATCTTTAAAAAAGCTGACAATGGATTCTGTAAGCAAAGGAATGTCTTCTTTCATCACACCAAAAACATCTGTAATTGAAGCCACCCCACCCTTTAAAAAACCACCGATGGAACCCTTATTTTGCTTATAGAAACTTTCTTCCAGTTCATCTACAGTCAGAGTAAGAAATTCAGAAATGCGTATACGGATTTTGGCCTCATCCATATCTTCAAAATCAAAATCGTTTATTCGCTCGCTTACAATGGTTGTAAGGGATGCTTTCCAAATGTCTACATTAAAGATCCCGTATTTTACCAGGGAAAGTTCAACCAAATCCTCGTTCAACACTCTTTTCTTCGATTCTATTTGATAAACCATAGCCGTTGAAAATAGGAGAAGCAGTAGCAGAATGAGCAGAGCTATACTCTTGTAGATATTCAAATTCTTTTTTTATTTTTCACAGGTGTTGAGAGAAAATTTGTTATTAATAATTATTGAAAGATTAGGAAGGCTTGGTAAATATTATTCATATTTTTGAATTTATAAATCATTAATTTATTCATCATAATATATAACAAATATCTTTTAAGAAATTATTGAGTAGATAATAATTTTATTTTAATAAAATAATTCATGATAAACCGGTTATGGGCATTTGCATCAAAGCATAGCAAATATCTTCCCGTCATTTTTTTTAGCTTGGGTTTTTTGTGGGATACCATGACTTTGGGTCGTATAGATCGTATTTATGATCGCATCATCCTATGTACATACCTCATCTCCCTTACCACATGCCTGTACATGTACAATGTGTCGGATGATGGGAAATGGCAAAACTTCTATATTGAAAAGTATAAAGGGTTCTTGCCACTGGCTATTCAGTTCTTTTTAGGAGGTTTGTTCAGCGCTTATGTAATTTATTTTTCCAGAAGCGTTTCCTTTACAAAATCGATTCTTTTCTTTGTAATTCTGGTCTTTTTACTTTTTGCTAACGAATTGCTAAAAAAGCGAATTTCCAATAAGTATCTACAGTTTAATGTGTACTTTTTTGTGAATTTCACCTTCTTCATCTTCTTTGTCCCTCTTATTACGAAGAGTGTTAGCGCAATCATGTTTATCATTTCGGGCATCATAAGCCTGATCATTACACTTGCTCTCTTTATCTACATTTATCGCAAAAGTCCGTCAACGAGGAAAGAAATTCATTTGTGGAAGCTTCTTAGCATGGTAATAGGGATTTATTTTCTGATGAATACTTTTTACTTCATGAATTTGATCCCACCTGTACCTCTGGCTTTGGATACTGCACTTGTGGCCCATGATGTGAAAAAGATAGATGATGAATATACAATTACTTACGACCGCAGTCCCTGGTATAAATTTTGGAGAGAAGCCGATGAAAGTTTTATTCAAAAGCCGGGATCAAATATATACGTCTTTACCTCCATTTTTTCACCAACAGATTTCGAAAAGGCAGTGATGCACCGTTGGAAATGGTTTAGTCCGCATACCAATCAATGGGAAATTATAGATGAAATTTCCTACGAAATCACAGGAGGCCGAGATAAAGGTTTTCGGGGATACACGTATAAGAACAATATGATGGCCGGCCGATGGCAAGTTAATGTTTTAACCCTTGATGGAATGGTATTGGGTGTCGTCAATTTTACGGTCAAAGATAATCTCACAGAGCAACCCGATAATTTGATTAACGTCGTGTTTTGATCATCTAAACAGGTAATTTATGTGGTGGTTTCAACCGGATTTCTTTTTCAACGCATTAAACGGACGTGCCTCGCCCTTCCCTGTCGATTTTTAGTTCCTCAATTTCTATAGTACATTTTGTTTTAAATCAACGTTGACCTGCACGCCGCTTATGCGCAAAGCCGTTAGGCATTCGAAACCCAAAACGTAATAAATAGAAAACGTGCTCTATATTTTTAGTGGATTACCCGCAACGGGAAAGTCAGGACTTGCAAAATATCTTGCAATAAAGCTTGGTGCTGTATATTTGCGAATCGATTCAATAGAACAGACTTTGAAAGATAATGATATTGGAATAGCTGAAGGACAAGGATATGAAGTTGCTTACAAAATAGCATTGGATAATTTGAAATTAGGTTTATCCGTAGTTGCTGATTCTGTTAACCCTATCCCCATAACTCGAGAAGCCTGGAGGAATATAGCGATCCATTCTGGTAGCAAATATTGTGAAATTGAAATCATATGTTCTGATGAAGAAGAACATAAAAAAAGAGTAGAATCACGAATTTCTGATATTGAAGGACTTACATTACCCTCTTGGGAGGATGTTCTTAACCGCGATTATAGAAAATGGTCAAGTGACCGAGTTGTTATTGACACTGCAAACAAAACAATAACGGAAAGCCAAAATGAAATAGCGCAAGCAGTTGATACTAATACCTAATAAGGCGCATCAACCGGGATACGAACATGCTGTTAATTTCCAGGTTACTTATTTTTAAATTTTTCATCTTTTTTATTAGCTTATCCGTTATTCACCAAAAAGTTATACCCACATAAAGCAATAAATATTTAGCTCGTACATTGAAAGAGAACAATTGAGCGAAATTAAACCAAACGCTTCCTAATAAGTTTAAATACCAAGCCCGATCAATCGTATCATAAAAAGCAGGGTGATACAATATCAATCCGGTATGCAGCTCCAGCAACCATTGTGAAAAAATGTAAAGTAAGGTGTGTAAATATTACTTCCTATTGGATCATCTGTAGCCATTCAACGGATGGTGTAATCTGATTTTTTATCTGATCCTGAATTATTGACTTTTCTAAAAACACTTCTCAAGTCTTAGAAAGATCGTTTTGGAGAAAAGGAATAGAATAGATCATTATAGAAACGTGTATTGGTATCATTATTGTATTTACTAAAAGTGAGATTTTTTGATCTATAAAAATCATCGATCGGATTTTGAATTCTTCACCATCAATTATGAACCAAACTCTAAATGGAAAACCAAGAGGCAGATCTGTCACCTATGAGACTCTCAATAGCTTCAACTTTTACTTGTAATCCTATTGAAGACGCTTTCGAATTCTGGAGTGAAAAATTTGGATTCAAAACAGTGGTTCATTTTTCCTTATATGACCAGGTTTTTCAGGAACTGTTGAACAAACATTCTTCACTTAATCACCCAGATAATGATGCAAGAATGGTGTTTATAAAATTCGATGACTGGACACGGAACCTGTCGAATTTAGCAGAGTCTTCCACCGATTTTCATGTTGTTGCAAACATTCACTCTCTTTGTGAGTATGCGGCAATATCCGCTTCTTATGCGAAATCACCTCTGTTCTTGACGATTACCCGAAATTCCAGGGATTCATTTATCACACCTGATCAACAATCTGTATATGAACAACTCATAAAGGACAATCTTTCAGAACACTCCAATATTTTTATAACCACATCCTCGGAAATAAACAGGAAATACCCTGTGGATGACTACTATGATGCACAGCGAGATCAGCTCGGTCATATCCCATACAAGCGTGAATATTTTACAGCGTTGGCAACGTCCGTTTTTAGAAAAGTGCTTGCCGGTAAAAGGAAACCGTACAAAGTTGTTGTACTCGATTGCGATAATACCCTCTGGGGGGACGTTTGTGGTGAGGTGGGACCGCAAGGGATTAGTCTTTCCAAACCCTATAAAACCCTTCAGAACTTCATGCTGCAACAAGTGAAATCCGGCAAGATCCTCTGCCTCTGTAGTAAAAATGTGCAAGAAGATGTTGATAGCGTTTTCTCTGAAAGGCCTGATATGGTGATCAGAAAGGAGGATATTGTCGGATCCAAAATTAACTGGGAAGCTAAATCCCAAAATATTAAGAAGCTGTCTGAAGAGCTGAGCCTGGGGCTTGACAGTTTTATTTTTATAGATGATAATCCTATAGAATGCGCTGAAGTGAGGGCAAACTGTCCGGAAGTATTAACCCTCAATCTGCCCAAAAAACCGGAAGAAATCACATCTTTTCTGGAGCACGTGTGGCCTTTCGATTCCCTGAAAAAGACTGATGAGGACCAACAAAGAACGAAGCTTTATAAAGACAATATCAAGAGATCCGGTTACAAAAATGAAAGTTCTTCCTTGAAGGAATTTATTGAGGGTTTAAATCTCGATATTCGTATAAAAAATGCCAGACCGAAAGAGATCAGCAGAGTTTCTCAACTTACCTACCGGACTAACCAGTTCAATTTCACGACTATCCGGCGATCCCAAGAGGAGATTAAAGAACTGTTAAAAACGGGTGGTTTTACGTGCAAAATTTGCAGGGTAAAAGACCGTTTTGGAGACTATGGGCTGGTTGGGGCTGTGCTATATCAAACATTATCAGATCGGATTGTACTCGATTCTTTTATGCTGAGTTGCAGAATACTTGGGCGGGGAGTGGAGCATAAAATGTTGAAATCAGTTGGTGAAGAGGCTATTGCAAAAGGAATAGATTCTGTTCAAATCAATTTTCAAAAGTCCGAAAAAAACCAACCTGCCTTGAATTTTCTTACATCCGTATTCGAAGATTTTTCAGAGAACTTCTCTCCAAAAATCAAAGGATATATGACATCTTCGGCTTATGTTAGCAAGCTGAGTTACAATCCTGATAAAAGTACGTCGTTTAACGAGATAGCCAACGGTCGGGCTAAAGATCCTACCCCAAAAATACCTGTAAAACATAATGGTTTGATCTTTGAGCAGATAGCACAGTCTTTGAATAATACTTTGAAGATTACTCATCTGCTCAGTTCAAATGGACATTCCCCAACCACTCTACCAACGGAATCATCATCCCCAATTAAAAAAGATACAGTTCAGATAATAACTGAGATTTGGGAAAACGTTCTGGATAAAACAGGCATTAGACCGGATCAACACTTTTTTGATGTGGGGGGCACATCGTTAAAGGCCGTTGAGGTGCTCTCGCAATTAAATGAGCGGTTCAACAAAAACCTGACGATTGTAAGTCTTTTTGAGCATTCAACAATTCAGTCATTGGTAAATCTAATTGAAGAAACGCCAGCTGAAGACACTGACTTCAGCAAGATTATAAAAAGAGCCGCATCCAGAAGAGACCGATTCAGACAGAGAGAATAAAATACACGTTAGCTTAAAAACAAGAGGGGAAATTTGAATAATAAATCTACAAACAGTGCTTTTGATATCGCAATTATTGGAATGGCCGGGCGGTTTCCCAAGGCGAAGAATATCCATGAATACTGGGAGAACCTGAAAAATGGAAGAGAGTGTTTTACACAGTTGAATGATGAACAGATTATTGCTTCCGGAGTGAATCCGGAACTGTTGAAAGACCCTGATTATGTAAAAGTTTCTCCCATTCTGGATGACTATGACAAGTTTGATGCCCAATTTTTCGGATATACTCCCAGAGAAGGTTCGATGATGGATCCTCAACAACGACTGTTCCTTGAATGTTGCTGGGAAGCTTTCGAAGACGCAGGATATAATCCCCATGCGTATGAAGAACCGGTTGGGGTTTTTGGGGGGTGCGCTATTAATTCTTACATGATTTTCAGCGGAGTCCACAATCGTTTTTACACAGAATTTCTTCCATCTGTTGTAGGCAATGATAACAGCTTTCTGGCAAACAGAGTATCTTATCAACTAAACCTGAACGGCCCCGCTGTTACGGTCCAGACAGCATGTTCATCCAGCCTGGTTTCGGTTCACTTATCAATACAAAGTCTTTTAAATGGAGAATGTACGATGGCACTTGCAGGCGGAGTTGCCGTATGGGTTCCTCACGAAGCGGGACATCTACATAAGGAAGGCGGTATTTTTACAAAAGACGGACACTGCAGAGCGTTTGACGCCAAAGCAACCGGCACAATCTTCGGCAATGGTGCGGGGGTTGTACTGCTTAAACGACTTGATGACGCTATAAGAAACGATGATACTATTTATGCGGTCATTAAAGGTTCAGCGATAAATAATGATGGCGCAAAGAAAACAGATTATACCGCGCCAAGCGTAGACGGACAGGCAAATGTGATTGTGGAGGCACTTGCAAATGCAGGGGTCAATGCGGATGATATTTCTTATGTGGAAACGCACGGTACCGGTACATTTATTGGCGATCCAATTGAGATCAGGGCTCTTTCAAAAGCCTATAAGGCGTTCACTAATCGTAAGGGCTATTGTGGTATTGGCTCGGTAAAACCAAATATCGGCCACCTTGATGCCGGTGCCGGAGCTGCCGGATTGATAAAAACAGTGATGGCCTTAAAGCATAAAATGATCCCTCCAAGCATCAATTTTGACGAACCGAATCCAGCCATTGACTTTGAAAACAGCCCCTTTTATGTAAACACCATCCTGAAAACATGGGAGTCCAAAGATGGATCTCCGTTACTTGCCGGGGTGACCAGTTTGGGTATGGGAGGTACCAATGCACATATTATTCTCCAGGAAGCTCCGGTCATTAAAAAGCCAATCGTTGAAGATCAATGGCCACTGCTTTTAACCTATTCAGCAAAGAAAGAATCTGCATTGGATGACTACTCTGCAAAACTCGCCAAATTTTTAAAAACGTCTCCAAACACAAGCCTTCCAAATGTAGCTTATACACTTCAAACAGGAAGAAAAGAGTTTCCTCATAAACGATTTCTCATCGCTGAAAACCGGGATGATGCAATTAAAAAGCTTGAAAAACTTCCTGCATCTTCCGTTAAAACGTTTTCTGATCACGCTGATGGCAGAGAAGTTGTTTTTCTGTTTCCCGGTCAGGCTTCGCAATATGTAAATATGGGCCTGAATTTGTATCGATCTAATTCACTCTTTAAAAAGCACCTCGACAATTGTGCCGAGATATTGATGCCTATCATTGATGTGGATATCCGGAACGTGATATTTCCTGAGTCGGGCCATGAAGAAATGGCAACAAATCAGTTACAAAACACAGTATATACACAGCCCGCAATTTTTTCCATTGAATATTCGCTGGCTATGTACTGGATGGATCTCGGGATAAAGCCGGTGGCCGTGCTTGGCCATAGTATGGGTGAGTTCACCGCAGCTTGCATAGCCGGAGTATTTGACCTGGAAACCGGCCTTAAACTGATCGCTATGAGAGGCAGTATTATGCAGGAACTGGAACCGGGATCCATGTTGACTGTGATGATGCCACCATCCGAAGTTGAAAAGTATCTGAATGAGAGACTGTCGATTTCAGTCATCAATACCCCCTCATCCTGTGTTGTATCCGGTGATACAGAAGCCATTGAAGACCTAAAAAATATTTTTGATGGAATGGACGTACACATCCGCTTGCTTGAAACCTCGCATGCGTTCCATTCACATATGATGGATCCGGTGCTGGAAAAGTATCGTAACTTTGTTTCTACCGTGACCTTCTCCCCTCCCTCAATACCTGTCATTTCCACTGTTACGGCTGATTGGACGTCCCCGAATGAACTCACAACCCCTGATTATTGGATGAATAATATCAGACAACCCGTACGATTTGCTGAGGCTGTTGAAAAGTTATTTGACAGGCCGGAGTGGATCTTACTGGAGGTAGGTCCTCGTAATACACTCACAACCCTGGCAAAACAACATCCTGAAATATCACTAAACCAGATTGTAGTCCAATCAATGAGACATCCTAAACAGTCGCAAGATGACAATATTTTTGCAATGGCCGCACTGGGGAGGCTATGGTCTTGTGGTTACCCGGTGGAATGGAAACGGGTATACAAAGAGAACCCCGTCTATAAAATACCGATCCCAACGTATGCCTTTCAGAGGGTACGATGTTGGGTTGATCCGGAAATATTGGGATCAGGCCTTCACCAAAAAACAAACAATGAACACACAATTGATGATGTAGATAAGCAAGGTTCCGAAAAAAGAAATATAATAGATGAACTGACGGCTATCTGGGAGGAATTTCTTGGAATCGAACACATCAAAAAAGATGATAATTTCTTTGATCTGGGTGGCAATTCGTTGGTCGCGCTACAACTCTTTGATGAATTAAAACGGAAACTGGGCATTCGTTTGCCATTATCGGCATTGTTTGAGGCTCCTACCATCGAACAGATTGCGGAGTTAATAGAGCCGGAGGTTTCAGAAGTAAAAAAGGTTCAACCCAAAAAAGACCATTCGTCTGTACTGGTTAAAATTCAGGCTGAAGGCATAGAAAGGCCTTTCTTCTGTATTCATGGACATTTCGGAAATGTATTGTTCTTCTATGAACTGGCTAAGTTGCTTGGTAAAGATCGTCCGTTCTATGGTGTTCAATCTGTGGGTCTATCCGGCGAAGAGGATCCTTTGACCAGTATTGAAGCCATGGCTGACCGAATCATACAAGAGATGAAAGAAGTTCAGCCCACCGGGCCCTATTCTTTTGGTGGGTACTGTTATGGCACATTGGTTTCAATGGAGATTGCGAAAAAACTGGATGAGATGGGCGAAACCTATGACCCCATTGTGATGATTGACCCACAGCCACCTGCTTTTACAAATGTGCTGGATGAAGAGGTTATAAAATCATTTAAAAAAATTTCATTCAAGCAAAGAAAAGGGAATCACAAATCAAAGCTTGGTAAATCAATTACCCAGTCAGTCAGATATTTATGGCACAAAATCACCGACAGGTTAGCATTCAAATCCAAAATTAAAGCGTTCAATATGTATATACGAACTAAGGACTTCATAAATATAAATATGCCTGCAGCCCTCAGAGATGTAGAACTTGCAAACAGGGTTGCTCTTGATAATTACACATCCAAACTCAAGAGAGATTTTAAAGCAGATGTTGAACTGTTGTTATCTAAAGAGGTGACAGAAAAAATTTCATCGGATCCCACATCGGACTGGGCAGGATTCACAAAAGGACATCTCAATATCCATCTGATCGAAGACGATGGTTTTATCATGAGCGGAGAGATGTTTAAACAACCTTACGTACACGGTACTGCTGAAGTGATACGATCGATTTGGGAGTCGCAACCGGCAGTTCCTGATACAAATAAATCTTCAGTTGTTGCGAAGTCTGAAAAACTGAACCACCGGGAAAAAGTAACCCTTTAATCCTGAGTTGTGTCAACAATCTATCATCAAAATGTAGAAGATATTTTCGACCCTCAGGTGTTATCAAATAGAGTTGGAAAGCTTGAAGAACAAGATGTACACTTGTGGGGAATACGCAGGAATATTTTTAACGGGCTAAAAGACTATTCAAAATATTTACTGAGCGAAGATGAACAAAACCGGGCACAGAGATTCCGGTTCCGCAAAGATCATGATCTGTTTGTGATTGGACGATACCTCACTAAAGTAATACTGGCATATTATACTGATAGCACTCCGGAAAGAGTGAATATTATACCGGATTCTTTCGGTAAACCATCGTGTGGGATGGACCTCTTTTTTAATATCTCTCACGCCGACGACCGGTTGCTTCTGGGTTTTTCAACTACGGAAATTGGGGTGGATATCGAGGCGATTGATACAAACGTAGATATAGAAAGAATTGGTGAACGTCACTTTTCTGAGATTGAATTCCAAAAAATGATGACTTACGCGGGGGATGAAAGAGCCGAAACGTTTTTTGAAATCTGGACCCAAAAAGAATCGTTAGTAAAAGGGATCGGAAAGGGACTTAGTATACCGCTGAAGGATTTCAATGTTATCAACCCCAATGGAAAAGTGCTTTGGGAGTTCCCAAATGAGAAAAAGTATGGAGATTGGTATGTCCAAAACATTGAGGTTCAACAAGGATTTAAATCGGCTTTCGCCACCCAAAAGGAAATCGTGAACCTACTGTTAAGTCAAATATGAAATGTCGGTCGAAACCTGTCTGAGCACCTACTGGATCTGAGCGTTGGGTTTTGTGAGAAAATTGCCTTATGACACCTTCTTTTAAAGTTAATGACGCTGACAGAAACCGGAAAAACGCCGGTATGCTGTCAGGTCTCACCCACCTCTTTAGTCTTGACAAGACACTACGTTACTTTTGCCATGATAACTGATTTCATGCTGCGAATAATCCATTGCGAATACGTTTTTTTCGGTGCTATTGCTATAATTCCGTCTCCTTATCTCCTCTTTTAGTTGATCGATCAATTTTTCTTTTTCATACTCTTTTTGATCTATGAACAGGTCAAATTTCTAACACCGAATAATTTTTTATTCGGTGTTGATTATCCTGCACTCTTGTCTTTATCGGAACAAAATCCAAAGTGAATTGGAGGAATGAATGTTTTGGATTATTATGCGGACAAATACACGTTATGCCTCTTTTTACCAATTTAAAACAGACACAAAATATGAAAAGAAGTGCTCAACAAATAAGCGAGCTAATCAATGGCGAATCTTCTGTTTATTCAGCTACGTTTATTTTTCGAATGAAGAACTATGATTCAGAGTTTGAGCGTTTGAATGATATCATAGACCAAGTCGCCAACTCTAATCCGGGATTTTTGGGTAAAGAGGGATGGTCAAATAACGAAGAAAACAAAAGGTCGGTCGTTTACTATTGGGATAGCTTAGATGCGTTAAAAACATTTTCAAATCATCCCGATCATCAAAAAGCGAAGCAAAATTACAAAAAATGGTATAGCGGCTATGAAGTTATCATTTCAAAAGTATTGACATTCAAGTCAGATGATGGTCTTTAAATGGTGTTATCTTTATCAAACTTTGATGTTTTAATTGGTTGCGCCAGGATACCGTTGAATACTTTTTTAGTTAATGGCATAAACCAATCAAGGATTGTCCACGGAAACAAACGATTAATACTGTTCCAATTCCAATTAGCCCATTTAAAGCCAATGCCAATATCAGAAATACAGCGTAAATGAATGTTCTCGAAAAAAATATATTTATTCTGGTTAATTCCTGTATGGTTAATGTTAATCGATCAATAGGTATCAATACAAAATTTGTTTGCAAATAAATTCAATGCCAAAACAAATTGCTTGACTGTACCACAGTTTAGGTGTAATCGCATTGTGAAGTTAGTTTTTTTCCTTACATAGGTAATCCTTTAAATAAAAACTGCTATTAAAAATACTAAGCATACCAATGGATCTGGATTTTAAGACTTGTACATTATCTGATATTGAACTTCTTTCTGAAGTAGCTAAAGAAACATTCCATGAAACATTTGCGGATATGAATAGCCCCGAAACAATGGCTGCATATCTGGAATCTTCATTAAATAATGAGCAACTCAAAAAGGAAGTAAGAAATCCCAATTCTCTTTTTTTATTTCTATATAGTAATGGAGACCTGGCTGGATATCTTAAAGTCAATGAAAACGAGGCACAGACAGAATTCCAAGATAAGGACGGATTAGAAATAGAACGGATATATCTCAGAAAAGAGTTTCAAGGCCAAGGCCTAGGTAGCTCACTATTAGAAAAAGCAATTTCAACCGCTAATGATCGAAATAAAAGATATATCTGGTTGGGAGTATGGGAGCATAATGAAAAGGCTATTTCTTTCTATGAACACAAAGGGTTTAAAAAGACTGGCAGCCACGATTTTTTAATGAGAGAAGAGCAACAGAAAGATTACATAATGCGAAAAGATCTTGGTTAAAAATGGGTATAACCAGCGCATTAAGTGGGACGTGCCTCGCCGTTGGCTGCCGGTTTAGATTTGTCAGTTTCCATAGTACATTTTAAATCTAATTCAGCGTCTTTTTGCACGCCCCTTTATGCGCCAAACCGTTATTTTACCTTCCCGAAAGTAGATTAACCTGAAACTTTTGAGCTTTTTCTAAATTTCTCTAAAGCTACCCTTCCTCTCTTTTTATAGCACTCCAACAACTCTTCTTGAGATAAATTTTTCGTCTCCTCATAGTTTCGATCCCTTATAGACCGAATTTCTTTTACTGTATCGAATTTTTTATTCTTCATAATTGGTCACCTCACGTGGTGAATAAATATCAATAGATTTCAATCCGTTTTCAATGTTAACGGCATTGAACAGACGAATCTTATCATAATGTACAATATGGCGAAAATTCCAGCTAACCAAAACATCCACATTTGCCAGCGAGGCTAAAGCTATGTGCAAGGCATCATCACGAAATTTTGGGGTAAGAATTTTCCGATTCAAATACTCCTCTGATAGTGCTAAAGCATCCTTAGTAATTTCCAAAACCTCAGGTCCATAATCCATGAGCACCGTTAAAGTATCTTGAACCCGCTGTGGTGCCTTACTTATTTCCGCAAAAGTTAACTGGGATGAAACCGGTTGATAATTTTTCAACCTGAAATCTTTCATCAACCCATTAGACCATGTCGCAAACTCTATATCATGGCAACCGCCTATCACAGATGTATCTAAGTATATTCTTGATATTTTCATAGTTTGATTGGTTTGTTTACCCTAAGATAGGTAAAATAACAAAAGCGCATCAACTGGGGACGCGGATGTAGCTTCGATTTTCAGAGTTGCTTATTTTGAATTTTTAGCCGTTAATTAACTCATAATTTCCGTGCCGTTATGCGCTGGATCGTTAAAAGTCACAAAATGGAGGCAATTTGAAAGGTCCAAGCCCTGAAGATAAAGATCCCATGAAAGGTTTTCCTCAAGTGGGATATCTGAAGAACTTTATTTCTTCGGAAAATATAATTGTGGGTGACTACACCTACTATGATGATCCTGAAGGTCCGGATCGGTTTGAAAATAATGTTCTCTATCACTTTCCATTTATTGGCGACAAGTTGATTATTGGAAAGTTTTGTGCCATCGCAAAAGATGTGGAATTTATTATGAATGGAGCCAACCATAAGATTTCAGGTTTTTCCACATACCCGTTTCAAATATTTGGTAACGGGTGGGAAAAAGTAATGCCAAAAGAGGGAGAACTGCCCTACAAGGGGGATACCAAAATTGGACATGATGTCTGGATTGGCTATGAATCTACAATAATGCCAGGAATTAAAATCGGTAGCGGTGCAATTATTGCCAGCAAGTCCGTAGTAACCAATGATATTCCAGCATACAGTATTGTAGGTGGTAACCCTGCTAAAGTTATTAAATATCGATTTGATGAAGTCACAATAAAAGAGCTCTTGGAAATAGCTTGGTGGGATTGGAGTGCAGAAAAAATTACTGAGAACCTTGAGGCAATCGTTGGTCATGATCTGCCTACGCTTCGACGTGCCAGTGACCTTTAACAAAGCAAATCAAGCAGACGTTTGCGTTTAGTTACTTACTTTCAATAATTTAGCCGCGCCGCTTATTTACTGGGTTGTATACCACCCGTTCTATTCGTCTTGCGAATCTGATAGAATAATTAGCAACAGATTAATAAAAGACAGCAAGGTGACACCTAAATGTCGTGTAAATAACTTACTATTCATCGTAGCTTTCCTTCAGACAAAAGTCGCAATCTTATTAAATGAATCGTGGAAAATCAATCAATAGGAAAAAACCTAGTTTATCAGCGAAAATCGAAAGGATATAGTCAAGCCGAGCTTTCGGAAATGACCAACATAACCACCCGCACTATTCAACGCATTGAAAAAGAGGAGGTGAATCCTCATCTGAAAACAGTAAAAATATTAGCTGCCGCCCTTGATATTAGTGTAGATGATCTGCTGGTACTGGATGATCCCAAAGAAGAAACTATTCAAAAGAAGTGGCTTCTGCTGCTACATGGCACACCATTATTGGGCTTAACCGTCCCTACTTTCAATATTCTCATCTCGATGTTTCTCTGGATTCACAAGCGCAAAGACAACCCCATTTACGACCACCACGGACGAAAGATCGTCAATTTTCATATCACCATGACCATACTATTTGCACTCGCATTAGTGGCTCTGGTAACGGTTCAGGGCTATGGGTTTTTCTTTTTCATCACTGTTGTTCCTTATACTATTATTGTTACGTTGATTAATATTATTTGGGCGCTTAATTCCAAGAAATGCTACTACCCTCTTGCGATCCCTTTTTTGAGATCTAAAAAATCGACCATTCCAAAAGTACTTTTAATTTTACCATTTTTCCTTGCCATTAATTTTTCAGCATCAGGTCAAGAGACGTCAATATTTTATTGCCCTCCATGTGATTGTCAAGCTCATGAAACAAATGAGAAGTTCCATGAAGGTGGAACGTGTCCATATTGTGAAATGGACTTGAAATCGATGCAAAACCAAATTCAATCATCTAAATCATACCAACAGCTTTTGGAATATGAAGGGAAATATGAATACGTATCAGAATCGACGATAAAAATGATGGCTTCACCCATGGATACTGCGCTATATGCCGTTATTGACAATGCTAAGTATCCATTATTTCATGTCGCGGCGGATACCTTTTCCAATGTTCAGGATACCCCCGTGATCTTTCAAAGGAACGATCACGGGAATATTAAAGGCTATACGGTTGATAGCCAATCCTTTGAGTTGATCACAACTGATATTACAAAATTGGTGATGTATCCACGTAAAGAGTTGTTTGATCATTCCGAAAGCTATACCTATCACACTCCAGAAGAAATGAATGATGGCCTTGAAACCGGACATATCAACAGTGCTTTCGAACAGGAAGAACGTATCAAAGAAATGGTTGTAGCAACCATTAAAGGCGAACATCCCGATGTCCACAGCATTTTAATTTACAAGGACAAAAAGCTGGTGCTTGAAGAATATTTTTATGGATATGAAAGAAATACGGAGCATCAACTGCGTTCAGCGACTAAAGCATTCATAGGTTCACTTGTGGGGTTAGCCATAGAAGCTGGTGCCATCGACAACGAGCAGGATCAACTCTTACCTTACTTCAAGGATCAATATGAAAGTTTTGATCATATGAATGACCAGAAAAAAAGTATCACTATTCAGGACTTTTTAACCTATCGCCACGGGTTGGATTGTGAAAACAACAATCCGGAAAGTGCTGGTAATGAACAACAGATGATGAACAGTAGCAATTGGGTGAAATACACCCTTGATTTACCGGTAGTTACTAAGCCGGACAAAATACCATCCTATTGCACTGGTGTAGCATTAACTTTAGGTCGGCTTGTTGAGATTGCAACCAACAAAACCCTTGAAGAATTTGCAGATGAACAACTCTTTAAGCCTATGGGTATCACCCATTACGATTGGCGATTTGATCCTGATTCCTCAAGCCAACAAACGTTTAGTCAAATGTATCTTCGGCCGCGAGATCTTGTTAAACTCGCAACAATGTATATGAAAGGTGGCAAATGGCAGGGGAAGCAAATTCTGCCTGAAAACTGGGTAAGAAAAACATTTAAAGAACATTCTTCCGAGTTTGGCTACCTTTGGGAACACAAATACTTTGTTATGGATGGGAAGCAATATAACTCATATATGGCGTCGGGTAATGGAGGTCAAAAAATAAATATTTGGCCTGACTACGATATGATCACAGTTTTTACTGGAGGAAATTATAATTCATATGAACTATATGGTAAAAGTACTCCTCCGAATCAAATGATACCAAAATATATTTTACCAGCAATTGATTGAGCAGATGGTGGTATAATTTCGGAGCCGTTATAAAGCTGAAAACAATTATTTTTTCAAAATTTGGCTTTAAAAGCCCAATAAATATTCGTTAATAAAAATACATTTTCTCCTGTTACTCTTTTTTTGCTCACCGTTGTTTGCATGTGAAAATTTAAATGACGAGAGATATATTTTCTTCTTACACAACCGATTTTTAGAAGTAAACGAATTAAATGATTTACATCCTGAATATGGTCGAACTGAATATTTGGAAATAATCAACGAATTTGAAAAAAGCGGATTTGAAGTAATTAGTGAAAAACGGAATGGAAATGTTAATGCACGAGAATATGCTATTGGAATTGTAACCCAAATTGACAGTTTAATCACAAATGGTACAAAACCAAGGAATATTACTATCGTAGGAACTTCAAAAGGCGGATATATTGCTCAGTATGTATCAACTTTAGCAAATAATCCAGATCTAAATTTCGTTTTTATTGCAAGTTTTAGAAATAGCGATATTGAAAATATTCCTGATATTAATTTTTGCGGTAATATTCTAACGATATATGATAAATCCGATCCATTTGGGGTTTCTGCAGAGGGGAGAATGAAAACTTCAACTTGTGAAATCGAACATTTTAAAGAAGTCGAACTGGAAACAGGATTAGGTCACGGGTTTTTATTCAAACCATTAAAACAATGGATTGAGCCTACAATAAAATGGGCAAGTGGAGATTACTAAATGGAAAATCCGAAATACTTAATGCCAAACCATATCCGCTTTATAACAATGCAAATCAAGCGGACACATTTGCGTTTAGTTACTTACATTCAAGTACTTAGCCACGCCGGTTATTTGCCAAGCCGTTATACTCCTTTCCCTATTCGTTCGTTTTAAATGTGATTTAGATCAATTACATTTAAGTATGTCTGAAAAAGAACTCATAAAACGAATCAAGAAACTTCCATCTGAAGCCCAAAAAGAAGCGGCAGATTTTGTCGAATATTTATCCCAAAAGTATATCCAACAACCAGTTGATTCCAGCTCACCTAAAAAGAAATCCATACTCGAAAGTTCGTTCAGGGAAATGTGGAAAGATCGGGAAGAGATGCAAGACAGTACAAAGTGGGTTCGGGAACTACGTAAAAGTCGTTGGGATAAATAAGAGCAATTATAGCTCAACCTCTAATTGTTGATACAGATATTCTCATCGATTTTAGTTTAGACAGACCTGATGCTGTTCAAACAATGGCAAAACTTGAAGAAAATTACACAATTACTGTCAGTGTAATTACAGCGATGGAACTGTACGCAGGATGCCGAAGTAAGAAAGATCTTAAGATAGTTGATGAATTATTGTCTGGTATACAGATCGAATTCGTAACTAAGGCAGTGTCGGAAAAAGCGTTCAAACTAATGAAGAAGTTCAGATCGAGTCATGGTGTGGAAATTAATGATATGCTGATTGCCGCAGCTGTGATGACATTAGAAATGAAATTAATCAGTAAAAATCAAAAGCACTAAACGTTTCTACCGGGTTTGGACCTCCTAAAATATCCTGTGATCGAAGTATAACCACCAAACCGTTGTACCGACATGTTATGTATATGAATAGATCCATCGCTTTTTTATATTCTTTTATTATTACTCTTTGTTTATTGTAACCTAATCTGACATATTTCCTTAATGCAAGCATACAGCAAAACTTATGAGGTGAGATGGGCGGATATGGATCCCAACCGCCACATGCGTCATTCCGTGTACAACGACTATGCCGCCCAGACACGGGTCGGAATGTTCTCTGATTTCGATCTCCCCATTACCGAGATCGGCCGCTTGGGTTTTGGACCTATCTTGTTCCGGGAAGAAACTAAATTCCTGAGAGAAATAAATTTACTTGACATTATTACGGTCACATGTGCATTGACAACAATGCGCAAGGATGGCTCCCGCTGGGGCTTTCTGCATGAAATTTTTAAGGAAGGCAAAGACGGTATCAAAACGGCCCAAATCACCGTTGATGGTGCCTGGCTAAATCTGGACAGTAGGAAATTGGGCACACCAACCCCGGAGTTGCGAGAGGTTATGAACCGATTCCCGAAAACCACAAACTTCGAATGGATTCCTGATAAAACGTAACAGGTTTTAAAACAAGGTCGAAGGCCGTAAAAAAAGCAGGTGGGACCATTTTCAACAAACCACAGAAAATTCAAGGGAAATGGTATGGATGTGGTTTTGCCGACCTGAATGGTCATAAGTGGAATGTTTTTTATATGTAATAATGGCAAATAGAGTTTAACTTTGTTCACTTGAAGCGTCTACAAAAAAAACATTACCTCGGTGCCGGTTATTTATCAAACCGTTAAACTGCTCATACCATAAATTTATGAATTCATTTGAATACCTAATCCCGCTCGTTTCTGTCCTTGTTGGTCTTGCCGTTGCTGATCTCGCAACGAGTTTCCACCGACTTCTAAGGGCCCGTGATCGGGTGGAATGGGATTGGCTTCCACTCGCCACTGCACTGCTTGCTGCAATTGTGGTTTTAAAATTTTGGTGGAGTTTCTATATGTTTCAAAACGAGACTTCTTACAAAGTACTTATTGGGTTTGTGCCGGTTGCTATTACATTGGTACTCCTTTTTTTAATCAATGCCGCCGTACTTCCCGACAAAGTACCGGAAAAAGGAATAGATTTGCGAGTATTCTATGAAAGTAACAGTTCATACTTTTGGATATTATTTGCTACTTATATATTTGTCGATATTGCCCAGCTCTTTGGTAACCAACTAATGTCCGGATTGGACCTTATTTCTGCTCTTAAAGAATCTATTCCAAACCTAATCCTCATTTCATTGGTTATTAGTCTTGCGTTTATACGAAAACGACTATTTCATACAGTGGTAGTTATTGTGTTGATCGTTCTTTTTATCACCCAATGGTATGACATAAGTTTAGGGTCAGTTTGATTAAGTAGATGACCGTGAGTAATAAGCTCATGAAACCACCGTACACTTCAACTCTGGTCCTCAATATAACTTCTTCTCCTTTTATCATTAGTCAACTTAAACCCGTACAAATTACGTATAAATTCCAACCTGAAAGCTTTAGAAGTGAAAATACACCAACGCTCAAGGATTATGCTGAATCAATATTTATACTATAAATCAGATTGAAGGAACTATGACAGAGCATTAATATAACCGTCCAGCTCAACCAATTTCTACCGTCGTTCTCGCGATATTGAAACTATCCCCTACTCTTCTCAGGATTATTGGAGACTACTCCATGCAAACGGTCAGAAAGGTAGAAAAGAAGGATTCAGCGTAGTCCCTAAAACTATGGGCGCATTCCAAAAAAGCATGTCAGGAAGAGAATTGAAATTTATTTAGATTGAATCTATATAAGACTTGACCTGCTGTTGGAAACCTCTTACCTTAGAATTGATCTAAATAAAAATACAAAATCATTTTCTAAAAATAACAATGAATACTTCAAAAATTTTATTGCTCTCTTTGTTGGCAACATTATTAATTTCGTGTGATATTTCTGACAGTAATACGGACGAAATTGACGTTCCCGCAAACTACGAATTTTCCAGAAATAGCGAATCTACCGTTTCTTTTTCCGGTCAAACAACCCGAATAAAAATGGCCGATGAGCTTTTCGGTGCTATGTTGGATTTCGACAATACCACAGAAGAATTACTTCTGAACATGTACCGCAATCAGGATGAAAATGGCGGCGATGTAGAACCGTTTTCAGATTCTGAATTGAACTCATCGGATAAAAGCATCAAAAGTAAAGTTGCAGCATCCCGCGATTATTTTGCTTCCAATGCATCCCTAAGTTCTGAAATCAAAAACGATTTTGAAGACTGGTTAATCGGTCAGGTTAATGAAGTATTTCCAAACAGAAATCAGATTGCTGCCCCCGGAGTGCCCGGACAAATTGCTGATGGTTCCGGTGAGCGGTACATCAACGGAGATGGACTTGAATACAATCAGATGGTAGCCAAAAGCCTGAATGGAGGACTGATGGCCGATCAAATGCTAAATAACTACCTAAGTCCGGCCGTTCTTGATGAAGGCAGCAACCTGGAACAAAATGACAATGGCGAAACTGCCGAAAGTTCCAACTATACCACAATGGAGCACAAATGGGACGAAGCCTATGGTTACATTTATGGTACCTCCGCTGATCCGGCAAACCCAAATGCTACCCTCGGTGACGATGACATCTTCCTAAATAAATACACCGCTCAGGTTAGCGAAGATGACGATTTTGCTACGCTTGATGACGACATCTATGAAGCTTTTAAATTAGGAAGAGCTGCTATTGTTGCCGGTGATTATGAAGTACGAGACGAACAGGCTGGAATTATCCAGGAAGCTGTTTCTACCGTTATTGCCGTACGTGCCGTGTACTATCTGCAAGCCGGTAAAAGTCAGATCGAAGATGATGAACTTGGCTCGGCTTTCCATTCATTATCAGAAGGATATGGATTTATTTACAGCCTTCAGTTTACCCGCGTTCCGGGAACAGATCAGCCGTACCTCACTCATGAAGAAGTTGAAGGCATGCTTACGGATTTAATGGATGACGGTGAATTTGGACTCTGGGATGTAGAGACTTCTACCTTGGATGAACTCGCCGAACAAATTGCAGACAAGTTCGACTTTACTGTAGAACAAGCTGCATCCAATTAATATAACTCCCATGCAAAATGGCCGGCTCTTGGAAACGATTGCCGGCTTTTTTTGCTTCAAAAACTATTCAATATGAAAAAATACGCTGCTTTACTTCTCACTGTTTTTATCGTTTGGAGCTGTACAGATAGCGGACCTTCGGGACCGTCTGCAGATGACTTTGACCGTGAAGCTATTCTTGTAACCTGGGCAGATAACATCATTATCCCTGCATTTTCAAACTTCTCAGAAACCACCGCCCAGCTTCATGCATCCGCTGAAACGTTTTCAGATGAACCGACTCAGCAAAATCTTGAATCGCTACGTGATACTTGGGAAACAGCTTATCTTGCCTTTCAGCACGTTTCGATGTTTGAAATGGGTGAAGCCATGCAAGTTCGATTTCGTGATAACCTTAATACCTATCCAACCAATACCGATGAGATTGAACAAAACATTGAATCGGGAGAGTACAATCTGGAATTGCCTTCGCTAACCGACAGTCAGGGATTCCCCGCTTTGGATTATTTATTGTACGGACTGGGTGAAAATGATGCCGAAATTCTTACCTATTACATCTCCAACGCTAATGCCGAAACGTACCGGACGTACCTCACAGATCTTACTCAACGGATTGATAATCTTACAGGGCAGGTAGTGGAAGACTGGGCCTCGGGCTATCGTGATGAATTTGTAAGCAATTCCGGCAACGGCGCAAACTCTACGCTGGATATGATGGTGAATGATTACATCTATTATTACGAAAGACATCTTCGATCTGGTAAAGTCGGAATTCCTGCAGGAGTTTTTTCCGGTTCACCTCTCAGTACACATGTGGAAGCGTATTTCAGCAACGGCTTTTCAAAAGCATTATTCAATGAAGCGTTGACCGCCAGCATAAACTTCTTTAACGGCAATCATTTTGAAAATGAGACAGAAGGGGAAAGTCTGGACGACTATCTCAACTATCTGAATACGATGAAAGAAGGCACCGATTTGTCTACTCTGATTAATAGTCAGTTTGAGGTAGCACGGGAAGAATCGAAAGCACTGAATAACGATTTTGCCGCCCAGGTTGAATCAGACAATTCCCTGATGCTTTCCGCCTACGATGAACTCCAGCGCAATGTTGTTAATCTAAAAGTGGATATGCTTCAGGCGTTAAACATCAACGTAGATTATGTAGACTCCGACGGAGACTAAGCGGTGAGTGCAGATTCAATCCGGTCATACCTCAATACATCAACCCATGCCGCTCCATTAGCTGTTTTCCGAATTTTTTTCGGATTGCTGATGGTGATTAGTATGGTTCGGTTTGCAGCCAAAGGCTGGATTGAAACACTATATATAGAACCGGATTTTTTCTTTTCCTTCTATGGTTTTGAATGGGTTCAACCTCTGGGTGAATGGACTTATCTGATCTTTTTGATCTGTGGGTTTTCAGCCCTTTTTGTCTCCCTCGGATTTAAATACCGGATCTCCATAATTATATTTTTCCTCAGCTTTACCTACATCGAGCTGATGGACAAAACCACCTATCTCAATCACTATTATTTCATCAGTATTCTCAGCTTTCTGATGATTTTTTTACCGGCTCATGCATATTACTCTTTTGATGCATACAGGGATAAAAAACTTCGATCTCAGCTGGTTCCACAATGGAGCATCGACGGCATTAAACTGCTGTTGTTTATTGTCTATTTCTATGCAGGACTGGCAAAACTCAACTCCGACTGGCTGTTTAAAGCGATGCCCCTGCAAATCTGGCTCCCTGCCAAATATTCCATCCCGCTGCTTGGTGATTTGCTCCAGCAAACATGGGCACACTATGCATTCGCCTGGTCAGGTGCCATCTATGATTTAACCATCCCCTTTTTATTGCTGATCAAACGCACCCGTATTTTTGCTTTTGTTCTGGTTGTGATTTTTCACGTTCTAACCCGTGTACTTTTCCCGATCGGTATGTTTCCATACATCATGATTGTCAGTGCGCTCATCTTTTTTGATTCAGTATTGCATAACCGAATTCTTGAAACCATATCCAAATGGTTCAGAATCAGTAAATCTATTTTTGATAACGGAGCTGAATATTCCTTTCCAAAGGTCTGGATTCGAAAAGCTTCCGTGAGCCTTGTAGCTCTGTTCTTTTTGATTCAGCTTTTGGTTCCCTTTCGGTATTTATTGTATCCCGGGGAACTTTTTTGGACAGAAGAGGGCTATCGTTTTTCTTGGCGTGTGATGCTGATGGAAAAAGCCGGTTATACTCATTTCAAGGTGGTAGACCCCGAAACCGAACAACGCTTTTACGTAGATAACACCCAATTCCTGACCCGTTTTCAGGAGAAGCAAATGTCTGCTCAGCCCGATTTTATTTTGGAATATGCTCATTTCCTGGAAGATCACTACAAACAACAAGGCATTCAAGATCCGGAAATTTATGTAGATAGTTACGTGGCTTTAAACGGACGACAAAGCCAGCGGTATGTAAATCCTGAAATTGATTTGACCGAAATACGTCCTTCACTAAAACACAAAACCTGGTTACTCCCTTTTGACGATGAAATTAAAGGACTTTAGTCTGTTTATTATTATCACTCTGCTGTCGGTGCCTGCCTTAGCGCAACATCAGATATCAGGCTACATCACCAATGTAGAAACCGGTGAACCTGTTGAAGGAGTGGATATTTATGATAACAACGCGGGTAAATCATTCTTAAGTGATGATGAAGGGTATTTTGAAATTGACGATCTCCCCTCCGGTGACTATACCCTATTCTTTTATAAGCTTGGTTATGAAGTTGTTAATCAAACCGTAACTCTGAACAATGATAGCAGGGAATTATCAATCGAAGTTCAAAAATTATCCCGGGAGATGTCTGAAGTGGCAGTTATTGATCAGCGAAATGAAGTATTTGCACTAAAGCGCCTTCGTGAAGTGGAAGGGACATCCATTTATGCCGGTAAGAAGAATGAGGTTATTTCTCTTGATCAAATGGTTGTAAACACATCTTCTAATAACGCCCGCCAAATTTATAGTCAGATATCAGGGTTGAACATTTATGAATCGAATGATGCCGGGTTACAATTAAATATTGGCGGGCGCGGGCTCGATCCCAATCGGTCGTCCAACTTTAATGTTCGTCAGAATGGATATGATATCAGTGCCGATGTGCTGGGATATCCCGAAAGTTATTACACACCTCCCGCCGAAGGCCTTCATGAAATACAAGTGATTCGCGGCGCAGCTTCCCTGCAATATGGAACCCAGTTTGGCGGGCTGGTTAATTTCAGGATGAAAAAACCGGTAAGAAATAGAACCGTTGAAGTGAATTCACGTCAATCAGTGGGATCTGATAACCTTTTCACCTCCTTCAATAGCGTAAGCGGAACCACCGGGAATTGGGGTTATTACGGCTATTACAATTATAAAAAAGGAGATGGATTTCGTCCGAATTCCAATTTTGAATCGAATAATGTGTACCTCTACACAGATTATCAATTCAGTGACCGAACGAGGATTGAACTCGATTTCACCTACCTCGATTATCTTGCCCAACAACCGGGTGGTTTGACCGATGCCCAGTTTTATAGCGACCCGACCTTTAGCAACAGAACCCGAAATTGGTTTGATGTAAACTGGAAACTGATTTCCCTGAATTTTGAGCACGAATTTTCATACAAAACCAGACTGAGTATACTGGCGTACGGATTGGATGCTTCACGAAAGTCCGTGGGATTTCGAACCAATCGTGTTTCGCAGGAAGATGATCCGGATGCCCCCCGCGATCTGATCAGTGGAAATTTTAACAACTGGGGAACAGAAGCACGACTTTTGAACCGGTACAAAATTGGAGAAAAAAACGCTGTATTTCTGATTGGTAGCAAATATTATAACTCGACTAATACCTCCATTCAAGGTCCCGGATCAGCACGAGCAGATGAAGATTTTACCCTTGCTGATGAACAATTTCCGGATTACCCGAATCAATCCGATTTCACCTTCCCAAACCGAAACCTTGCGGTGTTTGGGGAAAACATTTTTTACGTAACAGATAACTTTTCTGTCACGCCGGGATTTCGGTTCGAATACATCAAAACACAGAGCGAGGGAACCTTCAAACGGGTCAATTTTGATCTTGCCGGAAATCCTATTCAAAACCAGTCCTTTGACGACAATCGAACATTTGACCGAAGTTTCTTGCTGATGGGTTTAGGCCTGAGCTACCTTCCCAATTCTGCGACCGAGCTGTATGGAAATATTTCTCAAAACTACCGGTCGGTCACTTTTAACGACATCCGGATTGTCAATCCCACCTTTCAGGTAGATACAGAAATCACGGACGAAAGCGGCTTTACCGCCGACGTTGGAATTCGCGGAAATTTCGGAGAAAGTATTTCGTACGATTTGGGAGGATTTGGATTGCTGTATGATAATCGTATCGGAGAAGTTTTACGCGCTGAAACAAGAACTAATCCCGACGGAGAAAGAGAAGAAACCGGGCGCGTGGTTCGATACCGTGGAAACATCGGTCAGGCCTTTATGTATGGTTTGGAGAGTCTTGCAGAAATAAATGTGCTGCCGCTTTTGGGCAAAGATCATCAGGATTTTACAGTTTCTGTTTTTGCCAATACAGCGCTTACCAAATCCGACTACTTTGATTCCGAAATTTCGGGAGTGAAGGGAAATGAGGTTGAATTTATTCCCCTTCTCAACATGAAAACGGGTTTTACCATCGGTTATAAAAACGTGGTCAGCTCTCTGCAATACACATACGTTTCAGGCCAGTACACAGACGCTTCCAATGCGGAGCAGAATTTCAATGATAACCAAAGTGGAATTCGCGGCGAAATTCCGGCTTATGATGTGCTCGATTTTTCCTTGTCGTTTACACACAGAAATTTCACGCTTGAATCGGGCATGAATAACATGCTAAACTCTTGGTATTTTACTCGACGGGCTACCGGCTATCCGGGTCCCGGCATCATCCCCTCCCCTCCCCGATCATTTTATGTGACGCTTCAGTTGAAGTTGGGATCTTAATTACAATCATTGTTTATCTTCAATGACTTAGGGGACAATCGTACTTAAGCCTTAATAATTCGTCCGTAAACGAAGAGTATCTCCTGTCAAAAAAGAATATAATTATGTAAGATATATTCAGGGAATAGGAAAAACATCACTGCCGACTTTTAAAACATCACTTGAAAAGCAGGGTTTGGCAATTAAACAGGTAGACCAAAATTGAAAATATGAAAACAATATTCGACAAAAGTATGAGGGAACAACTCATCGCCAGAATCGAGGGAATCAAGGAAAACAATAAAGCTGAATGGGGGAAAATGAACGTTTTTCAAATGCTCAAACATAATACGTATTGGAATGGGTGGATCCTTGGAAAAGATGCTCATACATATAAACAGGCCTTTATGGGGAAACTATTTGGGAAAATAGCATTGAAAAGAATGATAAAAGACGACAAGCCTTTTGACAAAAACATTCCCACCTCCGATCAGTTCAAAGTGATAGAATCCAATGGCGATTTGGAATCCGAAAAATCTAAATGGATTTCAATGATTAATGAATATGAACATTTCAATAATCCGAATTTCGTCCACGATTTTTTTGGAGTGATGACAAAAGAGCAGATCGGAGTATTAGTTTATAAACATTCCGACCATCATTTGAGACAGTTTGGAGTTTGAATAAAAAAGCAAGTTGATAGCATAAATATTGCGCAACCAAATCGTTAACTTTAGGATAAACTATATGATGTCATCAAACTTCAATAAAATTATTCGACACATTAAGAGCTGACACCTTTGCCATTCGATTACCATCACCAATAAGAGATTTTAAAACAAATTTCAGAGGATAAATTACAGAAAGGTAAAATACTATGAGAAAAATAATCGTCATATCAATGATTACATTAGATGGTGTCATACAGGCACCGGGTGGACCTGAAGAAGATCCATCAGGTGGTTTCAAATACGGTGGCTGGGTTTGGCCTAATACTGACAAAGAAGGTGATCAGGTTATGGAAGAACTGATGAAACCTGCGGAGTATCTTTTGGGCAGAAAAACATTTGAGATTTGGGAAAACTACTGGCCTCAATATGCAGAGAATTGGCCGGCCATTAATGATGGCGCAAAATACATTTTGTCCACAACCAGAGAAAAGTCAAACTGGAAAAATACAGTTTTCTTTAAAAGCCTGTCCGACATCAAAAAACTCAAAAATTCAACAGGTTCTGACATTCAAGTTTGGGGCAGTGGACAGCTTATTCAGCTTCTGCTTAAGAAGGATTTAGTGGACGAACTCTGGCTCAACATTCACCCATTGACTCTTGGTAAAGGAAAAAAGTTGTTTGAGGATGGGCCGATTCCGGCAGCTTTTACATTAATAGAAAGTACGGTAACACCAAGTGGAGTTATTATTGCCAATTACAAGCGAGCAGGAAAAGTTAGAATAGGGGCTGTCGGTGCTTAAGGAGAAAAAATAATTGTTTCATCAGGAAGGATGAAAGACGAACCATAATTGCACCACATCAAAAAAAGGAAATTAAATCTGGTAATAACTTTAATTTTAGGAAAAGAGGTTCAAAAACTGCTCGTGAACTTCTTAACAAAAGGTTTTTAAACCACATTTAGCCATGACGTGGAAATTAATGATCACTTGCATTCATTCTTCTCATTGCTTTACAAGCTGACCGCTTTCTTCCATAGTTTTTAAAAATTCCGCCATTCGCTCACTCCAAATTTCATAACCCTGTTCATTAAGATGAAGTAGATCATCCACAAAAAACGAGTCATCAGACCGTCCATTTCCATTTGTTAGCGGAGTAGCAAGATCGATGTAATGGAGGCGGTCATTTGTTTTGTTGAATGTTTTAACCCAATGGTTAAATTCTGTAAATGGTTCGGTATACTCCAGCCGGCTACTGCTTGGTTTAATGGTGATATAGAGGAAATGAGTGTTCGGAAAGTCCTGTTCGATCCGGCTTAGTAACTCCTTGTAACCATCAAATACTTTATCAGAATTTAAACCGGAGGCGATGTCATTTTCGCCACAATAGAAGACGATCAGAGATGGATCAAACCGGCCGATAACCTGATCGTAGTAGTGAAGCAGATCAGAAATATGAGATCCACCAAAGCCTCGGTTAATGACCGGATAATCCGAAAATGCTTCGGCTGTATTCCAAAAATTAATGCTGGAACTGCCTACGAAAAGTATAGACTCCTTTGGAGATGAATTTTTAGTATCCCACTGCTCAAATGCGTTGATCTCCTGCTCAAAACGTGTGGGGTCCGGAATATCCGACTGGTTTTGGGCGGGTAACAGGCCGGCTGTGCCAAGGGTAAGAATTACAAGTAGAAGAATAAGATAAATGGATTTCATAAGTCAGACTGGTTTAAAGAAATACGGGATTGCAGAATTTATTGAAGTAGCAAAAATATTTCTATAGAACCAAATTTGATTCTTGATATCTCTGACTTAGTCTCGTATCAAGGTGACGGGTAAAACCCACAATGTTTTTCGTTTAAACCTGAGTTCGATTGTAAATCAGGTTAATAAAGTGTTCTAACTCGAACTCAGGTTTCAAGTTGATTCTATCCGAATTCGACAGGCTGAAAGCCTGACATAACCCAGCCTATGGCAACGCCATAGGTAACAAGGTGACGGAACACACCGCAGGCTGAAAGCCTGAAATAGTGCAAATTAATATCTCAGGGACGATCTGTTTTGAGGCCTTCAGCCTCCCCATCCCGGACATTATCTTACCCAGAGCGCTGCTCTGGGCTGAGTTATCTCAGGCTTTCAGCCTTCCTTCTCATCTCTGCTCACTTACGATATAGCATTCCGTCCGGTTCCCTCAGAAAGGGGGAATAAACGACATTATTAATCGAACTCCGGTTTTAAAAATCCTCGCATATTTTCAGTTGATTAACACTATCAGAAAGGAAATCCCGATGGTCGGGACGGGTTTCTTAAGAAGCTTCACAATTGACAGAACACTATTTGGCTTTATCATTCATCAAAAGAGTAAATAATCTGAAGAGATTCAAACTCAGACGAACCGATTGACAAGCTTGTTTCCTCGAACATATTCACTGAAAATGAGCCGTTGGGATCAGTTAGTTGTAAAGAACCTGAAAAACTCTCTTCTATGCTTGTCCAGTCAAACCTGATGCTATCAGCTTCCCCGTGCTGAAGTTCCAACTTCCAGGTTATTTGATCTGTAAATGCATTTCTGTAATCTTTAATCAGATTCCGGCCGTCACCTTCAAACCATGCATACAGTGTATTTCCCGGAGGTGGTGGTGGGCCTTCAAGATCGATATCTGTATCATACACATCCGTGGCGCCCGGAATTTGGCCAAATTCTAAATCAATAGTACTATTTTCGTCACTTACACTAAGCTCAAAATTATAATCATTACTGAACAGGGCGAAATTTGCAATCAGATTTATATCATCTTCCAATTCAATCTCCAGAGGATTTTCGAATGATTCTATTTCGCTTGTCCACCCGGCAAATTGCCAGTTACGATTTGGAATAGCGGTGAAAGTAGCCGTATTACCAATTTCATCCCCACCGGAAGTTAATACCGTACCGGCTGTAGAAGGTGCAACAATAATTGAAATATTAACCCTGTCGCCTTGGGGTGTTAACTCGCCACAACCAGATGCCAAAATGGATATCATTAAAACAATTAGTATGTAAAATACTTTTTTCATAAGGCTATTTGATAAGTGTCATTTTTTGGACATCCATATGATTTCCGGCTATGAACCGGATTAAATATACCCCTGAAGCTAAATTTCGCGCATCAAAATTGACCCGGTATTCACCGGAAAATTGATTCCCATCAGCCAGTATCTGTACACGTCTTCCAATAACATCGTATACCTCTATTTTTACGTCTGATTGTTCCCTGACTTGATAATGTATCGTTGTTGTTGGATTAAATGGGTTCGGATAATTTGGCATTAACTTGTGTTCGGTAATTAATTCGTCGACATGTATTTTTTCCAGACTAATGTAATCGTATTCTTCTGACAGAACATTTGGCTGCCCCGGTACCAGATCGATAGCTCTCTGTTCACCTTCTTTTTCTACGGTTAACCTGTAAGCATATTCAAAATTCTCTTCCAGCCCTTCCACTTCTACATGAACCGGAAAGTTTACTGATCGGAGTTCCAGCTGGGTGGGCTCATTATTCATTAGTCGAGTGTGATCAGTAGTTCTGATATCCAAAATAGGATCAGGTGAAATCGGGGGGAGCATAAATGGATACCTATCTTCTGCGGACAAATACTCATTACTTACTATTATCTCTGAGGATTCATCACCGGAAGTAAATTTTATTTTAGGGCCATCATCAATCTTGCTTTCAACTTTACCCGCTTCAGCACCTTTTGTAGGATCAGGTTCAACAGAATAAATAGAAAGGTCTACCCGGCCAGAATCACTTGCAAAAATCCAGTGACCGGAGTTAGGTATGATTTGTTTTGTTTCTTCATATTGATTGTTTGAGAAACTGTAAACAGGTGCATTGGTCAATACCTCATCTACATCTTTTAAAACGCTTACAGAAATTGTATCAGAGAGACTTCCGATCAAGTTCCACCCTTTATTAAGAATAACCGAAGTACTGTCTAAACCTACACCTACAGCCGGAATAATTTCTGTGTCAAAGGTTTTCGTTTTTATCCAATATCCTTTTGAATGCTCCAGTGATTCTGTGGTGATATACGAATTAGAATAACCAAATATCGTTGCCATTTCTGATGCTACGGTTGCTGATCCAAGCGGTATGCTCGAAAGCTGCCAACTTGTGTTTGCCACCACATTCTCATTAACATAACTACGTATATTTGAGTGTTCACTTTCTACTCCATCATTATTTACTGCAGATATTGAGTAGAACGTTGTTCCCTCCGGAACATCTGTTTCCGCATAGGTTAAATTGCCACTCTTTACGGTATTGAATTCTTTTAATTGTGAAACAGAACCTCCCCTGTATACTTTGTAATATTCAATAAACTGTTCACTATCAACACTCCAACTAATTACAATGCCTGACTCTTCTTCAGAGATTTGAACCAATTCAGGTGCATCGAGAATAGCTTCAGGTTCAAAGATAATAACCGGTTGATCCGTTAGGGTAATCCCATCCACCTTAACAGTGACCTCAATCTTTCCCTCAGACTTTGATGTGACTGTGAAACTATACAACCCTGAAGAATCCGTTTTCGAAACCGTGCCTGCGGAGGCATTTTCATCATTCAGTGTTACTTCGAACTTATCGCTTTCATATCCGCCGATTTGTTGCCCCTTAGATGTTCTCAATGTTATTGAAACGGTTGCCTCATCACTTCCATCAGCAATATGAGGTGAGGTAGTTGTTACAGATGAAGAAGATGCATCCACGATAGGTTGTGGTTCTGATGTGGAGGCATCATATTTATAAACTGACCCAGAACGACCGATGGACCACCCTTTTTCAGGATTTATGAAATGAACATCTTGTAATAAATCCTTATTTGAATTCCCCGGATACTCAATTTTCCATGTATTGCCACCGTTTTCAGTAGAGAGAATCGTGCCTGAATTGCCCACAATCCAACCTCTATTTTCATCCAAAAATGAAACTGACTGAAAGTTTTCTGATGACTCTGAAGTCAAAAGCTCCCATACGCTTCCACCATCTTCAGTTTTTAAAATTAAGCCATTCCATCCTACAGCAAAACCTGTTTGATCATCAATAAATGTTAACCCGTTAATACTACTGGTATCAGCATCCGATATCCAATTACTTCCTCCATCAACTGTTTTAACTATTCCCGGGGTTGACTGCCCTCCCGCCCAACCGGTTTCATTATCTGTAAAAAAGATATCACTTGTCCCAAAAAACTCGGGCAGATTCTGAACAGTCCATGTTTCTCCTCCATTTTCGGTTTTATAAAACAAATCATAACCTGCAATCCATCCGTTGTTTTCATCAGAAAAATGTATCGTGGTAAAGTCTTGAAACGTCTCAATTCCATCTACAGTTTGTTCAATCCAGGTTTCGCCTCCGTCAGATGTATGCAAAACAATATTACTAAAACCTGTGGTCCACCCTTTCTGATCATCTAAAAAAAAGAAATCGTACATCGCAAAATCATCTGAATGATACTGTTCACTCCAGGTTTCGCCCCCATCCTCAGTTTTTAAAATCTGAGTTTCGTCTGCCCTTACTCCATCACCATAGATGCCGGCTAAAATCCATCCTTCTTCCTCATTTTCAAAATGAACTGCTTGTACATATATGTCGGGTATTAAAACATCAATGTTAACTGCCGACCAGTTTGTATTTATTGATTTAAATTCAATTGTGGGTTGATCTTGTAACGCAACACCATTCACTTCAACTGTTAGTACTACATTTTCAACCGTTGTGTTAGAAATGTTTGCTTCATATTCCCCTTCAGAAAACTGCTCTTCAACCGATGAAACACTTATTGTTTCACTACCAAGGAATTCAAAATCTGCTGAAGTTAAGCCGCCTACAGGATTTCCAAATTCATTAATAACTGTAATTTCTATAGTTGATTCATCACTCCCATCAGCCCAGTGTAATGGAGTTGCGGTTACCTCAGATTGGCTTGCATCTGCGATGAAATCTTCCGGTACTGTTTCTCTGAAAACTCTGATTCCCACACCAGAAAACCCTGCATAAACCCTCCCATTTATTACAGAAGGGTCGCCAGTTATGGTACCTGCTTCTTCATAATTTACCAATACGTCTCCTGTTTGGGAATCGAACCCGTACACGGTTCGATAAAAAGGGTTATTTGATGAATTGATTGTATATACAATCCCATCTGCTACTACCGGATCTGAATTACCAAAAAAGATTGAGACGTATTCGATGATTGGTTCAAATGACCAGATCTCCTCTCCATCATCAATATCAAGTGCATAAAACGTTCCATCTGATGAGCCAATATAAATCAGGTCATCAGATATCACAGGGTTAGACATACTTGAACCGGGTATGGATTCAGACCAACTCAAATCTCCGGTTTCGGCTTCAATCGAATATAATGTATTCCTTGTTGTAATATAGAGGTAATCATCTACCACAACAGGGTAAGAAGTCCCAAAAGATTCTGGCGTTTCGAATATCCAAAGCAATCTGTCTTCGGGGTCTGTGTTATTAGAAGCGTTCAACGCATATAAATTTCCATCATTACTGCCAACGTACACAACGCCATCAACCACAGACGGAGTTGATGAAGAACTTTCACCAATATCATACACCCAGAGTTCACTTCCGGTATTTAGATCCAGAGCTTGAAATGATTCCCCATCATCATTAAAGATGGAAACGTAAACCACATCATCCACAATTACCGGTGATGAATAGATATCACTGCCCAATTCTCTATTCCAGATATACTCTCCATCATCCCGGTTTAAAGCAAAAACGTCACCGTTTGAATTTCCTGAGACTACCCAATTTTCTTTAATCGCGGCAGATGAGCGGATGGTTTCCCCGGTATCCGTCTCCCATAAGATTTCTCCTGTATTGGCATCGGCAGCATAAAAATGGTTATTAAGCATGCCGTAGTATAAAATTCCATCAACAACTACCGGCCGACTCGAAACAGTTGATGATTCTACACTCTCCCAGTCCATTACAAGCTGTTCTGTTTTTGGACCGGTTATGAAATCTGCGGTTGCATTATTGTCTACTCCAAAATTCTTTTGTGGCCATCCGGAAACGACTTCCACATCTTCAGTATCCAAATCATTTACCGATAACTGATAAGTACCCGGCTCACTAATCTGAACATTCATCTTTACCCATATTGACTGGCCGGCACCAAGCAACTCAGACTGTGATTGAACAACCTGATCATTCAACTTAAGATCTGCCTGATAGTAGTTTAAACTATCCCCTGTATTCGTCACTAAAACAATAGTTCCCGCAGTATTTCCAGTAAAAATAGAGTCTGATGTGATGGAGAAGGAAGCATATTCAAAAACGGTTTCTCCAACTGGCTCTGTTGGCTCTGAGGGTGCTGTGGATAACCAAGGGTCAAAATTAACATTGGAGGAAACGGAGTCCCCACTTCCATTAGCAACCGTATTGGTTTGAGGATCAGTTTCTCCGCCTGATGGGCCCGAACCGGCTCCCCACCAATTATTTCCAGCTATTAAAGTTCCCGACCCTGAAAATGCAATTCCACTTCCATTTCCTTCTATGATATTTTGGCTTATATAACTGTCGGGAACTGAATCGGAAATCTTCAATGCTTCTAAAGTATTATTCCTAAAACTATTATCCTCAAGGACAAAATATTCGTTGATCTCGGCTCCTATTTCATTTCCTTCAATAATATTATCTCTCATCTCAAGCTCATTTACCAATAATCGAATGCCGGTGCCGGAGTTATTGGCGATATAGTTTCCTTCCAAATACGGCCTGTCAGCAATATTTGCATTGAAATCGGAATCAATTCCATGAGATCCATGCCCTGTTATGGTATTATTGGTAATCGTCGCATCCAGAGCCCTGGATAGATATATACCGCGTATATCTCCATTCGTAATAGTATTATTATCTACCAAAACCGAATCAGAAAAACTGATGACCACAGCATCATTTATCGTATTTGAAACTTCATTCCCTGAAATAACAGAACTATTTCCATTACCATCGATTTCAATCCCTCTCATTCCACCAGATGTGTTAATTACATTATCAGTAATCTCGGTTTTAGAGCTGGATTGAGTGTAAATACCATGAAAAGAAGTAATCCTTTCCGGGTTATCGATTACATTATTATGAACGGTAACACCTTCACTTCTATTAATTCCTACTCCTCTTATCCCATTAGTCAATGTACTATTCTCAACAATTGAATTGTGTGAATAAACAATATCAATAAGAGCAGAGTTTTGAGATGTTGTTTGGCCGGATCCTTCAATTGTAAGGTTTCTCACTTGCGTTCCGGGACTATGCAAAACAGAAACCGGAGAGGCCACATTTGTAAATGTAAAATCTGAGATTATTACATCGGTTGAATTCAAAACAATAATCTGTCCGGCATTGGTTGGAATTGCAGGATTTGTTTCATCCTTTAGATATACAAGGGGTTTACCATCCACTGTGTTTCCTGTAATAGTATGATCATACTCATCAAATTCACCATAAAAAGAGAAAAGAATGACTCCGGTTTCCAGTTCATTATCTGTAACTGTCACATTCTCATTACCGGAAAATCTAATATCAACAGAATTACCGGACATTTGATTATTGGAGATAGTCTGACCATTGCTCGATCCCAAATTAACCCCGATTCCCTCATGACCCGTGATGATATTATCAACCACTTCTACGCTAAATGCAGCACTTACACCGGTAGTACCATTACGAATTTCATTTTCTTCTACTACAGAATTATTACGTGAATCAATACCAAGGCCAGAATTCTCGATGGTATTGTATCTAATTGTAGCATCAAAGGGTCCTCGAATCCCACCGGCGTTATTAGTAATTATGTTAGATTCAATAATTGCCTCTCGAGAGTCCGTCCAATGAATGGCATTGGATTTACCACCGGTTATTGTATTTCCTCTAATTAAAGTATTAATATTTGAGGTGAGATTGGCATCATGGATTCCAAAACCATCTGAATCGGAAATAGTGTTATTAATAATTTCCAAATTTTCAGAGGAAGCAGCATAAACTCCATGTCCGCGATTGCGGTCCGGATTGTTAGTGTTTGTTATAATATTTGAATCAACGGTTACATTTAAAGCATTTCTAACTTTAATCCCTTCCAAATTTGATTGAAGTTCATTATCCCTGATAATGGCACCATCACTTGCTATGACAAAGAGGGCTGTCATAACATTGTTCTGAAGCAGATTATCATATATCAACGCATTTGGTGAAGTTGCGACTCTAATTGCACCACTGCTTATTGGATTAATGGAATTATCATCCAAATCACTGATCTCATTATCATAAATTTGAGCGCCAGTCGAATGAGAAACCTGAATAGGTATAGCACTGTCACTTAAATTAAAACCTGTTACTTCAAGATTAGTCGCGTTGATTACGATAATTTGTCGTGCATTAGATGGAATTGAAGGGTCATTTTCACTTGTTGAGAAATAAAGGACATCACCATTAGGAAAGGTATTCCCTGTAATGGTGTGGTTAAAATCAGAGGAAGAGAAAGAGATGCCATTCGAGAGCAGGTTATCAGTAATTGTAGAGTTATTAACCCCTGAATACTCTATATCTAAAACATTATCAGTAAAGGTATTATTAGAAACAACGTGATCATCGCCGGATAATCTTATTCCTATTGAATGATCCTCAAATACGTTTTCAGTAAACGTCCAATTATCTGAGTAAGACATCAGAACCCCCTCATCTGAATTATTGCCCGAGATAATATTATTGTGCAGTACAACCCCTTCTACAGGTGTATTAATTAAACCCACTCCATTTATCGCAAAATTAGCCGAACTTTGAATCTCCAGGTTTTCAAGTCTTGTATTGATAGAATGTTGAATTCTGATCAAAGAACTTCCACCACCTGTAATGACGGATTTTTCAGCCGAATCAATACCAATCAAGGTGATATCATCTTTATCTATTGTAAAACCTCCAGAATAGGTTCCAGCATCTAAACAAATCGTATCTCCGGCTGTAGCAGCAGAAATGGCATTCGATATACTCTGTCCAGAATTTAGTGTTACAGTACAAACCCCTTGAGCTAATACTGTTTCTGTAAAAGAAAAGAAGTTTAAAAAAGCCACCCAAATCAGTACCTGACAGAACGTTTTCTTTTTAAAAGATATATGGCTCTTGAAATATGACTTAACCATTGAAAAATGATGGGTTTATAGTATTTACTCTTATAGGCGTAAACCCACTCAATTTTCTGTCATAAAATTCTAAAAAAAATGAATTTTTTTTACCATTTCTGAATTGAGAACTATTCTCTATTAATCAATTCATTTGCTTCTTCAAAACGGTTGGAACGGTGAAGGACTTCAATTAGATAGTTTTTTAAAACCTGATTATTATTTTCGTTTTTATATCTCTGCAACCATCTGTTACACAGGGTATCTAATTCTTCATGATTTTGATGTAACCGAATCAAGGATCGGTAGGCTTCTGTGTGTTCATCAGAAATTGATAGCACTCGTTCATAGAATAGTGAAGCTTGTTCATATTCATCCTGTGCTGAATATATATGCCCCAAATAAAGATGAGTTTCTTCATTATTTGCCTGCAATTCAGCAGCTCTTTGTAGATTATTTACTGCGTTATTCAGGTCATTATTATTAAAGAAAAGCACCCCTTTATGGTGATATAGTAAAGCACTGGAAGGATATTCATTAAGACTTGTTTCAAGAATTTCTACTGCTTCAGTAAATGAGAAATGATTCTGAACGTAGATTAATATATCCTGAAGCTGTTCACTAATTTCATCAAGTTCAGTGGCAATCTGAAGAAGTGGTGGATTTGGCGCACGAAATTGACTTAGACCAAATTGAGCTTCTTCCTGTACATCTTCTTTTCTTTTATTGTACAGTTCAGTTAATCCATTTAACGTTTCCTTAAGGTGCTCAGTCTCAATAATTTCTGAATCCTTAGCTAATAACCAATTAGCTTGACCTTCATAAAGTGTCTTATTTAACGGTTTAACTATTTCTTCTCTTTCAGTTACGTCCTCAGTTAACTTTGCATACTGTATGCGAATTCTTCCATTTTCATTATTTCTCAAGTATTTGCCCATTACTTCTCTCGCTTCACTGTACCTACTATTTTGAATAAGAACCAAACTAAACTCACCGAGCATTTCTGAGTGATCCGGCCATCTTGTTATTTGCTTTCGATATTCTTGCTCAGCCAATTCATAATCTTCGTTATACAAAATTGCATGACTTGCAAATTTTCCATATTCAGGATTTTGATACTTCGTAGCTAAAGAGTCAAAGAAAGCATGTGCTTCACCATATTGTCTTGCTGTTATCAGTTCAAGCCCATACTCTTCATGAATTTCCAAATCATCAGGAAACTGATTCATTTTTAATTTTAAAACCTGGAGTACCCCCGATTGATTAAACCGTTGTCTATTGATGTCTATTAATACCCTATACAAAGCCCGCTCTTCCGGGAATTGCTCAATCTTTTCCCGGAAAAAAAGATTTGCTTTTTGAGCCTGATTTGAATTTATAAGTGATTTACCATACAAAACTGCCCTTTCAATATTATCAGGATCTTTTTTATACAATTGTTCCAGAATTGATGCCATCATTTCATGGTCATTTTGTTTTTCAAGTACCTGCGCCTTCATCAATAATAGGTTCTCAGAACCAGGAAAATTTTGCAGCCCAAAATCAATGGCAGTGAATGCTTCTTCAAATTTCTGTTGGCTGATTAAGATATACGATAGATTGTTGTGTATTGAGGGATTCTCCGGATTGAACTCTCTGGCTTTTTTATAGTAAGCAGCGGCATTACTTAAATCATCTTGGTCAAATGCATTTATCGCTTCCTGTTCGTATAATTGACTAAGATATTTTTTGATGGTTTCCGATTGAACTCCAGCCAGTTCCACTTCTCCTGATGCTCTTATTTCGTTAAATACATCTTTAAATGTACGAATAGCTTCTTTTCTGTCTATATAAACAAGGCCTTCACCTTTCATTGCTTTTAACCTGATAAAGCCATCAAATAAACCAATTCCTTCCCCAGCTCTCTCTACAGCTTTTTGTGGATTATCATTTAACAAATACGAACTCGTTAGATAGACGTATAGATCACGAGAAGGGTTTGGAAAATGAATTGCATGTTCAAATGCAGCAATTGCCTCATCATATTCCTGCAATTCATAATGTAGTTTACCCTGATTAGAAAAATATTGGGCATTCTGACTGATAAGCTGCTCAGGCAGCATAATCGCAAGAAATACAAAAACTAATATATAACGCATAAAATTACAGGGGGTTATTTCAGATATACCTTCATCAGAATTTATAGAGCTAACCAATAAAGAATTTTTAAGAAATATTAATTGGATACCGCTTGTACGGCTCTCGCAGTTCGGGCTTCGCGACCATATCGATCAAATGGAAATACCTTAAACCATTGCCCGGCTTCACTTTCATTGTGCGAAAAAATTAACTCATCTGATTCTGTTTCACCAATTAAGTCAAAATTACCTGTAGCAATAGTTGCACGATAAATACGAAAGCCGGCAACATGGTTAAGATCTTGCATTTGCCACTGTAATTGAACGCTTCCATCTCTATGGACTGCCTGTACATTTCTGGTGCTTACCGGGGGATTCATTTTTTGTACGACTAAAGTATCCCCAAATATAGGTTCGGATTCGTTGCCGACAGAATCGACTGCAGTAACTGAATAAATATATCGATTATCGACCTCTACATTTTCATCTCTAAAAAGTCGAATGCCTCGATTGTTTTCGGCAAGCAGACTTGTTGAATCTGTAGAAACTGCTTTTCTGTAAATTCTATATGAAGAAACAGCACCTGATACTGATGCTGTCCAGGTTAGCTGTACCCTTTCTCCTGTTCGCAAATTAGTTTGAATAGAAGTTGGAGGTTCGGGAGGAGTTAAAACCGGTATTTGAATATCAGTCCAAACCGTGTCGCTACGATTACCGTTTTCGCTTACAGCAGTAATTCCATATTCAAACGAAACTCCTTCCCTAAAGCCATCATCCTCGTAGCCGTCATCAAACAGTACTTCTTCCTTAAATGCAGGTTCATTAATCTGTTCGTACACCAATCCGGCTACCGGATTAATTTGTCTCCTTAAAATCTGATAGGTTCTTAGAGAAAGATATTCCTCTCCGGGTTCCCAGTTCAACCGAACCTGGAGATTATCTTCAAGGAAAACCGCCTCTAAATTTGTTACAGGTTCAGGGGTTGTATAATCCCATACATACACGTGAGTTGGATTAGACAGGCTGCTTTCATTTGCATTCATATCAACCACAGTAATGGCGTACCGATATTGAACACCGGGCTCTGCTGTAGTATCAATATATGACACCTGTAAAGGCAGTAGAATCTCATCCGTTAAACGCTCATACTCCTCATCCTCTCCTCTCGACATATATACATGGTATCCGGCAAGATCAATGACCGTGCTTACAGGCCAGGTAATTTCTACATGATAAGCATCATTAACCGATGCATTTACATTTCTCAGTATAGGAGGAGGAATATTGTCTTCAATTCGCACTACAACTGATTCACTTTGAGGTGAAGATTGACCGGAAAAATCTATTGCTTCTACCCAGAATTCATAATCTCTGTTTCTGTTGGGGACCGTAATGTATTTTCTAAAATCAGTATCCCCTACTGTACGTAACAATATTGCATCAGTAGCATCTACTGTCCGTCCGGATTCTAAATCCCTGTAATAAGTTTTAAATCTAATTACTTTGTCAGTATCGGGATTCTGATCGTGTGTTGGATAGTTCCAGTTCAACTGTACTTGCCGATCTTCATGACTCACACTAAGATTAGTTGGGGCTACGGGTGTTTCAGGAGAAAGTTGAGCAGTCCCTTCTATTTCTCTTCCGGTTGGTCTGCCTAAATCAGAAACAATTTCAAACCGATATGCTACTTCTGAACCTAACGGAACATTTTCATCTACATAAGATCTTCCAAGAAGTACTGAAAGTTCAGGAAGTGCTGCATTTACAACGGTATTTTCATCCGTTTGAGCTCTCAGGGACAAAAATATTCTTTGTGGATCTTCTATTCCCAGTCTCTCTTTTAGAAATTCGAATTTCCCGCCCATTCTTTGTTCGAGTTGTGGTCCACTCTGCACCGGCATAATATGAGTTTCCGTAAGCCGTTCCCATTCACCTCCTTCAATCCGCCGATGTACATGAAAACCATGTGAGAGGGGTATTGCCAGATCATGCATGATATATGCAGACCCATCATCTCTTGTAATAACCATAAACTGGGTATCTTCAACAGCAACCTGCGCTTTTATATCTACTGTGAAAAGTGTAGAAACCGCAAGCATCAATAAAATACAATTGAATTTAGACATCTTGTTAAATTTATTTATATACATCTGGTTTTAACTATTCTTCTTGTTTTTTCTGCCCTTCTTTTTCTTTCATCTCTGCTTCACGTTTTTGATCCGCTTCTTCTTTAGTCATCTCTTCTTCACGCATTTTCCGTTCAACTTCTTTCGCCTTTTCATCATTTATTTTTGAAAAATTGAAGAAATCATTCTCAGTTATCTCAATAGACCGCGTGCTCTTTAACCCTGCTGCATTTCTTGTCACTACCACCACTCGAAGCTCTTCAAAATTATAATCATAGTTGATTACCGGTGATATTGTGCTAAGCTCAAATGCTCCAAACCTAGGACTTTCATATGTTTCAATTATACGATGTATCATACCAGACCACATTACTTGAGATGAAAAATAACCGGTACCCATGCTTTTTCTCTGGATTAAATATTCCACTTTAGTTACACCTGTTTCAGCATCTGATATTTTCGATACATCAATATGTATTCGACGGGTTTCCATATCTACCTTAACATTTACTTCTGGAGTTTGAGGGGGTAAATTGTCTATAGTAACAGGTCCGGTAGCTGTATCATAAGAATACATACCTTTTGTATTTACACTTCGATATAAAACATAGAATTCTTCACCCGGCTCAGGTAACTCTGAACGCGGAATAGATATATATCGCTGTGGGTTGCCTGATCCCGTCAGTAGCTGTGTGGATTTCTCTAAATTCCATTCGAGGTCAACATTATTTCCACCGGGAAAAGCCCTGAGATCATCATCCCATCTTGATGAACCTACCGCATATTGAATTCCTATGAGGTCTGATTCGGGATCATAAGGAGGTGCGACAATAAAAACTTTAACCTCATCATCATAAACCTTCGCTTGCAATTTTCCGGCGTTAGGAATAGTAAAATCGAATGCCTCAAAGGAGCCAAATGTATTTATATCTCCCCTATTTCCTGCATTATCAATTGCTCTTATATGCCAGTATGGATTCTTTTTATATGTCAGTTCTGATGGTGAATGTAGTTTTGTATAGGTTAAATCACTGTCTTCAAGAGTTTGAAAATCTCCTATTTGAAATCTGTTCATCGGGGGTTCCTCATCATTTGAAAAGATATACTCATAATGTGATACTCCCGACATATCATCACTTGCCCCGATCTCTTCAAAATAAAGTGTTGCATCACCGTATGTACTTGTCCAGTTATAAAACGAAGTTATATTTCCTTCAAATGCAGGAACTTCATTTACCGGATTGTACACCATTGTGGAGAGTTCAGCAGTTGGAACGTTAGAATCAGGTTGAATTTGTTCAAATACAATATTTGATGGGCCTTCATCATCATACATAATCGGACTGCTTATCTCAGTAGCCTGACTTACCTGCCCCAAAGTATTTTCTACTCTGGCACTAATGAAATATTCAACTCCGGGCTGCATATCTACTGATCCGGCAGGTGCAGTAATGCGGTGACCCGGCAGATCCGAAAGAAAATCTATTTGCCCCTGTAATACCCTCCAATCTTCCACATCTGTTCCACCAGGAGTAGTACCTATTGCAAATTCCCATTTACCAATTCCCAGTTCAGAATCGTGGGCTGTAATAACCAGTTGGATACTCTGTGGAGTACTGGTCCAATAAACCTCTTCTCCATCAAAATCAGTTTCAATAAAACTTTCTGTTAAATCAATAGAAGGAGGTGGTGGTGGAGATGTAGTTTCAGGAACAACACTGTCACCCGGTTCAATTGAACTACTTCCTATTGGCCCTACATCAACTCTAAATGAAGCTCTTCTAATAGCTGTATTTCCGGCAATTCCTCTTACCCTGACGCCAAAATTCACATCTCTGTGTTCAATAAATATTTTGTAAGGATATAGTGTAAACCTGCTTCTGTTACCTACAGATAAATAATCATCAATTCCCACTGATATATCTGTATCGACGGATGAGAAAATACCGGGATACAAAACATTAACGCTGGTCTCTATAATACCTTCCGGATGAGTTGCATTCCACTCAATCTCAGTTTGATTGTAATAGGTGTCCACAAAATTATTTTCCGGTCGATTCGGGCTTGCAGTAATATTCAGTATTTGAGGTGGCTGTAGTTGTTGAGCAAGTGTATTTCTTAAGGATGAATACTCTTCTTCTGTCTCATTAGATAAGGGATTATCTGAATCCTCATCCGCCTGTAGTTCAGCCAGATCTGCTCTCCATTCTAAATACTCATCGGTCATATTATAGAGTATTGCACTCACATTGGCTTTGATATTATAAAATTCATCAAGAATACGTGTAATATTCTTCTGTGGGGTTAAAATCTCTTCAACATAATCTTCATTATCGGTAAATATAAAATTAGATATATTCTGAAGTTTGTTATCTCTCAAAGTTTCTAACCCACCAACATTCATCTCCCACCAAAAATTTTGATTGATTGTATAAATAATATTTGGATTATTAGAAATTGAATTCGATACCGGATGGGTAAGGCTGTTATACATATCCCGGATATATACCATTGTAGGTGCAACATCAGGGTTTGGTAATGATGGGGTGGTATGTGGGTACGAGCTGCCAAGTTTGCTTATAAAATTCTCTCTTTGTGCCAAATCCCATGCGTAGTTATTAACTAATTCAACAGTGCTACTTGGCATTGCAAAAGGGTTATTTCTATATGGGTAAATGGTATACATTATATTTATATTTCTATGGGCATTTGAAATACTGGCTATTGCATTATTAATTGATGAACTGTTGGCATTCATGTATGACAGTTGATTATCAGCCCACTGGTATTCGTTCCATGCTTTATTTGCTTCGAATGCATAATATCTCTCCATCTGCATATAAATTTCACCAAACCAATGAGCCATATTTACTAAGTGATTATCTTCAGTTGTCGGGCTATCGGTTTGTAACAAATTACTGATTATATCAAGATTGTCTCTAACAGCATCAATATCTGCCCTGATTTGTTCATCAAGCAAATCCATTTCAGCACGATACTGTTCGGTACTCTCAATTTGCTGGCCTGCAAGATTATCATTTACCTCAAAGGATACAGATTGGGAAGCCTCTGTAGATGGAATGGGCTTCACCACATTTTGTACCGGTGATGTATTCATAGTAGACATTACCTGCTGATAACTTTGCTCGGCAGAAAACTGAATGTTAATTGCAGTAAGCATATCTTCATCGATCATTTCCTGCGAAGATTCCAAAATTGAAACTGCTGCATTTCTGTGCTTTTGAAGTTCGGTTATTTCATTTTGCGGGCTTGGAAACTGAGGGCCTGTGCTTTTCATTACATTATTTACAACATCAGTCAATGCAGATGGCAATTGAGCTGCTTGCGACGGGCTATAAATTTCATTGACCCAATCAAAACGCCGGTTTTGAGACATTTTATATAGCTTATAACCAGCTTCTTCTGCATCTTCTGCAGTAGCAATTAATTCGGAATATGAAGGTCCCTCGTTTAATTTGGTGAGTGCATCATCCATTTCATCCAGAAGTGAAGATATATAACCTCTAAAATCATCTTGCTGTTGCTGAGCCTGTGCCACTAAATCTGCGTGTTCACCGGGGCCATTACCATAATCAAGCCCTCCCTGAGATGAATAAGAAGCCCAAGCTGAACCACATTTCTCTAATCCCACTCTGGCACATCCGTATGCAGTTGCAAAAAATTCATATCCGGATGGATTTCTACTTACAAATGCTGCTTTTGCTTCGGCAGAGACAGTTATCAGTTTTAAAACTGTAGCCTCAACATCAAAAACTACATATGCACCAAATGGATAGCTGTAGTCAGGGTCCATCATAACCCATACAGAGCCCGTGACATTACTTTGGACATCAATGATTTTAATATCAAGGTCGAACGTAAGGGAGACCTCAAACATAAAACCGCTATCTCCTGCTAAAAACTCTCCGCTTCCCTGAAGAACATTTCCATAAATACCGAATTGAGCATCGCCGATAATTCCCCATACACGATCGCTGCCTTCACCAGCCATAAAAAACTCAATGCTTCCACTTCCCTCAAGAATTACAGGTACATCAACGGCCACATCTACAGTCACTAAGATTGCAAAAGGATCACGCATAATAGATGCTGACATCTCACCTAATACTTGTGTGTTTGCAATTGTGTCTACACCATCCATTCCAAGAACATATGCCCTGGCATCCATGTAAAAACTCTGGCTGGTAACCTGAAAAAATGTTGAACCTTCAAGTACGTAATTATTAGCGCCCCCGGCTACACCAACATTCGCATAAAGCATAATTGCAAAATCGGCTCCGCCCTGTATTGAAGCGCCGCTTGAGTTAACAAGTTCATGTCCAAAATTTTCCATGCTTGCATGAACCATATCCAGGTCTTCCTGAACCGGTTTATAGAAAAATCCACCGCCAGCTCCTATTAGATCCACAACGCCGGGAACAATGGGAATACCCACATCGGCCTGAGCGGCTACAAACAAACCGAAACTGACATCACCTCCTATATTTGAAAACTTTCCTGCAACAACAGCTGAAATGCTTTCTCCACCCACATCAAAACTTCCGGTAGCAGCAGCCCGTAACAATATTTCACTACCATCCTGTACATAGTTGATGTGTGCGTTCATTTCAAAAATCTCATCAAACTGTACATTCATATTTTCGATAGCAAGTGATCGAATCCCCTCGGAGGTTCTATAAAACATGACCCTATCTACTCCACCACTTATACCACCTGAACTATTACCTCCGTCGGCCGCAATACTTAACTCAAGTGCAGAAGCATCAGAAGTTTCTCCAATCTCCGGACAGGGTCCAAAACAGAGCAATTCAACCACTTCAATACTGTTCGTAGAAACTTCTTCCGATTCAAAATCACCATTTCCATTAAGCTCATCCGGTGATTGCTCATCTGTATTAGCTAGATCAATAGTAAATCCGTCTGTATTACTTTCATAAACAAACTGCCCTACTGAAAGCGATGCTATTCCGGCAATATCAATAGAGCCCTCAGTGATGTTGCCATAATCTGTTAGTCCATCTTCTGTAACCACAATTCCATTATATGCCAAACTAGCTTCAACACCTTCAAGGTTCATATCTGCCTCACCCGCAAGTAAGATTTCAAAACCAGTACCCGAAGACGTATTCATATCAGCTGAAACAGCCACCCGGAAAAAACTGATATCATATTCAAATTCTGCATTACCGGTTATATCGTACTCAATTAATAAATCCTGTGATTCTGAATATGAAATTCCAATTCCGGGTTGTGCTGGGAAATTACCTGCTTTACCAAATTCAATTACAGGATCAGTATCATTATTCAGATATATATTTCCATTTGCATATAAACCTGACTGACTCCAGTCAAACGGATTAATTGATGCACTTAACATTGTAAGTTCAAACTCGCCAAAATTGAGCAGTGCAAATCGTTCTTCAGTTTCAAACTGAATTCCAGAATTATCTACTTGAATTTCTCCATCACTGTCTCTGTAGAGACTTAGAACACCAACGGCATTATAGTCGTTAGCAGGAGCAGGAAGGGATACTCCAAGCTCCGAATCAATTCTCATTCCTTCATCAAAACTCAGTGCGAGTGACTGTAGAACAAGATATTCGTCATATATTTCAATGCTATCTGCCTGTACCTCATCCAACTGAAACTGACCGGATGTTGAAATAGACAATCCGGTATAGTTAATCTGCTGTTCAAGGAATTGAATATTACCATTAGAAGAGATGCTCAGATTCCTACCTTCTAATTCTATTTCAGGATCGTTGAGCTGAATAATAAATGCACTGTCAAACAATTCGATTTGCTGGTCACCCATTTCTCCCATAGCCTGGCCTAAAGCAAAATGGAGTGATGGTGATGAACGATAACCGTTTACACCAACCTGAAGGTCTTGAACAGAAATTACTACGGGTTTTTTCAAGCATCTCTTCGAATGATACTTGTCCATTAATGTTCAAATAGAAATGTTCATCATCCGATACAATGGTCAATGGGTCTTCTTCGTCAAATGCAATTATTGATTGACCAAGTTTTATATTACTGAGAGCATCGCCTGGATCTATATTAAAAGACCAATCCTCTTCCGACCATGATGCTGTAAAGAACAAAGGATCGTCATCTTCCTGCATTACAATACTGCTGCGTAAAGTACCTGCAAAACTTACACTGTTGCTGCCGAAAGCAGCTTCAATACCAAGCAGCGATGCCGCAAAAACATCGGTTTCATCACTATTATTTGTACTTCCGGAGTAGTCAAACGTATAAAGGGGTTCAATTTCGGAATTATAGGAATTGCCAACTTCACCCACTGAAAACGAGCCGGATTCAATTCCTGAAGAAGATAAAGTAGCATATACAATAGCTTCATGGCCTTCCAATACGGCAGGCAACTCAAAACTGAGGCCTACCTCAACCTTTATTTCTTCATCTGTACTAAGGTTTAAATCAGTGAGTGTTACCGGCAGGTTGAGTCTATCTTCTAATGAATAACTTGTTTCCAGTGCTAAAGAACCTCCGGTCACATTAAATACATCATCTGTTTGAAGAGTGAAATTCACACCTGTTGTCAGCGGTTCTCCATCATTGTTTAAAGCCATAATAACTAATGGCAAATAATCATCACCAGAAGTAAGTACATAACCGGAATCCGTAACCTCCGTTTCTATATAAGGTTCTCCCTCTTCATCTTTAAGTTCAATATAAGCGATATCCTCGGTTGGCAGATATAGTCTGTCAGGTAGTAATGCAAGGAGTCCGGCGCCAAGATTAAATCCATTTCCATTAATTATAACTATTGGTTCAGCTGCAGGTTCGCCGTCTTCGTCCCAATAGAATTCGGCAGCACCACGAGTTACATATAGCCCTGAAATACTCATTGCAAAATCATCAACCAACTCAACCCTCAAATTAGTATACTGCTCACCACTTAACAGTAACAGTGCATCTGCACCGCCTGAAAATCCAAAACCATACTGATCTAATGTGATAGCTGCATTAAGATCCATTCGCAGGGCATTGTCATCAGGCAGTGGGGCTGTACTGCTCACGAATTCAAAACCAAAAGGACTTGCATTAAATTGTACGGAAAAGTCCGAATCAATCGTTGCGGAACCACCTTCTATTGCCATTGAGGATAGCCCTAACAGCAGATCATCAAAAGTAACATCAGCTTCTATATCTCCTTTCTCAAAGTTTCCCTGTGCAGATAGTGTCAGCCCTGCAGAATCAAGAGTTGCCTGATTTATATCAAAAGCAAAAAATGGATTTTCATCCTCTATATTGGGCATATTTAACCTAAAAGGCTCTGATATTGCGATGGCTCCACCCCTAATTTGCCCGGTAATCACATCCAGAACAAGATCGCCCGTAATAACTGTAGGTGTACCGTCTCCGGGTGCAGGCAGTGTCACGTTTACGGCTCCATCGAGCTCTGCAACCTGCTCTTCTTCATCCATGTAGAAATTGAGGTTTGCTGAGGGCACTTCAATAGAAACAGGACCCAATCCGAGGGATCCACATGGTTGAAAGTCTGTGATTGTCCCTTCAATGGCACTCCCTTCAATGATTGATAGCGAATAAGCAGCACCTTCAGGACACTGATCTGGTTCCTCGACAGTAAAAACAGGCAGATTCCCAACATTTCCACTGATGTCGATGTCAACAACTTGACGGAAACTCTCATCTTCAACTTTAGACAAAGCTCCTGAAATTTCTTCTACAAAGAGTGTTGGAGAACCATCACCAGGTGCAATCGGTATTTCCACATCACCTAAAGGGTTAAACGGTTCAAGTGAACCTGTCAAGAAACCTTCATCAAATCCAATATCGGTAAACAAGAGACCGTCTGGTGGATTGATTCCGGTTCCTTCAAATTCAGGTAAATCAACAGAGAAGTCCATCAAAAAATCAAAATCGAATGTAGGCCCATCCTCCCATGAGTAGCTAAATCCTGAAGGAGTTCGAAGTGCAAGAGGCTGAAACCCAAAACCGGCAAGATTTATTTCCGGCAGGTTTAACCCGGGTATACTGCTTTCGTTAATATCTTGCGTTGGAAAGTGAATGCCATCGTGCCTTATTTCTACACCTTGAAGTGGAAAGTTCAGTTCTTCACCATCCGAGAGTTCAATACCTAAATTTAGATCGAGCTGAACAGCAAATTGGAAACCTTCTTCAGTGTTATAACTAAATTCTGGAATTGAAATAATTTCTTCGAGATCGAGACCGAAGTTACCAATACCGATTCTTGGCGACTCATCAAAGGCATAACCTTCAAATTCAGTAATTGAGAAAAATCCGCCTGATTCGGTTCTTATCGTAAGATCTGCTCCTGCCCTGTATCCTTGATCAGTTAATACTTCAAGACTCCCTGACGCACTAAAATCATAAATAGGTGCCCCAGTCCCTGAAGCCATCTGGAATGATCCTTCAAGCGCATTAACTCCCACTATTGCACGATCTTGGGGTGCTATAGAGAACTGAGTATTTAAACCTGACAAATCAAAATCAGCACGAACAAATCCATCTCCCCTGAGATAGAACTCAACCTGATTCTCCTCCTCGAGTTCCTGCTCAAAAAGATGCAAATTACCTAACAAAAAGAGTGCCTTGGTGGAATTACCATTAATTTCACGACTTCCAAACTCAATCGTTTCCAGCGTTAAAGGTATATTTTTGGCTGTTAGATTAAATATCGGATTATTATCAGGAACGTCAGCTGTTATAGATCCTGAAACAACTTCCGGAGAAAATGGATTTGCAGTAATAGTTAAATTATTGAGGCTAACATCGGCTAGTACAGGAGGCGAAGCCGGATCAAGATACGGCACAACCATAGAAATCGGAGATTCGGGCAATGTTGTAATTACGTAGTTACCATCATCATTTTCAGTAACATCAACCAGTAATTCGTCCCCGTCACGAAGCTGCAAATAGGCAATACTTTCGGATGGCAGCGGCAGACGTTCAGGAATCAACATTTCGGCAAAGAAATCCATGACCGGGTGGAAGCCACTTGGATCTATAAATGCAAAGCGGTCACCATTAAAATAGAAATCGGCTTGCCCACTTTTAACTTCCATAGGATTAAGTGATAACCTGAATTCATCTGTATATTCTACCGTTACAAGCGTATCAAATTTTTGGCTGTTAAATGCCATGCTTGCGTTTGCTAAACCTGAAGTAGATACGCCGAGTGAATCCACAATAATTGTCCCGCCCAGTTCCATCATTATACCGGGATCTAAAGTCAACTCGAAACCGGATTCTAAAGATTGAAAAGAAAGATCCGACAGATTATCTGCTATTCCAATTTCAAATGAATACGATTCATCAAAAATAATTCTACCGCTTTGTATACGATAGTTGTTTAAATCAACCATCAAATTGTCGAATGTTACACCCATTTCTGAATTTGGAAGCAAAAATGTCTGCCGACCGTCAACAAAAAAGCCTTGGTTTGTGATCTCGGCCCCATCAATCATAAAGCTTAAAACCGGATTCTCTTCTGAAGGGATATTCCATTCAAACGGTTCATCAATGATGAATGAAACATCCAGAAAGTCTCCCGTTAGCAGGTCAATTTCCACTGAACCGTCAACTTCTAAACTGTCCTGAAAAAGAATAGTCGCATCGGCATCCATTATCGCTTGTTGAGTGCCTGAATCAGAAACAGTAAAATTGATATTCGATTGCGTTACTTCACTTGTAAAAGGCCCAATTTGAAGTGGACAACTGGGTATTACATTTTCAACTGAACCAATTATTCCGTCAGAAATTGAAATATCGTCTCCCCCGAAAGTGAACATTTGATCGTCAGTACAGTCAAAGGGGCTGCCAACTCTCATGTCTCCGGTCAGGCTTACATTACCAAAAGGTCTGATTTCATCAATTGATGGAAACGACACTCCTGCCACACCCGACAATGCTTCAATATTTAGCGAATACCCTGCACCGAATTCCCATTCACAGCCTTCAAAATCTTCCAAGAAAAGATCACTAATTACTTGATCTGGGTCTACTCTTCCGTTTCTAAGCTCAAATGTGGTTCCAAGTAAACACGCCGGAGCCCCATAACCTGACTGAATTTGTGCACTTCCTTCAAATTCAATATCCCAGGGCCCGGGCGCCTGTTCATCCCACTCAAAAAGTGGAAATGTAAATTGATTCATGCTAAAAGCATCGAGACTGATATCTAATAACTGTGCATTAAAAGATGGAAGCGAACTTAAATCATCTTCAAAGTTAGTCTCTTCAAACTCAATACCCTCTCTGTTTAGTGTGATATCAGACATGGTGAATGACGACCACGATTCAAAAGCCGGGATTTCAAGTTGAGCATCAAAATTTACTTCAAAATCCCACTCTTCCTCTTCCGAATTATAATTTAATTCTGCGAGTTCGGTATTTTCAAATTGAAGCTTTGCAAACCCCAAATCTATTTTCGGTTCAATTTCAGGACAATAGGTTCTCGCATTGCCCGCCTCAATCCCTTCCTCACTGCTAAAATTTAATTGTAACCGACTTCCACAATAGTTTTCGTTAAGTGTTTTTACACCCAAAACAGTTCTTAAAGAAAAGTCGTAGTCAAATTCTGCCGTTTCTAAATCAATATTAAAATCTCCAAGCAGCCTGTCGATGTCCAATGCGACCAAATCACTTTCATTTACAAGTGGAATCTGGAATGAATCATCACAATGAACTTCGATATTCATCTGGGAATCCTGAACATTAATATTATTAAAATCGCACGGTGTTTCTACGCCCATAACTCGTGCATCACCGGTTGCCCATACATGGTTTGCGGGAAAAGTGACACCAAGACTGTATAATTCAAACTCAACAAAATCTTGATTATACTGAACAAGAGGTTCTCCCACAATTTCTGCTTCACCGCTAAGTCCGGAACGGCTCAGTGTTAACTCTCCATCAGCATTAACCCTTTTCTGATCTGGCGTTAACAGCGATAGATCAACGGTAAGATTCTGTCCAAAAGCCCAATTTAGATTATCAAAATCAACCCATGGATTTTTCTCCGGAAAAAGGTTTGATATTACATCAGCAGAACCGGTAAATGCCCCTCCCATTAAAATGGGGTTTTGAAGATTGTTTTTCTGAATTGTAAGATTCTGTAGATTTACTTTTAAATCCAGTTCTTGAAAAGAATCAAATTCCAAATTCAAACCAGCATTACCATTTAATATATAACTGGTTCGTGTTTCCTCTACATCAAGCTGGTCAAAACCTGTTAGCTCGGCAAAGCCCGGAATGATATCAATTTTTTCAAGATCAGCAATTTGTTCTCTTGTGCGATCAAGTGTCCTTTTGTCTCTGTATGTAAACGTATAAATCTCACTTTCGCCATCATTCTGCAATGGCAGATCACCGGTAACATCACTTGCTTTTACCTGCCATGCATACCGTTTGCCTTCTTCCAGCGGTAAATATTCTAACGTATATGGAAATGTGGTTTGACCTGTTAAAACCTCTAAAACATATTCTCGGTTACTGTTGACCGCCTGTAATGCTGTTTGACCTTCAAACATCTCAACCAATAAAAATTCATACTCAAACATTCCTCCCTGCGAACTCACAACCGGCGTCCACGAAAAAGTAGGGTTCTCGAATGTTACATTTGCTTCATCAGGAACAGACACAAGAATTGGAGGGGGCGGATAACGAACTGAAAAAAGAGATCGGCCGGGTATTGGTGTAATTCCCGTTTGCTGGCTGAATGACCTTGCGGTGATCTCAATGGTGTAATTGCCTTCAGGAATTGCACCCGACTGTACCACCTGATTTTGCAGTTCACGATCTAATGATGCAATAATTTCGTTGGGTGTCTCCCTGAATTCATTTTCTTCAAAGAAAGATGTAAATACATAACTGCCCGGGGCAAATGCCCTTGGAGCAGATGTAATATCAACTATGGCACGATTATTCTTTAGAAGAACAAAATCAAATACAAAGTCTACCGGTTGATTATTAAAACTGGAATAGTTGAAGATGATCTGGTATTGGCCTGTTCTAAAACCGTTTTCAATATCATCTGCAAATGGACTTGTAAGTACCGGTGGCACCCCTATAACATTTACTTGAGTTGAACTTTGTGCCAACAATGCAGAATTGCCCAGCGCAAAAAACAGCAGCACTGTTAACATCCAACCCAATATTTGTAGTTCTTTAAATTTCATTTATAGTAGTGATCAAATGGTTTATTTAAAATCTTCTTTGATATCTGAAACTTCCTTCAAGCTCACTGAACTCTCTGCCTTCCCCTTCCATTATTGAGTTTCCCCTCGTTCTAAGGGTTAGGTTAAATGTATCTTTGTCGGTTAAACTGTATGAGCTATTTACACTTCCAGTGACTTGCTGAACCCGCGATGAAATTAGCTCTCCACCAGTACTTTCTCTTTTTCGGTTGTTTCTATTAACCCCTACATTCGCATTTAAAGACAGTTTTCTGTCAAAAAATGAATAACTGCCCCCGAAATTCAGTCCAAAATTATTCATGTCCATCTCATTAGACTGGTTGGTCAAATAATTAGCAGATGAGTTAAACGATAGTCCCGTAGGGAGGTTTAAAGAGTAATTCAAACCGGATGTTATTGACTCGGAAAGCATATTTTCTTGCGGAAAATTATCCGATGCTTCAAATTTGCTTTCAATACTCATGTATCCCACAGAAACTGAAATGTTATGTGTGGTTTGATCTCGCCTGATAGTAAAGACAGGCTGCAACATCACATTGTGTGAAATTTGTGTCTGACTCGTTGCAGTTAATTCTTCACTTGTTTCTTCCGGTTTAATGCTGTTATACAAGAGGTTATAGTTCGTATTAATGGAGATAAACTCACTAATTGAGTATTGAATATTTGTACCCGCATTTGTGTTTCGCTGTGTCTGAACACGGTTGCCCAATAAATTGTCTTTACTGAATGAATAACTGGTTCCAATACTTAACCGGTTATCCAATAACCGAATGGTGGGACTCAACCCAATTTTCTCCTGATCATCACGGGTTCTGCCCGACCCCAACGAACGGTACCCGGGCTGAATCCTCTCATAATCCATCGACATCGATAACATATCGAGTACAAATGATGCGTTAACATTCCCTGCATAATTGATCTTGCTTGAAACCCTTGGCGAATATACCGATCCAAATATATCCGGAATGGGTAGCTGACCGATAGGTACAACGGATGAATTTAAATCGCGCGTAAAGATGGAAGCCGTAAAATCACTGCCAATGGTTGCCTTTCCGTTAAAAAATTGCAGCTGAAATTCGGGGGTTACGGTGAGATTCTCATTTGGTGTTATTTCTAAATTGGTTCCCTCAATTGATGTACGATTATCCAAAGCATAAAAACTGCTTAAATGGAAAAAAGAGCTACTTGTATTTCCATAACCTATTTTCCCCCCATAGGCCCACTGTTCAAATGAGGGTTCCCTGAACCCTGTTTCAAAACTTGGTCTAACAGCTCTTCTGGATCGTCCCCCTACCAGTTCGAGAAGAAAATCGCCGGGATTAAGCCGAATATAGCCCCCTCGAACAGTAGCCCCATTTAAACCATATTCAGAAAACCGGGTGTTCATATCACCAGCCTGAAGATTAATCCAGCGCCAGCTAACATTGTAGCTGATTGTATTCATATTCTGGCGCAATCCGCTTTCGTCCGTAGAATAGTTCAAGTTTAAACCTGAGCTCAAGCCAAACGTAGAAAAATTCATACCTGCATTGGTTTGAATCATTCCGGGAGCCCTTCGGTTTTCTATACCATCTACTCTATAAAAACTGGCGCTAACACTTATATTTCCACCAAGGGTAAAAGTGTCAATATTGGTATCATCAAGAAAAGATCCAGACTGGCTGTAGCTTCCCTTAACGACACACAGAGCTATGATCAGAATTAAAAAGAGCTTGATTTTTATTTCCCCAACCAACCTTTAGATCCTCTATCTTTAAAAATGACTGTTTATTGTATTAGCGTATACTTTTTATAAACTCTCTCATTTTTTTAGTCGATTTTTTTACCTCTGTACAAATAGCAATAAAAGTTCATATCAAAACCTATGCACATCTCACTCTCTCCCGCCGTTCAAGTCAGCTGACTTGGAGAAATCTCTTCTTTTCACCACATTAGCTAAAATCCTTAGCATTGGAATAATCCTTTACAAAACTATCGCACACATGAACAGAAGAAATTTTATAGAAACCATAGGAATTTTAGGGGCTTCAGCTTTTCTACCTGCAACCAGTTACTCCCTCTTTAAGAACCCGGCGTATAAAATGGGTCTCCAACTCTACTCGATCCACGGCGACATGACCGAAGATGCCATTGGTACCTTACAGGCTGTAAAAAAGATGGGCTATCAGGATTTTGAGACATACGGGTTTGATCCTGAAAACGATACTTTTTATGGATACAAATCTTCCGAGTTCAAGAACATTCTGGACGATCTGCAGCTAACCGCTTCGAGTGGGCACTATGGGTTTTCTCCCTTTCTTACTAAATCCGATGATGAAATGAAGTGGTTTGTGGATCAATGTATAAAAGGTGCCAGTGCTTTGAATATGAAATATATCACCTGGCCGTGGATAGCCCCGGAATTGCGGACGCTTGATAATTTTAAACTGATGGCTGAAAAACTGAATGTCATTGGCGAGCAGGTAACGTCTGCCGGGCTTGGATTTGCCTATCACAATCAGGGTTTTGAATTCGAAGATTACGATGGCGAAAACTGTTTTGATATCATACTTAACGAAACAGATCCCGCATTGGTAAAACTTCAGCTGGACATGTATTGGGTGATGAATACGTCTAACTATACACCCGCCGAGTTGATAAGAAATCAACCCGGACGCTACGTGATGTGGCACATCAAAGATATGGACAAAAAAACCAGGGATTATACCGAACTCGGAAATGGTTCAATCGATTATGTTGATCTATTACCGGATCCAAAAGAGTCGGGACTTGAGTTCTATTATTTAGAACAAGGCGGCAATTTTGCTCACAGCCCCATGGAAAGTGTCGCTGAAAGTGCCGAATATTTTAAAAAGCACTTACAGAAATTTTTGTGATTCTTTTAAGCAGATTATTCGGCTCAACATGAAGTGACATTATGAGCCGAATAGACAATTTAATCGGCTCATCACTGCATCCATTTCTTTTTCCACACAAAAAGAGATCGAACCTCATCAATTAATTATTTCCATCCCCTGTTGTATAAAAGGTTTTTCTGTACTACTTTTAAATAAAAAGTACTTTTCATGAAAGAAGAACAAGACTATATACAAGACATCACTGAAATACGCTCAATGATGGAGCGATCCTCTAAATTTCTATCACTTTCAGGTTGGGCTGGCGTAATGGCCGGTATTTATGCGCTAACGGGAGCTTATCTTGCCTATGTACTTTTCCAGTTTAACCCGGATGAAATTCTTTATGCATCTTCAGGGAGTTCTGATTTACAGAGCGTGATTTTGTTAGCCACGTTAATTTTGATTCTGGCAATTGGTACAGCCTTTTTTCTTTCTTCTAAAAAGGCAAACAAAAGAGGCGAAAAAGTCTGGAATGCTACATCCCGCCGGTTGTTAATCAGTATGTCTGTTCCATTGATAACAGGTGGAATATTCATTTTGGTTTTACTTTCAAAAGGATTAATCGGACTCATTGCCCCACTCACGCTACTTTTTTACGGACTCGCTTTATATAATGCCGGTAAGTTTACCATTGATGAAGTAAAGTATTTAGGCTTAACCCAAATAGGGTTAGGATTGATCAGCTCCTATTATATTGAATATGGACTCCTTTTTTGGGCCATTGGTTTCGGAGTTGTCCATATCGGTTACGGTATTTTTATACATTTTAAATATGAGCGGTAATAGTGAAAATATCATTCGATGATTTACATAAAGCATTCGAAAGCAGGGTCAGGCTTGGAATTATGTCGGCGTTGGCTGTCAATGATTCCCTCGACTTTACCTCCCTAAAGGAGTTTCTGGATGTGACGGATGGAAATTTGGCAACACATATCAAAAAATTAGAAAAAGAAGCGTTTATTGGGGTTGAAAAATCCTTTGTAGACAACAAACCCAACACCAAATATTGCATCACACCTGAAGGAAAAAAAGCGTTTGATGAGCACCTCAACGTGTTAGAAAAAATCATTCAATCACAGAAATAAAATGAGTACAAACTCCATTTAACCCCTTTTTTTTGAACTTTAACTTTGTAATTAAAAGTACTTTCCAATAACTAACTAAACCTAAATACGATGGCACTACCCGATCCACTCAACAATCATAAAGAAACCATACTTGCTTTCACTCTTGCTTTGGCGGCAGCCTTGCTCATCAAGGCACCGGTATTATTTGGCATTGAATTGGACGATAACGAAGGTTTCTACATCCGAAACATGAGCCTCTTTGTGCTGCCACTTTTAACCGGCTATTTCGCATGGAAACGTCAACTCGATAACTCCACTCTACTCCGGTTGATTATGGCATTTGTAGTGGCGGTTATAATTGCCAATATCTATCCATTCTCCAGGGGAGCCGATACCGAAGTACTACTGGCACTGCATCTGCCGATTGCACTCTGGCTGATTGTTGGTATCGCGTACGCAGGCGACCGGTGGGAGGAAGTAAATGGTCGAATGGATTTCATACGATTTTCGGGTGAGCTTTTTATCTACTACGTGTTAATCGCCCTCGGTGGAGGTGTTTTAACCGGATTTATGGCAATTATTTTTCAAACCATCGCGATTGACATAGAGCCGTTTTTCGAATCTTGGCTTTTGCCGTGCGGAGTGGTTGGAGCCGTCATTATCGCCTCCTGGTTGGTAGAAATCAAACAAGGCATGGCTGAAAACCTTGCCCCCTTATTGGCGCGTCTCTTCTCTCCGCTTTTCGCCATTGTGCTTATCACATTTCTGGGAACCCTGCTGTTTACCGGACGCGTGATTGAACTTGAGCGTGATGTACTTATTGCTTTCGATATGCTTCTGGTGATAGTTGTTGGACTCCTGCTTTATTCCATCTCTGCACGAGACCCCCAATTGCCTCCCGGCATCTTTGATTATATACAGGTTACACTTGTGATCAGTGCGCTATTGGCAGACGCAATTGCGCTTTGGGCTATTTCTCAACGAATCACCGAATTTGGATTTACCCCGAACCGAGTGGTTGCCCTCGGTTTCAACATCATTCTTTTGGTCAATCTTGTAGGGTCGGCCATTCTTTACATCAGGTTTTTAAGAAGACAGGGATCATTCTCAATTCTCGAAAAATGGCAGACAAATTACCTTCCGGTATATGCCAGCTGGGCCGCCATCGTCGTAATCATCATTCCACCACTGTTCGGTTTTGCTTGATGGAATGCCGACAAATGAAATTTATTACACACAACTCACACAATTTTTAAACCAAACCCTATGAAAACAGACATCAGCAAAAAACTAAAAATGCACAAATTCATTTCGATTCTAATCACTATTGTAGGCATCGCATTGATGACATTTATGATCATTACAGAAGATGAGCCCGGTGGAATTCCCCTACTCCTGATTTTAGCGGGAACCGTATGGTATTTCTACACACGATCTAAAACTCAATCAAATCCTGACTCGCTTTGAAAAGCAAAATTTTGAAACACAATCAAATAAAACACAGAGGTTACATTATGAACACAGACAAAAGCTTATTCCGATCCATTGCCATGTTAGCAGTTTCAACCGGACTTCTATTATTGATTCCACTTATCGCTATGCAGTTTTCTAATGATGTAGTTTGGACACTTAGTGACTTTATTTTTGCCGGTACGTTACTATTTGGCACTGGTTTAACATATAAACTGATAACCAGAAAATCGGGAGAAATCATTTTTCGTATGGCCGTTGGTTTTGCTCTTTTTACAGGGTTCTTCCTCATTTGGTCAAATCTTGCAGTTGGCATCATTGGGTCCGAAAATAACGCCATAAACCTTTTGTACTTCGGGGTGATCTTTATAGGAATTATCGGTGCATTTATTGCCCGTTTTAAATCAAAAGGATTGGCACTTACAATGTTCGCAATGGCAATCATTCAGGCGTTGATTACCGTAACTGCCTTTATCACCGGCATGCATCACTTACCGGAAGTTACAGTGTATCATATTCTTGCTGTGAATGGATTCTTCATCACGCTGTTTATTGTTGCAGCGATGTTATTTCGTTTCGCGGCAGAGGATCAAACATCGGGGAATTCTGTTGAGACCAAATAATTAATATCCTCAGTTCGATTAATATACTTTTTGGTTGTTGAAAACTTTAAAGAAATACAAACAACCTGACAGTGTACGAAGCGGAGCGTAGTTCCTGTCTGCGTTGTGGGTTATGGTCTGCGGTATTCCACGACGCCCAGACGCTAACAGGAACCCGTAAAAACACGGTCACGCTGTCAGGTCAGTTTTAACTACAGGTTTGGATACTTTAAAATTTTAACCGTTTATTAAGGAGATCAATCAAAGAAAAATCCACATGAAAAATAAAATTCCCCCTCTGATTCTTGTCGCTATTTTTGCTTTTTTGATGTGGGGGATTTCGAGTATTACAACTTCCATTGCAATCAATGAAAGTATACAATGGGTGGCAGTAATATTTTGTGCAGCATGTGGAGTGATTTTCTGCGTTGCCGGAATTCTCTCTTTCAAACGTGCTAAAACGACTGTTGATCCTCTGCACCCTGAATCTGCATCTTCACTCGTTACTTCAGGCATTTACAAGATCTCACGAAATCCAATATATGTTGGTTTTGCACTGTTGCTTTTTGCATGGGCTGTTTACCTGGCATCTCCTGGGTCGTTGATTGGAGTACTGTTGTTTGTTATCTATATGGATAGATTTCAAATCGTCCCTGAAGAGCGGGTTCTGATGAAATTATTTGGCGATAATTATGAGCAATATCAAGCCAACGTTCGCCGCTGGCTTTAGAAAATTCTGTCAAACACTTAACTATTTTGATGTGATATGGAAATGATTGTAAGAGACCAAATTGAGATCAAAGCATCCAAAGAAAAAGTATGGCGTGTATTAACGGAAACGAAGTTTTATAAACAGTGGGATGATCTTCCCGAAGATTTTTCTGAAGATAGGTTAAAGCTTGGCAGCGTAATTGATTGGGGTGAGTACTCAAAAATAACCGTTCGAACGTTCAAGCCTACCGAACATTTAGATATGAAATTGTACTTACCAAAAGTTGATTTAAGTGAAAATGATTATGATGTCTCTTACTCCTTTTCCCTGACTTCGAAAAACGATCATACTATTTTGAGCATTGAAATTGGCGACTTTTCGCCCCTCCCAAACGCCAACGATTACTATGAAGCATCTGTTGAATTTGCTGAAACTGCCAAACAAAAAATTAAAGAGCTTTCAGAAAACTTGACTTGAAGCTTTTACATTCATCTCGATTTTTCAGGAACGGCATGACGCGTCAATAAACACAATCCAAATAATCAGATCTTGAACCCTGAACTGCCAACTGCACAAACAGAAGAAAAATTACCGCGCAAACTGGGCTTTTGGGGATTATGGCTGCTTGTGGTGAACGGATTTATTGGCGCTGGAATTTTTGGCCTGCCCAGTGGCGCTGTGGAATTGGCCGGGGAGTACAGCGTATGGATTTACATCGTTTGCGCCCTGTTGATGCTTCCCGTGATTCTCTGTTTTGCCGAACTGGGAAGCTACTTTCGGGGTACCGGTGGTCCCATTTTATACGGCACAGAAGCTTTTGGGCCCTTTATTGGTTTTCAGGCAGGATGGCTTTTTTATGTAGCCCGGTTGATCTCGTTTGCCGCCAACTCTGTACTGCTGGTAGACAGCATAGGCTATTTTTTGGAACCCGCAGCTGAAGGTGCCGGCAGGGTCATCTCACTGGCAGTAATTATTGGAGGTTTGACACTGATTAATGTGCTCGGATCCGTTGAGTCCATCCGTTCACTGGCGCTCTTTACCGTGCTGAAGTTTTCAGTTTTGATATTCTTGGTATTTGGAGGTTTGCTATTCTTGGGAGGCGGAGTATTACCCTCGTTCGAAAGCGGTGTACCGCCTGTCACCGATCTGGGTGCGGCTGCATTACTACTCATTTATGCATTTGTAGGTTTTGAAGGTGCAGTAGTTCCGGGCGGCGAAGCTAAGAATCCCGAGCGCGATATGCCGCTTGCACTGTTGACCGGACTCGGAGTAGTAGTAATCCTTTACATGCTCATACAGCTTGTTTCCCAAGCGGCGGTACCTAATCTTGCCTCCTCCACATCACCGCTACTGGATGCCTCAGCCGCTCTTTTCGGAACGGCAGGAGCCATTATTTTGATGATTGGAGTGGTGACCTCAGTAACCGGAAACCTTGTAGGTTCTATCTTTTCTGCACCCCGCCTTACGTATGCCCTATCTCTACAGGGGTCGTTGCCAAAATGGTTTGGTCGTGTTCATCCCAAATGGTTAACCCCTGCAAATTCTATTATCTTTTACGGGCTGTTTGCCTTTATTGGAGCTTCAATGGGATCTTTTATTGTGCTTGCAGCAATGACTGTACTCTCCAGATTGTTCCTGTTTATCATCACCTGCGGTGCCGTGCCCGTTTTGAGGCCCAGATTCAAAAACAACTCCCGATTTGTTCTAAAAGGGGGGTACGTAATTCCGGTTCTCGGAATCCTTTCCTGTTTATGGTTGATGTTCCAGGTAAGTTTTAACTCAATCTGGCTAACCGTTCTTTTCATCATTATTGGAGCGGTATTGTTCTGGATAGGGAAACGGCAAAAAATTGAAAAGGAATTTTGATGAACCCATCAAACCAAATTTTCCATTGCTATTTTAAATAACAGACATTCAGCCGGTTTCCCTCCGGATCTTTGAAATCAAACGTTTTCAACTCTTTTTCATCAATAATGGGTTCCACGTAAACTCCGCTCTTTTTTAAATGATTATGAGCTTTATTGATGTCCGGGGTTAGAAAATTAAAGAGAGGATGTTCACCGTTTTCGTCTTTTTTGTGTAGTAGCGTTACAGGTGTTCCATCACCGGTAGAAAGTATCGAGATAAAATCGTTCTGCCAGATTAATTCCAATCCAAGGGTTTCCTCATACCACGTGCAGATTTTCTCCATATTTTTCACGGTTACAAACACAGTATCAACTTTTTGAAACAATTTTTCCATGAGTAATCGTATTTTTTACTATTCTTTCCATTCCTTCAAAATAGGGTTTGGATAAAATAATTTCTAATACCCCTATCGATCTTTTTTTACATTCTTTTTCCCCATCAAATCGTGTACATTCCTTATTGAAATTTATCCTAAATTTACTTCTTCCCATGAAATCTATCTCCTTTTCAGTCCTACTATCTTTTACTCTTCTGTTTCTTCTATCCTGTAACTCATCCAATCAAACCGATTTCTCGGTCGATTACGAAAAATTCACTCTTGATAATGGGCTTGAGGTGATTTTTCATAAGGATAATTCCGACCCTGTAACCGCCGTTGCACTCACTTTCCATGTGGGATCATCCCGGGAACTTCCCGGTAGAACGGGATTTGCACATTTGTTTGAGCATCTCCTCTTTTTGGAATCAGAAAATTTGGGCCGTGGTGGATTAGATCAGATGAGCAGCCGGATTGGAGGATCGGGAGCAAACGGTTCAACAAGCCGTGACCGAACCAACTATTTCCAAACGGTTCCCAATGATGCACTCGAAAAAATGATCTGGGCTGAAGCGGATAAAATGGGTTATTTCATCAATACCGTGAATGAAATGGTTTTGGAAAAGGAGAAGCAGGTTGTTAAAAATGAAAAGCGTCAGGGAGTAGATAATTCACCTTATGGCCACACGAGTTACGTAATTGATAAAAACCTGTACCCGGAAGATCACCCCTACAATTGGCAGGTAATTGGATCTCTTGAAGACCTTCAGGCCGCCACTTTGAATGATGTGATTGATTTCTACAACACATGGTATGTGCCCAATAATGCCACGTTGGTAATAGCCGGAGATTTCGACTCCGATCAGGCCCGGGAATGGGTTCACAAATATTTTGCTGAAATTCCGAGCGGTGAAGAGATCGCCCCCCTCGAAAAAGAAGCCTCTGAACTAACCGAATCAAAGCGACTCTATCACGAAGATAATTATGCAAGGCTGCCGGAGCTGAGACTCACATGGCCGGGAGTTGAAAATTATCATGACGATGCATACCCACTGCAAATACTTACTCAATTACTTGCCGATGGCAAAACAGCCCCGCTTTATGAAGTTCTTGTGGAAGAGCAGGAATTAACATCCGGCGTAAGTATGTACAGTAGTAATTCGGAGCTGGCCGGGGAAGCATCGGTGAGAGTGAGAGCGTATCCCGGTGTAGATTTGAATGAAGTACTTTCAGGAATTGAAGAAGGATTTGCCAGGTACGAAGAAAATGGGTTCACCGACCAAGACCTTGAAAGAGCAAAAGTGGGAATTGAAACCCAGTTCTATAATGGCCTGTCGAGCGTTCTTGGAAAGGCATTTCAGCTGGCTCAGTATAATATTTTTGCCGGCGATCCGGGATATATCAACGAAGATATTGAGAAAACTCTGAATGTGACTTTGGAAGATGTACAACGGGTGTACGAACAATATGTGAAAGACCAGCCTTACGTTGCCACAAGTTTTGTGCCTCGGGGCGAAATGGATTTGGTACTTGCTGAATCAACAGAAGCGGATGTTGTAGAAGAAGAAATAACCGCCGGTGGTGAAGGCGAAGATTTTGATCTGCCCGAAGACACTGATTTTGAACCAACCGTTTCAAGCTTCGACAGAACGGTGGAACCGCCCTATGGAGACTCCCCACAAATCACTGTCCCTGAAGTTTGGACCGCTGAAATTGACAATGGAATGGAGGTGTATGGAATTGAACAGCATGAACTGCCATTGGTTCAGTTTAATATCCGTCTGGATGGTGGCCTGCTACTTGAAGAAACAGATAAAGTAGGCGTTTCCAATCTGCTTGCGGATGTGATGACCCGGGGAACAGCCAACAAAACAGCCGCCGAACTTGAAGAGGCAATTGATCTGTTAGGAGCTTCGATCAATGTATATTCCGGAAGCCAATACTTTACCATTTCGGGGAATACACTGACCAAAAACTATGACGAAACCATGGAACTGATTGAAGAGATTCTTCTCGAACCACGATGGGATGAACGAGAATTTGATCTGGCAAAACAGAGTGTGTTGAGTCAGATTGCACAGCAGCAATCAAACCCCAACAGCATTGCTTCCAATGAGTTTAACAAACTTCTTTATGGGGATGGGAATATTCAATCCTACAATAGTCTGGGAACTGAAGAGAGCGTGGAATCGATCACTCTCAAAGATTTACAAGAGTATTATGATTCCTACATCTCCCCTTCTGTTGCGGTGATGCATGTTGCTGGATCTATTAACTCCGGAGAAGTTACGCAATCACTGAATACTCTAAACAGCGAGTGGGAAGCGAAAACCGTAGAGTTGCCAACCGTACAAAAACCTGAGATGCCGGAAGAATCGAAGGTCTATTTTTATGATGTACCCAATGCCTCACAGTCCGTGCTTCGCATTGGTTACCTGGCAATGAATGAAACCGATCCTGATTACTTTCCTGCAACCGTGATGAATTATAAACTGGGTGGCGGTAGTTTTGCATCCCGACTGACTCAGGAACTGCGGGAAGGGAAAGGTTATACTTATGGAATTGGATCAGGGTTTAATGGTACAAATTTAGCCGGGCCGTTCACGATAAGTAGTGGAGTGAGAAGCAATGTGACCTTTGAAGCAGTAGATCTCATCAAAAACATTCTTGCTGATTATCCCGAAACGTTTTCCGATGAAGATCTTGAAAACACAAAAAGTTTTCTATTAAAAAGTAATGCACGATCGTTTGAAACTCTGGGTGCCAAACTGGGCATTTTACAAACCATGAGTGCCAATAACTGGGAGGCGGAGTATATTTTAGAGCAGCAGGATATTGTCAGAAACATAACCGGTGATGAGATCAGTGACCTCGCCCGGACATATGCCAATCCCGATAGAATGATTTATGTGATTGTAGGCGATGCCCGAACGCAGTTATCACGGCTGGAAGGACTTGGCTTTGGTGAGCCTGAATTGTTGAATTGATATCCTTCAAAAATTCCTCTTCCTGTTGGAGAGGGACTTAATCAAAGATGATTAAAAAAAGAACACCATGAGTAAAAATAAAAAGGAGCTATCACCCGAACAGATTGAAGAACTGATCAACATTTTTAAAAACCGGTTTGAGGAGAACATGAACCGACATAAAGACCTTGAATGGTCGGACGTACAGGCAAAACTGGACACTCAACCGGAAAAACTATGGTCACTTAATGAGATGGAACAAACCGGTGGCGAACCCGATGTGGTTGGGTTTGATAAAGAGACGGACGAATACATTTTTTATGATTGTTCAAAGCAGAGCCCCAAAGACCGCAGAAGTGTTTGTTATGATCGTGAAGCGCTGGAATCAAGAAAGAAATACAAGCCGGATAATAGCGCCATGGATATGGCTGCCGATATGGGAATTGAGCTATTAACAGAAGAGCAATATGTGGAGCTCTCCCAAATTATGGAGAAAGAAATTGACACCACAACCTCAAGCTGGCTGAAAACGCCTGATGAGGTAAGAGAACTTGGCGGCGCTATTTTTGGTGATATCCGCTTTGGACGTGTGTTTGTTTATCACAATGGTGCAGAATCGTATTATGGAGCCAGAGGGTTTCGTGGTTTGTTGAGGATATAATTTTTTGATTCGCGATTCGCGGATTGCAACTTAGAAATCCCCTAAATTGCTTCTGCCAGTTTAAACAATCACATATAAAACTTTCATGAAAAAATATTGGGTACTTATTTGTGTTTTCTGTTCCCTAACCTTATTTGTATTGGCAACCATCTTCTACCCGGGTGGTACAGCAGAAAATGTTAACACCATCGGATATTATTGGGCAAAAAATACTATTTCTGCATTATTTCAACCCAATGCATTAAATGGAGATGTAAATTCAGCGAGATATTTTGCCATTTCCTCTGTGTTGATTTACTGTGTCAGCCTGGCATTTATGTTCAAGAGTATTGCTAAAAATGCCGCCACTGCATTCCACCGCAAAACCATTGAAATTGCAGGAATTGGATTCGCAGTTTACGCTTTTTTTATCGTCACCCCAATGCACAACTTAATGGTAGTAATTGCATTACTTTTCTTTGTAGTTACCGTACTCACCCTTCTGCACAATTTATATCTGCAAAAGAAAATGCGTCTGTTTGCCATCGGTCTTATTTCTGTTTCGATGCCCCTAATAAATGCGGCGATCTACTACGGAGATTTCTTTAACGGTATGCTTCCCCTCGTTCAAAAAACCGGTACCTTCGCATGTGCCATCTGGTTTGTCCTGATTTATTATTCCGAATTTGATTTAAAACCAAAAGGGAGTTTTCAGTTAGATCCAAGTGAACTTGAAGGGCGTTCGTAATTTTAAAGAAATATCAGGCTTGAGGACAATTCTTTAGGGTAGATATCTTCACTTTGAAAGTAACCTTGGTTTCTTGATTTTATCCATGTTATTTAACAAGTAAAAATATGTTTACAGATAAAGTTATAGAAGCGACAAATGAAGTAGCTGAATTATTTATTTCAAAAACGGCAATATTTTTGACCGAAAGTGACTTTAAAGTGGCTATGTCCAATAAAATTAGAGAAAAATTTGATAAAAATATTACTGTAAACACCGAATCTCCTTGGTATGACAATTATATAACTAACAAAACCTATTTCGTAGACATTACTGCTTTTGATCAAAATAAACTGCAGATAACATATGATCCTACACTTAATAGAAAAGGATATAAATATGATGATGAGGCTTTAGCAGTTGAATTAAAATATTTTAGGTTTGAAAGAGATATAAATGAAGTATCTAAGGATTTTGATAAAACTAGACTTCTAATTAAATCACCAAAGAACGAATGCTTCATTATTGCGTCAGCTCGAACGATTGAAATTTTTGACAAAGCAAACGATTTTATGCAGTCTCAACTCAATCTTTATGAGGAGGAATTTAAGGGAAGAATAAAAGTCTTTTTAATCGGACCTGAACAAATCATTGATTTAAATTAATTACTTTTGCTAACATCCTCATATATAATGCAGAGATAAATGATAGCTTCGCAATGTTTACCAATCTCAACTGAACAATTATAGAATACTTGCACCGCACATTCATAGCTTCAAACGTTGGCATTCATTCTAAACCAAAACTGATAAATGGAAATATTTCGACAGATAACAGCAAATAATATTGAATTAAAAAATTATCCTTTTCTTAAAGAATTGGCAATGGAAGCCTATTTAATGGAGAATGAAGACATTTTAAAACTGGATACAGAAAACTTTGCTGATGTAACTGTTTTGGATGCGGAAATCGCATTAAAAAGTGGAAGAAAAACTTCAAATCGAGATGGTAGAATTGACATTTTAGCAAAATACGGACTTGATTATCTTGCATTAATTGAGTTGAAAATAAATGAGATAAATGAACAATCTCTAGATCAATTAGAAGACTACTTGAACGAAAGACATCAGATTTTGACTAAACATCCAGAATTTTGGGAAGAGGTTGAAAATGAACCGAATTGGGTAGGAGTTTTAGTTGGTTCCTCTATATCACCAGAATTGCAACGAAAATTACAGGATGGTTATACAACGTTAAATGGAATTCCTATTGCAGGAATGATTCTGAGAAGATTTAGAAGTGCTAAAAACGAAATTCTAGTAATTACCGATACATTTTTCAAATACAATTACACTAGTAGAGATTTTTCAAAATTTGAATTTAAAGGAGAAATGTACAATAAAGCAAGATTGGTTAATAAAGTAGTCAGAACATATGTAGAAGAAAATCCAACAATTTCATTAGCAGAATTAAAAAAAGTTTTCCCTCAAAGTTTACAAGGTAGTATTGGTGTTTTCGATACAAAGGAAAATGCTCAAGAAATTTATGACAGGACGGGACACAAAAGGCATTATTTAAAATCAGATGAGCTTATAAAATTATCTGACTCAATTATTGCAACAAGCAACCAATGGGGAATTGGAAATATTACCCATTTTATAAATCAAGTAAACAATTTGAATAACGATTATAGAATCGAAAATAAATAACGAAATGCCAACATTGTACTACGCATAACCGAGAAACGTTGGCATCCATTGTCTTCATGTCGGAAAATCTTTACCTTTATATTATGACAATTGAACAAAAAAAAATATCTCTTATTAACTGGATAACAAACCTTGAAGATGAAGTGATTCTTGATCAAATCGTAGGATTTCAGAAAACTTCCTTGGATGAACTTCCAAATGCTATTGTACAACTTTTAAAAATAGCAGAGGCAGAACCAGACAAAAATCTCGTAAAACATACAAGCGCTAAAGATATTTTAAAATGAGATGAAAGAAGTTCAATGGACTGAAACTGCCAAAAGAACGCTACAAGAAACTTCAGATTTCATCCTTAAATTATGGAGCACTAACGTCAATGAAGAGTTCGTTAAACAGCTTGATTATCGGATAACACAGCTCCAAAATAATCCGGAACTTGGCTCAGCTTTCGAGAACACTCAAATCCGAAAACTGATCATTCACAAAACTGTGTCCCCTGTTCTATGTCAATACTCCTCAATACATCAAACTTTTGGTAATTTGGGATAATCGACAAGATCCGGATAAACTCTTGAAAAAGATATCAGATACCAAAAGGGGCTGATTGGTATGTCATGAGCTACCCGCAAGAAAATATTGAATAACCCAAAATTCTCTTCAAAATTTCAACATTTTTCATATGCATTTGGGTGATTATCAAATTCGAAACGAAGCGCCGAGTGATGCAAAGCACATCCATCAAGTCACGGAATTGGCCTTTAAAGATGCACCTCATTCCGATCACACAGAACAGTTTATCGTAAAATCGTTGCGTGAATCCGGTGCATTAACGGTATCTCTTGTTGCTGAGTTGGAGGGGGAAATTATTGGACATGTAGCCATCTCTCCGGTCAGCATTACGGATGGTTCAGACGATTGGTATGGACTTGGACCGATTTCGGTTCTCCCCGAATACCAGGGAAAAGGTGTTGGCTCAAAACTTATGAAGAGAGCACTTGCCGATTTAGATGCAAAAGGAGCATTGGGCTGTGTGGTTTTGGGAGATCCCGCTTACTATGCACGGTTTGGCTTCAAAGTTATCGAAGGATTGACCTTTCCCGACGTTCCTCCTGAGTATTTTCAGGCATTATCATTTAATGAGAATTTCCCCCAGGGAGACGTAACCTATCAGAAAGCATTCTCCGCAAAGGGTTAATTTCTCTAAATCCTTTATTCGTTCAACGTATACGAAACAAATGAAAACCTTTGGCTGTCAGGTGCCCAGCTCGGCACATTAATAGTTCCTTGTCCACCTGTAAACCGTGCCAGTTCAGTAAGTTCACCCGTTTCTATATTCATGAGTCGCAACATCACATCTTTGTCGGCAGGGTGCGACCCGGGATCAATTTCTTCTATGTAGGAGAGAATCACAAGATGCTTACCGTCGGGTGATGGATGAGGAAACCAGTTGTTATACTCATCATCTGTAAGCTGCTCGGGATTTTCACCATTGGGTTCCATCCGCCAAATTTCCATACTTCCGGTGCGGACAGAATTAAAATAAATGTACTTCCCATCCGGCGAATATTCTGATCCATCATCCAAGCCCGGTGTATCAGTGAGTTGGGTTTCTTCGCCGCCCTCAACCGGAATAATGTAAATATCGTACTGACCGTTGCGTTCGGCCGTATAAGTAAGTGTAGACCCATCGGGTGACCAACCATGCCAGTATGATGGAGCATTTTCAGTAACCTTCTGTGGAGTACCGCCTTCAATATCTACAGTGTATATGGTTGAATTTGAACCGGAAGGTTTACTTTCGTCATGATGGCTGATAGCCAACACCGTACCATCGGGCGAGATACCGTGATCGTTATTATTGGAATCGGCAAAACCGGTGGGGATTTCTTCAGGCTCACCGCCCTCAACCGAAATTCTATAAAGCAGTCCCTGTTGATTAAAAATGAGCGAACTTCCATCGTTTGTCCAATTGGGAGCTTCAAACCGAACCGTGTCATGATGCACCACTGTTCGCTCCCCGGTGGTAATGTCATAAATCTCAAGGCTGCTTTCAAGATCCTGAGCAAACGATATTTGTGGCAGCATTGCCATGATGAGGATAACAGTAATGAAAGCCGCAATTTTCGAAAAATAATATTTGATGAAAGATTTCATAGAGATCAGTTTATTGGGATTTAAAGCAACGTAGTTTTTGCATCACTAACGGAAAATAAACGGTATTTGGTAATAAACAAGAAATGTATGTAAGTGGTTTGTATGAAAAGAATAAACCTTTTCAAAAAATACTACCCGCCCCCAACTGCAAGGTTTATGGCTGATAACACTCCCACGATCCACATCACACCGCTAATGTTACTGAAGTCCCCAGACACCGCTTTTAAGATCACCCATGATAAAATTCCAAAGGTGAGTCCCAGGCTGATGCTATAGGTTAGTGGCATTAAAACCACGGTTAGAAAGACAGGCACAATATCGGTGAATTTTTCCAGCGGGATTTTGCGGATGTTTTTGAACATAAAAATTCCCACAACCACCAAAGCAGGCGCAGTGGCATAAACCGGGACAAGGGCAATCAGTGGAGTGAAAAACAAGGCTACAATAAAAAGCAACGCTGTGACCAATGATGTAAAACCACTTCGTCCTCCGGCTTCGATTCCTGCGGCAGATTCTATGTACGTTGTTGTGGTGCTGGTTCCAATTAGCGAACCAAAAACAGTGGCAACGGCATCCGATTCCAACATTTTGTCGATCTTTTCGATGGTTCCATCCTTTCTTACCATCCCCGCCTCGTACGAGCAGGCTACCATTGTGCCAACAGAATCAAACAGATCAACAAACATGAACGAGAAGATGGCGCCCATCAAACCCCAGGAAAATGCACTCATAATATCAAGCTGAAATGCCACCGGAGCCGGTGATGGCGGGGCAGACATAATCTGGCCATCCCAACTGATCTGTCCTATCAAAAGTGCCACAGTGGTGACGGCCAGTATTCCAACCAAAATAGATCCCTTAACTTTTTTGGATTCCAAAATGATGATCAACAACAATCCGCAAAGGCCTAAAATCACTTCAGGTGAAAATGATCCGAGTGAAATCATAGTAGATTCGCTCGATACAATGAGTCCCATATTTTGAAATCCAATTAGTGCGATAAACAATCCGATACCTGCCGGAATGGCCAACCGAAGGGATAAGGGGATACTGTTGACGATTTTTTCGCGCACGCCCCAAATGGTGAGTATCAAAAATGCCGCTCCCGAAATAAATACGACTCCCAATGCCGTTTCCCAGGTGATGCCCTCCCCTATCACCAGTGTGTAGGCAAAAAAAGCATTCAGGCCCATTCCCGGAGCCATTGCCATGGGTGCCTTTACCCAGAATGCCATCAGCAGGGTTCCGAAGCAGGCAGCAAGAGCGGTTGCGGTGATAACGGCATCAAAATCCATCCCTGCATCCGACAATATCTGAGGGTTCACAAACAGAATATAGCTCATGGTAAGGAACGTAGTTACCCCTGCAGAAATCTCCTTTCCAATGTTCCTTTTATCTAAGCCTGTAAGTTTTCGAATCATCTGACCTATAGTTTTATATACCGAAAACTACTGTTTTTTGAAAAACTCTCTGAATTGGAATAGCGATCTTAAAACCCAAAAAAATGAATACCTTCAAAAGAAAAACACGCTTAATGTCCGCTTTCTTAGAAACGTTACCGCTACGGTGATGAAAAAAGCGGCGGCTAATATAGATATTGAAATTAACGACATATTCGTTTCGCAAACTCCCAAAAAGAAACCACCATCCCGGGATGTACTGTTTTGGTGGGTATTCCTTTCTTCATCCATTCATCAATCACTAACTCTTCTTTTTTACTGTAGCTTCTTGGCTTCCAGTCCTTCATATTATCAACGTTTTCTGTAGAAAAAGTTAAATCTACACCCGTGCAATTTATTTTAACCCTCACACAGACATCTTCCCCTTTTCTTTTTTGCGTATTTATCTGATCCTGGATCCATCTTTCATTGATTTCTCTGCCTCTTCGTTCGGATGTTCCTATTTTTATGGTAATCATCATTTTCTCTTTTTGATTATTGGTTACAATTAAAAATAAAAGCATGAATGACATCATGCCGTCACCCCTTTTCGAAAGCAGTGTGTATCAAGATCCCCCCACTCCTCTCCAACTTTTCTCCGGATTTTAGTACAAGACTGAACCATAACACGCAGGTAACAGCTCCGTGTACTTAACAGTGTTAACACGGACCTGTTACGGATCTGTACGAAATCCGAGTATAGAGAAAACCCGCACCGGAACCGGAGTAAAGATGGGACTTTCTATAAGAATAACCGATATTTATTGGCTTTATTAAACTCTTACATAATCTCATCGCAAGAAGTGCAATTTGTTGGTTATTAACCCTGCTTTGAGTATATAAATACAAGAAATCATATTGGTAGACTAAAACTAATTTTATCTACCACATCCAGAACTATGAAAAAAATGCAAAGTACGATGCACGATCCAAAAGCTACTAACACGTGGTTTGAAAATAAACAGAAAAGAATTTCATACTTTGCCTGAAAATGAATAGTTACTTATGAATAAAATTCCTTCAAATGAATTAACACAAAATGAACGTACTTAATAACGTCTTATCTTTTGCAGTAGCTGTAATAGTTCTTGTATCATGCAATACTCCTCAAGAAGAATACCGGGTGGAAATAGCCGCTTATGACTATGCATTTCAAGCTCCTGAAGAATTACCCTCCGGCTGGATTACATTCATCTTAAATAATGAACAGGCTCATGAAATCCACGAGCTAAGTTTTGCACGACTACCCGAAAACGTCTCATACAGAGAGTATGTAGATGAATATCTGGGAGCATGGGAAACCTTGTTAAAGGAATTTCAAGATGGTATAGTACAGCGTTCCGGTATTACTGAAAGGGTGAATGAACTGCTACCGGAATGGGCAGATGATGTTGTGTATGTAAATGCCCGCGGATTGGTTTCTCCGGGAAGATCTGCCGAAAAAACCGTTTACCTGAAACCGGGTTTATATGCTTTAGATTGTTGGGTTAAAAATAATGAAGGCATTATTCACCTCAGCAACGGAATGACGCGCCCCCTAACAATCACTGAAGAATCAACAAACAGTCCCGAACCTTCCATCGATAACACTCTGACCCTACATGAAAATGATATCTCAGAAGAATGGGATGCAGAAGTAGGAAAACATTCGTTTGCCCTCTTTATGGATGCCGACACAAATAACAATCCGGTTCATAATAATATTCACTTGATTAAGATGAGTGAAGATACTGATCTGGATGAAGTAAATACCTGGATGGACTGGTACAAAGTTGGTGGATTACGAGCTCCTGCCCCGGCTGACTTTTTGGGTGGAGTAGATAACTACGATGCTATCCCGGGTGAAACAGCATCCTATTTTTCTCTGGAAATTGACGAACCCGGTGATTATGCATGGATCGTTAAAGTACCTGAGGGAGAACAGCTATGGAAGACGTTTACAATAGAGAATAGATAAACATCTGGAAATTAATCAGATCTAAACCCATGAATATTGCAGTTGCCCAGTTTCAACCCAAAGACGGAGATAAAACCTATAACCTATCCGTAATCGAAAAGCTGACAAAAAAAGCGAACGCACAAGATGCCGATGTCATCAGCTTTCATGAGATGTCGGTGACAGCTTATACGTTTACCAAAGATTTGAGTAGAGAGGAATTAACCGAACTTGCAGAATCTGTTCCTGATGGAAAAAGTACCCGGGAGTTGATGAGAATCTCGAATCAATATAATATCCCTATTCTTGCAGGATTGGTAGAAAAAGAGGGAGATAAACTTTACAACACGTACATCGTTGTTTCGGGGGATCAGGTAGTTGCGAAATTCAGAAAACTGCATCCATTCATCAACAAACATCTTTCACCGGGAAATGAATATATGGTATTTGATCTTCTTGGATGGAAGTGCGGAATTCTTATCTGTTACGATAACAACGTTATTGAAAATGTAAGAGCCACTACCCTTCTGGGGGCAGACCTTATTTTTGCGCCGCATGTAACGGGCTGTACTCCATCCGCCATGCCCGGAAGGGATTTTGTGGATGATGAACTTTGGGAAAACAGAAAGAATGATCCCGTTTCACTAAGGCTCGAATTTGACGGTCCCAAAGGCAGGCGATGGTTAATGAGATGGCTGCCGGCCCGAGCGTATGATAATGGGGTTTATTATGCGTTTACCAATCCAATTGGGTATGATGGAGATCAGCTAAAAAATGGAAATTCCATGATTTTAGATCCGTATGGAGAAGTATTGGCTGAGGTAAAATCGTTTGAAGATGAAATAACCATTGCCACCATCACAAAAGAAAAATTACAGCTTGCGGGTGGATTCAGATACAGAAATGCAAGACGTCCCGAGTTGTATAAAGACATTCTCAGCAGAGACCACGATCCCAAAACCAAACCGGTTTGGTTAAAGGATAAAGAGTGATCTGATAATCTTTACTACACTTTTAAAATAATCTTTACAATCAATTGGAATGACAGCTATATTGACTTCCTCTACATAACATTTAGCAACTCAACAAACTCGTGCTATGGCTAACAAACCCAATCGAAACGACCCCTGCTCTTGTGGAAGCGGCAAGAAGTACAAAAATTGCTGCCAAAATAAAGATGATTCACAAATGTCATCAAAAATTGGGATTATTGCTGTAGCAGTCGCCATCGTCCTTGGTTTGATCATTGTAGGAATGTCTATCTCCGGTGGAGAAAGATCAAGTGAATGCCCTCCCGGAACAAACTGGTCCAGTGCCCATAATCACTGTCATTAAAAAGGCAGCTATTGATTTGTGAAGCCGATCACGCGATGCTCTTTAGCAAACATAAAATAATCGTCGCATTCATGGGTGAATCTTCTTTAAGCCAAGGAATGTGAACGATGGAAAACAGGAGATTTGAGGATTCGGAACCGCGCTAAAAACCGTTCCTTTAAACAGTCAAGAGAATTTTATCGGACATTATTTATTTACCGGCAGCCCTTTTCACTATCCCACATTTCCGATTCTAATTGGAATAAACGGGCAAAATGGATTACTATGAGACAAATTGCAGTGACGTTAGTCTGTAATTAAATACATGTTAGGCATTTAACAATTACTAAATCATCATGAACTTTATACTATTTAATTTACTTCTCCTTTTTGCTGGTTTTGTTGCAGTATTTATATTCTCAATTACTCTTGTAATTATTATGTCTCCACTATTTTTAGTTAGTGACTCAGAAGATCCTGCCAAAATATTAATGTATCCTTTAATCGGAATTGGAGGTATTTATCAAGTTTATTTTTGGGCACTATGGGCTTCTTATTGTGTAGCTATTACATATAAATTTACAACTGATCCTGCCACTTGGAGTTGGTTGTATTTTATCTGTGGTTTTTTGTGGTGCGTATCCTTAATTGGATGGTTGAGCTCAAAGGAACAGCAAGGAGCCAAAAGCCTATCTGAAGTTAAGTCTATTCAAGGTGGGTCAACATTTTATAGTATAATAGCTGTAGCAGCTTTTATAGTTTTTGCACTTTGGCCTTCATTAATGGAAATGCCTTTTGGTTGGGCCTTAAATCTACTTGTATAACAAAATTCTTTAATTAAATGCCTAACCCGTACATTAAGTGGGACGTGACTCGCCGTTGGCTGCCAGTTTCGATTTGTCAGTTTCCGTAGTACATTTTAAAACAAATTCGGCGCTTTTTTGCACGCCCGTTAGGCAGCATAGTAAGTATGAATCTTTTAATGCAATGCCTTAATAATTTCAAATGAATTAAATTACTGTGAGTTTCAGGTATCAAATATGGAAACACCAAAATTAATACCATCTTTATTGATCTATGGCATTATTGGATTATGTATTTTTTTCCTTTACAAGTTTTTTATAGAGTTCGAATTTGTTTATCTGATTTGCGGAACTTTAATTCCAATCATCGCCTTTGCGGTTTCCTCTCAATACTTCGGTGGAGGAATATTTTTTAGTTTCGTACTAATTGTTTCTGTATTAGGGATTTATTTTTTTGATTATCCATTCACCTATTTATTTGGATCATTCCTCGTATACTATTTGATGCTCAAAATTATTCGTTGTAGCTCTGGCTTGACAGGTGATTATTTATCAGTGCGAGAACTTTCAAATCTTGATAATAAATTTTTAAATAACTTTTTGAATAGCTCATGGTATGAGAGCCATAAGGACGCCAATCCAGATGATTTAGATGTAAACAATTTAATTAATCAATCTTTCTATAAAGAATCTGTAAATCCAATTATTGATTTATTCATCCAGAAATACCCTTATTATTTTAATAACAGTTCATATACTAAAGTAAAATTATTAAGAATACATGGTTTAGGAACCCTTCATGGTTTACCTGTACCAATAGTAAAAAATGAAGATGGACCAGTATCACTTGCTACTCAATTACTTTTGAATATTTTTGGCAATATTGAATCAATTAATAAATATGGGGTTAATACTGACAAGGAAGAATTACATATTCAGTCAGTTTATAATTTGAAAAGAAATTCAATCAATTCGTATGGAGAATTAAGTAAAGATGAATTAAGTGAGTTCTTCTAAAGAAAGTGCTTGTTGCAGCCTAACGAACCGTTATATCATGTTTCTTACAAAAGTGGTTAAATGAATAGGTATATGAGCTCTTTGAAGTGTATAGAATAGTAAATAGAGGTTCATTATGAAACTAAAAGTGCATGCTATAAACAGTATTTTCATTGCCATCTTCATCATTACATCGGGTTGTGATATGATAGATCAAAGTTCGAAAAGTTCAAATAATGATTTTAACATTGATTTAGATATTAATCCAACTCATATTAATCATGATGGAGAAATTACTGCAATATATTCCATCCGTAACAACACTTCACAAACAGTTGAAATGGTCAGCGGTTGCACACAACTTGCAAGAGGGATCGTATTCAAAGATGATCAAGTAATAGGATTAAATGGATCAGCTGACGGGTGTTTTACTGCTATAAGTACTCATGAAATTGCCGCTGGCGAAAATTTAGAATTTGAATGGCAAATTAAACCCTTTTCTGTCAGATTTTATCCAGATGATCGAGAACCTGATACTACATTTGCAGATTCTGGCAAATATGTGTTTACAGTAAAGCCTGATGTTTTTGAAGTTAATAAGGAGCAAAAAAGGTTGCCGGAATTAGAAAGGACATTTGTTATTGAATAGCTAATTCATTTTGATTTTTACTATAGCCCAGAAGCATATAGATATATAATTAAGCTGAGGAATAACAAGCATCATGAAGAGAATAGCGTTACCAACTTTTTTAGTTCTATTTCTAATTTCATCAACTGCATTCGGTCAAATTGATAACTATGGCCTCAAACTTGGAGGACAATCAGCAGGTGCTTATTCAGAACAAGTTGAATTCAGTAGAGTTGCAGGATTTGGAATTTACGGCTTTGCCGATATCAAGCTTACTCCTAAATTATTTTCCACTCTCGATTTAGGATATACACAACGGGGTTTTACGAATTCCCAAATAGAAACTGACCCGATGGGACAGCAAATGCAAACGGCCGAAGCTACTTCAAGGCTGTCCTACATTTCGTTTGCTGGTTTTTTAAATGCCAGTCTTTCAAAGTCATTCCCATTATATATTGGAGCTGGTCCAAGATTCGATTATTTAATTGATACTTCGCCAGGTAAATATGAATTCACATCGGTAACAATCGAAGATAATACTGCAGAAGCACTTGATGATTTTGTTATGGGTGGTTCACTTATTGCCGGTATTAAAGATCTATCCTTCATGAGTACTGAATTCAGAGTTGAAGTAAAATATGAAGTGGATTTAATGGACTCTTTCAGTGACTCTTCTTTTACTTACAGAAATAATACAGTCATGCTTGTGCTTGGCCTCAATCTCTAATATTTGTTGGTATAACCAGAATAGGTACATAGCAATTTTGAAGTGTATATATAATAGCATCATTAGTTCAAGATTATAGTGGGCCATGAAAAATTCACTGCTACTATTTTTATTACTGATATTTTCAATTTACTCTTGTAATGTAACTGACCAAGCTTCATTTGAATTTGATGAAATTGAAATAATCAACAAGTACAAAGAGATAGTTTTTATTGCGGGTCTTGCTGAGATTGAATTGTCAAATCTTATTGATCCCCGCTCAATAATAGATTTAGGTGAAAATACAGATTTGGTAAAACTCGAACCTAATGAATCACAAATTTTCTCTACAAAAGAAATTGGAGATTATTATCCGGGAGCTGATTTCAGAATTTATATTTACGCATTTGGTGTAACTGAAGCAGAAAATCCATCAACATTGGTTCAGTTGACATCAATATTTACAGTTAAAAATGAAGACCTAATAAAAAATAATACAAGAGTACATTTTACTAAGTGAGTTGGTGGTATAACCAACAAAATAACTCGGACACCCGCCTTGCTTATATCAAAATCTTCGGTAGATTTAGATGACTAAGAAATAACGTTCCGAATCTCGGTGTCGGTTATTCGCCAGTCCATTATTTTCTCAAACACATTTCATTAATGTGCCTCTAAAACAACACCTCTATGATTAATGATTTATTTAAATACTTCTCACGGATCTTTATTGAAATAGTATTATTGGCATTATTATCAGCAGATGGATCAGCTCAAAGTTTTACTTCTCCCATTTCATGGCACCATACAGTCTATGAAGCGCGTGTATCTGCACTGGGTCAGTCTACTGCTGCACTTCACAACCGTACATCTTACCATATGAATCCGGCAATTCCTTTAGAAAGTGGTGTTTTAAGTGCATCAAGCTTTCTTTTTTCCGCCACTGCTTTTGAATCGACAGTGATACCAGATGGGGCAAGCTTACACAGTCCATCGATAGGTTACTCAAGTCGAGGGTTTTCATACTCTGTATTGATGGATTATACTTCTTTTATCAACACCCATGAGCCTAATTCTGGCGGTGGAAATTACAGCAACAGTCTCCTTCGCTTTCAAACCGGTTATCAAATCAATGAAAGCTTTTCTATTGGAGCTGGATTTCTATACAGTTTCTATAAATCTCCGATATTCAATTTTAACGGGGAAAATTTTGGTGGAGATGCAACTGCATGGGGCATTAACCTTGGGGGATATTATCGAAATCAGTTCGAATCTGATAGTTTTGATTTTAGACCACAGGCAGGATTATCACTCAACGATTTAAGTGATGGCTTTAATTTTGAAAGCACTGAAATGAATGAAATAAATCTTCCCGGACAAATCAGGTTAGGGTTGGGACTGGACATATCAAGCAAAAATTTACGCCATAATCGTCCTCTATTTGGTGGTGGGATCTATTCTGGATTCAGTAAATATCTTGCCAGATGGGAAATGGATGGTCAATCTTCACAAATAACCTCTCCAAGTGGCTTTGAGGCACTGTTTAAAACATGGACCAGTTTTGAAAGATTCAACGGAACTGAAATGGTTGAGATATCATTGGGTGAACAAATTTCAACAAGTTTAGGCTTTGAATTTCATTATCTGGAAACCTTTTATCTAAGATATGGAATCGTAGGTGGTTCAGATTACTGGATTAGACCGCAAAATGGTTTAGGTGCAGAGGTAGATCTTTACTATCTATCCTTGGCAGTTACTCACTTGAATTATCATTCATCTGACCGCTGGGGTCCTCAAGATAATTCTACATTTGTTCAAGCCACTTTCCGATTACCAATTGATGGTCAGTCAAGTGACACATTACTAAGTAGATTGTTCGGTAGGTAACGCTTGTATTCACTAAAACAGATTTTCAACGGCGAGCCTACAGAAAAATAACCTTTATAACTTTACCTAAAAAACAACGAATAGCCAACAAGCCAAAAAATATGAAACCAATAAAAATCTGGGCAAACTTAGGAGTTGAAAATATCGAAAGGACACAAGAATTTTACCAGACATTAGGATTCAAGCTAAATGGCAAACCTACAAAAGAATTAGTAAGCTTCTTGTTTAGTGATGATGAGTTTGTGATTCACTTTTTTAAAAAAGAACAGTTGAAAACGAGTATCGAGGGAGAAATATCTGATTTAAGTCAAGGAAATGAGATTATGTTTACCCTATCAGCAGAAAATAAAAATGAATTTGATAGCTGGGTAGAGGAAATAAAAAAGGCAGGAGGAACGATTTTCTTTGACTCTAACAAAAACAGGAAAAAATATTACGATGAAAATGGATACTACGTTTGCGTATTTGCTGACCCAGATGGGCACAAGTTCAATCTGTTCTACAACGCCAATATGTAAATCAATAAACGTAAAAAAGCCCAGTTTTCTATAAGCGTAATACGGGGGTTAACATTCAAACAAAATTAACGCTAAAACCATAAGTATGAAAACAACACCCAAACACGATGATCGAATGGCAAAAATGACATTTGCATAGGTATATCCGCACTATGTCACAAAAGTTGAACGTAAAGGAAGAACCAAAGAAGAATTACATCAAGTGATAGAGTGGTTGACAGGATTTGAAGAAAAAAAATTGAAAGAACTGATTGAAGAAAAGGTAACATTTGAACATTCTTTCAGAAAGCCAAACTAAATCCTAATGCTCATCTCATAACAAGAGTTATTTGTGGTTATCGAGTGGAAGAAATTGAAAATTCGCTAACACAACAAGTAAGGTATTTAGATAAAGTGGTTGACGAATTGGCAAAAGGCAAAGCAATGGAGAAAATTTTAAGGATGAAATCCTGATGAATGATCCAACATTGGTTAACCCTGATTATTCACCAAGCCCCGAAAAGCGTTCGGGGGTGAACAAGGCGAAGTGGGAATGGCGATGGAAGGGTACTTATGTACCCTGAGTAAGCCATTTCCACTTAAACGCAGTACACATTAAAATTACGCCGCAAAAATCTACACCCAAATTTAAGCTATCATACAAATAACATAAACACAGTCATTTCAGTACTTTAAGTTACTTATCCATACACATTCGTGAATAATTCGGGTTAAATGCTGCACTGTTATAGAGCCCCAATAGATTCATCTTACTCCTGTTCATCATTCCTTCCTTTTAATCGGAATCATATTTATTTTAGTAAAGACGTATAAACAGAGAGAGAAATGATTGCTATAATTACGCTGTTGGTAATTCTTGTATTGCTGCCGCTTTAATTCATACAAAGAGGGCAAATCATAATTTTTATTAAAATTAAAGAGAGATAATACTATGACAAATAAAAAAGAAACAGGAAAATATCTACACTTTTTCGCGATGATTGGCACATCAATGGTTGCCATGTTTATACTAATGTATTCGCACTCTTACGAGATTCTAAATCACACATGGTTTAGCGAAACCCGACTCTTTATGACACTCATTATGGGAGCAGTCATGATGATCATTATGCTGGCATACATGATTAATATGTATGAAAACACAACCATCAACATTTCTATTTTTATAGGCGCAGGATTGCTGTTACTCCTGTCCATTGGGCTGGTCCGCAGCCAGGTAACGGTTAGTGATGTGAATTATATGAAAGGGATGATTCCCCATCATTCCATAGCCATTTTAACCAGTGAACGAGCAGAAATTAAAGATCAGCGCGTTCGGGAACTCGCTGATAAAATCATTCAGGCACAAGTGAAAGAAATCAGAGAAATGGAATGGTTAATTGAAGACATCAAAACAAACGGTCTGGCAGAAACGGAGGAGGAAGCTGAATCAAGATCTCTACCTGATGTAACGGTATTCCAAGACTGATATTAATTAAGTTTCATTACGCAGATCAGCGATGCCGCGTTACATGTAAATACGTAACGCAGGTCGCCTGACCTGCAAAAAATTAATCAGGTGATGCATCTAAAACCGGAATTGAAGAATCGTCAGATAATATTTACCCTTCCGCCTGAATTCATGGAAGAAATAAGTTTCGTCACGCAAATCAGCGATGCCGCGCTACATACTTTTCATAAACTCTATCTCCTATTAACTTAAATCTTTTTTACCTTCATCTACATCCTATAATTTGAACTATTTTTTATGACCGCAGACAAAGACACACTTTCCTACCCTAAAGAAAATATTAAAGTTCTATTGCTCGAGGGAATTCACCCCAAAGCCGTAGAGAATTTTAAAAATCACGAGTTTTTAAATATTGAAACACAAGATGTAGCCTGGAGTGAGGAGGAATTGTTGCAACATATTGAGGATGTTCAGGTGATTGGTGTTCGTTCGAAAACGCAGATCACGGAAAAGGTCATTAAAAAAGCCACCAAATTAAAAGCAATCGGCTGTTTCTGTATTGGTACTAATCAGGTAGATTTAGATGCCGCAACCATGGCCGGAATCACGGTATTTAACTCACCCTATTCAAACACAAGATCCGTAGCCGAGTTGGTGATTGCAGAATCCATCATGTTAATGCGGCGCATTCCATTGCGGGATAAAAAAGCCCACAATGGAACATGGCTAAAAGATGCGAAAGACAGCTACGAGGTACGCGGTAAAAAAATTGGGATTGTAGGATATGGACACATTGGCTCGCAGGTTTCCGTGTTGGCTGAGAATATGGGATTGAACGTACTGTATTATGATATAGAACCCAAGCTCCCCATGGGAAATGCAACCCGGGTTGAATCGTTGGAGTCTCTGCTAAATCAATCGGACATTGTCACATTTCATGTTCCGGCAACTCCGGGCACAAAAATGATGATGGATGCCAAGCGAATATCACAAATGAAAAAAGGTGGTATTCTGCTAAATCTTTCTCGTGGCTCTGTGGTAGATATTCACGCTTTAAAGGAGGCTCTTGAATCGGGTCATGTTTCTGGAGCGGGAATTGATGTGTACCCGGAAGAACCGGAATCCAAAGGCGAACGATTTATTTCTGAACTGCAAAATCTGCCGAATGTAATTCTTACACCTCATATTGGCGGATCTACGATCGAAGCTCAGCACAATATCGCCATAGATGTCTCAACGAAACTCATCAATTTGGTTGATAATGGCACTACTGTTGGATCACATTCCCTTCCGCCACTCAACCTTCCGGTACAAAATGATGCCCATCGTATCCTGCACATTCACGAAAATAAGCCGGGAGTTCTATCAGAAATTAACCGCCGGCTTTCTGATATGGACATCAACATTCTGGGGCAGTACCTAAAAACCAATGAATTGATTGGCTATGTGGTGCTCGACATCGACAAACAGTACGATGACAAGGTGCTTGAAGAAATGAGCAAAGTGAAGCATACCATTAAATCCCGCATTTTGTATTGAGCTTCATCAAAGAAAGCAATCGCTTTTACCAATCTCTTAGAGTTGATGTAATGGAAACCAAATATGCAGAAGGTGAGCTTTTCGAGAAAAAAGATTTCACCCAAATATTTCTACAGAAAGGTGAGTATGAACAGTGCACCTTTAAGAAATGTGACTTCTCAAATTCCGATCTTTCTGAAATACGATTTGGTGATTGTACATTCACAGAATGTAATTTGAGTATGGCAAGCCTTGCCAATATCGCCCTGCAAAACGTGACTTTTCGAAACTGCAAGATGTTGGGAATGGCTTTTAAAGACCTTAATTACTTGGGTTTTAACGTCTATTTTGAAGATTGTATTCTAAACCAATCATCTTTTTATAAAGCCAAACTGGGAAAAACAACCTTCAAAAACAGCAAGTTGCACGAGGTTATTTTTTCGGAGTGCAATCTAAAAAAATCCATTTTTGATGGATGTGACCTTTTCAGAACTGCATTTGAACAATCCATATTGGAGCAAGCTGACTTTAGAACATCCTACAACTATTCCATCAATCCCGATAATAACCGGATGAAGAAAGCCCTCTTCTCCAGAGATGGAGTTGTAGGACTTTTAGATCAGTATGATATTATAGTTGAGTAAGATGAGAGGAAGAATGAAATGGGTTTATCCTTTTTATTTTTCACCGTTTCCAGCAACTTCTTTCTAAAAGAATTCATTTCGGAGCAGGGAATCAAGAAAGAAGCTTTTTGAGATAATGAAGGAGTATTATCGCCAAATTGATGAGGAACAAAAGTAGAAAGAGTCATTACAGAAAGCAGCTATTTTTAGTTATTATACCCATCTCCTTTTATACAGATTTCTCAAAATAAAATCTATGGCTGAACCTTCTAAAAGCCCACTTTACACTTTCGGTGAGACCCGAATTCACCGGATTCTTATCCGTATACTTTTGGCTGTGATGATCATTGAGTGGGTTGTTTTGTTAATTGAACAAAGTTGGCTTTCTCTGTTTTTGGACACTACCATGCAAAAACCAATGCTTGGGGATCCATCAGACCTAACCGATACCATGTGGGATATGATTGTAAATGCAGTGGGGCCATCATTATCAGCGGAACCGACTGGTGGTATCTCAAAAAAATAAAAGCTTCTTTGTGAAAGATTGGATCAAAAATTTCATCACCCGAAACCCGCGGATGTTCCGAAAACAGAAGTTCAAATTTAGAATTATACATCTCTCACATGGTTATGCTATTCCCGGTACATCGGTGAGTTTGTTTCTTATTAATGTATTAGATGATCTTTTAAAAAAAAAGAAAACTAAGTTAAGTATTATGAAATTATATAAGATTGTACACTATTTACTTTTCTTACTTTTGGCTTTTACAGGGTTCACCGCTTGTACTGATATTGTCAATAGCAATGAAGAACAATTAAAAGAAGTTTCCATAATGATGAACTGTGGTGGAAAATCTATAAAAAAAGCAAAACCTCTTTATGTTGTTAATAATAAAGTAATTCATCAGGATTCCTTGAAATCAGTAAAACCTAAATACATTGATACAATTTCAATACTAAAAAGTGAAGAAGCTTTGAACCTTTTTGGTGATGCCGGAAAACATGGAGTCGTTAAAATTCAAACAGATCAAAAAGGATTTTCAGCAAAAAAAGCAGGATAATATTTTTTAACCACTTAATAAGTCTGAGTTTTTTAAATGGTTTTTAAAGTTACATAGTTAATTCTTCCACCCTCGTTCTACAAAAGACCCCTAACCTCAATATTATCTATAATTTATCATGAAAACTACTGTTCAGTTTATACTACCCTTTACTCTACTTCTATTTATCAGCTCATCTATGGTTTTTGCTCAGGATTCGGAACCAAATCATTCATTGACCGAAGATGCTAAAGCGCTGCAATTTTCCATAACCGAGAATTTTACTTTAAGCTCTTTTGAAGGAAATGTTTTCTCATATACATGGCACTCTTCTGATGACCGTGCGAACCGATTATCACTGGGTATGCAAAATTGGTTTCTAAATGAAACCGATCCGGATGCCGATGCGGAATTATCAAGAAATGTGGATATAGATCTGAACCTGAGATATTTAAGAATTCACTATTCCAATATAGAAAATGACATAAAATTCTATTTTGGATATGGACCCGGGGTGGATTTTATTCATAATTACCAAACTTCAGAAAGTGCAAATATTCGTAGGACTGGAGGGGGAGTTTCTTTCCACGGACTCACGGGCGTTCAATGGTTTTTTCATCCATCTATAAGTATGCATGCAGAGTATGGAGCCTCTTTACAGACACAATTTATTCGGGAAAAGCGAGAAAACCAACAGGGTGATGTGAATCGAAATAATAATTCATTCTCCCTATCCGGTGATGGAGTTCGGTTTGGATTATCTGTTTATTTCTGATGAATCCCATTAATTTCTTTTTATGCAGTAAAATAAAACAGTCCGGCAATACCTACCGTCCAGCAGTAAAATGCAAAATAGTGGAATTTTTCTTTCTTCAGCAGGATAATCAGGTATTTAAGAGAAAAATATCCCGACAAAAATGAAGCCAGAAACCCAACGATTAGCGACATTACTGCGGCATATTCAATTCCATATTTGAAGAGGTCAATAATCTCCAATAACATGGCACCGGCCAGAACCGGCAATACCATCAAAAAGGAGAAATTGGCAACGCTTTCGCGGTTTACACCACTATAAAGACCCACAGCAATTGTAGAACCGGCTCTACTGATTCCCGGAATAATTGCAAACGATTGTGCAATCCCCATTAATAACCCTCTTTTTGCGTCTACCTCCTTTTCAGGGTTTTTCACAAACCGGGTTAAGAAAAGTAATATACCGGTCACCAAAAGCATCCCTGAAACAATTACCGGATCTAAGAACATCTCCTCGATAGGATCTTTGAGTGTAAACCCTACAATCATTGCGGGAATCATACTCAGCAAAATAATCATGCTAAACCGGGTATTTTTATCGTGCAGATATCTTTTTGTTTTGATTCCTTCCACCGAAAAACTTCCAAACAGATCTCTTAGAATCTCAAAAATCCTTTCTCTAAAATAGACCACAATACTGCAAAACGATCCGAAATGAACCACTACTTCGAAGGTAATTCCCGGCATAAGTTCAGAGTCAAATAAAGCACGAGCCAAAGAAAGATGGCCTGAGCTGCTTACCGGAAGAAATTCTGTAATGCCTTGTAAAATGCCTAAAAATAAAGCCTGAAGTAAGTCCATGTATAAATCTTGTTAATAAATTTTATGGTCTGAAGGTATAGAGATTATAGATTAAATATTAACTCCGATATAACATTTGACGAACTGATTAGAAACAGTTAAAATTGAGAAGAATTCATCAAGCCATGTTTAATATTATCAATAGTAAATGATCGTTTATTTAGCCCGAAAATATTTCATTCACTCCATAATTTTCCTGATCGCTTTAACGATTTTCCCAATCGGCTTTTTTGATGATGTAACCTATATAATATCCAGAGGATTCTTTTGGGGCGGACTTTTTGGAGGAATCTATACCTACTATGATTTCAAAAAAAGAAATATTTGGCCTCTTTATGATAATTTACGGTACTCAAAAGCTCTTCTATTTACCGGATTATTCATGTGTTTCCAACTGATTTTTTTCATCTTAATGCCTTTAATTTGAAGCAAACAACATCCTTAATATTAGATAGCATATTTTTTGAAGTACCTGATCTGAAAATTCTATCAGGCGCATACTTACAACTTTTACCGGGAGAAATCACCGCAATTATTGGGCGAAATGGAGCAGGTAAATCTACCCTTCTAAAAATAGCAGCGGGACAGCAATCAGCAATAAGTGGAATTACTATTGTTGATGGCATTCGAATCTATAAAAAATCACCCAAACAGCGATTTAAGAAAATTGGATACCTACCACAAGAATCCATGTTACCCCCTGATATAACCGTTCATCGTTTGATTAAATCGTTTCCTTCTGCAAGTTATCTTTTTGATGAATCTTTCCTTAAAACCCATTCATCAAAAAAAGTTGGCGAACTTTCTGGTGGAGAAAAACGACTTCTTGAAGTTCTCTTGTTATTAAGTCTCGATAGAAAATACATTCTTTTGGATGAACCGTTTACAGGCGTTGAACCATATATCATAAATCAGATGGTTCAAATTTTAGTAGAAGAAGCCAAAAAAGGAAAGGGAATTCTTCTTACAGATCATCTGCATCGTTATGTTAGTCAAGTAGCAACGAAAGGATATCTGCTACATAACCAACAATGCTATAAACTGGAAGGGGATATAGCATCTGAATTAAAAAAAATGGGCTACATCAAACAAAGCAAAATGTAAGTTTAAGAGAGCTTTGAAAAACCAGTGATTTTGATCAAAAGAAGTACAGCTTTCCAAAGATTGACTGCTAAATTTCTTATCATTAAGCTTCATTTTCACATTTTATTTATAACTACGGCATGCAAGATTTTGATCATTTAGCTCACACACTTCAGCCCCACTATTCTCACTTTAATGTTGCCAATCGTCTCCTTTTTACGGGACATTCCCATCAGGCCTGGCCGGATGTGGCTTTTGCCGGAATTCAGGAATATATGCGAACCGTGGCCAAAATGGTGGATACCAAGTGGGAAGCCGGATTCGAAAAAACGGAAATTCTCCGCAACTACCTGCGCGATTTTTATGATGACCCCGAAGGACTTTACTGCCGGGAGCAGAACACCCACGTGATGCTGGTTTCGTGGCTCTCTTCGTTTGATCTGAAAAACAAGCCCAAAGTAATTACAACCACCGGGGAGTTTCATTCCCTCAGCCGTCAGTTAAACAGGCTCGAAGAAGAAGGGCTACAAATCAAACGAATTCCCCATCAGGATGATCAGTCTTTGCTTGATGAAATCACCAAAGAGCTGGACGATCAAACCTCTGCGGTTATGATTTCGAGAGTTTACTTTGAAACCTCAGAGATCAACACAAAATTGAAAGAAATTGCCGCTGAGTGCCGGAAAAAATCCATCCCTCTTCTGATTGATGATTACCACGGTACAAATGTGGTTCCGCTCTCCATTCGTGAGGAAGGCCTTGACGATTGCTACATTTTAATTGGCGGATACAAATATTTACAGTGGGGAGAATCGAACTGTTTTCTGCGATTTCCTAAAGATTGCGATCTGCGTCCTGCAATAACCGGATGGTTTGCTGCATTTAATACCCTGGATAAACCCCAAAGTGATGGACCTGTTCCATTTGATGATGGTGATCAGCGATTTGCAACGGCGACGTACGATCCCATTTCTCAGTTTCGCGCCGCAGAAGTCGTCAACTTTTTTAGAACCCAAGGATTGACTCCTGATGTATTGCGCAAACAGTACAGCAGTCAGGTTCAGTATTTGATTGAGCTGTTTGAAGATCAAAATTTTGAGGGATCAACGATTGAACGATCACAGAACAGGCCGATTCAAGAAACCGGAGGATTTTTATCACTCCGATCTCCAAATGCACGTGTTTTACGCACAAATTTGCTTGAAAAAGGAATATTTAGTGATGCCAGAGACCAGATTCTACGCTTTGGCCCCGCCCCTTATACCACCTCAAAACAGTGCGAGGAAGTTATAGAAGCACTTTTTACAGAAGTGAAGAACCTTTAAAAAAAATACTGTAAGTAATCTGCTGTTTCTGTATCATACATATAACACACATATACAAAAGAAGTCTGATGTTGGCGTTCAAACATTATTTTTAGCTACATCAACAAGGGATGACAGGATGTTGACACTGCGGGCTTTTACTTTTAGAATAAATACTCACAAAACGATTTAGCATTATGGCCGATTCAAAAGAAAACAGACAAAAAGCATTAGACACCGCCATGGGTCAGATTGAAAAACAGCATGGCAAAGGAACCATCATGAGACTTGGAGCCAACCCCTATAATCAGGTTGATACTATTTCAACGGGATCAATTATGGTTGATTACGCTCTGGGCGTTGGCGGTATTCCCCGTGGACGGGTAACCGAAATTTATGGTCCTGAAGCGAGTGGTAAAACAACGCTTGCCCTTCAGGTAATTGCACAAGCACAAAAAGCCGGCGGGTACTGCGCGTTTATTGATGCGGAACACGCATTCGATCCTAAATATGCGAAGAACCTTGGGATCAACACAGATGAGTTGTTGATCTCGCAACCGGACAGTGGTGAGCAGGCGCTGGAAATTACCGAAACCCTGATTCGTTCCGGAGCACTGGACGTTATTGTTGTTGATTCTGTAGCCGCACTTGTACCGCGTGCAGAATTGGAAGGCGAAATGGGAGATTCGCACATGGGTCTTCAGGCGCGATTAATGTCGCAGGCCATGCGTAAAATTACCGGGATTGTTAGTAAGTCACGGACGTCCTGCATTTTTATCAACCAGGTGCGTGAAAAAATTGGTGTGATGTTTGGGAACCCTGAAACAACAACCGGTGGACGCGCGCTTAAATTTTACAGTTCTGTTCGGGTTGATATTCGACGAATTGGTGCCATCAAAAAAGGAGATGAAATTCTTGGAAACCGAACTAAGGTGAAGATTGTGAAAAACAAGGTGGCCCCTCCTTTCAAAGTGGTTGAGTTTAATATTCTGTACGGAAAAGGAATTTCCAAAATCTCAGAAGTTTTGGATCTTGCTGTGGAGTACGACATTATCGAAAAACGAGGAAGCTGGTACCGGTATGATGGCGAGCCGATTGGTCAGGGAACGGATGCTGCGATTCAATTCCTTGAGGAAGATGCTGAGTTGGCAGATAAAATCGAGAAGATTGTACGAGAACGGTTGATGCCAAAAGAAGAGGTGGAAAAGGATAAAAAAGAAAAAAAAGAAGCCGTAGCGGCGGATGAATCCTAATAATGAACATTGGAATAGCAGCGATGAAGACCTGATTCTGGATAAACTCCCGCTTCAGGTCACATCCATCAGGCCTCAGCTTAAAAGGCCTGATCGCTTTTCCTTGTTTCATAAAAAAACATTTCTACTCGGAGTCTCGTCGCAAACCCTGCTCGATTTTCCGATTCAAAAAGGCGTCGAACTGACGCCTTCTTTGTATCTGTCACTTAAGGAATCAGAGGAGTATCAAAATGTTAAAGATCGCTGTTACAGGCTGCTTTCGGGCAGAGATCACGCTGCATTTGAGCTCCGACAAAAGATGGCAAAAAAAGGGTTTTTATCTGACATCACCGAAAAGGTAATCGAGGAATTTCTTGATCGTGGTTTTTTGTATGATGAGAAATATGCAAAAAAATTTGCTGCAGATAAGACGAATTTAAAACAGTGGGGTCCCGTTAAGATTAAGATAGCATTGCAGAAAAAGGGAATAAAAAAATCCGTAGCCGAAAAAGTTGTTGAAAAGTTAAATGCCAATTTGGAGCAAGATCAGATTTGTGTAGATTTAGCGTTGAAGAGGAAAGCTCATTTTTTGCGAGAACCTGAATTTTATAAGAGAAAACAAAAAATCTATCGATACCTGGCCGGAAAAGGCTACACGGGCGATCAAATTAAAAAGGCACTACCCATTATACTTGAAAAGCTAAATGTTTAAGAATTTAACACTCGAAAAAATTATTAAATCCGTTCTGGGCGTTAGCTTAATCGTCTTGATCGCTATAGTGCTTTATAACTACCTAAATTTGGCAGTATATGCTGTTTTGGCAATGCTTATCAGCTATATGCTTGATCCTGTTGTGAATAGAATGCAAGCCGCCGGTATGAACCGTACACTTGCATCTGCCATTACGTTAGCAACATTAATTTTGATTATCGTTTGGGGATCTACTACCGTAATTCCGATTGTTGCAAACCAAATGGCAAGTCTTGCCCGCCAGTTGGATATTGATAATCTCCGATTTATTGCCGAACAGGTTGAAGCGAGTATTATCGGTAATTTCGATTTCGTGCCACAGGGTTTTCTTCGAAATAACATATCCCTACTATCTGAAAACCTTTTTGATGTTGGTAGACTATCAGATGTCGTTGGTGATCTTTTTGGAATTTTTACCAACCTTTTTACTGCATTTTTGATTATTCCATTTGCTATTTTCTTTTTCCTTAAAGATGGTCATAAAATCAGAAGAGACCTTCTTCAGTTGGTACCAAACAAATATTTTGAAACAACACTGAGTTTAATTGATAAAGTTGAAACACGTCTCGGCGTCTATTTTCGCAGCGTTTTTGTGCAATGTACTCTTGTTGGAATCATCAGTTGGCTAGCTCTTTCTGTTGCGGGATTAAACAATTCTGCATCGGTAGGTATTACGATCGGGCTGGCAAATTCAATTCCATACTTCGGACCCATTATCGGTTATATACTTTCTATAGTGATTGCTATTATTGAAACCGGTGATTTTACACTCGTTATCCCCTGTATAATTGCAGTTTTGGTTGCTCAGGTTGTCGACAATATTATTTTACAACCGTTACTTTTTTCAAGGTCCGCAGATATGCATCCGGTCGCTATCTTATTTATCATTATGATTGGTGCACAAACAGCCGGACTTTTGGGAATGCTTATAGCCATTCCAATAGCAACTGTTATAAAAATTTCTATCAATCAGATCATTTGGAGTTTTAATAATTACCAGGTATTTCGGTTGGATTCATCTGGTAATTATCCTCCTGTTAATGACCCGGGTCAATCCTCACCTCCTTCTGTAAATCAGTCTGAATAATCCCCTATGATTTCACTATCTTTTTGGCGAAATCATAAAAGCAATTTTTAATTATCCACTGTGCATAAACTGGTTGTACTGGCTTCAGGCTCAGGCAGTAATTTTCAAGCAATTATCGATGCAATCCATCGCGGGGATATTGATGCTCAAATTGTCGGTTTGATTACCAATAAATCTGAAATTGGTGCAATAGAAAGAGCTGAAAAAAACTCCATTCCTGTTAAAGTAGTCTCACCTTCGGACCCTACGCATTTCAATCAGAATCTGTTAAACACTTTATTAGAATGGAACCCTGATTTAATTGTACTGGCCGGTTTTTTAAAGAAAATACCGGATAAAGTTATTGAAGCTTTTTCCGGTAAAATCATCAACATTCACCCTTCCCTTTTGCCAAAGTATGGCGGTAAGGGTTTTTATGGGAAACGTGTGCATCAGGCCGTAATCAATGCGAAGGAAACGGAGTCCGGATGCACGGTACATTTAGTGGATGAAAAGTATGATACAGGTGCTATCATCGAACAAGTTGTAGTTCCGATATTACCAACCGATGATGCCGAAACACTCGCAAAAAAAGTTTTAAAACAGGAGCACAAGCTTTTGCCTAAAATCATCAATAAAATATTAACCGAAAAATACTCCTAACCGTGGCATTAAAACCATTACCCTCTCTCCCAACAAATAATTTATCCATCAAACAGGCTTTGCTTTCTGTATCTGATAAAACCGGAATTGTTGAATTGGGAAAAGCTCTCCATCACCATGGAGTGAAATTGTTAAGTACCGGAGGTACCGCAGCTGTACTGCGTGAAGCTGACCTGCCTGTAAGTGATGTTAGTGAAATAACCGGATTTGAAGAGTGTCTGGATGGACGGGTAAAAACACTTCATCCTTTTATTCATGGTGGGATTCTTGCCCGAACAAGCCATGAAGGGGATAACGAGGAAATTAAAGAATTGGGCATTAAGCCCATCGAGCTGGTGGTGGTCAATTTGTATCCGTTTAAGGAAACGGTTGCAAAACCAAATATTACGCCCGCTATTGCCACAGAAAATATAGATATCGGTGGACCAACCATGCTCCGTGCGGCGGCTAAAAACTTCGCCCACGTTTCTGTTTTAACGAGTCCAACCCAGTACGAAGGATTCATTAATGAACTTAATAAGCATTCAGCCATTCCTTTTTCTACCCGTCAAACGTTAGCCCGTAAAGCATTTGAGCATACAGCAGAGTATGATTCGGCAATAAGCTACTATTTTGGGACATTGGATTCGCTTGATATACCTGAGCAGCTATCGATTTCACTTCCTAAGGCAGCAGATCTTCGTTATGGGGAAAATCCACATCAAAAAGCAGGAGTTTATGGAGATCAAACCAAATTTATTGATTGTTTCCACGGAAAAGAACTTAGCTATAACAATTATCTGGATATTGACGGCGCCCTTCAATTGATGGCAGATTTTGAAGATTCAGATCCCACAATTGCAATTTTCAAGCACACTGTACCTTGTGGCGTTGCGAGTGATAAGAATTTGAAAAGGGCGTACGAAAAGGCTTTTTCCACGGATAAAGTATCTCCTTTTGGCGGGATTGTTTGCAGTAATAAAGAACTGGATTTGGAAACAGCTGAAGCCATAGATGCTATTTTCACAGAAATTATTTTGGCTCCATCATTCAGTAAAAACGCACTTGAATTATTAGAACAAAAAAAGAATCGCAGGTTGGTTACTATCAAACAGTTTCCGGGAAAATCTGACTCTCTAACCTACAAATCTATTTTTGGAGGTGCAGTATCTCAGGAACAAAATAGATTGACCATCGTGGAAAATGAGCTGAAAGTTGTAACAAAACGACAACCCACCGAAGCAGAAATGAAAGATTTACGCTTTGCATGGAAAGTTGTAAAACACGTTAAATCGAACGCAATTGTTTACGCAAAGGATGAACAAACACTCGGGGTTGGAACGGGTCAAACCAGCCGGGTAGATAGTTCTGAGATTGCGGTTCAAAAAGCCAAAAAAGAGAATCTTTCCCTAAATGGTAGTGCAATTGCCTCAGACGCTTTTTTCCCTTTTGCTGATGGTGTTGAGGCGGCGGCTGAAGCCGGTGCAACGGCAGTAATACAGCCCGGAGGAAGTATTAGGGATGATGAAGTTATTGAAGCAGCGAACAAACATGGTATGACAATGATTTTTACAGGGTTACGTCATTTTCGTCATTAATTTAATTATCTAAAATTAAATAAGTTGAGTTCGCAAATAGGGCTACAATCTTGTATTTTCTTGTGATTAAAATTGTAACATACAAGCCACCGTAATAGATGTCGGATATATATACCCAAACCAGAAAAGAATCAAAGAAAGCTCAGAATAAGAAAGGACTCTTCGATTTTTTATACACTGATATTGCAATCGATTTAGGAACGGCAAACACTCTGATTTACGCGAGAGATAAAGGAATTGTTTTAAATGAACCCTCTATTGTGGCTCTTAACAACCAGGGAGATCCTGTTGCAACAGGACATGAAGCACGTTTAATGCACGAAAAAACGCACAAAAACATTCGTACTGTACGTCCATTGCGTGATGGTGTTATCGCTGATTTTGAAGTGGCCGAACAGATGATTCGCGGTATGATCAAAAAAGTAAAAGTGAAGTGGTACTCCACTACGCGCCAAATGGTGGTTTGTGTACCCAGTGGCATTACCGAAGTAGAACGACGGGCTGTGCGAGATAGCGCGGAACATGCCGGGGCCAAGGAAGTATATCTTGTCGATGAACCAATGGCCGCAGCGATTGGTATCGGATTAGACGTGCATGAACCTGTCGGTAATATGATTGTTGATATCGGCGGCGGAACAACTGAAATTGCCGTTATTGCCCTGTCCGGTATTGTGTATGCTCAATCTGTTCGTTTAGGTGGTGATGAACTCAATGAAGATATCATCAACTATTTTAGACGAAACCACAATTTATTGATTGGTGAACGTACTGCTGAAAAAATTAAATGCGAAATTGGCAGTGCCGCTCCTTTAGACGAAGAACTTGAAATGATCACCAAAGGACGTGATCTGGTAAATGGTGTTCCACGAACCCGTCAAGTTACTTCAAAAGATGTCCGTGAAGCTATTTCCGAATCTGTAAACACAATTGTTGAGTCTATTACCAAATCACTTGAACAAACTCCTCCCGAACTCTCTGCCGATATTTTAGATCGTGGAATTATGTTAACCGGTGGCGGGGCTTTGTTAAAGAATCTCGACAAGCTCATTATGGAAACCACTGATCTCCCGGTCCATATTGCAGAAGATCCTCTAACAGCAGTTGTTAGAGGTACCGGTGCAATTTTGGAAGATATTGATTACTACAGAACTGTGATTTCCTAACCCTACTATCTGTAATGTTTGAATGCGACGAGTAACCGATGTTAAAGATTACATCTTAACAGCTTTTATCCTGCTTATTGCCATTACTCTTATGGTAAACAGGCATGACGGAGGTTTAGAAAATGCCAGAAAAGCCTCTATCACCATTCTAAGCTATCTCGAAAAACCACTTTCAAACATCCGAATTTATCGTCAGGCACTTACTACAAACACCTATCTTCAGAGGCAGAATGTACTCCTCCAGGATGAACTAAGTCGTGTTCGATCTATTGAACAACAGAACCAAGTGTTACGAGATTTATTGGAGCTTCAACAAACTGAAAGGCATCCTGTTGTACCCGTAAATGTTGTTGCAAAGGAGTTAGTTGGGTTAAGTAATTATTTAACTCTTGACGCAGGATCAGCTGATGACGTGAAAGTTGGAATGCCTGTTATTAATTCCGATGGTTTAATTGGCCAGATTATCATTACAAATGGAAATTTTTCTCAGGTGCTCCCTTACTCTAATTCTATGTTTAGGGTTAGCGCCAGAGTTGAAGGGTCTCGTGCGTACGGTATTGTTTCCTGGCAATCAACAGGCAATAGGGAATTGGTGCTAAATCACGTTCCGCAAACCATTACCATTAAAGTGGGACAAATGGTAGAAACATCGGGATATAGTAATCAATATCCCCAGGGTATTCCGATAGGAGAAGTTACCCGTATTGAGCCCGGTGATGGAGTAGACACTCAGGTAATTTACCTGCGAGCATATGCTAATTTATTCACTCTTTCTGAAGCGTTCATCCTAAAATTTGAACCCGATTCTACCATTCAGGAACTTCAAACCCAGCAGGAGGAGTTGTTTTGATACGATCGGATAACATTCGTTTGGGACTTATTGGAATCGGAATTGTAGCAATACAAATTATATTACTTCGCCATCTAAAAATATATGGCGCTGAACCTGACCTTATTCTTTTGTTTATTCTTTGGTTGTGCACTAAAGAAGATCGTACAAAATGCATTCTGTTTGCAGGTGCATTAGGATTATTTCAAGATTCGTTAACCGATTTATGGGGAATAAATATGTTCTCCAAAACTCTTTTAGTTTTAATTGTCCATCACTTTTTGAGTAGAACATCAGAAAACCGTTTTCTGATTTGGCAAATTTTCTTAATCGTATTAGCTGCATCTTTTTTGCATAATTTGTTCATTTACATCGTTAGCTCTTTTTCGGAAGTTTATGCAAGTGATTTTCTTGTTTTCAGTTTGCTCATAGCAGGTAGTTTATTTACAGCCATTCTCGGCAGTTTTTTACACCTTGTTAGAACGGATAATTAATTTATGTCCAGAAATACTCGTCAAATTCAAAAGGCTCACACCTCTATTAGAATTCTACAAGTAGTTGTAGTATTAGGATTTCTTGTGATGTTTGGTCGAATTTTTCAATTACAAATTATCGACCATGAGAAGTATGAACCTTTAAGCCAACAAAATTCCATTCGCATGGATATTGTAAATCCTGCAAGAGGTTTAATATTGGATCGCAATGGAGAAATTTTGGTAGAAAATCAGCCCATTTACTCTATTTCAGTTACTCCTGCACAATTTGACATAGAGAATTTACCTTTGTTATCAAAGCTTTTGGGTATGGAACAGGAAGCCGTAATGGAACGTGTTAAACTTGCTCAGGAATATTCCTGGCAACGCCCTTCCCGCCTTTTTACCGAAGTGCCTTTCGAAGTCTTTACAAATATTGAAGAAAATATTTGGCGTTTGCCCGGTATTGGCCATCAGATAGAGAGTAAAAGGAATTATCCCGGGGGGGTAACCGCATCCCATGTTATGGGATATTTACGAGAGCCAACACAAGATCAGTTTATACAGTCTCAAAATTTGGGTTCCGGAATGCTATTGGGTGATAAAGTGGGCAGAAGCGGTATTGAAATGGTTTATGAGGACTATCTTAAAGGAGATAAAGGCACAAATTATCTTCAGGTAAATGCTTATGGACAGGTTCTTGATAATTATGATGGTGGGAATTTAAATGAAGCCCCGGTTAAGGGATCTGATTTATTTACTACCCTCGACTCCAAACTCCAGATACTGGCTGAAGAATTGATGGTCAACAAAGAAGGTGGCCTCGTGGCTATGGATCCTAATACAGGCGAGATTTTAAGTTTGGTAAGTGCCCCTCAATACGATCTCCGAAAGTTATCAGGGAGAATAGACAATGATTATTGGCAGGAGGTAAATAGAGATTCATTAAACCCCCTTTTTAATCGTGCAATTTCTTCACAACAGCCACCGGGATCCACTTTAAAACCATTTATGGGGCTATTTGGTCTTGAAAGTGGATTGATAACTCCCAATACTGAAATTTATAATTCAGGATCATACAGAAGAGGAAGAGAGTATTTGGATCTTGCCGATCCCGGAGACTACGATCTTGAAGAAGCACTTACTAAATCAAGTAATACCTATTTCTTCTGGATGATGGATCAAATTGCTTCTGATGGTTATTTGAACAGATGGGCTGAGAAAATGAAGGACTTTGGAATGGGTGTTACCAATAATATAGATCTTCCTTTTGAACGTGATGGAATTATTCCTGATAGTACTTATATGAACCAATCATTTGGTGACAGATACTGGGGGGTTGGAGATTTGATGAGTTTAGGCGTAGGACAAGGGATGGTTTCTGTCTCTCCTCTCCAAATGGCAGTAGCTGTTTCAAGTATTGCAAATGGTGGCTATAAAGTGCAACCTCATTTGGTATCTGGTATTAGGAGCAGTAATAACTCAACGAGTTATACAAATCCGGAAAGGCAAAAAATTGACTGGGTATCCCCAAATCATTTACGCGTAGTAAGAGAAGGTATGCGCGGAGTAGTGCGAGAAGGAAGTGGACGGTTTTACGCAAATCTTGACAATCTGGATATTGAAGTAGCCGGTAAAACCGGTACAGCGCAAAATCCCCATGGAGAGGATCATGGTTGGTTCATCGCATATGCACCTTATGATAATCCCACTATCGCAATAGCCGTACTTGTAGAAAATGCAGGGTATGGATCCATTTCTGCAGCACCTATAGCCGGTTTATTAATAGAGCAATACATAAATGGAGAGATTTCCAGAGAATATGTTAAAGATTATGTGCTCAATTTCACTCCACGAACACCCGATGTGGAGGATTTACAATGATGTTGAACTTTAAAGATTTTAGCTGGTCGATCATTTTTATTTGGGCGGGGCTTTTTACAATTGGGCTTTTTGCCATTTACAGCGCTACACAAGGGCCCGTTGCGGAGTTTTTACCAGCCTATATTCAGGGCAATTTTGATCGGCAACTTATCTGGATTGGACTCTCTTTAGTTGTTTTAATTGCAATTCAATTTATACCTCCCAGAACCTTTCAGGCTTTATCTTACATATTTTATGGGGTTTGTCTTTTCTTAGCTATTCTCACCATATTTGTGGGTATTGAAGTAGGAGGCGGAACAAGTTGGTTATCTATTTTTGGAATGCGTCTTCAGGTTAGTGAGTTTCTAAAGCTTGCCACAATACTTGCTGTAGCCAATTATCTCACTCACCGAAGAGATATTTCCGTAGACAATCTAAAAACAGCTCTAATCACTGTAATGATGATTCTTGTTCCCGCTGTCATTATTATGCTGCAAAATGACACCGGAACCGCACTTGTACTTGTTGCACTAATCCCTGTAATTCTTTTTTGGTCAGGGTTATCGTACGGAATTTCATTGCTAATTATATCTCCTGCAATCGTTGGTTATTTCTCGATTATTGGCTTAACCTATGGAATTATTGCAATGATTGTAATTACCATTATCATCTTTTTGATACAAAACAGAACATGGTTAAGTCTGTCATCTCTTGTGTTAGGAATTGTAGTAATCGTTGGCGCTGAAGTAGCACTTAACCAAGTTCTTCAGCCTCACCAACGGGCACGGGTAGAATCGTTTGTAAACCCAACTCTTGATCCACAAGGAGCGGGATGGAATATACTCCAGGCTAAAACAGCAATTGGATCAGGTGGTTTTCAGGGAAAAGGATTTTTAGAAGGCACTCAAACACAGCTTCGGTTTTTACCCGCACAATGGACAGATTTTATCTTCTGTGTAATTGGCGAAGAATTTGGATTTATAGGAGCCGGAATGGTCCTTTTATTCTACGCATTCCTCTTCTTAAAACTTTTAACCATGGCGGGGCTTCATAAACACCCTTTTGCACAGCTTGTAATAGTTAGTGTCACATTCATCTACTTTACTCATTTTGTTGTTAATATTGGAAGTGCTACGGCTGTGTTGCCCATTATGGGAATTCCTTTACCTTTCGTTAGTTATGGTGGATCAGCATTTTTAGCAAATACAATTATGCTTGCCGTCTGTCTTAATCTCGACCTCCATAAACGGTCATTTAGTATCTACAGGTGATTTGTAGATTTTGCTGGTGCGCAATCTAAAACTCTTTCTATGATGTTCGGTTACTCCGTGGCTATTTAATCCTTTAAAGTGGGATTTTGTTGGATAACCCACATTGCTGTTCCAACCAAATTGAGGAAACTCTTTGTGTAGCTGCTTCATTAAGCAATCCCTGTATACCTTGGCCAGTATAGAAGCTGCACCTATGGATGCAGATTTATCATCTCCTTTGATTATGCATTTGTGAGGAATAAGAGTTGTTCCAAAACGATTACCATCAATAAGTAAATAATCAGGTGTTGCTGTGGGTTGATCTGCACACTTCTGCATCGCTTTTATAGATGCATTTAAAATATTAATGGAATCGATCACCTTTGGTGAACATTTTTGAATAGACCAAAAAAGTGCTTCTCTTTTAATAATTTCTGCAAATTCCTTTCTCTCTTTCAGTTGAATTTTTTTACTATCTCTCACATCAAATGGTAAAGTTGTCCCTGGTTTTAATATTACACCTGCCGCTACCACCGGCCCTGATAAACACCCCCTCCCAACTTCATCAAGTCCCATAATTCGCTTGTATCCTTCCTCCCAAAGGATTTCTTCAAAGTGGTATTTATTATCCATTCTTTATTTTATTTTAATTCAGCAAATTTATGAGCCCTCAATACGAATCAAGAAGGTAAACACTCATTTCATTAATTTCAGTAAAATCTGTGCAATGATTTGTGTGAGGATATGGTTATTTAAGAAGAAACATTTCATCTAAAATAGCAGCTTCTATGCATTTTAAATATGTAGAATGGGACGACAGGTTTAATAAAAACCGCGGAAAATTACCGTTTGAAACATTATTCGATCTGTTTCAAGAACTATTAACCATTTCAGGCGGAGATGTTTCACAAGCACTGCGCTGGCTTAATGATATTGATAAGGAATATAAAATCACTGATCAATTTGATGACGATTTTGGATTGGGTGATTTTATTGATGAAATGAAAGAACGTGGGTACATCAAATTTGATGAACAACAATCCGTAATAATCCCCACCTCAAAAACGAACAGAAGCATCCGGAAAAAATCGTTAGAAGAGATTTTTAGTCAGCTTCGCAAAGGAGGGACAGGCCAACATAAGACGGCTCATACAGGTCGCGGACTCGAAAGACAACCTGAGTCTCGTAGCTGGAAACCAGGTGACGATATAAGCCAAATTAACAGCGTAGGAACAATGATGAATATGCTACGCCATAGCTCTCTCGATCAATTTAACTTAAGGGAATCAGATCTTGAAGTGTACAATACCGATCATCACACGTCCGCTTCAACTGTACTTCTTATTGATGTGAGCCACTCTATGATTTTATACGGTGAAGATCGAATAACCCCGGCCAAAAAAGTGGCAATGGCTTTATCAGAGTTAATTATGGACAATTTTGAAAAAGATTCGTTAGATATTGTTGCCTTTGGAAACGAAGCATGGGAGATAGAGGTGAAAGATCTTCCCTATCTCCAGGTTGGACCCTATCACACCAATACCTTGCAAGCTCTGCAAATGGCAAGGTATATTTTGCAGAGAAAGAAGTTTTCAAACAAACAGATATTCATGATCACTGATGGAAAACCTTCCGCAATGATAGATCAAGGAAGGCTGTATAAAAATAGTATGGGATTGGATCGCAAAATTGTAAATAAAGTGCTTGATGAAGCAGTTAAATGCCGCAGAGAGGAGATCGATATCACAACGTTTATGATTGCCAGAGACCCATACCTGCAAAATTTTGTTCGCGAACTTACGGATGCAAATAAAGGAAGGGCATATTACTCCTCTTTAAATGATCTGGGAGGATATATTTTTGAGGATTATGTTCGAAACAGAAAGAAAAACGTGAAATAAAAAAGGCAACACCGAAATAAATCGGGGCTGCCTTTAAAATGAGATTTATTAATAGATTATATCTCGAGATGAGTCATCACTGCATCTGTAATATCGTATTCGTTTTGAATTTCTTCAGATACATAAAGGATAATCACATCGCCCTGAGATGTTGTTGTGTTAAGCACGTAATCTAATCCCATCTCTTCTGAAACAGCGTTAATTCCTGACTGAATTTGGTCAAGAAGCGGGGTCATTAATTCCTGCCGGCGCTGTTGCATTTCTTGTTGAGCTTCATTTTGCATCTGGCGAAATTCCTGATCCATTTGCGATAATCGCTCTTCTTCAGTTTGCTGTGCATTTTCAGAAATTACACCTACTTTTTGCTGATAAAGTTCAATTTCTGTCTGGAGTTCTCTTTCCATAGTAGATAATTCGTTCTGCTTTCGCTCAGCGAAATTTTGGAGTCGTTGCTGAACAGCTCGCATTTCGGGCATTCTTTCTAATACTGCCCTTGGGTCAACGAACCCAATTTTCATATCCTGAGCTTGAGCTGCAGGTGCAGCCATTAATGAAGAAAGAGCGATAAGTGCTGTAAAAATAAAAGTGGTTGTTAATTTCATAATCGTTTTATATCAGTATTAGTTGTTAGTAAGATGTTCAATAACACGTTCGGTAATATCTACACCGCGGTCTGAGGCATAGTATACAATAGGATCGCCTGTACTTGCGGTTTTATTAATTACATAATCAAGTCCTAATTCTTCAGAAACAGTTTCCATTGCCTCTTCAACACGATTTAATAGAGGACTAAAAAGATCATTCTGTCTCTGCCTGATCTGTGTTTCTATTCTGTTTTGAGTTGCATTCAGTTCCTCCTCAAGTTCAGCCAGTTCTTCTTCAGCAGACGCTTGCTCATCTTCACTCATTGACCCGGCTTCCATTTGTTCGGAATAATCAGTCATCTTCTCAATATAACTTTGATAAGATTCTTCAAAAGCGCCCTCTCTTTCTTGAACATAAGATTCAAGTTCACTTTCGATTTGAGCTGTCTCAGGGAGTGAGTCCAAAACTTCATCGGGGCTCATTATCCCTACTGTAAGTTGAGCACTGACCATCACCGGTAAAAGTGTCATCAATGATATTAGAAGTATTTTTTTCATGATTTATCGATTATTTATTTAAGCGCAAAAGTTATTATTTATTTTCATTAATTACTTAAAGAATCTATATCCAAACCAAGTTCTAACATGATGTTTTCAGTTATATTCCATTCTTGAGTTGTATATAAAAATCTTGTGTCTTCGGCTCTATCAAATACAAAATCATAATTTTCTCTTTCAGCAACTACATGTAAGGCTTGAAAAATTTGTCGCTGTATAGGTTCCAATAAATCTTTTTGTGAAGTAAAATATTCACCTTCAGGTCCAAATTTTTCTTGAACTAAATTATCGCGTTGATTTTGAAGATTTAATATTTCATTACGCCGTGCTTCTCTTATTTCTTCGGTAAAAAGAATTTCACGCGCGGCAAAATCTTCTTCCAAATCTTCAATTTCATTTTCAATTTCCCTAATTTCGTTTTCCCAGCCTTCACTTAACAAATTCAACCGTTGCTCTATACCAGAGTACTCCGGCATGTTTTCCATGATAATTTCAGAATCAAAAAAACCGATTTTTTGGTTCTGCGCAATTACCTCTGTAGTTACGAAAAACGCAAAAATAAGTATCGGTATTATCCTTTTCATATTAAAATGGGGCACCAATATTGAATAAGAATTCCCATTCGCCTGGTTGTAACCCTGTTGAGCTTTCAGATGATGGATCTGTACCATCAAATCTGTAACCATAACTTAGATCAACCAATCCTAAAATTGGCAGGAATATTCTTGCGCCAACACCGGCAGAACGTTTCACGTTAAAAGCATCAAAAGACGCAAAGTCTCGAAATGTATTTCCTGCATCAACAAAAGTGTATGGAATTAACTGAATTTGTTCTGAACTTACAGCCGGATAACGAAGTTCGAAGGAGTATTTATTGTATGCACGCCCCCCAATTTGGTTTCTGTTTTCATCTACCGGAGAAATTACACCGCCAAATCCACCGGGATATCCACGCATATCTATATTATCATTTACGAAACTTTGTCGCTGTTGTAAAGCGGTACCACCCAAATAGAATCGCTGAAAATTACTTCGATTTGATTCGCCAAAATATCCCATGTAACCAAATTCAGCCGTAGAAGACATCACCAACTTTCCTACAATAGTTGCATGATGCTGATAAGATGATTTCAGCTTATAAAATTGTGCGAAACTTGGAAGTGGTATTGCTGATTCGGCAGATATACTGAATTTTGAACCGGTAGATGGAGAAATTGGATTATCTGTTGAGTTTCTTTCAAGTGTTTGTTCAATACTTAAAATATCCGCTTCTCCATCGTCAAAAAATTGTGCAAATCCGGCTACATTAAACTTATTGTATTTTAAAGCTGTTCGTGAAGAAAAGTAATCATCAGGCCAGCTTAATCTTCTGCCAATACTGGCTGTTGCAGAGAAAAGCTCATTCGTTCTGCCTGATTGATTTCCCCCAAACCCTCCAAAACCACCATATTGTTGTCTGTTTTGGTCAAAATTCAGAAAATCATACGATAGACTTACACCCAGTGATGTTGGACGACCTCGTAACCAAGGTTCCTCAAAACTGAAGTTATAGCTTCTATACCCTGTTCCTGTAACTTGTAAACCCAGCGATAAACGTTGTCCATCACCGGAAGGAATAGGATCCCAGCCGCCGGGTTCAAACATTCGTTGAACCGAAAAATTATTAAAGTTAACTCTGGCAGCTAATATTACACCAATCTGACGTCCACCAAATCCACCTGAAAACTCAAAGTTGTCTGATCCTTGAGATTCATCCAGCCCGTAACTTACATCAACAGTACGATCTTCACGATTGGGAACAACATCCGGTGTAATTCCCTCTGGGGTAAAATACCCAAGTTGCCCCAGTTCCCGTACGGTTCTTATTATTGCAGAACGGTTGTAATTACTCCCGGGAATAGATCGGATATTTCTTCTTACTACATCATCATGTGTTTTTGTATTACCTGAAAAAGACACATCACGTATCGTGGCAATTTCATCTTCAATAACCTCTATATGAATATCAAGGGAGTCTTCACCAACGATTTGTATCTCTGGCATTGGCTGAAAAAACAGATATCCTATATTATGGTATAAACTGGTTACATCCGATTCAGCTTGGTTGATATTAAGATTAGCATCAAATCGTGTTTCATTAAAAACATCACCTTCAACAAAATTAAGCGTTTCTGTCAACTCATCATCTGTATATACGGTGTTACCATCCCATGTAATGTTTCTGACTTTATACTGTGGGCCTTCTTCAATATCAAATTCAAAGAATACGCCATCTTTATCTCTTCTCCAGTTATCAACATAAACGGAATCTTCAACAAATCGCATATCTCTAAATCCGTTATCCCGATAAAACTGGGTAACATTATTCATCCCTAATTCGAACTCTTCTTCGGTATAAACATGCCGTTTAAAAATCTTCCACCATCGATCTTGCTTAATTTCACCAAACTCTTTTCGAAGCTTACGATCGCTGAACTCCTCATTTCCATTAAACTCAATTACACGAACTTTTGTCCGGTCACCTGGATTAATATCGAATGTAAGGGCTACCCTATTTCTGTCATCATCACTTAGTTCTTCGATAATTTCTACTTCTGTACCCCAATATCCCTCATCTTCGTAGTACCGTTCAATTGTAGAAACGGCTTGATTTCGTACAGAACTTGTAACCGCAAATCCTGAAAGTAAATTAAGTTCATCCCGCAAATCTCTTCGGTGCGATCTTTTAACCCCTTCAATTTCAAATCGTTGCAAACGAGGTTCTTCCTGTACACTAATTTCTATACTTACCCCACCTGAAACCCTTTCGTGGTTAATTTGTACATCAGAAAAAAGGCCGGTTCTGTAGATTTGTTTTATGGCATTCGCAATATCTTCGCCGGGAATTGAAATAGAATTTCCCACGGAAAGTCCACTACTGCTTATCAAATAGTTTTCCCTTGCGGTTACCAAACCGGTTACAGAAATATCTACTATTTCGAATTGGCGGGGGAACACACTGGTTGGATCCTCAATTTCGATTTGTGAGCTATCCTGAGCAAACAGTTGTTGTGAGCTTAAACCGATAAATAGTAGCGTGATAAAGAAACAGAGATGCTTAATTTTAGTCACGTTTGAAAACTTACTTTCTTTAATTTTGATATAATTTAGTTTATAACAGATGAAGACGCTGATTTGTTATAGCTGTCTTTTTTTACTTTTCCGTACCTGCGATCCCGACCCTGGTACGACATTATAGCTTTGTAAAGTTCTTCTCTTCTAAAATCCGGCCAGTACGTTTTGGTAATGTACAGTTCGGAATAAGCGAGTTGCCACAATAAAAAATTGCTAATTCTATATTCACCGCTTGTACGAATTATTAAATCCGGATCGGGAACTTCTGCAGTAGAAAGATGGCAACTAATTAAATCGTCGTTAATGTCTTTAGGGTCTAAATCACCCGAAACAATTTGTTTTGATAATTTTTTTACGGCTTCTGTAATATCCCATCTGCCGGAATAACTTAATGCCAGGCATAACTGAAGTGAATCGTTTTGTTCCGTTAGCTTTCGAACCTCTTCTATTTGTTTTTGGCATTTATCCGGCAAACGATCGATTTGACCAATGGTTACAAATTTAATATTATTTTTATGCAATCTCGCTGCTTCATTACGAAGTGTTTGAACCAAAATCCTCATTAAACCATCCACTTCTACAGAAGGACGGTTCCAATTTTCGGTAGAAAAAGCATAAAGAGTTAAATGCTTTACCCCTAATTGTGCGCATGCTTCAGTGATATCCCTAACCGATTCCACCCCTGCCCTGTGGCCAAAAATTCTAACATTCCCTTTTGTCTGTGCCCATCTTCCATTGCCATCCATAATGATCGCAATATGCTCAGGAACCGAACCCGACTCCATAACCTGCCCCTGAAGCTTTTTATCGGACTCGGTTTGCTTGTTATTTGTAAGTGTTAGTGGTTTCAAGGAGTAGATTAAATGATTTCTTTCAAGCTGTATATATTAGAGCTTAAATAAGCTACATTCAAGAACAATTTACTTTTAAATCTTCGAAATTTGCGCTTTTAATTCCAGCATATCGCAAACGGCAAGAGCGGCTTCTGAACCTTTGTTGCCTTTTTCCAAACCGGCCCTTTCAATTGCTTGTTCAACACTATCTGTTGTTAACACTCCAAACGAGACAGGCTTTCCATATGTTGTATTCAAATTGGTGATTCCTTTATTTGCTGCATCGCATACATAATGGAAATGTGGTGTTCCCCCTTTAATAACTGCACCAATGGCAACCACACCATCTACATCCAGCTCATCTAAACAATATTTACAGGCCAATGGAAGCTCGTATGCCCCCGGACATCTGAAATCATGAATCTGACTTTCGGGTATTCCTTTTGCTTTTAATGCTTCAATTGCCCCCTCCAACATATCATCGGTTACAAAAGAGTTCCATTTCGCCGCAACAATTGCAATTTTTATCTTCTTCCAATTCACAGATCAATCATTATTTAATTTTAAACTACCATTTCTTTACGTCTCTGGGCCATTCTTTTCAACGAAAAAACATGTTGTTCACCCAGGGTTACAATACCAAAATACGGATCATAATCTGATTTTCCTTTTCCATGAAAATCACTTCCTCCTGTTACCAACAGGTTATTTGAAGAAGCTGTTTTAGTGAAGTTTCGCTGAACTGCAAAGTTATGACTGGGATGAATACATTCAATACCATCTATTCCCATTGATATCATTTTCGTAATTTGGCGTGAACTATAAATCGGTCCAGGGTGAGCCAAAGAAAGAACTCCTCCCGCATTTTGAATGACTTCTATCACATTTTCAAGTGTGCTGTATTCAGTTTCAATATCTTGTAGTTTTTCAGATGAAAGGTAGCGGATAAAAGCTTCACCAAAAGATGCTACAATTTTTTTGTTTACCATTACCTCAGCCGCATGCGGCCGGCCGATATTTCCTCTGCCTGCCTCGGCCTTCACCTCTTCAATATCTATATCAACTCCCTGTTTTTGCAGATGATTAACAATAGATACCATTCGTTTTTTTCGTGCTCGTTTTTGGCCTAACAAGAGGTTTAAAACATTCGTATCTGTTTCATCGAAGCAGTAGGCTAAAATATGGGCCTCCATATCCATCCAGGAGGCTGTTATTTCTACTCCGGGGAGTAATTCTATACCCACTTCTTGTGCAATTGGTTTTGCCTGCAGATATCCCTTTATCGTATCGTGGTCGGTAATGGAAATGGTTTCGAGGCCTTTTTTATGGGCGTGACGAATTAATTTTTCCGGTGTAAATGCTCCATCTGAAGCTGTTGTATGAGTATGTAAATCTGCTTTTCCCAAAAACTACGGTTTCAATATTGATTGATAAGAATCGTTATCTAAAAGAAGCTCTACTGCTTTACGTACATATCCATCTTCCTGAAGTGAAATTCTGTTTCTTTCATCACGGCCATGCACTTGAGAGATCCACTCTTTTTCTATACTATTTTCAATAAAATTTTTACTGCTAAGAATTTCCTGCTGTTTTTGTTGGCTAAGAGACCTTTTTAAGTTAGAAATATCTTCCCTTATTCTGTCATTGTTAGAGGACTGTTCCACGTAGGTTTCCAATTCATTAATATATTCATCAGCCGGAGTTGAATATTCAAAATTCTGTTCATTTAAATAGTCTACAAATTGGTCAAATATATTTGGCGGCAACTCTGGAGATTCATCATCAATAGCGGCCAGTTTTTCGTTTACAAAAAAGAAAATATGATTGCTTTGCAACAAGGAAATTTCGGCCTCTGATTCCAACGAGTCATTCACCACAACATCGGGATCAATCCCTTGTCCATCAAAAACGGTTCGACCATTTTTGGTTTTAAACGGCCTTCGAAGGGAATCCGGGATTTGTGATCCAATACCACCATTTTCACCTGCATAATCAACTGATTGGATACTTCGTCCGCTGGGTGTTAAGTATTTCGATACGGTTAATTTTAATGATGTATTGTAAGAAAGTGGCCGTATGGTTTGGACAAGCCCTTTACCAAAACTGCTTTCACCGATTATTACCGCTCTGTCTAAATCCTGAAGTGCACCGGCAACCACCTCAGATGCACTTGCGCTCCCTCTGTTCATCAAAATAATGACGGGCAAATCATCAAAAATCGCCGGCTCTTCTGAAACGTATGCCCCATTTTGTTCCTCCATTCTACCCTGAGTTTCTACTACTGTAACCCCCGGTTCAATAAACTTATCAATAATTTCTACAGCTTCATTTAGAAGTCCACCGGGATTATTTCGAAGATCCAATATCAACCCGTTTAAATGATCTTCTTCTCTCGAATTTAAAAGCAATTCACGCACTTCTTCGCCTGATTGTTGACCAAACCGGGAAAGTTGTAAATATAGAAGATCATTATTCTCTCCCAACCTTTCAGTAAACGAGATATTTTTTACTTCAATCCGCTCTCTTTCCAGCTCGTAGCTTGTTGTTCGATTTGTACTGGGACGTTGAATCAACAATTTTACAGTAGTGCCTGTATCTCCAATTGTTAGTTCCTGCACTTCTTCAATGGCAAGCCCCTCTGCCGATACTCCGTTAATTGCCTTTAAAATATCACCGGGACGGATACCCGCTCTATCTGCAGCATATCCTTCCATAGGAGCAATAACTACTATATCATCTCCTCTAAAACCTACCTCGATACCTACTCCACCATAACTTCCGGTAGAAAGTATTTCCATATCCTGTTGCTCCCCTTCGGCAATAAAAACCGTATAAGGATCAAGTTTTTGCAGCATTGCATCAATACTGCTTTTCATCAACTTTTCCGGTGAAACTTCATCAACATAAAGGGTAGCCACTTCTTTGTAAACATCCCCAAAAATGGTTAATTGTTTTTTGATCTGAAAATAAAGATCGCCCGTTTGCACTAAGGCAACAGACGAAAATAAAAATGCCACAACAAGTGTGGCATAAAGCAATTTTGATCGAAGTTTCATCTACTTTTATCTGGCTGGAATTGTTAGGGTTTGACCGGCGTAAATGGTTGAACCATTTAAATTATTCGCCCTCTGTAATGCAGAAACACTTACGTCGTGCCTGTTTGCAATACCTCCTAACGTTTCATTTCGTTTTACAGTATATGTATACGTTGATGATTCGCCCGACCCTGATGAACTTTCGCCAAGGCTGGTATCGTAAATGTTTTCACCCTGTCGCTGTCGCCGTTCCAGATCTTGTTTGCTTTCATACGTTAAATCATCAATCTGTTTGTAAAAATCACTTCGGCTTGATGGAACATGAACCGTTAATCGTTGCCCCACCCGAATGGTATTACTAATTCCATTCCATGCTCGTAATTGCCATGCGCGAACATCAAACCACTCGGCAATATGTCCGGTTGTATCTCCACTTTTTACCGAATACACAACAGGGTTGGTATTAGGCGGAGCCTGAACTTCTTGCGAACTTCTATTGGAACTGGAGTTTCCGCCGGGTTGATTTGAGGGACGATCTGCAGTAATGTCTTCCATTGATCCCGATGCAATAGGCACTACAATTCGCTGTCCGGGGTGAATTGTGCTGCTTAAATTTTCATTGGTTTCAAACAGTGATCGTACAGAAGTACCATAACGTCGAGCAATAAAACCCAGTGTTTCCCCACTGGCAACGGTATGCATTGTAATTTCATCAGCTCGTTCATCCTGAGGGATTTCCTGATAGGCAATCATAAATTGATCCACAGTTCCTTCGGGAAGTTTTAGGGGATATCCACCATCACCCGGGGGAGTTGCCCACCTTAATAATTCGGGATTATAATCCTTTAACTCCTGCGTTGTTATTCCGGCAGCCTCAGCCAATAAATCCAGTGGCATAAGTCCATCAACCTGTGCCACATCGTAACTATATCGCTCTCCACCGTAATTATTTTCAAATCCAAACTCCTCGGGGTTCGATGCAATCATTGTTGCAGCTATAAAACCGGGCACATACCCTCGGGTTTCGCGCGGAAGAAAAGAAAAGGCTGACCAATAATCTTCTGTACCCCCGCCTGAGCGTATTGCCCTGCGAAGTCCTCTTGGGCTGATATTATACCCTGCAAGTGCCAAGTGCCAATCTCCATAATAATTATGCAAGTCTATTAAATGGCGTGCAGCTGCCCGGGTTGATTTTACCGGATCGCGACGTTCATCAACCCACCAATTTATTTCCAAACCGTACATAGACCCTGTAGAACGAATAAATTGCCACATTCCAACAGCCGAAGCCCAACTTCTTGCAGTAGGCACTAATCCACTTTCAATCATTGAAAGATGAATCAATTCTGTGGGAGTTCCTTCTTCCTCAAAAATCTCTTTCATCATTGGAAAGTAATATTCCGATCTTTGTAACCACCTCTCCATTACTTCCGGCCTACGAAGTGTATAATACATCAGGTGATTATTAACATGATTATTCTGCACAAGGGGAACGGTAGTTCTGCTTAAATTAAGACCATCGGGTAAATTATATCCTTCTGCTATCCATTCATTTTCTTCAGAAAAAAGCTCATCTTGTACTTTAAAGATTTCGCCTTCCACCTCATTCATGGGTTCCGAAATGGCATAAAATTCTCTGTATTCAGCCATTACTGATCTATAAAGAGCAGCAAACCGGTTGTTATTCTGAACTTCAGGATAATCGTCCATTAACGATTGTATTGCTGCAAAAGCATCATTTATATGATTTTCAGCCATCACCAGATCATCCTGTACCTGAGCATCAATGGCAAGAACGTGCATGCGATACACATCAGAAATTCTGGTCATTGTTTCCTTTTCAAATGCATTAGGCTCATTACGAATAGACCTTTCAGATTCGTCGCCCTGCTCATCAACTAATGGATTGTCATAGGGCAGTAATTTTTTGGGGGGATCAACTTGTTGTAAACCGCCTTGCTGAGCAAAAGCAAAATCACAAAAAAAGAAAAGAATTAAGAGCAGGCAAATATGTTTCATAAAATCTTAAAAAGGATAATGTGGAGTTACGAGAAAGAGTTGTCTATAATCACTACTTAATCATGAAAACGCAAAAAAAATTTACGCTTTTGAGCACAATTTTCAGAATTCAATGCCTGTCCATTTCTGGACAATGGGCCACCTTCTTCCCGAGCCAAACGACTTGGCGGACAACTTCAGGGTGGGTGGAGCTTGAAATCGTTTAAATTCATTACGATCGACAAGACTAACTACATTATTCACCACTTTAGGTTCCCCGGTTTTTTCAGCAATTTCTTTTGCACTCATTTGCTCTTCTATGTAGCTGTATAAAATCTGATCCAGCAACTCATATTCTGGCAGTGAATCGACGTCTTTTTGATCCGGACGAAGCTCTGCACTTGGTGGTTTTTGTATAATCGATTCAGGAATCACTTCTTTTTGATAATGAGATCGATTCATCCATTTCGCCAAGTCAAAAACCTCGGTCTTATATAAATCACCAATAATTGATATTGCCCCATTCATATCTCCATAAAGCGTGGCATAACCCACAGCAAATTCCGATTTATTTCCTGTGGCAAGTAAAAAATTTCCAAACTTATTAGAGTATGCCATCAACAGAGTTCCTCTGATACGGCTCTGTAAGTTTTCTTCAGCGGTATCAAAGGGTAAATCATTAAAAAGCGGATGTAATGATTTATCGAACTGATTGTAGATTTCCTTTATCGGAATATTATAGAGTTCTATGCCAAGGTTTTGTGACAGAATTTCTGAATCTGAAACACTTCCTTCACTGGAAAATGTACTGGGCATTGTAATAGCTTTAACATTTTTAGCGCCAAGTGTTTCAACTGCCAAAGCAGCTACCAATGCCGAATCTATTCCACCGCTTAACCCAAGAACCACTTTTTTGCCAATTCCTGTCTTTTCTACATAATCCCGCAAACCCAGTTTTATGGCTTTAAATGTTCGTTCTTCTTTTGATTCAGGGAACTTTTGCAATACTGAGCTTTCACTCTGTTTAACAGTGCCCCCTTCTTTATCAAAAATCAGATCTGTGAATGATGGTTCAAAGGGTTTTGTGTTTGCAATAAGCTTTCCTTCGGCTGAAAAAGCCATTGAATCTCCTTCAAAAACAAGATCGGTATGAGCGCCAACCTGATTGCAATAGAGCACTGGAAGATTTAACCTCTTAGCGTGACTTCCCAGTAAATATTTTCGGTTTTCGTGCTTGGTTTTGGTAAAAGGGGATGCAGAAATATTGATAATCAACTCAGCGCCGGATTCTTTCATTTTCTTGGCAGGGTCAATATCATAAATATGATACTGAAGTTCATTTTCATTGTACCAGATATCCTCACAGATCGTCACACCCAATTTAACACCATCCAGTTCGAAGTATTCAAAATCTCGGTTGGGCTCAAAATACCGAAGATCATCAAACACATCGTACGTTGGCAGAAGTGTTTTATGGGTCACATTTAGTAGCTCTCCGTCTTTTGCCAATAGGGCAGAATTATTCATTTTTCTGCCGGTAGGTTTTTCATTTGGGGTGATGCTACCAAACAGAAGAGAAGTTTTACCTGTCTTTTTTATAATCTCATCATTTGCCTGATAGCAATAATTTCTGAAAAATTCTTTTTCAAGCAGATCCTGAACAGGGTAACCGGTCAATCCCAGCTCCGGTAAAACAAGTAGATCAATTCCTTCTTTCTCCGCTATTCGTAACGAAGATAGAATCTTTTCTTTATTCCCATCAATATCCCCGATAATGGGATTTAATTGTTCAAGCCGAATCTGCATTATTCACTCTCGCTGTTGTAAACCTGTTCGCCGTCTTTCCATGTTTCAAGAACGTTGATCTGCCAGATTTCTGAGGCATCTACTTCAAAATAATCTCTGTCAATCAGAATAAAATCTGCCCATTTTCCTTCTTCAAGGGTTCCCAAAACCTCTTCTTGATGAGCTGCGTAGGCAGCATCAATTGTAAACGCTCTTAAAGCCTCAATTCTGCTCATTGCCTGTTCGCTGTACCAGCCTTCAGGTGGCATTCCTTCATGATCTTTTCGGGTTACTCCGGAGTAAAGTCCGTAAAAAGGATTTACTTGCTCAACCGGAAAATCCGACCCACCGGCAACAACGGTTCCCTGGTCCAAAAATGTCTGCCATGCGTACGAACTTTTAATGCGTTCTGAACCCACTCTGTCTTCAGCCATATTCATATCACTTGTTGCGTGTGTTGGCTGCATAGAGGCTATCAAATTCAAATTTACAAACCGTGGAATATCATCAGGATGAACGATCTGTGCATGCTCAATTCGGTGACGCAACGCTTCCTGATTTCCAATCTGTTCATTCACATAATCAAAACCATCCAATACCTGACGATTTGCGGCATCGCCAATGGCGTGAACATTCATCTGAAATCCCGCTTCTGCTCCTTTCAACAGCATATCATTAAGCTCGGACTGATCAAAAAATAGGAGCCCGTAATTCTCCGGATCATCATCGTACTCTTCAATTAAAGCAGCTCCACGGCTACCCAGTGCTCCGTCTGATGAGATTTTCACACTACGCAACGAAAGCTGATCATCCGCATAACTGTTAATTGGGCCATTGGCCGACATATTATCAAAAGCCTCACCTGTGCCGCCAATCATCGCGTAAATACGAGTCAGTAAATCTCCTCTATCGGCAAAATCTTTGTACATGTTCCAGGTAAATTCATTTGTTCGGGCATCATGGACTGATGTCAACCCATTTTCGGCCATCGTTTCCAATGCCAGCTGAAGCGCCATTTGTTGCTCTTTATCCGTTCGTTCTGGAATATAGTTGGAAATGTAATTCATGGTGGCATCCACAAAAATACCGGTGGCGTCACCACGGCCATCACGGATAATTCTTCCGCCCTGAACATCCGGCGTCTCCCTGCTAATTCCGGATAGTTCCATAGCCAGACTGTTAGCCCATCCTGCGTGCCCATCAATTCTTGTTAACCAAACCGGTCTGTCACCCACCACTTCATCAATATCTTGTGCCGTTGGAAACTCGTTCTCTTCCCAAAGAACCTGATTCCACCCTCTGCCCCGAATCCATTCGACATCTGGATTTTCCTCGGCAAATTCTTCAATTTTATCGAGCGTTTCTTCAAGCGTTCTTATTCCTGATAAATCCACATCCATTTCACGAAATCCAAGCCCCATTACATGAACATGGGCATCAATCAAACCCGGCAGCATGGTTTTGCCATTTCCATCTTTTGTTTCAAAAGCGGAATATGTGTCAAGAATTTCTTCATTTGATCCGGTTTGAACCACTTTTCCATCCCGAAAAGCGATGGCTTCAAATTGATGAATGTCTCCATCAACAAGTGTGTAGCCGTTGATGTTGTGAATAACATTACCATTTTGAGGTTGAGAACAGGAAAAGAAAAATAAAAAGCTGAGAACCAGAGCTAATACTTTATACATGAAGTGCTTCGATTAATTCTTATTAAAATGATTACCGTCGAATATAAGAAATCATTTATCCACGATAACAGATAAATGTAAATGGATTTATGATGAGATAAAATGCTTTACGGATTTCAAATTTTTCAGCTTTGGAATTTCTTCCTGCAAAAATTGAGGGTATAGAGAAATATTTTTCAAATGTGAAATCTCCACAAATTTACATTCTATGATTTGTTGATCAGTGATTTTAAGTTCAGGATCTGATCCTTTCTTTAATTCACCGGAAATAATCTCTGATAAATAATAGAACTCAACCGCATGAAACGGAGGCTCTATAAATTCATGAACGTAAAGCAATTTCTTTGGGGAAATGGTTAGATGAGTCTCTTCAAAAACTTCACGAATCACAGCTTTTTGTGATGATTCTCCCATTTCCACTCCTCCACCGGGGGGAAGCCAAATGGGTTCAGACCGCGTGGGAGCTTTTTGTTTGATCAGCAGAACCTTTCCTTGATTAATGATTACGGCACAACTCCGAACTCTCACCTTATCTGCAAAAAGACTTTCCTCACTCACTACGAATCAGCTTTAACAGCCTGCTCGTGGTGTGATTCTTCATGCACTACAGATGCTTTTATGAAGGATGTAAAAAGAGGATGCGGATCGTAAACGGTGCTTCTCAATTCTGGGTGAAATTGGACTCCTACAAACCATGGGTGATCTTTAATTTCCACAATCTCAACCAAATCGCGTTCCGGGTTCAAACCTGAAAGAACCATTCCATTTTCTACTAATTGGTCCCGAAGATTGTTGTTCACCTCAAAGCGGTGCCGATGGCGCTCCTCAATCAAGCTTGATTGATAAGCCTCTTCCGCGAACGTGTCTTCTTTAATTTCGCACTCATATTTACCCAAACGCATGGTTCCGCCTTTATCTTCAACATCAAGCTGATCAAGCATCAGGTTGATAATTGGAAAAGGTGAATCCTCATTAAATTCGGTGCTGTTTGCATCTGCTTCTCCAATCACATTACGGGCAAATTCAATTACAGCACACTGCATTCCCAGGCAGATTCCAAAAAATGGGATCTTATTTTCGCGGGCATATTTTACAGCAATAAACTTTCCTTCAATCCCGCGATCACCGAAACCGGGTGCAACCAAAATCCCTGAAACTCCCTCAAGTTTCTTGTCAATATTTTGCCCGGTTACATCCTCTGATTGAACCCACCGAATATTCACTTTGCAGTCATTTACAGCCCCACCATGAATCAGCGCTTCAACAATAGATTTATAGGCGTCGTGATGCTCCACATATTTCCCGACTAATGCAATATCAATCTCTTTTTTAGGAAATTTTATCTTATCAACAAATTCAGTCCATCTTTTCAGATCGGCATTTTTTGCCGGCAAACCCAATTTATCAATCACACGTAAATCGAGACCTTCCTTTTGCATTAAAAGAGGAACTTCATAGATACTCTCCGCATCCAATGAAGCAATTACATCTTCAATATCCACATTACAGAATTGAGCAATTTTTCTGCGAATGGTTCCGTCTAAAGAGTGTTCAGAACGGCAGACCAAAATATCCGGACTCAAACCACTTTCCGATAATGTTTTAACAGAATGCTGAGTTGGTTTTGTTTTAAGCTCACCGGCTGCAGCAAGATATGGAACCAATGTAAGGTGAATAGATAACGTGTTTTTACGTCCCACTTCGTATTTAAGCTGACGCATGGCTTCTATGTATGGCAAGCTTTCGATATCGCCGACTGTTCCTCCTACCTCAACAAGAACCACATCATAATCCTGCGATGATCCCAGTTTTATCACATGGGATTTTATTTCATCGGTAATGTGTGGAATTACCTGAACGGTTTTTCCCAAAAAAGCTCCCCGTCGCTCTTTCATAATCACATCATAATAGATCCGGCCGGTCGTCACATTATTTTCTTGTGATGTCTTGATGTCCAAAAATCGCTCGTAATGACCCAAATCCAAATCTGTTTCCGCACCGTCATCCGTAACATACACTTCGCCATGCTCGTACGGATTCATGGTTCCGGGATCTACATTTATGTAAGGATCCAGTTTTTGAATGGTTACCCGAAGGCCTCTCGCAACAAGTAACCGTCCCAGAGATGCGCAAATTATACCTTTACCAAGAGAAGATGTTACCCCACCGGTAACAATAATGTATTTAGTGGCCATTTGTATAGAAGGTTGATTGAGGAAAGTTTAAAATAGGAGCCTCCCCCCTTCTATTCAAACCAAAATTGAAAAGAATTAAAAAATATTCGGCTGCGTAACCCGAAGCTCCCGCTTCGGAATCTCTGCTTACGCTATACAAGCATCCTATGTTAAAAAGTAGGATTTGATAATTAAGTGTTAACCTTTCGGTGAGTATCGGACGAGGACGTCCGAGCTACAAAACTTCCGCTTCGGCATTTAACCTTGATCTCTTTCCACTTTTTCCAAAACAACTTTCCTAAGTACATCGGGTCGATCAGTAAATATACCCGTTACACCACGTCGAATAACCTTTCTCATTATTTTTTCTCTATTTACTGTATACACCCAAACATCATATCCTTTCTGTTTGATTTGATTAATCTCACGGGCATTAAGCCTGCGCCAGTTTGCATTAAATCCATCCGGCTGATATTTATCTAACAAATCGGTGGGATTTATTCTAAACGGCCTTCGTTTGTCATACAAGATAGAAGTCGCAATTTCCGGGGCATTTTTCTTTAAATGAAGAATGGATCTATAATCAAAGCTTGAAAATATTACATGATTTTCCATTTCGTATTTACGAACAAGTTGGGTGGAATAAAATTCGATGCCATTTTTATAAAAGTCGGAAACGGCTTCGGTTTTTACCTCAATATTTAATGAAATCTTATCTTTAGCCCATTTTAGCACCTCTTCGAGCGTGGGGATTTTTTCTCCCTGAAATTTTTTAGAGAACCAAGATCCTGCATCCAGCTGTTTCAATTTTTTACTGTTGAACTCTTTTACCAAGCCTTTACCATTGGTAGTTCCTTCAAGAAATGAGTCGTGAAGTACAATAGGCACATTATCTTTCGAGAGCAGAACATCAATCTCTATCATATCTGCTTTCATTTGATGGGCTAACTCAAAGGCAGACATTGTATTTTCCGGTGCGTAAAAGCTTGCTCCCCGATGTGCAATCACGGCAAAATCTTTAACCGCTTGAGAGTAAAATTGAACTTTCTTCATAGACAATAGCATTTTCTGATAGATTCATGAATGTACCAAAAAACCTACAGAAACAACTTACAATGGATTGCATTTTTAACAGCCGCGAATTCATGAAATGCCTTTGCTGATATAGGCCAAAACCATAGTAAAAAGTGGGATCAAAGCAGTTACTTCAATGGAATTGATATAGAGAAAGCTAATAAATGCATTTCGAGAGCTTTCTGAATAGAGTGGCTTTTTCGCGTAATTATTCCCTTGCATATCGCTTAAAGCGATAATCCTCTTGTTTGAGTTGATCAGACAGAATTAAACCTTAATTCTGCGCTTCAATAACTCTTCGAATCGCTTTGTTGATAAGTGTATTAAATGTATCCTGATTCGAAATTACATGATAGATCAGATAAATACCTACCATACTGGAAATACTGCCCACTACACTAAAAACAGCAGATATCCATACAGGTTGGAGCAGTCCCAAAATGGAGACGCCCACAAGCATTAACCCAACTCCAGTTTGTAAAAACCCCGCCAACACAGGAACAAAAATTCCGGATTGAATCCAGTTTAAACTTTTACTGAATAACGAACGCCTGTTTCTTTGTTCGCCTTCGACTTTAAGACTCTCAATGTTTACATATTTTTCTTTTGGATCGTCGTACATGGTTGTACTTTCTTAAGTATTAATGAGAACACTTCTTCTTATTACTAACGAGAACACCTATACATTATACAAACAGAAACTTAATTTGCAAACGAACTAATGAAAAGTGATCAAATTGAAGAAACTTTTAACAATTACATTTACGGAATTAAACCTGTAGAAGAACAACTACAGAGTAATCCGAAAAATGTTGACAAGATTTATATCCGAAAAAATATTACCGGAATCAATCTTTCACATATTTATCAATTTGCTTCAGAAAATCGAATTCCTATAACGGAAGTACCCGAAAATAAATTATTCGACTTAGTAGGAAGAGTAAATACACAGGGAATTGTTGCAGGAATTTCTGAAATAAATTATCAGGAATTCGAAGAATGGCTCGAAAACGTTGAACCAAATGCAGAAACGGCTATTCTATTATTAGACGAAATTGAAGATCCTCACAACTTTGGGGCTATCCTTCGAACGGCTGCAGCTTCGGGCATGGCTGCTGTTATTGTGCCGAAACATCGTCAGGCTCCGGTGAACGCTACCGTTTTTAAAACCAGTGCCGGAACCGCTGGTAAAATTCCCATTGTTCGCGCAGTAAATTTAAATCAGGCAATTCTTCAGCTAAAAGAGAATAAATTTTGGATCGCAGGGCTGGATCAAAACGCTAAAACCCAAATTTGGAACCAGACGTTTGATGTGCCAATGGCATTCGTTATCGGAAATGAAGGGCGAGGAATGAGAAAGAAAACCGGCGAGCACTGCGACTTTTTACTATCCGTTCCCATGTCTAACGATATCGAATCGCTGAACGCTTCCGTTAGCGCAGCACTTGTGTGTTATGAGTGGAGAAGGCAAAAAGAGATGAAAACCTGAGTTCTAGATAAGAAATTGAATCCGAAAAGTCCCGCTTAGAAGGGGGAAGAGGCTCGAAAGAGCCGAGTGGTGATGACCCTCTGAGCGTTGATTTGAACTTAAATATTCAATATTTGGCTTTGAATTCACTACCGTTCATCCCCCATTGCCCTCCGCCAGCCGGCGGAGGGACACTCCTCAACAAATTCTTACATCTAAGTAATATTTAAAAGTTAGTATAACAGGTACAATTCTCTCATTTCTTTAAATTCATCAAGCCCAAAGTCTATGGTAAGGGGATCTTCAGTTCCATCTAAAATGGAATCTATCTTTTGTGTTCCTGCGAGACGATAGAGAAAAGAATTTGTTTCAGCTCCTGCCGAGGCATCCATCAATTCTTTTAAAATTAGCAAACCATTCCGCACGGGGTCATACTGAAAAGATTCGAGTTGAATTTGAATTCCCCTACTCAATTCACCCTCGTGTTTAGGGCTGGTGGCAACGCCCGGTATCTCTTCGGGCAAAAACTCAGTTTCGGAAATGGAAGCATAGTCAATCCGGGTATTTAATAATTCCATCTTTCCATCTTCAAATACAGTATCTGGTGAGCCAAGAGTCAGAAATGGATTGTTAGTACCGCGACCTTCCGAAAGCGTGGTTCCCTCAATAAAACAGGTTCCCAGGTAAACCATGGCATGTTCAAACGTGGGTAGGTTGGGTGATGGAGCCACCCAGTTCAAGCCTGTATCCGGCCACTTCATGTCCCGATTCCATCCACTCATGGTTACCACATTTATTTCCGGTTCTGTTTCAGAATCCAGCCACTTTTCGCCCACCATCATTTGTGCCAATTCACCCATTGTCATTCCATGCGCAACCGGCAAAGAGTACGGACCCACAAACGAGGTATATTCATCCTCCATCATCCAGCCGCTCACGTAATCTCCGCCCATTGGGTTGGGGCGATCTAAAATCCATACGGGTTTTCCGGCCTCGGCAGCGGCTTCGAAAACGAGTCCCATTGTTGCATAATAGGTATAAAATCGTGCACCAACATCCTGCATATCGAAAAGCAATATATCTACAGTATCAAGCATTTCCCCAGTTGGTTTTCGGGTTGATCCGTACAATGAAAACACAGGAAGCCCCGTCCCCTGATCAATTCCATCCTCAATAACATCACCGGCTCCGGCCTCTCCGCGAAATCCATGTTCGGGTGCAAAAAGTGCCGATACATCCACTCCTGAGGCGATTAATGTATCCAACATATGCACGCTACCAACTACAGCGGTTGGATTCATCACCAGCCCTACGCGTTTTCCATCCAATTCCCCCAAATGGTTCTCAAGCAAATTTTGGGCTCCGGTTTTTACAGGGGCCAATTCGGGTTGATGAGGTTCACATCCCAAAGAAATGAGCAGAAATATGGAGAGAGCAATTAGAGGTGAATTGTACTTGAACATGAAAATTGAGTTTGAAATGAAATCCCCCTCCTAAGTGAAGAGGGATTAAAAATAATCAGGAGTTATTGGCAATTACTTCAGCTTCTGAGAAAAAGTAAGCTGCTTCAATTTTTCCATTTTCTACAGAATCTGATCCGTGAACAATGTTTTCTCCAACACTATCAGCAAAATCCGCACGGATGGTTCCCTCGGCTGCTTCGGATGGATTGGTTGCCCCGATAAAAGTTCTGAAATCTTCAATAGCATTTTCTTTTTCGAGGATCATCGGAACACAAGCACCACTGCTCATAAATTCTACCAATTCACCATAAAAAGGGCGCTCTTTGTGCACGGCATAAAATCCGCCGGCAGTCTCTTTAGTCAGGCGTGTTAGTTTCATCGCTAAAATTTTAAATCCAGCTTCCTGAATTCGTTTTGTAACTTCACCTGCCAGGTTTTTTCGTACACAATCAGGTTTTAGTATTGTTAGTGTTCGCTCTACAGCCATCTTTTATTCAATTTTTTTGTAACAATTATAGGTTTCGGTGATCTATTAAGTAGACATCCTTAAGTCAGCCCAAGATAAGGTATCAAACTCAGAATCTCGACACTGTGTTCTTTAATAAAATCAGATGGAATATCCTTTTTCATATAGATGGCAATTTATTTCAAAATCTGTACCTGAGCAGCTTTGGCCACTATTATCCGATACCAATCGGTTGTTTAAGGATATGGGACAGCTACCGGTTCAGCACGCATCAATATCTCATAATGTGCCGAAAGGACATAAAGAACTTACCTACGAGCAAATTCACAAAACAGATATTTGGGAAGAAGAGCCATATGAATGGGAAGCTCCTTTTCATTTAAAGGTTCGCCGAAATTATAAGAGCGGAACCTATAAATCCCTTCTTTTTAGTTTTGATATTGCTCAGCATACAAACGGCTCCAAAGTCACATTTCGGTTTTCCGGGGAAGCAAAAAACTTTTCCAGTTCATTAAGAATCAAAAGAAACTTCAGCAGTTCATTTAAACGACGTTTGAATAAGATTGTGCATTTCTATGATTCTATTATTTCCAGTAGTGAAACAAATGTATTCAAAAAACATCCATTTCGACTAATCAAAAAACCAAATTGGAATCATTTAAAAAATGATCTGATCCAGCTAAGTAGCGATTCTTCTCTTTCCGGAAAGTTAATAAAACTGCTCAGGCAATCTGATGATCTGGATTTGGAAGCCATCAACCCTATTTTTTTAGCAAAAAAATGGAATGAACCTCTGTATAAAGTGCTTGACGTTTTATTCTTCGCTACCAACTTAAAAATCCTAAATTTGCAATGGCAAGTAGCCTGTACCACGTGCCGGCAAACCCAAAAGAACATCCGTAAGATTAGTGAAATTACAGATTCTCTCTATTGCTCCTATTGCAAAAAAGAGTTCGAACTCGATTTCCATAATTCTATCAACCTGGTTTTTCAGCCACATCCTTTAGTACGAAAATTGGATGTTAAAGAGTACTGTAAATCAAGCCCGGCACAAAGGTCTCATGTAAAACTGCATCAATATGTTTACCCGGGACAAAAACGCTTTGTTAAAGTACATTTAGATCCCGGAAACTATAAAATTTACTGCGAACAAACCGATAGCACAGTACTTGCAACTGTGCAAAATGACGGGCTTGAAAATGCCACCCTTACATTTAACAACAGAGATTCTCAGGATCAACACGTAACACTTTCAACAGATCCTAACCTGGTTATTCACAACCAAACTGGAGAGAGAATTTTTGTGATTATCGAAGATTTGGATTTGAAAAAATACAGTGTTTCTGCTTCAGAGATAACTTCTCAGCAGCTGTTTAGAAACCTTTTTCCAAACGAATTACTTCAAAACGAACAGCAGTTTAAATGTGAAGACATGACGGTCATGTTTACTGATTTAACAGACTCATCTTCGATGTACAGCAACAATGGAGATGAATTTGCCACGGGTCAGGTGATAGACCATTTTGAGGTTTTGAGGAAAATTATTTCTGAAGAACGAGGTGCTATTGTAAAAACTATTGGAGATGCAACGATGTCTATTTTTCAGGAGCCGGTTGATGCAGTGCGTGCATTCCATCGAGCTCAACAGCATTTTAAAGAGGCACAAAACTCGGATTACAAAATTCAATTGAAAGGCGGTATTCATTATGGAAATGGAATTGCCGTTACATTAAATAACCGGATCGACTTTTTTGGCAAAACCATTAATATTGCATCCCGATTGGTTGAAAATGCAGGTAGTGAACAGCTTGTTATTTCAAGCGATGCATACAAAAACCGTAATCTGGAACTCTTTTTAAATGCTTACAAGGATGAAATCAGGGTTAAACATTTTGACGTAACCCTTAAAGGAGCTGAAGAGAAAACATTTGAAGCCAGATGTTTATCCATGAATAACTCTTCCCTCCGGTTGGTAGTGTAGCCTGAATTATCACAAAAATTCTTGGCGAATCATTCAGGATAGAAACGCTTTCGTTAAAAAACAGTGATATTCTCCTCATTTATTCCAAATTCTATTCTTTGTTGAGTAAATTGTTGTTTTGATCAATTAAACAACAAATCGAATGAAACGAATAAAATCTCACCCGAATATCGCCTCCCACACAACAACCATGGGAGTGAAAAAAAATATAGGACTTGTTGCCCACGATTTCCGAAAAATGGATATGCTTGATTGGGTTGAGTTTAACAGCGATGTACTAAAGAAACACAACCTCTACGGAACCGGAACAACCGGCGGTTTGATTTCAGAAAAGCTCGATCTGCCCGTTCATCGATTTATGAGTGGACCTTTGGGAGGCGATCTCCAAATTGGCGCTGCCATTGCCGAAGGCACCCTTGATATCCTGATCTTTTTTTGGGATCCGCTGCAAGCCCAACCCCACGATGTAGACGTAAAAGCACTTTTGCGAATGAGCGTTGTATACAATGTTCCCCTCGCCTGCGACCGTGCCTCCGCCGATTTCCTGATTACCTCACCCCTGATGGATGAGGAGTATGAGCGCTATTTAGTTGATTATGGGAAGAGATTGAAGGAGGAGTCGAAGTAAGAAAAAAAACCACCAGGTATGCAACTGATTTCATCAGCCATTTCTGATTGATTATTGCCAAGATAACACACCGCAAAGAGTGCTAAAATGGATCTGAATCAGGTATAAGCCATCTCCCTCCTTTTGTTCAAAACTATTCTGGTTTTCCTTACTACCAGAAATATAACTATTGCCAGAGCAAGAACAGAGAAAAGAACATCATGAAAAATAATTTCAGAATCCTGTAACATGATATCCATAGCTGAAATTATACTGATCACCAGGAATAAAATAAAAAGCACCACCCCGAATATTACTCCACTATAGTAATTTGGAAGAGAAGTCTTTTTTGTAAAATCACTTAGCCATCCCCTCAATTTCACAAAAATCTTAGTCCAGTCAAGAAAAGCAGCATAAGCAATGTAATTAAATGAAAAGACAATGTTTAAAATGAGAAGATTTAAAAAATGGAAAATCAAAGCAAAACACACAAACATTTTAAACCACCTCGATTTCAATACAGCAAAGAGAAATCCAATTTCAAAAAAGATCGTACTCCAATCCATCAGTTCCCAAATAGAGTCCACTTTTAAGTAAAAAATATATTGTGCGAGCATTGCCTGTCTTTCTTTGCCGAAGAATTGGTTAAGGAAATGTCCCTCGGTTGCCTGGGTAGCAGGATCCAGCCAGCCGCCCAATATTTTCGGGAAGCCAGCCGTAAACATCATAAATCCTATCATAAGTGCTAATAATGTCAGCGGCCAGCTTTCAACTTTTTTTGGCGTTTTACCCCATACTGCATCTACAGAGAAAGCAGCTCCCCAATTACTGAAAGCCATCACAATAGGTACAACTCCCACCAGAATATTGTGGTTTATTTTACCAATACTAAAAGTAAGGCCAAATATCATCAGTACAAAAATACCTGCAGCTATCGAGCTGATTTTAGTTTGATATCCCACCAATACCAAGCCAAGTGAAACGAACAACAGGCTATGTATTAACCAGAACACGTATTCCGGGGGGAATTTATCAAGCAACATCATCGGACCTGGAGGTGGAGCGAATAAGTCCGCTGGCAGAGATGATAAAAATGAATAGCTTTCAGTATCCGGCATCAGGAAGAAAAGAAAAAAAAGTGAGGATGCAATTCTGAAAAAACCCAATCCTTGTGGCGATACTGAATAAGAGTCAAATATCCAACGGTCAAATCTGTTTTTACTCAACTTCAATGTCTCCGTTTATCAATGAAAAACGTTTGTATTCCACTGTTGAATCGGGCTTGGCTTCCATACCTGATTTTGAATAGAAGTTTTGTTGCCATACAACATGAACATCCGTAACAGATTCATCTGTAAAATTTGCAGCATGGTCCATCAACCAGTTCTTAGTTTCATCGTTAAATGTAATTGCTTTCTCTTCTGAAAAGAAACTTGTTCTCAAAAAACCCGAAATTTGAGAGGTGGGTACTTCGGGTAAAAACACATGGGGTTTTAATGATAGAGCCTCAGCTTTGTCTTCCTGATATAACTCTAAAATGGCATTGGAAAATTTATAACCATCCTCATACACATATATATTCTTAAACCCCGGAAACACAAAAGCAGGCCAAGGTTCGCTTTTATAAATACTAATAACACCGATTAGACCGTACTGGCAAAATAAAAATATTAGAAAAAATATGAATAGTTTTCTTACATAACTTTTTGTCATTTGCATTCAAATAATTTAATGGAGTAAAACAACCTTGAATAAAAAATTTAGGGAGGATTACCTCCCTAAATTAGGCACTTATGCTTTATTGTTCAACAAATTTATAAATTTTGTTATTCTCTCCAATAATGTAGGGTGTACCATCATCTGCAACAGCTATTCTTTTACCGGTTCCAGTTTCTGTTGGTACCCAATCATTATTGACCCTCTTATAAATTTTATTATTATCCCCAATCATCCATACATCATCCTGAGGACCTCCCATAGCGATGTCTTTAGCTATACCATCGATTAATTCCCACATACCTTCAGAAGAATTGAATTTAAAAATTCTATCTCCATAGTCAACAGGAGGGAATGGTTGAAAAATCCATCCAGCTGCATATAAACCCTGTGAGAATGAACCTGCCATTTCTTCTGCTTGCATTACTTTCCCAAAACCAGCACCACCCACATAATCTATCGTCATTGGACTTCCAGAGTAGTAAGGGTTGTAATTTGAATCAACATGAGTTAATGAGGAAATAGGACTTGAAGAAGTAGACTCAATTGTTGATAAGGCTCTGGTATTATAATTGATTAGTTTAATCCAACCTGAACTACTTCCGCGGGTTTTGTAATAAATATCATCATTTCCACCCCGCATATACAGGCGCGGTGATGCTGAATTTTGGCTATTTAATTGATAGGAAATTCTTTTACCCCATCCTCCACCTGGTTCTCGAATCCAATCATTATCTGACTCATCGTAGTAATAAAATTTATCATTTTCTCCGACGATGTATATGATATCTTTAACGTCAATATCTACACCACGCCCATCACTCGGTCCAACAATTACCATCGATCCAGCTATTTCACTATTTGAACTATTTGAACTATTTGAACTATTAGCATATTCAAGATTTGAGGTCTTTATTTCGCTATCAATAGATAATGGTTCTTTCTCCTCAGAATTTAAGTTAGAATTACTTATATCATTACAAGAGGAAATGGTTAGAAGAAAAAAAATATTATGAGATAATTATTTTTGTATTTCATCACATTTAACTTTAATTAACATTTAAATTCGTCATCAAACTCTTTGATGAATGCTCCCTCACAATTAAACCTCACAAATTCTAACTCACAACTAAGTTTGTTATCCCATTTCGGCATTTTGTATCCGATTTGAGCACAAACTATCCCATTTCGGCATTTGTGAATACATTAGCTGACTTCTCTATAATCTCGTCTCGCAATTCCGTGAGGGTTGTATCATAGTAGCTCGATAACAATTTATATAGGGCTTTTTCATCACTCAATCCTATTTCTCTTGCCAAATAATAACTCTTGAGTTCAGGGTCTTCAGTAAGACATTTTACTAATACTGTATATCTTTGTTTTCTTAGAAGTACTTTCGGTGATTTTCCATGCTCTTTCTTCATAGCCTTACTCAACCACCTCGTTGAAACACCGGCTTCTTCTGCCCATGTTTGTACGTCAGGTATTGAACTGAGATCATCAATGATGACCTGATAAGCTTGTTTTGTTTTATGTCGTACATACGAACTTTGTTTACTTTCTTGAGCCATGATGAATAATTTTTATTGGACATTAGCTTTTTACTACTCTCCATGTAAAAGAGTTTGATGAGCCAATTTTGTTACAAATATTAGGTTTTTCTAATTATTCATAAGGATGCATGTGGGGGCGTATCGCAATACGCCCTTAACGTTGGTCATGCTGGGAGTTATTTGTATGAAAACTATCAGCCTGCCATTTCAAAGGATTATTAATAATGTAATTCCTGATATGATGTAATGATTTGTCGTTTCTGATGATGTGTTCGTAATAATTTCGTTGCCAAAAACGGTGTCCGGTATTTTCAAGAAGGATGTTTACCTGTTTGGATACATTCATTTTATACCATCCAATAATTTTTGGCAGCAACATTTTTCGACGTTCCATTTGATGGTTTTTCAAATCAATATTGTCGTCATCCCGTAGGGGCAATTCATGAATTGCCCCTACGGGAATTGACCCCACAGGATGTGAATCCGATTTAAATTCAATGCCAATAATTCCATGAATATGATTTGGCATTACCACAAATTCATCCAAAATCGCATTTTCATATCTTTTAGGGATTTGACGCCAAAAATCTTCGGCAACCACCCCACATTCATTCAACCGCATTTCGCCATCCACAACATCCCCAAATAGACATTTCCTGTTATGTGTACATATCGTGATGAAATATTCCCCGGGTGATGAATAATTATATCCCTGAAGGCGGATGGATCGGCGATTGTTTTGTTTTTTACGAGGATTCATTTTTGCTTTTTTTGTTATAAAGATCATCTGTAAGGGCAATTCATGAATTGCCCTTACAGATGCAGATGTTACCTTTACTTGTATGAACCCGTTACCACTAATTCCTTACACCTTTATTTGGAACTCAAATCCATTTCTGCCATCTTAATATTTGACCATCTTTTCATCACCAAATCACCTAAAAAATGAACCATCTCCAAAAAGAAAAAAGCCCTTATCTGCAGCAGCATGCCGATAATCCGGTAGAGTGGTATCCCTGGTGTGATGAGGCCTTTGAAAAGGCAAAGAATGAAAATAAGCCTGTGTTTTTGTCTATTGGCTATGCCACTTGCCATTGGTGTCATGTGATGGCTCATGAGTCTTTTGAGGATGAGGATGTGGCGGAAAAAATGAACCGGGAATTTGTCAATATAAAGGTAGATCGCGAGGAGCGTCCTGATATTGATCATACCTACATGACCATCTGCCAAATGCTGACCGGACGTGGTGGCTGGCCTCTGACCATTATTATGACTCCCGATAAAGAACCTTTTTTTGGAGCAACCTACATCCCGAAAAATTCTCGTCACCAGATGATTGGGATGATGGATCTAATTCCTCAAATTGGTAAGGTTTGGAAACAGGAGCCGGAACGCATCAAACAGAGCGTTGAGAAAATTAAGGAAGGATTTGGCAAAAGTCTGGAATTGGGTCGGTCTGATCAGCCGTTTAATGATGACGCAATCAAACAAGCCAAAACAGCCCTTCGAAATCAGTTTGATGAGGTTCATGGTGGGTTTGGCGGATCACCCAAATTTCCCAGTCCACATAATCTGTTGTTTTTGATGACCTATCAAAAAGCGCAAAACATTGATTCAGATGAACGCGAGGAAATAACTCAAATGGTAGAAAAAACCTGTCGCGAAATGCGATTGGGTGGGATTTGGGATCACATTGGTGGCGGTTTTCATCGCTATTCAACGGATGAAAAATGGCTGTTGCCCCATTTCGAAAAAATGCTTTACGATCAGGCTACGTTGTTACTGACGTACAGTGAGGCATGGAAAATATCAGGCAACGAACTTTTCAAAACCACTTGTTACCAACTTTTAGACTACATCAACGAGCAGCTTACTTCCAATGAAGGCGGACTCTACTCTGCCGAAGATGCGGACAGCGAAGGCGAAGAAGGCAAATTTTATGTATGGACTTCTGATGAACTGAAAGAAATCCTTCCACCCGATCAATTCAGCCTGTTTTGTGATCTGTATCAAATCAAAGAAGAAGGAAATTTTAAAGATGAAGCAACCCATCAGCTGACCGGCAAAAATGTCCCTCACTTAAAGAAATCAGTTACAGAGTTCGCAATTGAAAGTGACCTTGATCCGGAAACGGTGAATAAAGTCGTTCAAAAGTCGATCAATTCTCTTAAAGAAGCCAGAGAAAAGCGGGTTCGTCCGCAGCTGGATGATAAAATTCTGACCGACTGGAATGGCCTGATGATGGTAGCCCTGGCAACCGCAGGTTCTGTTTTTAAGGATGATCGTTTTACGGAAAAATCAAAACAGATTGCAGCGTTTTTGAAAACCCATTGTTTTACCGATGATCATAAACTTCTACACCGCTATAAAGATGGTGAAGCAGGAATCAACGGAATGGCAGACGATTACGCTTTTACTATTTGGGGATTGATTGAGCTTTATCAAACCACGTTTGACGCTGATTATTTGCAATCAGCCATCAACCTTCATCAAACATTTACTTCCAATTTTTGGGATGATGAACACGGCGGTTTTCATTTCACTCCGGAAGATGGTGAGGAACTTCTCGGCCGGCAAAAAGAAATTTATGACGGGGCCATTCCATCTTCCAATTCTGTAGCTGCCTTGAATGCATTTCGGTTGGCAAGATTAACCGGAAATACTAATCTTGAAGAGCAATCAGATGGAATTCTGAACACATTTGCAAAATCCATCCATGATGCACCGGCGGGTTACACATTTGCACTCATCACGCCGTTGCTGATGCAAAGCAATCCAATTGAGGTTGTTATTACCTGTAAACAAAGGAATAGTACTGTTGATAAAATTATCAACTATTTGCAATCCCAAGATCGATTCAGAATATCCATCGTTTTAAAAACGGAGGAAAATGCGAAGCAGCTCAAAGAGATCTCACCTTTTTCTGAGACTTTTCCCGTTGAGGATCAGATTGCGGTATACATCTGCAAAAATTTCACCTGTGAAACTCCCGTTTATTCTTTGGAGGATGTGAAGTCTGTTTTTGAATAGTCGGTAGCTTCAATTAATTGACTTTTCATGTCATATTTGACATATTAAAGAATGTCAAAAACAGCTAAGCCATTGGTTTGGATAAAGGGAAAAATTAAAACGCCTCCTTTTTCAAAAAGTGCACGATTAAAAGCCGGCTTTTTACTTAGAAAATTACAAATTAGTGAAAGTGTTGAAATGCCTGATTCCCGACCAATGCCAATTATTGGGAAAAATTGTCATGAATTGAGAATTAACGACTTCAACAAAACGTGGAGAATTATATATCATATTGATGATGATGCCGTTGTTATTCTTGAGGTTTTTGTCAAGAAGACACAAACAACTCCCACTGAAATTATTGACACTTGTAAAAAACGATTAACACGTTATAAGGAGTAATTATGGATAAGAAAAAGCGAAAAAAACTTGAAGACAAAGGGTTTACTATTGGTTCAACAACTGATTTTTTGGGGCTTACACCTGAAGAAGAAGCCTATATTGATATTCGGTTAGACATAAGCAGCCTTGTTAAGAAACAACGTAAAAAGTTAAAGTGGACTCAAGATCAACTTGCAAAAGTTATCGGTTCAAGTCAGTCAAGAATTGCTAAAATAGAAGCCGGAGACCCAAGTACATCACTGGATCTTATGATAAAAGCTCTCCTTCATCTCGGAATATCAAAACAAGAAATAGGTAAACTGCTTGAAAATACTTTAGAACCGGTTTTATAGTCACAAAAACAGATCCACTAAGGTCTTTGAAAATTGTTCGTAAGAAGAACCCATTGAATTTGTTTTCTCCTCTTTATCTAAATAAACCGCCAGTCTCTTCGGAATCTCCACCTCTTTGCCAATTTGCTCTTCCACCACGTCTTTGAATTTGGATGGATGAGCCGTTGCCAACACGATGGATGGATGATCTAATCCTGTTTCAACTTTATACTTCTCAGCAGCCAATACACCCACGGCTGTATGGGGATCAAGCACATATCCGGTTTCATTGTAAATCTTTTTGATCGTACTTCTTGTCTCATCATCTGAAAAGGATGCCCCCCAAATATTCTTTCTTATTAACGAATCATCCTGATCAAAAAGGAATTTAATACGATCAAAATTACTGGGATTGCCGACGTCCATCGCATTGGAAATGGTCTGAACAGACGGTTTTGGCAAAAATCCATCGCCCTGCAAATAGTTCGGCACCGTATCATTACGATTTGTTGATGCCAGAAACTTCGCAACAGGCATTCCCATTTTCTGAAGCATCAGCCCTGCTGTTAAATTTCCAAAATTTCCGCTTGGTACAGAGAAAACAGGATCTTTTTCACTAACCTTTTTTAGCTGAAACCATGCATCCGCATAGTAAAACGATTGGGGGATTAATCGTGCGATGTTAATGGAATTCGCTGAGCTAAGGCGAAGTTTTTGATTTAAGTCTGTATCAGAAAACGCCTGTTTTACCAATTTCTGGCAATCATCAAATGTACCATTTATCTCAAGAGTCGTGATATTTTTCCCGAGGGTGGTCATCTGTTTTTGCTGAATTTTGCTCACTTTTCCCTCTGGAAACAACAGACAAACTTTTACCCCCGACAGATCATAAAATCCATTCGCAACGGCGCCGCCGGTATCCCCCGAAGTGGCGACTAAAATCACTAATTCGCGTTTATCCTCAAACGTAGTTTTTGAGAATAAGCGCGCCATAAATCGTGCCCCAAAATCTTTGAAAGCCAGCGTTGGACCATGAAAAAGCTCAAGAATAAAAAGATCATCCCGAAGCTGAACGAGTGGGGCCTCAAAATTAATGGCATCATTTATCAGCGACTGCAGTTCATCATCAGAAAATTGATCTCCTAAGAATTTTGATGCGATTGTGCTGCCTATCTCCCGAATGGATGGAGAATTTTCTCTCTGCCAAAACGAATCGGGAATTTCCGGGATGGTTTCCGGCATATATAATCCGCCATCAGGAGCCAGACCATTTTCGGCAGCTTTTATAAACGAGACGGGTTCAGACTTTCCGGATGTACTGTAGAATTTCATACTTATTTATTGATCAACTATATAACTGCCTGTTGTATTTATTTTAGAAGTATAAACATCAAAATCCAGATTAAATGTATCGAGAACTTTTCCTACAGATTTTCCAACTTCTTCAGCTACTTTTTTGGATTGACTCAGCGCAAACACAGAAGGTCCGGCTCCTGAAATGCTGAATCCCAACGCTCCTGCTTTCAATGCTTCTTCTTTCATTTCCTCAAAACCGGGAATCAAAATAGAACGTGACGGTTCAATAATTACATCTTTCATCGACCGGCCAATCAGCTCATAATCCTCGGTGTAAAATCCTGCCACAAGTGCGCCAACATTTCCCCACTGCTCCACTGCTTTCGCAAGTTGAACATTTTTACGGAGAATCAACCTCGTATTTTTCGTATTGATTTCAATATGCGGGTGAACAACGGTTGCCACGAGCTGGTCGGGCACATTCAGGGAAATAACATCCAAGGGTTGATGACTTCTGACTAACACAATTCCACCAAGTAACGATGCAGAAATATTATCTCCGTGCGGACTCCCACTTGCTGCAAGTTCTCCTTCCAAAGCAAATTCGAGCAGTTCCCGTCGAGGGAAAGGTTTTCCCAATAGTTCATTCACCGCCACTACTGCGGCTACGGCACTTGCTGCGCTTGACCCGAGTCCACTTCCAAGTGGCATGTCTTTCTCAATCCGAAGATAAACTCCGGGTTGATCATCCATTCCTAACTCCAGTAACATGGCCACAACAGCTCTTCCGGCCGTGTTCTCAAGCGGTTCCGTTGGCAGTCGTCCGTCATCACCCGAAATGGAATCAATCACCACACCGGGTTCTTTCCGACGTTCAGCTTCCACAAAATCTCCGGGATGATCAATGGCAAATCCCAACACATCAAACCCACAGGCTACATTTGCTACTGATGCCGGAGCAAACGCTTTCACTTTTTTGTTTGATGGATTCATTGAATTCAATTTATAAACAGTTCAAAATTAACCTGCATTTGTAAATACTTTTGTATTGACCACCCGAAGAATATCGGCGACAATCCCCCCGGCCGTTACATTGGCTCCTGCCCCCGGGCCTTTGATAACCATCGGACTTTCGTGATAGTATTTTGTATAAAGTGCCACAATATTGTCGCTGCCTGAAAGACCATAAAATGGATGATCAGCGGCAATGCTTTCCAGTTTTACCACGCCCTTTCCATTTTCAAATCGGGCGATATAGCATAGTTTTTTACCGTCTTTTTCTGCATCATTTCGGAGTGTTTCAAAATCGGAATCGTATTCCGAAAGTTTGTCAAAAAAGGATTCGACACCATTGGCATTTCGGGCTCCCTCAGGGACAAGATTCTGAACTTCCAGATCATCCATCTCCAGCATAAACCCCGCTTCTCTGGCGAGTATCAATAGTTTTCGGGCAACATCAAACCCATTTAAATCTTCGCGTGGGTCCGGCTCTGTAAATCCTTTCTCTTTAGCTTTTTTCACAATAGAGCTGAACGATTCGCTTCCATCGTAAGAGTTAAAAATATAGCTCAGTGTGCCTGAAAGAACCCCTTCAATTTTCAACACTTTATCGCCGGTTGAAACCAGTTCATGAATCGTCGATAAAATGGGAAGTCCCGCGCCGGCATTGGTTTCGTATTTCAACCCTGCATTCTGTTTTATCGCCAGACTTTTGAGATGTTTATAGTATTCCGTAGTTGTTGAATTTGCTTTCTTATTGGGAGTCACCACAGAAATACTCGACTCCAAAACTTTAGGATAAATAGCTGCAATCTCCTCGCTTGCCGTACAATCAATAAAAATCGAATTTGGCAGATTGTGTGATTTCATCCCTTTGATAAAATCATCCATCGATGTTTTTTCTCCTTTCTCCTCAAGCTGTTCGTTCCAGGATTTCAGATCCACAGATCCGGATTGAATAAGCATTTTCCGAGAATTTGCCACACCCTGAAGGGTGAAATCGATCAGATACTCATCATAAAATATCTGGAGCTGATCAGAAATCATTCGTAGTAATGTGCCACCAATCAACCCTACACCAACTACGTATAAATTCACGGTTTTTACACCCGCAAGGAAAAAAGCATCATGCAGTGTATTCATCGCTTTTCGTTCATCTTTTTCCTCCACTATAAACGAGATATTTCGTTCGGATGACCCCTGGGCAATGGCCCGAATGTTGATTCCATTTCTACCCAAAGCGCGAAATACACGACCGGCAATTCCGGGAATATTTCTCATGTTATCACCCACAATGGCAATAACAGATAAATTATCCTCCACTTCTATCGGTTCGATGATTTTCTCATCAAGCTCCTTTTTAAATTCTGTCTCAATGGCTTGTTGTGCTAATGATGCTTGATGGGGCATTACAGCAAGAGTTACCGAGTGTTCTGATGAAGCCTGCGTAATCATAATAATGTTTACATCCGCCCGTGCCAGAGATGAAAAAATACGTGCGGCAATTCCGCTAACGCCAACCATACCGCTCCCTTTTATGGTGAGGACGGTAACATTTCCTATAGACGAAAGTCCTTTAATCAGGCTGTCTGTTGGAGCGATTTCTTTGCGAATACTGGTTCCTTTATGATTTGAGTCAAACGTATTTTTTATAACAATCGGAATTTGTGCCTGCATTGCCGGACGTAGTGTTGGTGGATAAATTACTTTTGCGCCAAAGTGAGACAGTTCCATCGCCTCTTCGTATGAAATTTCTTCGATAGAAAATGCCCGCTTTACTTTCCCGGGATCTGCCGTCATCAAACCGTTAACATCGGTCCAGATTTCGATGAGATTTGCTTTCACTGCCGCACCGATAAGTGCCACTGTATAATCTGAGCCGCCTCTGCCAAGTGTGGTTGACTCCTTTTTTGATGACATTGCAATGAATCCTGTTACCACAAAAACGTCAGCGTCTTTTGTGAAGTAATCCCGGATTAGCGGAAAAGTCTGATCATACACAACCCGTGCATTTCCAAAGTTAGAATCGGTAATGATAAACTCACGGGCATCGGTAAATTGTGCGTCTACTTTTTCATTGATCAGCAAAGAGGTTAAGATATTTGCAGATAGCCGTTCACCAAATCCCATAATGAAATCTCGCGTACGGGGCGTTACCTCACGAACCAGTGCTACACCCTGGAGCACGTCTTCAAGTTCGTTCAAAGTCATTTTCAGCTGCGTGATTAAATCACTCTGCATTTGTACCGGTAAAAAGGTACGGGCGACATCAAAATGCAGTTTTTCGAGCCATATAATTAACTCATCATAATCCGCATTCTGATCATTCGACCGATCACAAGCCATTTGCAGACGATCCGTCACCCCTTTCATCGCAGAAACCACGACAATGGTTTTGTCGGTTTGAGTTCTTCCTTTAATTATTGCAAGAACATTTTGGATCGAATCGGAAGATCCCATCGAAGATCCTCCAAATTTTAAAACATGCATGAGACACGGATTTTAAACTTTCATTTGAGCCGTTCATTTTAGCTAACATCTTCATCTCGTTCAAGTATTATTCGTGCTTTTAACATGTTAATTTCCAATAGTTTAATAAAAGCGCTTCCATATTTATATGGTGTATAATCTATTTTAAAATTGGAATAAAGTTCTGTTTTAGGTTTTATAAATGTTAACAGATAACCCGAGTCACTTGTAATTCCCATTCTATTATGAATAAAACCATCGCCATACTTGGAGCCGGAAATATTGGTACCGCCATTGCAACCGGCATAGCCACATCAAGCATTTTTAAAGCGAATCAAATTACGCTAACCCGAAGACGCTTAAGCTTGCTTGAAAGCTATGCTGATGCGGGATTTCATATCACATCTGATAATACCGAAGCTGTTTCAAAATCAGATATTATTATCATTGCGGTGGAGCCTCAGCAAGTGGATGCCCTTTTATCAGAAATTGCCCCTTCGCTTGATGTTAAAAAGCAGATGGTTATTTCTGTAGTATCCGGAATTTCCATCTCACAAATTGAACGAACGCTGGGTGATAAAATTCCTATCGTGCGTGCTATGCCAAATACGGCTATTTCCATTGGAGAATCCATGACCTGTATTTGCACCAAAAACGGAGCATCAGATGCTTTGGATACAACCAAAACGATATTTGATACCGTTGGAAAAACGCTCGTCATCATGGAAGAACAGATGACCGCAGCTACAGCACTATGCGCCTGTGGAATTGCGTTCTTTTTGCGATCAATCCGTGCAGCGTCGCAGGGCGGAACCGAAATTGGATTTCATGCCCACGAAGCATTGGAAATGGCAGCTCAAACGGCAAAAGGCGCCGCATCACTTTTATCAAACAAGGATAATCACCCCGAATTTGAAATTGACCGGGTTACCACACCGCGGGGTTGTACTATCTCAGGGTTGAACGAAATGGAGCACAGCGGATTTAGCTCTGCCATGATAAAAGGAATTTTATTATCAGCGAACAAAGCGGCAGGTTTATATACAGAAGAGAAAAAATCGAACTCATAAAAAAGCCCCGTTAAACTAACGGGGCTTTGCGCTGAACGTCTCTATATCATACTCTAAGCCATTTGTGGCTTAATCCCTTTTTTCTGTGAAATAGGTTCATCTTTAGGAGTCACAGCTGACCGATTGTACTCCTCCAAAGTGAAATCATCCACGCTAATCGCGTTAAATCGGGCATCTTCTGTTTCACGAACCATTTCGGCTTCTTCTTTCGTGATGATGTTTTTCTCTACGGCAATATCCAGCTGAGTCAGCACATTCCCTTTTGGAATTTCACGGGCTTTTGTTGCCTTGTAGAGTTTTTTATAGATCGGAAATGAGTCGTGAATCAACGTCATTGCGTGCTCATAAATCCCGATGGCATCATTCTGCGATTTTGAAGTATAAATTCCCTGGGTCATTCGATCCCGACGTTCGCCCTGTTCCTGCATGGCTTGAGCAACAGCATGTCCAAGCTTATCAGATGGTTTCTTGCCCATTCGGTTAATTCGTGACCAAAGACCAACCGGTCCGCGAAACACCCAGCTAAGTCCCGGAACTTCAATCTCGTTATAGATCTCATCAAACGCAGTTTGAATACGGTAGAACGCGTGTTGCATAGCCCATTCAAAATAGATTCGATCTTCTTCCCGTCGCCCGTCCGCTTCAAACCGTTTTAGGATTGCCGTGGCAAGAAACATCCAGCTGAGAATATCGGCATATCGTCCGGCGAGTTTCTCTTTCATCTTCAATGCGCCGCCATAAGACCCAAGTGCGATATCAGACATAAAGGCAAACGATGCAGATGCCCACGCCAATTTTCGGTAATATTTTGCTGCCGGTCCGCTAACCGGAGATTTCGCCAGTCGACCTCTTGTAATACTCAGCAAAAACGAACGAACTTTATTTTGAACCACATGTCCAATATGCTTCCAAAATGCATCATCAAACGCTTTTACATCTTTCTCCATCAGCGCGTTAATCTCTTTTAGCGCGTAAGGATGACTTCGAATCGCACCCTGACCAAAAATCATCAAGGTTCGTGTAAGAATATTTGCCCCTTCCACCGTGATAGCGATTGGAGTAGCGATGTAGCTATGGGCAAAAATATTTCGTGGTCCGCGAGAAATTCCCGCTCCGCCAACAATATCCATGGAGTCGTTAATCACTTCCCGGCCAAGTTCTGTGAAATTGTATTTAGCAATAGCTGTCACAACCGCCGGTTTTGCTCCTTTATCCAGCGCACCGCAAATATATCGGCGTGATGCATCCATCAAATACGTATATCCACCAATTCTGGCCATTGGTTCTTCAATTCCTTCAAACTTCCCAATGTTTAAGCCAAACTGTTTTCTAATTGCAGCATAAGCACCAATCGCACGAGCTGCCATTTTTGATCCACCCACAGACTGCGCCGGCAGCGAAATTCCGCGTCCCACAGCGAGTGATTCCATCAACATTCTCCAGCCATTTCCAGCCCCCTCTTTTCCGCCAATAATGGCATCAATCGGAACAATAACATCTTTGCCTTTCAACGGACAATTATAGAAAGGAACTCCGAGTGGATCATGACGTTTTCCGAGAACTACACCTTCAGTATCGCTGGGAACAAGCGCACAGGTTATTCCATGCTCTTTCCCCTTACCCAAAAGGTTTTCAGGATCATACATTTTAAATGCCAATCCAATCACCGTAGAAATTGCAGCGAGCGTGATGTACCGTTTGTCCCAATTCAACCTCAAATATAATTTACTGTCATCTGCTTTAAATACATGGCCAGTACTTTGCATCGCTCCGGCATCTGATCCCGCATTTGGCTCAGTTAGTGCAAAACAGGGGATTTCATCTCCGGTTGCCAATCGTGGTAAATAGTGATTTTTCTGTTCATCGGTTCCGTAGTGCATTAGCAGTTCTGCAGGTCCCAGTGAATTAGGCACCATTACAGTGGTTGCCAGCGGACCACATCGGGATGCCAGTTTTGCAACAATGGCACTGTGCGCATTTGCAGAAAATCCATATCCGCCATATTCCTCAGGGATAATCAGTCCAAAAAAACGTTTCTCTTTCATGTACTTCCACGTTTTATCATCAAACCCTTTTCGTTGAAAAACATCCCAATCCGAAACCATTGAGCAGAGTTCTTCCACCGGACCATCCAAAAATTCCTGCTCCGCTTTCGTAAATTCAGGATAAGGCTCATTCATCATTCTCTTAAAATCCGGTTTACCGGAAAAAAGCTCCCCTTCCACCCAAACCGTACCGGAATCAATCGCCGTCTGTTCTGTTTCAGAAATTGCCGGTAGAATTTTCATAGCATCCATCAATTTCATAATCGGTCCCGACACCAGCGTTCGCCGAATAGGTTTGATGTTAAACACGACAGCTAAAACCGTGTAAATTACCAGTAGCCAAACGGGGGCTTCAAATCCAAAAAGTGCTGCAAATCCACCCAGTGCCCAAATCCAAAGCGGTGCACCGGTGAAACCCAAAATTAATGCGACTACAACTACGCTGCCAATTGAAAGCCATAAAGGCAGCTCCGTAAAAAAAGCGATATCTTGAATGAGTGTTTCCATAATAATTATCCGTTAAGCCGGTGTTTTTTGTGTGATAAATCCTTGTATGATGTGATCTTTTGCCTGATTCATAAATTCACCGGAGGGAATTCGCGTATCGAGCCGTTTACTAATTACTACAGATGCCACCCCGTGTAATTGCGCCCAAAGCGTGTAGGCACTCATCAGAGGGTCTTCGACCTGAAAAAGTTTTTTGTTTTGACCCTCCCTGATTATCTCAGCCAGCATTTCGTAAATCTTTCTAATCTGTTCAAATTTCTCCTTGGGATATTTCGGCATCTCTTCATGGCGAACCATGTAGATAATTTCATATTCCTGCGGATTCTCGATCGCAAATTTCAAAAAACTATCTGTCATTTTTTCCAACTTTGCCACCGGATCATCCCCCTGAACCATTTCATCCTTCAACACATAAGATAATTTTTCAATGCTCGATTCAATTAAAGCCAATAAAAGATCATCTTTGTTCTTAAAATGCAGATATATACTTGTTGCTGATACATTCACTTTCTTAGCGATTTTTCTCATCGAAACTTTACCAAATCCATGTTTGATCAACATGTCTCTGCTTTCTACTAAAATATCATCTCTAAGCGACATAACGCGTGGTTAACAGTGTTAAGTTATATCATCAATTTACTGTTTTTGAGGTAAAAGTCAATAGAGAGTGACCGTTTATTTAGATAGGTAGAGCTAATTCATCAAAAAAATCAATGAGCAAAAAAAGATACAAATTGAATGGTTCGCCCATTTTTCAGATGCATCTTTTCATAGAACGTTTTGATCGTTAAATCATCATCAGACCTCTCTTTGTACACATCATCGACTTTTTCTTTGATGTCCAGTTTCTCCTGTTCAATGATTTCCAACGTATATTTGTAGAGACTTAGGCTGTCTGTTTTAAGGTTTATCGTGCAGTTGTCTGATGCTATCTTTTTATAAATTTCAAGGAATTTTGGGGAGGTGAGCCTTTTCCGTCGATTGCGAACTTTCAGGTGTGGGTCGGGAAAGGTGATCCATATTTCGGATACTTCTCCAGGGGCAAAATAATCATCCAGGTGATCAATCAGCAGTCTTAAAAACCGCACGTTTTCTATAGATTTTCTTTTCGCAATTTTTGCACCCTTCCAAATTCGGGAGCCTTTTATATCAATCCCGATAAAATTCTTTTCAGGATATTTTTGGGCAAGGCCCAACGCATAATCTCCGGCACCACAGGCTAATTCTAAAACAATGGGATTCTCATTCCCAAATATTTCGGACTGCCATTTTCCTTTGGGCGTTGGCTGCTCCTGAAAATCTGTGTGCTCAATCACGTGATCAAATCGAGCATTATCTGAGAAACGCTTTAACTTATTTTTTCCCATAATTAGATTACGGCTGCAAACGGGATTTTGTCCACCCTTTGGAGTTTTTTAAATACTGAATTCGATCATGCAGTCGACCGGGACGGCCTTGCCAAAATTCTATCTTCTCAATTTTTATCTGATATCCGCCCCAAAATTCCGGTTTTGGGATATCGGATCCTTCAAACTTCTTTCTAAGCTTTTCAAATCGGTTTTCCAAATCTGCCCGGCTCAATATTTCACGGCTTTGATTGGATGACCATGCCCCGATCTGACTTTCGCGCGGACGGGAATGAAAATAATCTGCGCTTTCCTTCTCAGGTAGTTTTTCAACACTGCCTGATAGTCGAACCTGTCGTTCCAGTTCCGGCCACCAAAATGCTACGGATGCGCGTGGGTTTTCGGCCAATTCTTTCCCTTTTTCACTTTCATAATTTGTATAAAAGTGAACGGCATCGTCCTCAACTCCTTTCAGCAAAACCATTCGAACATTTGGGGTTCCATCTTTATCGGCCGTGGCGAGTGACATGGCGTTTGGCTCCATCACTTTCGATTTCAGAGCCTCATCAAGCCAGGTTTTAAAGAAAACGATCGGGTTATTAGGAAGGTCGCCATCGATAATCCCCCCTTTCGTATAGTTTTCACGGAGATCAGCAATGTTAAGTTCTGTCATATTATCCAAAGTAATCCGGTTCGTTTCCTTTTTTCCATTTGATGTTGCAACCAATACTTGGAGTTTGTTCTTCCTCAGGAACGGATTCTCCATTCAGTATTTTATCGGTCGCATTCCTGAGATCTTCGCCGTTTGGCTCAACATCGTTGCCCGGCCTGGACGAATCAAACTGTCCTCTATAGACCAGCTTCAGGTTTTCATCAAAGAGAAAAAGATCGGGCGTACAGGCAGCTTTATAGGCTTGTGCAACCTCCTGAGATTTATCGTACAGGTATGGAAAGGGATAACCAAATGCCTTGGCATCTTCTTCCATTTTCTCAGGACCATCCTGGGGATAATTGTCTGCATCATTTGAGCTTATAGCCACAATTCCCACACCTTTGGGCATGTAATCGGTGGCGTAATCAACAATGGCCTCTTTTATTAGCTTCACATAGGGACAATGATTACAGATGAACATCACCAAAAAAGCTTTATTCCCTTTAAAATTTTTTGGGATATAAATATTTCCGGTAACTACATCCTGTAGTGAAAAATCAGGGGCTTTTGTTCCTAATTCAAGCATGGTTGAATTTACAGCTGACATAAGTTGCTATCATTTAAAGTTAATGCTTTCATGTACTCACTTAACAAATGAATGGTACGCCTCATTCGATCCAATCACATTTTATAATTCAGAAAATCTTGGGGTATAATCGCGGCGCAAATCCGTCATTTCCCCAACTACACTTCCTCCTTCACTTTCGCTCGTCATCACATATTTTAAAAGATCACCGGGCACATCTTCGGCTAACCACCACCGGATGGTTACATCCTCATCACCTTCTTCTTCCGTTCCCTCATACAGCAGCACAGTAGAATCGAAGGTGTAATTCCCCACAGTAATGGATTCTTCACCTTCCCGATAATCTTCCCAATTCTCAAGCTTATACGTTTCGGTTCGGTAGCCTGCTTCTTCAATCTCCTCTTCACCTTCACGCAACTCTTCGTCCTCTTCCTGGTGTGAAAACACGCGATGTTCAACATTTCCTGTTTCGGGATCACGCACATACATTTCCATTGGATCAAGCTCTGAAGTCATTTTCATTTCGTATTCAATGGACTGTTCATCTTCCTCAGGCTGATATCGGAAATACCACCAGCTCGATCCATCCTCATTTTTTTTCAATAGCGCCCGCTCAACAGTATAGCTGTGACTTTCTTCCTCGTCGCCCGATTCTACTCTCCACGTACTTCCTTCACCTTCTGCAAAATCTTCGAGTTCAACTCCGTATCCACCTACCATAAACGCCTGAGAGTAAGCCAATTGGTACAACATTGCATCCGAATATCCTGCCAGCATTCCGCTCACCCCCCGTTCCACTTCAGCCGAAACAGCTCCGCTTATTGCTGATGAAATTCCGCTCGATGCTCCCTGCATAACAGATCCACATCCCGTTACAAGTGCTGCAATCCCCAACACACCAATTAAGTTATAAAACGTATTTTTGTATGATTTCTCCATAACACTTTCTCTTTTATTTTTATTTAACCATTGCAGAAAGTTAGTAAAAAGCGCGTAAAGGACAAGCGCGCATAAAGATAAGTGTACATTTCTATAAAAAAACAAAAAAAAGATGCAACCTGATAACTTAGAAGAGAGAAAGTTGATCTGTTTTTGGGCGTCTAAAAGCATCACAGCTCAGTGGAGTTCGGTTCTTGTTTAAACCCAGCCTTTTTTGATGAATCTTAATCAACTGCTCAATCTGTCTGGCATAAGCACCCTCTCCACGAAATCGTTCGCCAAATTCTGACCGATTAAGCCGTCCGTTTTTTAAGCTCTTCATTTTGTTGATCACTTTCTGTTTTCGGTTGGGTTGATGATCTTCCAGCCACTTGAGAAACAGATCTTTTACGCCATAAGGAAGTCGTAAAATGGTATAGGAAACGGATTCTGCACCCGCTTTTTTTGCTGCTTCCATGATAGGTACAATCTCATCATCAGTCAGGCCGGGAATGAGCGGCGCAATATTTACATGAACCGGAATCCCCGCCTCAGTCAGTTCTTTCACAGCGAGCAATCTTTTCTGGGGGCGCGAAGTCCGCGGTTCAAGAGTGCCAATCAGGTCTTTATTCAGGCTGGTTATAGACAACACAACTTTCACGGCCCCCACTTCGGCAAGCTGCGAAAGCTGATCAATATCGCGCGTCACTCCATAATTTTTAGTTATGATGACCAACGGATTTCTGCACTCCGCCAAAATTTCCACACATCTTCGGGTAATTCTCAGCTCTTTTTCAATGGGCTGATAGGGATCCGTTACGCCGCTCATCACCACTGTTTGTGGCTTCCAAATTTTCTCCGACAATTTTTCCCTCAGCAGTTTTGGGGCATCAAACTTGGCTACAATTTTGGTCTCAAAATCCAATCCGGCAGACATCCCCAAAAATTCGTGCGATGGACGGGCGTAGCAATAAGCACATCCATGTTCGCAGCCACGATACGGATTGATGCTCACATCAAACGGAATATCGGGACTCTTGTTGGTAGATATAATCTCTTTAGTGTGATCGTTTAAGATCTGAGTTTTCGGCCGTTTCAGCTGACCGGTCTCAGTATCAATTTCATATTCGAGATGAGTATCCGTAAATCGATTTTTCGGATTGTCGGAGGCTCCTCGTCCACGTAATGGCTGATTTTTCATATTTATACATATTTTACACATATAATACAAAGTATTGCTCTCAGCAACAACGTAAATCGAACGTCCTCGTTCGATATAAACAGAATTCACTTGGATGTACTCCCCCCGATGAACATTTATTCTAAATCAACGAAAAGTGGAGGGACGTCCGAGCTACCTTTCCTCATAAATCGCCTCCGCCTTTGCCGCCCAAATAAAATCATTCTCACTAAGGGCATCAATGGCGTGTGTATAAACTTTTAATATTACTTCTCCCCACGTTAGATAAATTTCGGGATGATGCGCTTCCTCTTCTGACATCTCACCCACTCTAACAGTAAAATCCATCGCCTCCCGGAAGTTTTTAAAAGGGTAGGTTTTCTCGAGATGATGATCATCCTCTAATTCCCATCCATCTTCCAGACGGTCGTAATATTTTTGCAGTTCCTCACCTTTTAGAGGCGGCGTTTCTGCATTACAAGCTCCACATTTTCGTTCTATTAAATCTAATTCTTTTGTTTCCATCCCATTATTTTTTTGTGCTCAGGTTTTTTGTTGATGTGATAGTTGAATAACAGATAAACCTGAAAATCATTTTATAGATTTTGATATGAATCAGAAATAGTTCCTCGGGCAGCTTGCCCGAGATTTATAAATCCAGAAATGATCAATAGCTGCACCTTTCTTCTGATGCTTTTCGAACACTTATTATATCAACTGTCTCATTGTATTCTCAATTTCTAAAATCAGATCTTCGCCGTACACGGAAGCAGGTGTTTGATATCCGGGTTTCCAATTGCCGGCACTCACTTTTTGGGCAATGAGCAGAGACATCAACGCGGTGAGTTTATATCCATTTTGAGTAATACAACGAGCCTGAACTGTTTCCCCTTTTTGATTTCGAACCTCACCCCAAACAATGCTGATTCCATTTTCCCGTGATTCTTGATTGGGTCCCGTTACTTTTTTGCTTATCCACTTCTTCAGTAATGACCGAACCGAAGATAGTCTTAATAGCGGACCAATCCAGTTCGATAATTTCATCCATCGAATAGCAGATGATTTCATCGCGGTGTACACGGTAATATTTTCAATCCCCGTAGTAAAATGAGCCGTGGATACATCACCCCACGGAATTGACGCGGTAGATTTCACTCCTTTCCCAAAATCAATTTCACGGATTTTATAGGCCGCAGGCACCAGCTTGATTTTTCCATCTGATCGAACTACTCCACCCCGGCCTAAATTCTCAGCCATGGTTTGGGCCGTCCCCTGAGAAACCCCACCTCCAAGACTCATAAATGCCAATTCAAGTTCATTCGCATCCGGCAGCTGCTTTTTTAAATATAGCGCCATACAATCGGTTGGAACCACATCAAACCCGGTTCCGGGCATAGCCATAATGTTGGCGTCTGCAATTTCTTTACTTCTCGTCTTGATCGATTCAAACACCTCAATTTCTCCCGTGATATCCAGATAGTGACAGCGGTTTCGGATGCAGCCATCCAGCATATTATTCCATGTATTTCGAAACGGACCGGCACAATGAATGACCAACTCGGCGTCGTTCAATAAATGATCCATTTGCAGTGGATCGGTCAGATCAGCGACAACATATTCCAGCCCTAATTCCTCAGCCTGATTGTTTAGCTTTTCCTCATTTCTGCCGGAAAGTACTACGTTGATTTCCAGTCCGAGATCAGTTGCAAGCTCGGAGATCAATCGACCTGTGTAACCGTAGCTCCCGTAGATTATCCATTTTTTTGCGTTGATTTGGTCAGGCATAAATAGTTTTCAATTGAACAGAGATTGACTGAATAGCTGTACAAAAGATAAACTCGATTGAAGTCAGATCAAATATTTCTATGAACTGATATCAGTCATAGCCCAACGTAACCCGAACGTCCCCGTTCGGCATTACTATTTTTGTGGAAAAGATTTGATTATGTGCCTGTTAACTTTAACTCATTACATCAAAAAGGCATAGCATTTGAAAAATAGCCCATGGATATCGGACGAGGACGTCCGAGCCACATTAGCCTTGGGTTAGCAGCACAATGCTATCCGAGAGTGCTTCAACGGAGTGGATCATTTCGGTGGGAATTCTCACTTCATCGTACTGTTTCAGGGAGCGCACTTCACCCTTCTCTTTATAGATTACTTCCCCTTCCAAAACCAACAGTTTGGTGGGGTGATACGCCTTGTGATATTCCAACTCCATTCCTTTATTGAACCCGAACAACAGCACTTTAAAATGTTCTCCGGTATGAAAGGATTTAGCAACGGGTTTTTTAGATTTTTTTAACTGTTTTCTGATTTCGTCAATAGTCATAGTTCATAAGGTTTGGTTACTATTCTCTCTTTTTTAATGTAGTAAGAAATTGGAAAGTTTGTAGATAGATTTAAAACCATAAATTTTAGATGTCAGGTTAAAATCACATCCTTATGCATACTTCTTCACAGCCTCAAGTATAGTCTCAAAACAAGTGGTAAGTAAAGCTTCCTCAATAATAAGTGGTGGGGCAATTCGGATAAGAGAGTTGGAGTGGAGGGTCCAGCCAAGGATGATGCCGTTTTCGAAGCAGTGTTTTACGACGTTTTGGGTGAGCTTTGAATCGCGGAGCTGAAGGCCCAGCATTGCACCACGACCGCGTACTTCAACAATGCCTTCGCCCTTTAAAATGGAATCGGCAATTTCTGCAATGCGGTTGGCTTTCTGCTCAAAATCTTCGCTGAGCAGTGTTTCAAGATTAGCAAATGCGGCGGCGCAGCTTAAGGGATGTCCGCCAAAGGTGGTAACGTGGTTTAGCGGGGGATCATGTTTAAACGTCTCAAAATGTTTACTGGATGATACAAACGCTCCCATCGGCATTCCGCCTCCCATCGCTTTCGCAAGGCACAAAATATCGGGTACAACGCCGTAGTGTTCAAAGGCAAAGAGTTTTCCGGTGCGGAAAAATCCGGTCTGAATTTCATCAAAAATAAGCAGTGCCCCGGTTTCATCGCACCGCTTTCGAACTGCTTTCAGCCATACGGTTTCGGCGGGGATAATTCCTCCTTCGCCCTGAATGGGTTCCAAAATAACGGCTGCGGTTTGATCATCAATCGCCTGCAGCTGATCGGTTTTGTTAAAATCCAGAAACTCTACATTTGGCAGCAGCGGTAAATAGGGATCGCGGTAAACATCACGCCCGGTTACGCTAAGGGAGCCGTGGGTGTCACCGTGGTAACTGTTATGGAAGGCGATGAGTTTGGAGCGTCCCGTGGATTTTTTAGCGAGTTTTAGTGCTCCTTCGTTCGCTTCGGTTCCGCTGTTCACGAAATAGACGCGATCGAGCGAATCGGGTAGTTGATCGCACAAAAGCTGTGCAAACTGACTCTGTGGTTTTTGAATAAACTCGCCATACACCATTACGTGAAGATGACGATCTACCTGTGCATTGATGGCGTTCACCACATTCCGATGCCGGTGCCCCAAGCTGCTCACGGCAATGCCTGAAATCAGATCCACATATTTTTCGCCGTTCATCGTATAAATATAGCATCCCTCAGCCCGGTCAATTTCCAGTCCCATGGGTGCATCACTGGTTTGGGCGATATGCTTGTAAAATGAATCTGAGAGTTCAGTCATAGAATGGGTTTAAATTGCCATTGTAAAATCGCAAAAAGAACTTACTTATCCCACTCATCAAGTAGAGATAGAAATTCTTCCTGAATTTCCATGCTTTTATCATCGGCGTACCATTTGTGCAGAACCTCTGCCACTCTTTGAGATGGCAAATCCGGATCACTCCGCAATGTTTCAAACAGTCGCTGAGCAGAAGCCGGGCGTGGTCCCCATTCTCCTAAAACGTCCATGGTTTCAACATCGAGGCAGATCAGTTTGGGAATAGACCGGCTTTTTCCATTGTATAAAAACTGATCCATCACCTCAAGATTTTCATCCCGAAAAATTAAATGCAGATCAATATTTCCCGATGCTTCTGCCATTTTGTTGATGATCGGCACAGTCTGCGCGGCATCACCACACCACGCTTCGGTAATGACAACCCAAATCATTTTGCGATCTACGTTCTTTAATCTCTCCAAAATTTCAGCGCTGAGCTCAGAACGTTTATCATGTCGGTTCATCCGGTGCACATTCATTTTGGTGTAATGAATCATCGCTTCGGAATGATTCTCCCCGGAGGTTTTTCCGGTTTCGAGCAGTTTGTCGATAAGTTTTCGGTAATTACTGTATTTGAATCCTTTTTTGAGCGTTTCGTTCGTAATAACTTGTTCTTTTACTTCATTCATTGATTTACTTCTTATTTAAAATATTCGTTAAAAAATGTTTGTCCCAGCCAGCCGTGTTTTAAAACATTCGCAATCAAAAAAAAGAGTACAAATGAGAGAGAAGCGATTGTTTTAGCCATCATTACTTTTCCGTATTCATTTATATTACCCTTCAGTGTAAATATAATCTTTGCAAGAAACGTGCCCGAGATACAACAGCCGACAAATAGTACCCATGCGGAAAATTGAGAAACATTGTATACACCGACTGAGAGTAAAATTAACCCAAGTGCAAAATTGATCAGAAAAAAATTTCTCATTCCTTTCACACCATAGACTATTGTAAAGGTCACATCTTTTCTTTTGAGGTCTTCATCCTGTTGAAAAATTTGCGACACAGGGTACATCGATAAGAGTATGAGCGATGCCCCCAGAGCTACCAACAAAATGGGTTGATTAATAGATCCCCCGGCCGAAATTGTTCCTAATAAAACGGAATTAAATCCGGTGCTAATGCCTATAGCAAACAGGCTTATAATGGGGCGACCTTTCCATCGGGCGTGAGGTGTGGAGTAGAGCCAGAACAGGATCAGGCTGATCATGTAAACCATAGCATAAAGCCACCCGATATAGCACGCCCAAATGAATCCGGTAAACATCATTATTAGAGAAACCCGGTGCATCCATAATTCCATTTTAGGGGGATGTTTAAGTCCGCCGATCGGTCCGGTGTCTTTATCCCACCAGGAATTGTAGGCTGTGGCTCCGCCGAACAAAAGTACATGCACATTTAAAAATTGCAGCCAGTACTGCTGTGCATTCATTTCGGGGGACATAAATCCGCCAAGCAAAAACCCACCCGATAGCAGCATGAATTGGTAATGTAATCGTAAATGAAGTATAAAATGTTTGATCTCTTTCATCATAAATCATGGGTTCTGTTTCCATTTTACAGAATTTGAGATTTACATCGTAATAAAAAGAACCCTATTTTGTGAGTATGATACAGCTCGATGAAGTCGTCAAAAAAGATCAGCCAATCCTCCCGCTAAAAGAGTGGACTCATGCCAAAAAAGAGCACGAACTGGCTATGAACCGAATTCTTCAGCCTTACCTGAAAAAGCGATCCGAGCACAAAAAAGATCCTGTCCTCGATTTTCTTTTTGAATACTACAACTTCCGTCCTGCTCAACTCTCTCGATGGTCACCCGGCGTGGGTGTAAAACTTGAGATTACCGGTGATGAACCACTTCCCGAAATCAGCGAACTCGCTGTGAATGATCAGGTTGCTTACCTTGATAAGATGAATTTCCCGCGAAAGCGACTTCGCTCCATCCATTGGATGCTTGATTTGATGCAAAAAACGGCAGAGTCCAAACCCTTTTTTGGTTGCTTTGGAATGCATGAATGGGCGATGGTTTATCGGGCTGATGAAATTCGGCACGATCAAATTCCACTGCGGCTTTCTGATGATGCCATTGCTGAATTTGTGGAGTCACGTCCACTGCTGTGCACCCATTTTGATGCGTTCCGCTTTTTCACTGAAAAGGCGCGTCCGATGAACAAACACCAGCTGGAACGGGAATCGCTTAAAGATCTGGAGCAACAAGGCTGTATTCATACCAACATGGATCTCTATAAATGGGCATTTAAAATGTACCCTTGGATTTCCAGTGAAACGATTCGCGATGCTTTTTCACTCGCCATTTTTGCCCGAACCATTGATATGAAGGCAAGTCCATATGACTTGGAAGAATATGGACTATCTCCCATTAAAATCGAAACCGAAGAGGGGCGGAAAGAATATTTGATTCAGCAAAAAGAGATTGTAAAACGAGCAGCTCCTGTGAGGGAGAATTTGATTGCCGAATATGAGAGGGTTTTGAGGTTTGTTGGGGAGTAGACCTTCATCACTTACTAAACCTCCAAGGTTTCAAAAAACCTTGGAGGTTTTCATTAGAAGGGAAAGGAGATTTTACCGAAATTAACTCTCTTTTTCTCACCGTTCGATTCAAATTCGAATCCATCGCCAGCCAGCATTTCGTTGGCGAGTACTGCGAAAATAATAGCCTCTTTGGCATCGGGGTCAAACCCGAGTTTTGAAAAATCATGCAGGTTTGTCTGAACCAATATTTCTTTCAGTCGTTTTATCAACACAGGATTGTGTGCTCCTCCTCCACTCGTGTAAATCTGACAATCTTCCGGTTTACTAACGTTTGCTTTAATACTTTGAGCGATGGTTTTCGCCGAGAGTTCGGTCACCGTAGCCACCAGATCTTCGGGATTGATGTTCTTCAACTTTATGCCGGCATTTTTGGCCAGCCGTTCAATCCAGTCCAAATTAAAATATTCCGGTCCTGTGGACTTAGAGTTTTTCTCATCAAACCAAGAATCCCTGGAGAGTAGATTTAGCAGTGCGGCATGAACGTTTCCCGATGAGGCAATTTTCCCATCTCTATCATATGGCTGATTGAAGTAGTTTTGAACCACGTTGTCAATCAGTGTATTGCCGGGTCCGGTGTCGGTAGTGAAGGATTTTTCGTTTGATTGCTTTCCTGCCGGAAGCCATGTGAAATTTGCAATTCCGCCAATGTTCAGCAGAATTCGGGATTCGGTTTCGTGCCCAAAAAGCAGGCGGTCTACCAGTGCCGCCATGGGCGCTCCTTCCCCTCCATGAGCGATATGTTTTTGTCGAAAATCGCTGATTGTCACAATTCCCGTTTTTACAGCTATTTGATCCCCATCTGCAATTTGCAGGGTGCTGTTCAGTGGTTCAGATTCTTCGGGCTGATCTCTTTCCGGCAAATGATAAATAGTTTGTCCGTGACTGGCAATGCAATCCACTTCTTCCGGTTTGATGTTCCACTCTGCCAGCGCTTCATTGATCATCCCCGTATGAACAGATGCCAACCAAGTGTGTTGATAGCAGAGCTCCTTCAATTCTACATTTTCCACAGAAGAAATCATTTTTAGACGGGATTTCTGACCTTCATCATACTCTTTTGTGATAAATTTTCTCAGCTCTACTGATGTATTCGCACCGGATCCCCGAATCTTACAGAGAGCAATATCCAGGCCATCAAGTGATGTGCCGGACATCAAACCGATAATTGTGCGAATTTTCTTATTTGCAGATAATCCTAATTTTTTAACAGATGGATTCATATTTTCAATACTTAAATACGTAGTTATTGCGACATTTTTTATTCTAAAATCGTAAATCAAACATACAGAGATGGCGGAACCTAACGAAACCGAATTAGAAGCCTGGCAGGAAGATGTTGAATATCTGGTAAACATTCTGAAAAAAAGTTTTGAGTCCCTCGATGCTTCCTATTACGTCGATGAAATAAATGATCTTTTATATGTAGAACTTGAAGGTCTTGACGAATACCCCGACGAAGAGATCATCGAAATTGCGGGCCCTATTTTAGAAGAGCTGGATATGGATTTTGAAGACATCATCCTGCTTCCACTCAAAGGAAAATAATTGGACCACTTTTTTAAAAGCGCTTCCAAATAGGTTTCAGGATCGTCAAATTCCTTCGTATTTTAGGGTAAATAAATTCAATAAGAAATTCCTTACATGTCCTCTATTCACACCGGTTATACAATGAAATGCATCATGTGTGGTGCAGATAATGACGAGCAAAAGACTTCAACTTATTGCACCGCTTGCGGAGGTGTATTAACGATTGAGTATAACGAGACGAGAGAGGGTATACAGTATCCGCTGAACAGTATTATCCCCGATCCGCTTCGAAATCACAGTACGGCTTTACGGCATCTCACCCGTCTTTCTGAAACGTATGAAGCCGATTTATACGCAAAACTTGAGTTTGAACATCCCACCGGATGTTTTAAAGATCGTGGTAGCTACATTGAGGTTCAAAAAGCAATAGAGCTGGGAAAAGATGCGATTTGTCTGGCATCAACAGGGAACATGGCAGCGTCCGTTGCAGCCTATTCTGCATGGTTCAATATTCCATGCTATGTATTTGTGCCGGAAGTAACCTCTGAAGCAAAGCTGGCACAGGCAACAATTTACGGGGCCATTATCATCCGAATTCAGGGTGATTTTACCAAATGTGAAGCGCTCTGTCGTGAGTTTGCAAAATCAGGTAACTACTACCTCGCCGGAGATTATGTATTTCGTGAGGAAGGTCAGAAATCATTTTCTTATGAGCTGGTTGAACAGCAGGAAAAACCGTTTGATTATATTTTTATTCCCGTAGGATGTGGCACAAATTTCGGTGCCATTTATAAAGGTTTCAAAGAACTGAAAGCAGCCGGACTCACCGATCATATTCCGAGTCTGATTGCGGTTCAGCCCGAAGAAAGTTCACCGGTTGTACAGGGAATTTTTAAGCGCGAAAAAATTGTGCACGACCGAACCAATACCATGGCGTCATCGGTGGCCACATCAAACCCGATCGATTTTTACAAAGTATTGAAAGCGATTGATGATACAAATGGCGAAGCGCTCACTACAACGGAAGATGAAATACTTGAATCTCTGATGGAGATGGCGGTTAATGAAGGACATTTCACCGAACCGGCCTGTGCACTTCCGCTGGCAGCATTTAAAAACAATCGCGAAAAATTTAAGGGGAAAAGATGCCTGTTTGTGTTGACCGGATCAGGGCTAAAAGATACAAAAGTAGTAGCAAAACACTCGCTTACTGCACCTGTATTGAAGCCGGACCTGGATCATATCCACGGATACATCAACTCGGGGTTTATTGAAGTTCAGCAAAAATCATTCGGTAAATCTCGTGATAACCTGCTTGCCAATCTGAAGATGGACGAAAATCACGAACGCCTATATAAAGAGCACGTTGACCGAATGAACAAGCGGGGAAAAACGCTTCAGAAAAATGAAATTGAGTATCTGCATACGATGCTTCTTAACGAAGAAACCGATCTCGAACTTCCCGTTGAAGTGCTCGATTACAAAGTGACCATGCGAAAAGAAGAGCTCATCACCGCCAAAGTAAAGCTTAACATCGAGGGCAAAGAAATATTATCCAAAAACAAAGGTGTGGGGCCGATCGATGCCGTGATCAATGCAATTCAAGCAGAATCAGATAAGATTCTCAGCCTTGATGTGATCAATCACGAAGTAGAAATTTTGAGTCCGGATACCGACTCGCTGGTAGTGGTAACGCTGACCTTCAAAAAAGATAATCAGCAGTGGAGCACAAAAGGAGCATCCGCTGATACCATTGAAGCCGCAATAAAAGCCTTCGAAAAAGGATTGGCGATTGCCTATAAATCCATAGCAGTTTAAATGGAAAAATATTAGAAAATGGAATAAGGTTTTTAAAAACAAGAATATTTGTCTAAATTATATAGACATAATTCTAAAGCCAACTTCTATGAGCAAATACCCACACCATAAAACAACTCTAATGGTTAGCGATGTGGTAGTAAAATATAACGCATCCCAAACCGATTCATACAACCTCGTTAATCAGGCTCAGGAGGGAATTTCCATAAATGCATTCTTCGATCTAATCGAAGTCTCCGGTCTTTCAAACCAAGAGTTGGCCAATCTGCTTGATGTCTCCTTTAAAACCATTCAGCGATATCAAAAAGAAGAAAAAAAGCTGAGCGCACTCAACAGCGAGCAGCTTTTAAAAATGATTACGCTCTATCAAAAAGCAGAAGAAGTATTTGGGGAAATTTCATCCTTCAACCGATGGTTGCGAAAACCGGCACAGGGATTGGGTGGCCAACATCCACTAAACCTAATGCAAACCCCCGGCGGCATCGATTTAATCTACGATGAATTAATGCGAATCGAATATGGTGCGTTGGCATAGATGGTCGTTTATCGAATTACACTCGAAAAATGGGCTGATAAACTTTCCGGTTCCGGTTATGCCGCACGATGGAATCCCAAAGGGACATTTGTGATTTATACGGCTGAATCACGCGCCCTTGCCTGTCTCGAAAACCTGGTTCACCGATCCGGAGAAGGGCTCAACAAAAACTTCTGTCTGGTTGAAATTGAGATTGAAGATGATACATCCATCGAAACCATAGATTCAGATTCCCTGCCGCATGAGTGGTATTCGATGACGAAATATGGGTATTGTCAATCTTTGGGAAACAAGTGGCTTGATTCTCAATCTTCCTTATTACTTCGGCTTCCCTCCTCTATTATACACGATGAGTTCAATGTTTTGATCAATCCACATCATTCCGAATTCCCAAAAGTTTCTATTAAAACGATTCGAGAGTTTTCGTTTGATGATCGATTAAATGATTGATTTCAATATCTTTCTCATCACAAGAGGGCAAAAACCTGCATTTACCGCAAGAGATTTGCCACGAGGGCACGATGGCACTAATTCACGAAGGTTTCTACAATTGTTTTCTTCGAGCAACTTCGAGACCGCGGATCGCACGTTGACAGGATGGGTAAATTAGTCGCAGTCAGATCGGCGGGTATCAACCACGGTAACTATTTTCCAGCCATCGGATTTCTTTAGCAGGTTCATTGTGTTCACCCCGCAATGGCTAAATTCTTCGCCGCGATAAAACCGGTACCCCATCCAAGCGGTGGCAAGGTTATCATCAACATGAATAGTGAGTGAGGTAAGTTGCTCATCCAGTGTTCCCGGTTCTGATCCTTCCACTGAGCTGATAAATCGATCAAAAGCTGTTTCTCTTAACACCGGCTCAACATCCGCAACAGTCACAGTTTTTAGTGTGGTTTCGCTGGTAATCAGCGACCGAATCTGATCTCCATCGGATGCCCTCATTGCATCAAAAAAATCGTTAATGACAGCTGAGACGACCTCATCATTTTCACCACTATTTTCGGGTGTGCATTGGACAAACGAAAACATCAGAAGAACAAAAAGCGGTAGTAGTTTTAAAGAAGTCATATATAAATTTGGTTAGTGGAAGAATTTATAAAATGTATTTGATTTATCTGTAGCATGAAAATAATGGACAAATTTACTTTATGTTATCTTTCAATTAAATAATTATTTTGAATTAATATAGTGTATTAGTATACTGGTACAGTAAATCAATTAAATACACCTAAAAATATGGTCTCAATACAAGATCTTTCTTTTGCCTTTACAAAAAATGAACCACTATTTTCCGGGTTGAACCTTGAGTTAAAACCGGGAAATATATACGGATTGTTCGGATTAAACGGAGCGGGAAAAACAACTCTTTTGAACCACATCACCGGAATGCTATTTCCTGCAAGTGGAATGTGCAATGTACTTGATAAACCTGCCAGAGAGCGAAGACCGGAGGTGTTAAGTGAACTGTTTATTGTGCCGGAACAGTTTGAACTTCCATCTCTTTCCGCACATAAGTACATAGATATTCATGCGCCTTTCTACCCGAGGTTTGATGTAGATCTAATGAAAAGAATGATGAAGGAATTCGAAGTCAATCCCGATAAAAAAATTCCGAGCCTTTCTTATGGTCAGCGTAAGAAGTTTTTAATTGCGTTTGCTTTAGCAACTCAGACCAAGTTGCTGCTGATGGATGAACCCACAAACGGGCTCGATATTCCATCAAAAAGTCAGTTTAGACGCATTCACGCCTCTCTTGATAATTCTAACCGATGCACAGTTATTTCCACTCATCAGGTTCGTGATTTAGGAGCTATGATAGATCATGTAACCGTATTAAAAAACGGAAAAATTGTTTTCAATCACACTCTCGAAGAAATCAGTGAACGGCTATCTTTCAGGAAAATCAGTAAGGGAGAATCAGCGGATTATATTTACGGAGAGGAAGTTTTGGGTGGAACGTTCACCATTGCTCCAGCCGGGAATAATGAAAATACTGAACTGGATTTGGAGCTTCTTTTTAACGGAATTATTCAGGAGTCAGACCTCATCAACAAAGAATTTAATGCCCCATTATTATGAAGACGATCACACAAACATCCGAATTTTCATTCGATCGGTTTCTGCAGGTTTGCAAACGTTTTATGGCTATTAATCAACGAACATGGGCGATTGGTTTTGCCGGTGCGTTGGGCCTGATCTTGGCAGTTTGGCTGATGTATGATTTTGTTGGTGAACGAGACATTTTAATGTATAGCACCATATCCTCCCTTCTACAATTACTGTATCTTTTGGGAGGCTTAATTTTAACCAGCTCAATATTCAATGAGCTCCATAACACAGGATCAGCTTCTCAGCTGTTTACTTTACCGGCAAGTACTTTTGAAAAACTGTCGGCTGCCTGGTTTCTAAGCTATGTATGCTACACGTTTATTGCAGTAATTCTGATTGTTCTTCTTTATACAATCTTAGGTTTTACCACAGATATTCCAGAATCTGTTGTAAATTCAACCATAACAGATATGGATCTGATTAGCCAGATTTTCAGTTATACTACTTATCACAGTATTTTCTTTTTAGGGGCTGTTTACTTTCGGAAAAATAACTTCATGAAAACAGCCTTATCCATTATTTTATTTTTCCTTAGCCTCGTCCTTCTACAATTCTTACTATTGGCGACTGGATTTGGAAGTTCAATATTATACTCCGAAACCATCCTTGGGTTTAGTTTCGAATCTGCAACGATATTCAGAATAGTAATCAGTATTGCTATTACAGTGCTATTCCTTTTCTTCTCATACATCAGGCTTAAAAACAGACAGGTGGCGTGATGGAATATTCTGAAAACAAACCTATTTACATGCAGATCGCGGATTATTTTTGTAATCAAATCCTGAATAAAAACTGGAATGTGGGTGAGCGCATCCCATCCGTTCGGGATATTGCAGTAACTATGGAAGTCAACCCAAATACTGCGATTCGGGCATTTCATTATTTACAAGGCGAGGAAGTTCTTTATAACGAACGTGGAGTAGGGTATTTTGTGTCTGATCAGGCGTATGATCAGGTTCTAAAAATCAAACGTGAGCAATTCATTCAGGAAAAACTTCCCGGGTTTTATCGAGACATGAAAATGTTGGGTTTTTCATCTGAAGAACTGGATGAACTCTATCAAAAACATCACAATAGTGATTAGTTAAACTGGAACAGATTACAAAAATTGGTGAATCTGTCGTTGTTTTTGTATCTACCTCTCCATGGAAAAAACACTATCTACAACGTTAAAGGCCGCTCTGTTCATTTTTCTGATGAGTTTTGTGGCATGGATTACGGGTAACTTTTTTATTTTTCCAAGTTTGGGTCCCACAGCCTATATTCTTGCGTTCGATCGCAAAATCTCTCATTCTGCTTCCGTTGTAATTGGTGGTCACGCTTGCGGAGTTTTGGGCGGACTTGCAGCTTACTATCTAATTGTAGATCCCTACAATCTACTGATGCTGACTGAAGCATTCTCTTTCGCGGGATTATACCTCGGACTGGGATCTGTATTAGCTGTTGCAATTACCACGTTTTTGATGATTTGGTTCAACGTTAGTCATCCACCGGCTTGCGCCACCACCCTTATCATCTCTCTTGGTATTCTTCCCGAATGGATTGACGGGATTATCATTTTACTTGCTGTTGGAATTCTTTACTTAGGTTACTGGATTTTTCAGAAGGCAACGAAAGATCCCAAAGTATAATCCACTTAAATTTTCCTTTTGTCATCTGAACGGGCATTCCTACCTTAGCAAGGAAATTCACAATTCTTTAATATGATTCTAAGAGGCAAAAACGTACACTTTTCATATCCGGGAGAACCGATTTTCAGCTCTTTTGATTTTGAATTGAAAGAGGGTGAAAAAGTAGTGGTAAAGGGGGAGTCCGGCAGTGGAAAATCTACTCTTTTTCGGTTGATTATGGGATTTGAATTTCCTGATGATGGTGAAGTTCTTTTCGAGGGAGAGCCACTAAAAGGTGATGTACTTAGAGATTTTCGCAGAAAGTCTGCATGGCTTCCGCAGGATTTAAATCTTGGAGATGGGACAGTTTTAGAGGTGGTTCAATATCCGTTCAGGTTCAAACAGAGTGGAAATAAAATGCCGGAGGATCATCAGATCAAACAGATATTCAAGGATCTCGGGCTGGAAGAGGAAACTCTCAAAAAAACGTTTTCAGATCTGTCCACAGGTCAACGGCAACGTGTTGGACTTGCCATTTGTATTCTGCTCAACAAGCCGGTGATGCTTCTGGACGAACCGACTTCTGCGCTGGATGAGGGCTCTAAAGAGAAAGCGATTAACCACCTGTTTTCTGACAACAAAAGAACTATTCTTTCCACCTCTCACGATCCCTACTGGATTGAACGGTGTGACCGAATTATTGATCTCGATAAACAGACATAAATTATGGAAGTCATACAACTGAGTTGGTTTCAGCTTGCCATTGGTTTTATCATCCTAATAATACCGGCAGTCATTTTCTGGTGGTACAAAACCGGATTGAATCGTCAGATGGTAATTGCTACCATCCGCATGACTCTGCAGCTGCTTTTTGTAGGATATTATCTGGAGTACCTGTTTGAATACGACAATGCCTGGGTAAACATGGCGTGGATTATGGTGATGGTTGTGGTTGCCGATTTTGCCACGATTGACCGAAGTGATTTGAAAGCGAAACGATCACTTGTAGTTCCAATTTTCTTTGCAACGTTTCTTGGAATTGTTTTGATCAATCTCTTCTTCCTTGAAGTAGTGATACAGCTGCCCAACTTTCTGGAGGCTCAGTACGCTATTCCAATTACCGGAATGGTGCTTGGAAACTGTCTGCGAAGCAACGTGATTGGAATCAATGATTTTTACTACAACCTGAAAAACAATAAGGAGCGATATCAATTCTACCTAGCATCCGGTGCTACACGATCGGAAGCCCTATATCCTTTTTTCCAGAGTGCACTTAAGAAATCGGCTAATCCTACGCTTGCCTCTATGGCGACCATCGGGTTGGTTTCACTTCCAGGGATGATGACCGGTCAGATTTTAAGCGGTAGTTCACCCATGACCGCCATACAGTATCAGATCATGATTATGCTGGCGATCTTTTCCGGGACCATTCTCTCTGTTTTTCTGGCCATTAAGTTTTGTAACCGATCTGTATTTTTTGAGAACGATATGCTCGATCATTCCATTTTTAAGGAGTAATGGAATAAATCATTTTCGTATCACAAATAATTATTTGAATCAAGAGTTAATGTTTAAAAGAATAATTTCTCATGGCAAAAATTGAACGACAACGTAATTCATGGCCGGCATTAGTCCCACTCAAAGATTGGGAAGACACTTGTACAACTGTTCATATGTGGACACAAGTGATAGGGAAAATTCGCCTTGAACTTTCTCCGTGGGAAAATCACTCGTGGGGATCTGCCCTCTATGTCAGTTCAAAGGGTTTACGATCTTCCCTGATACCCTATAATGGGTTTACATTCGAATTAGAGTTCAACTTTGTTGATCATAGTTTGGAAATAACCACGTCGAAAGGTATTTCGCGTTCGTTTGAACTCAGGCCAATGTCCGTTTCTGAATTCTACAGAAAAACGATGGATATACTCAAGAAATCAGGTATAGAGGTATCAATCTTCACTCGACCCGTTGAAGTAGAAGTGGCAATACCATTTGAAAATGATACGATTCACAAAAGTTATGATTCAGATGTAATGCATAGTTACTGGCAGTCACTTCTACAAGTGGATCGGGTTTTTAAGGAGTTTAGAGCCGGCTTTATAGGTAAATCAAGCCCATCACACTTTTTTTGGGGAGCTTTCGATTTGGCTGTCACCCGATTTTCCGGTAGAACAGCACCTAAACATCCCGGAGGTGCTCCTAACTGTGCAGACTGGGTAATGGAAGAAGCTTATTCTCACGAACTTTCAAGTGCCGGTTTTTGGCCCGGCGCCGGGTTAGGTGAACCGGCTTTCTATTCATATACCTATTCTGAGCCGAGTGGTTTTCAAGTATCAGATATAGAGCCAAAAGAAGCCTACTATAACAAAGATCTTGGTGAATTTATTCTACCATACAGTATTGTTCAGTCTTCTACAGATCCAGATGCCACGCTGCATGCATTTCTCAAATCCAGTTATGAGGCCGGTGCTAACAACGGAAAGTGGGATAGATTAGCACTGGAAAAAAATTTATAAGGGCGAATCCGCTGTTTTAGTCAAGCCCCTTTCTTTTCAGAAAGATTTTTTTCATTATCATGACTACCAATGCCAAATCTTATAATCACTAATCTTTTTACGTATGAACATTCAACACCAATCCGGAGACACCAAAGGAGAATTTTATTACGAAGTAGATGGCGAGGTGAAAGCCAAAATGACTTACTCAAAATTGGGGAATACCCAAATCATTATCGATCACACAGAAGTTTCTGATGATCTTAGAGGAGAGAACGTAGGAAAACAACTTGTTGAAACAGCTGTACAATTTGCCCGTGATCATAATTTAAAGATTCTTCCTCTATGTCCGTTTGCCAAGGCAACGATTGAAAAGGATAAATCACTACAGGATGTGTTGAGGAAGTGATTTTTGGGATGTTAGTTTTGATGAATAAAATTCCTCATTCATAATGTTGTGAATATTACAAAAGTAACTATTGACACCCCTCTTTTTCTCCCCTTGTTAGGGGGAGACTTTTGTTTCCGATTATAAATTAAACTATCGATCTCATCTCTCACCCTGTTATGGCTGATCTTCTCTTTTTATACGCATATCTAAAGTAGTAGCCGGTAATGATGGCGGCGCCCAAATCAGCGATGGGAAATGAGAACCAGATTCCATTTATGCCAAACTGAAGCGGAAGCAGGAAAATGAGTGGAATCAGCAGAAATCCCTGTTTTGAGAGTGCCAAAATCAGTGCCGGTTTTGCCCGGCCAATTGCCTGGAAGTACGCGCTTCCCAAAAGATTTATAGCAATCAGCGGCGTGGCCAGAAACGCCAGTCTCAGCGCCGGAACCGTTTCACGGATCAGCTCAGCATCATTGGTAAAAATGGAGATAATTTGAGGCGTAAACATCATAATACCGGAAAAAATCACAAAGGCAATTGTTGTGGCAGATACCATTGAAAGTTTGATGATTTTGCTTACGCGCTGCATCAAACCGGCCCCAAAATTGTATCCAACAATGGGAATAAATCCTTGGGTAATTCCCAAAACAGGAAAATTGGCGAACATCATCAATCGTCCGATTATTCCGTAAATGGCAAGGCCCAGTTCTCCCCCATAAAAAAAGAGCGAATTATTCAGCACGATAGCTAAAATACTAATGGTTCCTTGTCGCGCAAAAGTAACCGATCCCAAAGCCAGGGTTTCCCTCACAATTTCAACATCGGGCTTTATGATTGCACGGATAAATTCCATTTGAGATTTTCCACTCATAAAAAACCACACAGCAAAAGCGGCGCTCGAAATGTAGGAAATTGAAGTTGCCCAAGCCGCTCCGGCAATTCCCATATCAAGCCAAATGATAAACAGCGGATCCAAAATCATGTTTACGACCGCGGGAATCATAATAACGAACATGGCAACTCTGGGGTGCCCCTCTGCACGAATCACATTGTTGCTCATCATCGCAAACGCGAGAAATGGAACCCCAATCAACACAATGCTAAAATATTCTTTAGCCGGACCGGCCACATCACCCCTTCCACCAAAAAGACTTAATACCTGGTCTATAAAAAGAAAACCGGCCACTACGGAGAACGCGCCAAGGGTGAGCGTAAGACCAACCTGATTCCCAAACACCCGGAATGCTTTTTCATCATTTCCTTCGCCAAAGGATCGTGATATAATGGATGACCCGCCAATTCCAATGGCCATTCCAATACTTGCAATCAGGAAGGTGATGGGCATTACCACGGTGATGGCACCAATTCCCAATGAACCCACCCAAAGCCCTACGAAAATAGTATCCACAATTCCATAAATGGACATCACCAAAATTCCGGCTGATGCAGGTATTGCCTGCTGCCGAAGTAATGTTCCTAAAGGTAGCGTTCCAAAAGCGTCGCGAGTGTTATCCGTCAAAGAAATCGTTATTTATTTTGCAGGTATCTAAGGCTTAAGCAAATATTAGGCATTGAGGTTCCAACTATCAGGTGTAATCTTCAAGTTAGATTAAAATTACTATTTAAAGTGTAAGGATTTTATATTTTTTGGTTCATACAGTTAAATGAACCAAAATTGTAGACATGGAACACAACAGAGAAGAACCGGAAATATGGGACGAACATCAGTGGGAAGAATTCATGAGGGAGTCTGATAAGCGAACGGAGAAATATGTACGACTGATGGATGAATGTAAAGACCACCCTGATTGTGACAGAATCATCGCCATTAAAATGGGTTGGTTTCATTTGCTTTCAGAAACAGATTGTGAAGATAAACCCAACTGGCTTGATGAACATTTAGATGAGTATGAAGAAGGTGAAGAGTGGAAACAAATTACAGGTTATGAACCTACCGAATTTGATGATTTTGAGGATTTTCCTCTCTATCAAAAAGCTCAAGATTACACACTTAAAGGACTTAAGATCCTGAAAAATCAACTGAAGGGTGTTAAAGATAATTCTATAGATGCTTTTGCAAACTCGCTCACTATTGCACCTGCAAAAATAGCAGGGGGATTCAGCTTTGGTTTTGAGATGGAAAGTCTTGGCGGAAATATTGCCAACTGTAAACGCGGACTGACCGCCGCCAACAGAATGCTAACCGCTTTACAGGAAATGAGAGATAAAAAGATTATTGACAGTGCAACGTTTCGAAACTTGTACACTGAAGGAAAAGAGGTGAGGGATGATCTGGCCGTTTACATTGTAGAGCTGAGAGAACGGTTTCGGAGGGGGATTTCTTAGCATTCAGAGTAACCAACGTTCTCCAACGATGTAATAATTTTAAATCGGCGAATGTGGTTTGAAATGAAAACTCTTCTACATTCTCACAATAGCTATTCCCACCGCCTCGCCTGTTGCTCCCGCCGCAACTCACCGGAATCAATCATCTCTTGTAGCTTTGCATTCCGTTTAGGGGATTTGCTGGTCAGGTGCCAGTCTCCACAAAATTCACACTGATACACATTTTGTGGTCCCTGATCCGGTTGGAAATTACGATGGATATGGAAATCAATCAGCGACGTTTCCGCCAGAAATTTTGTGGAGTATTGGTTTTTTCCTTTGGAGCATTTCATGAATCAAGATACACAATTGATAAAATAGAAAAGGAAAGCTTTGAGTGAATAAGGACATTCTGAATTGTGAACTCTCCTACCCGAAATCACCATCATTAATATCAATGCAATCAATGATTTCATTATTTTTATACATACATCAAAACAAAATATTATGCCAAGTATAACAATCAGAAATCTTGATAAATCGATAAAGGAGCAGTTGAGGGTTCAAGCTGCAAATCACGGACGGTCAATGGAGGAAGAGGTTCGGTCAATCCTGAAAGTGGCGCTTGCAAAAGAATCTATTTCCTCAGGCAACCTGGCTGAAACCATTCGTCAGCGATTTAAACCGTTAGGTGGTGTTGATCTTCCCGAAGTTCCAAGAGAACCCATACGTGAACCGATCAATTTTGAATAATGACAATTCTTGATAAATGTTTTATCAGAACTTATGAAACCAAATCCTTCATCTGACGTTATTTCATGGACAGAATCAATCCTATTGGCTGAACTCTTTATTTCTTCCATTACACAAGCTGAAATCCTCTACGGAATCGCTCTTCTGCCCGATGGAAGACGAAAAGATTAACTACAGACAACTGCCAGAATGATGTTTGAAGAAGATTTTAATTGACAAATTCTCCCTTTCGATCAGCTTGCGGCTGAATGTTATGCGGTGATTGCTTCAGACCGAAAAAAGTCAGGCAAACCCATTAGTCAATTTGATGCGCAAATAACAGCAATAGCAAAAAGTAGAGGTGCAAGCATCAGTACAAGAAATGAAATGGATTTTTCAGATTGTGGAGTCACCGTTATAAATCCTTGGAAGTTTATAATTTAAATTTCTACGATTTCACAAAGTGATCTAAAAATCCCATCTCAGCATCACATTCAAATTTCGACCGGGCATGGGTGCATTCCGGTTTTCTACCCGGCTGAGGTGATCGCGGTAGCGTTCATTGAGGAGATTGTCCAGCCGGAAACTAAGCGTTAATCCCTGCCCAAATCGGTAGCCGGCATCTGCACCGATCAGTAAATACCCATCCGTGGATTCTTCATTGGGAGCTACTTTCTCTTGGCGGTTTACAATCCGCACTCTTGGGCCAGCCCAAAAAGTGTCATTATCGGCCATCAGCGAAAGATGCGTTCGCAATGGCGGCATAAAGTTTAGATTGTTCTGTTCGTCCTTTCGTTCGTGTCCCCGTACGTAATCAACATCCCCGCCGGCGGTTATCAGGTCAGAAATCGCAATGTTGCCGGAAAGTTCAAAACCGTAAAGAATGGCGTCTTTTGAGCCGTATTCAAATATCGGTAGGCCTGACGGTTCATCTGTTTCGCCCGTTGGAGAAAAAACCACAAAGTTATCGATCCGGTTGGCAAACAACGATACCTCCCCTCCAAAACGACCTGAGCTGTACTCTACAAACGCATCACTCCCAATGCTGATCTCATTTTGCAGAGTTGGATTTCCTATATCAAACGAACCGGCTGCGGCGTGTGGTGCAAACGAGTAGAGCTCCTCAATTGTGGGCGTTCGATACGCTCGTGCAATTTGCACACCTGCAGTCCATCTATCCGACGGCGAGTAGTTCATTCCCAAAGCACCGGAAAAGATCAGATCACTCCGATCTTCGAAGTTACTTGCATCGGAAAATAACTCATTGGTTTTTACAAAGGTCTCTTTCCACTCCAGCCTTATGCCCGATTTTAGGGAAAGCGATTCGGCAAGTGCAATTTCTTCATACAAATAGCCCGCCACAAAATATCCATTGGCATTTGGCGTGAGCGCATCGGCTCCGCCCACCGCAATTTCAGAACGATTAAAACTCAGTCCCAGTGCGCCCTCAAACGGTCCTACCTCACGATGTCTCAGTACCAGGGAACTGCTCAGGGTTTTCTGTGCAAAGGATATCGCCACTTCCTCCTCAATCATCTGGTTCGAGAAGCGTTCAATTTCCACCTCATCATGAGCATAATCGCTGTATTGAATTCGCAGTTCAGCGTTATCAAAAAAGTGATCTATGGACAGCGTAGAGATACTTTGAATGTTGGATCGGTTCATCCGGATTTCAATTGATTCATCAAGATCATCAATCGCTTCAGGTAGACCATAGATATAGTCCATTCCTGAAATGGAAAGCCCCGTCTCGAACGATCCGGCCCGATAGCCGAGTCCGCCTCCGTAGCTCAGGTTGTCAATTGCAGTGTCGGGCAGGCGGCCGTTTGGCGTTTGCAAGTCTCCCCCGTTGCGATAGATCATCCGGCCGGTAGCTGCAAAACGTTCATTTCCATACTGTACACGTAAAAGACCTGCTCCCATATTATTAACGGTGGCGACATGGGTAGCCATGGTAGCGTTTGTGCCGGCTTCCCATTCGCGGGGCATATCGCTGCTGAACATATTCACCACACCTCCAATGGCGCTTGATCCGTAGAGCAAACTGGCCGGTCCGCGTACTACTTCTACCCTGTCCATTGCCAAAGGATCAAGGCCAACAGCGTGATCAACGGCGGTTGCAGAGAGATCTCCCATTCGTTCCCCGTTCTGCATTACCAGAACACGATCGCCGTCAAAGCCACGAATCACGGGTCGCGCCGGAGCCGAACCAAAGGATCGGGTAGTCACGCCCGGCATTCCGTCCAGAATTTCTCCCAGACTCGGCGCGGCTTTTTGTTGAAGGTTTTCAGCATTCAGCGCCTGTGCGGGCTGATACTGAATATTTCTACCGATGGGCGAGCTGGTTACAATTACGTCTTCGCCTTTCACGGTTTCCGAATGCATTCGAATCCCAAGAGGCTCATCTGAAGGATGGTTGTGTTCCATACGGATCGTTTGATATCCCACAGACCGCACAACCAATGTATACGTGCCTGCCGGCAGTCCCTGAATTTCAAATTGTCCGTCAGCATCGGCCGCTACTCCGCGATTCAGCTCTTCAATGAGTACTGATGCTCCGGGTATTGGTTCACCCGTGGTTGATTCTACAATCTCTCCCAGCAGGGATTCGTTTGTGTTAAATGCATAGGATTCTATCGCGCCCGCACCAAAAAGCAGTAACACTACTGCAAGTTTTTTGAGTCGTTTCATAACTACCTTTTTTAATGGTTTACTCAATTTAATAAATATTTAGGTAAGACTAAATATTTAGTTTTTGTAAGTAAATACATTTCAATAAACGTAGGATACTACCTATCAATTGAACTCTGAACTCTTTTTAATGTCTTCACGGGGCTGTCCAAAAAGTCATTCTGAATTTATTTCAGAATCTCCCGGCTTTAAAAAGGGGCAGGAGATGCCGGATCGGAGTCCGGCATGACGTAAAAATGGTTAGTTAGTGGCAATCAAGGAGAAGTTCTCAGCCGGAATGTGCTTTATGCCTGAGCCAATGAAACAGGTGGGAAATGGGTAACTATTGGAACAGCATAGTTTATTTCGTCTCCAGGCAAGTTGGGCATTCTACCCACTCTTCACTCGGAATAGATTTTATTGCTGAAGGACTGTTTCCTCTTTCAAAAACGGGTTTGTATAAGATAGATCCTTCGTTTTGCTCAAGCCCGCATTCGTGACATTCAGTGGTATGATCCGTTTTTAACGTGGTATATCCTTTAATCACCCAGCCTTCTTGTCCGGCATGGGCAGCCAGACTTTCGAGGGCAGCACGAACCGTTTGCGATTTATTACCGGCATAATACTTTCCCGAAAGCTTTTCGAGTAGCTTTACGGTATCATCATCAAGAGTAAAATTCAGTCGTTTCATGGGCTTTCCTCCAACGATTCCTCCAACGATTCTTCTATCGGATGGTGTTGGTGATTATGATTTGTACACTGTTGATGATGCCTGTAGTTGAGCCAATGGCCGGCAATCAAAAGTATGCTTCCGAGTATGGTTGTTATCGTTTCAAACAGAATGCCGAGCCAGTAATGTCCGGCAAACCAACCGGTTAAAATCATTATCAAACCGGCAATGAGTAGGGATGTTATTTTTACATCATAATGACTTCGGCGAGAAGCAAAATAGATAATGGGTACAATCATCACGATAAAAACAGGATGAGCCCAATCGTGCAGAACAGGTACAAAAGACCAAATCGGTAGGATGGATATAAGTGCGGGAAATATCAGGCAGTGAATGGCGCAGATACCGGAAACACCGATTCCAAATCGGTCCCATAAAACAGATGCAGTTAAACTTTTATCAGGCAAGGGGTAAATATCTAAGTTGAAATTAAATGTGTATTAAAGTACACACTTAAATATTCCCCTTCAAGAAAAGATTCCCTAATTAATGGTCGTCTTCACCATTCTCGCTAAAACTTGTACTTCCGTTTTCTGAAGCACGTTTGTTTGGCTGATCCTCTTCTTCATTTGACTCTCTCTCCTCTTCGTAATGATCAAACAGCTTTTGAGCATCCTCATCTTCCAGCTCCATCTGACGCTCCATCAACAAACGCCGGTGATCGGCCATATCATCATCCTTCAGAATTTCATCAATCTCACGAGGTTTTGGCAGTTCGCTTACAGAATTGATTCCAAAATGCTTCAAAAAATGAACGGTTGTTTTATAGAGTAGTGGTTTACCAGGAGAGTCTGCCCGGCCGGATACTTTGATCAGCATTTTTTCCATTAACTGCCGTAAAATATAACCGGAATCAACTCCACGAATTTGATCCACTTCCGGCTTTGTTATTGGCTGACGATATGCAACAATGGCCAGCGTTTCGATCGCTGATTGTGATAGTTTTCGATATGCATTTTCGTGCTGAAAAATACTGAGCCACGGATGATATCGGGGCTGAGTGGTAAAGGTAAACCCTCCGCCGGTCTCTTCAATTCTAAACGACAAATCGTTCTCCTCATATCGCACATTCAGCTGACTGACAATCGTGGTGATGGTATTTCTGTCGAGCTCGAGTTCTTCTTCACTTTCCCGTACAATTTCGGCCAGTTTTTCCCACCCAATCGGTTCCGGGCTTGAAAAAATAAGCGCCTCAATAACGGCCGTTAAACGGGTACCATCAACAAAACGGTAATCGAGCATAATTTAGATTTGAGCTTTGAAACGTGAGTCGTGCGAATAAGTTTTAAGATAGAAGGCTGAGGAATAAAACAAAAGTAAACAATTAAAGTACTCAGAAGTCGGGAGTCAGAAATCAGATTTTAATGCACTATAATATCCATGCAACAATTTACTTACTTCCTGGAGAGCATCATCAAGTTTTTCGTTATCTCCATAATTCAGATCTTGAGAGAGAATTAGGTAATACCTACACTCCTCTAAAGAACCCTGAGCTATATTTAAATACCTTGCTTTATCCTTTTTGCTATTTTTCTTAAATCCCTCAGCAATATTAGCGGGGATAGAAATGGCAGCTCTTCTAAATTGTGATGTTCACCCATATAATTCAACTTTCCGAAATTCTGCTGTATAGGCATATGTCAGTAAAACAAATTTGTGTGCTTTTTTCCAAACAATAAGATCTCTAAACGTTTTAGCAGGTAATGGCTTCATAATATGTCATTTAATTAATGGTTAACTATATGAAGCTTTTTTTTGAGTATTCCTTACACTAAAAATAGAAAAAATCTTTACAGACTCAGGATTACTGATATCTGGCTTCTGATTTCTGACTTCTAATTCAAAGTTCCTGAACTATAAAAAACCCATCATTCCCCTGTTTTTGATAGAGTGGCATCAGCATAAACCCTGAACATGGAGCCACAATTTTTCCATTAACATCATCAGCCAACCATTCCCCTTTTTCGATCTTCTGAAAGTTCAAAAATCCGGGCTTCATTACAAACTTATCACCCGGCTCAATAATATGTTGATAGGCCAGTTCCACCCGATCCGGTAATTTTCCGGCCACTTTTTTGATCTGTTTTCTGTACGACTCAAACTTTTCAATATAGGAGGTATCAATCAGTTTAAACCGTTCGGTAATCAGCAACAAGTAGGCGATCATGTTCATCAGGGTGTATGAATCGTGATGCTGTCCGCCTTCGAATGCAATGGAAATATGTCCCTGATCATGAAAGTATCGAAGTGCGGTTCCCTGCAGGGCATCATCAATCCCGAAAATGAGTGGGACAGAAAGCCCTGAAAGTTTTACAATATTTCGCTCGCGTCGGGGTGTAATCACAAAAAGCCCGCCGGGTGCGGAAAAGGAGTGCAGATCCACAAAAATAATTTCCCGTTTTTTATCCTGCAGATAAGGATCAAGCACGTTCAAAAGCATTTTAATTTCCACCCGCTCATTCGACTTTAGCTTGGATTCATCAGTTCGTCGAATCTTGTCGATAATACTCGGAAACCAAATTCGGTTCATATCTTCATCAATATATCGGACCCGTTCGTAGAGCGCTTTTACGTTGGCAGCCACGCCAATCCATTCGCCATTCGAAATGCCACTTCCTTTCACAAAAAGCTCATCTATTTGTCGTAGTGCAGCAATTCCATAGTTTTCATTGCCATGCATCCCTGCAATCGCTACTACAACAGGACCGGTATCATCTGCTTTGTGGTGCGATATCATTCTGTAGGTCTCGTCCACTCTGCCGTTCGATTCCAGTGGGTACTCCGTCATTCAGTTGCTCCTTTTTTATTTTTATGCAGAACTTGCAAAAGTCGTTTCGTGATGGTCATATAATTCTGTTCAGTTATAATCCCCACCAGTCGATTGTTTTTTACCACAGGAAGACAGCCAATTTGCTGTTCGTCCATTATATCGATAGCCTCCAAAATAGACGCTTCAGGATGAATGGTGGTTGGATTTTTGATCATCACATCATCCACAGAAGTACTCGATTCCCCTTTTTCATGGATGATGTTATTGTACTCCCTAAACACCATTCTCATGCTCACAAGCCCAACCAGATGCTTGCTATCGTCTTCAACCGGCACATAACGAATTCGACGCCAGTTAATCAAGTTTGCAACGAGTTCAAGAATATCATCTTTTTGAACCGTGAACAGATCGGTGGTCATAAATTCTTCAACAAGCAGCGATGATGGCTGCCACATTTCCATATCGTCCAGTTTAGCCAAACCCCATTTATGCACCGGTTCTCCCTTGCTCTGATTTTTTATCATTGCATTTGTCGTAGCTGTCAACGCCTGCTCGCGGGTCACGGATTTGGAAAGGGAATTGTACGATTTGATGGTCCAGTAGCTTCCCGTTTGCCCCACTTCAGTGCGTTCTTCGATGATGTCTAAATAACTGTTGATATCCCCGTCATCAACCCCAACATTTTTCAACCCCTGTTTTGCCAGTGGAATAAGTTCGTTGCAAATCAGATCAACGGCTGTGTAATTGGAGTCGTTTGTCCAGCGAAATTTTGTATCAAGTCCAAGCTTTGACGCTGCAAAAAAGTTCTGTTTAGCATCATCAAAATCAAGCATTTTCCTGATATCAGGATATTCATCATCCATACCATTTAACAGCCCCAGCCAGAATGCCGCGTTGGCAATTTCATCCGTAACCGTAGGACCGGATGGAAATACACGGTTTTCAATTCGTAAATGCGGCTTACCATTGCTGATTCCATAACATGGCCGATTCCATCGATATACGGTTCCATTATGAATTTGTAGCGCCCGCAGCTCAGGTATCTTTCCTTCGTTCATTAATGCATCCACATCTTCATCCACTTCGGAGCTTAAAATGACGCGATATCTCGCAATATCTTCCTGATAAATTTCCAAAATGCTGTCCTTCAGCCATTGGTTTCCAAACGTCACCCGGGGGCTGGAATCCCGAAGGTGATCGCCCACCTGACGCGTATCCACCGATTGATGGAAGAGAGCGATTCGTGTTTCACTCCACAAACGCTTCCCAAACAACAGCGGAGAATTAACGGCACTCGCTAACACGGGTCCGGTGATGGCCTGGGCCAAATTATACTTGTTCACAAAATCGTCAGGATTTACCTGAAGATGCACCTGAAATCCCGTATTACAGGCTTCAAGCAGGGGCGTATCAAACCGCATAAGAAGTTCATCAGCACCTTGAATTCTCAAATCGTACTCCTCTCCACGCAATTTATTTATGGCATCACAAAGCGCCCGGTATCGGGGAAGTGGAGTCAGGTTTGATATATCCAGATCTGATTTACGTATCGTCGGCAGCACTCCGGATAGTACAATATCACCATCCATTTCTCTTACGGCTTTCCGAACTATATCCAATAACGACTGGATATTAGCCTCCATTTCCGACAGACATTTACCCTTAAAGAGGAGTGGCTGCAGATTTGCTTCAAGATTGAATTTTGCCAGCTCAGTTGTAAAACTATCATTTCCCATGGCTTCCAATAACTCCATGGCAATGGGGGCCGGTTTGGCATTTTTATCGATCAGACAAAGCTCTTGTTCAGCACCAATGCGAATGTTGTCAGTTTCGAACCAACCCTCATCCAGCATTTTGCCCATTGCACGGACATCCCGCAATAAATACTTCAGGAATTTCTGAGATTGCTCTTTACTTT
>JBBDPF010000032.1:0-59032 GCA_040876545.1 Balneolaceae bacterium | reverse complement strand
ATCGATGACGACTTAATGGATGAAGCCTTGAAGGTGAGTCGATTGAAAACAAAAAAGGATGCTGTGGAAGAAGGCTTGAAATTGTTAGTCCAGCGTAAAAAGCAAGAAAATATCAAAGACTTGCGAGGAAAATTACACTGGAAAGGCGATTTAGAAGATATCAGAACTGACGAGAAATGATTTTAGTAGATACCAGCGTCTGGATTGACTATTTCAATGGCATAGAAAACAATCAAACCGAAACCCTTGATCGGATTTTTTCTGAGCAGTCAGTTGTTATCGGAGATATTATCCTCACTGAAATTTTACAAGGTTTCGATAGCGATAAAGAGTTTAGATTAGCCAAGCAAGCTCTTGACCCTTTAGACTGTGTGCATTTCGGTGGGAAATTGCTGGCTATAAAAGCAGCATCTAATTTTCGATTTCTTCGATCAAAAGGTATTACCATTCGAAAAACCGCTGATATGCTCATCGGAAGTTGGTGTATTGAACATGAAGTGGAGCTGCTACATAATGATAAAGACTTCGATCAGATAGCAACGCAGCTACCCTTACAGATTTATGTTGGCTGACGTTGTACACCTAACGGTCTGGTAATATTGTTGCGTGGCGATCCATCTGAAATCGAGCTACCAACGCAATCCCGTCAGCAGGAAATGCTTGTTATGCTATCGGATTAGTCGTAATGAGTCCACATTCTAATTACTTTAACAACTTTCTCTTTTTCATAAACTTGATACACTAAGCGATGCTGAATATTGATTCTCCGCGAATAAGCCCCTTCCAATTTACCAACTAATTTTTCGTAGGGAGGATATTCTGCAAAAGGATCTTTCTTAATCATTTTAAGTAAGTCCTCGATTTTTGATTTTAACCCTGATGAAGCTGCTTTCTTAGCATCCTTTTTTGCTTGTTTAGTATAAACGAGTTTGTAGTTACTCACCAGTCAAGTTCTTCGTCGGTTTCTTCAAGAGGTGTATTTATTCCTTCAACAATAGACTCTTGCATTCCAGGAATGGAGGTCAGAAAAAGTGTTTCTTGAATAGCTCGCCAATCATCTTCACTGATCAAAACTGCATTTGACCGCTTTCCGGTGATTTGAATTGGCTTGTGTGTATCAGATGCCTCATCGAGCAGTCGATAAATATCTTTGCGAGCCTGGGTAGCTGTTAGTGTTTTCATGGGAAATGGGGATTAATTGATTCTCTTTTTAAACGTACGCCATTCCGTACATATTGTCAACTTATAAGATTAGAGTGCCGGACTATCAGTTCCGGTGAAACCCCCGTAATTCGGGATAGTTCAGCTTGTCCAAGAGTTAATTTTCCTCTCTCATACAGTTTTGATGCCAATGACATTTTCGCCTCATTATCATCGATATCAGCTGTATTCGGTATGTTTTTCGTTAATGACCTCATATCAGTAATGTAACTAAATTTTCTTTTTTAACGATAATTAACTCCTGATGGTCTATAAAAGAGGGAAGAGAATTGAATTAAAATGAGCTCAATACGTCACCAGAATGGTAATTCTACTGTTTGGCGACCAAGTACGAATATAAGCAACAAAAGCTTACACGTCAGTGGGAAATGATTGTTATTCTTTGTTAGAGCTTGCGAAATATCAAAAATTATTGCGTAGAGTGGACAGGTACTGTATTATCTTGGAACTGCATTACTAACCTAAATTTTAGTGCTTTTCGTTAATGAAATATTCATTGCTCTCTATTTTTTGTTTTATCGGATTCTTCATAGCTGCTTGTAGTCAAAATGAACGCGCTGAATCAAACTCTGACATTGATAACCTTCCAATAACCGTCCCGGTACTTCTTGCGGAATTCGATAAGGTGGGCGATAAATATTTTCAACACCTGAACTATGAGTCGACTTATTTAGAGAATGGTGACATACTTCTTAACGACCGGGAAGGATCTTTTGTAATTTTGGTAAACAGCGATGGGAATTTAATTCAGGAAATTGCCGGCAAAGGAAATGGTCCGGGAGAAATTCAGGATGTACTCTCTATGAATCTGTTCGCAAACAACTCTGTTTTAATGTTTGATCAGCGTCGTCAAAGAATTATTCGAAAGAACTTAACCACGGCAGAAATTAAAGAGTTCAACCCACCACAAATGGGTGAGAACAGAGTAAGCAGAGCTTATTCCACCCATTCATTAAATTATATACTTCTGCGATTTTGGTCGCCCGGGATCGGTTCAAGTGAGCGAAAAACCATTTTTGGAATTTACAATCTGGAAAACGACACGGTCGAAAAAAGAGTGGAGTACCGGGGTGACATCTGGGCCGATTTGCTAATTGACGACCGACGGGTCGGAGCTGCAAAGGTACCCTTTGCCCCTTCACTACTTTTTGATATCTCCCCAGATCAACAGTTTATTCATACCTTTTTGCCCGAAGAAAAGACCATTGCCAAGCTGGATATAATTACACTTGATACGCTTCAGACTCTTCCTGTTAATCTGCCTCGGGAGCGAATTACCACAGCAGAACGAGATTCGCTTGAGAACGAATACAGACCTGAGCAGTGGAAAACGGTAGATGAACTTTTACCGGACATTAAAACCCCGGCTGATAAAATGCTGATTGATCAAAACGACAATATCTGGCTTAAGTTAACACGGAATTATAACAGTGTTCAAGAGTGGGTTGTACTGAACGCTAGCGGAACTCCAATTCACCGTGTTCACCTTCCTAAAGATGGAATCTTAACTCATATATCAAACCATCACCTTGGTTTCCGGGCAGATGATCACCTGTTTGCTATTTATGAGCCTATACCGTTTTAATGAAGAGCCGTCTCCCAACGTATAATTTGTCAGTATAATAATTCAAAACATTCACTCCTCCAATTGTTGTAGGATTTTGTTCCGATAATCAGATAAGAATGCCGGATAATCAGCTCTGATAAAAACTCTGAATAAATTTTTGTTCGGGGAGATTTGGACTCTCTTGGGTGGGATTTAGCCTTAGATACCAGCTCGAAATTCTTTGGGAATGAAAAAAGGATACACTGGGTGCTTTTTTAGAGACCGGTCAAGCTGACCGGCAGACTTTTAATCCAGCAAGTTCTCAATCATAGGTTCCATGGCTTCGGCCCAGAGTTGGTAGCCGTATTCATTGGGGTGGAGGTGATCGGGCATGATTTCTTCGGGGAGCGTGCCATCTTCATTCAGATAAACGTGGTTCACATCCAGGAAAAATACACGGTTCTGATCCGCGAACGACTCAATGATGTTGTTGACGTCATTATTAAGCTGTCGGAGTTCGCCTTCCGGTGATTCATCACGTGGAAAAATGGCGAGGACTAAAATTTTGGTGTCGGGCAGACGATCTTTCAGTTCGGTAACGATTCGGCTGATTCCTTCTGCCGTGCATTGAGCAGAATCCTGACGATGGCCGGTGTTGTTTGTGCCGATGGATAGAATGGCCAGTTGGGGATTGATGCCATCCACTTCGCCGTGTTCTAATCGCCAAAGAACGTTTTCGGTTCTGTCGCCGCTAAAACCAATATTAAACGATTTGCGATCTGCATAATATTCGTCCCAAATCTTTTTTCCCTCCGTTTCCCAGCCCTGAGTGATGGAATTACCTAAAAAGAGAAGATCCGCAGATTCGCGTCCCTCTTCCGCAAGCTTTTCTTCATGTCGTGGCATCCACCATTCTACAGCCCATTCTTCTTGCAAGGTTGCGGGCGTTAGAGCAGAAGCATTTTCAGGGCATGGCTCGTTTAGTGAACTTCCGATAAAAGGAGAACTCATCAGCAATAACAAAACTCCAATCAACCCGGATGAATGAATCATGATTGTTCGTCGAGAATGTTTTCAATTCTCTGCTGTACATCCTGCAGGTGAACCCGTGTGGTTCGGTTTGATGTTTGGCCTACGGATTCATCGACCTGATTTTTCAAAGTCTGAAGCTCATCTCGTAACAGGGCTTTAATATCACTTCCGTGCACGCTGCTGTCTTCATCTTCCATCAAATCCTGCACACTGCTTACATAGGATCGCTGCAAATTTCGGCGATAAACATCAATGGAACTGTTTGATGAAAGTTCACTCCAAACGCCATTTCTGACATCTTCGAGCATTTCTACAATGCTATATGCGTCATCACCTCTAAAGGATTCATCTTCGATCAGGCGAATCATTCGTGATGAGTTCATCACGGTGGAAAGATGTCGTCCCTGAAGGTTTTGAATCCGTTCGATGGCACCGGCATGTTCAATATTTCGCAGGATGGATTCTTCCAATAGCCACTCAGGCGTTGTAAAGGCGTGATCAACCATAAATTGCATCGCTTTTTGTTGATATTCTTTGCTTACAGGCCGGTACACATTTCCTTCCTGATCGGATGCAATTCGCTCCATATGAACGCCGCCAATGTTCACAATCACATGATTTACGTAGCGGCTCCACTGACCAATTAGCTCGCCGTAAATTTCTTCTAAATCGTCATATCCCTGACCCGGTGTGGATGTCCACTCGACCAGATTTGGGGTGACGGCTTTCAGGTTCATCATTCCATAGGTGGAGGCCTGAACGGGATCATCGGAAAGCGTTTCGGTGAGGGCAGAGGGGTCATATCCCGTAGATTGACCAAAGCGGTACATGGGGTCGTCTGCTTTGTCGAGAATCCACTGGTTCAGCGTTGCAATTTCGTCTTCGGGAGTTTCCGCATCAGGAATCACGCGATATCCCCAGTTGATGGCATATTTATCATAAGGACCAATTTTGCGGATAAATCGCTCCACTCCATCACCCGGTTGTGCGATATAATTTTGTCGGGCATAATCCATCACAGAGGCGGAAACCCCATATTCTTGGGTGAAATCAGGATCGCGAAGAGACTCGACAGGGTAGGATGAGTTTGCCTTCATGTTATGGGGCAGACCAAGTGCGTGACCAATTTCATGAGCGATCACCTGACGAATAGCTTCTTTTAGATAATCATCATCAATATTCAAATTACGGGCCTTTGGATTTGCGGCTCCGGTTTCGAGCATCAGCCGGTTTCGGTACGATCGAATGTGGTTGTGATACCAGATAATATCACTGGCAATAATTTCTCCGGTGCGGGGATCGGTGGTGCTTGGCCCAACAGCATTTCGGGTGGTATTGGCGATCCATCGAACCATGTTGTAACGAATATCTTCCGGCTCAAAATTGGGATCTTCCTCTTCGCTGGGCGGCAATTTGGCTTGAATGGCGTTTTTAAATCCTGCCTCTTCAAATGCCACATTCCAATCTTCAACGCCTTTTATAACCGACTCACGATATTCTTCGGGCGTTCCCGGATCAACGTAATAGACAATAGGTTTGATCGGTTCCACTAATTCACCCCGTGCGTAAGCTTCGGGATCGGATGGTTCCAGTCTCCAGCGGCGGATCAGCGATCGGGTGGCTGCTTTCTGTTCGGAGGAGCTGAAATCAAGCTGATTTACTGTAAACCATCCCACGCGGTAATCATGATGACGAGGTTTCATCGGTTCTTTGGGAAGCAACACCATCGACTGGTTCATCAATAGAGAAAGTGTATTGGTACCGCTGGCAGAGGGAGCATTCATGGCTTCGTAGGTCATCACGTGACGCGCTTCCACATTTTGCGGAAAGGTACGAACGGTGTCTATATAGCTGCGAGCAGCGTCGAGTCGCCTAACTTCGTACATGCTCCTCAAATATCCCGGAAGACCCGAAATGGCGGGTATATCCGTTTCAAACAGGCTGTTGATTTCAAAAACGGTGGTGTTGTCGGGTCCGGTGGCTTTGATATCAAATGAAGTAATCACCGGCTCAAAATTGTTTGCGCGGACAGATCGCGAAATAGGGAGGGTGTCGTTGGCTACACTATTGTACGAACGCTGTCGAAGATTCACTTTTCCGCGGGTTTTGTCGAAGACGATGACCTGCTCGGCCGTTTTTGACCCACTGCTTGTGAACCCAAAAAAGTTGGAGGGAACAGAGGCAACCCGGCTAACCATCAGGAAATCACGACCCAAAAGGGAATCAGGAATTTCGTAGTAGATTTTATCGTCAACGTGGTGAATATCAATCACACCTTCGCTGGTTATAGCATCAGAGGTGATGACTTTGCTGTATTCTGCAGAATCGGTTTGATCGGCAGAATCATCGGTTAGAGATTCAGTTGTTTGGCAGGAAAGAGTTATGAGTCCCACAAAAAGAAGGGTTGAACAGTTTAGTAGTAAATTTCTCATGGTTTTGAGCAGTTGATTAAATAGCAAAATGATTATCGACAGGAATATAAACTCTATGAATGATAGAGCACAATTTTTTATCTGTTGAGATTCGGTTGAATAACAATATTATGTAAAATTCTGATAACCAAAATCAAATAGTATGATGTTATGATTTCTATCAATCTGGAAATGATGGGTGATTTTTGATCCGCTTAATCTGCTTTAGATGATGAGCAATATGGATTTCGAAAAATTCCAACGCTTGTTTAATATTCAACAGACCGGCTCTTGGTTGTTTGTATAGAGCTTTTGCCAAAATAGTACCATCATTGTTTTTAATCAGATGTTCCATTTCGTTGCGAATAGAATCCCACTCTGATTTCATCTCTTCAAAATTTGGGTATTCCTCTTTGACCTCAGCGATTTTTGGGGCTTTAAATTTAATGGGCAGCATCAACGCTATTTTAAGCAAAGTGTGTCGAAAAACTGAACCAAACCCGGCTTTTGGAACGTCTTCATGTCTCGCTATTTTTCTTTGTATATAAAGTAAAGACTGCTTTTCGGCGATGATGAGATGTTGCATCACCTGTAGCAAATTCCAATCGTTTGGACCCGGATTAAATTGGAGCTGGTTCTCACTCAAACTGTTATATGTGTTGATTATTTTCTCGCGCTGGTTTTGCAGGCGGGTAAAAACGGTTATGGTTTTCTCTTTCATTAGTTTTATGCTTGTTGAACCCTGTTTTGTGTAAACATGCGCATTCCTATCGTTACGGCCAAAAGTCCCATAAATATCTGACTACATAAATATCCTAAAAATAGCAGTGGGGATTGATGTAAGAGTACAAAAGCTTCAACCATAAATCCTGAGTAAGTGGTATAGCTGCCAATGAGGCCTGTAAGTAAAAATAAATTCAGCATTCTATTAGGTGATTTTTTTCGACTCAGGAATGAAAAGATAACCCCAATCAAAAAACTCCCTGTAATATTTTCGATGGTGGTAGCGGTGATAAATGAGGCGCTGCCAAAAGTTGATGTGAACAGTGTATTGGTTCCGTACCTGAGCAGGGCGCCAATCATTCCACCAAAACCCACCCAGATAACTTCTTTGATTACATTTTTAAACATGGATGAATCTCTCCATCAGCCAGAATACAATTCCATATCCGGTGGCCAATGCCCCAAAGGCTCCTATGATTTGATAAAAAAGATATGCAAACAAATCCTTGTTAGATATGTTAAATAGTTGATGGCTTTCGAGTGCAAATGATGAAAATGTAGTGTAGGAACCAAGAATGCCGATGATTAAAAAAAGCTGTGTATTTATAATAAACGAATCAGCATGAGTAAAAAATGCCAGAAACCCTCCGCCAACAAAACAACCAATTACATTTGAAAATAAGGTGCCGGTGTAGATCGAAGGTTGACCAAAGGCCTGGACAGCAATTTTTCCGGTAAGATGGCGCAAAGCTGCACCGATAGCACCACCAAGAGCAATAATTAAAATCTGAGTCATAGATTAATGTGAGATTAAAATATTATGCCACACCGCAAGGTTAAGTTATCGTTTTCAGTTCAAATAATCGGTTTAAAAACTTAACTGTCAAGAGTAACTACTTATTCTTAAATTTACAGTAGTTCAAATCTATAGAACCGGATGGATGATTCATAAAGATCCCGTAAAAAAAGCGCTGATAATTAGCCTGATTGTATCCACAATCTCATTTTCCATCAAAATGGCGGCTTTTGTTGTAACCGGTTCCACCGCTGCACTATCTGATGTGGCTGAATCGGTGGTTCATATCTTCGCCGTTATGTTTGTGGTGTACGGTTATTATTTGAGCTTAAAACCGGCAGATGACGATCATCACTATGGTCATGAAAGAATAGAATTTTTGTCCGTAGGCGCAGAGGGGGCAATTATTATAGTAGCGGGAATTACCATTATTTATCAGGCCGCTCAAAGCGCAATTTTTGGCATCGAGATCCTGAATATGGGAACCGGTATCTATTTGCTGGTAGGTGCCGGGCTCATCAATCTTGCATTGGGCAGTTATATTTTACGCGTGGGTCGTAAACATGGGAACATGATTGCCGTCAGCAATGGTAAACACACGCTCACCGATGTTTGGACCAGCGGCGGTGTGGTAGTTGCGTTGATTCTAATCCACTATACCGGTTGGCTGTTTATTGATGTGGTGGTGAGTTTAATGATGGCTTCCTACATTATGTACGAAGGGTATAAACTCCTCCGGTTTTCCGTTCGCGGTTTGATGGATACCCGAAACCCGGAGGTAGACAAAGCACTGGTAAAAGTGCTAAAAAACGAACTGCCAAACGAAGTGAAAGACTGGCATCATCTGCGCCATAGAACATCAGGAAACACTACGTGGATTGAATTCCACCTTGTGTTCAAGGACGACATCAACCTAAAAAAAGCTCATGACAAAGCAACGATTCTGGAAAGAAAATTGATTGATGCACTAAAAACCGATGCCGTCATTACCATCCATCTGGAACCGGACGAGGCCCACGATGAATCGCATACCATTTTGGAAGGGGCAAATAAAAAGAAAGGGCTTGATGAATTTACATAATGAGAAATTTTGAATGAAAAATGTTGAATGCTGAATTGATTTGGTGATATTTTAACAATCAATTCAGCATTCAACATTATTAACCCACTTGATTCATGCGAAACATCATCGCAATTATCCTTTTTTGCATGCCATTTGCCCTTGTTCCTGTACTTGAAGCCCAGGACAATGGTGAGTTTGAAATCGCCCGGGTTCAATATCGTGGTGGAGGAGATTGGTACAGCTCACCGACCGCCCTTCGAAATTTAATTCGATTCACAAAAGATCAGGTACCAATCACTATCAGTGAAAATTATGAGGATGTGGCTCTTGGTAGCCGCGATATTTTCAACTATCCGTTTCTGCATATGTCGGGCCATGGGAATATTAGTATTAATGATGCAGAGATGGCCAATCTTCGGCGGTATCTCGAAAATGGAGGTTTTCTGCATGTAGATGATGATTATGGGTTTGACCAGTATGTCCGCCCAATATTACAGGATATTTTCCCGGAGGAAGAATTTTTCGAATTGCCTGCGGATCACCCGATTTACAATAATGTATTTTCCTTTTCTGATGGACGCCCTCCCAAAGTTCACGAGCACGACGGGCAAATCCCACAGGCTTTTGCTGTGTACAGAGATGGCCGAATGGTTTTGCTTTACACATACGAGTCCAATCCATCTGACGGTTGGGCGTACGATGAACACGACAATCCAGAAGATATCACCGAAGCGGCTCTTCAGTTTGGTGTGAATCTGCTGGTGTACGTGTTTAACTCTCCTTAGGTAGAAAAGTCCCCCTTTGAAGGGGGACTTAACTACACCTTTGAAAAATAAGCCGGCACAGGAACATCAAGCATCGTTTTAAGTCCCGGTGAGGTTTTGGTGATGGATCGAATGGCGTTTACCGTAATCGCACACGTTGCCACATCGCCATTCACTCCGCCATCAATTTCTGTGGTCAGATTTGGCAGACCTTTCACCGTAATTTTATCATACGATTTTTCTTCACCCACAGCAGCCCGAAATACAAGTTTGATGACCTCTTTATCACCCACAAAACCTGATCCAACCTGCTGAACTCCGGCCGGAAGGCCTTTTTCAATGGGCTTATGCCCATTGGTGATTTTTGATGTGGCAAGCACGGGCTCCAGAGTTTCGTTATTGCGGTCAAGATCCCAGCCCATCGCTCCGGCAATTAAGTCCACGGATTCGGGCAGTCCTACATGGCGGAGAGTTCCATTTTCCTTTTTAGCCTGAAATTCCTCGGCTGTCAGTCCTGCCCCGATTTTCTGCTGAAAAGGAATACGACGAACAGATGCATCCTGAACCCTCTCAACCGTAATGTGATCCACTCGTTGACTGATGGAGGTAAAAGCCGCAGCAAGGTAATCCATCAAAAATCCCGGATTGACTCCCGTTCCCAGGCAAGCCACTTTATTTTTCTTACAGATATCATCAATCTTTTTGGATGCTTCCGGGTGTTGTTTCCACGGATAGGAAAGTTCTTCGCAGGTTGATACGATGTGAAGGCCAAATTGTGCAGCCTCTTTTACCTGACCGACAAGTTTGTCAATGGACGAAACGGTGGTTAAAACAGCGACTTCCGGCTTAGAACCGGCTTTTTCGATAGCTTCAGCAATTGAAGTTGAAATGGTTACTCCTTTTGGTTTTGTTTCAAGAATATCTCCAATATCTTTTCCATGTAGATCAGGATTTAGGTCAACTGCACCTATAATCTGAATTCCCTCTCGTTCTACTGCGTATTGTAATACCTGTTTGCCAAGTGCGCCAATTCCTATCTGTATAACTTTAATCATGGATAAATTTAATTTCAGTTCAATTTATGAGCTTTTATATCAGTTGGGGTAATAACTAACAATGAAGGTAGGAAGTTTTTCTTTTGTATAAAGAGAATTTTAAAGATTGGAAGCGGTTTCACAGATTATTTATCGTTCGCCAAATTCCGCAGGAAAGCTTCAAATTTTGGAATGTCGTATTTTGAAAGCCCCTCTTTTTTAAATGCCAGTTTTCCATCCGGGGTGATAACATACGTGGTAGGAACCACCGAGCTTTCATAAGCACCGGGTGCTCGGTTTCTGAAGTGATAAATAGGCATAGAAAAATCACGGTCTTTCATAAATTCCTTCGCTTTGTCGAACTCTTCATCAACCGAAACGAGCAGGAAAGTTACGTTATCATCTTCATCAAACCGATTGTAGAGGGAATAAATGGATGGCATTTCGGCAATACATGGGGGACACCAGGTGGCCCAAATATTCATAAAAATCACATCACCCTCGTACTGTTCTAAAGATTGAACCATCTCATCTTCATCCGCAAAATAGAACTCGCTGCTTGCTTCTGGGAAATTTTCCAGCTCACCGGGAATGGATGGTGTGATGAGTCCCGTGGCCAACAACCCCCTATGCATGGTGCCAATCACCTGGGTGTGCAATCCTGTAAAGTAGAAAAAGGCGAAGATTCCAATCAGTGCTCCCCACTCAATAAATGTTCGTTTTCGGTTTTTTTGTTTTTGTTCTGTGTTTATACTCATTACTTCTGTTAATGCGTAAGAATAATATTAAAATTTCAAGCTTTATAGATCAAAAGAATGGATATAAAAAATAATAGCGGAAGCTCGCGCTATTTAGAGCGAATTGATCAATGATGATAATTGATTTTTCAACGTTCCTAAATCGTTTTTAATGATAGACCATACTATCTCATAGTCTATTCCAAAATAGTGATGAACGATTCGATTTCTAAACCCTCTCATTCGATTCCACTCAATAGAGTCATGTTCATAATGAAAATCCTCTCCCAGACGATTAGCAGCTTCTCCTATAATTTCGAAGTTTCTGATGACAGCATCTTTTGTTTTTTCGTCGTTTAGGAAAAAGGCATAATCCATTCCCGTGGTATACGTTTCTATTTTAAGAATGGATTCAATCATGTCTTCGAGAAGAAGAGTATTATCCCGATTAGACATAAATTAAATCATTTTTTATGTGATGAAAATACTTTGGCTGAATAGCATTTTTTGATACAACATCGACATGCCTTTCGAGGAGTGCTTCAAGTTCATCCGCAAGATCGATAAACCGAATTCCAATATTACTATCAAACTCTACCATCAAATCAACATCACTTTGGTCATTTGATTGATCACGGGCAATGGATCCAAAAATGGCTAATGTTCTAATTGGATACTTTTTATATAAAGAATCCTTATGGTTTGATAGAATTTTTAATATTTCTTCTTTTGCACTCATATCTTTAAGATATCTGTTTCTAACAAAGAGTCAACATTTTACCTCCCCGCACACTGTACACAACGAGTGGTATAAGGCATAATTTTTAGTCGTCCTATGGGAATATCATTTCCACATTTCAGGCAGGTGCCAAGTTTCCCTTCTTTATATCGTTCTTGTGCACGTTCCAGCTTTTGAAGAATACTCTTCTTTTCGCGCAACGCATTTTCGTTAATCGTTTTATTATTGATGGCATCCATCCGTGAAAGCCTTCCTATAGAAGCATCCAGAGAAATAGGCTTTGTCAGCTCTATAAGCTCCTTAATTTCTTCACTGACCGATTCAATCTGGTCATCAATAATTTGGGCAATCTCGTCTTCATTTTTCTTATTCATAATCTTATAAAATTTTACTGCGTTTGTATAGGTTGATTATCGGGCGTAATGCCATAAAAACCCTGGAGGTCAGTTTACAAAACAAAATAAATAACTCCTGCAAGTATCACTACGGTTGAAACCCAAAGTATTAGGGCGAACTTGTTTGCTTTTTTTGCTTTTTGTGTATCGTACCACGTTCGTGGACGTACTCCTTGCAGAATAAAAGTGGCAATCCCGGCCAGGTTTACACAGATAACATTAATGCACAGCAACAGTGCAGAATAAAGTGCTAAATCGTACTGCATATCACCCAGTAACAATCCGGAAACCACAAGGGGCGGCAACAGCGCAACGGCAACCATCACACCAATAACCGCGGTAGACATCCCAACGGTGTAGGCCAAAACACCTGCCGCGCCGGAAGCCAAGGCAAGGGAAATATCGGACAGGTGAACTTCCGTTCGGCTGATAATCTGATAAACTTCTTCGTTAACATCTAAAAAAAATCCCATCAGGATGGAAATAAAAAATGCCACGCCTAATCCTGATAAATTTGTTTTTAATGATTTAATGCCCAAATCTAAATCAGCCAAAGTCGTAGAAAGTGCCAGTCCCACATTGGGTCCCAATAAAGGGGCAATTACCATTGCACCAATTACAACAGCGGTATTATCCCGCAAAATTCCCAAAGCCGCTACAATAGTGGATAACATAACCAGTGCGATATAAATTCTGGAAAGGTCTACGGCATCGGAAATATCTGAATAGAGCTCTTCCCGACTGACACGAACTCCTTGCAGGGGCTGATCTGCCGGACGATCGGGGATAGTGCTTTTCTCTTCCACCTCTTTTGGTTTTTCTTCAATTCTGGGTAGAGTAGCATCTACAGAAATCATCACCAATCTGTAGTCTTCTTCTTTGGAGAAAAGTTGCTCCACTTTATCTAAAAAAATTTCGGTATCCACTGCATCAACCAAAACCTTCAACATAAATCCTGACTGCTCAGAGCTGCTTTGCCAGTAATGAACTACCGAATCATCAGAAAGCAGGGTTTGGCAAGCCTCTTCTCGATTTTTGGGAATGACGATCTCTATTTGTCGAAGCGGCATTTTGTTAGATTATTTAATTAGACACCATTCCCACAAAGTTACGTTTTTAATAGTCAAGTTGCGATATGAGTAATAGTTGGTCTTTATCCTTCTTCAGCTTTTCTTCAGAATTACAATGTATCTTCCAACTATGAAATTATTGATTGTAGAAGACAATCCGGATCTGCTCGAGAATATTCTCACCTATCTGAAGGGAGAAGGATACGTCTGCGAAACGGCGGGGGACTATAAAAAAGCGTTCGATAAAATAATGTCGTACACCTACGATGTGGTATTGATCGACATTATGATTCCCAATGGAAATGGTCTTAATCTTCTGCGCGATTTGCAATCCGTGAATCCAAAAACAGGCTCAATTATTATATCAGCCAAAAACTCTTTGGATGATAAAGTTGCAGGACTTGAACTTGGCGCCGATGACTATCTTACAAAACCGTTTCAGCTGCCTGAATTACTTGCCAGAATAAAAGCAGTGCATCGACGCAACAGCTTAGATGGGAATGACATTCTGTATGCAAACGAAATAGCGATAGATACCCAGAGCCGCGAAGTTCGGGTCCATGATCAGTTTGTAGACATCACCCCAAAGGAGTACGATTTGCTTCTCTATTTTGCCTCGAATAAAAACCACGTGCTATCAAAAAACACCATTGCCGAGCATTTGTGGGGCGATTATGTAGATCACCTCAGGAATCTTGATTTTGTTTATCAACACATCAAAAACCTCCGAAAAAAGCTGATTGAAGCAGGTTGCCGTGATTATATACAGAGCGTTTACAGCATTGGCTACAAATTTAACGTACCCAGAAAAAATTTATGAAACTGATTACAAAGTTCATCTTGATCTATCTGCTTGTTACCCTAATCGTGCTGGGTATAGGCGGCTTTATCTCTTACTTCATAATTAAAGATGAGATCGATAATGAGCTAAAATGGGACTTTCTTGAGCGGATTGATCGGGTGACCTACCTGATGGAGCATGGCCGGGATTTTGGACGGAGAAAAAATATAAGCGGAGATGAAAATCTTACTATACAGATACTCGACCAAATAATGGAGGATCGGGTAGAGGTGACCGATACTATGATTTGGCATGATCGTTTGGAACAGTACGAACGAAATTTAAAAGTATCTGCCTATCGTACCATTGATGATCAATCGTACTACATTTCTACATATGGAATGATGATAGAATCGGACGATATTACTGAAGCGGTATCAAAAATATTGTTATGGATTTTGGGGCTGCAAATTATTGGGGCCATTGGAATTGGCTTATTTGTATCAGGTAGATTGTTTAAGCCGTTTCGCATTACGCTAAACAAAATCAAACAGTTTAAACTTCATGAAAAGAAACATATTTCGGCAGAAGAAACAGGAGTTAAGGAGTTTAATGACTTGAACCGGTTTGTGGAAGAAATGACTCGAAAAGCTATTTCTGATTTTAAGAACCTGAAGGAATTTTCTGAAAATGCCTCCCATGAATTGCAAACTCCACTGGCTATTGCAAAGGGAAATCTGGAATTGTTAACAGAAACACCCTTGACAAAAGATCAGTACCGATATATAGAATCACTTGAAAAATCAATTAAAAAATGTTCTCATTTAAGTGAATCTCTGGCACTGCTGACAAAAATTGAGAATCATGAATACAACAGCAGTCAGTCTGTAAATTTGAGCAAGCTGATTGAAGACGGAATAGACATATTTAGAGAGTTTATAGAGCTCAACAATCTGTCGATAGAAACAGAGATTGAAAAAGATGTGGAAGCAGATTTACATCCTGCACTGGCAGATATTATTTTGTCGAATTTGCTTCAGAATTCCATCAAGCACAATATTGAAAATGGACAAATCAGGATTGAGTTAACCCATCAAAAATGGGTGGTTGCCAATACCGGAAAAGAGCTGGCGGTGGAACCGTCTGAATTATTTGAACGATTTCGGAAGGGGGATCAAAGCTCAGAATCTATTGGGCTGGGACTCTCCATTGTTAAGCGAATAGCTGATCAATATTTGAATGGAGTTGAATATGAAGTCGAAAATCAGTGGCATATCCTCACGATTAGTTTAAAGAATGTAAAACAGGCGTAAACTTCAAAATTGATACAGATTTCAATCAATTTTACAGCAAAGTTTATTGTTAAACTTATGAGTGAAAACTAAAACAACGTTTTAATGACTGAGTCAAATAATGTTTGAATATTTATTGAGAGTTCGTTTTCTGCCCATTTTGTTTGTCCTGATGTTTACCGGATTACAAACAGCTTACGCCCAGGGAGAAGGAGAAATAAAAGGTGTAATTGTTGATCAACAGGGAAATGCAGTGCCGAATGCAAGTGTTGCTCTTTTTGATGAAACAGAAACAGATACAATAACGGGAGTAGTGAGTAACGCCGAGGGTGAGTTTACTCTTGAATCGGAACCCGGAAATTTTATTATTCGGGTTTCTTATATCTCCTATTCAGATTTTACAACGGATATTGTGGTTACTGAAGGAGAGGCGACGGATCTGGGAAGAATCACCCTAACACCTGCTGATGCTGAACTTGAAGAGGTATTAGTTGAGGGAGAGCGCTCGTACATGGAGATGAATTTTGACAGCCGCAGTTTTAATGTTGGGAGTGATATTACAAGTCTCGGAGGATCAGCCCTTGATGTATTGGATAATGTGCCTTCTATAACGACAGATTTTGAAGGAAATGTGAGTCTTCGGGGAAATCAAGGCGTTCAAGTGTTGATCAACAATAGACCGTCGAGCTTAGTACGAAGTGGGACTGATGCACTGGCAAGCATTCCGGCAAGTATGATTGAGGAGATCGAGATTATTACCAACCCATCATCCCGATATGCAGCAGAAGGTACAGCAGGAATCATCAATATTATTCTGGTAGACAATCAAGAACTTGGATTTAATGGAAGTATTCAATCTAATGTAGGTTATCCGCATGATCATGGCGCGGGAGTGAATCTCAATTACTACAAAAATAACATAAACTGGTTTTTAAATCTCGATTTCGAATATGAACGTGAGCCGGAAAGCGGGAGCACCTTTCAAAGTGTAAATGCGGATACGAGCTATGCTTTTTCTGAAACCAGCGATGTTATAGAAAGTGAGGTGGAAGGAAGTGCTTATTTTGGGGCAGACTTCTTTTTGCCGGCTGATCAACTATTAACCGTTTCCTCACGAATTAGTCTTGAAGATGGGGAAGAAGACAGTGATCGATTTTATACCGATTACGATACAGGGCAGCCTGGGGTTTATCGTGATGTTTCTGACGACTGGGATATTTTACGGTTGTCCAATCGCCGGGATATTGAGCAATCCCGGGAGCAAGATTACGATGTGCGGCTTCAATACGAAAACAAATTTGAAGGAGATGATCATCGATTGACCGTAGATGCTGATTATGAATTTGGAAATCAAAATGAAGATGAAAGTCTTTTCGAAGTGGTTGAAGAAGGTTCGGCAGATTCTCAGAATCAACGAACATTTTCTGATGAAGTGTATAGCGAGCTGCGGTTTGATACTGATTATGAAAGACCTATTGGCGATGCCGGAAGATTTGAGGCCGGAACACGATTAAATTTTGAATGGGAAGAAAATGATTATATCGCCGAGGAGTTTATAAACAACAATTGGGAACCTCTTGAAGAGGGTGTAGGCGTAAGCGATAATTTTACGTATTCAGAAAATGTGAATGCTGCATACGTGAATTATTCAGGTAGTTTTGATGCGTTCACCTATCAAATGGGTCTTCGTGCAGAAAATACTCAAATAGAATCACGACTGGATGAGGTGGGTGAGCAAAGCGATCAGAATTATACAAACCTGTTTCCGAGCTTGTTTTTATCCTATTCACTAAATGAGCAAAATTCATTTCAGGTAAGTTATAGCCGAAGAATTTCTCGTCCTTGGTCGGGGCTTTTGTTACCGTTTACAGAGATTAGTGATAATCGAAGCAGACAGGTGGGAAACCCGGATTTGGATCCGGAAATTGGCAATTCTTATGAACTTGGGTATTTAAAAATGTGGGAGTCAGGCTCATTGCTTTCCAGCGTGTACTATCGCTATAGAACCGGTGTGATTGAACGGGTATCTACCATTGATTCGGAAGGAATTACCACAAGGCGACCGATTAATCTTGCTACCGAAGATGCCTGGGGTATAGAATTTTCTGCCGATCAGGACCTGTTTGAAGATTTGCAGCTATCGGGAAGTGTAAACTTATATCAGTCGAACAGGGACGGAGAATTTGAAGGTGAAATTTATACCAGTGAATCCGAATCATTTAATAGTCGATTACGGTTGAGATGGGAATTTCTTGAAGGATGGAATTTTCAATCGAATGTGTACTATCGTGGAGCGCGTCAAACCACACAGGGGCAAGAATCAGGTAGTGCTTTTGTAGGCACCGGATTGGCTAAAGAACTTTTTGATGGTCGTGGATCACTATCACTTAATGTTCGTGATCTATTCAACTCCCGCCAATCAGATGATGAAATCATAAACCCTACTTCGTACACAAATAGTCAATACAGCTGGTCAACTCGCTCAGCAAGACTCAATTTTAGGTATAATTTTAGTGCAACGCGGGAAGGGTGATGATTCTGTAGATTTACCCCGACTGCTCCGCCCGGATTTGAAACGATTTTGTCCACTCATCATAGTGAATATTCAAAAGGTTAGGCTGGCAACAAACCTGACAGTCTTCGATGTAGGAATAACTATTCCCCTGTAATGGATCTACAAACGTTGTATTGATCTCACCGCAATAGGCGCAGCTGTATTCAACATCTTTGATTTCTGCTTCTCTGTGATTCATATTCGCTCCGGTTTAGGTTACTTTAATCAGAACAAAATTGAATAGAAAAGCTATCCTTTCGGGTTTTATTTTCGATGGCTTTCCAAAGCCTGAACAACCTCTTTTGGCGGACGAATAGGCCGTCCGTTGCTCATAAATACAGCGGTTACTTTTCCTTTTAATAATAGCTCATTATCTGATTTTCGATAAATATCTTGAATGAACACGAAACGGACATTCCCATCCTGTTCAGCCCGTGTGCGAACGACGAATTCTTCATCTGAAGTAAGCGGACGTTTATACTCCAGCTCAATTTTGTGCACCACTGCATCGGTCCCTTTTTCGTGGAGCTCATTAAAATTCAAACCAATGCTTTTCAAAAATTCGTGACGGGCGTGTTCGAGATAGTTTTGATAAACGGAGTTATTTACTAATCCCTGTGTATCTAACTCATAATCCCGAACGGTAAGAGGAAGTTCAAAATCGTAATTATCCATGAAGTGTTTTGATGAAGTCTGTTTTTAGTTAGGGCGTATAACTTACTACAGTTTTTCAAGAAGTAGAAAACACTTTATCAGAAAGGCTGATTTTCAGGATAAAGAGTCTCCCTTTGACATGTCCTACTACCGGCGGAAGGGGGAGACGAACGAAGAGAGCTGGGGGATGATCTATTGTGAGTTAATTAACTCGAATGTTCAATATCAGATAGCACGCCCATCTTTTTCCCCATTCTTTTTTCATCTCCAGAGTTATTATATCGAACAGAAAAAATCTTAAATCATGGTCTCGGCTTCCTCAGCAAGTGCCATTACTGCACTTGTGTAAAGTTCGCTTGGATTGTATCTGAAAACCGCACGATCTACACTGCCGGTAATATTTTTAAAGTAGGCAAGGTAGTTAGCTACAGACATGATATTGTTATTCATGTCAAAAATATCGTCTCCTACAAACCATTTGTTAAGTGAATAGGGGATAAACTGGGCAAAAGTCATCGCACCGGCGTAGCTGGATTTGAGTTCGTAAACATCAATTTCGTGGCGTTCTACAAAAAGGATTAGTTCTTTTAGCTGTGCTTTTGCAAAATCAGCTCGGTAATCAACGGCGTACATGGAGGCGTAAGCGTTGAAAGGATTATGTTGTCCAATATTATTCCCGAAATCTGATTCAATGCCAATGATCGCAGCAATCACATATTTTGGAATGCCGTATTCGGCTTCTGCTTTTTCGAGCTGGGTTCTGTTATCATTGATGAATTCGGAAATTCGAGATTTTTTATCAGCAAACCCAAGAACGCCCTTATATTCTTCAAGATTTAACGTGCGTTTTTCAGCTGAATTTGTAAACTTTTTTCCAATATCCTCATAAAGTTCAAAACGGGAATCACTCAGTATTTCATCAATATTCAACCCTTCAGATTTGAAAAAATTGGCTAATTCAGCAAGGCGTTCTTCGTATGTGTCATTATCCGAACCGGGATTAGATGCCTTAACGACAGAATCGAGCGGTGAGATTGTTAGCATTAAAAAAGTAGAAATAGCAAGTATAAAGAGTCGAGAGAGAGCGGACATAATAAATCTGGTTTAATTCTTTGAGACAACAACAATAGTGTATAGAATTATACACTATAACTAAAGCATATTTTTGAATTTATTATTTTTTTGAGCAGAAAATAATAAAATATGCAGGTATCGTTATTAGCGACTTTCGATACCTTGCACCTTAAGCACTTACATAAGTTCCCATGTTTCTTACATAAATCTTCTATTTATAAAATTAGCCTCAGCAAGCCAGCAGACTATATATTTATTTCATTTTTAAGTCGTCAAGTGAGAGTCCTTCCATCAACGAATCGTAATTCGACAGATCCTTCGGCAGGATGATCCGATTTTCATCTTTACCCAAACCACCTAATACGCTAAGGTATTTCTCTTTTAGCTGAAGCTGCATTGCATCAAGACCGTTTGGTTTTGAGAGTGCATCGGCAATTTTTTCAATCGACACAGCTGTTGCTTCCGCAATGGCTTCAATCTCCTGAGCCCATCCTTCTGCTTCATTAATTCTTCGCTGCATTTCGGCTTCCGAGATATTTACAATTTCTGCACGTCGCCCCTGAGCGTCGTTGATGTTAGAATCCCTGACACCTTCCGATCTGGCAATTACGGCACGTCGCTCCCGCTCAGCGGTCATTTGTCGTTCCATCGCTTTTTGTACCGTTCGTGGTGTGGAAATATTTTTGATTTCATACCGGTGAACACGAATTCCCCAAAGTCGCTCAACATCACCCAAAACCTTCACAACTTCCTTGCTCATTTTTGCTCGCTCTTCAAACGTTTCATCTAAATCAAGCAGGCCAATTACAGAACGGGTTGTTGTTTGTGCAAGCTGTACGGCAGCATACCGGTAGTTGGTAATTCCGTAGCTGGCATTTACAGGGTCAACTACGCTCAGGTAAAGAACGCCATCCACTTCTACCTTCACATTATCCTTGGTGAAACATTCCTGAGGCTCTACTTCTATGGTTTCCTCACGTAAATCCTGCTTGTAGACAACTTTGTCAAAGAACGGAATTAGGGCATGAAAACCGGGCCCCAATGTTTTGTGATAATTCCCAAGCCGTTCCACAATGTGTGCATACTGGTTTGGAACCATACGAATGGCCTGTAAAAATTTAAAGGTTAAATAAACGGCAAATAGTGCCAGTAGTACCTGGCTAATGAGTTCAAGTGCTTCCATGGTTATGCTCCCTTTTGGTTAGATTCTTTGGTAGTAGAGTTGCCATCTTTGGTGTGGCTGCTGATGGTTGAAACGCCCTCAAAAAAGGTTTTTAAATTGGCAGTTTCGGTAGGCAGAACTGATACATTGGTACTTTTGATGATTTTCCCAAATTGATCTATATACTGCTCAACAAGTTTTGTTTTTATGGCCATATCTCCGCCGGGACGTTCGATGGCTTTTGCTACTCGTTCTACTCCCTTGGCGGTGGCCGTTGCTACCAGCTGAATTTCCTGTGCGCGTCCTTTCGCTTCATTAATTCTACGCTGACGTTGCGCTTCAGAAATCAACACCTGACTCTGTTGTTCCCCCTTCGATTCATTAATTCGTGATTCCCGAAATCCTTCCGAGTTGGTAATGTCTGCCCGTTTTTCCCGTTCGGCTTCCATCTGCTTCTCCATTGTATCCACAATTTCGTTGGAGGGACGAATATTTTTGATCTCATACCGAGTCACTTTAATTCCCCAGGGGTCAGCCGCTTTATCGATTTCCTGAACGATATTCTCATTCATTTTTTCTCGTTCCGAGAATGTATCATCCAGAGAAATTTTTCCAACCTCGCTTCTCATAGTTGTTTGAGCCAGATTTACGGCCGCCGCTACATATTCAGAAATGCCGTAGCTCGCTTTGTAGGAATCCATCACTTTTACGTAGATGAGCCCATCAACCGAAACCTCAATATTGTCGTTTGTGATACACGTTTGACTGGGCACATCAAGCACCTGTTCGCGCATTTCCTGGTGATAAGCTGCGCGATCCACAAACGGAATCATAAAGTGAAAGCCGGGATTTAAGGTTTTTTTGAATTTACCAAGCCGCTCCTGGATAACCTCTTCTCGCATTTCAACAATGATAAACAGGCGGGTTACAATAACGTATAAAACCACAAAAAAGATGAGTAGTGTTGTCCACATATTAGTTTTTATTAGGTTGTTTAAGTTGGTCTTTGGGAGGATCAATCACACCCATAGATTCTACAATCCATGTGGTGTTTTCGCGAAATCGAATGCGTGCTTTTTGTCCTTTTTTGATGTCTCCTTCAAGCGATCGGGCTTGCCAGGAAACGCCATCAAACCGAATTCTACCGCTGTTATCTTTATCGGTGATGGGTTTTATGACCTCAACAATTTGATCCATCGCTTCAAAATCTTCATCGGCATACTTAAAGAAGCTTTCCGGTTTTAGATATTTTTTGATGAATGGCCTGATGGCGATCGTGAGTCCGACTGATAAAATTAGCCAGGCTGAAATCGAGAGAGTGGGATCTGTCAGAATTCCGAAAAACCGAAGTAAGCCGATCGTCAATCCACTAAACCCTAAAAATAGAGCCACGCCACTGGGAACTACAAATTCCAGAAGCATGAGGAGAATTCCTCCAATTAGAAAAATCCAAGTTAACATTTCGATGTCCATACTCTTGCGATAAAATGAATGATGCTTTTTGGTTAGATAACATTTTGTACGGAGAAAATCTCAATTTGTTATCAATTTTATCTAAAAAGGCAATCGAGAAGTGGATTTAGGTCTGAATTCGATTAATGTACCGAAACCTTTCATTTTATCATGCTGTTTCCGATAAGACATCTTCAAACCTTTGGAAAGATGAAAGATTTCGGCTCGGAGGCCGGAATGACGAAAAGTGTGAACTCGTTAAATACCAATATTTCAATTAATCGAACTTTAAGAGTTTTCTGTGATCTTTTTCGCGCATTTAATCCCGTCCATTGCGGCAGACACAATCCCGCCTGAATAACCGGCGCCTTCTCCGCACGGGTAGAGACCTTTGATTCGTACATGCTGCAACGTTTTATAATCTCGTGGAATACTTACGGGTGAGGATGTTCGGGATTCGGGCGCGTGAACGACGGCTTCGTTGGTCAGATAACCACGCATGGATTTATCAAATTCTTTAAAGCCGTTTTGCAAGGCTTGATGAATAAAATCGGGCAGTACGGATTTTAAATCTACGGAAGTAATACCGGGAGAGTATGAGGTATTTGGCAGATCATCAGAAATTCTATTTTCAACAAAATCTACAAGTCTCTGTGCTGGGGCAGTTTGTGTTTTTCCTCCCTCAACCCATGCCTTTTGCTCAATATTTTTTTGAAATTCCATGGCGGCAAGCGGACCATATATAGCAAACGGTTCAAAATCTTTCCGTTTCAGTTCCACAACAATTCCGGAATTAGCGGTTGATCGTGCTCTTCGTGATGATGACCAGCCGTTTGTAACAATTTCGCCGGGTTTTGTGGCACAGGGCGCAATCACTCCGCCCGGACACATGCAAAACGAGTAAACCCCACGCCCGCCAATTTGCTTTACAATGCTGTACGCGGATGGCGGAAGGTAGGGACCGCGATCATCGCAGCTGTATTGAATGGAATCGATCAGAGATTGCTCATGCTCCACCCGAACGCCAATGGAAAGTGGCTTTAGTTCAATCTCAATTCCTTTTTGATGGAGCAGTTCAAAAATATCCCGGGCTGAATGTCCCGTGGCAAGTATTACGTGGTTTGATTTGAACACCTTCCCATCCAACGATTTTACGCCTTCAATTTGATCACCATTCAGGATAAAGTCAGTCACCCTTGTATTAAAGTGAATCTCTCCACCTGAATTAAGAATACATTCGCGCATGTTTGCGATGATGGGAGGGAGTTTGTTGGTTCCAATATGGGGATGGGCCTCAACCAGTATTTCTTTCGTAGCTCCAAATCCAACAAATAGCTCAAGAATGCTCTGAACATTCCCACGTTTTTTTGATCGTGTGTAAAGCTTACCATCAGAATACGTTCCGGCGCCGCCTTCACCGAAACAGTAGTTTGAATCCTCATTTACGATGTGCTGAACGTTGATGCTTTTCAGGTCTTTGATGCGTTCTTTCACGTCTTTTCCACGCTCAATCAAAACCGGCTTTTTACCCTCTTCGATAAGTTGAAGCGCGGCAAACATTCCTGCAGGACCCGCTCCAACAATAATCACTTCTTCAGAGCTGCTCACATCCGGGTAATCCGGAAGACGAACAGGTTCATCCACAAACGGCTCGTTCACATAAAGCTTAATTTTCAGATTGATGATGACCTGTTTCTGGCGGGCATCAATCGAGCGTTTTAAAATTTCGATGTGATGAATGTCATCCCCGGAAATTGTTGTCTCTTTAGAAATATGTTCGCGGAGCTTTTTCGGGTCAGCGGCAACTTCCGGTAATACTCGAAGCTGAAATTCTTTTTGCATGGATTAAGCTTGGTAAAAGTCATCAAAAATGAGTTTGAACACGTAAGGTACTTCTTTCTTTGCTTTTTATAGAACGTGTAACCATTGTTTTTAGATTAGAAATTGTAACATTTCCCTTTCCCAGATCTCTTAACAGATACATCTTTAAACTGAAACCCGATAAAAATGGAGATCTTAAAGCATATTGCATGTAGAGTTTTGGCACCGCTGTTACTTACGGCTGCTGGTTTGTTGATGATTGTAGTTGTACCTATGAATGCGAGCGAGTATATGCAAGAAGAGGTGGGCGTTGAAAATCCTGGTATTCACTCAGAATCTGAAATACATCAAAACAAAGGTTTGATTTACATGGAAATAAGCAATGAAAGTGTTGATAAATCAAACTCTGTTATAGATACGACGGAAAGTGCACTATCCAGATGAATAAAAAAGGAAAGCATTGGTTGTGCGCAAAAAAAATACCCGGAAGCGTTCTGCCAACCGGGTATTGAGGTCACATAGTATTAAGGGGAAATTTTAATGCCTTATTCTACCAGACAATTCCCTTCTTGGTTATCTGAGAAGCTATTTGAATCACAAATATCAGCATTGGCTGTTGAGTGATCTCGCACGTAAACTCCTACTCCTTCACTATGATTTAAAGTACTATTGGTGATGTTCAAAAAGCCTTCATAATCAGCAATTCTTCCACCGATAATTAAGTTGGCATTTTCATCTTGTCCTGTCCAGAAACTATCACCACCGCCATACTCGAAGGTAACGTAATCCATCTCGTTGGCAGGATTTGGGCTTTGGATTAACATGCCATTCCACCAACCGGCAGCCTCTTCGGTACCGGTAAAGACGATGTTATCCTCTTCTGTACCAATCGCTTTAATGATACTTTCATCCGTAACATCAAAATCAGCCCCACTTGTGAACTCAATTTCAACGCCGGGATTGATGGTGAGTTCAACTTCGCGAACAACGGTTGAACCGGAAAGACGATAAGGAACATTTAATTTGTTCCAGGTGATTTGGCTGCCCAAAACATCCGTACTTGTAACGCGTACAAAATCACTACTGTTTCCTGTGTAGTCCGAATTGCTATCCAAATGGTGCATGTTATTGGCTGATAAATAGACAGCACCTGATTCATTTTCAGTATAGGTATTATTTTCGGAGTCGGGCATATTTGAGCCATCACCTGAAATCTTTAAACCATATCCACCACTGTTAGAAAATGTGCTGTTAGTAACTTGCATTCGTGCATCACTGGTTTCGGTTCGCCCACCAATAATCAGGTTTGCGTATTCACTATGAGTACTCCAGAAACTGTCTCCACCCCCATATTCCATAACCACATAATTCATTCGGTTATCAGGGTTTTCGGCATCATTTACCCAGACGCCAGCCCACCATCCTTTTTCTTTCTCTACACCGGTAAATAAGATTGGATTATTTTCATTTCCATCAACTAAAAATGTCTCATCACCTGTATAATCGAGAGCAGAACCATTTGTAAATTCGAACTCTGCACCAGCGGCTATGGTAAGGTTGATATCATTCACCACAACTGTGCCATTGATTCGATAGGGAACATTTAATGCATTCCACACCCGATCTGTTTCCGTTACTGGAGCGGCGGACACAGCCACATAATCGTTCTCGTTTCCGGTATAATCAGAATTTGAATCAAGATAATTGATCAGGTTTGCTTCCGTATATACAGCGGCTTCTTCGTTTTGGGTATAGGTGTTATTTTCGGAATCCTGTAAGCTCGATTCGTTGGTCATTCTCATTCCTACTCCTGCACTATGCCGCAGGGTGCTATTTGTTAATTGAAGCCTTGCATTCTCAGAGCTAATTCTTCCACCAACGGTAAGATTGGCAAACACTTCAGATGATGTCCAAAATCCTCTGTTACCTCCGTATTCAATAACAACATAGTTCATGATGTTATTTGGGCTTTCTGTACCGGAAACCTGCAAGCCGTCCCAATGTCCGGGATTTTGCTCTGTACCGGTAAACCGGATAGAATCCTGTTCGGTACCATCAGCAATAATAATGCTGTTTTCATTAAACTGAATGCCGGTATTTTCTTCAAACTCAATAACTGTACCCGGTTCAATGGTGAGTTCTGCACTGACTACAAAGCCACTTGTAACCCGATAAAGAGTATTTGAAAACAACGTTCTGTTTTCGGTGATATTACTGTTAAGCTCCTCATATGCTAAGGCTTCTATAACTTTCTCTTCCGTGTCGGTAAGGTCATCAAAAGTTACCTCGAGGGTTATTTCGTATTCACCGCCAATGTCGGCTGTAAAACTGGTTTCTTCTGCGTCGGTATTTTCGAGTTCCGCTTCGCTGTTATCCGGCGCGATGAGAGTCCAGCTGTATTGTAAAGAGCTTCCCGCTTCAGAAATAGTAGATTCACCGGCATCGAGGGTTACTTCTTCGCCGACAGTTGGTTCATCATTACTGACTGAAAATTCCGCAGAAATTTCAATTGTTTCTTCAGGGTCTTCATCTTCAATATTAATAGGGTTATCGTCGCTGCAAGCCGTTAAAGTAAATGTAAACAGACAAATAAGAACCCAGAAAAACCCTGAGTACGTATTGGTTGAGTTAGAATTAGTTATTTCTTTAGATGTCATAATGGGTTAATTTTTTTAAACTTGATTATTTAGTAGTAATAAAGAGACTTTATTTTTGATAGGTTCTCATTATCTAATGCGTATTTGTAATGAGTACTCTCTCATTTTTTTTGAAGGGCTTTCCGAACCATGTATTTGGATGTAATTTTTAAGGTTTGGAATTTCTCGTTCATGTACTATATTATTAGTATATGAAACAACTACTCTTCTTCATCTCGTTGATTTTGTTTGTAACCGGTTGTGTAATCTTCAAAACATCTGTTCAAGATCAGCTTTTGCCAATGGAAATGACATCGGTTCCGGGCGGTACATTTTTGATGGGCGATCTGATATTTGAAGAAAATGATGACTCAATTCCCTTGCATGAAGTAACTTTACCTGATTTTAAGATCGGCACGTATGAAATAACCTATGCCCAATATGATGCGTTTGCCCGTGCCACAGATCGGCGACTTCCACAAGATGATGAACGCGGGCGCGGAGATAGAGCTGTTGTATTTGTAAACTGGGTTGATGCCCGGGAATTTTGTCGGGCTTACGGGTACGATCTCCCAACCGAACAGCAGTGGGAATTTGCCGCACGCTCAGGGGGAAAGAAACATCTGTATGCAGGAACGAATGAAGAGGCTGAGTTGAAAGAATATGCTCGATATGATGAAAACAGTGGTGGATACAGTTTTTGGGTGGGATCAAAAAAACCGAATGAATTGGGTATTTACGACATGAGCGGTAATGTAGCAGAATGGATTGGGGAGTGGTATGCATTCTATCGAACCGAAGTAGACTCTACGGAACATTATCCTTTGGAGGAACAGGGCATGAGAGTCATTCGTGGAGGCAGTTTCAGGCATTGGGAAAATATTTCGCGAAATTACTGGCGGGTTGGTGTTTTGGATGACACAGAAAGTTACTTTTTGGGATTTCGTTGCGTTACTCCAATTACCGGTTCATAACCAAGAAATACCCATTTTTAACTCATGGTTTTGTACCCCACTTATAATATTTTCTCTTTAAAGCGTATATCAATCTTCGCTTAATGGTTACTCGATCCGTGGCAGAATTTGCATGAGGAAAATCCCCAAATGGTTTACTGCAATTTAAAAAATTGCATATCACATCCCAGTTAAAATCTTCCGGCATATTCATGACTAAAAGTTCTTTATTATTTTTTTTGAAATACTTGATAACAGCTTCGTTATGCTCTGTATATTTATTGATATACAGTTCCTTATTTCCTTCTGGATCGCCCTTGCCATCATAAATCCAGTGGTAACTCTTTCTGTCATAGCCGCCAAAATGTTTAAGGGCACTTTTGTACCATTTATCCACTGGCCTTTTTGTAAGAATGAATTTTGCGTCCGGGTATAATTCCAACAATTCTTTATAGAAAATAAACCAGGGAGTATCCTCGAAAACATCATATTCATTTAACAACGGTTTATATGTTGCTTCAAACAATTCATCTTTGGTATGGGTTTGGGGAGTATAATTTATGGGTGGATTTACAAATCCGCAAACCCTGTATCCTAATACAACCAGTGCTTTTGCAAGAGAAGTGGTTCCCGTTTTATGAAATCCTAAAACGAATACTTTCTTCCGATTTCTAACTGTTAATCGCCTGTACAACCCTTTGAAGAAATAGGTGGATGGAGCCATTCCATGTATATTATCTCTACTTAATTCTGGCAGCAAAATTAATAATTTATTATTCATTTAGTATTAATATTTCCAATATTAACAAGAGTACACTTAATATTTTATTTTTTATAGTAATGTATATTACATGGTTTATATTTTTTTTTATAAGTATGAACACCATAAGAGGAATTAGCTTTTTTAGAACTCATTATCCAGAGGGTGATAATGCTTGCGAACTGTATGGAAAAAGAAAATTCTTGATCACTTAATTGCACCACTTCAGTTACCGATTCATAACTTGACAAAGAAACTCACCGGTGATACTATAAGTAGATTACAATCAACTCAAAAAATCACCAACAGATGCTTATACTGGTTATTAATTGCGGAAGTTCGTCGGTAAAATATAATTTGATTGAAACATCAGAAGAGAGGGATGTTTGCAAGGGGATGATTGAACGAATTGGTGCAGTTACTTCCATTGTAAAGCATGAGCCTACGGGTAAAGACCATACCAAAGATACACGAAGTATTTCCAATCATACCGAAGCTTTGCAGGAGATTATGAACTACCTGCTGAGTGCCGAAAATAAAATTATAGAATCGCCATCAGATATTAAAGCTGTAGGGCACCGAGTGGTGCATGGCGGTGAAATGTTTAAGGATTCGGTCCTTATTGATAAAGATGTACTGGAAGCTATTGAAGAGGCGTTTGATCTTGCTCCACTGCATAATCCGCCAAATTTAAAGGGTATTCAGGCTGCACAGAAAAACCTGCCTGATGTACCTCACGTTGCTGTTTTTGATACGGCTTTTCATCACTCCCTGCCGCCTGAAGCGTATTTGTATGGAATTCCCAACCGGTTGTACCGGCGCTATAAAATCCGGCGATATGGATTTCACGGGACCTCGCATTACTACGTGAGCCGTCAGTATTACAAGTTGATCGATAAACCAATGTCCGAAACCAAAGTAATAACCTGCCATTTGGGTAACGGTGCTTCTATTTCCGCTATTGATGGTGGGAAATCGATTGATACATCTATGGGATTTACGCCCCTTTCGGGCTTGGTGATGGGAACCCGAAGCGGAGATATCGACCCATCGATTTTGTTTTACCTTGTGGAAAAAGAGGAACTGCCTCTGAAAAATCTGCACGCATTGCTGAACCGTCACAGTGGATTATTAGGGTTGAGCGGCTATGCCGGTGACATGCGTGATTTAATTGAAGAAGCGGGAAATGGGGATCGACGGTGTCAACAGGCGATTGATGTGTTTTGTTATAAAATAAAGCAGTTTATCGGATCGTACATTGCCGCTATGAATGGATGTGACGCCATCATTTTTACGGCAGGTATTGGTGAAAATTCTCCGCTAATTCGCCAACAATCATTGGCGAAGATGGACTATTTGGGGATTTCGGTTGATGGGGATAAAAATCAAAATGCAGAGAGAGGAAAGATTCAAAAAATCAGTGCTAACTCATCCAAAACAGATGTTTACGTAGTGCCCACAAATGAAGAGCTTGTGATAGCCATTGATACCGCAAAAATTGCGCTGGCTGCGGATCAATCACCTTGGGTATAGGATTTATTAACTTGTATACCCTGTATAGTTCATCTTTTTAAAGCGAATGGAGACATGAAATCCCTTGCCCGGCAGATGATCCAGTTCTGCTTCTAATTGATTCATTAGTGTTCTGATGACAATCATTCCGAAATTACCACCTTCATCAAATACATCAGAATCTTTAAGTCCTGAACCATAATCGCGATAAGAAATGGATACAAACTCATTATCAGATTGAATGCTGATGTCAATTTTTTTCTTGTCTGCAGGGTTATAACCGTGTTTTATTGTATTAGCGATCAATTCATTCAGTAACAATCCACAGGGAATTGCCTGATCAAGACTCAAATTCATTGGAGCTAAGTCTAACGTAAACTCTATAGATTCTTTCTCACCAAAAGAGTGGCTTAAGTATTCGGTCAAACTTTTTACATAATGGTCGTATCTGATCTGATTTAAATCTTCTTGCTGATATAGCAGTTCATGCACTTTTGAAATTGAAATAATTCTCGACTGAACTCCCCTGAGTACCTCTGTTAAACGGGTTTCTTCGTCATCAAAACCCATCATTTGGATATCAATCAGGCTGTTAATTACAGCAAGGTTATTTTTTACCCTATGATGAATTTCCAACAAAAGAGTTTGTTTCTGTTTCAGCAGTTCTTCGAGTTCCTTTTTTGCCTCTATAATATTTGTGATGTCTTGACCTACGGATTGAACAGCTTTTTCTCCATTGTACATCACTGAAATGGAAAAGATTTTTATATGTTTTTTTTCCCCGTTAGGTTGAGTGAAACTGTAAATAATAGGGGGAACCGTCTCGTTACGTTTTAATAGGGAAAGTCTTTCTTTTGTTTTTTCGTGGACTTCAGGCAAATCGTGCATTTCATGAACCGTTTTCCCAATTAGATCTGCCGGAGAAGAATAACCATAAATTACAGCTCCTTCAGGGTTCATAAAACGAATAACTCCGTCTACGGAAATCTGAATGATATCAGGACTATGATTTACTATACTTGCCCATTCGTCACGAGATTGTTCCAGTCTTTCTTGGGTTTGTATTAATTCGGTAATATCATTTTGTATTCCTATAAAGTAATCGATTGTGCCATCATCGGTTTTTATAGGTGAAACGGTTAACTCATTCCAAAACCGGGTGCCATCTTTTTTATAATTTTTAAGAACTGTTTTGTGGGGGTTACCTAAAGAAATGTCTTCACGCAGATTATCTATTTTTTGCTGATCAGTATCCGGGCCTTGCAAAAACCGGCAATTTCGTCCAATAACCTCATCCTTTTTATAGCCTGTTAACTCCTGAAATGTCTTATTGCAAAATATAATAGGATTATCTTCTACATTCGGATTCGTTATTAAAATCCCATTTTTTGCTTTGTCAATAGCATTGAAATACATACTAATGGTATCGTTTTTCTTCAGTAAGTCAGAACGGTCCCTGTCCAAATCAATAGAATATTTGCGAGTTTTTAACAGCAATCGAACACGTGCTTGAATAATCCGTTTTGAAACCGGAATTTCGATCACATCGTCAGCAATATCCCAAATACTTTCGGGGAGCGGTGGGCCTTTTTTGCCAATTAAAACAAGAAGCGGCAGCAAAACAGGTGCCAATTCGTTCTTTAATTCTACTATTTGTTTTTTATGAATATGGACGGAATAGGCGTCCATGATTATTAAATCAACACTTCCATTTTTTAACGTCTCCGGATTGTCAGTTAAACTGAACTCTCCCTCAAACAAAGTTGAAAGCAACTTTTTGTCAGCTCTGGCAGAGAGCTTTATAAAGAGGGAGTATTTCAGGTCAACTGTTTTATTCATCTATTCTTTGAGGTAAACCGCTCAGTATTCCCCGTAAATGAGTTAGAGGTTCACTAACGGTAATTCCGTTTGATGAAATGGTGAGTTCCCGAATGGTCTTTTCAAAATCACTGAGTCTTTTCTTTAAAACCCCAATCGCTTTTCTCAATTCACCGTTTATCTCCATATAACGTAGAAAAATAATATTGTCAGCCAGGTAACTCGCATTAAGATTTGTTGTGACAAATTCTCCCGTAATATTTGGCGTTTCGCTAATTAAAAATGTTGTTACTCCCATATTGCCCATATAAATACAGAGGGAATGTAACCGTTCAAGCGAGTTTCCATCGCGCACGGATAAGCTGTAGGCCTTCACGGTATCGATCATTACATTTTTAGTATTGTTTTTTTCGATATCGGTCTGAACCATGTTAGAAAACTCATCGGGAGAGTAGCCAAAGGGTGGTATGTATTTTATCTGAAGATTACCGGTTTCGATCATCTCATCAACAGGAACACCAATGAGTTTTGATCGTTTGATAATTACATCAACGGACTCCTCAAAAGTGTAAATGACAGAACGGTCATTTCGTGAAGCAGCTTCTTTCATAAATTGAATCCCCAGATTGGTTTTTCCAACCCCGGTAGGCCCCGTTACCATGGTTATAGTTCCACGTTCAATTCCTCCGGCGAGCATGGTGTCCATTCCATTGATTCCAAAGGAATGACGCGTGCTTTCAAAAGTTCTTTTTAAAGCACCGGGCTGTAATTGTTGATAAACACTGATTCCATTCCCGGTAATTATAAAAGAGTGATTTCCGGAGTGAAAATCAGACCCTCTGAATTTTTTTACATTCAATTGCCTCCAATAAGGCGTATGAATAAAATTAATTATACCATCAACCCAGAATTCGGCTTCATCATCCCGCTTATCAACATCTGATTCTGAGGTCATCACCAGAGTTGCACCCTTTGAGCAGACAAATCGAATAAATGAAAGAACCATATTTCTATACTGAAACGTGTCTTGAGTGAGGTGCTGTAGTATAGTAAGTGAGTCCAGCATTACACGCGTTGGTTTGTGCCTGTTAATCGCGTTTATAATTTCATCCGTTATCGGATCAGACTCCACTTCAGCTGACGGAAAAACTGAGTAATTGCCGGCTTCGGCGAACATATCGTCAGAAGGACTTAAATCTAGAAAAACGGATTTGGAAAGATCTATTCCCATTTGGGAAACATTTTGTAATACGTTCTCTTGTGATTCACCCAACGTGATCAACAAAGTAGATTCCCCCTGTTTTAACCCTTCCTCAAGAAAATGATACCCTGCTGTGGATTTTCCTGTACCGGCATCTCCACGGTATAAATATGCTTTTTGCTTGACTAATCCGCCTTTTATAATGCTATCAAGGTCACTAAGACCCGTTGAAATTCTTGATTGTGCCATAAGAAGTAATTAGAATTTATTAAGAGCTGATGAGAAATCAACAGTTATAAGGTACTGTAATGTAACTGAGATCCTAACTTATTAAGTAGACCCATTTGAATTCTAATAGTATCTTGAAGTTGTTTCCTCCCAAATAGTTGATTTAGTAATGTGTTATCTACTTATCGAAATATCAAGAAAAATCAGGATATCTGGTAGATAATAAATTTCTTATTCTGTGAAAGAATATCAACCGATGTAAACATCTTCTCTAAATGCACCTTGTAGTTTAGATGCTGATTTGCAACGCACACAAACCGGCCATTTGGTTTTAATGCTTTTGCCACTTCCGAAAAAAGTTTTAAGGATACCTCAATATTCGTCTCATGGCCAAAATGAAAGGGAGGATTTGAAAGGATGAGATCAAACCCGGTTGTAATGTTCTCTAATGAATCTTCCCAATGAAAATGAGTGTTATTTTCATCCAGATTTAGTTTTGATGATTCAATGGCCAAAATTGAATCATCCATCAGATGTAATTCTGCTTCCGGATACCTTTTTTGAACATATCGGGCAATTACTCCGTTACCCGAGCCTAAATCAAGCACAGTAGGTTCATCTTTATTTATGTTGATGGTATCCATTAAAAACTGTGTGGCATAATCGATATTTCCGGATGAAAAAACGCCGGGATACTGTTTTAATTCTTCAGGATTTTCCTCATCAAATGAATAGTTTATTGTGTTTAAAAAGTTAATATCCGGTAGTGGCTTTTTCTTTTTTAGAACGAGCAGGCGAGATTTTTTTTGTGCAAGACTTTGCTCCACCTCTTCAAAATAATCATTGGCAATTTCCAAAAGTGAAGGAGTAAAATATTTGGTCATAAATGCACAAATCACTGTTCCATCATCTGAAAGAGTGGAGGAAATTTTATGAAGGAAGTGCTTGAACAGATCGAGTGATTTTGGAATCTGAAGCAGGCAAATATCAGAATTAGAGAGTTGGGAAAAAGGTGTTAACCATCGATCAGCATTGGCTTGAAGCTGATTGTCTTCAAGATTCATTTTTATCGACTTCTCCTGACTCTTTCGGTGAGTGATTATTTTGGGATTATGGGTATTTAAGTGGCAACTCAAATATCCAAAACGATCATTATAAATCGAGATGTTTTTACCGGTGAGATTCATCTCACCCAGTTTTTGCAGTATAAACTCATCCCCGGCATTCCATGCCTGTAACGATTTGTTTGTAGTGGAAGGGTATCGTTTAATTGAAAGGTTTGAGGTGGTATCCATAAATTTTGAACAGTTCAATCGTCCATCAATCCCCATTTACCAAATCTGTATATTCTTGAATATCCAGATTTAGTTCTTCTGAATATTTTTTAAGCAGGTCCAGTTTATACGCTTCAATTTCATCGAAACTGCCGGCTACAATTTCTGCTATAATCCGATTGCTGAACAGAAAAATAGCAGTTTCTTCCCCGTAATCTTCAGTAATCTTCTTTTTGATTGGATTGAAAAAGGAAAACTTCAGCTTATCAATTAAGGACTTTTGTTTTCGGTAGATCTGTTTCTCTTCTTCTGTGGGAGATTTGAACGCTGTTTCGGTATCCGAGAGTCCCTGCTTTTCCGCCTCTGTTCTCGCCTGTGTTGCAATATCCAAAATGGTCTGCTTTACTTCTTCAGTTTTAAGCTTTGGATTGATTCCCCTATCTCGCTCAAACCGCATAAGTACGCGCGTGTTTTGTGCAACATCAGACAAAAACTGTTTTCTGATAATTTTGAAGCCGGGTTTGTTATGCTCTTTTGCTAATGATTCCCGGTATTCAATCAGATTTTTATAGATATACCATTCAACTTCGGTGAGATCGTTTTTGTCCTTCTCCTTGATGACTTCGTTGTTATCTACATCGGAATAATCCATGAGGTCCCAAGCCAAATTTTCCTCTTCAATCCACGATGTGATATTTTTGTCCTCCGCTTCTTTTGCTAAAATTTCTTTCAAGTCTAAAAGATGCAGAACATCCTGGGCTGCATAATGTTTTTGTTGATCCGTTAACGGTCGTTTATACCAGTTACTGGTCTGGGATGATTTACCGGTATCCACATTTAATACATCATTAATTAGTTTTGTAAGCGAGCCCGGTGGGTAATTCAATAAACTGGTTGTTATATCCAGATCGTAGATGTTTTTTGGAAAACAGCCCAAAGAGTGGAGAAGTCGAATATCTTCCCCAAACGCGAATGTTACTTTTTCGATTCCTGAATTCTCAAACACGGGGAAAAGGGTGGAGATATCTATTTCCTCGCTAAGGGGATCAATCAAATAACAGTCGGTTCCATCGTAAATTTGTACCAAACAAAGGTTGAACCCAAATCGGTAATAATTTTTATCAAATTCGAGATCCAACGCAATTCTGTCTTTTTTGTTCAAATCAGCAATAACAGGGTCGAGCGCAGACTGGGTATTTATTAAAGCAGTAGCCATATTTTGAGAAAATTTATTTTACGACAAGGTATTAAGATGAGTGGTGTATACAAAGAGTAACCTGTTGTGAAGAGATTACTTTTTCTCTCTATTTATTTGTAAGACTTCGTCTAAATTTTGATACAAAGTGCTTCAGTTATCTTCTAACAGGTATTTCAAGGGTAATATTGTCGTGATTTGCAAAATTCAGTGTAAGTTCAAAAGAATCACCATCAGAGAGACTTTGAGTGAGTTGCATTAGCATTACATGAAGCCCTCCCCGCTCAAACCTAATGGTAGATTCTGCAGGAATCTCTACTTGCCCGGCTTCACGCATTCCTACCATATCGCCATCCTGCTCGTAAGATTCGTGAACTTCAATCAGTTGTGCTACATCAGACTGAACCGAAAGCAGAGTATCAGCTTCTTGTTCGAAATTGGTAATCAAAAAATAGGCGGCGCTTGTTCCGCCTTCGCTTCCCGGCCTTGCCCATGATCCTTCTACTTCAACTCCCTCGCCGGTAATTTGTGAGGAAGACTGTTCTTCAGATTGGCATCCGGCAAAAAAAATCAACAATGATGATAAAAATAAAACGGAGATGCTTTTCATGATTACAATTTGTTAAGATCTTCGGCGATAATTTCGGTTGGGGTCATGCTGCCACCGTAATCAAATACCAGGCGTGAGTGTTGATCAATCAGCAAAATTTTATCGGAGTGATTGATGAAATAAACGCTTCGTCCGGTTTCGGTTTCTCGTTTTTCATCCACGGATGTGCGAACGCTAACACGTTTCATAAGTGCGTCAATGGTTTCGGTGTCGCCGGTTAAAAAATGGAAGGGTTCGGTATCCATCTCAAAAGCAGAAGCATATTTTTTTAGCGCTTCAGGGGTGTCTCTTTCGGGATCGAATGTGATCAGCACAAATTGCGTATCGCCGGGATTTTCTGTTTCCTCGTAAATTTTTTGAACATTTGAAGTAATAAACGAGCAAATATCCGGACAGTTGGTGTAAATAAATCCGACCACAACGGGAGCTCCTTCATAATCATCAGGAAAGGTAACCGATTCCCCGTTTTGATTGGTCAGCTCAAAAGAGACATCGCTAAAATCATCAAGCCGGTTATTGCCACAGCTGACCAGCAGAAGTGAACCGATAAATAGAGATAAAATGGAAAGAGATTTGTATGAAAGCATATCAAAATTGGTTTTCTCGCCGGGAGATAGAATAGGAATGTATTTCTGTAACGTGAATGATGTGTGAATTTTAGGGTTTACTTTGTTGATACCGCAGGAGAAAATTCTTGACGATAGGCTTCAATCATATTTTGCATGAAAATGTCGGCAGCGGTTTTTGCAAATTCATTGAGTTCTTTTCCATTCATGTGATCTGAAACCTCAAACGTGACTGCATCAGCCTCAAATGTGAGGTAAGTCCAGTTTTTGGCAATGGGAGATGTAGTGTCAAACGGTTCAAGCCGTACGGAAACGTCGGGTAATGCTGTGGTTAATTCATCATGCCAATCGTACGTAAAGTGTAGAGGAAGGGTGTTTACATCGCGATCAATCGGATAAAATATATTTGATCCGGTTGAGTGAAAATCAATTCCATAAAACACTGTTCGATTGGGTCTGTTTAAAAGTGGAAGCAAAGAATTTCGAACGGCGGTTGTTTCGGGTTGATTGAACTGCTCCCAATCACGATTGAGATCTACCCCGCCGGCATTATGCCTCCAGTGTCCGTTATCGGCGCCATCTGGGTTCATCAACGGAAAAGCCCAAACATCAAAATATTGCCTGAATTCGTTTGCCAGATCTGTGTTTTCAGATAATTTTTCAAGAAATGTCAATCCTGCAATGTATCCGGGAACCTCAGGAGGATGCTGGCGTGAATAAATAATGATCACACCTTTTTGAGATTTTGGGGATCGCTCCGTAATTTTTAGCAGTGAAATCGGTCGTCCTTGATGTGTGGTTCCGGCAACGGATTTTTGAACAAATGGTTTTTGCATCATTTTTTTCTCCCAAGTGCTGTATTGCTCAGTAGTTTGCAGTTGCTGGGCACTGACCCAAATGGTATCGGGCGAAGCGTTCACCTTAATTGTCGCTTTTGTAGAATCGGAAGCCGGTATAAATTCGTGATCTGTTTCTGAAATAGGGAGCCAGTTTTCACCTTCATCAACACTAATTTTTGGCAAATACCGATGGCGGCTTTCCGGGTAGTTAAATTCCAGGGTTACCGTTTTGGCCTCATCACTCCAAAGTTTAAAACTATACCAAGAGCTATTATTGATGGGACTGTTTTCGGGTTCTACAGTTAGTTGATAGTGATTTTTACCAAGTCGCGAAATATCATTTACCCGGGCACCCGTAAATTCATTGCTGATCCAAACGCCATCAATGGAGGAGCCAATCGTTCTCACTTTTTGCGACGAAATTTCACGATCGGTTGTGATTTCCCCGCCTTCCGGATCATAATCAAAACCGGTAAATTCTGTGGACTTGCAAGAAGCAGCTACTAACAAAAATAAAAGAACAATCGGGACGTAGTATTTCATTAAACCTTTCTTCTCGAATTGTGGGTTGGTTGCTTATATTACGAGACCGAAAATAACGATTCAGATGCTTGATATCTAACGCTGGGTCTGCAAAAAGAATATATCATCAATAAACTTTCTTTGTCACTACTTAACCGCTACTCATTTATATCTTTGTGTTTTTCGCTTCTTTTGTGGCCGGGTTTGGCTTTTTCAGGAGTTGATGAGGAGCAGTCTGCCCAGGAGGAGCGTGATCCGATTGTTTGGAAGATTAGCTTTGAGGGAAATGAGAATTATGCGGGAATTGTGTTAAGAGAGGTGATAGCCGCTGAAACCCCCAGTTTTTGGCAAAAACTTTTTCGTAAATATGACGAGTTTATGCTAAACGAAACGGAGCTCCGCCGTGACAGAATTAGAATTATGAGATATTACGAGCGGAGGGGATATTCGGATGTGGATGTGCAATTTGAAATTAACGAAGGAAATAAAGAGTGGAAAAAGAAGGTTCTGTTCACTATCAGTGAAGGTGAACCCATTCGAATCTCAAACGTAGATATTGAGATTGATGCAGATTCTGCCACACGGGAAGAACTGAGAAATTCCCAGTCATTTGTAAGAAATGTTGAACGTCAAGAGTTTGCCGAAGGAAAAATATACCAAACCATACGCCGGCCGGATGTGGAAGGGAGATTTTTGGAAGTAATGGAAAACGAGGGGTACCCCTGGCCGGAGGTAAATATTGAAGCAAATGTTGACTCACTGGCTAAAACAACGGATGTAAAAGTTATCGCTACTCCCGGCCCCAAAAGCTATTTTACCAACTTCACGCTGGAAGGAGATTTGTCTGTTTCGGAAAATGTTGTGCTGCGGGAAACAGGAATAAAAGAGGGGGATGTATATGATCGTAGAAGATTGCAAGATGCACAACGACAGATTTTTGGCCATCATCTTTTTCGGTTTGCCTCTATCACTTTACCGGAACAACCACAGGATTCAACACTTGATATGCGAATTCGTGTTCGGGAAAACCCACTTCGGTCGGTTCAGGCATCCGTTGGATTTGGCCGTGAAGAACTGTTGCGTGGCCAGTTAACCTGGCAGCATAGAAATATTAGTGGTAACGGCCACCGATTGGGAATTACCGGTCGCGGATCATTTATAGAGCAACGTTTTGGCGTGGATTACTTGGTCCCGTATGTGTTTAATACACGAAGCAGTTTTGTGGCCTCTCCCTTTGGCGAACGCCGATTGGAACCCGCTTTCGAGATTGTTCGTGCAGGGATTACCAATAGTTTAATTTATCAAATCGAACGAAATTTAACGGCAACGGCATCCTACGAATACACGGTGAACGAGGAGCTTTCGCGCCAGGAAGATGCTGATCTGCCGGAAAATATGCTGGAGTATAATGTGTCGTCCCTTTCTTTTAGCGGATATTTTGCCGAAGAACTCAGCCGAGATCCCAGGGGATGGGTCATTCAACCTTCCGCAGAGTTTTCAGGTACATTTGGAGAAGCAACCTACACGTTCCAAAAAATGTTTCTCGATGTACGGCACTATTTATCTTTAACCGAAAGTACAACTCTTGCGGGCCGCATCAACACCGGCACTATTTTTTATACTCAGTCCGAGGATTTACCATCAAACATCCGATTCTTTTCAGGGGGAACAAACTCCGTACGCGGGTGGTCTCGACAAAGTTTGGGACCGAAACGAGTAGTCCGCGACGAGGATGGAAATTTTGACGGATTTGTGCCAATCGGTGGTCGTACACTTTTAAATATGAATCTGGAAATTCGTCAGGAAATCCCATTCCTTCCGGGGTTTGGAGTTGCAACATTTTTGGATGGCGGACAGGTTTGGGAATCCCTTTCCAATTTGGATGATCGGCCGCTACAGTTTGGGGCCGGTGGAGGAATTCGATATCAATCGCCCATTGGTCCGGTTCGGGTTGATATTGCCTACAAAATCAACCCGTTTGATGAAGATTTAGATCGCTTTAACGGGCAGGATCTTGGTAATGAATGGAGCAGAATTGGAATTCACTTTAGTATCGGACAAGCATTTTAATGGACGAGAAAAAACCACATAAAACCTCACGTTTGGTAAAATGGATGATTGCCATTTTGGTGATTATCATTGTAGTGGCAGGAGTACGGCTTGCTCTTAAAAGTGATTGGCTGCTCGATTATGCCCGCGATTTTGCTGTGGAACAAGCCAACAATCAACTAAATGGCTCCGTTTCGATTGGAGAAATCAGGGGAGATTTGCTTTTTGATCTGACCATCACAGATATAAGCGTCAGGGATTTGGATCAGCAAGAAATTGCCAGCGTTGATACCGCTCAGGTAAATTATACCATTTGGGATTTGGTCTTTTCACCACATAGAATTGATTTGCTAAGGCTTTCCGGGGTGGAAGCAAATCTTGTTCAAAATCAGGATTCGGTGTGGAATGCACAAACTCTGATTCCCGAATCAGACACCGTCGATGAAGAAACCGGGCCAACATACGCCATTTTAGACAGACTTCAGCTCGAAAACGTAGACTTAAATATCGACTCGGAACTCCTGCTGCCGGATCGATACCTGAAACTGGAGGATGTTTCTTTGCAAGCCGGAGCCGAATATCTGGAAGAGGGTTGGTTTGGATATGTTGATTATCTAAACCTACAGGTTATTGAAGGGCGGCTTCCCGATCCCATTGCAATTTCTATGAGCGGAGCTGCCGGGGAGGATCGTATCACCCTGGAATCACTGGTGGTAAATACCGGTCGTACGATGCTCCAATCGCGGGCTAATTACAATTTTGAAGGTTCAGCCGATGGAGAAGTAAATCTTTCACCCTTGGCCTGGAATGATCTTGATGCTTATCTGGATGATTTGCCCTTGCAACAGAATTTGACCATGGAGTTACGATTTGGTGGTACGCCGGATGATTTCAATCTCTCTGTTGGGGTGAGCGGACAAGGTTTAGAGCAGCTAAATATCTCCATGACGGCAGATGTAACCGATCCCTATATCCTTAAGGAAATGGATCTGGATGTTCAGAACCTGAATGTGACGGAATTAACAGGAATGGAAGATATGCCCACTTTTGGATCGATCAATTTCCAGGGGGAAGGCTCGGTTAATTTGATGGGACCGGAAAGTGCAGTTTGGAGTGGCGATCTTCAGGTGGGTGAAGTTACAGCGGCGGATCAACGGCTAAATCTTGTTTCCATGAATTACTCACTGGATGAAGGTACGGCTTCACTCAATGGATTCATCCAAAAAGAGGGCGAACAAATTGATCTTACAGCCAATGGCTCAAGAGTGTTTGATGAAGTTCCTGAATGGAATTCAGAAATTATAGCCTCCAACTTAAATCTTGCAACCTGGCTCGACGACCCCGAGATGGATAGCGATTTAACGGTTAACATCAATGTAGATGGTGAGGGAAAAACGGTCGACGATTTAAATTCCCAAGTAAATATGTCTGTGGCTGATGGAAGGTTTGGTTCGCAAACATTTTCTGAGTTTCGGTTTGATGGCTCCATCACCCCAACGAATTTTGTCGGCGAAATTTTAGGTGTTCTGGAGGAGAGTGAACTTCAGGGAGAATTTTCTGTTGAAGAGTGGTCGGCAGATCAACCATCGTATAATTTCGAGTTGATTATGTCACGGTTCAACGTTGCTGAACTGGACGGAATGGAAGATTTTTCAACATTCATAAATGGGAATTTTAGTGGATCAGGTCAATCTTTTGATCTCGAAAATCTTACGTTGGATGCCGTTGCAAGTCTGGATTCGAGTAGGGTAAATGGCGAGCAGATTCAAACATTTCGGGCAGAATTCAACATTAGTGATCAATTTTTAACGGTTGAGAATGCAGTGTTGGAAAGTCCGGTTGCGGATGCCAATTTTTCGCTTTATCAAAACATCATTGATTTACGACATCCACAAAATACACTCGAATTTTCTGCACAAATAAAAGAGTTGGTCTCTTTTGCGCCATTGTTTGATTTAGAACGGTTGGGCAGCGAAGGCGAAATAAGTGGAAGAATGGCGAGCAATTCTGATGATGTTCTGGAATTTACCGCTGATTTAAATCTCCAAAATACATTTGCGGATACCCTTTTTATGGCTGATGAAATCAGCGGAAATACACGGGTATTGTTACTTGATGAAATGGATATCAGCGGTGGAATAAACATCTCAAATCCTGTAATTAATGGAATAGGTGTTGAAAATATACAGGCAGAAGCTTCAGCCATCTTAAAAGAATTGGAAACAACCGGGAGTTTTGGGTTTGAAGTCATCAACGATGAAAATAGCAGAATTAGCCATGCCGGAGAATATTTGTTGGATGAGGATCAGTTTTTATTCACAACAAACGAACTGGAGTTCGAAACAGATTTGCGCCTGTTAACGCTTGCCAATGATTTTGACGCCCGATATGCGGATGAAGTGTTGAGCGTTGATACCTTACAAATACAGAGTGAAAATGAAACCGCATTTTTAAAATTATGGGCTCCTCATGTGGATAGTCTGCGGCAGGATATTGGTTTGGATGCCAGCAATTTAAACGTAGGCGCAATGTTTCGAACGTTTGTGGATCAGGATGTTTTGGATGCAGACTTGTCCGGACAAATTCGGGTTCATAACAGCACCGATTCACTCTATTTTTCAGCGGATGGAATGCTTGAGAATATTCGTGTTGAAAATGGCGAAATGGACACCTTTTCATTTTCTGCATTGATAGAAAATGAGTGGCTGGATGTGGAGCTGGAATCCATTCATGAAGAACAATCGTTGTTCGAAGCTACTGCAACAGTTCCATTTATTCCGGGCGATCCTCAAACGTTTGATGATCAATTTTTTGATCGGGCAATTAGTGGTTCAATCATTCTTCAAGACTCAGATATTGGCTACTGGTTATCTTTTGTACCCATAGAATTTATAGAATTTGAAGAGCCCCCAACCGGAACCATTTCTTTTGATGGCACCGTAACAGGCGAAGCGGGAATGCCGGAATTCGAGGGAGATTTTGAAATGCGGGAAGCAAATTTATCAGGTGTGGAAGTGGACCTGTTTCGAACCGCTATGCTGTATAATCATGAAGAGGGAAAATTTAGTGTTGATGGGAATTTGGAGTCATTGGAACAAGAAATACTTGTCTACGATGCCACTGTTCCTTTTAAACTGGATTTACGAGAGTTTGAAGTGCTTTTGCCAGATGATGACGATAACATGTCTGCAAATATTGAAGCAAAGAATTTTGATCTCGCCATCTTTAACGATTTCGTTGATCGAAATATGGTAAGGCAAATTGCCGGAAAAATTAATGGTAATGTTTCGATTGCCGGCACACTTGAAAATCTTGAACCCAGTGGAAACTTAGAGTTAGTTGATGGAAATATGCGGATTGTGGAGGCTGGAATTAACCTGACAGACATTGGTACAACCATTAACTTTCGGGAGGATAATATAGAGATTGAACAATTTTCGATGGAAAGTGGTCCCGGAAGGCTTCGTGCCAATGGAAATATTGCGATTGAAAATCTGACTCCCGGCGGTATGGACATCACCATTCGGGCAGAACAGTTTAGAGCCGCAAATACATCAGAATACAATGCAACGGTTGATCTGGATACAAGAATTACCGGATCGATAGATGAACCGTTACTTAGTGGATCGTTACGTTTTTTGAATGGATTTGTGAATCTTCAGAATTTCGGAGATCGTTCGGTTGAAGAGGTTCGTCTGGAGGATGAAGATGAGGAAGAAGAGCCGGTTACATTTTATGAGGATTTGGCTATTGAAATGAGTGTAAATTTCAGCCGACAGTTTTTTATTCGAAATCGTCAGTTTCTGGATATGGAAATAGAACTGGGTGGTGAGGTGGACTTGCTGAAAGAGCAGAACGCAGATCTTGAGATGTTTGGTCAGGTTGAAGGAGTGAGGGGTTATGCGCGACCGCTTGGCAGAAACTTTGTGATTGATGAAGCCACCGTTACATTTTCGGGTCCGGTGGATAACCCGGAGTTGAATGTGCGTACGGTTTACGAACCGCCTCAAGATCAAACTAACGTTCGGATTTTTTACATTATTGAAGGCTCTGCACAGGACCCATCTTTCCGGTTTGAAAGTGAACCGCAAATGGAACTGGAAGATATAATTGGCTACACCGTATTTGGTAAACCATTTTATGAACTCGAATCGTGGGAGCAGATGGTAGCCGGAAGCGGCGGCGGACCCTCTGCCACAGATGTTGCCATGGATGTGCTTTTAGACCGGGTAGAAATGCTCGCATCCCAACGATTGGGAATTGATGTTGTTCAAATAGATAATTCTCGAGCGGGATCAAGCAATGGCACATCTATTACCACAGGTTGGTACTTAAACAGACGAACATTTTTTGCACTTGTTAACGAACTCGATACCAATCCTAAAACCTTGTTTATCTTAGAATATATGCTTGCAGAACATCTTGAGCTTATTTTAACTCAGGGTAATGATTCGAGAGAAGGAATTGATCTTCGATGGCAATATGATTACTAATTTTGCGAATGGGCATTCTATCATGTAAAATATTTACTCCGTTCGACAGTAAATTCGAACATTTCATGTTTTACATTTAATATGTATGAATTTTTGATTGGTTAATTACTCGAACTTTCACCGTTTTTGGAATGAATAAATTGAGCGTACTTAAAATTGGGCTTTTGCTTGGAATCGGGTTGTTGTCAGGCGTGCTGTATATTACAAGTGAGGAACGCGATATAATTCTTGCCAAAAGTATGACTCCATGCGAAAATCCACTTACCTATCGGTTTGGAGAAATCGATACTCGATTTGGCATTACTGAGGAGGAAGTGAAACAAGCCATGAATTCGGCATCTACATTATGGGCGAACGCGATGGATCGCCCGCTGGCCGTTTTTGACGAAGAGGGAGATGTCATCATTAATTTAGTGTATGATAATCGTCAGGAAATGGTGGACGGGGAGCTGCGCTTTCGCGGACGGATTCAATCAGAACAAACACTTACAGACCAGCTTCAAGATGAGTATGATCGAAAAAAAAGGGAGTTTGATCAGCAATCGGAGAAGTATGTGGAACTGGCAAGAAGAACGACAGCGAAACTGAATGAGCTCAACCGTTGGGTAAGAGAAAAAAATGAGTCTGGCGGAATAAGGGAGGATGAACTTGAGAACTTCGAACAGCAAAAAACCGAGGTGGAACAGATGCAGACTGAGGTTTTGCGGGGACGTGAATCGCTGGATCGGCAGGCAAATGAAATCAACAGACTTTCGGATCGGCTAAACCGGCGGATAGACGATAAAAACAAACTGATTGATGAATATAACGAAGAATTTGCAGGAGAGAATCGTTTTGCAAAAGCTACATTTCAACGGGTTGGAGATGGCGGAGTGATTACCGTAAATCAATTTATGAGTAAAAGTGAACTGCCCTTGTTGATGGCTCATGAATTGGGGCATGCGCTGGGATTAGACCATGTATCAAACCCACGATCGGTAATGCATGGACAGATGGGTGGACAGCAGATCGACCCTATTGTTCATCTTACAAATGAGGATCAGGAAGCTATTCAAAGTCGGTGCAGTTAAGTTGATGATTTCAGATTCAATTGGGAAAACAAGGTGTTTTTGATATACTCTTCCAGCGAGTTTTATAAACCTGATTCACAAGATGATTAAACGGTTCTTTTTCTTACTGGTAATATTTTTATGTTTTACTGCCGGTCAACTTTTTGCCCAAAAATCATATATGCTTAAAATAGGAGTACAAAAAAACCTTGCTCCCTCTTTTAAGATTAATGATTCTACATACCAAAATGCCGATGCTCAGGGAGTTCGCCTATCAATGTATAATTTCGAGGAAATTCCCGTCGCAGTGGAATTTTACTTTTCCAAGGGGTACGATTCTTCAATCGATTTTGCTTACGGAACCAATCTATCCTACATCTTCTTTTCTGATACTGCACATTGGTTAAAGTTAGGTTTTAGCGGTGGGCGGTTTAAAATGGGAGATTTCGAAAGAGGAAATACAGTTGGTTCCATTCGGGAGGATGAATTTCACGAAAATTTAATGCCCTTTGTAGAATGGGACTGGAGATTTTCGGAGTATGTAAACGTGTTTGTTCAGACCGGCTATCGCTTTTTAAGAAGTGAAACAGAAACCGTTACTGAAATTGTTGATCGCTACGAAAATGGGGACCCAAGACAAATTCGGGTCTCAAGCGATCGACGAATATATGGTTCGGGATTTGAGTTTGGGCTGGGTCTTGAAATAAAACTATACTAACCCGTCAGGTTTATTGACTGATCTTATCTATAAATAATACAGTTGTAACCTGAGTTCGATTGATAAAAAACACATGAAAAAGTCTCCCCTAACAAGGGCCCCGAAAGCATTCGGGGGAGGGGTGTTCACTGGATTTTGCGATATTCTGATGAACATCCCCCTGTTTCCCCCTTTTTTAAGGGGGACTTCCAATAAATAATTTATTAATCGAACTCAGGTTTGTAGCATTTTCCTTTTTGCCGTATTCTATTCACATACAATCAATTACATAGGTTCGGGGATCTTTATGGAAAAATACAAAACAGAGATAAAGTGGGGCTTCATTTTTACAGCTGTGATGCTTTTGTGGATGGTAATTGAGCGCCTGATGGGATGGCATTCAGAAAATATTGATCAGCACGTTTACATGACCAACATCTTCGCCATACCGGCAATTGCTGTGTATGTATTTGCTTTGATCGATAAGCGAAAAAATGATTATCTGGGATCAATGACCTGGATGCAAGGGTTTAAATGCGGAGTTTTTATTACGTTGGTAGCAGCTGTTTTAAGTCCGTTGGCTCAACTCATTATTCATACCGTAATTTCTCCTGATTTCTTTCAAAATATGATTGAATATTCCGTAGAAACCGGCAGTGTTTCCCGTGAAAATGCAGAGTCCACATTTAACCTTTCCAGCTATATGGTGCAGGGCGTCATTGGCACACTTGTGATGGGCATTATTACGTCTGCCATAGTAGCTCTGTTTACAAAGAAACGGGTTTGATTTGATCCGAACCGTATTAAAAAAATTGTCATCCTGTCCCGAAGGATTTCGGGATCAGGATCTCCTAACTTAACACTATATCCCTTGTCACGGCATGACCTTATAACCTGTGTTCGATTAATAATGTCTTTTAAAAAACTCATTCGGACGGACTATCCTTTATCGTAAATGACCAGAGATAAATAAGGCTGAAAGTCTGAGATAACTCAGCCCAGAGCGACGCTCTGGGTAAGATAATGTCCGGGATGGGGAGGCTGAAGGCCTCAAAACAGATCGTCCCTGAGATATTAATTTGTACTATTTCAGGCTTTCAGCCTGCGGTGTGTTCCATCACCTTTGTTACCTATGGCGTTGCCATAGGCTGGGTTATGTCAGGCTTTCAGCCTGTCGGATTCGGATAGAAATCAAATATCAACTTGAAACCAGAGTTCGAGTTAGAATTTTATTAACCTGGTTTACAATCGAACTCAGATTTATAAATAATACATACACCTTATTGGACTTTCTCGTGATGGCAGTTCCACTGCCTCAAGTAGAAGCCTCATGTAGCTCCGCTGCGTTCTCAATTCACCCGATTGTACTTTTTCAAAATCTCCATCACTTCTTCAACAGGAAGTGCCTCCATTTTACTTCCGTTAGTTCCCTCCATGGATTCTGCCATAAAAAGGGAATTTAAAATGGCTTCCTCGGTTGCCTCAACTGCGGCAAGAAAAAGGGGAGACATTTCCGCATTTTTCAATTCAGAATTATTAAGGGTTGATCCATCATCATCCAAATGTACCCGTACGTCCGGATGAGTGGAAAATGCAATCACATAATCGCCGCTTCCGTTTGATGCAAAACCGCCCACTCGCGAAACCCCCAAAAATGCCCGCTTGGCAAGTCGTTCCAGGTTTCGTGATGTTACCGGCGCATCGGTTGCAATTACAATCATGATAGATCCATCTACGTCAAAATCATAACTGTTACCTGTCGCATTTTCACCCGTCTGATCGCTTGAAGCGGTCTGACGGGTATTCTTACCTACATCATGTACCTCAGCCATATAATGATTTTCCATCTCTTCACCTACAGGCGCTCCGTTTATCGTGAGAATTCCGCCAAAGTTTGACTGCACCAAAACTCCAACGGTATATCCACCTCTCTCGGCTGGTAACTGACGAGAAGATGTGCCAATCCCCGCTTTAAATCCAAGTGCCCGTGTGCCCGTTCCGGCGCCGACATTTCCCTCCTCAACAGTACCACCTTCCGCTGATTCAATGGCTTCGTAAACATCATCAACCCCGATTACTCTTGCACGAATGTCATTCAAATATCCGTCATTGGTTTCGCCAACCACAGGATTCACAGATCGTACATTTTCATTTCCGGGCTGATTAAGCACATAATCTGCCACGCCGCTGGCAACTGTATGAATGCTCAACGTATTAGTAAGTCCAATGGGCGTTTCAATTTCACCCAACTCCTGAACCTGCGTGAAACCAAGAGCTTTTCCGAATCCATTTCCCACATACACGGCTGCTGGAACCCGATCCCGAAACAGATTTCCACCGTGAGGTAGAATGGCGGTAACTCCCGTTCGAATATCATCTCCTTCGATCATGGTGTGATGTCCCACTTTCACTCCTTCCACATCCGTGATCGCATTAAATTCACCCGGTGCTAAAATTCCGGGAGTGATACCCAAATCACGAACTCGCTCGCGATCCTGTGCGTGAGTGGCAGTGCTGATGAGGAATAGAAGTGAGAGTAATAGTAACAGATTTTTCATGGGTAAATGTGGGTTAAATTTGGACAGGTATTGCCGGAAATTCTTTGGATACTTCAATTCATTACGTAAGCAGATGTTTATACTTTGAAAGTAATCCCGATTTCTTCATCTTATCCTCAAGTTTAAGAAAAACATGGATAAAACTTGCGTACGAAGCAAACATGAATAGCATTGGTGATATGCTGGTGTTGTGCAACATTAAAAAAACGAATGGAAAAAGAATTAGATAATGAACAAATAAGAGTCTTCATTGATTCAATCACTGAACAATTTGGATTTGAAGAATTATCAAAAGTAAAAGATACGTCTAATAACTTTGAATCTGTTCAAATTAAGACAAGATTTTGGCAAAGAAGTGATTTACATATCAAGCTAAATGTACATTCTGAACTGTTTACGAAGAATGACATATTTGAAATTAAATAAAATAACGTTGCCTAACATCGTCTATAGCAAATACGGGCTAAAGTTTTAAAATAGAAGTAATTACACAAAATAAACTAACTGCTAATTGGGTAAATAAGTGCCTTGAAATCCCGCACTTACCATAGCCGAGATCCGTTGTGTGCAATAATAAACCGAATCTCTAACTCCAAAACTTTAAGATGTCAAATCCAAATAGAATAATCTTCAATATCTCAAAGGAAGTCTATGAAAAAAGTATCTCGAAATCTGATGGAGTAGATCAACTTGTAAAAGAATTAAATTTAAATAGAGGTTCTGCTCAAATGATAATTGGGCAAATATTCCCCAGATTATTGGACGGAGAAAAATTTACGAGAACTTTAAGTATAGACTTATTTGATAGTTTTTTAAAATTTATACAAGAAGATTACGGAGATGAAAGATTGAGTAATTCTTTAAATGCTCTGAAAATGCATATCGATTATATTAAAGAAAAAGGAGATTCTAAGATTGGATTACGTAAAGTATATCAACGTTATGAAAATAGTATAAAATTAGATGATGATTTTTCTAATGAAGATAAAGCAGAACAGGAAGAAATTTCAGAATATTTAAAAAAGAATAAAACAAGAAATGAGTTACTTGAAGAATTAAAAAACTCAAAATATACTGAACCCGAAAAAGTTACCGTAAATCATAAACAATATAAAAGGAACAATAAAATAATTGCCATTATAAAAGTTCTTAGAAATTTTAAATGTCAAATTTGCGGTTATTCGATAAAGAAGAAAAGTGGTGGAGAATATATTGAAGCTGCTCATATTAAACCAAAACATAAAAAAGGTCCTGAAAAACCAGAAAATATAATTTTATTATGTCCAAACCATCATAAAGAATTTGATTTAGGTGATCTTTCAATAAGAAATCATTCAAAAGAAAATATTGAGTTTTTACTAAATGGCGAAACTTATAACATATCTCTGAAAACAAATTAGAGATAGTAATATTACTGCACACAACAATGAATGGCACAGTTTGCGGAATACCCATTCAAAGGCGAAGTAGAGTTATTCAACCCTTTAACTATATGCTATGCCATATAAAACGATGTCCTGCCATTAAATTATATTTAATTACATATAATTTGGTATATTTACCCAATATTATATCTAAATACATATAATGAAGCAATTAGCAGAGTTTGTAAAAGAACGGAGAAAAGAAGTTAATCTGACTCAGGAAGAGTTTGCGGAACGTGCAGGAGTCGCACTAACTGTTGTACGTAAAATCGAACAGGGTAAAACGAATCTGAATATGGGTAAGGTTAACTTAGTTCTTCAGATGTTTGGGCATGAATTAGCTCCTGTTAACAGTAAAGATCTAAATGAATGAGACAAGGTAAAGTGTTTTATAAAGATCATTTGGCTGGTATAGTTACTGAAACGAATGAGGGTGAGTATGTATTTCAATATGATGACCAGTACGTAAAAGATCATCCAAATGGCTTCATCACGTTTACAATGCCAGTTACCACGAAACCATATACCGAAAAGCGACTTTTTCCATTTTTTGAAGGATTGATTCCAGAAGGATGGTTGTTAGATATAGCCTCCGAAAACTGGAGAATCAATAAAAATGATCGTATGGGATTACTACTGGCTTGTTGTCAAAGTTGTATTGGTGCGGTAAGTGTGGAACCAATAACGGAAGAAGATGGTAAATAGATGTTTATATTGTTATGAACCAGTTGAAGGCGAATCTGACTTTCACGAGAAATGTTCTATGGAATTTTTTGGAACACCGACACCCCCTGAAATAGAATATTCGCTTGATCAAATGGATGAGCTTGCAAAAAATGTTGTTGAGCGAAGTGTTGCTGTCCCTGGTGTTCAGCCAAAACTATCAATGTCTTTAGTCAAAGAAACCCAAGAGAAAGCCAATACAAGGTTGACTGTGGTCGGGGCATTAGGAGGGCAATATATTTTCAAACCACCGTCTGACAAATTTCCCGAAATGCCAGAAAACGAACATGTAACAATGCGGATGGCAGAATCTTTTGGAATTCAGGTAGTACCATCTTCATTGATTCGATTATTATCAGGAGAACTATCCTATATAACGAAACGAGTTGATCGAAAAGAATCCGGAGCAAAGATTCACATGATCGATATGTTTCAGATCACAGAAGCATTTGACAAGTACAAAAGCTCCATGGAAAAAGTTGGAAAAGCATTGGGTAACTATTCGAGCAACACTCTGCTTGACAAAACCTTTTACTTTGACTTAGCTATCTTCTCCTTTCTAACTGGAAATAATGACATGCATCTGAAGAACTTCTCTATGATCGAAAACCCTTCAGGTTGGGTGTTGTCTCCTGCATATGATTTGTTAAATGTTGCAATTGTATTTCCTGAAGATACTGAAGAGCTTGCATTGACAGTGGCTGGAAAGAAAAAAAAGTTGAAAAGAGAACATTTTAAACAATTGGGAGAAGGGCTGGGATTGACTCCTAAACAAATCAAGGGAAGCTTCAATAGAATGATAAAAAATAAATCAAGATCATTTGATTGGATCGATCTATCATTCCTCTCAAAGGATATGAAAACAGCTTATAAAGAGGTGCTTGAAGAAAGGTATAGACAATTAAGACTAAAAGAATAACGGTATAAGAATCAACTTGGAGGGAATTCCGCCAAGTTCAAAAAGAAGGAGACAGAGAAGTATCAAGAAAAGTCTCTACAACGCAGACGCAATAATTACAGTTGGATGTCGGGTTTAAATCACAAATAGAACTGAATAATGATCATTCTACTTTCGTAAACTCAACATCTGTCGCCCGTCCCGTAGAAACCACAAACCCTTTGATGTCGCCATTACCTTCCCGTTCAAAAACAAATTCCCATGAGCCGGCTCGCCAAATATCTTTTTCATCTTCTGTCATAAATCCTTTGGGTGGATTCCGGCGGTTCAGTTTCAATTTTCCTTCTTCCACAGTGAGGTCGTAATCAATGGGAAGCTCAGAATTTCGGTAAATTCCACCATAGGGTGAGAGAAAAGCTTCGAAATTATCTTGAAGAAACAGGTCTGCCATTTGGGAATTAAGATCGGCGGGATTTGCATCGCCACGGTTACAAAGCGTTAAAAATGAAAATTCATGTTCAGGGTAACGCTGATAGTTCGTTTTAAAACCCATAAACGATCCACCATGCTCAATCACTTCCTGCCCTTTCCAATTCTTAATATGAAGTCCCCAGCCATATTCTATAGATTCTCCATCAATCTGAACCGGATTAATCATTTTAGCTTTCAGTTCCTCGGCCTCCTCTTGGGATATTCCATCATTCCACTCAAGATTTCCATGCCAGAAGGAATCCCATTTTTCCCAGTCGTTTAGTGTGGAATATAATCCGCCCGGACCCACACCCTGAAACATTCCCCGATACGTTCGTCTGAATTGTGATCCGCCGGGTTGATAGCTAATAGCTCGATTGGGTATCACTCGCAGTCGGTCGCTGTGGAAGTGAGTGGATTCCATCCCGAAAGGTTTAAAAAATTCCTCATCAACAAATTCAGGAAAACTTTTTTCGGTAACGAGTTCTATCAGGTAAGCTAAAGTCGTATAACCGCTGTTGGTGTAGGAATAGTCTGTTCCGGGTTCAAACTTCAGCGATTCTCCATTTCGGATGACATCCATATAATCTTCAACATCCATCGGATTATTCACCGGCATTCCGCTGATATTCATCAATCCATAGATATCGGGCAACCCTGAGGTGTGATTAAAAAGTTGACCAATTTTTACATCGGAAGCATATTCCGGCCACTCTTCGATGTATTCGCTAACTAATGCGTCTTCATCAAGTTCTCCTCTTACAATCAAAAGTCCTGCGGCGGCAGCGGTTACCTGTTTGGAAATAGAGGCCATATAAAATGCTGATGAATCGCTGAGTTCAATTCCATAATCGAGGTTTGAAAGCCCAAACGCATTTTTATACACGCTTTTTCCCTCGTGGAATGCAGAAACCGCACAACCGGGATTTTCGTCACTTTTGTAGAGTTCGAAAATCTCTTCAATTTTTTCGGAGGATACTCCATGAATAGTTTCGGGATTATCCGCTGATTTTTCTGTAGGAACTGTTGCCATCCAAAAGCTGGCTGTAAATAACAGAAGTAGTATGGTTTTGAGCGTTGATTTCATTGGTCAGTTGTTTTTTTGGTAGTAAAAGTTGCCCTTTGAAGGGGCTCATTTTTTTGAACGCGTAAGCGAAAAGAGACGCAACGCTGATGTTTTTTCAGTTCCGACTATCGGGGCGTATCAGGGGGTTGATCCTGTGAGCGTTGATTTTAATGGGTAATAGTTATCAAAATTTAACTCATCAATTCATCCCCCATTGCCCCCTTCAAAGGGGGACATTCCTTAACAATTTAGATTCCTATACCCTGTCAAACGTCACTTTTCCGGTTCGACTGGTTTGTACGGTAAATCCTTTAATGGAATCATCATCCCGAATAAATTTGATCTGCCAGTTTCCGGCTGTAAATTCATCATCATCTCGCCATATTAGCCGCTCTTTTTCGCGGAGTGATTTTTTCAGGTAGAGGTCTCCATCTTCAATCAGCAGTTCATACTGACGGTTAAATCCACTGTTTCGGTAATGACCTGAATATTCCTCGAAAATGTCTGCGAATTCGTTCATCAGGTACAAATCCGCCAGCTGACGAGCATACGTTGCCGGGTTGATGTTGCCCATATTACAGAAAACAATCACGCCTAACTGAGCATCCGGAAAACGCATGTAGCTGGAACGGAATCCCATATAATTTCCTCCATGACCAACGGTATCAAGAGATCGATATCGGCTGATTCGCAATCCCATTGCATAATCGTGTGTTTCCTCATTTTCAAAGACTCCTTCTTTGGTCATTCGTTCGGTAAAATTTTCTACATGGGTGTGATTTTCGATAAAATTTGCATCCCATTTCGCAAAATCTTCAATGGTTGTAAACAATCCGCGTGCCCCCACTCGGTCAATGTTATCCCGGTAAAAACGTCCGGGCCCATCAGCGGTGGGTTCGTAGCTGTCAGCCCTGTTGGGGACAACCATCTCAAGATCATCATGAAAATGTGTGGATTCCATTCCAAGCGGTTCAAAAAGATGTTTTTTCGTGTACTCCCTCAGCGTCATTCCGGTGAGATTTTCTGTTAAAACAGACATCAAAACATAACCGCTGTTGCTGTAACTGTGTTCTGTATTGGGTGGGAAATTGAGGCGTTCTTGGGTGGTGATTAGCTGAAGAACATCATTTGTAGTCGTTCGGGGATCAAGTCCGAGATCTTTGAGGTGAAGGAGTGAAAACAAATCTCTCAAACCTGAAGTGTGATGAATAAGATGTCTGGCGGTGATGGGTTCATCAAAATCAGGAATTTCCGGAATATAAGTTTGAAGATTTTCATCGAGATCGAGCAAACCTTCCTGTTCCATCATCAGCAGAGCGGCGGCTGTAAACTGTTTTGAAATGGATGCAATCATCAACCGTGAATCGGGTCGGAGCGGAATTTCATAATCCAAATTTGCCATTCCGTAACCTTTCGAAAAAATCAGTTCGCCATGATCTGTAACGCCAATGGCACAACCACCTGAGGTTGAATCAAAATCTTCAAAAATGGCATCAATATCGGATTCTTCTACATGGTTGTAGTTGATATCCGTGGATGAAGAAATCAAGAATGATGTGAGAACAACAACAAAAAAGAGCAGGTTATTTGTATGCATAAATTTTCTTCGCTTTATAAATCCTTCTATCGGTAAGATAAAAACAGCGCTTCATAAAGGAAGTAAATTTGTATGAAATCTCAAATAAAATTTACCCGGTTTCTCCGCGGCAACACTCATCCACGTTAATTCCGCACGAAGCGCATTGTCCGTGACCATGTACCCACACAATTTGAGTAATCTGACCACAATAGAGACAGCGGCGATTCACTTCGCAATTGGGATTTAGCTTTTTGTCAGAGTTAGTTGTCTTCGGTGAGTTCATTGTAGGCAGCATCAAGGTTTCGAGGGAGTGAAAGGAAATCGCTTGGGCTAAATCGATCAGGGAATTCTTCAAGTGAAGTGGTTTCCATAATTTCTTCGCGACTCATTCCTTTATCAATTTGTTGTTGGGTAAAATCAAGCAGAGCAGAAAGATAGTCTCTCTTATGCAAAAGATCATTTACATCACCTGTTACTCCATAATCGGGATTTCCGTGACCAAAAATAAAGAGTGTATCGGAATCGGCTTCTTCGGCTACAGATTCAAGAACGGTAATCCAGTTTTGAATAGAGGCTCCGCCATTTCTGTCAATAAACGGGTACATGCGGTTGAACACTAAATCGCCCATGTGGGCAATGTTGGCTTCCTGCATCCAAATTACGGAATCGCCGGATGTATGCGCGGGCCCGTAATGTTTTGCGATGATGGTTTCTGACCCTAAATCCAACTCGTAGGATTCATCAAATGTGGTTTCTGCATAGGCTTGATCGTCCTCCGATTCTTGTGATTCGGCTGATCGCTGCTGTAAACCGGGCACCTGCTGATGAGCGATAATTTGATATCCGTCTTCGTTCAGCACTTTATTACCTGCGGTATGATCGCCGTGATGGTGCGTGTTGAACAGCACTTTCTCGGATCCGCCGCCAAACTGACTAATTCCACTTGCAAAATCTGTGGCGGTATCAGCGTACTGCGAATCGATGGCAACAATGGCATCATCAGTCACCAGCCAGCCAATGGTTCCGCCCCGCATGGAAAACGTACCGATTCCATTTCGAAGCTCATTAAAGGGAGAGTTTTGAAAGAAGATAAACTTTGGAATCAGGATGGTTCCGGCCGAAAGCAGAGCTGTATGTTTAAGAAAGTTGGATCTGTTCATAATCGAGGAATTAAGGTTGGATTTTTATTCAAGGTGATGATCATCCCGAATCAATAGTAAAATAGCTGCGTGCGGAACAATCAGAAACTTTTCGTTTTCAAATTCAATTTCGTGTGCGCTGCTTTTTAGGAAAATAGCTAAATCTCCCTCGGTAGCCTGCATTCCAATATATTTCGGTTCGTTTGCTTTATTTTTCCATGGCTCATCAACTTCTTGAGACGGAATGGGATAACCCGGACCGGTTTTAATGATATATCCACTTTGTATCTCCTCTTTTTCCTTCACCGAAGCCGGCAGAACCAATCCGCTTTTGGTGTGCGTTTCCATCTCTCTTGGTTTGATGAGTACGCGATCACCAATAATGATAAATTTTTCAACGGAGTTGAGGTATTCTTGGATCATAAAATGTGTTTGGCTTAAAAATTCACTTTATTCTGTAACATTAAAGTAAATGATTTCCGTGTAACAATGCATATACGAACTGGTTGATGCATTCAATGGTTACTTAATCGATTAAACTCACTCTGGAAACCAATCACAAAACCTACATTGATATGAAATTCGTTCTCTCGCTCTTTTTACTCTGTTCTACATTTTTAATGGTTGATGATGCCTTTGCCCAAATTGATCGCGAATCTCCGGGTAAATCCTTTGTAACGGGATCAGAAGTTATTGGTCAGCGTGGAATGGTTGCCACAAGTCAGCCATTGGCTACACAAGTTGGATTAGACATTCTTAAACAAGGTGGAAACGCTATTGATGCTGCGATTGCGGCCAATGCTGCTACCGGATTGATGGAGCCCACCGGAAACGGACTTGGGGGTGATTTGTTTGCCATTATTTGGCACGCAGAAAGTGAACAGCTTTATGCAATTAACGCCAGCGGACGTTCTCCACAAGGACTTTCCTACGATCGGTTGATGGAAATTTTAGATGAGAAAGGGGAGGATTCAATTCCTACGTACGATCTGCTTTCAGTTTCCGTCCCCGGCGCAGTAGACGGCTGGTTTGAACTACATGAGCGGTTTGGGTCGGCTTCGATGGAAGATATTCTTGCGCAGCCCATCTGGTATGCTGAAAATGGATTCCCCGTAAGCGAAACCATTTCAATGCACTGGAAGAATAGTGCGTCATTTTTGAAAGATCAGCCCGGCGCGTTCGAGGAGACATTTACCATTGACGGACGCGGACCGGAAAAAGGGGAAATATTTAAAAATCCTGATCTTGGAAATACATTTCGTCTGCTGGCCGAACAGGGCAGGGATGCTTATTACAGGGGAGAAATTGCCGAAAAAATTGACACCTGGATGCAGGAAAATGGTGGATATCTGCGATACGAAGATTTCGCAGAGCACAAATCAGAATGGGTAGAACCGGTAACAGTAAACTATCGTGGATATGATGCTTATCAGGTCGGTGGAAATTTGCAGGGAACTGCGGTTCTTCAGATGCTCAATATTTTAGAAGGGTTTGATCTTGAGTCGGCAGGATTTGGATCCGAGGAAACACTCCATCTGCTGACCGAAGCCAAAAAACTGGCTTATGAGGATCGCGCCAAACATTACACAGATACTGATTTTTATGATATGCCCATCGAAACACTGCTTTCTAAAGAATATGCTGCAGAGCGAAGAGAATTGATCGGCGATCGCGCAATGAACGATGTTACCGCCGGCGTGGAAGCGCTGGAAAATGGAGATACCATCTATCTTACAACAGCCGATAAAGATGGAAATATGGTATCGTTGATTCAAAGCAATTTCAGCGGAATGGGCACCGGATTTGTTGTGCCGGGCACAGGATTCAGTTTTCAAAATCGCGGAGAACTCTTTTCGCTTGATCCGGATCATCCCAATGTATACGAACCTGAAAAGCGCCCTTTCCATACCATTATTCCCGGTTTTGTAATGAAAGATGGAAAGCCGTTTTTCAGTTATGGAAATATGGGAGGAGCATATCAGCCTGTAGGTCATGTGAGTATCATCACAAATATTATTGACTTCGGAATGAACATTCAGGAAGCGGGAGATGCTTTTCGATGGATGCATAACGGCTCAACCGAACCGACCGAAAGCAGTACCGCATCACTAAACGGAACAGGAGTACTCCACCTTGAGTCGGGCGTTGATTATCAGGTAGTTCGTGGTTTACGCGATCGCGGACACGATGTAAAAATCGGGGAAAATTTCTTTGGCCGCTATCAGGGAATTCTTTATGACAGCGAAAATGGTGTTTATTTGGGTGCATCCGAATCCCGAGTGGATGGTCAGGCCGCGGGGTATTAATCCATAACCTGTCAGCACCCACCGGATCTGACAGCGTTGGGGCAAGGATGAAATATGGTATGTCTATTGTTGGCTATAATACGTTATGGACTAAACCGGAATAAGGAATAGAGTTGGGTTTTGTTGAAGAACAGACATACCATAT
>JBBDPF010000031.1:0-57500 GCA_040876545.1 Balneolaceae bacterium | reverse complement strand
TGTATGAATTTCTCAAGGATTATTCTTTGACAGAAAATGCCGCTGATTATTTTAAAGAAGCCACTAATTTTGATGTGGATTTTAAAATGGCTCAACGAAATTTAGTTCAATTGGGAAGAGCAATTGGGAGAATTGTATCGATGAATATGACTATTAAGTTGGGTGAGACAGGATTTAACAGTGATCTGATTTCAAATAGCATCAAATGCTTAAAAAGCGAAATTGAATCGTTAATTACTTCCTATTCATCCAATAAATCACCCCAGATTTTAGAAGTATATTCAGAAGATAGTTCTTGGTTGAAGTTTGTAAATACTTAACTATAAAAACCATCTGCTCGCATGAATAAAGTTGTGGTGCTAACGGGAGCAGGAATGAGTGCCGACAGTGGACTTTCCACGTTTAGAGGATCGGGTGGATTGTGGGAAGGCTATGATATATCAGAAGTTGCTACTCTTGAGGGATGGTACAGTAATCCCAGTATGGTTCTTGATTTTTACAATCAACGTAGAACCCAATCATTTTTAGCAAAACCTAACGCCGGCCACCTCGCTGTTGCTGATCTGGAAGAATATTTTGATGTAACGGTAATTACTCAAAATGTTGATGATTTACATGAAAGAGGAGGTTCAACCAATGTGATTCACCTCCACGGAATGCTTAGAGAAGCGAGAAGTGCTGAAAACTCGAATGAAGTAATAGATATTGGAAGCAATAAAATTCAATTAGGTGATAAATCAACCGATGGTTCTCAATTAAGACCCAATGTAGTATGGTTCGGTGAACCGGTTCCACTTATTGAAGTTGCGGCTTCAATTATTTCCACTGCCGATGTATGTATTGTCGTTGGGACTTCCTTAGTTGTTTATCCTGCAGCAGGACTTATAGATTTTATTCAGGAGAATGCGCAAAAATTTATTGTGGATCCATCAACCCCTGATATTTATGGTTACGAAGATTGGATTCACATCAAAGAACCTGCCAAAACGGGTATGGTTAAATTGAAAGAAAAATTAATAAAAGAATACAAGAATGGGTGATTTTAAAAAGGCAAGTGAAGCAGAAAAAGAAGCACTTGAAAAATATCTATTGCAATTTTTGAACATAGAAAAACGGTTTCCCTTACTTCCGGGAATTTCCAATGTTGAAGCAGTTGCAAATATTTTTGGTCTGGAACTTGATGAACTGAATAAAATGCGCGAGAGATATACCCAAAACGCAAAAGAAGCCGCTCTCGAATTACTTAAAGACGATGAAGTAACCGAATGGATAGATAATCTTCCATTTAAACCCGACGACACAATTGTGGCTTTTGGTGATTCTTCGACAGACGATTTACAAAGTTGGTTTGAAATTCTTAAAGCAGCGTTAAATATTACGGTTGATCAGGCAGATTTCGCTTTTATAAATGCCGGTATATCAAATAATACGACTTCAGATGCTTTGAGAAGAATGCATGCAGATGTATTAAGCCATGAACCGGATTGGGTAATCACTTCATTGGGAAGCTTTGATGCAACCAGACTTAGTTATGCACCCGATCGCACATTACTTCCCTTATCGGAAACCTGGGAAAATTTAGCGACAATTGAAGATGCAATTAAGACAGTGACCGATAACCCACCTATTTGGTTATCCCCAACTCCTGTAATTCCGGGTTTATTAGACGAGATGGAGCTTTTCGATTTTGATATTCTGGATAAAGATTTGGCTCAAATCAGACAGGTGATAGCAGGAAAAACAGGATATATCGTTGACCCTCTTGGAAAACGAATGGGTAACCCACCTGAAGCATGGTATTATTTAAGTGATGGTATAAATCCCTCTCTTTCGGGACAAGTAAATACCGTGAGAGCACTTCTTTACACTCTTGCTACATCAGAAGAAAAGGATGGGGCAGAGATTCAAGAACCTTCTTAAAAAGATGATTTAAAATTAATAAGGCCTAACGCCGGTTCTACTTCCATATTTCCACTGAAATCGTTGTATGAAATCAGTTTAGGCTGAAGAAATCCAACGGTATGGTTGGTTTTACTAATTTCAAAAATGGAAGATCGACTTAGCAGTGATTGAGCAACAAAATCCCTGTTTCTTTCTGCTAAGAAAAAGGAATCTATCATACCAAAGCCCATGCCTGCTAACGCTCCTATACTTCCGCCATATTGTAGGCCTTTTACAAGAGGTTCATTTTGAATTAACATAATCGCCGTTCCAAGAACAGACCCTCCTCCTATTCCGTAAAGAGTATCCATAAGAATAATTATGGATGAATTATTGCCATCATTAAATGTTCCGCTAATAAAAAATTGCTGACCAGAAGGAAGGGTTGATAAATCATAAGCCGCTATTGCGGTTCCGGCAAGAATACCGGCCCCAAGTCCCACTCTTAATGGAGCAAAATCATCATTATTTCTTAAACCCATTGTAGCCAAACCTGCAATAGACCCTGTAACCGCGCCATTTAGAATATTATATCCTAATAAATCGGTTGTTTGGGCTTTTACCTGCTCTTGATTAAAAGTAAATAAAACAGAAATTAGTAGAATTATAAGGCCTAATTTTTTCATGTAGATAAGATATTTATGAATGCTCTTTCTAAAGTTAGTGAAAAATTAAACTGTTACATAAACAATATCTTAAGAAGGGTCCATAAGTGAAACCGGAAGCACTTTACCGTTATAAAACTTATGGGCTTCAAGTATAAAATTACCCACATATTTTCCCATAGAATCGGGTTCTACAGGAGCTTCAATTCCGGGAAAAGCCTGGTTTAACATTTCTGTTTGAACGGCTCCAAGGCAGAGACAGTTGCAAGAAATCTTGTAATCAGAAAATTCAGTTGAAACGCACTCGGTCAGTATAGAAAGAGCACCTTTCGCCACACTGTAACCGGTTAATCCGGGGAATTTACTGCTCGTTTGGAATCCGCCCATACTCCCAATATTTACAATATGTACTCCTGCATTAAAGGAACTAAACAGCTCTCGAATCAGGAATACAGGAGCAAGCAAATTTACGTCAAGCTGTCTGTACCAATCATTCCGAGTAAGCTCCATAAAAGGTTTATTGATCAAAAGACCTGCATTATTGATAAGTCCGTCTACTTTTTTGTTTTTACTTTTTAAATGATCTTTAATGATTGCCCCTGCATTTTTAGTTGTAATATCTACAACCAACGGATATATATTATCAGGATTAGTCTTTTGTAACTCATTTAGCCTGTCTTCAGATCGTGCAATTACGGTTACTGTACAGTTATTATCCGCCAGGTATTTAGCTGTTTCAAACCCAATTCCCCTGCTTGCACCCGTTACCAAAATATGCTTTGTCATAGGTTGTTTATTTTTAGTAGTTCAATGTAATAACAAGAAATATCATTCAAATAAAATGTTGATATTAAAAGCGCTTTCTTCGCATCTTATAGCAGTATTTAAAGTAAGATAAATTTCATCTATCAAGACTCTATGTCTACCAAATTAAAGATTGAAATTCCTAGACATATTCAGCAATTAAAGCCTTATGTAGCGGGAAAAACAATTGCTGAAGTTAAAGATCGATACAAACCATTACAACTATCTAAGCTTGCCTCAAACGAAAACAGGTTAGGTTTTAGCCCCTTAGTACGCGGAGCTGTAGAAGAAGCCATGCAATCCATTCAGGATTATCCTGATCCTGTAGCCTCAAAATTAAGAACGGCTATTGCAAAAAGGAATGATGTAAAAGAATCAGAAGTAATGATTGCTGCGGGATCTGAAAGTATCATCTCAATTTTATGCAGAACCTTTTTAAGTAAAAAAGATAGTACCATTACTGCTGATGCCACCTTTGTTGGTTTTTTTGTGCAAGTGGGAGTTGTTGGAGCTAAGATCAAAAAAATACCTGTTACGGATGATTATCGATATGATGTGGATGGGATTTTGAGTTCGATTGATGATGAAACCAAAATGGTTTACATCGCCAATCCCAATAACCCAACGGGTACTTATCTTGACAAAGATTCATTTGCTAAACTCATCAATATTATTCCTGATGATGTTCTGATAATAGCAGATGAAGCGTACTACGAATTTGCAAAGGAGGTTAAAGATTATCCTAAAGCAATGGACTACCGAAAGAATAACATGGTTATTCTACGTACGTTTTCGAAAGCCTATGGTTTAGCCGGGTTTAGAATTGGGTATTGTATTGCTGATGAGGAAATCATTACGCAAATGATGAAAATAAAACTGACTTTTGAACCCACAGCTCTGGCTCAGGCTGCTGCATTAGCTGCGTATTCTGATGAAAAATTTCTTGATAAAAGTATTGAGGTAGTCCATAAGGGGCGCGACGAATTGTATGCCTTTTTCGATGAACATCAGGTAGCATATACAAGATCCATTTCTAATTCGGTGATGATGATTTTGGATGATGAACAATCAGCCATAAATTTTACTCAGGCAATGTTGGAAGAAGGTGTTATTTTAAGGCGAATAAATGCTTTTGGGCTGCCAAATTGTGTTAGAATTACAATTGGGACAGAAAAGGAGATGAAGCACTTTCGGGAAAGCTTTTTAAAAGTATCAGCAGAAATTTCAGTTTAACCGCTATTCAAAAATGGCAAGTAGTAAAAAAAGCAGTGTAGATATTAATTGGTTTGATGTCGCTAAAACAATGCTCATATCCAGAGCGATGGATGACAAAGAAGAAAATGAGCTTGTACCCGGAAAAAAAGTATTGTACCAATTTTCTGCACGTGGCCACGAAATGGCACAAATATTATTGGCACAATACTTAACCAATGCCAAAGATTCTGCAAGTGCTTACTATCGATCGCGGCCACTTATGCTTGCTTTAGGCCTTGATTATGAAGATGCAATGGCATCACCTATGGGGAAATCAGGCGGGTATAGTGACGGCCGTGATATTGGAGTTGTTTGTAATTTACCCGGAAACGATAGTCCAACAGTTTTACCCATGGCCGGAGATGTGGGTTCGCAATACACTCCTGCGGTAGGATGGGCACAGGGAATTGAGTACCGTCGCAAAGTACTTAAAGATTCATCCTACGATGGCGCGATTTCAGTGATTTTAGGGGGAGATGGTTCCGTTGCCACAAATGGATTTTGGTCAGCGCTAACCATGGCCACGACTCTTAATTTGCCGGTTCTGTTCTATATCGAAGACAATGGATACGGCATTTCTGTGGAAAGCGATATGCAGACTCCCGGAGCAAACATCGCCAATAATTTATACTCTTTTAAAAATCTGCGAATTTTTGATGGAGATGGCACTGATCCTGAAGGGGCTAATTCGTTAATCAACGATTCCATTAATTACGTGCGATCTCGTAAAGGTCCGGTTTTGCTTCGATTAACCGTTCCCCGTTTAAATGGGCATTCTTATCAGGATAATCAATCCTACAAAGAGGAGGCTTTTTTGAAGAAGGAGAAAGAGAATGATCCTCTTAAGAAATTGAAGACGTTTTTAGTACCTTCAAAAATATCCCAAAAAGAGTGGAAAGAACTTGAAGAATCATGTAAAAAAATCATTAACGAGGTAGCTGAAAAAGCGTGGAATCGACCCGACCCTGCCACCAAAATTGTAGAGAAATATGTGTTCTCAGAAAATGGAGATGCCCAATGGGTGGGAGGATTAGCTGCGGAAGGAATCGAGTTGCCAAATGGCTCGGAAACACCCGAACCCGAAAAACAACGAATCAATATTGTTGAGGGAATTCGCAGAACGTTGGGGAAAGAACTTGAACTGAATGATAGGTTGGTAGTATTTGGCGAAGATGTTGGCGCCAAAGGTGGCGTTCATGCAGCAACAATGGATTTACAGAAGAACTTCGGTGAAGACAGGGTTTTTGATACGAGTCTTTCAGAGGAAGGAATTATTGGCCGAGCCGTAGGTTTGGCGTACACGGGATTGATGCCGGTTGCCGAAATTCAATTTCGAAAATATGCAGATCCTGCTACCGAACAGATCAAAAATTGCGGCACGATTCGATGGAGAACGGCCAATAAATTTGCAGCGCCTATGGTGGTTCGTATGCCTGGTGGTTTTGCAAAAGTTGGCGATCCGTGGCACAGTGAATCGAACGAGGTTTTCTTTACTCACATGATTGGGTGGCAGGTTGCTTATCCTTGCAATGCAGAAGATGCAGTTGGCTTACTTCGCTCCGCAATGAGAAGTAATAATCCTACCATTTTTTTTGAGCATCGAAATATGTTGGATGCAAAATATGCAAGAAAACCTTATCCGGGAGATGATTTTGTGGTTCCATTTGGGAAAGCCAAAACGCTGCGATCCGGAAATGAAATCACCGTAGTAACTTGGGGGGCTATGTGCGAGCGATGCGAAAATGCTGTGGAAAACAGTGATATTGATGCTGAAATTTTAGATTTACGAACACTCTCGCCCTGGGATAAAGAGGCTGTACTTACGTCTGTAAAGAAAACAAATCGCTGCCTGATTGTTCACGAGGATACACAAACCGCAGGGTTTGGGGCAGAGATTTCATCAACACTGATGAAAGAAGCATTTCAGTATTTAGACGCTCCGGTAGAACGACTTACGATGCCAAATATCCCCATGCCGTATAATATAGGATTGATGAATGCTGTTCTGCCAAATGAAAAAAGTATAAAAAAAGCCCTGTCAAGAGCGATTCAGTATTAAACCTTGTGAAAATTAAAGTGAACTTGTGATTTTATCTGCATTCTACTTCTCGATTTATTAAACTGATTGCTCATTTTGTAATGCAAATCTTGATGCTCAACTATTTAATAAATTTCGGGGTTACTAAAACTTCCATATGCGTTTAGCCACCAAATTATTACTTGGCTTTTCTCTTGTTGCTCTACTTTTGCTTGTAACCGGCTCGTTATCTTATTATTTCAGTAATGAGATAAAATCAGAGTTAATAAATGAAAGTGAGCGAACAACTGTTGAGCTGCAAAATCTCACAGAAATGACGGTTTTATTACAAAACTCACTTCTTTATACACGAAATTATATCGTGGAAAACCGCAAAATGAGAGAAGGGGATACTTCACTCCAAACTGTTTCTCAGGTTCGGCAGTCGGAAGAAGTAGTTATTGAAAGTTTGAATCGTTTTTCGGAGGTCATGGATAGTGTTCATCAGCAAGCAAGTGAAAATTTGTACAAAGAGGGCACTCTAAAGGAATATGCAGATCGAAATAAAAGGTTGGTAGATTCCCTGCAAAATGGGTACAGGCCCTATCGATCACTTGTATTGGAAATTATTGAAATTGACAGGGAAGGTGGCCCCGGGGATGAAGCTTATAATGTTACGATTGAACCTTATTTTAGGAATACACTCTTTCCAATATTAAATAGTCTGCGGGAAAATTCTAATGATTTTGTAGATCTACAGCTTGAAAATATTCAGGAAAGTGCGGAATCCACCTTGGCAAAAATTGTATCGATTACCCTATTTGGATTTATATTATCCCTTCTGTTGGCTTTTATTGTTTACCGATCGATAGCTCACCCTTTAAATATATTAACCTCTGCAGCAAGAGAGCTTGGGGATGGAAAGCTTGACCAGCGTATCAACCTACAGTCGAAAGATGAGCTTGGTAAATTGGCAAGAAGCTTTAATAAAATGGCGGAAAACTTAAGCAAAAGTATGGTTTCCCGTACGTATGTAAATAGTATTATTCAATCGATGGGAGACTTGCTTTTAGTGACATCCAATAAGGGTGCGATAATTATGTCGAACCGGGCAGTTTATGAGAAATTGGGGTATTCTAAAAGTGATCTCGAAGGTGTTGATATTTGGGATTTGTTCAGAAAAAAAGATCGGGAGAACATTCGAACATATTTACAGGAAACCGGAAAGGAAATAACCTTAAAAGAGACGTTTATAAAAACCAAGAATGGAGAAACAATTCCTGTAATCTATTCTCATTCTACAGTAAATGATGAGTTGACAGAAACTCATAACCATGTTTTTGTGATTAGTGATATAACAAACCAAAAAGAAAACGAAAGAAAGATCAGCGATTCGCTTCAGGAAAAGAACGTGTTACTTTCGGAGGTTCATCATCGGGTAAAAAACAATTTGGCAGTAATTTGTGGATTGTTGAACATGCAGATGTATAATTTGGAGAACGAAGGAGCTAAAAAAGCTCTGCAACAAAGTCAGCTTAGGATTCAATCTATTGCATTGGTTCACGAAAAACTTTATCAAAACGAGATATTTACTGAAATTCAAATTTCAGAATTTATTCGTGAGCTGGCTGTTTCCATATCAGAAGCCTTTGATATGGATGACAAAGAGATTCTAATAAACTATGAAATGGAAGATGTAACGCTGAATATAAATCAGGCCATTCCCTTTTCATTACTTGTAAATGAATGTATTACCAATACTTTTAAACATGCTTTTGAGGGAAAAACATCAGGGGAAATCCTTGTAAATCTGTCTAAAAGCGGTTCTGATGTAAATGTAGAGATTTTGGATAATGGGATTGGCCTTCCGGATGGATTTGATATGCAAAAAGAGAATTCTTTGGGCGTAACATTGGTTCGAACTTTGGTTACACAGTTGAATGGGAAATCAGAGTATCACTCTCAATCAAATAATAAAGGAACTAGATTTCTACTTAGCTTTCCTCAAAATATGGAGTAGAAGTTTTTTATCACTTACCCCAAAATTGTAGTTGATCTTACTCTCTTCAAAAGATTTACAAAATATATTTGGGGGGTTGTACTCTGTAATCAGTCCATGTATTAATAAATGTGCATCGATGACTCTGAACAGATTATTTCTAAAACTATGATTTCGATTTCAAAGACAAGATACTATCTGTTAATGTTTTTTATGATACTGCCTGTACTTTTAATGGCCCAGCCCGAGGTGCCGGTTGAAGAGTGGACTGGCAAAACCATTCTTTTGGTGGGGGCACACCCTGATGATGATGCCAGTGCTCATGCAACTCTTTCTATGCTTCAAGAAAACGGGAATGATGTGTACATCCTCATTTTAACCTTAGGAAATGTTGGAACCAGAGATCTGAATATGTCTCGTTTTAAAATGGCTGAAGTAAGGCGGGCTGAACAACTTTCGGCTATGCAGGAACTTGGTATTCCTGAAGAAAATTATATCAATCTGGGGTATACTGATGGTATGCTGGAAGTTGCGGATCAAGAAGAGGTTGTTAAGCAGATCGTTTATTGGATGCGAAAACTTCGCCCGGATGTTCTTTTCGGATTTGATCCGGGATGGGGTTATCAAATGTGGCACAAAACAGATCATCGAATGGCTTCTTATTTGGCGGTAGATGCAGCCCGCGTAGCCGAATGGCATCTTTTACACGAGGGGCACATGATTAACGATGGGTTAAAACCTCACACAATAACAGAGTATATGTTTTTCCGTCCTATGACCGAAGCAGAGAATTATATCGTAGATATTTCTGATTATTACGATAGAAAGATGAGTTCAATATCAAGGTATGCCAGTCAGTATTTGCGATCAGAATCCATCGAATACAAAGGGTTGCAAATTGAAGATCTGTCAGGTGAAAAGCTTGAAAATTACAGGAAAAGTTTACAGAACAGAATTTTAGATCGCGATGGAGTACCCGTTGAAGTATTTAGGTACTACACAGGAAATCCCGATAATGCAGGAGCCAGAAGATAATCGCCAGCATTCCAGGGAATAAACTATAAAACTCCTCTACGTTGTCTCTTTAAACTGGTTCAAAAAGAAATAAACAAGTAAAACAGTATATGGATAATAATTTCGATCAGTTGGGGCAAAAGATTTTTGAGAAGGTTAATACAACCATTTATCATGACGCAAAAGAAGCGTCGATAGTTGTTGCATCAGAAATATGTAAATTAATTAACGAACGTAACAAAGCAGGGGAAAACACCGTATTGGGCTTGGCTACGGGATCAACTCCTATAAAGGTATACAGCGAATTAATACGTTTGCACAAAGAGGAGAGGGTCAGTTTTAAAAAGGTTTTTACGTTTAATTTAGATGAATATTATCCCATGCAGCCCGAACAGCTTCAGAGCTATCACAGGTTTATGCGTGAGTATCTGTTTGATCACATTGATATCCCCGAAGAAAATATCCACATTCCCGATGGCACATTAGAGCGAGAAAATGTTCTTGAATACTGCCGAAACTATGAAGAGAAAATTAGGCAAGCCGGTGGGCTTGATATACAGATTCTGGGAATAGGCCGAACTGGACATATTGGATTTAACGAACCGGGATCTCTTGAAAAAACCAGAACTCGACTTGTAACGCTCGACAAACTGACCCGTGCAGATGCAGCGGCAGCATTCTTTGGCGAAGAGCAGGTTCCTCGAAGGGCAATTACCATGGGTGTTGGTACAATTTTAAGCTCAAAGAAAATTTACTTGATGGCTTGGGGCGAAGCAAAAGCGGATGTGATTCGTGCCTCTGTGGAAGGCGAAATTTCGAAACAGGTGCCGGCTACATTTCTTCAAAAACATGAAAATGTGGAGGTTGTATTAGATAAAGCCGCTTCTTCGGAGCTGACAAGACGTAAAACTCCATGGTTGGTAGGCCCGGTGGAGTGGGATGATAAATCTATTCGAAAAGCCGTTACCTGGCTTAGCATAAAACTGGATATACCCATATTAAAGCTATCAGATGAGGATTATAATGAATATGGGATGAGTGATATTGTTACTGATTATGGTCCGGCTTACAATGTGAATATTCGCGTTTTCAATCAAATACAGCATACTATTACCGGCTGGCCGGGTGGGAAACCCAATGAAAATGATCAATATCGGCCCGAGCGGGCAAACCCTTTTCCAAAGCGGGTACTTATTTTTTCACCGCATCCTGATGATGATGTGATTTCTATGGGCGGTACTCTTATGCGACTTGTAGAGCATGGCCATGAGGTGCACGTAGCCTATCAAACATCCGGTAATATTTCAGTTTATGATGATGAGGCTTTACGATATGCCGATTTCGTTTCTTATTACAGCTCAAATAAGGAAGAAAAGGAGTTGTTCGGTAACCTTGTCGATGCGGTAAATCAAAAGAAACCGGGTGAAATAGATTCGCAGCAAATGCTGGACATCAAGACTTATATCCGCCAGGCCGAAGCCCGATCAGTTAGTAGGTATATAGGTATACCGGAAGAAAATGTTCATTTTTTGGAGATGCCATTTTACGAAACCGGCCGAGCTAAAAAAAATGACTTAAGTGATAAAGATTTCGAGATTGTACAGGATATGATCGAAAAAGTGAAGCCTCATCAAATTTATGCGGCCGGGGATCTTGCCGATCCCCATGGTACGCATCGTATTTGTTGGGATGCAATTCGCCAAACGCTAAATAAGCTACAAAAAGATGATTGGGCTAAAGATTGCTTTGTGTGGTTATACAGAGGGGTTTGGAATGACTGGGATGTGAGTGAGATAGATATGGCCGTTCCTCTTAGTCCCGGTGAAAGGTTGAAAAAACGAAGAGCTATTTTTAAACATGCCTCACAAAAAGATCAACCAAAATATCCTGGGTCGATGAGTAAGGAGTTTTGGATGATTGCTGATGAACGGACAATTCGTACGGCAAAACTATATGATCAGATGGGACTGGCTGAATATGATTCAATAGAAGGATTTTTAAAATGGGAAGTGAGTTAATGTCTCAAAAATGATACTTAAGTGTCTTTAAAGGGGAACAATCATCTTGAATTGAACTAATAAAATGGATAAAAAATTGGATCTAATTTTAATGAATTTTAGGTATTATGAATTAAGATGGTTTCTATCCGTGGTATATGCCTGCCTTGTATTAAACGTTGTTCTCAATGTGTTCGTTCTCAATGTCATTTCTCAAAAGTGATTGTACTTTCTAAATTATTTCTAACTGTATAGTATTTTATTGGTTACATGAATCAAAGCTCAAATGACAAATTAGAGTTAGTTGAACGTATTCGATCCGGTGACCACATCGCATTTGAAACGTTGTTCAATAAATATTATTCACGGCTTTGTGTGTTTTCAAATAGTTATGTAAAGTCGTTAGATATTGCCAGAGATGTTGTACAGGAAGTTTTTATTAAAATTTGGAATAACCGGGCCGATTTTCATATCACCCAATCCTTGAAAGCCTATCTTTATATGGCTGTTAGAAATCAGTCACTCAATTTTTTGCAGCAACGAAAGCAAAAACAGCGGTTAGAAGAGAGATTGAAAAAACAGCAGGATTTAAATGATGAAATCAAGCATGATGAATTTAATACCGAAGAGCTCACCGAAAAGGTATGGAAACTGGTTGAACAACTACCCGAACGCCGGCGGACGATTTTTATATTGTACAGAAAACACGGCCTTTCCTATTTAGAAATTGCTGAAGTGATGGATATTGCCCGGAAAACTGTGGAAAATCAAATGGGTAAATCGTTGAATTTTTTACGAAAAAATCTTGATTTGTGAGTTGAAATATTTGGAAAAACACTCTAGTGTCTTGTCAAGACTAAAGAGGTGGGTGAGACCTGACAGCATACCGGCGTTTTTCCGGTTTCTGTCAGCGTCATTAACTTTAAAAGAAGGTGCAATTTTCTCACAATACCCAACGCTCAGATCCAGTAGGTGCTGGCAGGTTTCGACCGACATTTCATATTTGGTTTAACACTTAGAAGTCTTTTAAAAAGGGATTTTTATAAATTTTACAATTAATAATTAAAACATGAGGGGGGATGAAAGGAGTTGTTTGTCTTAAGAATCAACTTGCCTTGTTTCAAGACGGCATTTTTAATCCTTCACAAAAACGAACACACATTTATTATGAAAAAGTTAATCATACTATCTGCACTTTTTATTATTCCGCTACAGGTGCTTTCGCAACCTGAAGTACCTATCGAAGAGTGGACAGGTAAAACAATTTTATTGGTTGGAGCACATCCCGATGATGATGCCGGCCGTCACGGAACACTTGCAATGTTACAGGAGAATGGAAATGATGTTTACATCATGTTGCTTACTGCCGGTAACGTAGGAACCCGCGACAGAACAATGACTCGCCAAAGATTGCAAAAAATCCGTCGCCATGAGCAGTTGAATGCAATGTCTCATATTGGAATACCGGAAGAAAATTATATCAATTTGGGATATACCGATGGTATGGTTGAGTTTGCGGATAAAGAGGAATTGGTAAAAGAAATGGTGAGTTGGTACCGAAAAATTCAGCCTGATGTATTGGTTGCTTTTGAGCCGGGATACAGATATCAAAGATGGCACAAGGCCGATCACAGGGCAGCGGCTTATTTAGCTGTTGATGCTGCACGTGCTGCAGAATGGCATCTTATCTTTCCTGAGCAAGTTATTCAGGAAGGTCTTGAGCCCGTTAGTATAAATGAGTACATGTTTTGGGGATCAGAAGGTTCAAATTTAACGGTAGATATTTCTGAATACCGCGAAAATAAAGTTCAGTCACGTATGTCCTATCTAAGCCAGTTTTCACAAACCGGAACAAACAATTACCCCGGTGATAGTGATGATTACTTTATGACTCTTGATGATCTTCCCGCGGAAGAAAGAGCTGCATTTGAAGAGCGGTTCGATAGTAGTACAGGAAATACTGAGTCTTTCAGGTATCACAGAGGAGCACCAGATGGGGTAGGATCGGGTCCCGCATTAGGTGATAATTAGCTATAGTTTCAGTAAATCATTAAAAAGAGAGTGGACATACTGTTCACTCTCTTTTTTACTATACACAAAAACTTTCGACTAAAAATTTTTGGGAAGTGTGGGGGTGGGTGATTGTTTCCTTGTCTACCAATTAGTAAAACAAACATTACCTATGAAAGAAAAAGAAAAAATTTGGCCTGTAATTGTTCGCTATCTCGATAATTCAATCGATGATAACGAATTGTTAATGCTTGAAAATTGGCTGGATAAAAGTAACGATAACCGCCGGGCACTTCATGCGGCTGATCGGATTTTAAAAGCATCTGAAGAGACTACTCAAGAATCTCTAATAGATGATCTGAATTTGGAAGAAGACTGGGATAAGATTTTAAATCATATTAATGCAGATACTCCGGAGGAAACACGGGCAAGAGTTCTTCATTTTAGAAAACTAAGAAAGCGACATCAGCTGTTTTCAACCTTGCTAAAAGTTGCAGCACTGGTTTTAGTTGCTTTTACATCTGTGTTTTTTACACTGCAATATACTCCCCAGCAAACGGCAGAATATAGTTCAGAGCCGGTTTTAAGGGAAATTAGTACAAATGCCGGTGAACGCGCCAGTATTGAATTAGGAGATGGTTCGCGTGTGATGATGAACGCCGCTACTAAAATGGTTATCCCCGAAACCTTTAGTGCCAGCAAAAGAAGCATAGAGCTCGAAGGTCAAGCATTTTTTGATATAAAATCAGATCGAAGCCGCCCCTTTTATATTCATACAAATAATTCGGTGGTTGAAGTTATAGGTACATCATTTGATGTTCGGTCCTACGAAGAAGGAGAGGATGTGGTTGTTGTAGTTCGTGAGGGAACGGTAGAGTTAAGTGAGCACGACAATCCCGATAATAATTTGATTGTAAATGAAGGATATAAAGGAACGATAACAAGGTCGAACGGGCACCTTATGCTCGATATGATTGATGATGCAGACACTTATTTTGGGTGGATGGACGGGCGTTTAATTTTTAAGGATACGCCCATTATAGAAGTATTTAAAGATTTAGAACGGTGGTACGACATCTCCGTTCAGTACGAAGACGTTAGTGAAGAGCTAATGGATAAGAAGTTTACGGCAGATCTTAAAACAAGATCGATCCGTGAAGTATTTGAAGTCATTCAAATGTCGATGGAAATTGACTTTGAAATTGACGGCGATGATGTTCGCATCATCCAGGAAACAATGTGACAGTAAATCACACATGGGAAGGGGTATCTAAACTATAATAAAATCAATATAAGCGTATGAAAACGGTTACTATATTTAAAGCAATTCCTGTTTTGGTGGGTTTGATGGTGTCAGCCGCTATCTCTCCAGTACAGGGATTCAACATAGATCAGACTGCAGAATCTACGATGCCGGAAATGGTGACGTACTACTCTGTGAACCAATATGGCTCAGATATATCTGAATTAACGAAACGGATATCCCTTGAGCTTCGAAACATTACAAGAGCAGAAGCGCTTTTCCAAATAGCTCAAAAAGCAGGTCTTGAAATTGCCTTCGATGCAGGGATTTTGGAGGGTGAAACAATCTCTATGAATGATTCCAGTATTCAGGTATCTGATGCTTTGGAAGAGGCATTAGAGGGAACAAATTACGAATCAGTAATTACTCCACAGCGACAAATCTTATTAATGGAAAAAACACCGGTTGCAGAAACCTCCGAAGAAGACTTACGGGTAGAGGTAACAGGCCGTGTGATTGATGAAGAAACCGAAGAACCATTACAAGGTGTAACGGTATTTGTTGTTGGTACACAAGTAGGTACAACTACAGATGTGGACGGGCGTTTTAGCTTAGATGTACCTGATGATGCTGAAATAATCGCATTTTCATACATCGGTTATGTACGTCAGGAAGTTACTATTGGAGATAATGTTGAATTTAATATTAGCCTTGTATCCGATGTTGCAATGATTGATGATATTGTTGTTGTTGGGTATGGTGTTCAGAGACGTACAGAAGTTACAGGTGCTGTTTCATCTATACGTGCAGAAACTATTCAGGGTACTCCCTCTTCAAGTTTTGAAAACGCATTGCAAGGTCGATTGGCCGGTGTTAATGTTTCGGAAAGTACGGGTGAGCCCGGTGCAGCCCCACAAATTACTATTCGTGGAGTGGGTTCTATCTCTGCCGGTAACGAACCTCTTTATGTGATTGATGGTGTTCCACTATCGCAAAACTCTAATTTGCAGCAAAATGTAGGTTCACAGAACGCAAACTTTACTGCAACACGGGTTAACCCGCTTGCTACGTTAAATCCTAACGATATTGAATCAATCGAAATTCTTAAGGATGCTTCGGCGGCAGCTATTTACGGATCGCGGGGATCTAACGGTGTTATTCTGATTACCACCAAACGAGGTCAATCAGGTAGCCCAACGCAAATTAATTTACGTTCATATACAGGTGTAAGTTCAGCTTTTAATACTCCTGATTTAATGAGCGCTGAGGAATTAATTGCTTACACAAAAGATTCGAGAAACACTACATACCTACGGGAGCATGATCCCAATAATACGGATAGTGAGTTTTATAATCCAAACTATAACCCGGATACAAATGCAGGACGTCCGGAGGAAGGAGAACCTGGATATAGTGTTAACTATCTTATTCCGGATCAATACGTAAACTGGGATGGAACCGATACAGACTGGCTTGATTTGGTTATGGATACTGCAGTAATGCAAAACCATGACATGTCTATCAGTGGAGGAAGCGAAACCTTTACATACTTCCTTGGTGGTGGTTTTATGGATCAAGGAGGTATTATTGACGGATCAGGGTTTAACCGATACTCATTGAATACAAATTTGACGGCAGATCTTTCTGATCGTTTTCAAGTAGGAATGGGGCTGAATGCGGCATTTACTATTCACGATCGTAAATCAGCAAACGCACCTTACTTCGGTAACCCGCCGGGAATTATTTATTCTGCTCTAACTCAGTCGCCTGTAGTAAGTCCTTATAATGATGATGGAAGTTATCGTCAGCTCGAAGGAAGTCATAATGAATTAGGGGCTGGTACAACAACGACCAACCATCCGTTGGCAGTACGTGATTTTATTGATGAAGAGATCAAGAATAACCGAATCTTCGGTAATATTTATGGCTCTTACGATATCATGGAAAACATGCAGTTTAAATCATTGCTTGGATATGATATTGATAACTATCAGAGATCTTTTTACCAGGGAACACAGTTCTACTATCGCGGTGGAGATCCAAGACCTTATGCAGAATCTACATCTGCGCAAGGCTTTAACTGGTTATGGGAAAACACTCTTAGCTATCAAACCTCATTTGGTGAAGACCATAGGTTAGATACAGTTGTTGGGTTTACATCTCAGAAACAAAATGATGAGCGAAACAGAGTTATAGCTCAAAACTTTCCTGATGATCAAGTAAAAACCGTAAACGGTGGACAGATTACAGGTGGTGATCAGCTTATTGAGGAATGGTCATTGGTAAGTTATTTGGCAAGAGCTAACTATGTATTTAAAGATAGATACTTGTTAACAGGTACTATTCGGTCTGATCGTTCTTCACGATTTGGTACGGACAATCAAACCGGTGTATTTCCTTCCGGTTCAATTGGATGGCAGATGACCAACGAATCATTCATGCAGGATCAAACCCTGTTTAATGAATTGAAACCACGTGTTAGTTATGGTATGACAGGTAACTTCCTTATTCCTAACTATGGTTCAATTGGCTTAATCTCATCCAGTAACTATGTACTGTCAGATCAACTCGTAAATGGTGTGTCACCTACAACGTTGGGTAATTCAGAGCTAACCTGGGAAACAACCAAGCAGTTTAACGTAGGTTTGGATTATGCAATGCTTGAAGACAGATTTTACGGGTCTTTCGATTACTACGTAAGTACAACTGAAGATCTACTGTTAGAAGTGAATATTCCTGCTGTTACCGGTTTCACCAGAGCATTAACAAACATTGGTGAAGTGGAAAACAAAGGGTTTGAAGTACAACTTACCTCACGTAATTTGGTAGGGGACTTTCAATGGTCTACAGACTTCAACTTTTCAACAAATAAGAATGAAGTATTAAGTTTAGGACCTGAAGGAGATGCAATTCTTGTCCCTGGTGCGGCCGGTGTTCGTCATATTACAAGAATAGGCGATGCTATTGGTAGCTACTACGGCCATGAAGTAGAAGGTATTTTCCAAACACAGCAAGAGATCGATAACGCTCCTGTAGATACACAGGGTGATCCTGCTCCCGGTGACTTCCGTTTCAAAGATGTAAACGATGATGGAGTTATTGACGGAGATGATCGTACAATCGTAGGTAGTTACCATCCTGATTATACATGGGGTATTACTAACCGATTTAACTGGAAAAATATTGATTTCAGCTTTTTTATTCAGGGCGTAGAGGGCCGTGAGGTGCTTAACCTTACAAGTCGTCACTTACGTAATGGTGAAGCTAACTTCGCAAGTTACGCAATATTGAATGATCGATGGATTTCCCCCGAACAACCCGGTAATGGAATTGATCCCAGAGCCGATCGTGTTTCAATCGGAAATAATAACCGTCCATCATCCTACCAGGTTGAGGATGGATCATACATCAAGCTGAGAAATATTACGCTTGGTTATAATCTTCCGGTAGAATTGATCAGCAACTTTGCAAGAAATGTACGTTTCTACGGATCAGTAACAAACGTAGCCATTTGGTCAGATTACCTCGGATTTAATCCTGAAGTAAACTTATCGCAAGGTAGCGGACTTACACCGGGTGAGGATTATGGAGCATATCCACTTTCAAGATCCTTCCAGTTCGGCGTAGATATATCCTTTTAATCAATAAAGAAAACTTTGGTGAACACTATGAAAAAACTAAAATTAATATTGCTGGCAATACCTGTTTTCTTGCTGATGGTTTCTTGTGGGGAGGATTTTACAATCCTCGCTCCACAGTCGGAACGTAACGTGGAAAATTTTTATCAAACACAAAGTGATTTCAATACCGCAATTAATGGAGCGTATGCCGGTTTGGCCTCCAATAATGCGTATGGGAGAAACTACCTTCTTTTGAATGAAATGAGGTCTGATAACACTACCAATGGTGGCGGTTCCACCGGTTTGGCAGAATCGTTGGCCAGAATTACATTATTCAACGAACTACCCACAGCCGGAGAAGTAGAAACTACATGGGCAGGAGCCTATAGTGCTATTTCTCGTGTTAATATTATTCTAAACCGTATAGATAATGCAAATATCGAAGCGCCCGGCTTTGCTGATCGGGTAAGGGGGGAAGCACTATTTATTCGCTCTCTTTTATACTATAACCTTGCTATAACATACGGTAACATTCCGCTACAGCTTGAGGAAGTAACAAGTACAGCTGTAGAAATCAACCAGGTTTCTGCGAGTGAGGTTTACACTCAAATTGCCTCTGATCTTGCTACAGCAGAAGGATTGTTGCCATCTTCTTACGATGGTGACGATATAGGCCGTGCAACAAGCGGAGCTGCTGCTACTTTATTAGGATTGGTAGAATTAACAGCCGGTAACGATGGCCAGGCAGAAACAGCGCTTCGTAGAGTTGTAGATTCTCAACAGTATGATTTGGTTCCTTCTTACTCAGATATCTGGGGAGTATCGAACGAAAACAACGAAGAATCGATCTTCGAAATTCAGTACAAATCAGGTGGTGCAGGAACCGGTAGTGGCCTCACGGAATATTTCTCACCGGATTTAAGTATCTCAGGTGGAGTTGGGGGTGGTAATACACCTCAAGGCCTTACCGACGATGTGGAAACTATCTACGAGAATGATGATGAAAGAGCTGCAACGTTTGGAACTACTGAGGGCGATGCTACTTATCTGAATAAGTACGATGCTGCTCAGTCAATTGCATTCGACTCAGACGCTAACTTTGTTGTTTTTCGTTACGCTGATGTTCTGCTAATGCTTGCCGAAGCCATTGGGGAGAGTCCTGAAGCTTGGGATTTAATTGACGAAGTAAGAAATCGTGCAGGACTCACTGTTTCCGCAATAACTCTCGGTTCATTCGAAGAAGTTCTGCTTCTTGAACGACGACGAGAGTTTGTTGGAGAAAACAAACGATGGGCAGATCTTAAACGATTTGGTGTAGCTGAAGAAGTAATGGCTGCATTTTTAGCCAGTGATGGAGTTACTGAAAGTGATGTTCGGTTACTGTTCCCAATTCCTCAACGAGAATTAGATTCAGCACCGGGTCAGTTAGAGCAAAATCCTTTGTAAATTAGACTGAATTAAAAATTACCTGAAGCTGATTATTTATTGGCTTTAGGTAATTAATCCTAAAAATAAATTCGAGGAACATTCAATGAAGTATATACTCTTCGCCTCACTATTTCTGTTTACTACAGCAAATATTTCGATGGCACAAATTAATACCTCAGACGATACCCCCCTGCGTGTAATCGCAATTTTTGCACACCCTGATGATGCAGATTCTAAAATGGGCGGTACAGCAGCTATGATGGCACAGATGGGACACGAAGTTAAATTCCTTTCGCTAACCAATGGCGATGCAGGTCACCAGGAATTAGGTGGTGGCGCTCTTGCTAAAATACGACGAGCTGAAGCTGAAGAAGCAGCCCGGCAATTTGGAATCGAAGAATACGAAGTATTCGATAATCACGATTCCGAACTTCTCCCTGAATTGCATATCCGGTTAGATGTAATCCGAGCCATTCGCGATTGGAATGCCGATGTAGTTCTGGGTCTTCGTCCAAACGATTATCATCCCGACCACAGAAATGCAGGAAAGCTCGTTATTGATGCTTCCTACATGGTTATTGTACCCAATGTGGCACCCGATACCGAGCCTGTTGCAAACAACCCTGTATTCTTATACATGCAGGATGGTTTTTCTAAACCCAACCCTTTCAGCCACGATATTGTGGTAGGAATTGACGAAGTATTAGATACAAAAGTAGCAGGACTTGATGCTCATACCTCTCAAATGTACGAATGGTTGCCATGGACATCAGGTAGTGTTGATGATGTACCGGAAGATCCGGATGAAAGAGTAGAATGGCTTAAGGAGCGATGGTTAAATCGTGAGATGTCAGCTGAACAACGGGCAGGCCTTGAAAAATGGTACGGTTCCAAAGCATCACAATACAATTATGCAGAATCTTTCGAAATTGCTGAATACGGCAGATACCCCAGCGAAGAAGAAATAAAAATGATCTTTCCAATGTTGGGAAATTAACTAAAACTTATACCGTAGCCTCAGTCGGCCGGAGTGATAAACCGGCCGGCGCTATGGCTATTCATTAAAATTATCTGCTTCTCTTAAAATAATTACACCCTTCTTCAGGGAAATCAGTTTATATGACAAAGAATATGCCTGTAATTGGAATTGATCTTGGTGCAACAAACCTCAGGGTTGGATTAGTTGAAAATGGATTGTTAACAGAAATTAGAAATCGTACACTACCCACTGATAAATCAGTTATGTCAGTTCTTACTATTATGGCTGAAATGATTGAAGAAGTTGACAATGGTGCAACAAAAATAGGGATTGGTGTGCCAAGCGTTGTCGACTCCGATGAAGGGATCGTTTATGATGTGCAAAATATTCCCGGATGGGAAAAAGTACATTTAAAAGATTTGCTTGAAGAAAAAACCGGTAAAGAGGTTTTTCTTAACAACGATGCCAACTGTTTTGCTCTGGGCGAGTGGATGTTTGGAGACGGACAGGGCAAAGAAAACATGGTAGGACTCATAATGGGTACAGGGTTTGCCGCCGGAGTTATCATTGGCGGTAAAATTTATGAGGGAAGGAACTGCGGAGCTGGAGAGTTTGGGATGATTCCATACAAACAATCCATCCTCGAACACTATTGCAGCGGACAGTTTTTCTCGCGTCTTGTAGGAGTAAAAGGTGAAGAAATATATGAAAAAGCGATGAATGACGATCCCGCATCAAAAAAGCTTTTTAACGAATTTGGCGGTCATGTTGCCGAAGCCATAAAAATAGTACTGTATACATACGATCCCGAATCCATTATTTTAGGTGGATCAGTCAGTAAAACCTTTCCGCTTTTCCAAAAAAGGTTCGAACGCGAACTCAAGAGTTTTGGATATTCCAACTCTTTGAAAAATGTTGAGATATCGGTTTCTAACACCGAACATGTAGCTGTTCTTGGAGCATCTGCACTTTGTGCCAATCATATTAAAGTGAACAATACTGAAAAATGAAAAAACTGCTCTTATTAACTTTCTTGATTATTTCTCTTGGGTTTTTGGGCTGCTCCAATCAAGCCGAAAACAGTGTAACCATAACTGTTGAAAATGCGGAACCGGGTGCACCCGTAAAATTTGGAATTCCGTTTCCAAAAGGTGAACTCTACTCCCAGGATCACGTTCGGGTGATGAACGCCGCCGGGGAAGAAATCCCATCACAAAAAACAAAAGTTACATCGTGGGAACCGGCTGACGGAAGTATTAAATGGCTTTGGGTTTTCTTTTTTGCAGATGAATCCGAGGAATATCATGTAGAATATGGCGAAAATATTCGCCAAAGCGTTTTTACTGAAAGCCCAATTGTATTTAAAAACAATCAACGGGATAATGGCTTTGCCGAAATTAATACAGGCCCACTGTTTTTGAGAGTTGATAAAGGCGGTTCCGGATTTATTGACCGTGTTCAGTATAACAATGATATGGACGGTTTTACGGATGAACATCTTATTGCGTCCGGAATCGGATCGCGGGGTACATTTCTGGATCTGCTTGATGACGCCGGTGTGGATACATCGCGTGCAGTGGTTCATCAGCATTTTATTGAAAAGGGCTCCGGTCCCATGCATTCCATTTTGAGGGTAGAAGGAGAATACGAGTACGATCGGGATGATCACGAAAATGCACCGTTTGTAACGTACATACACGCGTACGCCGGAAAATCGTACGTAAAGGTTTTGCATACCATCACCTATACCGGAAATCCTGACAAGAGCGACCCATTAAACGGGCGCCAGCATGCGGATGTGGCAACTCAAACCGAACTGATAATTGATGAAGAAGCCAGATCGCAGGACGAGGGACTAACTCAGCCGAACGACCGAATTGCAAGTATGGGTTTTGGTTTGCAGTATCACATTGATGGTGATAAAACATTTAAAACCGCTATGGTTGATGGCAACTGGTGGGAAGATGGAGAAACCGATTATTTTGAACAGGCTACAAACGGAACGGATCAAATTTCTCTCTTTCAAATAGGACCTGATCCTACCCGTGTTCCTCCGGTTGAAGTATCCAACAAGGATGAGCGAATGAGCGGATTTTCTGCAAAAGTAGAAAGTGATGAAGTGTTGAAAGAAACCGAGCAAGCCGAAGGTTGGATCTCGCTGTCTGATGAAAAATGGGGCGTAAGTATCGGCATCAGAAATATGATGGAAGAGTATCCAAACGAACTGGTTGTAGATCTGGAGAATAACCAGATGCACGCCTATACGTGGTCACCCAATGAAGAACCGATGAGTTTCGAACGGGCAAATACAGATAACGAAGCCGGAATGGTGGGGAACTTTGCACAAGGAATTACAAAAACATCGGAAGTGATATTGAACTTCCACGATGGTGACGAAAGTGCGGAATCGATCCGAAGTACTGCACAACATGTACTAAACCCACCGGTAGCTCACGCGGGTGCTGAATGGTACAGCAATTCGGATGTGTATGGCTCGTTTGCAGGAACCGATCATGACTATCAGGATTTGGAGCGAAGTATTCAGTACAAACTTCAGTGGATGCTCTTTAACCAAAACTGGGAGCCTTGGTATGGAATGTTCGACTACGGTGATGTGAAAAATTATTTCTTTAACTACAACTGGGTTCAGTGGGCAAATAATGAGCCTGCAATGGACTATCAGTGGTGGCTAAACTTTATGAGAAGCGGGGATGCCGATTACTTTAATATGGCAACGGCGATGAGTCGTCATACAATGGATGTAGATAACACTCACTGGCCTCGGCCGAATTGGTATCGTGGTGATACGAACCGAAGTATCGATTGGGATGCTTCTGAAGCCCAGGATGAAATTTCACCGTATGTAGGAATTGGACGTCGTCATTCCAATCAACAATTCACCTCAATTCTTTCTGCCCACGTTTGGGTTCAGGGTTGGCTGGCATCGTATTATCTGGATGGATACCATCGCGGTTTGGATGTTGCCAAGTTAACCGGTGATTTTTATGTACGCCGCGATTTTGGCGGCCACGCTTTAACCGGACGAAGATTATATCTCTCCGTGTGGAGTTTGTCTGAACTGTATGATGCTACCAAAGATCAGGAATATCTTGATGAGCTGAATGTTCGAGTGCGACAAATGTTGGATCTGCAGCGCGAGCAGGGCGGACGAATTGCTATCGACAGGTACGGATATTCACAGAATTATATTTCTCACGGGCTAAGCAAATATCAGCAGATGTTTGATGATTCTGAAGTGGAGCAGGCGCTGATTGATAATGCGCATAGTCTTTATAATGTAGGGCCAAGAGATCATGATATGGAATCGTTCTTGTCCAGTATTCATCCACTGTTGGTTGGATATGATTTAACCGGTGAGGAAAAATTCCTCATGGAAGCATGTAAACGCTCAAGTCATTTGCTTGTGGATGAATTGGAAGGTCCCTTTAGTGATTACACCCAGGGGGATTTGCGGGATGCGCTTGAAGAAGCGAGCAACTTGCCATCTGCCGGAGAAGGCCCGTCGTTTAGAGGCAGAAACCCCATTTGGACATTCTCAAACGGACAGCGAATTTTCGGCTGGACCCACGCGTTTAACGTTCCTTACACGATTGACCGACTTAACAATCGATCTGACACAAGTGGAATGAGCTGCGTTAGATAAGCTTACCACTTCTTAAGAATTGGCCTCAAAAAAGGCACTGCATTTTATGTGGTGCTTTTTTTTATGATATGTAAAAGCCAAATTGAATGACATTCTGCACAGGCAGTTATTAGTCAATGCTCAAATCAAATGCATAATCATATTCGATAAGTTTTTTTTTCTTTTTGCCTCTTCTCCCAGGCTTTTTCTTTATGGCTGAGGTCAATAATCTCTTCACTGCTGGCAGCTTTAAAATGGTCAGATACAAAATTCAAACATGCTTTCTCTGTTTCAGAGAATAGTTCACTATCAAAGAGTTTTTGAGGGTTTGGAATGAATTGTTCACCAATATTTTCCCGGTTGTCAAACTCGACATAGTTGATGTTAAAGAATCCATTTTTTTGAAAGTATTCGAATAAGGTATCATAGCCACTTGGAACCGGTCCAAGTTCTATGGCACGATAATTACATCCGCTGATTGAAAAACCTGTTTTCTTGTAGTTTAAAAAATCTGCGTAAAAAAGGAGTTTGTTCAGCTTTGTTTTGAACGGTTGAATGGTTCCTGCAAAATAAACAATCATATTGCTGAACTTATCGAATTTTATATCTCTGTACCCGGTGAAAACATTTGGTGATTGAAATTTATAAGAAAGAAGTTGCTTCAAAAGTATCTCATCTGAATCTTCTTGCTGTTCAATAATTAAATCGATTTGATCAAGTAGTTTCTTTTTCTCTTTATCGGAGAGTGAATCGCTGATGTTAACCAGACTTCGAAACTCTTCAGGATTTGTAGCCAGACGGATCAGCTTTCCGTTTGAAGCCTGCGGCACTTCTTCGTTTTCATAATTGCGATAGGTATTTACACCAAAGCCGAGAATTTCCGACATCTTTGTAGCCGAAAGCCCCTACTTATTTCGTACGGCTATAATCTGATCAGGAAAAGGGATATGGTGTTTTTCACGGTATTTGTTATGAACCTGTGTGATATTGACCTGATCCAAGTTTTCGGTGGTAAAATACTCTCCGGTATCTGAGCACCGGTAAGAATGATGCGTTATTTCAAAAGATTCTTTTCTGAACTCTAATTTTTTCGGTTCACGAATGAGTTCGGTTTCGCCACCGGTGAAAGGACTTTTCATACGCTGATTTTTAAAACCAATGTTATGATTGTTTAAAAGGATATTGCAACGGGTGTTCCGCTGTGTGAAAGGATATGCAACTATATAGTGCAATAGTGTGATTTATTTCTAACAATGAGAAATTCCATCATATTTAGAAATGATGGTTATAGGTTTAATCCACAGTAAATGTTGTAGAAACTGTATCACTATCATTCGTTAAGAGAAATGCATCTAAGGTATAAGTTCCTGAATCAAGAGGCTGATACTCTGCACCGCTTAAATTAATTTTATAAGTTTTACTCTCTCCTTGTCTAAGTTCCAGGCTTGTAAGAACTGTCAAACAAGCATAAGCATATCTACTATCGAAAAATATTTCTTCACTTTTTTTAACTATAAATCCATGTTGGCAGCTTGAAGGAAACCCATATTCTACTTTTTTACCAGATAAATTGACAAATAAGAAATCAGCTTTAATGTGTTGCATATTTCGAATTTCGTCTGACTTGATATTGAGCTTCATTGCCTCATTAGAATCACTCCCCGCACCAAATAATGGAAGTTCATCACAAGATGTAAATAGAAACACTATGGGTAGCAGAAATATTAAAATTCTCATATCACACCTGATTTTTTATCTGATCTTTATCAGGATACTACCTTGTAATCTGTTTATCAAGTTTAATCATGCTTTACAACCGATAATTCAACGAAACAAAACTTCCCACGGAGTAGAGTTTCACATTTCCCCAGCCGATCTCTTGTATGGGAACTTTGATGAACGGTTCAAACCGAATATTCCATTGCGGATGAATATCCAATTCGTAGCCGATGGAAAAACCTGCATTACTGAACCAGTGTCGGGTTCCGGTGCGTTCGCTCCAGCTATCCATTTGCCCCGGAGCTTCTTGGTTATAGCTGAAATAATAATCCTCGTTTTGCATAATGTAAGATGACAATCCCGCGGTGGCGAAGAATCGTGAGCGATCAAAATTCGCAACGTTGTATTTAACCGTAATGGGAATATCAAAGAGCAGGCACTCAGCAAACATTTGATCAGGTGAAACACCATTATAGCCATACGATTGTGCGTTATATTGATGGCTGTGTGCTGAATAGTTTACCTGAGTATGAATCAACCCTGCTGAGACCGATAGTTTCTCACTCAACGAGTATTCCACAGTAGCTCCCAGCTTATATCCTGTTCGATCAAAATTTGAAAAAGAACCTACGGTACTCAAATCCGGAGAGGCCAGTAATCCCACAGAAATCCGGGAAGAAGCACGGGCGTGCGTTGTTGGTTCTGTTACCGGGGCTGATGAAGCAATTTGTGCAGTATCAGGAATTGTAGCCGGTAAACGTGAAGGTGTATGAACTTTTTGAAAAGATTCAGAAGGGAGTTCATTTCTCAGATTACTTATTAAATCATCATCAGTAAAAGAAGCTTTATAAATCTGCGATGAGCGGTCTATTTCATTTCTAATTTCATCTGCTGATTCAAGCACGAATTGGGTAGAATCTGTTGAGTGAACAGAAGTGAATTCATCTGTTTCAGTTGGGTTAACCTGGGTTAAATCCGTTGGCTCATCATTAGAGCCATTATCGCGTGGCTGGGAATCAGAGGGTAGCGGTATAGGGCTGACTATTCCTCCCGAAAGCTGATCAGAAAGTTGATTGAGACGGTTATAGTTATCGAATGTTACATAGCCAAAAAAGCCAATAATCAGAAATGAAGCGGCAGCCATCAGGCTCATTTTTCTTCTATAGGAAATCCGTGCGTCCTGTAATTCCAGTTTGTTGGCCAAACTGTTCCAGTCCTCTTCTCTGTAAGAGACGTCATACTCTTCTGCCTTCTTTTTGAACAGCCGTTCAACAGGATCGTTATGATTTTGATTGTCTGACATCGTACGGGAGTTGTGTTAAATGTTTTTCCAAAATAACCCTAAGATTTCGCTTTGCTTTGGCAAGGTTCGACTTGGATGTTCCTGTTGCTATACCAAGCTGTTTTGCTATTTCCTGATGTGTAAAACCTTCTATTACATACAGGTTGAAAACAGTCCTGTAAGCGGGGGATAATTTTTGTACCATTTCAATCATTTCTGTGTAGCTGATACCACTGGTGATGGTTTCATTCTCAGAGAGATGACTTTCGTGCAGTTCAATTTCTGACAGCTTACTTTTCTTATGTGTTTTGTGAAACTGATTGATGGCTGTGTTTACAACGATCTGTCGAAACCACGGTTTAAATGGGCGGCTTGTATCATACTTTTTGATGTTGTTGAACACTTTCATAAAAGCATCATTTAAAATAAAAACCGCTTCATCCCTCGAACCGGCATACCGTAGAGTTATACTCATACCATAGGCATAGAACAGTTCATAAAGTTCTTTTTGACTTTCCCTCCGCCGTTTTCGGCACCCTTTTATAATTTTTGCTAACATAGGTTCGATTTGGTCCTATGAATAAGAATTATTCTGTCCCATCTATTTAGCCATACAGAACATGACAGTAAAGGGTTGCCTCCAACTTTCTTATTTATTTATGTAATTGGGGCTCAAAAATCGAAAACTACCACCCCCAACCCCTCCTTACACAGGAGGGGAGCTTCTTTTTCGGTATTTTTGAAATAGAGCTCAGGTTTTAAAACTGAATGGTTGTAACCTATAGTTTATAAGCCAAAAACCCTGTGGATATTAAACCCAAACCTGAATTCTCCATCTAAAAATTGGTCACGGTTATTGGCCATGATAAACTGTTCGCCATGCCACTGAGAACTGCTAAACAGAATTTGAAAGATATGGCCGCCGGTATCGATGTTCAGGCTGATCCCCATCGCATCTTCCGTTCCAGGATTTCTGTCGCCTAAAACTGGGAGATATTCTGCACCCAGGGCAAAACGCTCGTTGAGTTCAAATTGGGATAAAATTCCAAATCCAAATAACCGATTTTCATTTTCACCGTCCACATCGTTAAAAAAAGCGAGCATTGGGGTTAACTGAATACTGAGCCGATTGAACTTGCGCGCCGCCATAAAGGAAGTGAGATAACTGAGCCGATCAGAAAATTCAAGCCCAATTCCAGCTGTTGTATTAATTCCGGTTGATAATTTCACCGCAAGATCGATGGGTTTATTTTCTGAAGTAGTTTGTCTCATCAGGTTATATTTACCTCTCAAATCAACTACTTTATCAAACGTCATTCTGCCAATTCCAATGGAGAATGTATCAGAAATTCCATAATCGATACCCAGACGTGTATTGGCTCCATCGTCTAATCCAAAAAATTGTTCTATACCTCGGTTTGTTGTGCCAAACGTATGCGCAATGGTGGTGTTCAGGTTTCGTGCCGACAAATTCTGAACGGTACTTATACCGATATTGGTGGTTGACCAAAAAACCGTTTCTACCTGATCATCCGGCTGAACACGTTCGCGTGGAAGTTGAGCCGTTGCAATCTCACTCAACAAAATTAATAATGCGGCAGTACAAATAATCTTAATCATAATTGGCGACATATTTTTGTGATGAAAACATCATTTGATCATTAATTTCCGTTTGATAGGGTTTCTCTATCCTGCGGAAGTAGAGTGGCTTCAATTCGTACTTCCTGTTCTTCATTTACCCGATAAAACAAAATTCCGGGCGGCTCAATGTTGTAATTGTTCAGGTTTAAGGTCCATTCTGCCTCAAGAAGTAAATGGTCTTCATTTTTTTGAATGGTTCCCGGAATGGTTACCTCACGGCTAACTCCATGAATCGTAAAATCGCCGGTAACTTCTACCGTCTGTTTTTCAGTCGACTCCATATCTATAGGTGAATTTAACGTTCCTGTAAACTCTGCAAAAGGATGCTCTTCAACATTCAATGTGCTGTACATATCCCTGTCTCTTTTGCCGATTCCTGTTTTCAGAGTATTCAGGTCTATATAAAAATCTACCACTCTTTCTGATGGATCAATCATTCCGGTTAAATGGTTCGATTTGCCGGTAAAAGAGTGCAAAGGAACATGCGACGTAAATTCAGCGTAGCCAGAATCAGTCATGTAAATTAACTCTTGTCCGGTAACTGATTCAGAAAACGGGATGAAAACAATGAAAAACAGGATATAAGGCAAAATCCTTCTTTTAATAACCATCTTGTTCATCGCTCGCTTCAACAACTGTAATAGTTCCTGTCATACCCTCGTGTGGTATGCAGAAATAATCGAAAGTTCCAACTTCATCGAATGTGTATGAGAAAGTTTGACCTTCTGAAAGATTACCGCTGTCAAACAAGCCATCGGCAGTTCTGTCGGATCCACTTGTTACAGTATGAATCAAATCGCTTTGATTTTCCCATGTTACTGTGGTGCCCACTTCCACTTCAAGAGTTGATGGAGAAAACGACTCCCCAACCATCGAAACTTCATTAGGTGCCGGTTCTTCTGTACCATTTCCATTGTCATTACCATTGCCTCCATTTACACCGGAATCTGTTGTAGAATCACCACAGCTGATCATTGTAAAGGCCAGTAAAAGTGCAGTGAGAAATAAAAAGTATGGTTTTAGGGGTGATGGATTCATAATCTGTTGTTTTTGATGTTAATATTTTTGAGATCTTTATCTTATTAACCTGTACAGAGGATGAAAAGAAAGGGTTGCTTTGTGTTAAGCTTGATGTGAAGAGTTTAGAGAATGGAGTAACCAACCACAGCGAAACACAACGCTCACAGAAGAGACTCGGAAATTAACCATTCGTTCATTGTTAACGCCGTGAATACCGCCGGGTCGCTGTGGTTATTAATTATATGCAAAGGGTACAAAATTCGCAGTTCATTCATACCCGAAGATTGCGTCCCGAAATCCTTCGGGACGCAATGATTGCTAAAAGAATTATCGAATATCTTAAAGATTTAAACCCTACAAAAACGTGTACGTATATTTCATCAGGATCACGCGGTTATCAAAACGGGGCATTACGGGGATGGTACGGTTGAGATGGGTATTGGAAACCTCGCTGTAGACGATCCAGAAGTCGCTCCCTTCCCTGAAGTTATATCGGAATCGGGCATTGGTCCCAATTTTTCTATCGAGGTAATTGTATTGCGAGAGAAGTTGCAGGGAAACCTGGTTGTTCAGCGCAATCAATGAACGTAGTTTAAAAATATTCAAAAATTCTCGCTGATCCCGATCAGGGAAATCCACAAGGTTGAAATCTACGCCGCCACTTAGCTCAAAATATTGGGACTGATTCCATGTGGGTGAAATGCCAAACGAAATCTGACTTCCATCATAAAACGTGTTAATCCCTCCCGAAATATTGGTGCGCAACCGGTTGGCATCATTCATTCCATAATCGAATTGGATACCATAGAACGAATAACTCCCCGGCTCTACAAAGGTGTTACTACTGAAAATCAGAGGGTTACGAAGATCTTCGTACCACCAGTTGGCAGTAAAATTCAGGTCTGAACCATCCTTAAAACTGAAATCCCAATCGTGCTCTACCATCATCGATTCTACACTGTTATCACTATTTCGTAGCGTGATGAAATAACGGGCGGTTGGGGTTACTTGCCTCAGGGAAGATTCATCAGAATTAAAGTGCCCATAGGAGAGGCGTGCATCAATTAAAGTGTAATCAAACCGAGATTCAAAACCCATTGCAGGTATATAATTGTCGCCAGCACGTTTTACCGTAAACCGATAATATAATCCGTTGGAGGTCTGCTTTTGGAGGAATATGCGAAATATTGCGTTGGCCAAAGGATCGGAGCTTCCGGTAAATCGGTCATCAAACGTAGCGGCATATTTAAAATCCAAGTAGTGGCTGCCATAATAGTTGTACAGAAAATCTGCCCCTGTGCCAATGTTGTACGATCCGTCTATTCCGAGCCGGGTGGTCAACATTCCGCCTAAATAGGAATTTGTGTTTAGAACATCTCGTTTTGCCCGGTAAACCCCAAAATTTTCAGACGGGGCATTCAGTTCAGAAACGGCCTCTGTTTGCATATTTAGCGCTCCAACTTCCCATTTTCCGGTACTTCCTGCAATTCGTGCACCGCCAAAAATTCGAAGGGGCTGTCCCGCTTGTAATCCAATTCTCCGGCTGTAAAAAAGGGTATTATTTCCTCCTAAATTGAAATCAAAAATACCGGAACGCTCCTGAAAAAACTGTCTCTTTTCAGGAAAAAAGAGGGGAGAGCGCGAAAGGTTTACTTGCGCCTCATCGGCTTCAACCTGTGCAAAATCTGTATTTACGGTTACATCGAGGTTGATGTTACTGGTAACCGGGTATTTAACATCGAGTCCCACTTCTGTGATGTATTCCGTTTGATCTGAATAGGTTAGGCCATCAGCGTTAAGTCGGTTCAGTTTATTAAATCCGCCTAAAACATAGGGTGTGATATAAAGCGGACGATTGTACTCAATTCCGGTTAGCCTGATTTTTTGTGCTTGTGATGGTTTGGTAAATCCACGTGACCAGTTTGGAGGGATATCCGGAAAAATATGCCGCTCATTGTCCCGCGCAATATAACGATAGGTTATCAAACCCATGATAATTTCATCATTCACCTCCTGAAACCCAAGGCTCGAAAATGGAATTCGCATTTCCACAAACCATCCTTCATCGGTAATTTGTGTTTCTGTATCCCAATAAGTGTTCCAGTTTCGGTTTGATGATCCATCACCTTCCGAATCCTTAGAAACCAGTTGATCTACCCGAACGCCGGTGGGAGTTACAAAAAACCATCGGGCATTTTCATCATCATTAAAAGAATCGAGGATTATGGCAAAGGTTTCATCACCGCTGTAGCTGTCACGATACATCGAGTTGACAACCATTTTTTCCGGTTCGGTATCGTACAGAGATCCGGCTACATAGATGAATTCATCATCATACGCCACCTTGATCTCGGAAAATTGGTTCATCTCCCCACGGTGAATGGGTTGGTACATCGTCATCGGAAACGGGGCGACATCCTGCCAGGCGGGCTCGTTTGGAAAGCCATCAAGAACAATGGGTGATGTAATTCGCTGTAGTGTATAAACAGGATCTGTGTCTGCTTCACCGGTTGAACCCAGCAGGAGCAGAGCAGTAATAATTTGTAAGAACAATGGTTTTGTCTCTATTAATTAACCCAATCCGGGATTACGCCCGGTTCAATACCGAAGACGTAAGCGAAGAGCGTATAGCTTGCGAGTGTTAGTAGCAATGAGACAATAATATTTAACCATACCCCCGCTTTTGCCATCTGTGGAATGGTAACTTTTTCACTTCCGTAGATAATAGCATTTGGAGGAGTCGCCACAGGAAGCATAAAAGCACAACTTGCAGCAATGGCTGCCGGGAGGATAAAGAGCATTGGATCTTGGCCGATTCCAATGGCCACGGATGCAAGGATGGGTAAAAACGCAGCGGCAGTGGCTGTGTTACTGGTAATTTCGGTCAGGAATACAATCACTGAAATAACGACCAGTACCAATAGTACAAGAGGGAGGGCGTCCAAACCACTTACGCCTTCGCCAATAGATGTGGCTAAACCAGAGGTGGTAATTCCCATAGCAAGGCTTAAACCACCTCCGAACAGAATTAAAATTCCCCACGGCAGTTCTTTCATATCTTCCCAGACAATCAATTTTTCGCCGGACTTTTCGCCGCTTGGAATCAAAAAGAGAACAACTCCGGCTGAGATTGCAATGCCGGCATCAGACAGTCCCGGCAACACTCCCTCCAATAGGGGGCGGAAAATCCAAAGCAAGGCTGTGCAGGTAAATACAATGGCTACTCTGGTTTCTGATTTGGAAATATTGCCAAGTGCTGACAGCTGTTTGGTGATTACATCCTTGCCGCCCGGAAGTTCCTTCATCGTAATTGGATAGATAAACTTACTAAGCAGAACATACATGATGGGCAGCATCACAAGAACGAGTGGAACTCCAATCATCATCCATTTGACAAAGCTGATTTCAACGTTATAGCTTTCGAGTAAAAATCCGGCTAAAAGAGCATTTGGAGGCGTACCAATTAAAGTAGCAATTCCGCCGATGTTACAGGCATAGGCGATGGCAAGCATCAAAACAATTTCGAAATTTGTGACCGGTGCAGGTTTTCCATCACTTTTCTTTTCAACAAACTGGAGCACTGAAATTGCAATAGGCAGCATCATAAGGGCTGTTGCCGTATTACTAACCCACATGCTTAAAAATGCGGAGGCAATAATAAATCCAATAATAATGGATGATGGTTTTACTCCCACAAAGTTTACAATATTCAGCGCAATGCGTTTGTGCAGATTCCAGTTCTGCATGGCAATGGCAATAATAAATCCGCCCATAAACAGATATATGAGGGGATTAGCGTAAGGTGCCGTAGTTTCCCCAACAGAGGCGATCCCTAAAATCGGGAACAGAACGATCGGAACAAGAGCTGTTGCATAAATGGGGATGGCTTCACCGATCCACCAGGTTGCCATTAATATGGCAACGGCAGCGGTTTTCCAGGCGCTGTCGCTTAAACCTTCAGGGGTAGGAATGAAAAGTATAGCGAGAAAAAATAAAATACCAAGGTAGAACCCGAGCTGTGATGATTTCACAAACTGTTTGAGCATAGCACAATTTTTTGAATTTCTTTAGTATACTCATAGACAATATCAAATGCATAAACCCCTACTGCAATAACAAATAAGACCCATAAAGTTAGTGTGAATTTTATTCTATTATCAAATATGTGGGATTCAAAAAAAAATGTTACTATGGGGTGCAGTAGGGGGAAGGCATTTTAGCTTTGTCCTATGCAAACAGGCTTTAAATATTTGATATCAACGTTCTAACCAAATCAACGAATTAAATGGGAATAGATAAATCGGGTATTACTGAATTAAAAAGTGTAGATAACGTGGGAAGGGTTATTTTCCTTTCTACAATTGCTGCTATTGGTGGTTTTCTTTTTGGGTTTGATAGTGGGGTAATTAACGGAACAGTGGGTGCATTACAAACGGCATTTGATTCTGATGCCGTGGGAACCGGATTTAATGTTGCATCCATGCTTTTGGGTTGTGCTGTTGGTGCGTTCTTTGCCGGTACTCTTGCCGATAAATATGGACGGAAGCCTGTGATGATCATCACCGCTATTGCATTTATTATAAGTGCATGGGGCTCAGGTGCTGCAGGAACATCCTTGCAATTTGTATTGGCAAGAATTTTGGGTGGATTTGCCGTGGGTGCCGCAAGTGTTCTTGCTCCTGCTTATATCAGTGAAATTGCACCGCCAAAAATCAGGGGCGCACTTACAACCTTAATGCAGCTGATGATCGTGATTGGTATTTCGGTTGCTTTCTTTAGCAATTACTTTATTGCCGGTGGGGCCGATGGCGCTTCAGGAATCTTCTGGGGCGGATTTCAGGCATGGCAGTGGATGTTTTGGATTGAAATAATTCCTGCAGCAATCTTCTTTGTCGGACTCCTGTTTATTCCTGAATCACCCCGATATCTGGTTGCGGCCGGAAAAATTGATGAGGCCCGCGAGGTACTTACCAGCCTGAGTGATGAAACGGATGCGAATGCAAAAATTAAAGACATTCAATCAACACTTGAAAAAGATCACAAGCCTCGTCTATCTGATATTATTTCGAAGCACACGGGCAAAATTCAGCCCATTATTTGGGTGGGACTCGGCCTGACTACATTGCAACAGTTTACCGGAATTAATGTGGTATTCTATTATGGAGCTACACTCTGGCAAGCTGCCGGGTTTACCGAAGAAAATGCACTTCTGCAAAATGTGATAACAGGATCCGTAAATGTGCTCTTTACATTTGTGGCAATCGCCCTTGTAGATAAAGTTGGACGAAAACCACTGTTGAAAATTGGGGCGTTGGGTCAGGCCGTAATGCTTGGTATTCTTGCCATCATTTTTGTTACCGCTGATGTTACCGACGCAGGCAATCTTATCCTTGATGATCAAATGGGACTTTATGCACTGCTTTCTGCCAATGCTTATGTTGCATTTTTTGCCTTTACATGGGGACCGATTATGTGGGTGATGTTGGGTGAGATGTTCCCGAATCAGTTCCGTGGAGCAGCACTTGCCGTATGTGGACTGGTGCACTGGTCTTCAAACTTTACCATTACCATGACCTTCCCGATTCTTTTGGGAAGCATTGGGTTAGGATTGTCATACGGTATCTATGCCGGATTTGGTTTGCTGGCCTTTTTCTTTGTAAAGAAATTCATCAAAGAAACCAAAGGACGAACGTTGGAAGATATGTCCAGAGATATACAATAGACGTAACACACATTTAGTTGGTGAAAAGGAAAAGATCCCGAGAAATCGGGACTGCGAAATACACACAGCAGTAGTGATATTCATTTATCACGCTGCTTTTTTTATTGGAAAAAAGAAGACCTTCTAGGGTAGCCTGTGTTGTTCGGGGAGTAAAAGTCTCCCCTAACAAGGGGAGATTTAGAGGGGTGTTCACTGGCCATTATTTCAAGGCTTCTTTGAAGCGCCTGATTTTTAACCACGGCGACACAATGATTGCACGGCGACCACCGAGGGATAAAGACCTTAAAGAGTAGCGTGTTGTCCGGGCTTCCTTGATACTTAAATTTCTGTTATTATTCTCCCATATGTTTAGGGAGATGTCTCGATGCATTTCGCTCCGCTTCATTTACTCGACATGACAGGATAGTGTAGGTGGTTTTCGGCGTATCAGTTTTAATTATATTCAGAGATAATCCTTACGCCGATAAACTATCGATTGGTTTTACTGATTAAAATTGGTTGAATCATATTCCAAAAAACACGCTCTTTGTGTTCCTTGTGCTCTCTGTGGTTAGCTTTAGATGAACTTCATCAAATACCCAAAAACCATCCAACAAAAACCACCACCCCGTGCGCCCCGTGCTGCATGCATAATCACAAAAACTGTCAACCTAATTCAGGAACAGACCTGTTTTTCGCAGTCCCGAACTAGTTTTCGGGGCCCCGAGGTTAAGCTGTGATGCACCTTATCAAATTCTTACAAACCTTCCATCGAAAAACCTCCATCTTTGTGTCCCTTGTGATCTCTGTGGTTCCCCTTTCCCATTAGAATTTTAAAAGAGAACTTGCCCATTCGAAAAAATTAAACTACTCTCCTCGTAGTAGCAGTTGATCAAAAATAACAAGAAACTAAATCAATTCTTATGAAAAGAGAGTTCGTACTAATCCTATTATGCACCGGATTTATTCTGTCCTGCAGTTCATCTACGGAAATAGACATCCCTGAAGAAATTGCCGACATGGAAAATGTAGCCATATTTTCTTCTGATGATGAACCATCACACTCCATAGAATTTGAACGGGTGACATCCTATGGAGACACCGACGATTTATTTGTCGGTCAAATGAGAGGAGCCGCAGTTGATCAATCCGGGAGGGTTTATCTTGCAGATGATGGAGAAAAAAAGGTGCACATTTATGAACCTGACGGCGCTCATATTCAATCCGTTGGAGGTGAAGGCGAAGGACCGGGTGAATTTAGGTTTATAGCCGGGCCATTGGTATACAACAACCATCTATATGTGATGGATTTTATGCAGCGACGAATATCTGCTTTTCAGCTGGATGACAATTCATTTGATTTTGCCCTTAATATGGGAGAAAATGATTCAGGTGTGACGGGTTTTCCCGAACACTTTACCCCATTAACCAATGGGAACTATTTTATGGTTATTAGCAGCATGGACGCTGAGGATAATGAATATACCCGTAAACCCGAGCTATATATGATGGGTGAAAATGGAGAAATCGTGGAAAAAGAGATTCTTCGTTTTGAGAACGAGAGGATGATAACCATAGATTCAGGGAATGGGTTAATGCTATTGATGCCGCCATATATACGTCGAACATTTGTACGATCGAACAATAGTGAAGAGATCGTATCTGTTAACAGCGACCGAATGTTTATTCAGTTTTATGATATGGATGGCAGCTATAAGCGAGCTATATACTATTCACATTCCAATGTTCCGCTGGACAGAAATCGAATTCTTGATAATTACGATAGCGATGAAATGAAAAGCGCACTTCGTAAAGACACGATGCCGGAAACCATGCCCACTTTTAGTAATGTTCATACGGATGATGAAGATCGAATGTGGTTTACGATGTTAACAGAAGAGGAAGATCAAACAGAATACTGGCTTTTGGATCCCGAAGGGGAACGGTTGGCTGTATTTACCTGGCCCGATGGTAAAACGATCCAAACCATCAGAGATAATCACATCTACACTATGGAAGAAGATGAGATGGGATTGAATGAGATTGTGAAGTACCGGTTTGATCTGGATTGAAAAAAGGGGGTTAACCGCGGGGTGCACAGAGATCACGGGGATGTGATATTAAATTAATAAATCTATTTAAAGAAGGCTCTGAGCTGGGGTGCTCTATTAACCTAGCTCTCCTTTGTTTAATCTTAATAGTTTGGAATTGCACATCCCACTCTAGTGTATGAGTATTTATACTGTTTTGATAAGATATAAATTTAAGCTTATTCACTATTCGACTAAATAACAAATTGTTAAATAAAATTATGACTAAAAGATTATCTGCACTGTTCATCGTCTTTATAACTCTAATAACCTCGTGTCAAAATGAGTCCAATAAAATTAATACTAATGAGGTAAATAATTTTGAAATTGCCATTGTTGATAGCTTTAAAATTTCGAACAGTGAAGATTTAATTTTAGACAAAGTTCGTGACATACCTGTTTTGAATCATGACGAGACAAAAATTGCCTGGATAAATGAAGATAGATGGGAAGTTTTTATTACAAACTTGAATGGAGATTATATTACAAGTTTTGGAAGTACAGGTAGTGGCCCGGAGGAATTTCAGGAGATTGCGGCCTTAGGGTTTGATCAAAATGATAACATTGTAGTTTTTGACGTATTGCTTGATAAGTTTAAAATTTTTAACCTCGATGGAGAGTTGATGCATTTATTTGAGGGGACTTTGGAGGATGATTTATGGGTAAGGTCTAGAAGAATTTACATAGACGAGGAGAGTATTTACTTAGGTATACAGGAGTCAGATAAGGCATCGGAGAGTAATCACTGGAAGTCTGCAACAATTGCCGAGTATTCACTGACAGATGGAAGATTTAAAAGAGCTTTTGGTGAGTTTGACCCGTCCTTATCCGGGTCGAGCCGATTATATAATGATGCAAATATTGTGACGGATAAAGGGCACGGTTTGATATTTACTACACATAGAACCAGTCCTTATATACAAGCAATTGATATTAAAACCGGAGAGGTTACAAAGCGATTCGGTGTCCAAACAGAGAATTTTAATTACGCGGAGGATGCCGCAAGAATAGAAGACCCAATGCATGTAAGACATGAAAAAAATTTACACCAAAGTTTCACAGGTGAAAGCTTTACAAGCAACGAGTTTTTTTACCATCAACATTATAGAATAAATGATGATGTACTTAGGTTTGGTGATCCTTTCCATAAAACACCTTACTTAAATATTTATTCTATAAAAGGATCTTTCCAGTTTATTGCTGAGGTGAAACTTGATTATTCGCCTCTATTTGTCACATCGGAAGGAAAAATATATTTATTAAAAGATAATGATCCGGAAAATTTCACAGTAAATGTTTATGAATTATTATAATTTTCATGTGATATTGCACATTCCATTTCCTTAAACTATACTGATCGTATATTTTAACATCTGTTTAGAAGAGAATTCAAACACAACAAAGAGCTCAATAAGACTATAATTTGCTACTAAACCGTCCCATAACAGCTATCATCGGTTGTATGCCATGTGACTCTGAACCCGAGTAAAATGACTGAAAATAATATTTATCTGAATTAAATTATTATCAGACTAATAGTTATACTACTAATTTTATTAATTTCGTGTCGTTCCGATCCGGGAACAGAAGAGTTGGATCCCGATCGTAGTGATGCGTTAAGAGATGGGTATGTGACGCACCCGATTGATGAAAAGCTTCCTCACAACGAAATTGAGTCTAACAAGCTGGAAATAAATAGGGATTTTAATAAGGTTGATGACATCCCGGATCAATTGAGGTTTTTGCATCAGTTTTTGACTGATCGCAAAATAGATGATGATAAAGTTAAACTATCCTTTTTAACTAATGATCAAGACGCTTTTTATGCTGAAGCGTTGGATGAAGAAAACCTTGTACTGTTAGATCAGAGAGGTGACCGACTGGTGCATTATAATTTAAAGAGCCATGAATATGCTGAGATAGCTCCGAAAGGGCGAGGGCCCGGTGATGTGGTTTTTACTCAAGAGCTGCAACGATATAATGAAAAAATATTTGTTGGGATGCAGGGGTATCGACTTTCGGTTTTCGACTGTATTGAAATTCCTTGCAAGTACGAGAAGACCATTAGTACTGATTTTAACATTTATTCAATAGCACCATCAAATCACAAATTGGCAATAATTGGGCTACACCCATTTGGCAGAGAAAATGACCCCAATCCGGAGGATGTCGATCAGTTTGCGGTTCATATGATTGATGACTCTGGTGAAATAGAGAACTCATTTAACCTTGTTTATCAAGATAAATTTCCGGTAGTACGTGAACGTGTAAATGCACATGGTTCAGTTCGCTTTTTTGAAAAGACAGCAACGTATGCGGTACTATTTAATAAATTGCCCTTCATTTATACATATGATCAATCAGGAACTCTTGATAAAAAATATGAGATTTCGGAATTTGAACAGCGGCTTTTTGACTTTCATGAAGAGGATATGATGGGTCGTGAGCGATATCACAGAGACAATTCTTATATCACACACGCAGAAAAAGTAGATGATGAATGGCTGTTAATTACTGTTAGGGAGAGGGAAAAGCTTTTTTGGAAAGATAGAACTCTCCATTTTGATGAAACATACATCTATCTAGGATTTTATTTGCCAGATGAAAAACTCTTTGAAATTGGACGTGATAAAACACGCCCCCACACTGACAGAAAAGCGATATACCCAACGGATTATGGACTGCTAATAAATGAGCAGGGAACCTTATTCTGGGTTGACTTAGGTATATAATTAGTTTCACAATAATTTATCAATTATCTAAACATGAATATTGAACGCAGTTTATACCTCTTTGCAATAGCAATTTTACTTTTTATAGTGGGCCTTTTGTATGGAGGCGAGGGTAAACTTTTTTCTGATAACAACACAGATCGTGAAGTTGACTTGTCAGGTGGTGAATATCTGCGTATGGTATATATAGGATCTTCTACCTGTCCATTTTCAAATAATGAAGCAACTCATAAGATGATTTCATTCATTAAGGATGAACTGGAATTGATTCTACAAGACCAGGATGTAAACTTAATAACAACAGGGATATCGACAGATATGTCAACTGAGATTGGTAAGATATTTTTGGATGAAACAGGGCCTTATCATGAATTAATTACAGGTGCGGGGACATTCAATTTAGGCATTATAAATTATTCTCCAGGAGCTACATCTACACCGCAACTTCTATTTTTTAAAGAGTATCACGGAACGGATCTTATTGGTTTGAACATGAATAACTTCAAAGATTCACAAACGATATTGAAAACATATAATGGCCAATTTGAAATTCAAGAGCTATATGAAGCTCTCAAACACTCCGAAAAAGGATTGGCTGTGCTTGGATTGTAATTTGCCAATTATTATCCAAAGATAGCCTCCATAAAATGTCTTAAAACCACTATCAAAAAATCCCCACCTCTGTGTACCCGTGTGATAAACCTCCAGAGAAATAATTGCACATTACATTTCCTTAAACTATACTGATCGTATATTTTAACATCTGTTTAGAAGAGAATCCAAACGCAACCAAGAGCTCAAAAAGACAAACCATTTGCTACTAAACCGTCCCATAACAGCAATCATCCTCATTCTTGCGGCTTTTATTTTTGGAAGCCTTGCACTGAATGAACTCTCCGTGGATTTACTCCCTGAAGTGGATTCTCCCAATCTTGTTGTTCAGACCGACTGGCAGGGAGCTTCCCCACAGGAAATAGAAAATCGGATTAATGAGCGTCTGGAATCGGTTTTAAGCACTATTCCGGGAATCGATCAAGTACACGGATTTTCGCAGCAGGGTCAGAGTACCATCTATCTCAACTTTGCGTGGGGGCACAATATGGACCTCGCGTTTTTAAATGTGCGCGAAAAGCTGGATCAGGTGCAGTATATCATGCCGGAGCAGGCGTCGCGTCCGCAGCTTATTTTCAATACCACGGCGGATGAACCCATTGCCGTGCTGGCCATCACCTCAAAGGATCGCCCGAACGATGAATTTGATACACGCTTGTCCCTGAAACGCTGGGCGGAACAGGTATTATCACGCAGGTTGGAGCAGGCAGATGGAATTGCACAGGCGGTCACCGTGGGTGCCGTAGAACCGGAAGTTCAGATTCGTTACTTGCCCCGCGAAATAGATCGGTACGATTTAACGATGAGCGAAGTCCGGTCGTTGGTTGAAAATGCGAACCTGTTTACATCACCCGGAGAAATCCGTGATGGATGGTACCGCTACTCCATGAAAATTCAGAGCCGAATTCAGGATTTGGAGGATCTTGAAGAAGTTCCTTTAAGGAGATTGGGCGAGGGCAGGGTTCTTAACTTGGGGGATGTAGCCACCGTACACCTTGTAGAAACGGATCCCACTTCATTCGCCTCCGTTCAGGGCGAGAAGGTGCTAAACATGTTGGTGAAAAAGGAGTTTGGCAGTAATACGGTGGAGGTCTACGATACACTGCTCCCGCTTATCGAAGAAATGCGCGAGCTGCATCCCAATATTGCAATTGAGGTATTACGGGAAGATGCGTCTTTTATCCGAAATGCGATCAGCAATCTTCTTCAAACCTTATTGATTGGAGGAATTTTAGCATTCTTTGTCCTCTTCTTCTTTTTAAATGATATTCGAACGCCTTTTACCATTGGCATTTCCATACCGGTTTCTATATTCCTCACCTTTTTTGCGATGTATGGTTCGGGGATTCAGCTCAATATCGTTTCACTCAGTGGACTCACTCTGGGCATTGGCCTTCTGTTGGATAATGCCATTGTGGTATTAGAAAATATCAACCGACACATGCCGGCTGCTCCATCCGTAAAACGGGCAGCAGCTGTGGGGACAAAAGAGATTGCACTCGCCGTAACCGCTTCAACCTTTACAACCATTTCGGTGTTTTTGCCACTCATTTTTCTGGGTGGATTCGAGGGGGCTTTTTTCCAGGATCAGGCGTATACGCTTTCTATTAGTTTGCTGGCATCACTGTTTGTTGCACTGATCATTCTCCCGGTTTTGGTCGTACAAATTCAGGAGCGACGCAAAAAGAAAGCGGAAGAAAAAGGTGAGAAAAGCGGTCAGTTAAACACCCGACAATTTTTTGATAATCTGTTGAACTCCTACGAATCAAGCCTTCAGCGCACGATTAAAAAACCGACATGGCTGATGGTTACGGTCTTTTTCCTGATTGCTGCCTCTGTTTTTTCTTTTGTGATGGTTCCCAAAACCATGCTGCCTGATGATGAACCTTCCATAGTAAGTTATTCTGTACAGCTGCCGGGAAATACTTCCATGCAATCTACCATACAGGCGGCTGATGCACTTTATTACCGGCTTCGATCTGCCGGACTGGGCCAGGGGAAAATCCAAATGGAAGGAGGGTTTACCGATCAATCCAATTTGGCGAATTTGTCCAGAGAAGGGCTGAATAAATTTCAGGTTTCAGTTCCGGTAAGCGGGTATGAACAGGCAGATGAAACCGCTGAGCTCATGCAACAGTTTGAATCTTCTTTTCCCGGTTGGGTGACAGAACCTCTTGCAGATACACAGAGTTGGAGCGCACTTATTGGAGCTGATCAACCGCCGGTACTATTTCGGATGGTGGGGATGAATCGGGATATCAGTGAACAGTACTCCTCTGAATTTGAACAGAAAATGAATGATAGTGGGCTGCCCGTATCACTCCGAAAACAGTACGAACAAGAAGTGGATACCTGGAATTTACGGTTCCGGTCAGAGCGGATGATGCAGCTCGGGATTAGTGAACAGAATGTAATTGGCTACCTGGAATCCATCACTCGAGGGAGTTTTGTGACGGATTGGAATCGTCAGGATGAGCGAATTGGCATTCGATTGATTGGAAATCAGGAACGAATTTATCAACCCGATGAAATTACACTACGTTTAGGTAATCGCGAAATTCCGCTGGATCACGTAGCAGAAATTATACAAAACAGGGAGCCCGAACAGCTCGAAAGGGTAGATCAAACCCCGGTATTGAGCTACATAGCCGATTGGGATTTGGGGGATTGGTGGTGGAACCAAACAAAAACGATGGATACGGTAAATGAATTTATACGCGAAACAGGAAGTGAAGTACAGGTTGCCGGCAACGCATTAATGGTTCAGCAACTTATGACTGACATGGGCAAGCTGTTGGCACTGAGTATCCTATTGATCTATATTATTCTCGCGATACAGTTTGAAAATCTGAAGTATCCGCTCATCATTATAATGGCCGTGCCTTTTGCATGGGTGGGATCATTGATAGCCATGTTTATATCAGGCACAGGATTAAACGCACTGTCTTTTATGGGGATCTTAATTCTGACCGGAATTGCAGTAAACGATTCGATTTTGAAAGTAGACTTTATGAGACGCTACCTCAGCGAAACGGGAAACGTACATAAAGCTGTTGAAATGGCGGGGAAACATCGGTTTCGACCGGTAGTGATGACCAGTGTAACGACAATTTTAGGTCTTGTACCGATGTTAATTCCATTCGGTGAGGGATATGCCTTTCGTCAATCTTTAGCTGTGGCACTAATGGGCGGAATGATAACAAGTACAATTTTAACCCTTTATGTAATCCCGGTTATTTTCGGTTGGGTGGAAAAAAATCATTCCTATGAATTAAAATTGGAAGATGAAACTCTCCCCTAATAAGGGGAGACACAGAGGGGTGTTTATGAGCTCCGATGCGATTATAAATTATAGATTTGAATTAAACAACTAAGGAGAATAAAAAAGGTACAGTGCCAGATGATAATTGACGGATGAACATCCCCCTCAATCCCCCTTTATTAAGGGGGAGTTAACTAAATGACACGTAAGTAATCAAACCGATGATGAATTTACAGCAAAAATACTCGTTTAATTTCAGATGGAAGCGGTTAGGCTATCTGATGATGATCATTTTAATTATAGGCTCCTGCACGGCAGATGAGGAAACCGAAACTCCTGAGGCAGAGGATGTAGATATCCGTCCGGAGGTGGTTTTTTCTGTGGCTGATGATAATCCTCTTCACATATATATAGATAGCCAGGGGATTGTGGAGGCTGTTCAGGAACTGGTGATTCGTCCGCGGATCAGCGGGTTTGTCCGCCATAGTGAATTACAGGACGGAAATACTGTATCCGGTGGGGATTTGCTACTTCGGTTTGATGATGAAGAGTGGCAATATCAGCTTCAACAGGCAGAGAATGAGTACGAAACGGCTATGGTGGCTTATGATATTGAATCGGGTCAGCGGGAGGTGCGCAACGGTGAAGACAATGATCCAAATGGTGATAAAATGGTTCGCATCAGTACCGGTTTGGCTGAGGCTGAAGTAGCATTGAATAGAGCTAAATTGGATTACTCATACACAGAAATGGAAGCACCCTTTTCGGGTGAGATTTCTGTACCTGAAAGAATCGTTGAAGGTTCCTACGTACAATCCGGAACAGAGTTGGGCAGACTTATTAATGATGAAACGGTTCGTGTTCGGTTGGATGTGCTGGAATCGGAACTGAACAGGTTGCAGCGGGGAATGTCAGTTGAATTAACAGCTCCATCGGGAGAGCTGATTGAAGGAACGGTTCGTGCTGTTTCTCCTCGTGTAGATTCGGAAAGTAAAACCGGTCAGGTTGTGGTTGAGGCAGATAATCGTGACCGGCTGCTTCGTCCGGGAATGACGGTGGAAGGTCGAATTCAGGTAGAAGCGCACTCAGGAATTGCCCGGGTTCCACGATCTGCAATCCTGGAGCGTGATGGCGGACGAACACTTGTTTTCAAATTAAACGGTGAAACGGTGGAATGGATTTATGTGGAGCCGGATTACGCAACGTCGGACTGGGCCATTTTAAATCACGAAGAAATTAGCCCCGGAGATACCCTTGCCGTAGATCGCCATTTTGCCCTTGATCACCTTCAACCGGTTCGTTCCCGAATGGAAGGAGCGATTTTACAGGAAGGCGAAAGGGATTAGGTGAAAGACGAATTACAAATGTGGAATCGAATTATGAAATTGAACAACTGTGGAAAATCAAACAAAGTGCATTTTCAGATAATAATTGACGGGTGAACATCCCCCTTTGATAAGGGGAGTAAAGTCATCTGGAATCAGCACTTTATTAAAGCAATAAATCAGCTGAAAAAAAATAAAAATGAATAATGAATGTGAGATGAATAGAACACTGCAAAACAGAATACTGATCTATGTCATGGTTTTTAGTCTGGTTTATATTACAGGCTGTGGTAGCGCTAAAGAGTACAATACTAAAGATGGCTTTATGCCGGGAAGCGATCTTTCATCCGCCGAACTTAAACAACTTCGTGAACAAGTAGTGCATCATACAGATCTCGATGAAATGCCTCAGGTAGAGGGGGGAATGCAGGGTGTGATGATTGAATTAAGTTATCCGGAAGAAGCAAGAAAAGAAGGAGCCGGAGGTCGTATTGTAATTGATTTTATTGTGGATTTGGATGGAAATGCGAAAGACTTAATTGTAGTAAAAAGTGCCGGCTATGGGATGGATGAAGAAGCAATCCGTTTGGTGGAATCTGCGAAGTTTATACCGGCAAAACAAAACGGTGAGTCCGTGGTAGCTCGCCAAACAATACCAATTTCATTTATGTTGCCATCGGAGGAAGAAATGGAAAACTTCCCTCTTTGATAAGTGGGAGTAAAAGTTTCTGCTAACAAAGGGAAATGATGTTATTAATTTGTACGTGTGGAAATGGAAAATTCCCCTCCTGTGCAAGGAGGGGCAAAGGGTGGTAGCAGGAAGTAAAACCCGATATTTAATGAAAGATTGAATTGAGATATGCTAAATCCAAAAAAGACAAAAAAGCATCGCCAATATCTCCGTAATAATATGACCAAGTGGGAGATACGCTTGTGGAATGATTTGAAGAGCAAAAAGATGTTCGGGTTTAAAGTTCGCAGACAATATGGTGTAAAAAATTATGTGATTGACTTCTACTGTCCCAAATTGAAGCTGGCAATTGAAGTAGACGGAGATGTACACTATTTCAAAGGTAAAAAGGAAAAGGACGATCAGAAGAATCTGACTTTGAAAGAAAGGGGGATACTCTTGATAAGAATTAAAAACTCAGACCTTGAAGATGATTATGAAAGCATGATCAAATATCTGGAAGATCTTTTTTTAAAACGAGCTAAAGAATACAAATGTGAAATCAAAGATATGGAATAAACCACCCCTTAGTCCCCTCCTTAGAAAGGAGGGGAATTCTAAAAACTCATCACTTTTTACTCCCAAAAATGAAAGAAATCTTCCGCCGGAAATATTTTATCTCACTCAGCTACATGTTGGTAGTTGTGATCGGGATTGCCGCGTGGATGAATATCCCCCTGGAGATGGCGCCCGACCTTCGCCTGCCTTCGGTTACGGTTAGTTATTCGTGGGCAAATACCTCCCCGGAAGTGATTGAGCAGGAGATAACCCGCCGGGTAGAAGGAGTGGCAACAAGACTTCGCAACGTGGAGAAAATCCGTTCTGTATCCAATGAGGGACGATCGAGCGTCACCATTACTTTCGAAAAAGAAACGCCTGTTGAGTATCGTATTCTTGAGCTTCAGGAATATTTATATGGATTGGGGGATGAACTTCCGCAGGATGTACGGCGACCGAATATTAGCCGGTCTATTCCGGAGGAGCTTCAGGAACAGGAAACATTTATGGCCTACTCCATCAGCGGTGATCGCAGTATGAGGGAGCTTTATCACTTTGCACAACAGCAGGTCCGACTCCCATTACTGGGTTACGAAGGCCTTGCCGATATTGATGTTGAGGGTGCGGAAGACCCTGCCTTAACCATTCGGTTTGATACCAGAATGCTTGAACTTTATACCATCAACTCCAATCAAGTACTGCAGCAAATTAGTGAGAGATTGAACTGGAGATCAAGTGGATTTATTGAGGAAAACGGATCTCGGTTAAGTCTTTTAATCCCTCCACAGTTCGAGCAGGTTGCAGATATCAGTAAAATGCTTATCTCTATTCCTGAAAGTAGCCGTCAGGTAGAGCTTGGTGATATTGCACTCGTGCAGATAGAGGATTATCCCGTAAAGAGCATTAAACGGCTGAACGGAAAACCGGCGCTGACCCTGATTTTCAATCGCGAAAGTGGGTCTGATGCCATTCGGCTCGGGGAAACCATTCGGAGTGCAATGGAAGAGATCGAAGCCACTCTTCCGGCGGATGTTTCCCTTCAACTGGAGCGTGATTCCACCGACGATCTGCGAGCTCAATTCGGCGATTTACAGTATCAATCCGCATTTAGCCTGCTTTGTGTATTTGTGATTCTTCTGTTATTCATCCGCCGCATACGAGCTCCTTTTGTAATATTGGGCAGTATTCTTTTTTCCCTGTTGATGAGCTTAAGCGTCCTCTTCTTTCTTGATTACACTCTCAACGTACTCACACTTGCAGGATTGACCGTTGCACTCGGGATGATTATTGATAACGCTGTAGTGGTTTTCGAGCAGATTAATCCCGGACTTCCTGTAAAAAGGGAAGACCGTCTCAATCATATAAAAAATGAACTCCCATACACACTCGTTCCGGTATTAGGTGCCACTCTGACAACCGTTGGAATTTTTATTCCACTGTTCTTTGCCATGGAAGAGCTGCAACTCTTTTTAGTTCCGTTGGCCATTGCGCTAACCCTTACGCTGATTTCATCCGTTATCGTTGCCCTCAGCTGGATTCCCTATTCACTCATATGGCTGGTACCGGCTAAAAGAAAACAAAAAAAACAAACCCTTAAAAAAAGAGTAAGCAAAACAATTGACCGGTATTTGACCCGTACGTTTTACTGGCGTCATAAAATCAGATGGGTGTTTTATGTAGGGCTAATAGCACTATTTGGAATTCCGCTTTTTGCCATCGAAGAACCGGAGTGGGAAGAAACATCTTGGCCTGAATTCACCCAAGTATATTTTGATAATCGCAGCGATATCGATCCGTGGATTGGTGGGGTAACGTATAAGTTTTTTGATGAAACCTATTTTGGTACTCCATGGGGTGGCCGCGATCAGGAAAGTATTTTTATCAATATAAGAACACCGCAGGGAACGCCCATGGAGGAAATCGATAAAATGGCCCGCAATTTTGAGCTGATTGCCGAGCCTCATGCCCATGCATTCAGCTATTTCGAAGCAGAAATTTCTGAATATTCTGGGGCACGGCTTCAATTTTATATAAAAGACGATTATCTGTTCGAGACGGCACCCTATCAGTTCTATGCCGAAGCAATGTGGCTTGCAGCACGTACCGGTAATTCGGGAATTAGTGTCAGTGGTTTGGGTGATGGATTCAGTACCGGATTTGGTTCGTCGATTTCCGGGCAGCGGGTGAGTCTTCAGGGATTTTCTTACGATGAGCTGTTGTTGCTGGCCGAAGATATTGCCGCCAGGCTGAAACAAAACCAGCGTGTGCGGGATGTTGATATTCATAGTGTAGGTTGGCAAACACCGGAAATGTTTCAGTACGTGCTTGATTTAGATGAAGAAAAAATTGCCCTTAAAAATATGGATCAGCAGGCTGTTCGTGATGCCATTAGTCTGGATATAAATCCTACGAACATCCGTGGACTGGTAGATTTGAATGGAGAGCGCATGTACCTGATCGGACAAAATCAGGCACAGACCCAATACGAGGAAGATTTTGTACAAAAAGCACGAACCAGTGGGAATCTGCTGTTTACCATAGATGAAATTGCCAACCTGACACGCGAACAAACCATAGGGCAAATCATTCGGGAAGATCAGGCCTACCAGCGAACGCTAACGGTAGACTTTTTGGGGCCATATCGACTTGCACAAAATTATATTGAATCCGTGCTGGATGAAGTACCGGTTCCGGTAGGAGCATCCATCACTTTTGGTGGCGGATTTTTCTCCTGGGGCGAAAGTGATCAGCTCGATAACTACCTGCTTCTTTTATTTCTCACAGTACTTAGCGTATGGATGATAGTTTCTGCCCTGCTCGAAAGCTGGTTTGATCCTTTAGTGGTCATCCTTGCCATTCCGCTTAGTCTGATTGGTGTGATGATAGGAGCTCTTTTTCATGATATTAATTTCGATCAGGGGGCGATTGCGGGAACGCTGCTTGCGGTAGGTGTGGTGGTCAATAATTCTATTCTGTTAATTCACGAAAAACAGAGGTGCCGTTCGCTTGGAATTCACGGTTTCAGGAGCTGGGTACAGGTGTATCGAAATAAAATGCGCGCGGTGATGATCACTTCACTAACTACCATTGGAGGGTTACTTCCGTTGATTTTTATTGGTGATAATGCATTCTGGACTGATCTGGCCGTGGTGGTTGCCTGGGGTTTAGGAATTAGCCTTGTGCTGATTTTGATGCTGATGGGAATTTGGGAATCATCGGATAAGTGAAAATGAAACAACGGATATGCCACATTATGTTTACCTACCAAGTTTTCCGAATGGAACGCCCCCTCACATGGGGAAAAATTTGAAAACAGATTAATTGCTACAAAAACCAGAGAGCTATTCATGTAATTGGAAATTGGCAAAACCTACCCTGTTCCGATAGGAACATCTGGTGGGTTGGTGATTTTTGGGAATTATTCCCAATCATAAAAAAAACCGGATGATGGGAGTCATCCGGCTTTTAGATATTGTTTTAAATTTTGAGACGAGCACACCCCTCAGGTTCTTCACAGAAACATACTGTGAAGAACCATCTCCCCTGAAGGGGAGATCTTCAGATATTAATGACCATGACTACTTCCATCCGCTTCCATGATGGTATGCCAGTCAAACTGCTCACTGTATCCTTCGCGTTCCCACCAGAATGGGAGTCGTTCATTTGGATGATTACCAATCTCGTTAAGGGTTGATGCATCATACAAACGACCATTTATCATGGTGTAAACCACGTTTTCGGTGTTGTAGATATTATCCAACGGATCACCATCAATCACAATCAAATCAGCAAGTTTCCCTTCTTTGAGTGATCCAACATGATCCCCAATTCCGATATAATTCGCACCATTTATTGTGGCAACTTTAAGAGCATCATGATTACTCATGCCACCCTGGGTAAACATCCACGTTTCCCAGTGTGCAGCGAGTCCCTGAAGCTGACCGTGTGCACCCATATTTACAGTCACTCCACGATCGTGCAACTCTTTTGCGGCAGCGGCACTTTGGAAGTGACCAACTTCATACTCTTCCTCAGGAACCATTATTCTGTGTCGAGATCGGGAATCTACAACACCTCTTGGAGTAAAGGTAAGCAGGCGTTCTTTTTCCCATACATTGGTGTGCTGATACCAATAAAACTCACCACTCATGCTGCCATAATTTACCACAAGTGTGGGAGTGTAACCCACATCAGAGGCTTCCCAGGTATTTAAAACGTCCTCATAAAGCGGGAAAATGGGGACGTTATGTTCAATACCGGTATGTCCGTCTAAAATCATGCTCATGTTATGAGTAAACGTAGAGCCACCTTCGGGCATCACATTCACTTCCAGTTCACGTGCGGCCTGAAGCACCTGCTGGCGCTGATCACGGCGTGGCTGATTGTAGCTTTTTACTGAATGAGCACCAAATGCCTGTGTCCGTCGAATGGCAGAACGTGCATCATCCAGACTATTGATCACCGTTTTTTGCACATTTTCTGCTCCGTATAGAATCCGTCCCGTAGAGAATACACGGGGACCGATCATGTTCCCGGATCGAATCATTTCTGCTTGTGAAAAGATCATTTCAGTATTGGATGATGGATCATGTGCAGAAGTCACTCCATATCCAAGGTTAGCAAAATACTCCCATTGTTGGTTTGGACTCAAACCTTCACGGAAATTCCCGATATGGGCGTGGGCATCCACAAGACCCGGCATAATGGTTTTTCCTTCCACATCCACTACATGAGCTCCATTTGGAATGGATACATCACCTGAAGCACCAACCGCTTCAATGCGATTTTCGCGAACAACTATGGTTCCATTTTCAAATACCTCATCACCATTCATTGTAATAATGTGAGCATTTGTAAAGGCTACAACTCCGGTTGGTTTATCTGTTTCAAGTTCCAGACCGAGGCTAATCCCTTCATTTTTATTAAGCGGTAGTTCTTCGTTTTTCTCACCACCACTGAGAAATTCAAACGCTTCATCCAGTTCAACGGAGAAGTATTCTTCGCCGAGTGTCCAGTGTAGTTTATCACCATCGGATGACCAATGCAGATTATAGCCGGCATCCTGTGCAACGTGGGTTACGGGAATTGCCGAGGTGTTGGCACTTAAATTAATATCGGAGCCAACTTGTGGCATCGGCGCGATGTATACTTTGTAAAGCTCGTGGAAAGCAATCCATTTATTGTCAGGGCTTGGAGTAAATCCCAGTGCATACTCTGAACTGAAATGGTGTTTTTCGTCCTGACCATTCAAATCAACACTTCTAAAGTTGGTTCGTGACTGGTAAAAAATTCGATCACTCGAGGCATTAAAAATGGGTGAACTGCCACCATCGCGTACCTTAGTCATTGAGCCGCCACTTGAAGAAATGGTATAAATCCCGGGGTTTTCTGTGTAGGCGTGTCCCTGATGATTGTTACCTGATTCGCGGCGAAATACTATCATTTCGCCATCGGGAGAAAAGGAGGGTTCTCGGTAAATTCCTTTTTCTGTCGTAATGGTTTGTGGACTCGCTCTTCGCTGATCCAGCCTCAGTGTTTTAATTTTACCCAATTCTTCATCACTCCAGGTAACCCACGCAAGTGTATTTCCATTGGGAGAAAAAGCCGGTTCAAATTCAAGGTTTGCATCGTTGGTTAGTCGTTCGGGAGTGCCGTTTGGAAGATCTTTTTTCCAGAGTTGTCCGGCAGCATTAAAAACCACTGTATTTCCATCGGGAGATGTTACTGCATGACGAACCGCCTTGGCTGTGAACGTGTCCGGTGCGGGATCAAACTCAAAATGGACCACATCAGCCAGCTGTTGATTTACCTGAGCGCTGAACGGAATTTCTTCTACGTTGAGAGACTCTACATTCAGTTTATGAATTCCACCCTGAGCCCAGAAAATCAGGTTTTCTCCATCAGGGGTCCAGTTGAAGTTGGTATATGGTCCAAAAATTGCCCACGCCTGCTGCTGATCGGTGCTAAGATTATCAAATACAGGTGTTTCAATACCGGAATCTAAATCGCGAATGTAGAGAACTGATTTGGTTCGAACCCGTTTCACAAAGGCCATTTTTTCACCATCCGGAGAAATAGTTGGAGAGATGGCTCCACCTGGTCCACCTGTTATTCGTTCAATATCTCCCTCTTGCCGATCATACCGATTGATCACATAAATCTGACTGTTGGGATCTTTGTTGTACTGAAAAAATCCGCCGGGATACACATCCTGACTGTAGTAAACATATCGTCCGTCAGGAGACACAAACGGCTGTCCTTCATCCTGCTGATCATTCGGACGTTCGGTAAACTGAATCCCTGATCCACCCGTAATATGGTACATCCAGATTTCGCCAGCGCCGAGTGAGCGACCGGACGTAAAGTGTTTCCTGGCAACAAGATAGTTCCCGTCGGGTGTCCATGATGCATTATTCAAAAGCCGGAAACTTTCGTCGGTAATTTGTTTTGCATCGGAGCCATCGCGGTTCATCACCCAGATGTTATCGCCACCGCCGGCATCACTTGTAAATGATATTTTTGATCCGTCAGGACTAAACCGCGGCTGAATTTCATAAGCCAATCCTTCACGCAGAACGGTAGCTTTACCCCCTGCAATAGGCATGATGTAAATATCGCCGAGCATATCGAATACGATTTCGTCACCCTCAGGGCTTACATCGAGATTCATCCAAGTGCCTTCGCTGGTTTCAAAACTGATGTCGGTATAATCAGCCTGATGCTGAGTTACATCCCATTTATCATCGTCATTATCTTGAGCAGTAACGGATAGAGCAAATACAAAAGAGAACAGTAGCAGTAACAGACGTTTCATAGTGTTGATTTTGGTTTATGGTAGATCGCTATGATGTTACTAAAAAAAGGAGAGAATCGTGAATTCTAATATGTAAGAAGATTTAAATAGAGATAAGACATTTACAAATGATGCGTACTAAAAAGATCGTTTTATTCTTGATTTAATAAAATCAGTCAGTTAGATTGAAAAAAATTAACGACTTATAAAACTAATGAATGAACTATTGAAAAACGAAAAGCTCTATTTAGTAGTCTTGGGTGTATTATTCTTTGGATCCTGTTCGGGAGAACCGGAAATAGAAATTCCTGAGGAGATATCAGCACTTGAAAATGCAACCCTGATTTCGTCTGATGCAACTCCACTTCACAATTCGGAACCCGTAATTGAAGCTACATACGGGGACACGGATGAAATCATAATTGGACGAATTGGCCCTTTCACTGTGGGGAATAATGGCAACGTTTATCTTTCAGATGTAAGTCGACAAGTAATTCATGTCTATTCTGCAGATGGAACTCATATAGAAGAAATTGGAGGTGAAGGAGACGGCCCCGGTGAATTTCGAAGAATTAGTTCTGTATCAATTGATGAGAAAACCATTCATGTTTTAGATACACAACAGATGAGAATTTCGCGGTTTGATGTAAATAACTTTCGGTATATAGATGATATGGAGCTTCCTTTTGAACCGGATTATTCAGGCGGATACTTTACATATCCACAAAGTTTGGATGTGATGAATGACGGAAATCATCTAATCCATTTTGGAATGGGTTTTAGTTCCGGTCAGGAAGATCAGGAAACAAGTCGAAGCGTAATTGGAAAAAAATTTGATATTGATAAGGGTGTAATTGAACCGGATACAATGTATTCATTTCCGGCAAGTGAGGCTCTGGTTCGTCGGGATGGAACAAGTTTGCATATGATGGCGAGTGTACCATATAAAAGATCAGCTCATGTACATTATAAAAACGGAGAAATTATGCATGGCTGGAGTGAAGAGCCTTTATTTAAATGGTTTGATGAAGACGGAGAATATACTCGTGCAGTTTATTCTCCTTATGAAAATGAACCACTGTTAAGAAATGATATTGTTAAAGAATACGAAGACAGAGATGAACCTTGGAGGGGAATGATTAGAAATGATGATCACCCGGAAACCTGGCCATCATTTATTCAAGCTATACCTGATGATGAGGGAAGAGTGTGGGTTGGGTTAATTACCGATGATCCTGATATCTATACATGGAAATCTTTTAGCCTGGATGGAGAAGTTTACGCGTCATTTACATGGCCCCGCCATATAGAAATTAACCGCGTACAAAATGGTGAGATTTACACTATGGAAACGGATCCTGAAACGGACTTGAGGCAGGTTGCCAAATATAGATTGCCTTAAGAAGCTAAAGACTACCGGAATTAAAAAGAACTTGGGTAATTCCCAGATGAGATCTGTCAGGTTTTACAAAACCTGACAGGTCTTTTTTGTTAGGATGGTTACTGAAGTTTTAAATCCTGAATTTCAGTTCCCAAAATCTGTTCAATCTCTGTTACAGATTTTGCATTTTGTAAATCCTTGGCTTTGGCGTTATTCACAAAATCAGCCGGGATGTGAACCGCCCGCACTAAAACGTCCCGAAGTTCATCAGCTGCACCGAGAGGATAATCTGCATCCAGAAAGAGTCGGAGATCAACGGGTGTAAAATCAAAATCAAACAGACGTGTGCCACTGTTATTAAAATCTGTGACGGGAAGCTGCCTCCATACATCCAGATCGTCTTCTTCTATGTAATCCTCGAGTACGTAAGCAATCATCATGTCGGAATTTAATACCTCAATCTGACCGGGAATTTCCCGAAAGAATTCAAAGTCGTTGTTTTGAGTCAGGTCTATTGGGAATTCAAATGATGTGGGTAAAATATCAGGTCCGGGAGGGCCTTCCGGTCCAACAGGCCCCCGTTCACCACAGGATGAAAGCAGAAACATAAGGGTACAAGCGAATAGAAATTTGATTGGTTTTTTCATGGCTGAATGATATGGTTAGATGTTATATAGTAACTACGCCACACAGATATTATGTTTCAGCATTAAAGGGTTGTGGGTTAGGCCTCTATCTATATGATAAATATACATTTATGTGGAATACGTGATTCTCACATGATCATGCTACAGGAGGTGGATTTTGAGAGTGGGAGAGTTATATATCAAGATTAGAGATAATTATTTTCTCGTATTGTTTTAGTACTTTCAGGAGAATTTATATAAAAGAGAAGGAAGAAATTTATCAAGTTATGTTGAGATATATCACTTTTTTGATTTTAGTTACTTGTATGATGTCATGTTCTTCAAGAGAGATAGAAGATGAAACGAAAAACTTTTCGGACTTCATACAGGATACTGAATTCATAGCAGCAAAGAAGGTTATCGCTTTGGACGATACTGATACCGGTATTTACAGACCGTTAGATATTGTAGTTGATAAAAAAGGTCGTGCGATTGTTGCGGATGCATCGAACTGGTCATTGCATCTACTCAGCGGTGAAGGAGAAACTATTTCAAAAGCAGGTATAATTGGAAGAGGACCGGAAGAATTTTTGGGAATTAATCAGCTGGAGATAGATGATGACCAAAAGCTGACGGTAGTAGATAAAAGGTCGCAAAGGTTTTCAGAGTTTTTTGTAACAGATGATAGTTTGGTCTATAATAATTCATTTGCCATGCCTAACTATTCGTCTTTAGTATTAGAAACAATTCAGAAGACAGAGACATTAGGGAATTTTGGTGTTTTTAGAACCCCTAACTTATCAATGGATAATAACACAACATTTGAGGTTCATCAACTGGATTCTGATTATCAAATCACTGAAAAAGTATTTGAAATCCCGGGTAATGAGACTATGATGCTTGGCAATTATCCAGAAGATCATGTTTTTGGCTTCAAAAGTGATTGGGTGACTTTAGGAGATACTTTTTACTATGCGAGATCGAATCAACTCAATTTTAAGTCATATAATTTGTCTAATGGTGATTCGCTTGAGTATGAAGTTTCTGATGTTCCTAAAAATCAAAAAAGTTCAGAGGATGAAAAGTTTTTGATCAATCATCTTCGTCCAATTTTACAATCATATCCCAGTGTGAAAGACGAGATTGAGGAGAGAGAAATTTTGCCACAGTTTTTAAGCTTTATTGCTGGGGAAAATTACGGCTATTTTACGATATTCAATATGAGCAATAATTCCGATACGATCCTCATGGTTGAGAAAGAAACTGAAGAAATGAAAGCAATTGAAGTTCCACCAATTTTTAATTTGTATGCGGTTTATGAAAATGAAGATGATCATTTTCTTTACGGAGTTGACCACACAAATGATAATAACCAGATTTTAATTATTCAGTTATAGTAATGCTCTGGTTTAGTTAGCCATTTGACCGCTCTCTCATATTCTATTATAACGTAAAAGTGAAAGCGGTCTGACGGATTATCCTGTAGGTGCCTAAATAAGGTTGACGTTTTTAATTAAGATGTAACATTTTAGTC
>JBBDPF010000030.1:0-66483 GCA_040876545.1 Balneolaceae bacterium | reverse complement strand
GCAGGACACCTGGTTTTGGTCCAGGCAGTGGGGGTTCGAATCCTCCCCGGGCAACATCTAACTCAAAAGGATGTCAAAACGGACATCCTTTTTATTTTACTCACTCTTGAATCGTTAGTTCATTGGATACACCACTGGCAATATTTGCGGGAAGAAGCAATGTAGCTCTATCTCGGGCCATTGCAGAAAGTTATGGCACTCAGTTGGGTGAGGTTACTATCAAAACCTTTTCGGATGGTGAGCTTTACGCCAAGTTTGAGCAGAGTATAAGAGGCGAAGATATTTTTATTATACAGTCTACACCCCCACCGGGTGATAATATCATTGAATTATTAATGATGTTAGATGCGGCAAAACGAGCCTCGGTTAAACGAGTTACGGCTGTAATTCCCTATTTTGGATACGCAAGGCAGGATCGAAAAGATCAACCCCGTGTTTCTATTGCCGCAAAATTAATGGCCAATTTATTAGTGGAAGCGGGTGCCGACAGAATTTTAACAATGGATCTGCACGCCTCACAGATCCAGGGATTTTTTGATATCCCATTGGATCATTTATATGCCAGCAGGGTATTTATTGACCATTATAAAAAGAGTTCACTCGACAATATTGTGATTGTAGCTCCGGATGTAGGCAGCATTAAAATGGCACGCGCCTATTCGAAACGGTTAGGTGCAAGCCTTGCCTTTATTGATAAAAGGCGGCCGAAACAAAATGTAGCCGAAGTGATGAATATCATCGGTGAAGTTGAAGGCAAAAATGTGCTGATGATTGATGATTTAATTGATACAGCAGGCACACTTACAAATGCAGCCGTTGCTTTAAAGGAACGTGGAGCGCTCAGTATTAATGCAGCATCCACACACCCTATTTTATCAGGACCTGCGTTTCAACGAATTGAAGATTCACCCATTGACGAGCTTTTAGTAACAGACACAGTTCCACTGAGGAAACCATCCAAAAAAATTAAAGTATTAAGTGTTGCCGGCATTTTTGCTGAGGCTATACAACGTATTCACACAAATAATACGATCAGTGCACTTTTTGATGATTAATTAATAAACGAACAAAACCATGACGCAACCAGAATTATATAATTTAGAGGGTACAAAAAGAGAATTGGGCAGAAATGAGTCTGAAAAGCTGCGTGATGAACTACGTATACCTGCCGTTCTTTACGGTCCAAAAGTTAAAGAGAATGTTCATTTCTCCGTTCTCGAATCAGATCTTGAGAAAATCCTTTCTGTCAACGAAACAAAGCTTCAAACCCTTGAAGTTGACGGCAAAGAGTATAAAACTATGCTGAAGAATGTTGAGTTTGATCCCGTATCAGACAGAGCACTTCATGCAGATTTTTATGTACTGGATCCGAAAAAACCGGTTACTCTTAAAGTGCCTATTAAGCTTAACGGAATTGCAAAAGGTGTTCGTGATGGTGGTGGTCGTGTATTTCAGCCGATGCGAATTGTTCGCATCCGTGTGGTACCCGACAAAATTCCAGCACAATTTGAAGTAGACATCACACCCATGGAAATCGGTGATTCCATTCACGTTAGTGAACTCGAAATGGAAGGAATTCTTCCATTGGATGATCCATCCAGAACCATCGTTACAATTGCTCCTCCAAAATCCGAAGAACTCTTTACATCTGATATCGAGCCCGACGAAGACGAGCTGCTTGAAGGTGAAGAAGCTATTGAAGGCGAAGAGCTTGAAGAAGGTGAAGAACCGGCTGAAGGAGAAGGAGAAGAGGAAGAAACAAAAGAGTAATCCTCTTATAGTTTATTATTATGGCACTTATTACCGGCCTGGGCAATATTGGCTCAAAATACAAAGGTACTCGCCATAATATCGGCTTTGAAGTGATTGACAAACTTGCTGACGATCTTTCTATAACATTAGAAGACGGAAAGGGTCCCTTTCATATTGGAGAGGGATCATTTAAAGGCAAGAAAGTCACTCTTATGAAACCCACCACGTTCATGAATTTGAGTGGCAAAGCGATGAGCAAAGCGGTTGTCAAAACCGGCGTTTCATTGAACAGATGCCTCGTTTGTTATGATGACATCAACCTGCCTCCCGGTAAAATCAGGCTTCGCCCATCGGGCAGCGCCGGAGGCCACAATGGGATTAAAGATATCATCAACAGTCTGCAAACCGATCAGTTTCCCCGTATGAGAATTGGAGTAGGCAGTGATTTTGGCAGAGGGCGACAAGCTGATTATGTGCTCTCCCCTTTTGATGAAGACCAGCGAATCATCATGGATCAAATGTTAGATGCTGCTTGCGAAGCCATTTATACTTTTCTTCGAACGGATATTCAAATTGCCATGAACGAATTTAATTAGATCAGGAAAGATCAACAAATCAATCATATCCAGTTTTAACCATTAAATAAATTTAGTTCTAATGGATATTTTTAAACTGATTTACGAACACGATCTACGGCTTGATAGCTTGCGCGAACGACACACCGACCGTTCCAAACAGGACACATCTATGAGTATTGAAGATTTCATGAAGCCGGACCTTACCTACTCAAAATTCTATTTTACCGGCACCCGAATTAAAGAGCAGCAGTTTGGGATCAACACACTTCACTTGTTTGATGAAATTGTAAAATCTCTTAGTGATGCATTAAAAGAGTATAATCTCTTCACCAATGCCGGTAAGGGCACTCTCAAATCTTTTGCGAATGATATTTCCATAGGGCAACCCGCAATTTTATCCAAAAGTGATTCCATCTCATGGGACCTGTCCACTTTTGTGATTGATTCGAACAGTAATGTGGGACACAACAAAGATGCTATTGCTGATGTGTTAAAAACAGATGACCTCCTTTTGTATAAAGAACAAGCACATAATGGTTTCGATTTTCACCTGTTCAGCAAAAATAATATTTACCGGGAGATGTTTAACCCGCTGCAAAAACTTGTTAGCGATCAATTTCGGTTTTTCAGTATGAATGGGAAGCGAGTTACATCCGAACGTAAATTCTATTTCGAAACCTGGACGCTTGATCGTCCGCCGCACGGGACGGAAGAAGTGTTTAAAGAAACGGTTTTGTAGATGTATGCCGGACAGCCTGTCCGGTATAATAGTCATCGAGAATACTAAGTTTATTCAACTCGGGCAAGCTGCCCGAGATACTTACTTCTCTGCCAGCAAAATTAGCCTTGGTGATTTTTCCGGATTAAACTCCTCACCCAAATAATTGCCCCAGCCATTTTTCAAGCTAAAACCGCACTCATCAAATTTCTGTTTGAACCAGTTCAAATCATACAGTTTTACCCTCTCCTGATAATAAACCGCTTCTTCGAGATCATCACCACTAAAAGTGATTTTTTTATAAACCATTTCATCTTCAATAAACCTCTCGATATCAAAATAAAGATTTTCATATCGGCCGCTCTCTCTTCTTACCAAGTTTTTCTCCACTAAATTAGTATTCAAAAAATCGATCATAAACCGCCCTTTTGGCCGCAACATGGAATGGACGCTTCTCAACACCTTTATATTTTCACTGTCTTCAAGAAAATATCCGAAAGTGGTAAAAAGATTCACAACTGCGTCAAAGGTATCATCAAGCGGTATTCTCATATCCTGCTCTTTAAACTGCACATTTTTAAGTCCTCGTTTTTCCGCTTTTTTTGTAGCTTTTGCAATTGCTTGAGGAGATAAGTCTATGCCCATCACACCATAGCCTTTTTCTGCCAATGTGAGGGAATGACGCCCCCTCCCACAACCTAAATCCAGTACTTTTGGATAGGTTTCGCGCGGTATGATCTTTTCGATAAGCCGTGCTAAATCTTCGGCTTCCGATTCATTTCGGTTAATATATAACTTCTCATAAAGCGGACTGTCGAACCACTCTTCAAACCATCTCATGTAAATCCTTTTTCACTGTTAAACAAAAATATGTCTGCCTCACTTTCTGCTGATGATTTATTATCTTAGCAAACTTTTAACCATTAACAGACTATGACTTTTACCGAAAAACTACAAAGGGCAATTACCTCTTCTCAATCTGTACTTTGCGTTGGGCTTGATCCTGATTTAGCGAAAATACCGGCTCCCCTAAAAGAGCAATTCAGAAATCCGTCTGATCAGGTTTTTGAATTTTGCAGACGCGTGATTGAATCTACAAAAATGCATACCTGCGCCTATAAACCAAACCTTGCGTTTTTTGAAGCGTTGGGAAGTGATGGGTGGACGGTTTTCGACAGGTTGATGGATGAAATTCCGTCCGGTAAAATCATCATTGCTGATGCAAAACGAGGGGATATTGGAACCACGGCGCAAAAATACAAAGAAGCTTTTTTCGATAAACTTGGCGTGGATGCCATCACCCTAAATCCATTAATGGGCATGGATACACTGGATCCATTTTTGGATGATGACCGTAAAGCTGTTTTTGTTCTTACCATGACATCAAACTCCGGTTCATCTGATTTTCTACAGCTTCCAACTCAGGAGGGTTCTACACTTGGAACGTTCATCGCCAAACAACTCCGGGAAAAACAAGAGACAGCCAAGACTCATATCGGGATGGTGGTGGGAGCTACGAATCAGCAAGCAAGTGTTCCTGTATTAAAAGCATCTCCATACAGCCATCTTCTCATCCCGGGAATTGGGGCTCAGGGTGGTAATATTGATACACTTGAAACTACGCTAAATGATCATAAAGGAATTCCCATCATCAGTTCATCCAGATCGATTATTTATGCCGGTGAACATGCTCAAAACTGGGAAGAACTCGTATCTTCAAAAGCAGCAGAAATGAAAGAATCATTAACTATTATTTCCAAGAAATATGTCTAACCCCAAACAAGAAGTTATTTTATACACCGACGGCGCATGCAGTGGCAATCCCGGGCCCGGAGGCTGGGGAGCTTTATTGATGTGGAATAAAAAAGAGAAAGAACTCAGCGGCGGCGAACCTGCCACCACAAATAACCGTATGGAAATGCGTGCCGTTATTGAAGGGCTAAAAGCACTAACGAAACCTTGTCACGTAAAAATACACAGCGACAGCGCTTTGATCATTAACACATTCCAAAAAGGCTGGATTAAAGGGTGGCAAAAAAGAGGCTGGAAGAAGGCCGACAAAAAGCCTGTGGAAAATCAGGATTTGTGGAAAGAGATGCTTGATGTAATGAAACCTCATAATGTTGAATGGATAAAGGTGAAGGGACATTCGGGTCACCCCCTGAATGACCGCGTGGATGCACTGGCTGTGAATGCAATAAAAAGGTAGTAAATAAGACCCCGGAGGTTTTTAAAAACCCCCGGGGTCTGGTTCTAAAATAGCGCGAGGATTCCCTTGTGCTCCCTCCAAAAATTTAGAAGTCATTGCGATCCTCCATTCGAAATCTCCTGGTATTCGTGTAGAAACGAGACCTTGGAGGTTTTTAAAAACCTCCAAGGTCTTATCAAATTACCTCAAGCTTGCAAACGGCTTTAACTCCAGACCATCCACCATACCCATTCTCGCTCTCATTTCTCCGGTTTTTGCAATCATTGCGCCATTATCCGTGCAGTACTGCATAGCCGGGATCATCAAATTTAGCCCTTCATTTTTTGCCATTTCCTCCATTTTACTGCGCAGCATCGAATTTGCAGAAACCCCTCCCGCCACCATAATGTGTTTCACTCCTTTTTTTCGAACTGCACGTCGTAATTTCAGAACCAATACGTCAGTAATTGCCGCTGAAGCACTCGCGCAAATATGATGGATGTTTGATTGGATAAATTCATCATCTTTCTCTTTCAGATAGTACAACACGCTCGTTTTTAACCCTGAAAAACTGAAATCCAGTCCTTTGTTGATCATACCCCGCGGAAAATCTATAAATTCAGGATCTCCAGTTCGTGCGTATTTATCCACCACCGGACCTCCCGGATATGGCAGATCCAGCATTTTCCCAATTTTATCGAACGCCTCGCCGGCAGCATCATCCCGGGTTTGTCCTAAAACTGTTTGCTCGAACGGTGCCGTTACATGAACCAATCGGGTATGTCCGCCCGAAACAATGAGCGCGATGAACGGGAACACTTCATTATGCTCTATAAAATTGGCATACATATGCGCATCGATATGATTCACACCAATCAGAGGTTTCTTCCACGAAAGTGACAATCCTTTTGCGAAGCCGATTCCCACCAGCAGCGATCCCATCAAACCGGGTCCTTGTGAAACCGCAATAGTATCGATTTTATCCATACCGAGTTCGGCTTGATGTAGCGCTTGCTCCACAGTATCCCAAATTGTCTTGTTGTGGGCGCGCGATGCCAATTCCGGCACTACGCCCCCAAACGTTTCGTGGATCGCCTGTGAGGCAATAATATTCGACCGCATTTCGCCATCAGCATAGACGGCAGCGGCGGTGTCATCGCAGGATGATTCAATTCCGAGTATATTCATAGAGTAAAGATATGAATTCCTGAAAAGGAATTTTTGAATGACTTTGAAAGATTAGCAAAAATATTTCATAATCGTTGCGGAACGCACTGAACATTTGTTACGTCTGATTCACCAAATTTTCTATAGCTTTTTCCAAATCGTGATATAAAACAGGTTTGGTAATACAAACCGAATATTTTATTTCATCTGTTTTCACTTTGATCAGATTCAATGGTTGTCCCGTTATAAAAACTACCGGTATTTGAAGCTGTTGACGAATTTTCACCATTACCTGGTAACCGTTCAAATCATCCATTAAAAAATAATCCAATAAAATACAGTCGGGCTTTTTAGAAAGTGCCTGCTTAATTGTATTTTTTCCATTTCTACAGACAAATACAACTTCATGGCCCATTCGGCGAATCATATTTTCAAGAACAAGAGAAAGAATATGATCATCTTCTGCAATCAATATTTGCATACAAATCCACTATCTATTTATTAAATTAACTATAACAACAGCTTAGAAAAACCGTATTATCAAAAGTTTCAATAGGGAATCTTGCAATGATTTTGTTACTTTATTTCTTTAGAAAAATTTGGTGCTTAACGTTCTTTTTGTTTTGACAACTTGATGATAACTGCTTCAAGATATTTGAGTCTTGAAGGGGTTAATCGTAAAAGCTTTTGATTAACAGCTTGTTCTGTTATTTCTTCATGCTCTGCAATTTCTGTTTGACTTACTTGATTCTTTTGCATCAGATCACGCAGATGCTTTTCCTGTTCAGTCATAAATCGTTTTTCCCGCATTTGAAATCGCTATACTTTTTTTTGGAGTATAGTTTAATTGAATTCTCAATTGAAAATACACATTAAATGTCAAAATGACAACTAAAAAACCTCAATATGCAATTTTAGTGTTAGAACGCCTTAAAAAAGCTTATAATATGAAATACGACACCGAAGTTGCTGATTTTTTAGGAAAAGATGCTTCTACAATTTCAACATGGAAACGAAGAGGAACCATAGATTACGCTACAATATTTTCAAAATGTTCTGATTTGAATGCAAATTTTATTATACATGGCGATATGCCAATATTTAGAAAGGGACTATTAGCCTCCACCTCTTCAAATCTCATAGGTGAACCAAAAGGAGGTTATCAGGGAGAAAATATTATAGAGAGTATAGAAAGCCTCTCAGTCAATCCAGAAGAGAAAATGAAGCTTTTGGAAATATATCTTAAAATTTTGGAGCAAAAGGAGCAAGAATAACCGGTTATTAAATGAACAAACCTCGGGGCAAAGCCCACAAGATATCAACTTTAAACCCATACTTTATTTAATAAAGTATGGGTTTATTGATGAGCCGGCGGAGGGCAATGGGGATGATCGTTTATGCATCAAAATCAAGAATTGGGCATTCCAAAACTTAAAAATCATCCCCCAGCTCTCTCTGTTCGCTCCCCCCTTCAAAAGGGGGACTTTAGTCTTTTTCCATCCCAGAGAGTCGAGGAATTAAACCACCTCTAACTAAACCACCCTGCACTGAAAGTACAGGGGTTTAGTAATGGACTAAAGTCCTATTCCAAGATGAAATCTGAGTCGTCATTATCTTCCTTGCTTCTGTGGTGCTCAAGGTAAGCCTCAACCATTTCATCTGTTATATTCCCAGTACTCCATGCTCCATACCCAGTCGCCTCCCGAAAGCATTCGGGACCCCAATATCTATTTTTCAGGGTAGGAAATTCTTTCTGAAGTATTCTTGAGGTGCGACCTTTCATCCGTTTTACCAATTGGCTTATCGATGTGCGCGGTGGATATTCTATATGAATATGAACATGATCTTTGCTAACTACGCCCTTCAATATCTCAACCTCTTCTACATCACAGACCTGGATAACCAGTTCACGGCATCGTTTCTGAATATCTCCTTTCAGTACATGATATCGGTATTTTGTTACCCACACAATGTGGCAGGTCAAACGTGTCGTTGTATGGTTTCCTTTGCGCATTGGTTTCCCCATGACCATAGGATACCAAATTTCAGACTTTTCGCAACACTAAAGTTCTGCACTGAAAGTGCAGGGTTTTAAACCCCTTAACTGCGACCAATAAAAAAAGCCTTTCGGTCTCCCGAAAGGCTTTAAATATTTGTTTGTGCTGTCAAAAACCTCAAGACTCACATCTCAAGGCTCACGACTACTTCTTATCGTCTTCGTCGTCTACCACTTCGAAGTCAGCATCTACGGCATCGTCGCCTTCTGCATCAGCGTCGGCTGCTTCGCCACCCGCTTGTGCTTCCGGTCCGCCGGCTTGTTGCTCGGCTTCCGCTGCCTGATAGATTTCTTGTGAGGCAGCTGCCCAAGCCTGATTCAGCTCTTCAATTGCGGCATCAATCTCGTCCACTTTCTCCTCTTTGTGCAGAGCTTCAAGTTTTTCGAGGGATTCATTGATTTTTGTAATGTTTCCTTCAGAGATTTTATCCTTGTGCTCTTCAACCTGCTTTTTGGTAGAGAACAGAAGTGAATCTGCTTTATTTAGCGTTTCAATACGCTCGCGGACTTTCTTGTCCTCTTCAGCATGCTCTTCGGCAGAGCTTTTCATTTTTTCGATCTCCTCTTCGCTCAATCCTGAAGAAGATTCGATTCGAATACTCTGCTCTTTGCCTGTGCCTTTATCTTTTGCACTTACGTTCAGCACACCGTTGGAATCAATGTCGAATTTCACTTCAACCTGTGGGACTCCACGTGGTGCCGGTGGAATTCCGTCGAGGTGGAATCGTCCAAGTGTACGGTTGTCATTTGCTTTGGCACGCTCACCCTGCAGAATATGAATTTCCACACTGCTTTGGTTATCCGCGGCAGTTGAGAATGTTTCCGTTTTGCTGGTTGGAATAGTTGTGTTTGATTCAATCAATTTCGTCATCACACCACCGAGCGTTTCAATCCCGAGTGTCAGCGGAGTTACATCCAGAAGAACTACATCGTCCACATCACCTGATAGAACACCACCTTGAATTGCGGCACCTACGGCAACCACTTCATCAGGATTTACACCTTTACTTGGATCTTTTCCGAAGAAGTCTTTAACCACTTCCTGAATTTTCGGAATTCGTGTAGATCCACCTACAAGAATTACCTGATCCACTTCGCCTTTTTTGAGTCCGGCATCTTTCAGCGCTTTCTCACAAGGAGTAATGGTTCGTTTCACAAGATCATCAACAAGCTGCTCAAATTTGGCTCGTGTGATGTCGATATTCAAGTGCTTAGGTCCTGCATCGGTTGCAGTAATGAACGGCAGGTTCACGTTTGTTTTTTGTGAACTTGAAAGCTCAATCTTAGCTTTTTCAGCAGCATCTTTCAGTCGCTGCATCGCCATTGGATCTTTCCGAAGATCGATTCCTTCATCTTTGTTAAACTCTTCAGCGAGGAATTTGATCAGTCGTTGATCGAAGTCATCACCACCCAGGTGAGTATCTCCACTGGTAGATTTCACTTCAAATACACCGTCTCCAAGTTCAAGGATAGACACATCAAAAGTACCACCACCCAAGTCATAAACCACAATGGTTTGATCGGTTTCTTTTTTATCCAGTCCGTAAGCTAAAGAAGCAGCGGTTGGCTCGTTGATAATTCTCTTGATATCGAGTCCGGCAATTTTTCCGGCTTCCTGTGTTGCTTTACGCTGAGCGTCATTAAAATAGGCAGGAACCGTAACCACGGCTTCGGTTACTTTTTCGCCTAAATACTCTTCTGCGGTCTGCTTCATTTTTTGCAGAATCATAGCAGAAATTTCCTGAGGGGCATACTTGCGATCGTCGATCTGTACACGGGCAGTTCCATCGTCTCCTTTTACGACTTTGTAAGAAGCTTGGCTGCTCTCTTCGGCAATTTCTCCGTGCATACGCCCCATAAATCTCTTAATGGACGATACGGTTTTTTCAGGATTTGTAATTGCCTGACGTTTGGCGGGAGCACCTACAAGACGCTCGCCATCTTTCGAAAATGCCACAACGGATGGAGTTGTGCGTCCACCTTCAGCATTTTGAATGACAACCGGCTCATTACCTTCCATAATGGCAACGCAAGAGTTCGTTGTTCCTAAATCAATTCCTATAATCTTACCCATAATATTGTCTGTTTCTTATTTATTATTAAATGTTCTTAACTATTTGATGGGAATGCTGCTTGAGTCATCATCTCCATCATCTATTTTCGCAATTTCTATTTTCAGCACTCCATTTTTAAAGGATGCGTCAATGGTATTTACATCTGCAAATTTTGGGATTGCAAATGAGCGGATAAACCTGCCCTGCTTTCGCTCTCCCCGTTTCAAATGCTCGTCATCTTCAAGAAAAAGTTCGCGTTCTCCTTCGATAGTGAGTACACGATCTTTCAGAGAAATATTCAAATTCTTTTTCTGCATACCGGGTAAATCCATCAGAATCTTAAACAATTTATCTCCTTCTACGACATCGCAGACCGGAGTGAAATCCCGCTCGGTCTGTTCAACCGGAACCAGTTTCTCTACAAATTGCTGAATCTCTTTACCCAAAGATGTAAGCTGTTTTTCTATGTCTACTGTAAAATTGCTCATGGTTTCTTTGTTTTATTATACAAAGAGCAACCACAATGCCAAGTTGAATGAATCATCCATTCAACTGACGTATTGACATAGTTCAATTACTGAAAGAAGTGCGTTGTCAGATTGACGGAATCTATACAGACAGCTCTGCTAAATCTGACCAGAATTCAGGATAAGAAATTGCGGTGCATTCGGCATCTTTAACGGTAGAGTTTTCTAAGGATGCAGACGCCAAAATTGCGGATGCCATTGCCATTCGATGATCGTGGTAGGTTGTAAATTCTGCACCTTCAGGAATAAAATCCGGATCTCCGTGGATTGTCATTCCATCGCTCTCCAGTTCTACATTTACTCCAGCAGATATTAGAATATCATTCATCGCCGAAAGCCGGTCGGTTTCTTTATGGCGCAGTTCTTCCGCACCGGTAATGGTTGATATTCCCTTTGCAAAACTCATCGCCACCATTAGAATGGGCAATTCATCAATACAATTTGGTATTAGCTTTGGATCCAGATTAATAGGTGATAATTCTGATGAAGAGATGGTCAGATCCGCAACGGGTTCTTTGCCTTCCATTTTCTCGTTAGAGACCTCAATGTTCGCTCCCATCTCTTCTAAAATAACTAACGCTGCCGTTCGGCTTGGATTCATTCCCACGCCTTTCAACACAATTTCCGCGTCTTGATGAATTGCTGCACCTACCATCCAAAATGAGGCGGCTGAGAAATCTCCCGGTACTCTGTAGGTTTGTTCGGGAATTTCGTCATTCCCGCTGCTTCGAATAATTTTTCCTTCTCCATAGGGTTCACTCTTTAAATCGAGTAATCGCTCTGTGTGATCTCTGCTGAGCGTATTTTCAATCACTTCGGTCGGCTTTTCACCAAACAATCCTGCCAGCAAAACTGAGGATTTTAACTGCGCACTCGCAATGGGCAGTGGGAATCGAATTTCTTTCACTCCTTGATGTTTTCCTACTTTTATGGGCGCATACTTTCCATCGCGGGCTTCAATGGAGCAGCCCATCTTTTTCAACGGATCCAAGATTCGGGTCATGGTTCTGGCAGAAAGGGATTCATCACCAATTAACTTGCACTCTACTCCCGCGCCGGCTACAATTCCGCTTAAGAGACGCATGGTTGTTCCTGAGTTTCCACAGTCTAACGGTGATTCAGGAGTTTTAAAACCTGTACGCCCCACTCCCTGAATCTGAACCGTATCCGCATTTTTTTTGATCTTCACTCCCAGCTGCTCCAAACAAGCAAGTGTGCTTTGGGGATCTGCTGCTGATGAGTAATTATCGATCGTACTTTCACCGGATGAAATCGCAGCAAATAGCGCAGAACGGTGAGAAATAGATTTATCAGATGGTAATTGTAATGTGCCCTTTAACGTAGCAACCGGTTTTACGGTTTGTATCATGGTTAATTTCTATCTAATAATCGTTGAGCTTTTTCTGCGCCGGCCGTATTTGGGTATGAATCTACAATAGAGTTTAGCAATGAAAGCGCATCACCCCGACGGCCTTCACGGATATAAATTTCGGCTGTTTTGTACTGCGCTTCGGCTACCCAAACATCATAGGCACTGAAAAGAACACCTACTTTTCCATACTCTTCATTTGCCATTTCCCAATCTCCTTCTTCCGAGAAGGACTCTCCGAGAAGGTATTGTGCTTCAGCGCCAATTGCAGTTGAGTTATTTTCGGCCACCATTCTAAAAAATCTACGGGCTTCTTCAACCCGATCATCACGAAGCAGCACTTTCCCAAGACCAACCCTTGCAGGATCACTATCTTCATTGGCAGACAATACACGCTCAAAACTTTGACGCGCCTCCGACATTCTATCTAACTGTAAATTTGCCGTCCCTTTTCCAAGGAATGCCTCCTGAACGTATCGTGAATCTTTTTCTGCAAGATCATCAAAAATATCAATCGCTTCCTCGTATTCGCTTTGATCAAGTTTTATCTGGCCCAGTTCTGCCATGGATGCAGCCGCGCGTTCAGAGTTTGGAAAATCTTCAATAATCGTTTGATACGCTTCGGCCGCCCCGTCTTTATCATCAAGCCGTAAATACGCATCAGCCATATTAAAGTAGGCGTCGGGCATTTGCGACTCATTATTGGTAATTCGCAAATACTGACGAAATTCTGCAACTGCACCTTCATAATCACCACTTTGAAGGACATTTTCAGCCTGACGAAAACGCAATCGGTCAGCTGTGGTTGAGGTTGGGTTTTCATCTAAAAAGCTTTCCAATACATCTGTACTTTCGTCTTCTTGCCCGGCTGAAAGCTGTGCGAATTGAATTCCGTTAATGGCTTCAATAATGTATTCACTTCGCGGATATTGCTCCAGCACAAAACTATATTCCTCAATAGCCCGCTCATATTCTCCCGCATTATAATAGGCATCTCCAATATTATATTGCGAACGAGCAGCCCATTCGGTGCCCGGAAAACGATCAATCACGGTTTTAAATTCTTCTACTGCCTGATCGTAATTCCCGGTATTCAAATAAATATACGCCACATTGTATTGTGCCTGTTCGCGCAATCCACTATAGGGATAAATCCGCAACATTCGGCGAAACTGAGTAACAGCCTCAAAATTTCGGTCCATTCTGTACTGACTATTTGCAACCTGAAACATTGCATAATCGCCACCCGGCTCGGCTCCCACAGCATCGTTGTAATACTCGAGAGCTTCCCGATATTTTCCCTGGGCATAAAAAGCATCTCCGATTCTCAATCGTGTATCCGTATCATAAGGATAAAGAGCGATACGTGGAGGGTCATAGTTTTCCATGAAATCTATGAGTGGATCCGTGGCATTTTCAAAATCACCCATCATAAAAAACGACCAACCCAAAGCATATTTGGCAGCGCCAATCAGTTCATGATCCGGGTTATCGTTGATAAACTGTCTGTATTGAGAAGCCGCCGGCCCGTAGTTTTGTGTTTGAAAATGGGAGTCTGCACTCCAGAATAGAGCTTCGTTTCCTAAATCGCTGTTTGGTGAATTTTCGTACACAGTTTGAAAAGCAGGTTGTGCCTGAAGGTATGCCTGATTGCTGTATTGCACCCATGCCATTTGAAAACGAGCCTGACGTTGCAATGATGGGTCCAAATCCGTTAGTTCGGCGGCGACTTCAAACGTACTCAAAGCTCGTGTATATTCATTATTGGCAAAATAAACCTCACCTAAAAAGGTAAGAACCTTGCCCGGATCTTTAATGTCTTCTACATTTCTTGCAAGGGGTAACAGTGCATCTATAGCCTCTCCATAAAAACCGACTTCAAACGCGGCAATTGCCCATTCATATCGGGCTTCCTCATAGAATACTCCTTCATCAAACCGCCGGCCAAAATCCCGAAAAGCGTCCAGTGCCTGCTGATATCGTCCCGCAAGTTTATTATTCACTGCCTGGTAATACAACCCTTTTCTTGCGGTTTCATCATCCCCTTCTGCGGATTCTTTAAACGCTTCGGCGGCCCAATGATACACTTCCTGTTTATGATAAACCCATCCCAATCCGTAGTGTGCAATTCGCGCCTGATCTGAGCTTTCCGCGCGATTGATATACATTCTGTACATACGTGTAGCATTTTCAAGATCATTTAAAGCGTTATAACTCTCTGCACTTAAATAAACCGCTTTATCCCGATTTGTATCATCCAAATTTGGCATTGCATCATCAAATGCTTGAATCGCCTCTTCGTACTGCCCTTGATTGTAATAAGATTCGCCCAAAGCCGTACCAATTCTTCGGGTCATGGGATCGAACGGGTGACGTTCCCTAAGTAGTTCAAACGCATCTGCTGATGCCGAATAGTTTTCCTCAGCGAGGTAAAGTCTGCCACGGGCATAAAGAGCTTGGGGAGATAAATCAGACCGGCGGTGATTATCTGAAAGCGTAAGAAAGTAGTTTCTTGCCAGCTCATAATCACCCATTTCAGCAGCTGTTTCAGCGATGGTGTAATAAAGTTCCGCTTCCTCTTTTGAGCTTTGAGGATAATTAAGTGCCTGTTCTTGTCTATTGAGTGCGCTATCTAAATCACCATTTTCAATATGTTGATTGGCAACCTCCTTTAAAAGTACCGTGGAATAGCGACTTTGAGGATACTGATTTACAAATTGATCGGTTACAATGTCCGTTTTAGCGGAATCCAGTCGTGTTTGGGAGCGCGTCCAATAATAAGCGGCAAGCTCTATGTTTTTCTTATCCGTATCACTATTTAATACTGATTGAAATGTAGCTGATGCTTCTGCAAATAAACCTTTCTCGAAGAGATTCAATCCACGCTGAAAATCACGATCTCCGGTTACCGGTTCATTTTGAGCAATGCCGGTGAAAGGAATCAGTAGTAAAAGAAAAAAAAAACTGAAATTTTTGGTGTAGCGATTCATGTACATGTATAGTGAATCCATTGATGGGAATGTTTTAAGAATATACCAATTCGACCTATTTTGTTCCCAATCAATCTGGTAAAATTTTGTTGATTAGAGATCCAGATAGCGAATAAGCTCGTTAGCCCGGGAACTCATATCTACTTCGAGCAAGTCGTGAGTGTTTTCTGTAACCGTGGCATACCCATGACGTTTGAGAGAGGAGACTACAGCCGAAGTGTCTTCCACATTTAATTTAAAAGAGATATTTAAATTGGGGTTATCTTCATTTCCATGCTCCACAGTTACACCCAATATTTTCGCACTTTCCAGCTCAATCAGGTTTACAATTTCGGTTAAGGTAAAATCAGCATTACCTATTTCAACTGTGATTACCGAACCGGACCTTGACACATTAAGCATCTCGGAAAAAGCTTTTAACACATCTTTTTCCTGAAGAACCCCAATAAATTCTTCTGATTCATTCACTACCGGGATGATTCTTACTTCATGGCGAACCAACTGACGGGCAACTTCAAAAACGTGCTGATGTTCAAAAGAAAAAATGGGCTCTTTTAATTTAATTTCATTAAGAAGTACCGACTCATCCGGTAAATCGATAAGCATTTGCAGCGTTACCTGACCAATAATTTTACCCGTAGTCGGTTCAACCACAGGTAAACTTGTTGTTTGCCATGCATCCATTTTAGCCAAGGCAGCATAAACCGGATCGCTATTATGAAGTGGGGTAAAATTTTTATCAATGAGCTTTTTAGCTAACATTTCTATAGGATCAAGTGGGTGCTGTTTCAAGGTCAGATAACATCGACTTAAATCGATCCCTGTCTGCCTCATGAATGCTTCCTTTTACTATAACGTAATTTTCCTCAAAATATTCACTTTCAACTACGCCAACATCGTGTAAAAAAGCAACTGCTTTGTACTGACTCATCGGCACATTATACTCAAACGAAACATAATCTTCTTCAATCATGCCCTCGATCCGATCCTGAAGTTTATCAAGGCCTATTCCCCGCTCACCGGAAACAAACAACGCGCCGGGAAATTCTTTTTTTAATTCAATCAATCGGTCAGGTTTAAGTAAATCCACCTTATTAAACACGAGAACTTTTTTTATACCTGTAATGCCCAATTCTTCAAGGGTATTTTCAACCACTTCTATATAGTCTTCAACCAATCGTGATGATGCATCTACAACATGAAGTAAAAAGTCGGCTTCACGAACTTCATCAAGAGTAGATTTAAAACTCTCTATCAGATTATGGGGAAGTTTTCGGATAAAACCTACTGTATCAGATAAAAGAATATCATGATTTTCCAGATCCAGTCTCCGCACGGTAGAATCGAGCGTGGCAAAAAGCCTGTCTTCTGCCAAAACATTTGTATTTGTTAAAGCATTCATCAACGTTGACTTTCCTGCGTTTGTGTACCCTACCAGCGCTACCCGATTATTATCTGATCGCCCTTTTCGCTGTGTGGTTCTCTGCCGGTCTAATTTCTCCAGTTTATCTTTTAGCGTAGAGATTCTGTTTCCAATTAACCTTCTATCGGTTTCAATTTGGGTTTCACCGGGACCCTTTGTACCAATCCCCCCTTTCTGCCGGGACAAGTGAGTCCAGAAGCGGGTCAATCGCGGAAGTAAATATTGCAACTGGGCAAGCTCCACCTGGGTTTTCGCAGCTGATGTTTTCGCGCGTGATGCAAAAATATCCAGAATCAATCCACTTCGATCCAACACCTTCACGTTCGCCGTTTTTTCGATATTCCGCACCTGTGTAGCTGTTAAATCATCATCAAAAATGACCAAATCAGCCTGACTTTCATCCACAAGTGTTTTTAATTGATTTAGCTTTCCTTTTCCAATATAGGTTGTGGGATCAGGATGAGGCCGGTTTTGCAGAATTTTCTGTAAACAATGAGCCCCCGCTGTATCCGATAATAGTTCAAGCTCATCCAGATATTCCTTGGCAAGCCATCGTGGGGTTTCTGCTCCATAGATACCTACAAGAATTGCTTTCTCTTCAGAGTTTGCAGGCCGTCTAATGTCTTCTATCAAAGTATTTTCTTTCTAAATTTTAAATTCTTATTCGATGATCTTTATGTCGAATGATGTATCCGATACCGGCGTCATGGACCGGCCAATTTTTAAGGCGATAACCTTTTCAAACTTACTGATTTTCCTATCCGGCACATTTAGTTCAAGCCGGATTAAATCATTTTCGTTTTCACCGGATCCCGATAAATTTTTATATATAAACACAAATTCCGACCCTTTCGATTGGGGTTTTTCTACATAATCACAAATTTGATGCCAGGCTACAGTTTGAGACGGATCATTAATGTTCTTTACAATTCCATGATCTGTAATATAGCTTTTTGAAGCTAAATAGCTGGAAACCGACCAGCTTAACCCCATCCATGCATAACAACCAAAAATAGTGTAGTACTGTTCGAGCTGAAGTTGAAATACTACGCTGATGATTCCAATAGTGGAAAGTAAAAAGAGAGTTGAAAAAAGTGGGTACCCTTTTAATTTCCCGGTATTCCAGCTAAGCCGCACATTTCGCAGGCGCACCGCATTGGCAACTGAGTAAAGTGCCAAAAAAGTAGCCCCCAAAGTAAAAAGAGCTAAAAGAAGAACAAATAAGCTGTGAATTTCAGATGTCATGTTAATTAATTGATTCTGCTTTGTAAACTCTTGAAATCACTGATTCTAAAAGTAATAAACAGATTGCTAATATGATAAACCAATGCCAAATTTCCTTACCAAATGAAGCCGTTTGAAGTTCGTTAATAAAAGCTTCTTTATCTGCATTTAAAAATCGGTAAGAAGTGTTTTCAAATACTGAAGACAGGTACTCTTCCATCTCCTGTTCACCTAACGATATTAATGACGATTCCATTGCATGTTGATTTATTGCATATATTTTTTTTTGATCGCCCCTTTGCAACGTCACCCAGCCCGGAACCCATTCCTCTCCTTCGTAGGTAATTTCAAGCCCTGAAAAAGTTTGTCGGGTAGTGGGCAAAATGGTTTCTCCATCCACTTCCAGCTCCAGGTTATCCCGCGATGATTGCTGACTGTTTATTGTAAAAGTTTCTCCCAGCCAATGATTATTTAAGGTGGCCCCCTCACCGGAAACCAAATAATTAACCGTTCTATAAAACAACGGGGCAAACAGTGGTTTAATAGGAAAGTTAGACCATCCCGGATCACTACCAATTGCTGAATAAATGAGTTTCCCATCACCTAAACGAATCTCATTCAGTATCGTATTGCCCGATCGCGTTTCAATAATCGGGGTTGTAACTCTTGCGCTGCCGGGCTCAATATCATAATAATAAAAAATTTCAGGGGTGTTTAGACGAATGGATTCATCCTCCTGAATATCAAAAATAGTTTCCAGAATGGGATGTCCTCTTTGAGGGGTGGCCAGATAATCAATGGCATCAAACGAGCCATAACTTCCAACTACGTTTTTATATTGACCCGCATCACCAAACCCAAGAAGCCGGTTATAGCTTCTGATGTCCCCTTCAGCGGAAGGAAGAAGTAACAACCCCGCTCCGCTTTGTACATGATCGATTAACGGTTGAGACAGAAAATCGGGCACGGTACGAATGCTGTTCAAAACAATGGCATCGTAATCCTCCAATTGATCGGGAGTTACATCTTCTGTTGAAACATAATCCACAGAAAATTGTGTGTTTTCTTCAACAGCAGCATCAAGCATGGGACGCAGGTAAGGACGAAATCCATCCACGGATTGATTTTCACTCTCAATTACCAACAGATTTCTTTGCTCCGGAAGGTTCACAGCTGCGTAGAACCTGTTGTCAAATGTCAGCTCGTCCCCTTCAATTAGCAACTCAACCGGTAGGGTTGATTGATCCGTTTGCGGAAGTACAAACTCAAACTCTTCGCGTTCATTTGCTAATATTTCATAGGGTTCTTGCACAATCAATTCCCCACCCACAAACAGACTCAAAAATTGATTGGATGCAGTTTGAGAGCCGTAATTCCTAACACTCGCACGCAATCTTATTCTATCTTCATCCGATATAATATCAACAACATCGAACCCTACATTTGATGGTTTTGCTTCACCCAACTGAACAACTTGAAGCTGAATATCTGAATTTTCTTCCCCCTCAAAATTTTCTAAATCCAGAAACTGAGACTCTTGCCCATCGGTAATAAAGTAAATAATCTTATTCGTTTCGCGCGCGTCTATTAACGTCTGTTTCACTTCCTGCACATTCTCAAACAGGTAATTTCCAGAATTTAGCACTTCAATTCCCGAAATCTCTCTCGTTGCTGCACTGCCCGAAATCAATACAGAATTCATTGAAGGACCATTGGTTACATTGATAAAAAAACGATCATCCGACTCATTTATCTCAATAATATCCGAAGCCGTTTCAAGAGCCTGCTCTAAATACGGTCCATTTCTGTCTACCTGAGACATACTGGGGCTGTTATCAATCACAATTCCAATGGCTTTAGGTTCACCATTATTCATGGCACCAAAACCAGCCGGCAAAAAAGGTTTCGACATCGCCAAAACCAGTGCAACAATAGCTAAAGTGCGAACAGCCAGCAGCAACCATCGCTTAATTTTAATCTTTCGAAGTGATGAGCTTTTTAGTGAATTGAAAAACGTCAGCGTAGAAAACTTGATCCGTTTGGGTTTCCTCACATTAAAAAGGTAAATCAACAGCGGAACAGCTACCGCTACGAGTGCAAATAGAAAAAGAGGATTCAGGAAACTCATTTACTGAAAGTTTTTTACCTTGAGGACGTTTAGTAAAAAGGAACAATTCCTTTACAATGGATCTAAGCTATGGTAATAACCATTTCCTAACAAGCATATTATCTGATATTCGGTGATACATATATTTTCTATTAAAAATCTTCTGCTCAGCTCATTTATCCTGTTAATTGTCTCCAGTTGTGAGAAAGTCACACCTGAACATTGGTCCGACTTAATTCCTGATGCCGCTCCATTTGTGATCGTCCCACAGGAAGATGTAACCATTTTGGAGATATTAGACGCGCCTTATTCAGCGATGTTTGATGACATTTCTCCCTCTGCCTTTCAGCTGGCGGGCAATTTGGATGAACTATCAGCCGGTGCCGCTACTGTAGATGCCATGATTTTATTTACCGATACATCTAACAACTGGCAACCGGTTTGGATCACTCAATCCGTTAGCGGTATGATGAATTTGTTAAAGGATGAATATCAAAAAGAGTTCGACCAAAACCGGTACAAATTTGACAACCACACGATAGAAAAACTTTATATTTCTGATCGCATACTTTACATCGTTGAAATGGACGGCTGGACCATTTTCTCGGAATCCAGTTTTGGTATTGAAAGCATGATTCGAACCCTGAACGGTGAAGAAAGTGCAATGCCGCTTTCTGATAAACAATTAGCTCCGGGATCATTCATTGTAAATACTCCCTCACTTGACACATGGGTACAGCAGTTGGCACAGGTGACCTATCGTCCCTTTCTATCAGGAATTTTTGATGGGAGCAGCCCCGCATCTTTACGCACAAGTGATTCAGAAGACGCCGATTGGTCATGGCAGTTATCCGGTAGGTTTTCTGTGGAAGACACAACCTCTATACTTATCCGGGGAGCAAGTTCAGAAGCATCAGAATTTACGTTAGATCGGTTCATCCCTATCAATAGTGCTGCTTTTTCAATTTTGCGGTTAGATCCCAAAATGGATCTTCCAACAGATACAGAACCCTTTTCACCGGCAGATGAATATATCGCTGAAAATGCAGACGTTTGGAGAACGATTGCCAACCAGTTGAACTCTGAAATCGCTGTAGCAACATTTGCAGAATCAGGGGCAACAAGCTCCAGTGAGTATATGTTTCTACGCCGGTTATCAGATGCCACCGAGCTAAGAAACTCACTCAACCAATTGGAAGAAGACGAAATTATTACAAGAGAAGATGATGCTTATTTAATTGAAAGCAAATGGCTTGGACAACTCATCGGCTCAGAAATAAATACGATGGGTAGTTTTTATCTGTATATACATCAAGATGTTGCGATAATGTCTCGGCGGAAAAGTTTAGCTGAGAGTGTTTCTTCGGACGTCAACCGCCGTGGGGTGATGTATTATGATGATGATTACAGAATGGTTCGGGAAAATCAGAGTAATGAACTCAGTTCCATTACATATATGAATGCCAGACCCTTTAGCACATTTATTCAACCTTGGCTTGATCCCCAGGGTTATTTTGGGACGTTAGCCTCAAATTTGGATTTATTCGTCGTAACCACCGAAAAGTCTTCCGGTCAGAATTCTGTGAATCTTTCCGTTACCTCCTATCAACGAGAATACGAAGATCAGCCATACAGAGAGCAATGGACATTTCCACTTGGCGGAGCTGATATTTCCGGTGTTCCCATTTTAGCAGACATCAGCGGAAGCTCCCGCAATGAAGTGATTTTTTCAACCAAAAATAATTCGGTTTACGCTCTGGCCACGGATGGAACCGTGTTTTTGGAAACATCAACAGAAGATGATGAACCCATAGGCCCACCCGTAGTTTATGATTGGTATGGAAATAATCAACAGGTAATAATGCAGGCAGCCGGGCGAAGAATTTATGCCTGGAACAGCAACGGAAATCTACTGCCAAATTTTCCCATTGAGTTGAATGAAACCATCACAACTCCTATTACAGTTACGGATGTAACACAAAATGGTGTTGCTGAAGTGATTGTGGGTACAGCCGACAGACGACTTCATATTTTAAACTCCCGGGGGAGATCCATTTCCGGTTGGCCACAAAGCACAAATTCTACCATCACCAACAAACCGCTATTAACTGATTTGAATGGTCAGCGGTCTATTTTTGTCTCCTCAGAAAATATTGTTCACAGCTGGGAAATTAACGGACAACCCCGCGACGGATTTCCTGTGTTTTTAGATACCGAAATTCATGGTGCGCCAACTATATACGAAAATCATATTTTAAGCGCCGGGCTGGATGGAAACCTTTATGCAATGGGTACAGAAACCTTATTTGATGATTCTCTTTCAACATCTGTACAAGATGATTCGCTCAACATTCAAACACTTCAGGTCTCATCCTCAAGGTTGAATGCACCTCCCACAACTCAAAATTTAATGCTCAGAAATGACGATGGATTTTTCTCTGAGGACGTTATTAGTTTACAAAGCAGCAATGGCTCACTGTTTTTATACAACACGAGTGGAGAACTTCGATTTACATCATCCATGGGGCAATCATCTACGGATGAATTCACCCCTGTTATAATTGATATTGATCGAAATCAACGAATGGACGTAGTGGCACTTGCCGATTTTGGACGTCTTTATGCCTGGGATATTCTTGGTGAAGCAAGACTTTCTGATCTGCCTACTACGGGAATGAATTTCCCATTAATTGGTGATTTAACAGGTGACGGAAATTACGAGATCATTGCCCAAACCCGGGATGGACTCAGAGCGTGGACTATTTTACAAACTACAAGGGAAGAAGAGTAGAGTTTACACGTAACTCAGGTCGCTGACCTGAGAACCTATAAACCTGAGTTCGATATAAAAGTGATGAATATTAGTACAGCACGCGGATCAGCGATGCCGCGTTACTAATTCGCGGGTTAGCAACGCCACGTTACGATTCGCGGGTCGGCGACACCGCGCTACAATATATCAGCAATCGCTTCTTCGAGATCTTCAAAATGGAACTGAAATCCACTTTTTTGTAGTTTTTTGGGCTGAACTTTCAGGCTTCCCAAAACCGGAGCTGCTGCTTCACCCAAAACTATTTTAAGTGCAAATTCCGGTACCCCCAACATAGATGGACGGTTCATCACTTTCCCCAATGTTTTAGATAATTCATTCATTGTCACCTGATCTGGACTACAGGCATTATAGGGACCCTCAAAATCAGGTTTTTCCATAGGATAGATAATCGCCCTAATCATATCTTCCATATGAATCCAGGGCACAAACTGCCGTCCGCTGCCAATGGGTCCACCAACAAACAACATAAATGGAAGCTTCATTTTATCGATCATGCCGCCTCCTTCCTGAAGGACGGGTGCAATTCTTGGAATAGCAGTTCTTACCTGAAGTTTTTCTGCCATTCGGGCTTCTTTTTCCCAATCGATACAAATAGTGGCCAGAAAATCATCTCCGGGTTCGCCGGATTCATCAATCAGCTGATCCCCTTTTGTTTTGTAATAATTTATACCGGATGCAGAGATAAACAAATCCGGTCGGTTATCAGCCGCTTTCATTGCTTCTACCAATTTTCGTGTGCCTTTGATTCTGCTGTTATAAAGCCTGTCCTTTACATCATCCATCCATCGCTGACCAAACAGATTTTCACCCGCCAGATTAATGACGATGTCTGTTTTCTCCATTTGGGCAGCAAGATTATCATCCCAGCCAATATATCGCTGATTTTTTGCTTCCTCTTCCTGATATTTTTTTGGAGATCGAGTGATAATGGTTAAAAAATGACCTTGCCGGGCTAACTCTTCACAAAGATATCCCCCAATAAATCCTGTTCCACCTGTAATTAATATCTGCTTTGTATTTTCCATACCTATTAAACAACCAATTGTTAATTTTCAATCCAATAGCTTCCAAAAAGGGTATTTCTGCCACTTTAAAATTTACAGTACCAAAGAAAAGTAAAAAAAGAAGAACGGGGTGCTTAAAATTAATGCATCAAACCGATCAAAAAAGCCACCGTGACCGGGAAGTAGGTTTGAGGAATCCTTTACGCCGGCAATTCTTTTTAAGCGACTTTCGAGCAAATCGCCAATAGGCCCAAAAATGCTGGCAATAATTACGGTCGGTAGAATACTGAGTAAAGCTACGGGGAACGGAGTTGCAAAACTAAAGGCGATCATCAAACCAACCGCAGCACCCAAAAAACCAAAAAAGAATCCTTCCCAGGTTTTATTGGGGCTCACACTTGGAGCAAGTGGAGTTTTGCCAAAACGTTTACCTCCGAAATAAGCAAATACATCATTTCCCCAGATCATTAATAAAACGGCAATGGCAAGCCAAAATCCTTCTATTTCCACTCCCAAATTTCGGATGCGAACCAGCATCAAAAAACCAAGAGGGGCATAAACGCCGCAAAAAAGAGTGCTTAACCATCGTCTGGATCGTTCATTTTTTTTACTGAAGAAAGTCCAGATAGTGGGTAAGGCAAGAATCACAACGAACCCTAACACTACCATTTCGGGAAGGCGAACGCTAAACCAAATCGATAGAGCGATAAGCCAACTGACCCAATAGAAGTCGGGAGCGTTGGATTTAACAACTAACCTGTGAATTTCCCACAGGGTAAAAGCGGCAATAATACCAATGATCAGCTCAAAATAAATTCCACCTATCCACATGCTTCCCAGTAATAGCAAAGCAGCAGGAACCGCAAAAAGAACACGTTTGGTTAATTCACTCAAATTTATTCGTCTTCATCAAGTTTGTCTTGTAATTCTGCTAAGGCTTTTCGGGCTTTATCCTCAAAACCTTTGGGCACATAAAGATAGATTAAAGACATTTCACCAACATTTAGCCCATGTGCAGAATCCCGTTTGGATAAAATATTGGATGGTATTTTTTGATTTGCGAGATAGTTTTTTGCCATCTCCACCTCAAACTCGCTACTGCGTTCCAGCACACAAACCCAGTTTTCTACTTCATTTGGTTTTCCGCCACCAAAAAAACTCATACTGCTACTTCCTGTTTTAATGTGTTAAATAAATACCAAAGTACATATCCGGTTAACAACATGCTTAATACCAGTGCCCAAATAGGTGGCATAGCACTTGCAGTTGTGTCTGCGAAAGCCATTTCGGGAAAATACGTTGCCATCACCACAGCGGCCCCATTATTTAAAAAATGAGCTAATACAGCCGGCCAAACCGAGCCACTAATCCAGGTTAAAATAGCCATCATTCCGCCAAGTGTGGCCAATGGAAGAAGATTGGTCAACTGCAGATGAAACAATCCAAATATTAAACTCGATATAATAATTGCTGCAATAATTCCCCAGCTTTTTTCAAAGGCACGAAGAATATATCCCCGAAATAAAAACTCTTCGGCAAATGCCGGAACGAGTGCAATATTTATCAGCGCGAACCATACTACACCATCGGATTTTAGAAAACCCTCGAGCATCTGAAATTGAGACTCCTGCATCTCAATAAGTGAATCCGGTACGGGAATCATCGAGTTCAGGTGGCCTAAAAAGAGAACCAAAGGCTGAATAACGATCGCAAAAATAACTGCAATCAGCATATATTTTGATGTATCCTGACTCCAGGTCATTCGCATAAACTTCCTGGCCGTTTCATCAGTTAGATGCAAACGCACCACGGCAAACGTTGCCAAACCAAGAAAGAGAATTTGCCCTGTTGAATTGCCTATAAAAAGCAGATCCAGCCTGGTCATCATCGCCGCGCCCAAACCACTTATATTTTCTATTTCTCCGGTTGCAAATAATAATAGCGTGTATACTAATCCTGCCGTAAGCTGAAAGAGTACAAACGCAATAATCAACCAAATTAAGGCTATCGCCCAGTGCGCAAATCCATTACGAACCGCCCACGATTCTATGGTATATCGGTTATTTTCGAAATCAAATTCTGAATTGTTCAATCTTTAAAACGTCTCCTCGTCTTCTTTTTTTCCAAATATTTTTACACCAATCAGACCGGTAATCAGATTTAAAATCCCATACATCGGTATTCCATACAAAATTTGCGAAAAAATAGATTGCTGGCTTCGCATACTTTCAACGGTTGCATCAATCATAGTATCCTTCGTTTCTGCAGGAACATCCATTGCCTCTAAGCTTGCAATGGATGAATCGATCATTTTTTGCGTAAATTCGGGATCAATTAAGTGCCATACTTCATTAAGTACAGTGCTGATAATAACAATTACGGCGCCGGTTAAAAATCCAATTAGTGCTCCTTGCCCGAGTTTTACAAATGGAGTCACTTCTCGTGTGTAGTGCCAGATAGCCATGGCTCCTGCAAAAGCAACCACAAGACATACAATAACCCCGCTAAACATCATCGGTGAAAACATGGCACCACTGGGTTCTGCCTGAATTTGCATGTACCCAAAAATAAGTCCCAGTGCAAAAATAACAACGCCAATATGCTCCCCACCAATGCTATTGATGGCCAAAAATCATTAATTGTACGCTCAGCCTCTGTATTATTTATTTCTTCCATAATGTGTATATGTTGTTTAGTTGTTTGTACGGACAAATAGATCTGAAATCGCTATCGGTACAGAAATGCCCAACATCAAACCCAGTACCGCTCTGCTGTGATTTGTGTTTTCCCATACGTCAAACATATTTCCCGAATAATCGATGATTTGAAGAATCACTGCAACTGTTAATATCCAAATCGGCCATCGTTTTCCAATCGTTTTTCTGTTTATCCATGGAATAGTAAACCAACCCAGCCATAATCCCAAAAAAATACCAAAACAGCGAGTGTTTACCGCCATATAATATCCGCCCAGCGAATAGGTACGGTCGGGTATTTGATGGCATATCCCATAAAACATCCACTCCGTCCAGTGGCGTGATTCGCTTCCGCCCCAAAGAATCTCACCAAGCGAAAACAAAACCACCGCTAACAGGGCAAAACTTACTACGATATATAGTTTTCTGTGTTGCAATCAGTTATTGGGTACGAATCGTATCGAAAAAAACCGAAAGCTCTGCACAATATTCGTGATTTTATATCCATAACCAAACACCTGAGAATCTCGCCGGAAAGTCTTCGTGCAAATCATAAAATAAGTTTTATGATTCTTCAGCCTGCAGCCAAACACCCATAGATGAATATTTCTCGATCCGGGAATCAACCAATGTTTCCGGCTTCATTTTTTTGAGCTTTTTCAGGCTTTTTAAAATTTGCTTCTTTAATGCTTCGGCAGATTTGTTATAATCCCGATGAGCACCGCCCAGTGGTTCAGGAATAATTCCGTCTATTACAGTTAGCTCCAGCAAATCTTTTGCTGTCAGTTTCAGGGCCGATGCTGCCTGTTCTTTATAATCCCAGGTTTTCCACAAGATAGATGAGCACGACTCGGGGGCAATCACCGAATACCAAGTATTTTCCATCATGAACACTTCATTTCCCATGCCGATTCCAATGGCACCACCACTGGCTCCCTCACCAATTACAATCGTAATAAACGGCACTTCGAGCGTAGCCATCATCTTCAAATTTTTGGCGATGGCTTCTGCCTGTCCTCGTTGTTCGGCTTCTAATCCCGGATAGGCACCCGGTGTATCTAACAATGTAATTATGGGCACATTAAATTTTTCAGCGAGTTTCATCAACCGATAGGCTTTGCGATATCCCTCGGGGTTGGCCATTCCAAAATTACGATATTGCCGGCTCTTTGTATCCCGTCCCTTTTGATGACCTATTATCATGACAGACTCACCATCAATCGTAGCAAAACCACCAATAATAGCTTTATCATCATCATAATAGCGATCACCGTGCAACTCCTGAAAGTCGTCTGCAATTCGCTCTATGTAATCTAATGTGTAGGGTCGCTCAGGGTGACGAGCAAGCTGAACCCGTTGCCAGCGGGTTAGATTATCAAAAATCGATTCGCGAAGTTGATCGGCCTTTTTCTTCAGCCGTTCAATTTCCGGTTGCAGTACACCATCCCCTACAGATAAATCCTGTAGTTCTTGTATTTTCTTTTCAAGATCTGCGATGGGTTGTTCAAAATCGAGATATTGCATTGTTAAAATAGTTATTTAATATTTTCAGATCGGTAATATACTAACTTTCGGTGAGCTGCGCAGTGAACGGATATTTACGATTCAATATTCATTTTTTCTGCAAAGTAGTCGCAAAAATCCCTCATGTCTCCGCTGATGCGATCATCATTGGTGGATTGTTCGAGTGTATCAGCCATCGTCACTAATGTTTGATGAAAAAATATCTTCATCTCGTCGATGGTCATATCGCGGGTCCATAAATCCAGGCGCAGGGTATCTTTGTTGGAGTGATCCCACAACGAAAGCAACATTGCCCTGCAGGATGCCTCTTCATAACCATCCAGATCGGTGGCGTCCCACTTTATGTTTGATGGGATATTTTTGTCGTCTAATTCAACTTCGATATTGATCTTTTTACTTTTCGCAGACATAAATTAATAAGTAGGTTTACAATTCGTTCGTAAAGTTTCTAAAACATACTGAAAATCATCGGGAAGCTCTGAATCGAACTCGATAAATTTATCCGTTGCGGGATGCACAAACCCAAGTGTTTTTGCGTGCAATACCTGGTCGTTAACTCGCGCAAACAGGTTGTTAAACATCGCTTTTCTACTTCCTGTATTAGGACCATAACGCACAGACGTTCCGCCATAAGTGGTATCTCCAAACACGTAAAATCCTTTTCGTTGCATGTGCACACGAATTTGGTGTGTTCTGCCTGTTTCCAAACTGATTTCAAGGAGTGCTAAATGATCAAAGGATTCTAATTTCTTAAAATGCGTTACCGCTTTTTTTCCCTGTCCTTCGGGGAGAACAGTCATCACTTTTCGGTCTTTCGGTGATCGTCCGAGGTTTCCCTCAATCGTCCCTTCATCCGGTGGATTTCCCCACACTATTGCCCAATAGGTTCGCTGAGCTGTTTTTTCTGCAAATTGCTTAGCCAGTTTACTGTGAGAAACTTCATCTTTGGCAACCACCAGCAATCCACTCGTGTTTTTATCCAATCGGTGAACAATTCCCGGCCGAAGTGTTTCTTCATCCGTTTTGGATAGATTTTCTTGGGTGTGATGCATCAGCCCATTTACCATCGTTCCGGTCCAGTTCCCAAATGCGGGATGAACCACCATATCTGCCGTTTTATTCACCACGATGATCTGCTCGTCTTCGTAAACAATATCGAGATCCATCTTTTCGGGTACAGCTTTGGGCGGAGGTGGCTTGGGAAGTTTAATCTCAATTTTATCACCCGACTGCATAATGTATGATGATTTTTCCTTTGAGCCATTTACCATCACATATCCATCTTTAATCGCTTTTTGAACCTTGTTACGAGTTGCATTTTGGATAAAGGATGTAATATAAACATCAAGCCTGATATCCGTTTGCTGGCCATCGGGCACTTCTAATAAATATTCGGTGTGTTGTGGGTTTTCTTTTGCTGCAAGCATAGATCAAAAATAGGAAAAATATCTGCCAATTCAGGCTGTTTGAGCCATTTTAAAATTTTAAAATAAAAGTGTAAGGAATTCACTCTTTTGAGTTCATACATGTGACTATTGATTAAGGCAGTATAATAGTCGGGAGAAATTTAAACCAGAGATCAAGGGGCAAAAACCGCGGTCAGGATCAGACCGCGGTTTCCTTATTTCATTTTCACGCTTTTTCTTAGATGAATTTCCGTTTGATAGTGATTATTATCACGTAAAAGTTCAACTATCATACGATCCCCCTCATCATATTCTCTAAGTAAAGCCCAGCCATGCATTTCACTAACCACGCGCTCATCCCCAATTTTTAGAATGATATCCCCCGGCATCACCCCACTCGAAAATGCAGGCCCGCCTTTATTGATACTTGTTACCAGTAAACCCTGTACATAAGGAAGCTGATAGCTATAAACCAAGCTCTCTGTCATTGAAGTGAATTCCATTCCCGGATCATAATCAAGCACAACTGAGCCACTCGATAACAGCTGTGTGATAATTTTATCAATCCGTTTACTGGGTATCGCAAAACTTAAGCCAATAAATCCGGACCCTGTTCCGCCGGTATAAATAAACGTATTTATACCGATTACCTCTCCATTGCTATTCAGCAATGGCCCGCCGGAATTTCCCCGGTTGATGGCTGCATCCGTCTGAATCATATCGATATAAACCCGGGGATTATTGGGATCGGGCCGGAAATCCCTGTTTTTTGCGCTCACTACACCAACCGTTACAGTGGGTTGCCCATCTTCGAAAAGACCGAATGGATTTCCCAACGCGATTGCCCACTCCCCAACCAAAACTTCATCCGAATCACTAAACTTTACAAAAGGAAATGCTTCATCAGATTTTATTCGAAGCAGCGCCAGATCTGTAAGTTCGTCACTGCCAATTAACTCTGCTTGATACGATTCTCCGTTGATGGTAGAGATCATCACCTCGTCAGGGCTATTACCCACCACATGCTGGTTTGTCACCACAAGTCCATCTTCACTGATGATAAATCCCGAACCCATATTGCTATTTTCCTGTGGCTGCAACTCACCAAAAAAATACCGGAAAAACTCATCGCGTGGATCGTTTCTTCTCGTAACCACTTTTGTCGCCATCACGCTTACCACAGATGAACTGGCATTATCAACAGCATTTGTGATGGCATTTCTGCGACTATCACTTAGTGGCTCGTCTATTTCTCGGGCTGATGGATTTTCTAATCCGGAATTCGGAGATGAATCTTCTATGGATGACGCAGAAAAAGGTCTTTCAACTTCCTGCAATTCACCTGATTGATGATTAGAACAACCCAATGGCAATAACACTAATGCCGCTAAACTATATAGTAGATGTTTTTTCAAGTTCTGATATCTGTTTTGAACCGATTTTCACCGTGTCTTCTATTGCTTTTTCCAGCGGACCTTTATGCCAGGCACCGGCCGCTTTTTTGTGTCCCCCGCCGCCAAGTTGACGTGCCCATATATTTACATCCACATCACTTTTCGAACGCAAACTCATTTTTACGCCATCATCTTCCAGATCTTTTAACAAAACAGCTGCTTTAATTCCGGTAATGCTTAAAGGATAGCTTACAAAACCTCCCGTATCTGCATTTGTTGTGCCGGTGGCGTCCAACATTTTTTTAGTAACGGTCATTACCGCAATCTGATTGTTTTCGAAAAGCTGAAGGGTTCCCATTGCCATACTCAACAATCGAAGCTGTGGCAAGGATTGATTTGAAAATACCTTCTCTGCCACTTCATTCGGCTTAAATTTGCCCTGTCTTAGCAAACCGGCTGCCGTTTCCATCGTTTCAGGCTTTACACTGTCGTACTGAAACGATCCTGTATCGGTAATAAGCCCCGTGTAGAGCGCTTTTGCCGTTTCCGAATCCATTTGATCCATATCGTGCTCTTTGTAGAGATTGTAAATCAACTCGCAGGTAGAGGATGCATCATCAACAGATACAGAAACATCAAACTCATCTTCCGGTTCGGGATGATGATCGACCATCAACACCGGCCGGCGATTTTCTTTTTGATACTCCTCATAACTGCCAAACCGGTGAGGGGCATTCCCATCAACCACAATAAACGCATCGCACTTCTTTACTGCCTCATCTGATGGTTTTTCAACCGGAAAATAATCAGTCAGCCAAAGCAAATTTTCCGAAACATCATCATCATTAAACGCACTGGCTTCATACCCATTTTCTTTCAACCACCTGCAAAGCGCCACTTGTGAGCCTATGCAATCTCCATCAGGGCGAATATGAGAAAACACACCAATGTGGTTATAATTTTTTAGCTTTTGGATGAACTCTTTAAACATAAAATCTTTATTCTTTAGTGAATTATAGCCTGACAAAATCTCGGTTCCATAGGTAGAAAGCAACTTTCATGTTATTAATCTAAAATCCCGATTGTAAGGGCAATTCATGAATTGCCCTTACAATCGATAAGTCCAATACTGATGCCACAAAAAGCGATCATTTTATGTAATGGATTTCCACCGTTAAAATCACAGTTGCTCGAAGCACTAACGGATTCAGATCTTTTTATTGCCGCTGATGGTGGGGCAAATATCGCCAAGGAATTCCAGCTTCAGCCCGATGTGGTGATTGGAGACATGGACAGCTTTGTGGAAACCGGCGAGGAATCATTCCCGGTTATTGAAGATCCTGATCAGGAAACGAACGATCTTGAAAAAGCTCTCGCTTATGCACTGGAAAAGAATGCCACCGATGTCATTGTATTTGGGGCCACAGGTTATCGGCTCGATCATACTTTAAAAAATTTATCGGTAATGAAACAGTTCGATTCCCGATTTAACACCCTACTTTTCCGCGATCGTTTTGCTGATATTTTCCTAATTCAATCTCCTTTTTCAATAGAAACTCCACTGCATACCACCATTTCACTATTCCCTCTTTCAGGGCGAGTTGAAGGAATTACAACAAAAGGTTTAAAGTATAATTTAAACAACGGCATTATGGAAAATGGGGTAAGAGATGGCAGTTCAAATCTTTCCATCGAAAAAAAGATCGAAATTGAATTCAAAAAGGGCGACCTTCTGCTGTTCGTTAATCACAAAAATATTGAAACGACGTGACAGCAACATTTTCCTGGATCGATTGGTCGCTCATTGTCATTTATTTCATCTTTTTAATCTGGCTCAGTGTTAAAAAAGGATGGAAGGCCGAATCGGAAGAGGAATTTTTATTAAGTGGACGGAAAGTTACGCTACCGGCTTTTGTGGCAACCCTTGTTACTACCTGGTATGGTGGAATTTTGGGCGTGGGCGAATGGAGTTACCAGTTTGGCATTTCCCAATGGCTAATTTTGGGCGCACCCTTCTATATTTTCTCAGCCATTTTTGCCGTTTTCCTTGCCGGAAAAATCCGCATGAATAAAGCCCTCACTATCCCGGAAGCCATCGCCAATCGATATGATGAAAAATCCGGCCGTTTAAGCGCTCTCCCTATCTTTATTTTAGTCAGTCCTGCACCGTACATTCTAATGCTTGGTTTGATTTTTCAGTTTTTAAGTGGAGGAAGTGCCCCATTTTTACTATACGCCTCACTGGTCGCACTGTTTTCGGTGCTCTACATTACTGTTGGCGGATTTGGAGCTGTTATTCGAACAGACATGCTCCAGCTGATTCTTATGTTTGCCGGATTTGTCATTTTGCTGATTTATGCCGCCGGAGAATTTGGTGGCATTGGCACACTTTGGAGCTCCGTTTCCGATATTCACAGAGACCCCACCGGCGGAAACAGTTGGCAGTACATTTTGGTCTGGTTTTTCATTGCGCTCTGGACCTTCGTCGATCCCAGTTTTCACCAGCGTGCAGCAGCGGCTGAATCACCCAAAACGGCTCGAAACGGGGTATTTGTCTCTATCGGATTTTGGATTTTCTTTGATTTCCTCACCTGTTTTGCCGGACTCTATGCCTTCGCCATTCTTGGAGGCGGACTTGAACAGCCCGTGCTGGCATACCCAATACTGGCTGATCAGATTCTGCCCATCGGGTTAAAAGGACTTTTCTTTGTCAGTTTACTGGCGATCATCATGTCTACGTTGGACAGCTACCTGTTCATTTCCGGGCAAACCCTCGGGCGTGATTACCTCGTTAAATATTTCCCTGATAAAAATCCGAACCTGCTTACGCGAATCGGTATTCTCATCTCTGCCATTTTGGGAATTCTGCTCATCATCATCTACCCAAGCGTGATTGATCTGTGGTATGTGATCGGTTCCGTTTTCATTCCGGGAATGCTGGTTCCCGTATTAGGTATCTACTTGAAACCGTTTCAACTAAAACCCAACTTTGTGATGATCTCTATCATTGCCTGCACAGGGCTTTCACTTGTTTGGTTAATTCTGGGAACACTTATGCCCGCTTCCGGCCAGGGGTATCTGTATCTTGGAGTGGAGCCTTTTTACCCGGGACTTTTTCTCGCCATTTTTCTTTGGCTGATTGGCAGAGACAAAAACCCTGATCCCGGAATTTTAGAGTAGATTAGATTTGATCCTCCAGAAGACCTAACAGAGCACCCGCACTTTTCGGGTTCCTGTTAGAGTCTGGGTTATTGGCTTTTGCCCCGCGACTCTTCCAGGACCTTCGGACTCTGGAAGGACGCTTTTTCAAATCTCATTCGCAACGGACAAAATCTTTAATCAGGCTCGGCATTATTAACTGGAACAATAGACTGATACATCCCCAGAAGTTTTTCCTCCTGCGATTCCCAGTTAAATCTTTCCCTTACATGCTTCTGACCATTTTTTGAACAAGTTCTCCAAAACTCCGTGTCTGATTTTAATTTTTGGATTGCTTGAGAGGCCTCTTTCGGATCATTGGGATTCACTGCAATTCCGATATTTAGCGGATCAAAAAGCTTTTCCCACTCCGGATAATCAGAATAGATAACAGGAATTCCCGCTGCCATATACTCAAAAATTTTGGTCAGCTGCTTTTTTTGATAGTGTGCGTTGTATGGAAAAATCGCCAAACCGGCTAACCACTTTTTCCTTCGATAAGAATCTACAATTTCAGAATACGGCAAAAATTGATGGGTTCCTTCAATCATCAATCGATCTATATTTGAACCCGCTATTTTTATTATCTCCGCCCGGGCATCATCAGCCATTCTCCCTACAAAAGTCACGTCAATATCAGGATTGTGATTCACCAAATCAGCATGAAGCAAAGCACCTCTTTCAATCCGCGAGTTTCCGGTATAGAGCAATGACGGTTCCGGTGTTGTTGATGGATGCCCATCGACATTTTTTAGCGGATAATTCAAAATATCGAGAGCGTAGGGAAACCGTTCGCTGTAATATTTTTCAGCGATAATTTTGTGGAGATTGGGATGATTGATCCGTTCCATTTTATCAATCCCAACGGAAATCAACGAGCTTAAAAATGATGGTAAATATTCACGCTGATTTATCGCGGTGGTGTTATCTTCATGTACATCATAAATAACCGGAATTCCTTTTCGGGCAGCTAAAATTCCGGTCGGTAAAAGTTCGGGATCGTGAATATGGATCAGATCAGGCTGGAGTTCTTTAGCCTGATGAAATGCCATTTTGGGAGCTCTGAAAAATCTGGAGAATCTATTTTTCGATGAGAATTTCAATTTGTGAGACATCACGCCATCTACACGTTCATCCAATCCGTCCAAAGTAAAAAGATGAACATCGTAATGAGCAGCTAAACTACGGCACTGTTTATAAAATATTCGGGGATCATGCCGAGAATGAACGGTAGAAATATGGACGATTTTTTTTGATGAGTTTTGTCCTTCGTCCATAGCTCAAATCTCTCAAAGTTAGATTCGCGCACCACCACTAAGCAGGTAGAGAACCGCCATTCTCACGGCAACACCATTGGTTACTTGATTCAAAATCACGGCGCGATCGCTGTCGGCAACATCACTTTCCATTTCAACCCCGCGGTTGATGGGCCCGGGATGCATGATCGTAAAATCCGGGTATTTTTCGAGGTGATCCATCTTTATTCCAAACGTATCATGGTATTCCCGCACGCTTGGAAACAGATCCGTTCCGCCGCCAATCCGCTCCATCTGGATACGAAGCGCCATGGCAATATCGCACCAAGCCAATGTTTCATCCAGATTATGAGAAACGTTTACACCCAGTGCGTTCACAAATTTTGGCATCAGCGATTTTGGGCCACAAACGGTGACTTCCGCCCCCACTTTTATCAGCCCAAGAATGTTGGACCGAACCACACGACTGTGAGAAATATCCCCAATGATGGCAATTTTCTTACCGGCCAGATCGGGATAAATTTGCTGCATGGTAAACATATCGAGCAACGCTTGCGTAGGATGCTCGTGGGCGCCATCACCCGCGTTGATAATCACCGCATCCACACATCGGGTAAGAAAATGAGGAACTCCCGGGCTTTCGTGCCTCGACACCACCATGTCAATTTTCATTGAGCTGATGTTGCGAATGGTGTCTTTTAACGATTCGCCCTTTTTAGTGCTTGATGTCCCCGAAGAAAAATTCACAACATCGGCACCCATTCGTTTTTGTGCCAGTTCAAACGAGAGTCGGGTTCGGGTGCTGTTTTCGTAAAAGAGGTTTACAATGGTTTTATCACGGAGTGTAGGAATTTTGGGGACCGGCCGATCCAGCACTTCCCGAAACGTTTTTGCCTGTTCCAGCACGTATAAAATATCCTCAGTGGAATAATCAGCCAGGCCGAGCAGATGCTTCTGTTTAAAATTATACTCTGTCAAATTCGGTTTATTCATCTGATCCCTCCGTTTCCACTACATAAACACCATCTTCACCATCCAGATCTTTCACTCTTACCCGTACTTCTTCATTTGCGTGGGTGGGAACTGTCATTCCTACAAAATCGGCAGCAACCGGTAGCTCACGATGACCGCGATCAACCATGCAGCAAAATTTTATGCTTCGCGGCCGCCCAAATGCCATCAGCGCATCCATCGCAGAACGAACCGTCCGCCCGGTGTAAAGCACATCATCAACCAGAATAACATCGCGGTTGTACAGATCGAACGGGATTTCTGTGACTTTCACTTCGGGCATTTTCAGTTTGGTGCGAAAATCATCCCTGTAAAAAGTTACATCCAGCACACCAAAATCAGGTTTTGATCCAAATTGTGAGTCGATAATATCTAAAATTCGCTTTCCCATATAAACACCACGGGTCTGCATACCGATGATAGCGGGTTCAGATGGGTCATCAAACGGTTCAAGAAACTGATGGGCAAATCGCATGTAAGTACGATTTAAATCCTCTGCCGTCATGATTTTATATTCTTTCAAGAAAATACCTCGGTGTGATTTTTGTACGTAAAAATAGGGTTAGCAGACATCGTTTACAATTTCAATTGGTTGATTTTTTCTACCACCTCAAAGTGAATGATTCAGCCGGAAATTCTGTCGTATTAAATCTCATATCTACCCTTAAGGTTTCTTACCTTTACGGTCATTTTTTAACCGAATTTATTCATGTCTCCTCAAAAAAAGACAAAAATCTTTTTAATCATTGCCATTGCAATGATTGCTTTTAATTTACGTCCTCCGATTTCCGCTGTTGGTCCATTAATTTCCGAAATTCGATCAGACACCGGCTTGTCAAACACCGCGCTCGGAATGATTACCACTCTGCCCATTTTAGCCTTCGGAATCATCTCTGTGTTCACCCCCGTATTCACCAGACGATTTGGCACGGAAGGAACTCTGGCGCTCGCGATTGTGGTCTTAACCGGCGGAACGCTCCTTCGAGTCATCCCCGGATCATTTCCACTTTTTGCCGGAACCATTATTCTTGGCGTTGGAATTGCCTTAGGGAATGTGCTTTTACCGGGAATTGTAAAGAAGAAATTCCCCGAAAAAGCAGGATTGGTAACAGGGATTTATTCAAGTATGCTGGGATTGGGCGCAGCACTCGCTGCCGGTGTTAGTGTACCGCTTAGCGAAGGCGCCGGGCTCGGTTGGCGATGGTCTTTGGGAGTTTGGGCGGCGGTTTCATTTTTGGCGCTTTTGGTGTGGCTTCCTCAGCTCAGAAACAATTTTCAGGTAGTAGCAAAACGATCACTGAAAAATTCATTGCATCAGCTCAGTAAATCAAAAATTGCTTGGCACGTAGCCCTGTTTATGGGCGTTCAATCATTCACATTTTACATCATTATCGCCTGGCTACCCGAGGTGTTGCAGGATCGCGGAATCTCCGCAGTAAATGCCGGATGGCTCGTTTCGCTTTGTCAAGGTATGGGTGTTTTTGGTACGTTACTCATTCCCGCTTGGTCCTCTCGTTTGCGTACCCAGCATCTCCCGGTATTTTTATTAATCACACTTGAAATCATCAGTCTTCTCGGTTTGATGGTGCCAAATACCACACTTGTAACGCTGTGGACATCTATTTTGGGTTTCAGTATGGGTGGCAGTTTTGGTCTGGCTCTGCTCTTTATTGTACTTCGAACCCGGGATTCAGATTCAGCCAATGAGCTTTCGGGAGTCTCTCAATCGGTGGGTTACACACTTGCCGCAACCGGACCCGCCATTTTCGGCGCTCTTTTTGATCTGACCCAAAACTGGACTATCCCTCTTGGAATGCTTTTAATTCTTAGTTTTATCAAAATATGGTCAGGCTGGGAAGCCGGAAACCATGAGTATGTTTGATCAAAAGATTAGTTTTAAATTGCCTCAAACTACTAATCCGCATTAGTGGATGATCCGTGTGAAAAGAGCGTGCTTTGGAAAGTGTACCTCCAGCAGACTACTAAATGCCGTTAGGCATGGGTAATGTTATAACCACAGGTTTTAACCTGTGGATTGAGTGGTATCCAGCAAACCACCAAATGCCGTAGGCATGATCCATATTTTTAAAGGATTATAATTACTTTGAACCAATAAACTTTAAGCGGACAAGCTGTCCGCCGTACTGACAGAACTTTAAATTAACAACCTTCAAGCGGGCAAGCTGCCTGCTGTACTTTTAAAAACACATGAAGAATCGAGCTTTTTTTCTGGATCGGGATGGAACCTTGAATGTTGATTACAATTTTGTCCACACAAAAGAGGAGTGGACATGGTGTGATGGTGCCGTTGAATCCATTCGATGGATGAATAACAATAATTTCAAGGTTATTGTGGTGACGAATCAATCCGGTATAGCTCGCGGGAGATACACCGAACAGCAGGTTCATGAGCTCCATAACTGGGTAGATGTTGAGTTGGAAAAACAAGGATTGAACATTAATCTTTGGTTGATGGCCCCACACCATCCGGAATTCGATCCCGCGCCACATCAATTTCCACCTGAGGATCGTAAACCCAACACCGGCATGTTCGAAAAAGCAGATGCCAAATTTAATATCGATTACTCTCGCTCCTTTATGGCCGGAGATAAACTTACCGATTTAAAACCGGCTGTAGAACTGGGGATTAAACCTTTTTTCATTCGCTCAAGACACGAAAAAAATCAGGATAAGGAGTGGTTACAAAAGCACGGGATTGATGAATTTGATCGGCTTTTGGATGCGGTTAAGACGATTGGGAAAAAAGAAAACCGATAAACAGAGAAACAGAACAACCGAGAAAGTGTGGGGGTTTGGGTTGAGCAAAAGTCTCCCCTAACAAGGGCCCCGAAAGCTTTCGGGGGAGGGGTGTTTATAGATCTCTAATACAGGAAAAAAATTATCAATATGAAATAGAGTAGCAGTGGTAAGTCAACAAGGTTTTATGAACCTAAAATAGTGATTGATGAACATCCCCCTCAGTCTCGCTAGCGCGTTCAAAAGATGAGCCCTTTATTAAGGGGGAGTTTCAAGCCCCACTTTCTCTGTTGGACATTTCTCTGTTTCTCTGTTCTTCGGTTCAAAAAGGAACCACCGCCTTTACACGATAATAAAAATCCACATCTGCGTCGGTGAAGAGTTCTTCTGTGGGTTGGGCAACGCCGAGAGCGTGGGAAAATCCAACGCCAAACAGTCGTAAATGATTCTTTATTTCAGCACCGGCACCCCATCGGGTTACGGTATCCCGGGTTCCATTTTCGAGCCTGGCATTTCTGACCACACCCGCATCAGAAAACAGTGACAGCGTGGTGGAGCCTAAATTCAGCACTCCCAAAATGGTTGTCTGCAGGGAAGGAATAAACGGAATCCGATATTCCAGGCTGCCAAATGCGACCTGTGATCCGGTAATAAACGAGCGGTAGCCACGAACCCGATCGGCATCACCCAAAAAATTCTGTGGCACTTCATCAGGCAAGCTCAATGATATATTATCGTATCGGGAAAAACCGATATAATCCTGAGGAAAGGGTTCGCCCCATTGAGATTGAGCTCTGAATTGAGCAAAAATTCTGTGGAGTCCAATGGACGGCAAAACGGTATACGTGTTTAACTCTGCGGTAAGAAATCTCACATCCGAAGCCAGAATTTTATCCGATCCCCTCACCGCTATTCGAATTCCACGTCCATCCAACGGATGAATTACGTTATCCCTCCACGGACGCTGTTGGTTGATTTGCCAGCCAATCTGAAGATCCGTCTGCCGACCGGTTTGTGGTGTGGGAACTCGTGGAGAATCATCAAACCGATCAGGTCCAATCGGATCTCTAAGCACATGCCGAAGTTGCGCATCAATGCTTCCGGTTTGATAGGGAGCTTCGAACAAATCCAGTGGCCAGCGGGCGTAAATCTCGCCACCGGTCAGCTCTTCGAATAAAAACTCATCACCGTAAAAACGACCGTTTCCGGGAATTTTATAAACGGAAAACCGAAGCCATGGATAAAACTGATTATTCAGATAATTGATGGACCCAAACGAACTCTCAGCCGGATTTGCAATCGACACCCATCCCAAAGCAGAAATCGCGTGTTTGCCCAGTGGCTCAACCCAGTTTGTGGTGGCAAAGAGTCCCCAGTCATCGCGATTTGCGTAATAGGGCAGCGCAAAGGAAGCCGCATGAGTGATGTTTTTAAAAGAAGAGTATGGATATCGATCCGAGATCAACGATTCATCGGGTTCAATAAAGGATGGAATTTTGGTTGGCGGTGTTTTTTGAGTCCAGCTTGTGTACGCTTCGGGAATGGAAAAGTCGGGTTGATACACTTCACGCTCGGGCGACATCCAATAGGCGCCATCACTCCGTTTTGTTTCACTGGCCTGAACCAAAATACGTTCTCCGTCCAGCGTATCTTTTTTCGCCATCCAACCGTGCACTTCGCCACCTGTAAACAGATTGGTCACCCGTTTTGAGGAATCACTTTCAAAATCATAGATGAACACATTAGGGACATCATCACGCAAAGAAGTGTAGGCGATTTGGTTTTCGTTTGGACTCAACACCGCCTTTCGGTTATCCAAATCATCTTCATCGAGTATTGTTTCCGAGTGAGTTTCCCGATCATACAGCACCAAATTTCGGCTGCCCCCCACATCAAACCGATGAAAAAGCCAGCTGTTTTTGCTCTCAATCCAAAGCGGCCAAAGCAGCTGAATATCTCCCTCATAATCGGTGATTTGGTTTTCATCACCTGATTCCAGATTCATCACAAACAGATTTCCCGTTCCGTCTTCATTAACAATATAACTGATCTCCGATTCACCGGGACCCGCCACCGGAAATCGGGCTCTTCTGTTGACCGTTAATCGTTTTTCTTTGCCGGATTCTATATCGTAGGAAAAAATATCGTTCACAAGAGATGAGTTCTCCCCTCGTACATTTCGGGAATAATAGAGATCTTTTCCATCGGCGCTCCAACTAACATCAATATTGATACTGCCTTCTGCTGCAAATGTAGTTTTACGAGTGGAATCATTTTGCACAATAAAAAGCCTTCTCACTGGTCGTGCCAGGGAAGTTAGTGACAATACAGCGATCAGAGAATCATCGGGGCTTACAGCCATATCGTAGTAAAACTGTCCGGGAAGTGGTAAAAGATCGGCGTTCAGAGAATCAACACGCTCCATATTTGCCGCCATGGAGTTGTAATAAACGTTCATGTGTTTTCGCCAATCTTCGTAAAAAGCGTTGAATCCTCCCTCAACAGTTTCATCAAACGCATCATAAAAATCGTGACGGTCAAAAATCCCTAAAACTGATTTCCTTTGTGCGAGCATATCCACAAGCGTACTGTCGCCATATTTTTTGGTAAAATAGCGAAGTTGTGAATTTCCCACGGCATACATCAGTCGGCCGTTTTCATTCGATTGGCCATCATTGAAGCCCGGCCGGCTGTCAAAAATGGCTTTTCGAAGCCAGCGATCACCCCGTTGTGAATCCCACGTTTCGGTTTGATATTGCCCCATTCCCTCAGCCCAGCTTCTGGTAAACGGTTCTCCAAGTGCAAACTGTAGCAATCCCATATTAGACCAGGTCGCTTTAAAGTGAAAAATATGAGCCAGTTCGTGAGCAACCACTTTTCTGAGCCACTTTTCTTGGCCAGTCCAAATTTCGCTGTAGTCATTTGTGTTCAACCAAATGTTGGTATAGCCTTTTCCAATTGGCGAGGCGAATCCGTTGTTAATTTCATCCTGATCCGTCAGATAAATTCTGATTTTATCGCTGAACTCAACGCCCATATTTTTAGAAAGTGCCTGATATGTTTCCTCAGCAATGGCAGCCGCTTCAGCTTCAATTCCTGAAATCCGTTCGGGGTACATGATCAAAAAATGCTGGGTTTCAGCTACTTGCCAGTTCAGTTCGGGATGATTGCGTCCGCTTGTGGAGTTAAATCCTTGTGCGAAAGCATCAACCGTAATAAAAAGCAGTAACGAAAACAGTAATAATTTTTTCATAGATCAACTTCGATGAACAATCATAATGGGAATAATTTCAATAATCGTACGCACACATAAAAATATAGTTTACAATTTGGTACATTTGATCTGTTTTGCTGATGATCATTTCAATCCATTCGAGCATTCATCAGAATAAAAAAAGTTCAACTAAGAATTTTACTTCGCTCTCATCATGATTTTAGAACCGGAAATTTTACAATCCTACAGAATTGAATTTGAAAATCTTCTTCATGAAAAAGATATAGAGAAGGCGGTTTTAGCAGCTCAGAATATCTCAGCGGGTCGAATTGCACAGGTTTTAACCAATGAAGAGTACGAAATTGTCATTCCCTTTTTGGAGAAAGCGGATCAAAAGCAGGCCGGTGAAATTCTGGCTCACTTCCCTGTAGCAATGGCGGTTGAAGTTCTTGAAAAAATGGATCCAAAAATTGGGGCTACTCTTTTGGATGATATTCCCATTGATCATGCGGCAGATATTATGCAGGAGATGGATCCGGATGAGGCCGCCGAGCTTTTATCAATGATCAACCCCTTGCTGGAATCCATGATCCGGGATTTGATGAGGTACGAAGCAGGAACCGTTGGCTCGGTAATGAACTCCCATTTCACTGCGGTTAAGAAAGGATCTACCATTGGCGAAACCATGACCGCCATTAAAGATGCCCCTATCCAGATTGAAAATAAAAACTACGTTTATGTGGTTGATAAAAGTGGTAAACCTGTGGGAGTTGTTTCCATGAAAGATTTGATTCGAACAGATCCCAAAAAAGTCATCGATACCGTTATGACCCCAAACGTGGTTGCCGTAGATATTAATGATGATGCTCTTGAAGCAGCACAATTAATTCGAAACCGCCGTTTTCAAATGTTGCCGGTTTTAAATGAAAGTGACAGAATTATCGGAGTGCTTTTGCTGGATGATGCCATTGATATTTTATCAGAAAATATGGCCGATATGTTTATGCATATGGGTGCCGCTTCTGCCGATGAATCCTTCTACACTCCACCTCTTGGATCTGTAAAAAAACGGTTGCCCTGGATGACGGTCAATGTGTTTTTGAATCTGGGTGCCGTTGCCGTAATTTCAACATTCGAATCAACCATCGAAGCGGTTGCCGCGCTGGCTATTTTCCTGCCCATGATTACCGATATGGGTGGAAACGTGGGAATCCAGGCGCTTTCAGTTTCCATTCGCAGTATCGCATTGGGTGAGGTTCGTCTCAGTGAATACTGGCGGGCAGCCCGCAAAGAAATTGTAGTCGGGTTGATTAACGGACTGGCACTTGGAATACTTTTTGCTGGAATTGCCTGGTTTATTCAAGCAAATATGATTCTCGGGCTCGTTGCCGGAGCTGCACTGTCCATCAACGTATTAATTGCCGGAATTGTGGGCGGTACACTTCCATTCTTGATTAAAAAGTGGGGCGGTGATCCGGCCATGATGACCGGCCCGGTTCTAACAACAATCACCGACATTACCGGAGTTTCCATTTATCTGGGGCTAAGTACCTACTTTTTGATGAGTCTTGTTGGAGGGTAGGGGAAAACAGAAGAACAGACAAAGTGGGAAATGTCCAACCGAGAAAGTGTCCCTTTGGCCACTAACTTTGCACAAACCAAATGTCCCTCACTTACTCGGTTTATCGATTGTTCGGTTTGTCTGTTTGTCGGTTCCCCCTGTTTTGAGCAGTTTGTATGCTTTTAACAAAAATTGCTATCAGTTCACTGCATTCTGCAATCCCCTCTTGTATAATCGCAGGTGTTTTGTGAAGTTTTGCTCTGCCCGACATCTTCAAATTTCCTCTCGTTTCCCGGAGTTCTTTAAGATTCACTTTCAGTTTATGGATAAAATCTTTTCTCGATTCCGCCGCTTGTGCTTCTCCATAATGAATTCCCGGTGATGTTCCTGATCGCACCAATTGTTTTGACAAAATGCGACCCGCCTCTCGTTTCTTATCCAATGATTCAGATACCATAATCATCATTACACCAAAATCTATAAGTCGATCTTCCAGATCATAAATTTTTTCTTCATTTTCTCTTTTTTGATTATTGATTACATCTATATGAACCACAAAACCCGATATCCTTACAGTTTTAAAAAAACAGAAGAACAGATAAACAGAGAAATGTCCAACCGAAAAAGTATTTCTTTGGCTACCATATTGGCACAACCTTAGTCCCCTCCTTTCTCGGTTTATCGGTTGTTCGGTTTGTCTGTTTCTCGGTTTCTGTAGGGGCCGGGGGTGGTTCGATAGGTTTTAATTAAATATGAGTGCTGATGTTTGAAATTGATTTTTTCCCAATCATCCCCCGGTTCGGTTCGCTTACTTCCCCCTTCAAAGGGGGACTTTTTACAGCTTCCAAAATCACTCCGTCGCCTGCAGCATATAATCAATAGTCAAATTTGCCATTGCGCGAACGCCGGTTTTCATTCCTTCCTCTTCAATGTAAAAATCCGGTGTGTGATGAGGCGCAGCATCTTCGCGATTCATATCGGCCGGCATCCCTCCCACAAAGAAATAGAATCCGGGTACTTCTTTCTGGAAGAATGAAAAATCCTCGGCACCGGTCACGGCATTTACCAGATTGGTATTTTCTGTGCCAACCACGCGCTCCAGAGTCGGTGCCATCTTCGCGGTTAAATCAGGATCGTTGTAGGTAACAGGATAGCCATCATAAATGGTGAGTTCTGCTTCAGCACCCATACTTTTAGCAATGTGCTCTACTGTGGTGTGCATTTTTTCAAACAAAATTTCCTGCATCTCTGTATCGAGTGCCCGAACGGTTCCTTCCATGTAGGCATCTTCTGGTATGATATTATTTCTTGCTCCCGCCCGGATAATCCCGACCGTAATCACAGCACCTTCCTTTACCAATTCTGTCTGGCGACTGATAATCGTTTGCAACCCATTGATGATTTGTGCAGATGCTACAATCGGATCTACACCATTCCAGGGATAGGCACCGTGAGTCTGCTTTCCCTTCACATCAATCGTAAAACGGTTTGATGCAGCCATGATTCCACCCGGACGATAATTTACCTGGCCAATGGGAGTCTGTGAATTTATATGAAGCCCAAATACAACATCTACATCAGGATTTTTCAGAACTTCCTCCTCTACCATCATTTCGGCACCGCCCTCTTCTCCGGCAGGTGTACCCTCTTCGGCGGGTTGAAAGATAAATTTGATGGTACCGGGAATTTCATCTTTCACCTCGGTAAGCATTTCTGCAACACCCATCAACATGGCGATGTGAGTATCGTGTCCGCAGGCGTGCATTACCGGAACTTCATCATCCATATATTCAGACATAGCATTCGATGCAAAAGGTACATCTACCCGCTCTTTTACCGGAAGAGCATCCATATCAGCCCGTAGGCCCACCACCGGACCCGGTTTTCCACCTTGCAGCACAGCCACCACTCCTGTATGAGCCACTCCCGTTTGAACGTCCAAACCCAATTCACGAAGATGGGCCTCCACATATTCTGCAGTTTCGTATTCGCGGTTTGATAATTCAGGATACTCATGAAAATGGCGTCGCCACTCCACCACTTTTTCATAAAGTTCTTCCGTTTGATTATCGATATATGAACTCCAGTCAAAGGATGACTCTGATTGGGCATTGGCATGCTGAACAACAAAAATGAGCACAAAGATGAGAAGTAATACAGTTGCAATTCTTTTCATGAGAAAATGATCTGATTAAAGTTTACATCCATGAAGTAACTGCAAGAAAATGGGATTTGCAACCGGGGAGCATTTAAATCGAAGAACAGAGAAACAGATGAATGTCCAACAGAGAAAGTATTTCTTTGACGAACTTCCTAGCTCAACCCAAACCCACTCACTTTCTCGGTTTTTCTGTTGGTCGGTTTGTCGGTTTCCTTCCTCCCTCACTTTCTCGGTTTATCGGTTGTTCTGTTTTTCTGTTTATCGGTTTCTTTTGGCTTCAGAAAGGAGTGTATAGAGTGTGCCTAACTCATCATAGACATCCCCCTCAATCCCCCTTTATTAAGGGGGACTTTTTCTACTTTCACCTGTTTCTCTTAATACGAAAGAACTTCCACCAATTCTGGATTGATATAGTAGTGCTTTCCCTTGATCTCTTTCTTTTCCAGAATTTGTAGGTCAGCGAGTTTGTTCAGGTAATTTCGCGCGGTGTTTTCTGCGTAAAGGCCGGGATCGGTCAGATGATTTACTTTGATATAAGGCTGAGTAAAAATGGCCTCTGCCAGATCTTCCGGCCGGCGAAAACCCTTCTGCTGCCGAAGCACCTTCAATATCTCCTCTTTGCTTTCAATGATATCGTTTACTTTCCGAAGTGTGAGGCGCGAAGTCCACTCCACTGCCTTCAGCATATAGAGTATCCAGCTTTTCCAGTTGCCCTGCCGGGATACTCCTGCAAGGTTTTCGTAATAATCCTGTTTATGCTCCAGGATGTATCGGCTCAAATAGAGAATGGGAAGGTCCAGCTGATGATTTCGTGTGATAATATGCAGATTCATGATCCGTCCCGCACGGCCATTTCCATCACGAAATGGGTGAATCACCTCAAACTGGTAGTGGGCTATACACATTTTTAACAACACATCATCCGGCTTTGATTGATCGTCATTTAAAAACCCAATCAGATTATTCAGTTTGTCCTCCACAATTCCCTTACCCCGTGGTGGTGTGTAAGCCGGTTTTCCGGCATTGGGTCCCGTACCTCCCATACGTATAAATGTGCGGGCAAACGGCGGACGAATTCCATCCCCGCTCTCCTGGATCGTTTGATAGAGCCGTACAAAATAGTTGCGGTCAAACCGGCCGTGCTCCTTCAGATAGTGATATCCATCCCATAGCGCTTCACGATATCGTAACACCTCTTTAGTGGGACCCGGAGCTTCACCATCCGAAGTTGAATCACTGACCGCCTTGTAGAGTTCATCATCGGTAGTGAACACATTTTCAATAGCACTCGATACTTTCGCCTCCTGCAGAGTGATAGAGTTAATCAGCATTGCCGGATTGGGAATGGCGATACTTCGCCCCGCCAGCATCGCAAGCGCCTCTTTGGCCTGACCCAACTGCTCATAAATTTCCACATCACGGTAGAGTAATGAATTAATGGGCAGATCAGGAAGGTCATTCCACGGCTGCGTCCGATCGGGATTTACGGGATAAAGCTGTTTTTCAGGCATTAAAAACCTCATGTTTTAATGTACGGTATGATATCCGACATTAAAGTAAGGCTTAAAAACCATACATACATTAAAACTTTTGTTTTTTGATGTATGGTGTGTTTATGGGCATTAAAGTGGATAGTCCCCCTTTGAAGGGGGAGAGAAAAGCACCGCTTTTCAGGGGGATGACTGATGGACTTTGCAAAAAACGGGTATTTATATAAAGATAAGAGTTTCCACCTTTTCGGTTTATCTAGCCTTTTTAGTATTGACTTGAACTGAAGTCAAATTTTATAATAATTGACCTGATTTCAAGTCAACTTTATGGATAGCACCAGACTCAAAATAAACATCCCCCTCAGTCCCCCTTTATTAAGGGGGAGTAATTACAAGCTTGCTTCGGATGCCTCTCTTCGATGGGTAATTCTATATCGATATCGCAGCTTTCCTAATCATCCCCCAGTTCGCTCCGCTCACCTGCCCCTTCAAAGGGGGACTTATTCCTTCTCCTCGGTTTCCTTTCATCTTTTTTTCCTATTAAGAAAACAGATTCCATTTTTCTCCGTTGACCCCTTGTAATCCCAGCAACGTAACGAGGTCCGCCATGGAAAAAGAGAACATGCCTGTTATCGATTTTTCGGAGTTCCCGGCTCCCGATTCGGAAACCTTTATAATGATGCCGGATGAGAATTTTGAGCAGTATGAAATCTGTTGCGAATATATCCAGCTGGGTACCTCTGTACCCATTGGCACAAAAGTGGAATCAGGATTTTTCTGTCGGCAAGAGATGAGTGACGGAGAGCTGTGCGACGGCACGATTGAAGTGACGAACCTGAACGATCCAAACCAGATACGCTGGGAGTGCCGTAAATGTGGAGATATGGGAGCCATTTTCAACCATGAAGATTCTGTTTGGGACAACAGCTATCTCTCGGAAAAGGAAAAAGAGCTGTTTCTCGATCTCTTTTTCAACGAAATGGATGGGGATGACTTTTTTGAAGATGAATTTTTTGATCTTTACCAAGGACATATTCTTGGCCCTTTTTTCGACTTCGAATATTTCGTTAACCTGAATGATCCCGACGGAGTATCATCGGGAGATCCTCCCGCAGAACTGATCGAAGAAATGCTAAATTGCAACTGGACAAATCCCCAATCCCTCATTTATCTGAACGATTCGCTGACACCTGCTCAGGCCAAAAAAAGTTTTATATTCGTGAATGCTCGTCAATTTTTACTCACCCTCCAGGAAGAGGGAGAGTTTCCGCTAACCCGCACCGGCTATTTAAAACGACATACTGTGCGTAGCCTCATCAGAAAAGGTCAGTGGCCCGACTACTATATGAATGAGTACAAGAACAATGCCGATGAAACCGACGTGTGGCTGCTTCATGGTGTACGCATTCTGCTCGACCTCGCCGGACTAATCAAAGAAAATAATCAAACGTACCGGTTAAATGAGGAGAAACGATATCTGCTTGATGAGGAAAATGCCGGACAGCTCTATCGCCTGCTTTTCTCTACCTATTTTAAAGAGATGAATCTCGGCTACCTGGGCAGTACCATCGAGCTGCCTTATCTCCAGTACAGCGTACCGTTTATCCTGTACAAACTTCAGAAAATGGCAAAAGACTGGGTCTCTATGGAAGAACTGATTCCCGAACTGCTCCTCTACTCAGTCACGCTTGAACTGCAGATCGACGAGGTAGATACCGGCATTGCGCATGATCTTCTTTATGATGATCTGATTACGCCTCTGGAATATTTTGGATTATTAGAAATAAGGGAAAAAAGCGCCAACACACCGGACCAAATTCGAATCACGCCGATGTTTCAGGAGTTTATTGAGTTGAAGGTTGAGGATTCAAGATTAAAGATTCAAAATTGAAGATTTTGAATGTTGAATTTTAAATTTTCAATTGTGTGGGGAGAAGTGAAAAGGCCCCGATGAATCGGGACTGCGAAATGCACGCAGCAAAAGTGAAAAGCAACCCGTCATGCTGGACCCCGATCCGGCATCTCACAACGTCGGAAAAGCAGGACACCCCAAACACTTTGGGAATTTTAAATCTTCAATCTTGAATTTTTCAATTCACAATTGTGCGACACAAACCGAACGGATTCCCAGCCATTCATTGTTTAACTTTCACTTCAGTAATATCATCCCAACTAAATCCCCGCAATGTCTTCCTGGACTCTAAAATCCATTCCACCACACGACTGGTTCATCTGCCTTGATATCGATCCCTATTTTGATCACGAGCACAACCCGGAAACCATTTTTGAAGAGGGATTTACACGTCCGCTTCCGCTCGATGAACGAGACATTGTCGTTACTATCTTTTTTAACGGGGATACGGAGAATCCGGAGTTTCATATCGAAACGGTGGAGGATCTGGACAAGGATGAAATTGAGCAGGCCAACCAAACGCTGGCCAGAATTCTGGGGACGTCGCTCGATCTTCGTCCGCTGTACGATCAGGCTGAAAACGATCCCGTGCTGGGTTCGCTAATTACGGAGTTTTATGGCCTGAAACGGATGTCGCGCGGAACGCTGCTGGAGGATATCATCTACCGGATTGTGCAGATGCAGCTTTCTCATAAGCCCACCGCCAAAAAGATGGCGTACAAAATGCGGGAAGCCTATGGAACTCACTTAACCCATAATGGAACTATTCTTCCCGCCTGGCCCCGTCCGTTTCAGCTTGCCAAGGCCGAACCGACTCAAATCCGCAAAATGGGTCCTACAGTTCGCAAGGGTGAATACCTGGTGGGACTGGCTCAGGATATTTTGGGTGGCGAAGTGGAGATTGACTATCTAGACAAACGGGCATCCCCTCAGGAATTTTACGACCGCATTTCGAAAGTCCGGGGAATCGGCCCCACGTCTGCCCAGGACCTGATGCTCTTCCGAAACAGAACCGACGCCATTTTCCCGAGCAACCAAAAAAAGGGTGAAGAGAAAGGATTGCGAAAGTGGATCATTCTAAGCTACGGTGGCGATCCGGCCAACACCTCCGAAAAGCAGTTCCTCGAGCTAACCAAGAACTGGAAAGGATACGAAGCCGCAGCCATTGAGTTTCTGTTTGTGAATTATATGGTGGAGCGGAAGAAGAAGTAAGGAACCGAAAAACAGAGAAACCGATAAATTTTCAACCGAGAAAGTATTTTTTCAGCTTAGCTCAAAACTTATAAGAAAATGATCCAGCTCTTTTTCAGTTTCGAAATGCCACTGTTCATTTTCTTCACCTTTCCAAAATTCATTTAGCTGTTTTTGTGATTTAAACACTCTATAAGAGATTCCTTTGTCGTTATAAATGAAGAACTCTTTATTGTCTTCCCCATTTGAAACAATCACATTTTCAATCGTTCTATTTGCCGTAATATAATGACAGTCTTGTTGGTTGAGTGAGTTCATATTTCTAACCTGTAATTTGTCTCTTTAGGCTCTCAACACTTAGCGTATCAATTTTGCGATGCAACATGCTATGGCAATTTGAACAAACTAACGCTAAATCTTTAAGACCGGTTTTGGTGCTGCTCGAAATTTCAGATAGTGGAGTTCGGTGATGGCATTCTATATACTTATACCCCAAGTCGCCATATTTATAATAGAAATCAAACGTACAAGCCTCGCAAGGGAGCTTCCCAAGTTTCATAAACTCATGCTCTTTTTTCTTCTTGATAATCTTTGAATCGCGTTCTCTATACTTGTGAAGCTTATAAATGACCACCCCTTCTTTTACTTCAAAATCACTTTCTTCTTTTTCATTAATCAGATAGAGTTGGTTTGATAACTCAATATCTTGACTTACTGACCGTATTCGATTTGCCAATTTATGTAATCGATCAGTATCTGACTCAAACTCCTCAAAGACTTTCTTATCCAACTGACTAAAACTTTGCATCCCTTTACCATGATAAGATGGATCAATCGCTAAGAAATTACTAAGCTTTAAAGAAACTCCATTTGGATTACGAAACTTAGCTTCATCGGGCCTTACATCGTGGATTGGCAGCTGATTCAAAATAATTGACAGCTCTTCAATATCTGGATTTTTTGAATTTATAATACCCGGCTCTAATCTTGAGTATAGATCAAGAGCTAAGATAATTTCGTCTCTGTGCCATTTTGGGTTACGCAAAAGTTTTTTTAATTATGTTCGTTAATAATCTATGATAGATAGTGAAAAAATCAAGTTTTTCCAGCACCAAATACTGAAGTGGTATGAAAATAATGGTCGGCATTTCTCATGGCGCAATAAATCTGCAACAAACTATGAATTAATTATTTCTGAAGTGCTTTTACAAAGAACCCGCGCTGAAATAGTATCTAAATTCTTTCCAAAATTTATTAAGGAATTCCCCTCTTGGAATAAGCTGGGAAAATCTACAGAAGAAGAACTTCAGGATGCATTAAAACCGATTGGACTATATAAACAAAGAGGAAGTAGACTATACAAACTAGCTCAAGAGATGAAGAAGAGGAAAGGTCGCTTTCCAATAAAACGAGATATCGTTGAAGAGTTTTCAATGATGGGTCAATACATCACCAATGCATATGAATTATTTATTTTAAAAAAACCATCTCCACTATTGGATGTAAACATGGCTAGAGTACTTGAGCGTTTTTTTGGCGAAAGAAAATTAGCAGATATTAGGTATGATCCTTATTTGCAAGAGCTTTCATATGAAATTGTGAATCACCCTAATTCTAAGGAGATTAATTGGGCTGTATTGGATTTTGGCGCCATAATATGCACAAAAAGTAAACCAAATTGCGAATCATGTTTGATATCTACTAATTGTAATTATTATAAAAGCTAATTTATTAAAACATATTTCCTGCTGGGTGGAAATAACAGATCTAATGAATTTGGTTTAATTTTAAAAAGCGGGCCTTTCTCTCTCGCTCCCCCTGTATTGGTTCTTTTAATTAGGTGATCTACAGTTATTATTCCTTGTTCTAAAAGAATATCAAATTGAGAGGGAATGGGTTTTCTTGTGTGTTCAACAGTAGTGTAGTTGAAATACTTTACCCCACTTTTAGTTAAAGTTTCCGCTGAAATCCAAAAAGTTTCATTATGCTTTCGGAGCAACCTTTTGTGTAAAGTTTCAAGTTCCCAAACCACAAAATCTCCAATTTCTTCTTTATTAGAATTTTCGATTAATTGCTCCACATTATCATCCAATCTCAATTTTAATCCTTGAGAATTTCTTGTTTGAGTAGAAATTGTGCAATAAAGTTTAAAATCATCATCTCTCTGATAACCAAAGTTTTTTAATATTTCTGCAGAACTTTTAAATTTACTCAATTTCCAATCTGGTACTTGTGCAAATAGATTTTTACGAATACCCTTTCTGTTTCTAAAAGACTTTAATTCAATACCTTTGTAATCAGGTTTTTTTGAAGAGTTGATATTAATCCCCAAAGCAGTTTCGAGAGTCCTACCCACAGAGGTATCTGCATTTAGTAACGATTTGATAGGTCCTATCTCGGCTAACTTTTTAAGCTTATAGAGTAATTCATTAGCAACAGAGTTTGTAATGTTATTTATCTCTTGAACAAGTTCTTTAAGAGGATTTAAATCAATCGATTCTATCAATGATTTAATATCGAGTTGAGTTAAATTCAAAGCATAGAGAGCGCCATTAAACCATATCAGACCAATAATGTCATCTGCTTCAGCATGGCTTTTTAATCCATAAATCCAAATCCGAGGATCTCCCTCTTTTGTTTTTGGTCTATATAAAGATGTTCTCTTTTTCAACAACTTTTCACTCTTAATAATAAAAGTGTCAAGTAGAACCTTATTCCTTTCCCCTTGCCCTTGTAAATCATATTCGTGAACCCCATTCGACTTCAAATAATTGCGGACAGGCCCCGTAGCATCCATAATCGATTTATGAAGAGCAGTTTCTGTAGGCTGGATTAGGGTAAGGGAGACTGAATTTTGAGTTAGTACTTTAAGTTTTTTCTGTTCTTCAGCAGTGAGCTTCCTCATTAATCAATATTCTTCAATATTTCCATTCCAATTGCCCTTGCAAGTAACGGAGGAACTGCGTTACCTACAAGTGTGTATTGTGGAATTTCGTGCTTTCTATTGCTGCCACCAGTAGAGCGCTTTCCTTGGAAGACAAAAGAATCATCAAAAGACTGCAAGCGAGCCATTTCTCGGACAGTTAAAGCTCTTGGAATACTGTAGTGAATATAGTCATCAGGAATCGTCATTACAGTTGGGCTTTGACTTTTCGGATCTAAAACATTGTAATTTCGTTTTTTAGAAGCAAGGCCTTTCTCTTCAAGTTCTTTTTGTGCATCCGAATAATCTCCGTGTTTAAGTATTACATCTAACCTATTAATTACTTTTTTACTTTGATTACTGGTTTTATGGTTATGCAGAATATCCAATCTCTTTTTATTGTTATCTAGATCTTCTTTACTACTAACATAAAATGCTGGGTTATGCTTAAACCTACCATTTAGTCGACCTTTGCTACTCCATTCAGCATAAGTGTACCCTTCATTTTCATCAGGTTTCCCATCAATTAATCTTGAGACAAGCTCCCCATTAAATTTTTCTTTTTTAATATTCTTACTGTAATTACAAGCTTCATCATTGTTACCAAGAAAGTCTAAATCATAGAGCGCTTCAAGAGTAGTTACCTTTTCATTTTCTTTTACTGTTGGTGGTATTTCAGAAATCAGTTTTTGATCACTGCGACACCCAATAAAAACCACTCTCTCCCTATTTTGAGGCACTCCATAATCAGATGAATTTAATACGAGTGGTGATTCAATTTTATATAATCTAAGCTCATCAAGAATTTGATTGAGCTCTTTCTTTTGTTTTTTATTACAAAACCCTTTTAATAAAGAGATTGCATCATCAAAAGATCCAACATAAATTTTTAATGATACCAATAAACTTTTGTACTCATCTTTATATTTATTCGAAACATTCAGTTGTTCAAAAGCCAACTTAATTTGATCAATAATAGAAGACGTTTCTAAACCTGTCAGAAAATCATCAAAAGTGTTCACAAAATAATCACCATCAATATAAGATTGGTCTTTTTCTTTAATGACATCTCTTCTCAGCTTTTCAACTTCTTTATTTCTTCTCAATAAATTTAACCCATGCCTAATTGTATTAACTCTATCATCGGTTTTACTGGTTTTATAATCGACAATTTTCGGAGTTAATTTCCGGAATTTCGATTCGACAAATTTTATGTAGTCTTCTTTTGAGTTCAATTCCTTTTCATTGTCATCGGCATATCGCTCAATATTGATTCTTTTAATCAAGGAGTCGAGTAAAAATTCATTCTTTTTTCCATCCAGAGCTTTAATAAAAGAAGTAAGTTTATTTACCTCGTCATAATTTATTATTGAGTTAATTTCATTTAAAATAAGCTCTTTAATTTTCCCACTCTCTTTAGTCAGAATACCCTTTACATTTTCCATGACAAAGAATTTAGGCTGTAGAGCTTTTATTACTTTCAAATAATGAGAAAAAAGATCATCTTTTTTATCAAACTTTTTTCTTCTGCCGGCTAAACTAAAACTTTGACATGGTGGACCACCACAAATTACATCCACTTTTTTATCACCAATTTTCTCAAGTAGATTATCTAAATAGTCAGGCTCTGTAATATCTTGGGTAAGAAAGTCAGTTTTTAGACCTAATTGATAATTGTACCTAACAACATGCGTCAATTCGCAATTCTCATTGATATCACTTCCCAATAGAAAATCAAAAAATCGGTCATTAAATTCTGCCTGTAATAGACCTTCACTAAATCCTCCAGCTCCAGCAAATAAATCTAAAAAAGTAAAAGGCGTTCCATACATATTAAGCTGGGTTTTAGAAATACTAAAATCATTATCTTTTTTATAGGCGGTAATAAACTGCTTTAAACTCTCTCTTATTTCATCTTTAGTTATTTTTTTTTGAGGGCTTTCATTAATTAACTCACCAGCTCTATCGTTTAAATAATCTAGATAATGATTGATTGATTCATTTTGACCATTTGATTTACCAACACGTTGGCATTCTTTGTCAAAATCTTTAACTGGAACTTTCGCACCGGTTGAAACTTTTATTTGCTCTCCCTTGCTATGCACACGCAAATAAATTCTGGAGCATCCATTTTTGTCTTCTTTATCTAAATAATAGTTAATAGTAGCCATATTGATTGATTACGGACAATTTTACGTACACGGACAAATTTACGGACAATTATTTAAAAAGCAAGCCTAAATTACATATTTCTTACATATAAGTATCACTCATTGTTATTCATTGCCCAACCACCCACACTTCACACCAAAAATAACTGTGTCCTAACATGGCTGTAAAATGCTCGGGAGGTTAACACGACCTTGTCCCGACTGTGACCCGACTGAGATCCAACCTTGGTATGGACTAGATTGAAGGATAGACAGGATATTTTTTTCTGTAAGGAATTGAGTGTAGCGGGTTCATATACATAGTTGAGTGTTTAATAAGCGAACAGACTATGAAATATGAGATCTAAATCCTGCCAATCCTGTCCATCCCTCAATCCTGCCCCACTATGAAGTATGAAGATCTGACTTATGAGATTATCAAGAGTGCAATGGTTGTTCATAATGAGCTGGGCAATAGTTTTCGGGAGGTGTATTATCAGAGAGCAATTGTGATAGATCTGAGAGAAAAAGGGTTGAAATGCTCCACAGAAGTGTCGAGGCCCGTCTATTTTAAGGACCAAAAAATTGGACGGCAAAGAGTAGACCTTCTGGTTGAAAAGACAATCATGGTAGAGCTAAAAGCAATCCCCAAACTATACGATATGCACCTCGGCCAGGCATTCAATTATCTATCCCTCTTCAATCTCGATATTGGCCTACTCATAAACTTTGGCGCCAGAAAACTCGAATTCAAACGAGTCTACAACAAACACAAAAACAATAAATAAGTATCCTGCTCATCCTCCCCATCCTTCAATCCTGCCCCAAAAAAAAAAGCCCCGCTCTTACTCAGAACGAGGCTTCAATTTAGTTAGTCAGCAGAGCTGAATGAATTTACATCATTCCGCCCATGCCTCCCATTCCGCCCATTCCACCTGGCATACCACCGCCGGGCATTCCGCCACCTGCACTGTCGTCATCATCATTCTTTGATGGTTTGTCGACAATTACGGCTTCGGTTGTAAGCATCAAGCCTGCAACAGATGCTGCATTTTCGAGTGCGTTACGGGTTACTTTGGTTGGATCGATCACGCCTGCTTTAATCAGATCTTCGTAAACGCCTGTTCGGGCATTGTATCCGAATGCGCCTTTTCCGTCGAGTACTTTCTGTACTACGATTGATCCTTCTACACCGGCGTTGTTTGCAATCGCTCGCAATGGAGCTTCAAGCGCACGCTTCACGATGTTAAAGCCAACTTCCTGATCAGGAGTTTCTCCCTTCAGTTTGTCGAATGCTTTAAGGGCACGCAGAAGAGCAACGCCACCACCGGCAACGATTCCTTCTTCAACAGCCGCACGGGTTGCGTTCAATGCATCTTCAACACGGGCTTTCTTCTCTTTCATTTCTACTTCGGAAGCCGCGCCGATATACAGAACAGCCACTCCGCCACTTAACTTAGCAAGACGCTCCTGAAGCTTCTCACGGTCGTAGTCGGAAGTCGTGTTTTCAATCTGTGATCGAATCTGATTGATCTTGGCTTTGATATCGTCATTTTTGCCTTTACCGCCAACAAGGGTGGTAGTGTCTTTGTCGATATTGAGGCGATCTGCCTGACCAAGGAAATCGAGTGTTGCATTTTCAAGTTTGTAGCCACGCTCTTCACTAATTACAGTACCGCCTGTAAGAACAGCGATATCTTCGAGCATTGCTTTGCGTCGGTCGCCAAATCCGGGAGCTTTAACAGCAGCTACCTTCAGTGATCCGCGCAGTTTGTTAACAACCAATGTTGCCAGCGCTTCGCCTTCAATATCTTCGGCGATAATCAGCAGCGGACGATTGGTTTGAATTACTTTTTCAAGAATTGGAAGCAGATCCTTCATGCTTGAAACCTTCTTGTCGAAGATCAAGATGTAAGGCTCTTCCATTTCGGCGGTCATGGTTTCGCTGTTGGTTACAAAGTAAGGTGACAGGTAACCGCGGTCGAACTGCATACCTTCTACAGTTTCGAGGTAGGTTTCTGTTCCTTTGGCTTCTTCAACGGTGATTACACCATCTTTACCAACTTTTTCCATCGCCTGAGCAATGTGAGATCCAATCTCTTCGTCTCCGTTTGCAGAGATGGTACCGACTTGTTTGATACTTTCAAGACTGTCGCCAACAGGTTTGCTTTGGCTGCGTAATTCTTTAACAACGGCTGCTACAGCAGTGTCGATTCCTTTTTTAAGATCCATTGGATTTGCACCGGCAGTCACGTTTTTCAGTCCGGTTTGAATAATAGACTGAGCCAGTACGGTTGCTGTAGACGTACCGTCACCGGCATCGTCATTTGTTCTCGAAGCAACTTCACGCACCATTTGTGCGCCCATGTTTTCTACTTTATCAGAGAGTTCAATCTCTTTTGCTACTGTAACTCCATCTTTGGTTACGGTAGGAGCACCAAATGACTTTTCAATAACAACATTTCGTCCCCGTGGGCCCAATGTAACTTTAACTGCATTTGCGAGTTTATCAACACCGCGTTTCAACGCGTCGCGCGCATCTGCATCGTAATGAACTAATTTTGACATAATTCTTAATATTTTTTGTTAGTGTTTAAACAGGTTAATTAAATCGTTAGGATACGATTCCGAGAATATCTGATTCTCTCATAATCAAGAACTCTTCACCATCAAGTGTAATCTCTGTTCCTGAATACTTTCCGTAAAGAATCTTGTCTCCTTCCTTTACTGAAATATCAATCTTGGTTCCGTTTTCTACTTTCCCCGGACCGGCAGCAACAACTGTTCCGCTCTGTGGTTTTTCTTTTGCTGTATCTGGAATAATAATTCCTGAGCTTGTCTTCTCTTCAGCTTCTACCGGACGAACCAGTACTCGATCGCTTAAAGGTTTAATACTCGCCATATTCTGACTCCTATTTATAATTAATGGTTATTTGTTAGATCCTTTTCTGATGCGCTCAATCATAGCGCCATCGTCTTTGGCTACTGTAATTGCAACTTCCGTACCAAAGTGTAGAATGGCGGTAAAATTACGGGATCAGTGAATTTTAGAAAGGTTTCAGGGCTGAAACGTGCCAAGTTGTTCAAGACGTGCTGTCAACTTTTCATACATGGCAGGTTCGAGGGCTTCGGCGCGCAGATTAAAGTCGAACTCCTCTTCGGGCAGATCTGTATCCAGCCGCTTCAATGCATTGCTCAGCTTTTTTCTTCGCTGATTAAATGCCATCCTCACCACGGTTTTTAGATGATCATCAGAACACTCCAGCGGACCTTTATCAAACACGAGGCGGATTACACTGCTGTCTACATTTGGCGGGGGAGAAAATACGGCCGGAGGAACATCAAACAGAATTTCGGGTGTACACATGAGCTGAGTCTGCACGCTAAGAATACCGTACTGTTTTGTTCGGGGTTCGGCCACAATGCGTTCGGCCACCTCTTTTTGCATCATTAAAGTGGCAGTATTTAACATCGATCGGCGTTCGAGAAGCGAAAACAGAATCTGGCTGGTTATATAATAAGGAAGGTTGCCGATGATGTGAATCTCCTTGTCGTCTGACGCAAAATCACTCCAGTCCGTTTTTAGGATATCATTTTTATAAACGGTCAGATCGGGCAGTTTTTCGGCAAGATGTTCTATCATCACGGGATCGATCTCAATGGCACTGAAATCAGAAAATGTAGAAAACAGGTATTCGGTGATGGCGCCGTCACCGGGACCAATTTCAATCACACGGTCCTCTTTTTGGGCAGGAATGGATGATACTATTTTGTGAATCATGTTGGTGTCCCGCAAAAAATGCTGGCCAAGACTTTTCTTTTTTCGAGGTGAGTGACTCATCTGCCGGTATTCTGTTGATTTAAAAAACTTGCGTGCAATTCCATTTTAATTAGATTAAACTTATACATCTTTGAATCAAACCCCTAACCCGATCTAAGAAGCGTTATGATAGAGTTAAACCCGCTGGATACAGAACAAATAGGTATCCAAACGCTCGAAAAAAGTCTCCTTAAAACTGAATCCACCCGATCGTTAAAAATCGGACTGCCCAAAGAGACTTCCCACGACGAGCGCCGGGTTTCCTTAACTCCCGGTGGTGTTAGTATACTGGTGGCCAACGGGCACGAGGTATTTATTGAAAAAAATGCGGGGATTGATGCTCATTTTTCGGATCAGGAGTATGCCGATGCGGGAGCAGAAATTGCCTACAGCGCGGAAGAACTGTTCAGGCAGTCGGAGTTGATCGTTAAAGTTGCACCGCCCACATTAAGCGAACAGGAGTGGATGCAACCCGAGCAATTGTTGCTATCAGCTCTTCATTTGGGTCATACCCGCTACGAATTTTTAAGACTACTGATCGAAAAAGGCGTTTGTGCCATTGGGTATGAGTTTATCAAAGGCATCGACGGAGAATTTCCCATCGTGCGGATGATGCATGAAATTACGGGATCGATGGCCGTACAGATTTCAGCCTACTATCTTGAAAACCGAAGCGATGGACCGGGTATTATGCTGGGAGGAATTTCGGGGGTCCCGCCTTCTACTGTTGTAATTTTGGGCGCCGGGATTACGGGCGAATATGCGGCCCGAACCGCGCTGGGATATGGTGCTCAGGTTTTTGTGATGGATAATGATCTTGCAGCCCTGCGCCGGCTCGAAAATTCGCTAGACCGAAGGATTGTCACCGCAACGGCAAATCATCTTTACCTTACCAAAGCAATGGGATTTGCGGATGTGGTAATTGGCGCCGCCATGAAGGAGGGCGAACGCGCACCATGCTGGGTAACTGACGAAATGGTGCAGCTGATGAAGCCTGGAAGCGTAATTGTAGACACGGTGATTGATCAGGGCGGATGCATTTCAACCAGCGTACCGACAACACATTCGAATCCGGTATTTACAAAATATGATGTGCTTCACTACTGCGTGCCTAATATCCCCTCCAACGTGGCACGAACCGCAACCTATGCCCTAAATAATGTGCTTGTCCCCTACATTATTCAGCTGGGCGATGCAGATACTACCAAAGAGTGCCTTTGGAACAACGTCGCCCTTCGAAACGGCACCTACATCTACAAAAATCACCTCACCAAAAAATCCCTCGCCGATATGTTCAACATCAAATATCGCGAGATCGAAATGCTAATTGCCAGCCAGATTTAAAAGGTTGATATTTCAATATGAAATAGCGCAAGCGTCCCGCTTGTGCTCCATATCAACGCCAAGGTGCCCAATGCTACAAGGGGGCAGAACCCTTGGAGGGTTCATAGATTTGGCTTCGTAAAGTGTTGGATTTCCTGAACCCTCCAAGGGTTTTTAAAACTTGTGCTCCAGCTCAACGCCAATTAAGACCAAAACAACCCTCCCCCGAATGCTTTCGGGGCGTCGACAGGACGATACAGTCCTTGATGCGTTTTTGGGTTCAGCCCTTAACCCGCCACGCTTCAAGGACCTGTGGACGCTTGAAGGAGGCTGAATAAAAACCTCCTAAAAAAGGGGCACAAGGGAGACCCTTGCTCCATTCCATTTTCTAACTATTCCGCACTCTCAAAACTCATGACCCGCGACTCAAGACTACCCAGCTCTTTTTTCAAAAAGCGGGCAACTTCGAGCATCGCTCGTTTGTTGTCGCCGGCATTTTTCTCGGCCTGACGATTATAGTTTGTATTAATGTTGATATCGTACACAAACCGTTCACCTGCTGCGTTCTCTACAAATTCCGCTGCGCCAACTCTAATGTCATTCGCCTCAAAAAACTGTTCCAGCCTGCCAATTAATTCATCATCCTGAAAATCGGTAACCTGAAACTTGTGAGTTGGGGTATCTCCCGGTGCGGGACAAAAATCGCCACCTACCACACAGCTGTCTGCGGGACACAGTTCAAATCCATCAGACGTATCTACCTGCACGGCGTAGAAAAACTTCCCACCAATAAACTCCAATCGCGTTATGGTATCGTTATGTGGTTTGATGTATTCCTGAATCAGGGATATTCCATCGAGTGAGAGCTGGCTGTCGATTTCCAATCGTCTTTCCAGTTCCTCAACAGATCGAAACAGCTCCACACCCTGACCTTTTCCGCCACGATTTGGTTTCAAAATAAACGGAGTCTGATTGAGTGATTTGGCGGCTCTCACAATCTCCTCGCTCCCGGATGCCGCGATGGTTTTCGGCGTTTTTACTCCCTGCTGCTGCAATGCCAGATATTGCTCAAATTTCCGCACTTCCAGCTGAAGCGCCCGCCGGCCATTGATCACCCGTCGACCGTGCAGTTCCAGCCACGCCAAAATCGGTCCGGTCAATTCTACTGCAAACCTGTGCGAACGCGTGTGGGAGGATGCACTCATACGGTTATAGATAATGCCATTTGGAGGAACATCATCCAGCGATAGCGAACCAGAATCAATAAACCACTCCTGGTAAGGGACATCCAGCTCTTCAAAAGCTTCGCGAAGTGGAATCAGCCACTCTTCATTTTCGTGGATTACATAAATCGTTGGTTCTCCATTAGTTGCCGTCGGGAGATTGTGTTGGGTAGAGTTGGTCATTAGTAGATTAAATTTTAAAATTAAAACATAAAAAAAGCCTTCTGACTTTACTCAGAAGGCTTTGGTAAGGAGTATATGAATCAGATCAAACGTTCATCAAATGAGTACCCCGAACAATAGCCTTCTGCCACTGTACATCGAACAGATACAGCAACACGAACAAAGCCATTTTTTGAGGTTATAAATCGTCATTCTTAGCAGTAGTTTATTTGATTGAGTTCGGTAGTATAAATCGTCTTTTTTGACGAAGCGTTCCGAGTTTTGTGGTTTAATTAAAAGACCACGAAAAAATTGTGTACCCCCAAAGAAAAGTATTAAGTATCAGGTAGTGGCTTGATTCATTGCCAAGACCGTACATGGTATTTCTATTTCCAAATAACATGCTCCCTGATTCCAAACAACCAAGAAATCGAACTACGTTCAACAATTGAACAGAAAAATACCATGTACATCATTGGGTAGCGCAAGCGTCCCGCTTGTGCTCCTTATCAACGCCAAGAAGATGAAAACAACCTTCAAGCGTCTGAGCGAAGCGAAGTCCTTGATGCGTTGTTGATTCAGCCCCTAACCAGCCACGCTTCAAGGACCTTCGGACGCTTGAAGGAGGCTGAAAAAGGGGCACATAGGGGACCCTTGCGCCATTTTGTGAGAAAGACCTCCAAGGTTTTTTAAAACCTTGGAGGTCTGGTACTTAGCAATCACTTCTTAATCTTGTCCAATAATCTTCCAAGAAACTTTCCGCCGTATACACGATCCACGTGTCCCATATCGGCAATCACTACCAGCTCTTTTTTGCTGCGTGAGAAAGCCACATTCAGCAATCGCGGCACGCTCATTCCGTTTTTTTCTTCATCGAGCGGACGAACGGAGTAGTGCCGTATAGAACCCCGCTGTTTTTCGCCACTCATCACGGTATCAAATATAATATAATCTTTTTCACGCCCCTGAAATGTGTGGATCGTGCCGACTTCCACATCCCGTACGCCGGCATCATACAGCCGGTTTCGAAGATCATATACCGCACTTCGAAACGGTACAATAATTCCAATCTGCTCCATTCGAATTCCCCTCGCACCCATATTTTTCACCAGTCTCTCCACCACTTCCTGATGCACCATGTTGATCGGTTTAAATCCCCGCTCTCCCGATTTTTGCTCCAAATAGGGTCCGTACTTTGCGGTATCCACCAGGTGAAAAGCGCGTCCGTTGGGATTCACTTTTTCAGCCCCATCTAAAGCAGCCGTTTTCAATCGTCCCTCATAAAACACCGTGCTGATGATATTCGCCAACGCGGCTTCAAGTCGGTACTGCGTATCAAAAAATGCCGTGAACTCCGGATTTTTATCGTGCCATTTAAACAGATCCTCGCTTTTACTCGCGCCGGAAACGGTGGTAAAAATGTCCTTTTCCAAAAACTCCCGTGCCTTGCGGTCGCTGGTCAGCGCAATGGGCGGCAACTGCATGGGATCACCCACCACCACCATGTGCCATTTTACGTGGGAAGCGAGCACCATCAAATAGGGCAAATTTGCCATCGATCCTTCATCCACCACAATGGCGTCAAAATCGAGATTAAAAAACAGATCCGAAGTACAAACTTTTGCAAGAGTGGTGGCAACCAGCCGTTTTTTGCGAAGCTCAGATCGCTCACTCACGGTATTCAACTCTTCAATTTTTGCCTCCAGCTCATCACGCCCACCGGCATCCTCAATTTTCTGATCAATCAGCTTAAGGTCCAGCTCCTGATTGCTCGTCGCCTGTTTCCCGTTTTTCAATCGCTTTTCAACCGTCCGCAACACCTGCTCCCGAAGGCTCAGCAAATCCACCCACTGACCCGCATCTGCCTTTTTCTGATTTGCCACAATCTCCATCTGCGCGTCAAACGAGTACGGCTCCAACTCCGGGCTATTCAGCGCAATTTCCCCAAAACGGGTTATTTTTTCCGGCTTGATGGTGTCTCCAACCGTTTGCAGGGCATGCAGAGCGCTCAACAATCCCACATCTACCGCCCGGTTGGTATTGGACGCAAACAGCACCGACTTTCCCTGTTTAATATAATTCGCGATGATGTATCCCAGCGTAGCTGTTTTCCCCGTTCCGGGTGGTCCCCAGATATACAGCGACCGGCTGCTCATCGCCTTTTCAATCGCGTCCAGCTGCGCCGCGTTGCGATGACCGTCCTCCTCAATCGTAATTTGCGTCCCGTTCGAAGAGGGCTCGGGATTAAAAAGTCGTTCAAGCCGAAGCAAAATCCCTTCATCTTCATCCTGAATCGTCTCAATTTCGGTGAGCGTTCGCTTTAAAATAAAATCATTCTCCCACTCAACCTGTAGCTCCTCAATACTTGTCCCCGCTGATTCAGGAAACCGCAGTACCACTTCACCATTATCAAACGACACCGGGTGAATCGTAAACTCTTTCTCCCCCGTTTTTGCTTTGATCTCTTCCGCAAACCGAATGGAGGCCTGATGCGATTCGAACGTATAATCCACCGCGTTATCGGGCGCCGGCTGTGCACTTTTCACTCCATTGAACAGCACATCACTCGAGGGTTTATCCCGAACGGCTTTTATTTCTGATTCGAGAGCGGAAACGGCTTGAAGAAGTAGGTCTTGAATATCTTTCATGTGTTATTGAGTCAAAAGGCCCCGATGTATCGGGACTGTGTTCCGAGCGCTAGCGATTCCCACGAAGTGAAATGTACGTAGCAAAAGTGAAAAGTAAATTTGATCGATTACATGGTTCGGATTAAAAATCCCCTCCTTTTTAAGGAGAGGCAAGGGGTGGTTGTATTTCAAATTGAGTAACGTTTTTTCAAATAACGGAAATCAAACAGTACACCCCACCCCGTCAGAAATATACTGACGGGACTCCCCTCAAGGGGAGATTTTTTGTATCCGTTGATTTAGTCAGGAGATATCACCCCTTAATTTCTCAATTCAACAAATTAAGTTATTAAAGGTGAACTATCGACCAAAACTTCAAATTATCTTCTGTCACTCCTGAGTTTACAGCACTCCATTTCACTCCCAAATTACTGATCCCAAAGCTCCGCCCGAATCGTTTCTGCGCTTCTCTCAGAAATCAAATATTCCAATCGAATGCGCGCTTTTTCGGGAATATTTTGCTCCACCAGCTTTGCGCTTGCCGGGGTGTAGACAATCAGGTCTGCATTTCTGACAAACTGAGGCAATGATTTTCCATAGGTTGCTCCCGCAACGAAAGATCCCTCAAATTTAATCAGCATTTTCAGGTGGTTGATGATTTTCGGAATCGACTCCTCTTCGGCAGTAACGAGGCCAATGGTGTCAATCGCCGCACGGTCCACAATCGACAGCAGCACGTCCGTATCGTAATGATAGACTACCGGCATGATTCGGATCGATTCGCTCATATCCCGAAATTCGTTCACAAGCTGAATGGGAATAAACAGAGCATCATATTTCAGTGCTTTTTCGTATTGAGTGGCACGGAGCGTATCACTTTTTACGCCCACCTGCTTTTTGATGGAGTCTGATAAAACTTTAGCCAGCTCCAACGTTTCACCAATGGTAGCACAGCTTTGAATGCGATCAGGCCACTCCAGAAACCCGGCCTGCTCCACAAACAGGGTTTCAATTTCGGCTTCATCAAGCCCATAGCCAATCAGCTCTTCAAGCAGCACCTGCATTTTTTCGGCGCCGATTTCCAAACGCTCTGATTTATCCAGCGAGGTATTTTGCCGGTTGATGACAAATCCACGACCTTGTTCGCCGCGAATCAATCCTTCCTCTTCCAAACTATGATAGGCCTTTCGAACGGTGTGAAAGCTTGCATCCAGCTGCCGACCCAGCTCCCGCGTGGAAGGCAACAATTCCCCCACCTGAAACTGCTTGGTGGCAATCATCAGACGAATGCGATCGGCAATATGCTTGGCTGAGTTTTTCATGGATGGAAATTACGGGTTGATGAGATCAGTACCCAAAATAAAAAGACCCGCGAAGTCTTAAAAGACTTCGCGGGTCTGGTGTAGTTCTGGAGACCCTTGCGCCAACTCATGAGCCCTGCAAGACCGTACTATTAGGTTACTTGAAGGAAATAAAAAGGAGCTTATCTTCTGA
>JBBDPF010000029.1:0-67187 GCA_040876545.1 Balneolaceae bacterium | reverse complement strand
AGCTATATACATTCCATTCATTTTCGTATATTTGGCACTTATTTGCAATTTCCTAAAAAAGAACGAACACGTTCTATATGAGTAAAAAATTCGAAGAAGTTAAACAGCTTGCATATCCAAAAGCTGAGGTAGAAATACTGAATTGGTGGAAAGAGAATAAGATTTTTAAAGAAAGTCTTGATTCGCGCGCCGATGGTATTCCTTTTACGTTTTATGAAGGACCTCCCACAGCAAACGGAAAGCCGGGAATCCATCATGTGATGGCCCGGACGGTAAAAGATCTTTTTTGCCGGTACAAAACGCTGAAGGGATTTCGCGTAGATCGTAAAGCCGGCTGGGATACCCACGGCCTTCCGGTGGAAATTGAGATTGAAAAAGAGCTGGGCCTTGAAGGCCGCTCGCAGGTTGAAGAATATGGAATGGCGGAGTACAACGCCAAATGCCGGGAAAGCGTGCTTAAATACAAGCATTTGTGGGACGATTTAACCCAACGAATGGGCTATTGGGTAGATCTTGATGAGCCCTACGTTACATTCGAAAATAATTATATAGAATCTGTCTGGTGGGCTTTTAAGCAACTTTACGAAAAGGATTTAGTTTATAAAGGGTACAAAATTCAGTGGTACTCTCCCGGAAGTGGAACGGTTCTCTCTTCACATGAAGTGAGCCTTGGATACAAAGAAACTCAGGATCCTTCCATATACGTGAAGTTTCCCGTTGATGGTGAAGAAAATGTTTTCTTTTTGGCCTGGACTACCACTCCGTGGACCATCATCTCTAACATGGCACTTGCTGTGGGAAAAGATATTGAATACGTGAAAATCCGTGTTCAGGAAGATGGCAAAGAGGAGTTTTACATTCTTGCCAAAGATAGTTTGGGGGATGCTATTGATCACGATTATGAAATTGTGGAATCTTACAAGGGAAGCGATTTGGTCGGGCGAACCTATAGTCCCGTTTTTGATTATGCGTTGAAGGAATTTGATAAAAAGGAAGCGTGGAGAGTTATTGAAGCCGATTACGTAACCACCGAGGATGGAACAGGTGTGGTTCATACGGCTCCGGCTTTTGGTGCGGACGATTATGAAACAGGCAAGAAAAATGATATCCCAATGTTCAATCCGGTAACCTCGGAAGGACGGTTTGAAGATATCATCGAAGAGTTTGCCGGTCAGTGGTTTAAAGATGCCGACAAGGAAATTTCGCGTGCTATCAAAGAAAAAGGATTGATGTACAAGCACGAGACCTTTCTCCACAACTATCCTTTTGATTGGCGCAAAGGTACACCGTTAATGTCTTACCCTGTGGAGTCGTGGTTTATACGAACTACGGAAGTGAAACAGAAAATGGTGGATTACAACAAAAATATTAACTGGAAACCCGAAAGCACTGGGACCGGACGATTTGGAACCTGGCTCGAAAATAATGTTGACTGGGCTGTTTCGCGTCAGCGATTTTGGGGATCACCCATTCCAATTTGGGTGAGTGATAAAGATCCCAATTACATTGAGTGTATTGGCAGCGTTGAAGAGCTAAAAAAGAAAGCCGGGTTAAAGGAGAAGGACGAAATCGACCTTCATCGCCCTTATATAGATGATTTAACCTGGGATGCTCCTGATGGCGGTACGATGGTTCGGGTTCCCGACCTGTTGGATGTTTGGTTCGATTCCGGGTCCATGCCGTGGGCGCAATGGCATTATCCATTCGAAAATAAGGATAAGTTCAAAGACAATTTTCCCGCTGATTTTATTGCCGAAGGTGTAGATCAAACACGCGGATGGTTCTATACGCTTCATGCACTCGGAACCATGTTGTTTGATAAACCTGCATATAATAATGTGGTTTCTAACGGGCTTGTGTTGGATGAAAACGGTGAAAAAATGAGTAAATCGAAAGGAAATGCTGTAGAGCCTTTTGAAGTAATACAGAACTACGGTGCCGATACGGTTCGATGGTATATGATGAGCAATTCATCGCCATGGGAAAACCTGAAGTTCAGCGAAGACGGACTGCAGGAAACACAGCGTAAGTTTTTTAATACCATTGTAAATACGTATTCATTCTTTGCAATGTATGCCAATATTGATGGGTTTACATATTCCGGGTCGCCTCTTGCAAAAACAGAGCGAACCGAAATGGATCGCTGGATTATTTCTCGACTGAACAGTGTGATCAAAATTGTGGATGAGCACCTTGAAGAGTATGAACCGACAAAAGCTGCCCGCGAAATTGAGCAGTTTGTTGAAGAGATGAGCAATTGGTATGTTCGACGAAACAGACGGCGTTTCTGGAAAGAAGGAAAAAGCCTGAATAAAACAGCTGCTTATCAAACACTTTATGAGTGTCTTGCAAGTCTATCAAAAATCATCAGTCCAATTGCTCCGTATTTAGGAGAGTGGCTGTTCCAAAAACTGAATGATGTAACCGAAAAAGATGAAAAATCAGTTCATCTTTCGTTTTACCCAACGGTTGAGGAAACAGCGATCGATAAACAGCTCGAGCGGCGGATGGATATTGCCAGAACGATAAGTACGGTGGTACTTCGGGTTAGAAATCAGATAGATATAAATGTGCGTCAGCCGCTTGCGAAGATTATTTTGCCGATGAATGAAGAAGATCGTTCAATTGTTGAAGCGGTGAAAGATATTATTTTGGATGAAGTTAACGTTAAAGACATCCAATTTGTTGATGATGATTCGGGGATTGTCAGTAAAGCCGCAAAACCAAATTTTCCTGTATTAGGAAAAAGACTTGGTAAAAGGATGAAGGCAGTTGCTGGGAAAATTAGTAAATTAACCAGTGATCAAATTACTAAGTTCGAAAGCGTTGGCAGCATTCAGTTAGATATGGATGAAGATGATGTCGTTACAATTAGTGGCGATGAGTTAGAAATCCAACGAACCGGTTTGGAAGGGTGGTCAGTTGAAACACAAGATGGAATTACCGTTGCAGTAGACACCGACCTAACTGATGAACTCCGTCAGGAGGGAATGGCCAGGGAATTTATGAATCGTGTTCAAAACATGCGGAAAGAAGCGGATTATGAAGTAACAGACCGTATTGAAATTGGATTTAGCGGATCAGATGATCTCCGAAAAGCGATCACTGCAAGGCTGGAAAATATTAAAACAGAAACTTTAGCAGAAAAAGTAGACAATGAACTTTTGGAAGCTCCAGACTTTGTTAAGTCTTGGGATATAGAAGGACAGAATTGCGAAATTTCTATTCAACGAACCATTAACAGTTAAAAAAGGATAAGGCTTATGGCATCTTCAAAAGATTCCAAAGAGAGTAAGCGTATTTCACCGTATAACGATGAAGAACTCGAATATTTTCGGGAAATCATTTTATCGAAACGTGAAGAAGCTGAAAACGAACTAAATACCCTGCAGAATTCTTTGAAAGAAAGCATGGAAAATGCATCTGATGAATCGGCATACTCATTTCATATGGCGGATGCAGGTACGGATGCACAGGAACGTGAAAAAACATATATGCTTTTTAATCGGACAAAAAAATTCGTTCGATACCTGGATGATGCACTTACACGAATTGATAACAAAACGTACGGTGTGTGCAAAGTAACAGGTAATAAGATTGCCAAAGGGCGCCTTGAAGCGGTTCCGCACACTCAGTTGAGTATCGATGCAAAACTAAAACGCAGATAATCCCTTTGTCACTTCGCAATAAAAAATTAGCAGTACTCTTCGTGCCCGCAATCATTATTTTGATTCTTGATCAGGTTTCAAAACAATGGGTTCGAACGAATCCTAGTCTTCATCGGCTTGATGTGATTGATGGTTGGCTTGCGTTCAATTTTACAAAAAATCCGGGCATGGCCTTAGGCATGGACTGGTTGTCTACGCAGGCCATCAGTATTGTAGCGATTTTGGCAACCATTGGGATTCTGTTCTATATTTTAAAAACATTGCACAACGCTAATTTTTACTATCTGCTTTGCATGGGGCTGATTGTTGGCGGGGCTTTGGGAAATATAGCTGATCGATTATTTATGGCAATTGTTGGCGGCTATGGTGGCGTTCTTGATGGACATGTTGTAGACTTTATTCACTTTAACCTTGTCCTGTGGGATACACCGGTGTTTCCCTATATTTTTAATGTTGCAGACATAGCTATAAGCACATCCATAATAGCTATGCTTCTTTTCCATAAGAAAATTTTACCGGTAGAGGAGGAAGCTTTAAAAGAGAGCGATCAACAAGATGAAAACCCAATGAGGCAGGATAAAAGCAGTATAGAAATGTAATTATTTAGGTCTGATGAATCTCTATTCGAGCATCAGGTTTTTTAGAAACCCATCTTTTGTTTCAACTTTATCCAACTTCTCTTCGTGATGGGTTAAATCCAAATGATCGGTTGGGATAGAAACCTCTTCAACCATTTCAAGCCCAAAACTTTTAAGCCCAACACGTTTCACAGGATTATTGGTGAGTAATCGTAATTTTCGAACGCCAAGAGAGTGTAAAATTTGAGCGCCAACACCATAATCACGTGAATCTATTTTTACGCCCAGCTTATTTTTGATCTCTTCCTTACTCAAGCCATCATCCTGAAGTTTAATGGCCAGCAGCTGATCAACCACTCCTTGTTCACGGCTCATCTGGTTCATGTACAGTACAACTCCGCTTTCAGATTCGTCTACCATTTTCATAGCCTGTTGAAGAAGGGCTGTTTTATCACTTCGTTTACTGCCAAAAATATCACCCAACGCATTGGCTGAATGAACACGAACCAATACGGTGTCATCCTCCGACCACGCCCCTTTCACAAATGCCAAATGATGATCGCCGGTCAGTGATTCTTCAAACACATGGAGATCAAAATCACCATAAATGGTGGGCATGTCTACGGTAAAAATTTCTTTGATGAGAGATTCGTGCTCCATGCGGTATTCAATCAAATCCTTGATTGTCACCAGTTTCATATCAAATTTTTTGGAGAGGGTAATCAGCTCAGGTAGGCGTGCCATTTCACCATCATCATGCATAATTTCGCAGATAATTCCTGCGGGTGCACAATCAGCAAGGCGGGCAAAATCAATAGCGGCCTCGGTGTGTCCGGCACGGCGCAAAACACCTCCATCTACGCCAATCAGCGGAAATACGTGTCCGGGTCGGCGAAAGTCTCCGGGTTTTGCTTCCGGGTTGATGATCTCTTTAATGGTGTTGGATCTGTCGGGAGCAGAGATTCCGGTTGTGGTCAGTTTTTTATGATCAACGGAAATTGTAAAAGCGGCCTCATCGGGATCTGCACCTTCTGAAACCATATAGTCGAGTTTCAACTCGTGGGCTCTGCCACGGGTAATAGGCACACAAACCAAGCCTCTGCCATGCTTTACCATTATATTAACGGCTTCAGGTGTGGCCTTATCTGCCGCCATCAGAAAATCCCCTTCATTTTCACGATCTTCGTCATCTACAACAATGATCATTTTTCCATTGCGGATATCTTCAACAGCTTCCGGTATACTATGGAATGGATTTTCTGGCATAACTTATCTCCGAGTAATGGCATTAACAAAACAGAAAAATTTACTCCTTCTGTTCCACCATCAATTAAATTTACTTCTTATTGGGATTTACATCCGTGATTGCAGACTTTTGAAACCGTGCTTTAACACCACTGTCGATTTCTAAAAGCACTGTGTCGTCATCAATTGAATTTACAGTACCAAGCATTCCGCCACCGGTAACAACTTTGTCACCTTTTTTCATTTCAGATACTTTCGTTTGTATCTCTTTTTGGCGCTTGCTTTGAGGACGAATAATGAAAAAATAGAATACAAAAAAGAGGGCTCCCAGAAACAGAAGGTTAATTAAGGCACCATCGCCACCGCCATCAGGTGATCCCATCAAAAAATACAGGTTTAATAAAGTCATAAACGAAGTTTTAAGTTAAATTTTTTCAGCAGGGAAAAGATACCATTTTTAAACCCTGAGTACAACGTATTTACCAAACCATGGTTCTGTATAAAGGTTAATCAGTGTAGAAAAATTCTCCGTTTGTAGCTTTTTCAACGAGCAGATCGGCCGGTTTAAAACGGGCACCATGTTCACCCTTAAGTTTTTTCATTTGTTCTTGAACAGCGTTTGCCCCCTTGCGGTCAACATAACGAAAGGGGCCTCCTAAAAAGGGTGGAAAACCAAGGCCAAGAATGGCTCCGAGATCTCCGTCTACAGGTTTTGTAAGAATTCCTTCTTCCAAACAAAGTATGGCTTCATTAACCATCACCAAGAAAAGCCGTTCCTGTATTTCGGTGTCGCTGAATTTCTTCCGGTCCGTTCCTCCAAAATACTCATAGATGTCTGTATTAACCTCTTTTTTCTTGGAGCCTGATTCATACTTGTAAAACCCTTTTTTGTTCTTTCGCCCCTTATACCCGGCATCTAAAAGTTCTTTTGCCTTCGTGCTTGTTTTGGCTCCGCGTGATTTAAATTCATCACTGAGCGTTTTAGCAACGTGTGCGCCAACATCAATCCCGACCTCATCAAGCAGTGCAATCGGGCCAACAGGAAATCCATAATTTTTCATGGCCCTGTCCAGCTGTTCGATGGAGGCTCCTTCTTCCAAAAGAAGGAGGGCTTCATTCATAAAGGGAGCGAGAATGCGGGTGGTATAAAATCCGGGGCCATCGTTCACCACAATTACCGTTTTTCCTTGTTGGACTCCAATATCATACGCTGTTGCGGTTACCCAGTCAGCGGTTTTTTCTGTTTTGATGATTTCCAAAAGCGGCATTTTTTGAACAGGAGAAAAGTAGTGCATCCCAATGATATTTTCCGGCCGTTTTGCTTTCGCTGCAATATCACTGATTGGTAGGGAAGAGGTATTGGAAGCGAAAATACAATGTTCATCTGAGTTTTTCTCCACTTCCTCCACGATAGTTTGTTTTAAATTCAGATCTTCAAAAACAGCTTCAATCACAACATCAATTTTATCGAACCCATCATAAGAAGCGGTAGGATGAACTTTGCTGATCAGATCATCTTTTTCAAAATCCGATAGAATTCGTTTATCTACCTGACTTTGCAGATCTTTTTCAATGGTAGATTTACCATTCACGGCCTGATCGATTTGTTGATCTTTAAGCCACACATGATATCCATTTTGAATACTCACCTGTGAAATTCCCGATCCCATCAAGCCGGCACCAAGTACACCTATATTTTTAACCTCATGTTTCTCCTTTTCCAGAGGATTCTTTTTGGCATTTGTTATCCCGAAAAAGAGGTTTACTAATGCCCGCGACTCTGGAGTTACTGCAAGTTCTCCAAAGAGTTTTGATTCGTTCTTAAGGCCTTCTTTAAAACCATTTTTCAAACCGAATGCTACTGAATCAATAATTTTTAAAGGGGCCGGGTAATTTCCCTTGGTTTGTCTCAGCGTCATTTTCCGTGCCTGTTTAAAAATTACGCTTCGTCCTAATGGGTTTCCCTCGATAAGTTTTTCGGGAATAGCTCTTTTATCCGGTGACTTTATTTTCTTTTTTGACAGTTTTTTTACCGCACTCATTCCGGCATCTTTTAACCCATATTGATGAATAACTTCGTTAGCAAAGCCTGTTTTCTTTGCCTGATAAGCATACATATTTTTCCCGGTCAGTAAATAGGGGAGTGATTTTTGAAGTCCTATTAATCGAGGCAGGCGTTGGGTTCCACCCATTCCCGGAAGTAACCCAAGTTTTACTTCAGGCAGCCCAATTTTGGTTGCTGAATGATCTGATACTATTCGGTAATGACAAGCTAATGCAAGCTCCGTACCGCCCCCCATGCAGGTTCCATGAATTCCAACTACGATAGGTTTTTTGAAGTTTTCAACCCGGTTTAAAATTTCATGGCCTGTCCAGCTGAGCTCAGAAAGCTCCTTAGCTGTAGTTCGGGTTTTAAACATTTCAATATCTGCTCCTGCAATAAAATTTTCTTTTTTCCCACTTAGAAGTACGGCTCCCAGAAGCTCTTTATCAGACTCCAATTCATCTAAAAATGTTGAAAACTCATCAATTAGTTTTTCATCAAGCTTATTAACTTTTTCACCGGGAGTGTTTAAAGTGACAACTGCAACGTTCTTTATTATTTCAGAATGAAGAATAGATTTTGTGCTCATGATATTGTTATTTGATAATTTGTTGTGTTGATGTCTTTTAGAAAATCAGTCTTTTATTCACTTTCATATCGTTCAATAATCATGGCATGACCCTGTCCGCCGGCAGCACATGCAGCGATTAAGGCATATTTACCATTTTCATGGATGAGCCGGTTTGCCGCAGTTGTTACAAGTCGCACACCGGTGGCGCCAAATGGATGGCCAATTGATAAAGACCCGCCCCAGCTGTTCAATTTATTGTAGGGAATAACTCCAACTTTCTCTTTTCTGTTCAACTGCTCTTTGGCAAAAGAATCACTGGCCAAGGCTTTCAGCACGGTTAACATTTGTCCCGCAAACGCTTCATGAAATTCAAACACATCAATATCATCTATGGAAAGATTCATGTTGTCAAGCACTTTCGGAACAGCATGAGCCGGGCCAATAAGCAAGTCGTCATCGGGTCTGTTTGCAACATAGCTATAAGCACGAAGTGTGGCCTTTGGTTTGTAACCATGTTTAACAGCAAACTCTTCATCCATTATAAGACCCGCTGAGGCACCATCGGTAAGAAATGAAGAATTCCCGGCAGTAACGGTTCCGTGCGGTTTGATGAAGGAAGGCTGAAGGGACGCAAGCTTTTCGGGAGTACTATCCCCACGTATCCCGTTATCTTCACTGATGATCGTATCTCCGTCATTTACCGGAATCGGAAAAATATCATCGGATAGATATTTTGATGCTTTATCAGCAAGAAGGTGGGAGCGCAGGGCATAAGCATCTTGTTCTTCCCGCGAAATATCGTATTTGGCAGCCATCATATCACAACTTTCCCCCATTGTTATTCCGGTTGAAAATTCTGCGATGGAAGGAATTTCAGGAAGTAAATCGGAAGGAGATAATCCTTTTAGAAACGTTAAGTAATCTGTTGGTGATTTATATTTTTGTGTTTCAAGCAATTTTTGGCGGAATTTTTTTCGAAAACGGATGGGAATGTCACTCATCACTTCAGTTCCTCCAACTACAGCCGCAGCTGCGTTTCCGGTGATGATGGTATCCATTGCGGTAGTAAGCGCCATGTTGGATGAAATACATGCCATGGAAATGGTGTTTGCGGGAATGTGCTCGGGTAGTCCTGCCGCCAGAGAGGATTCCCGGGCAACGTTACTGGTGTTAATATCCTGGATCACATTGCCAAAGTAGACGCGATCCACATGATCGCCGTCCAATTTTGTTTTTGTTATCAGCCCGGCAATTGCCAGTCGCCCTAAATCATAAGACGACATTTTTTTAAAATCAGTACCGGATTTTAAAAAAGGTGTTCGTCCACCATCAATAAATACTACACTCTTGTTTTTCTTTTTACCAGGCATAATATACTCTATTTTTAATTAAAGAAGCTTTTCATCAATATAAGTATTTTAGGTTAACGGTGTTAACCTCTTCTTATAAATAAAAAAATTCTGAAAGAGTAAAAACTGTTTTGTGCAGAACGTTAACCTTCTTATATTTGGCGTCCTGATTACAAATGCAGGGCGCTTAGCTCAGTTGGTTTAGAGCATCTCGTTTACACCGAGGGGGTCGGGGGTTCGAATCCCTCAGCGCCCACAAAGGACAACTTTATTTATAGAGTTGTCCTTTTTTATTTTCTGTGATTTTTGAGTTACGCTTGTGAGAGAGCTGGCACCATGTCTATAAATATACCTTATCATATTTCTTGATTACTTTTTTTTACATGATATAAAATATCACAAGAAACAATTTTTCAGCCTTGTCGTAATAAATAGAGTAGATTGCCAACTATAGTTAAATATAAAATAAAAGCTACGTTTAAAGGTGGTAATATTTTTCGAACATGCCATTAAAGGATGTTAAATCCTTAGAATATTAAAGTGAAGTTCACTACTTTTTGTTTTAATTATTTTAAAATGTTTATTGGTCATTCATTTATAAGTAGATTATGATGTTGAATTAATACTTGTGATGTAGACTTTTGTATGCATAGGTTTCGAAAAAAAATTATTCATAAAATGTTATAAATATTAACAGAATATTGAGAAATGGACATAAAATTCGTAAAACGATCACAAATAAAATCAAGTAAGCGAAGATCATCAAAGTTTAAGCCCTTGATGGATGCCTTGGATAAACTACAACCGGGCGGACAGGCAGTAGAAGTTGAATATACAAATGATAAAAGCGTTAACTCTATGAGAACGGCTGTATATCAGTACAATCAAGAGAATAATGTGAAAATTAAAAGTGGTAAGGACGCAAACAATAAGAAGATTTATTTTTACCGAGAAAAATAGTTAGAACGAAGCGTTTGCTGAGGTGCTAAGTTTTTTCAAAAATAAGTGCCTGAGATATTGAGAACCGAATAGAATCAGTAATTTTTTTATGGGAGATGGATGGCGTTCCACACCCTACTTTCCATCTATCTGTATTTAGAATAGGAATTGGAAGTTTTGATGGAGTAATTTGTTTGGGTTGACCTTCCATATTGGCAATAAAAACCAGCTCTTTACCTGAACCCGGATCTTTTCTATATCCGAAAAAAATGACAGAACCATCTAAAGGTTCATGATAGCTAAGCATATCCGCATCTTGGAATTTGTTAATTAACCATGGATTATTAAGCCTGAAATTTCGGACTTCTAAATTAAAATCAGCTTTCTTTTTGTTGATAAAATGAGAATGCTGATCAACATTACAGTATTCATTCACATCAAGCATCCAGGCAGCAGCATATTTTTTTAGCTTTTGTTCAGTCCATTCATTTACATCAAAACCCGGTTCTACTTTATTTAAGTTTCTTGCTATGATGGAAGGATCATAGTTTGTGGAACCCACAAGATCTAATAAAATTTGTGAAAACCTTCTAAGTTCACTCAAAGATTTAAAACCCATATATTTGAGCCGGGTAAAAAAATGGGACTGTCTAAATTCTACTTCCGTAACCTGCCATTTTAAAAAAGGAGCTTCTTCAGCCACAACTTTTATGGCATATGTTGTATCTGTATCTCTCATAAAACTCCAGGGAGTACTACCAAGAGCCTGCAAGAAATCCATCGGGACTCCCGGTAAAAAACCGTTCATCAATAAGGTACTTGCAGGATTGTTATATGCATTCTCCATGATCATTTTTAATGAATTTCCTAACTGGGTGTTCACATTTATTTTTGTGGGATCTGCCTGGGTTCCCCTTCTCATGGTATCATGATTGGCGTACCCACCTATCCATTTGTCCCCATATTGCAACACTTCCTTTATTCTCCACCATTTCGATACCCAATAGGTAAAGCTGTATGGAGTATTGTAAGCGAAAGTCATAGGAGCCCATTGAAAAGCATAAGGTTGTTTTTTAGTGATCTCTCTGTTTGTAGCAGCAAGTTCCCAATCGTCGCGAGGCCACGGCCGTCCATCTTCAAAAATCATCCAGGGGCGATATTCAACACCCGCAACCTCTTGTTTTATATTACTCATCTCTTGTAGATAGTCATCATCATAGATGAGTTTTTCAGATTCGGAATCATAATAGTTGATGTCTTGAGCCGCATCAACGCGAATACCATCAAACCCGTAGTTCATTTTTCGACGCTGCATTTCCAGAATAATCGCCCGAACCATGGGGTGTTGATAGTTCACATCCTGGCCATAAATATTTTTGCCGGAAAAATAAATGGTGGGCAAAATATCTACAGCTTGATTGTGTGCATGCCCATAACAAACATCCAAAACAACTTTGATAGGTTTGGGGAAATTATGAAGGATTTCTATCAGCTCAATTAATTCATCAGGCCGGCCACTCGAAAGGAGTGATGGATTGATGGCACCGGCTCCAAAAATAACCGTATCATATCCCCAATTTACAGTATTGGGTTTTCTAAGCCGTACGGTTAGTTCGTCGCCATCTTTTTTGGGTGAATTTATAGGTTTCCAAAACTGATGATTTTCGGGATGTTCAATAACCGGATCAATGGGCATTAACTCAATGGCATCAAATCCGGTAAGATTTTTTTCATCAGCAGAGAGTTCTTCGTTTGTCAATAACTTAGAAGCGATTTGATTGTATCGCTGTGCTAACGAATGGAGAGTACCTTCTCTTGTGGCCGTTTGGGTATGGATCTCGAGCAGATTAACGGAGGGATCTATTCGGAAATCATTTTTAGGAGTCAATTGCTCACTCAGATGCTGATAATATTCTAAGTCCTTTCTTTTGGATAGAGCTTTATCAACATCATAAATTTCCGATGGAGCAAAAATTCCATAAGGAATAGACGAAGCTAATGGATCTCGAACAATTAATGTATTCCCATTCTCGTAGGTTAGTTTAACCTGATAAAGTGCTCCTATTTTTTCTTTAGTTCCAATGGGAACATCATCAAGTGATGCAGCTGCAAAATTTCCGTTTGTGATAAGTGGAAACGTTCGATAGGTAAAAGAAGCGTGTTGTTCGGGCTTATCAAACTTGAGATGTTGAGATGGAAGAAAAAGTTCAAGATTGAGTTTTTTTGCTTCTTTAAACTCGGGGTTCCAAAAAAGAAAGGTGGTAGATTGTTCATCAAGTTGAACGCCAAGATGCCGGGAAACCTGTTTTGCATCGTTAAACGAAATTCCCCCTTGGATCAATAATTTTAAATCTGATAGAAGCTGTTTAGCTTTTATTTCATTAAATGTGATAATATTGTTCATGGATTCAATAAATAACCTTTTGCGAGTTCAGTATATTCTTTTGTTTGATTAGTAACCCACGTTTTGTTGTATCCCAGCTCTTTTGCAAGAAGTGTGGCTACATCTTCCGCAATTTCCACACTTGCTTTAGCATCCAATAGTAGCGCACGGGTTCTTCTTGCTAACACATCCTCAACCGTACGTGCCATTTCATTTCTTGCGGCCCAAATTACTTCAGCAGGACGATTGGTTAGTTTTGGATGCATTTGATCACCCCAACCGGGTTGTTCTTTTTCAATTTTAAGTAAAGAAGGTGCATCAGATCCATAGAATGAATAAGGTTCGGCAGCATCATTATTTTTAAGCCATCCATGAAGTCTTAGGGTTGATGTGATGGAAGGGCGGGAATCGAGTCCGGCCACAACAGTTGCTTCGTCAATGGTATCTTCAGCCATTTTTCGGTACGTAGTCCATTTTCCACCTGTAATGGTTACAAGTCCGGATGGATCTATCATTAACGTATGATCCCGCGAAATGGTGGATGTATTTTTCCCTTTTCCAGAACTCACAAGCGGACGCAATCCGGCAAATACACTTAAAACATCTTCAGGTTCAGGATCTCCGGTCATATAACGGGCACAATGGGTCAGGAGAAATTCAATCTCTTTTTTTTGAGCCCTGGGTTCAAGAGAAGCTTCTTTTACAGGGGTATCGGTTGTACCCACTATTACTTTATCGTGCCAGGGGACCGCAAAAAGTACCCTGCCATCATCCGTTTTAGGAACCATAATGGCACTTTCCCCGGGCAGGAATTTCTTATCTAAAACAATATGAACACCCTGACTCGGCTGAATGATTGAATCAGTATTTTTATTATCCATCTGCCGGATGCTGTCTGTAAATACTCCTGTTGCGTTAATTACTGCGCGGGCATTTACATCAAATTCATCACCGCTTTCCATATCCTTCACAGAAACTCCGCTTACCAAATTGTTTGATTTACGAAGCCCGGTTACTTTCGCATAATTAATTCCAACTCCGTCATGATCATCCAGTGTTTGCAGTAAATTGATTGCAAGCCTGGAGTCATCAAACTGAGCGTCATAATAAATCACGCCGCCAACAAGTCCACCCGGTTCCAGCGTGGGAATGTACTCGAGCGTTTTTTTAACGGATAAATGTTTTGATGGACCAAGCCCTAAATCGCCGGCAAGTTTATCGTAAATTTTCATGCCAATACCGTAAAAAGGGCCTTCCCACCAATCGTAATTTGGAACGATGAAGGATTGATTTTTTACGAGATGAGGAGCATTTTCCATCAACAGCCCACGTTCTTTCAACGCTTCCAGTACCAGCGAAATATTTCCCTGGCGCAAATACCGCACACCACCATGCACCAATTTTGTGCTTCGGCTTGATGTACCCTTTGCAAAATCATGCTGCTCTAAAAGGAGTGTTTTATATCCTCGAGATGCGGCTTCCACCGCTGTGCCCAGTCCGGTTGCGCCACCGCCAATAATTACAAAATCCCAGATTTTAGTTTCGTCCTGAAGCTCTTTGATATTGGTTTCTCTGTTCAAAATAGATCAGTTGATTTTTTTATTCTTCTTTACTCCAATTTTTGGAGCGCTCTACTGCATCATGCCACTTACCCAAAAGCTCTTCACGCTTTTTCTGTTCCATTTTAGGCTCAAAAGTTTTATCAATCTGCCATTTTTTGTTGATCTCATCAATACTATCCCAATAACCCACAGCTAATCCTGCCAGATAAGCTGCTCCAAGAGCGGTGGTTTCAGTAACTTTTGGCCGCACCACCGGTTTATTTAAAATATCTGACTGAAACTGCATCAGTAGATTATTAACAGATGCCCCGCCATCAACCCTCATCTCTTTTAAAGAAATTCTTGCATCGGATTCCATTGCACGCAACAAATCGGTGCTTTGATAAGCAATGGACTCCAGAGCTGCCCTGGCGATGTGTGATCGGGTTGTGCCACGGGTTAGTCCAATAAGCGTTCCGCGTGCGTAAGGGTCCCAGTGTGGGGCGCCCAGGCCGGAAAAAGCAGGCACAATGTAGACACCATCGTTGTCGTCTACCTGTTTTGCAAGGTTTTCAATCTCATCCGATGAACGAATCATTCCAAGTCCGTCACGAAGCCACTGAACAACAGCTCCGCCAATAAAAACACTGCCTTCGAGAGCATAACAAACTTTTCCATCTATTTTCCAAGCAATGGTAGTCAAAAGATTGTTTGTACTTTTGATTGGTTTTTCGCCCGTTTGAAGAAGCATAAAGCAACCAGTTCCGTATGTGTTTTTTGCCATCCCGGGCTGGGAGCAAACCTGACCAAAAAGTGCTGCCTGCTGATCTCCCGCAATTCCTGCAATGGGCAAACTGTGCGCAAAAATATCACCGGAAGTTTCGCCATAAACTTCACTGCTCGAACGAACTTCGGGAAGCATAGATGTAGGAATATCAAGCAGATCCAAAATTTCCTTATCCCATTTTTGTTCATAAATGTTATACAAAAGTGTTCTGCTGGCATTTGTACTATCCGTGGCATGAACTTTTCCACCTGTCAATTTCCAAACAAGCCAGCTGTCAATCGTTCCAAAAATCAGATCTCCGTTTTCTGCTTTTTTGCGTGCTCCATCCACATTATCTAAAATCCATTTTACCTTGGTGCCTGAAAAATAGGAATCGAGAATCAGGCCGGTTTTGTTTTGGAACATATCTGCATGGCCTTCTTCGCGCAGTTGATTGCAAATAGTGGCCGTTCTACGATCTTGCCAAACAATGGCATTGTAGACAGGTTTTCCGGTGTTTTTATCCCAAACAACTGTGGTTTCGCGTTGATTGGTAATACCAATAGCTGCGATTGATTTCGCACTTAAATTGGCGCGGGAAACAACTTCGGCGGCAACACCTACTTGTGATGACCAAATTTCTGATGGGTCGTGTTCAACCCATCCGGCTTTTGGGAAAAATTGTTCGAACTCTTTTTGGGCGGTGGCAACTATTTCGCCTTGTTTATCAAATAGAATAGCTCTTGAGCTTGTCGTTCCTTGATCTAATGCTAAGATATACTTCATGAATTTGCTCCTAATGATGGGTGAAAATGAATGAGTACAAGCAGCAGATTTATGGAAGACGAATTAAATCAGGCTGCCAAATCGTTTTTGTTCCTAAATGTGCTATTAATATATGTTCTGCTAATCAAAAAACACATTTTAAGCTGATAATTTGATCTTAACATAACTAATCAAATAATTAAGGAATAGGTGGATATACTTAACTAATTGGCAGAAAAGGACTTACTTAACCCCTGCCCACTGTTTATATCGACTTTGAACATGATCAATTTTTTCAGGAAGGTTATCCAGCGTCCAGTCGGAAGTATCTATTGGCGGGTGAATATGTGCAATACATTTCCCGGGTTTGGTAAACATCGAACCGCCATTACTGAGTTCTCTGTTGCCTTCGAAATAGATGGGTACAATGGGATAATTTAGTGCGAGTGCTGTTCGAAACGGCCCCTTTTTAAAAGGGCCAATTACCCCCTCATGTTTTCGGGAGCCTTCCGGTGCGGCAAATATCGAAAGCTGCTGTTTTTTAATTTTATCGTACGATTTTTGAAGCGTCGCTATCGCTTTTTTTGATTTTTGTCGTTTTATAAATACCTGACCCGTCAATCGGCCAATAATGAAAAAGAGAGGATTGTATTGTAATTCCCACTTGGCTACAAATCGAACTCGTGGCAGGCCGAGTGCAAGAATGGTAAAAAGATCGAGAGTGGAGCTGTGGTTGGAAATATAAACGACTTGTTTTGGTAAGGGATCGACTTTTTTATCGATGTGAAAATCAATTCCTAAAATCCAAAGAACCGGATATGAAATGAAGGGACCAAAGTATTCAACAATAAAATTTGTGAGCCTGCCGAAAGAGATAATTAACAGAAAGAGTGAAATTGGAATGATCAATAACAGTAACAATGAAAAAACGATCATCGATAGCACTGTCCGAAAAAGTTGCATCGGAGTGGGTTTCATAACTGTATTTTCGTTATCGGAATGCATCTTCAAAGTGGGTAATATCCGGAGCTGAATTTCCATCCTGAACAACGGAAATAATATCAAACCGAACAAGAGCGGTCTCCATTTTTCGTTCGTAAATCCATGCTTCGGCAGCAGACTTCATGTTTTTTTCCTTCGAAGGTGTTACGTACTCTTCTGGTCTGCCAAAATAAATGTTGGAACGTAATTTAACTTCCACAAAAATAATTTGAGTGCGGTCGAATGCCACAATGTCTATTTCTGCTTTTTCGAAAAAGTAGTTTCGGTCTAAAATAATCCATCCTTTCGACTCTAAATAAGCAGCCGCAATATTTTCGCCTTCGTTGCCAATGTCGCGCGTTGTTTTAGTCATCCGGTTCGGTTGAAAGTGATGTATTTTTTCCGCCTTTTAATGTTTGATGTGCTTCTGCCAGCTTTACTAATTGTTTCAGAAACTTCAAATTCTTTTTATTGATATAGGGAAGCATCGCTTTTGTAAATCGGTCGAACATTTCTAAAAATTCTACAAAACGTTGAATTCGTTCTTTAAAATCTTCTTCCTCTTTTGTGAGCGTTTCTTTGTCATCAAACAGTTCTAAACAGCTGATTAGATTTTGATGGATCGGTTCAATTTCTCGCTGTTGTCGCTCATTTATTAGCAGGGCAACAATATTCCAAACATCTTTTTCTGCGGTATAGAAATCTTTTCGCTGACCTTTAAAATGGACTTTTGTAATCAGTTGCCACTTAACCAAATTGCGAAGGTTCATATTCGCATTTCCTCTGCTAATCTCTAACTGCTTCATGATGGTATCTGTATCGAGAGGTTCGCTTTCTGCATATAAAAGGGCATGAATTTGCGCCATCGTTTTGTTGATGCCCCATGCAGAGGCCATTTCGCCCCAAAGAAGAACAAACTGCTCGGATGCCTGATTGTAAATGTCTGATCTCTCTTTTTCCATTAGTTATTCTTTCGGCGTAGATTTTTTAGTGTCTTCACCAGATTTTTTTGGTGTTTCTGATTTTGGAGCTTCAGAAGAACCGTTCTTTTTCTCATTATCTGTTTCTTTACCATTGCCCTTATTTTTGTAGTCGGTTACATACCAACCACTTCCTTTTAAAACAACGCCGCCTCCGCCCGAGATAATACGTTTTACATCTTGACCTGTGGTAGGACATTTTGTGAGTGCATCATCACTCATGGGCTGAACTATTTCAAAGGTAGACCCATCTTTTCGTTTATATTCGTATGTAGGCATAGTAAAATTTTATGTGTTTGTTTAGAACTGTATTGGCATAAAACATGCCAAAACCGGTAAACTACTCCTTACTTTATTTGGGATAAACCATTATTAAATCGAATCATGGCTTCTTTTAATTGCTCTATGGAAGCGGCATAACTGATCCGTAGGCCATTGGGTTCACCAAAAGCATCTCCGGGAACGGTGGCTACCCCGTGTTTTTCAAGAAGGTAGATGCAAAGATCAGTAGATGTTTCAATCTTTAGACCATCAGCTGTTTTTTTGCTTAAAAATTGATGGATATCAGGAAAAACATAAAAAGCACCCGACGGAGTAAAGCATTCAACTCCCTCAATTTCACGCAGGCTCTGAACGATAAAATCTCGCCGTTCTTTAAACGCTTTTCTCATTTCCAGAATCGGCTTCATGGTTCCGGTGTAGGCAGCTAAACCTGCTTTTTGTGAGATTGAAGACGGCGCTGAGGTTTCCTGACTTTGAATTTTTGCCATTGCGTCCACAATTGATTTTGGACCGGCAATATAGCCGAGCCGCCAGCCGGTCATTGCAAATCCTTTCGAGAATCCGTTTATGATAACGGTTCTGTCTTTTAATGCCGGTGAGGCATTGAGTATGCTGGTGTGTTCGCCATCAAACACGATGTACTCATAAATTTCATCAGAAAAAATGATGATATCGGGGTGTTTTTCAAGAACATCACCCAGTGCTTTTAACTCCTTTTTGGAATAGCAGGCGCCCGTAGGATTCGAAGGCGTACAAAGAATAATAGCTTTTGTTTTTTTTGTGATCGCTTCTTCGAGCTGTTCGGGAGTCAGCTTATAATTATTCGCAAATGTGGTACTTACAACTTTAGGAATTCCATCTGCCATTTTTACCATTTCAGGATATGAAACCCAATAAGGTGCCGGAATCAGTACTTCATCACCCGGGTTAATGGTTGCTAAAATGGAAAACCCAATCGACTGTTTTGCGCCATTGGAGAGCACAATTTGATCGGCTGTAAAATCTAAATTATTGTCTTTTTTTAATTTGGCAGAAATAGCTTCTCTCAGTTCGGGCATTCCGGTATTCATGGTATAGCCATGAAACCCGTCCGTAATGGCTTCAATTGCGGCATTACAAATATGCGCCGGAGTTTTAAAGTCAGGTTCACCCGCACTTAATGAAATTACCGACGCTCCCTTGCGAGCCATTTGTTTGGCTTTAGCAGTAATTTTCAGGGTTTCAGATGGAGAAAGGTTGTTGGCTCTATTTGAGATCATGTGTTCAGTAAAGGTAAATGATTATTGCGGACGGTTTTAAAAATACCAAAAACTACGCCTACATTCTATTGACAGCAAAGGCGCTAATTAAATTATCAGGAATATTTTTCTTGAAGCGCTTTAGCTACGGTGTTCGGTACAAATGAGCTTAAATCGCCTTCCCAGGCCGCTATCTCTCGTACAATGGAGGCAGACGTAAATGTGTACTTTTCATCGGGCATAAGGAAAACGGTGTCGATGGTTGGGGCAAGCCTTCGGTTGGTGAGTGCCATCTGAAATTCATATTCAAAATCCGAAACCCGCCGTGCACCTCGAATAAGGATATTAGCATCTTTTTTTTGAGCAAAATCAATCAGCAATCCTGTAAATTGTTCAACCTCTAATTTATCACTCCAAGGGTACGGTTTGATGGAATCTTTCAAAAGTTGAACGCGCTCATCTCCTGTAAACAGTGTTTTTTTGTTTTTATTAACCGCCACGGTGACGATCACTTTATCAAAAAGCTTGGTTGCCCGTTCCAATATATCTAAATGACCATTGGTTACGGGATCAAAAGAGCCGGCGTAGAGGGCAACTTTACTCATGGAATTGGGTTTTGGTGGGTATTAAGAATCTAAATCCGAATGCTTAAATATACTGACAATCGTTCTGCCGTATGCTTTTGAAAAGACACATTTTTCGAGCTTGGAAAAATCGTGCCGTTTATCATGTTCTAAAATAAACCATCCGTCGGTATTCAGCCAATCATTATCCATAATGGAGTGAATCAGGCCTTCCATATTGTAATAATCGTAGGGAGGATCAGCAAAAATAAAGTCGAACGAGGCATGCGATCTTTCAAGATAATCTTCCACATCAGAATTTACTGTGAGAATTTGATCTGCAACCTCAAATGTTTCAGCCAGTTTTGTGATATGTTCGAGATGTGCAGATTCACTATCTACAAACGTTGCATGTTTTGCACCTCTTGAAATGGCTTCGAACCCCAGGTTTCCACTACCGGCAAAAAGATCGAGCACCACGGTTTGATCGAGGTATCGCCGGGCTGCAATCACAGAAAAAAGACTCTCTTTTGTTCGGTCTGATGTGGGCCTTAACAGATCCGTTTTTGGAATGGGTACATTTCTTCCTTTTAATTTACCCGTTATGATTCTCATGGAGGTTCATTTTTTCTGAATCGATATTTAAACTCAACATTACGGCTGGAAAGGCGGCTTCAAGCCTGAACCCGTATGTTTGCTCTTTTGCTTCAACATTCATCACCTGAAGAGTGTTCATTACGGTAACATCATTATCATCATCCAAGAAAGGAGTGAGCGCTTCATTAATTTGCTGAGCATATTGGCCATAAACATAAATTTGTTCATGAATGCCACGCATCCAGGATAACTTACTGCTGTAAAGTGTCCATAAGTAGGGGAGATCGGTACGGTTATCAAACCGAATTACAGTAGATCCCCTAAGTTTTCCTAAAATATGGGATGAAACAGACAAGTAGTTTTTTTGGCAATGAATGGTTAAAAAAGAGCCATTTACCTGGGTAAAATCCTGCCATGCGTTTCCTACTTCAAATTCTGATACATACTCTGAGTTTGAAAATGATCCCAGTAACTTTTGAAAACCCATCATTGTCGTTGAATTTCGGGCAAGGAGCAGTTTGTAATCAGCATTGTGAAGAGGATACCAAGTAGATACACGATTTGAACTATCAATTCCATGCATTAAAATATGGATGTGTGATTCTCTCTCTTCGGGCTCTTCATAAACCGAGCGCGGAACAATACTCCAACACTCTTCGATGGCCGGAGATAAAATCCGAACAGTTGAACAATTAAACTTTTCCTTTAATTTTTCCAGGGAAGATTTAATACCTGTAAACGCATCGCCATCTCCTGTAACGACGGCATTGCGTACATCAAAATTAAAATCGAAGCAACCTATATGTTGTAGTGATCCGGGATTTTCTGGGTCGTTAACCGAATAAAACAGTTGGTTATCGGCATAACAAACACCAAGACAAATCCCGTCACTTTCCATATTTAGTTCCAGTTAGGAGCATTCAACATCGTTGTCCGCTCAAGATCACCAATTCGATCGTCCGATCCCGGATTTTCTAAGAGATAAAGCTTTGGGTTTATAGTATCGTTGAGAGTATACTCAAATCTGTTGTGAGGAGCCCGGGGTGAGTAAATTACAGAATCCGGTGAGTATGTTGAAGGAGACCGGAATGCAAGTAACGAATCTCCTCGTTCAACCATAAAGGAATCTGATTTTAAAAAGGCTACCAAACTATCTAAACCGCCTTCAGTTGGTGGAAAATCGCCTCTTCTATTTTTGTACTGAACCAAGGCATCACGTGTAATTTCCATACGGTGGCGTTCTCTTTCTACCAGCTCGCGTTCTTCCAATACTTCTTGATATGGGTCAACTAATGAGCGATACAAGTACCAGCTGAGACCGAGAATCAAAACTCCGAGTAAAATTGTAAGTAGATTATTGCGCTTATCTATATCCATGAGACAGTTGAATGAGGTTTTACGAAGATCGTTAAAATGAGACTGAAAATAAATGCAGGTTACTTGAGATGCAACTTTCAAAAGCTTAAGTAGCAGAAAGTTAACATTTAATTCAAAATTAAGGCAACTTTGGCTCCAAAAACAATAGCTGTTCTACTATTATGCTATTTAATCCCCGACGCTGAAATTTAGGAAAAGTTTCCGGCTTGATGTTGTTCGATTCAAGCAAATGGATCGAAAAAGTGGCTTTAAAAGCATTTTCAATCTCTTCTTCAGAAACACTAAAAGGTGGCCCGGGCATTTGATTTTGAGGATATTCGAAATGTTGGAGCAGTATTTTTGTGCTATTACCGGCAAGCTCTTTTATTTTGTAAAAATATGAAATTCGCATTTTGGGTGGCAGGGCAATTAAGGCCCCTTTGTCAAAAATCAGATTAATTTTTGGGAGTTTGTGCTTAGGCAGCTTCATAAAATCGCCGCACCAGAGATGAATCTTGCCTGTTTGATAAATGGTGAAATTGGCAAATGTGTTTGTTTTATACTCCCGATTGTTTTCATCCAAAAAATCCAGAATTGCTTTTTCTGAGATTTCCACACCAATAACGGTCCCTCCCTGTTCTTCCATCCAAACCATATCAATGGATTTACCACAAAGAGGAACCAGTACCACAGGATGATCGGTAATATCGAGATGATGCCAGTACTTCTGCAACCCGGGATATCCCTCAGGCAGATGAAACCCAATCTTATTTTTTCGCCAGCGACTCTGCCAATAGCTTAGTTCCATGTTTTGGTTTTAATCGTGAAAATTAAACGATACTTTTTGTGGTTTTGATGACAAGGTTTAAATAAAACGTCAGAAAATCATCAAAAAGGGTATGACTTAATGCCCAAGCTCGGATTATTAGTAAACCAACAGCGTCCTTTGAACAAAACCATTCTAAAACTCGCAATTCCTAACATCATCAGCAACCTTTCGGTACCGCTGCTGGGTGTGGTAGATACAGCGTTGGTTGGGCATCTCGATCAAATCTACTATTTAGGTGCGCTGGCTGTGGGAAGTATGATTTTTAATTTCATCTTTTGGGGATTTGGATTCCTTCGAATGGGTACAACGGGACTCACCGCTCAGGAGTATGGCGCCCGCGATCGCTCTAAAATGATTTTGATTCTCGCCAGAGTTCAGCTCATTGCACTTGGCATCGGGTTGATGTTGATTCTGTTCCAGGTCCCAATCATTCTATTCAGTTTATGGATTATTGAGAGCAGCAATGAAGTAGCCGAATACACACGGGTTTATTATGATATCCGGATTTATACCGCACCGGCAATGCTCGCTCTTTATGGGTTACAGGGCTGGTTTCTGGGGATGCAGAATGCCAAATATCCAATGATCATTACCATTGCGCACAACGTGCTGAACATTGTGCTGAATGTATTTTTTATCCAGGTATTGGATATGCACGTAGATGGTGTGGCTTGGGGAACCCTGATCTCTACGTATCTGGCGCTTGGGTTGGGCGTTTACCTGTTTTTCAGAAGATATAAACGATACATTTCTCATTATTTACCCACAGAGCTGATCAATACCGTAGCGCTTAAAGAGTATTTTTCAGTCAATAGAGATATTTTTATTCGGACCATCTGCCTCATTTTCACCTTTTCCTTTTTTACGGCGATGTCTGCCAAACAGGGAGATTTAGTTTTGGCAGCAAACACTATTTTACTTCAGCTTTGGATGGTGGCTTCGTACGGGATTGATGGTTTTGCCTATGCTGCGGAAAGTTTGATCGGCAGGTTTAAGGGCAGCAAGGATAAGGAAAAACTCAAACAAGCAGTCACCTACAATCTTGGCTGGGGAATGGCGCTTGGTGTTTTAGGAACCTTGATTTACTGGGCTTTCAGCGACCCGATTTTGGCAATATTCACAAACAACCGGGAGGTCATTGACTTGGCAAAAGTGGTTCTCATCTGGACGATTATGGCGCCTATTGTATCAAGTTTCTGCTATATTTTGGATGGCATATTTATTGGCGCCACAGAAACCGGTCCGATGCGGAATACCATGCTCGTGGCTACGTTCGTGATTTTTTTACCTGCTTACTATTTCGGTACGATGATTTTCGCCATTCACGGACTTTGGCTGGCGATGGTTCTTTTTATGATGACAAGAGGAGTGGCGCTTGGATTTTATTTACCGAGAACTATATTGAAGATGGATTCTGTACCTGATCGAAAATTTTAATACGCTTTAAAAAACTGCTCAATGCCACCATCACCCAAAACTATTCTCCTTATGCGCCACGCAAAATCCTCTTGGGGAGATCGTGACCTCAAGGATTTTGAGCGTCCGCTGAACAATCGGGGCAAAAAAGATGCTCCAAAAATGGGGCAGTTGTTGAAACGGCTGAACCTGATTCCTGATGCCATTGTCAGTTCGCCCGCAGCCCGGGCAAAAGCAACTGTTCTGTCTGTGGTTGATGAATTAGGTGTGAATGAGGAGATAATTTCGTGGAATGATGATCTGTATTATGGAGGATCGAAGGATTATCTGGATGCTATCAGACAAACGTCTGAAGAGTGTAATGTGGTAATGACAGTTGGCCACAACCCAATGACGGAGCAGGTCATCGCTGAGCTATCAGACAGGCGTTTTACTAATGCTGTTCCCACCGCTACCATTGCCTGTTTTGAGGTAAATATTGGAAACTGGAAAGATGTGCGTTCAGGTGAGTGTACTTTAAAATGGATAAAGAGCCCGAAGGATTTGTGATGGGGGATTGGCTTAAGTTGAGGGAGATACCACGGCGTCTCGGCGAATGCACAGCGGGGCAAAAGAGTAAACTCTAAATGAAGAAGCCGTGTTCGCCGTGACTCCGCCGAGTCGTTGTGGTTAGCAATGGTTTTAAAGCACATCAATCCCATCATTAGAAAAAATCACAACTTAAAACTGTAAGGAAGTTTGAATAATGAGTTCATACAATTGTAGTTCATTCCAATGCTGAGAAAGAAATAATTGACTTAATAAACCTAAGACAAGAGGATTTATGGAGAGGGAAAATAGATTGGCAACGAAAGTTCTTGATTGTGCATTTCAGGTTCATAGAAATTTAGGACCGGGACTTCTGGAGTCCGCTTACCAAATGGCTCTTGAGGCTGAATTTATTGAACAATCGGTCCCATTTATATCTCAAAATGAAGTTCCACTTGAATACAAGGGACGCTTTTTAGAAACGGCATATCGGATGGATTTTCTTGTTGGGAACGCTTTAATCCTTGAAATAAAATCCGTAGAGGCAATACATGATGTTCATCTTGCCCAAGTATTAACCTACCTAAAACTTTCAGATAACAGATTGGGTTACTGATTAATTTCAATACCTCCTTATTAAAAAATGGAATCAAAAGAGTGATTTTGTAATAGAAGTGCATCAATTGGAAAAGTTTTTTACCACGGCGGACGCAGCGGATGCACAGCGGTCACAGAGGAAATTTAAAACGAGAAAGCCGTGTTCGCTGTGAATCCGCCGAGCCGCTGTGGTTAGTAAATTTTTTAAATCTCAGAACTCAACATTCAGAATTGATTCCGATGTGTGATGGAGCCAAAAATACACTATATTTGAATATAAATGTAGACAAGCACAACGTTCACAAAGCTATTTTACTCACATGATTTACAAGCAAAAATTTTACTACCTGTGTAAAACCCCACTTAGTGCCGAAGGTCCCAAAGATGTGGAAATTGTTGATCGGGCTGATGACAGCAATCAGTTTCCAGAGCTATTTAAGAAATTTGAAGATCTTCGTTCACACGCTTTTAATGAAGATAATCTTTACAGCATCGTCCGCGCTGATGATATTTATGAACTGGTGAGAACCGGAACGGAAAAAGATGCTAAAGAAGAAGCGTTCGAAAAGGCAGAGCCTGAGATTATCACAAATCTACAGCACCGAGTGATGCAGAAAAATGATAAAAATGCCGAAGCGATTTTAAAAGAAGTTCACGAAATAGAGATCTGATTTATAGGTGACCGGCGCTTTTCTTTTTGATTTGTGCAACTTCATTAAGATCAAAATGAGGGAATGATTATCATGTTAGAAGTGTAAGTCTAATAGAATGAATCGCAAAGGTTAACTATAAATATTGAGGGTCTGAAATGAGTTCTTCAACAACTGTAAATGGGAAAAAGATCATGGAAATTAACATTGGGATTTCTGAAAAAGACAGAGAGAAAATAGCCGCAGCTTTATCCAAAGTATTGGCTGATTCGTACATGGTTTATTTAAAGACACACAACTATCATTGGAATGTAACAGGTCAACTGTTTCACTCCCTGCACGAACAGTTCGAACAACAATATACAGAGCTTGCAGAAGCAGTAGATGTAATTGCCGAACGAATTCGTGCATTAGGTTACAGGGCTCCCGGATCTTTTCGTGAGTTCACTGAAATCACGTCTATTGAAGAAGACACAGAACATCCTGATGCAATGGAAATGGTAAGAAAACTGGCTGTTGATAATGAGGCAATCCTTCGTACTGCCCGAGAAGCTCTACCCGCTTGCGAAGCCGCTGACGATGAAGCATCAATAGATATGCTGACTCACCGGTTAGATGTTCATTCCAAAACAGCTTGGATGCTTAGAAGTCATTTGGAATAAAAAATCATTAACTATAAAAGAGCCCATAAATTTTATGGGCTTTTTTATTTTGGTGAAAATTTAATTTCTAACATAAACCACAAAAATGGACTTTTTTAACGATTTAAGTGCTAATTCCGAAGCTCTTATCCCACTCATAGTCGATCATGGATTAAATTTGTTGGGAGCGGTAATTATACTTATTGCCGGATTTATTGTTGCAGGTTGGGTAGCGAGAAAAGTGACTAAAACAGCCACAAAAGCTGAAAAGTTTGATGATACATTAGTGCCGGTATTTGCTCAAACAGCACGTATCTTAGTATTGATATTTACTCTTGTAATTGTACTGGGTCAGTTTGGAGTTCAAACAGCAAGTCTTGTTGCGGTATTAGGTGCCGCAGGTTTAGCCATAGGTTTTGCCCTTCAGGGAACGCTCAGTAATATTGCCTCAGGAATTGTATTGCTGATATTAAGACCCTTTAAAGTGGGGGATGTCGTAGAAATCGGGGGCACTTTAGGCATAGTTGATGAGATAGGATTATTTACAACAGAGATGCATTCTTTCGATAATATTGGAATTACCATACCGAATTCGAGAGTTTGGGGAGATGAAATTAAAAACCTTACAAGGTTCGAAACTCGCCGGGTTGATCTGGAATTCGGGATCAGCTATGATGATAGTATGGATGATGCCATTGCATTAATCAAAAAGATACTTGATGAGGATGATCGGGTATTAGATGAACCTGAACCGCTTATTGCTATTTCCGAACATGCAGATAGTTTTATTGGTATTCGGGTTCGGCCATGGACAAAAACAAGCGATGTTTGGCCACTTAGATACGATATTAATAAGCGTGTAAAAGAAGAATTTGATGCAAACGGAATCAGCATTCCTTTCCCTCAACAAGATGTTCATATCCATGAGCAGAAATAGCATGTAATGGTTCGATGTTTTGAAAATTAAACAATGCTTTATTCTTGCGGGATAAGGCACCTTTTTTGATTTGGTGACTATAAGTGGATAGAGTTTTAAAAAAAGGCGCAATAGTTGCTTCCATACCGAATGTTAGTTAAACTTAAAAACTAATATGAAGGCCACGCGCCGTAATGTGCAACCCTAAGACGTGTTTATTTTGTCTGAAGAAAAAAAGATTTCCAAAGCTACCGAGACCGAAACCAATAACTTGTTTGAAAACGATTATGTATATGTATCACCCGAGGGTGATGTAGTGCTTAAAAAGACGTCGTTTTTTGATGAGCGAAAACTCACCACAGTAGATGCAGAGTCTGCCGAAGAGCAGATTAAAGCATTTGAATTGGCTTTTAAAAATATAGAATCAAAAGTAGAAAACTATTTTCAGGAGTGGTCAGGCAAGGTAGCAGACCAAACTGAAGATGCAGAAGAAGCTTTTAAAAATCTTACCAAAGAAATTACCTCAGCTGATGCAGTGGGTGATTTTGAAGGATTGATCAAAAATGCTGAAGCACGACTGGAAGAACTTAAGGAGAAAGCAAAATCGGCAGTAGAACCGGAAACTGAATCGGTAGAATCTTCAGATACTGAACCATCAAATGATGGTGAGAAAGGCGATGTAGAAACGTACTATAAAGAACTCGCTGAAAAAGCAGAAGCGTTGATGGATCTCACCGATTGGGCTTACGTTTCCATGGAGTTCGATAATATTGATAACAACTGGGGCGAAGGACCTGACCCGGAGGGAGTAGATATATCCGGATATAGAAAAAAGATTGATGAATTACGTGTTCAGTTTGAAGAGAAAAAGCAGGCTCATTACGAAGAACAGAAAAAACGGCGTGAGCAAAATCTTGAGAAAAAGAATGAGCTTCTTACAGAGTTGAAAAAAATAGTGGATGAAGAGAAGTGGACATTCACTAAAGAAGTTGGAAAAATTAAAGGAAAGTGGGAGCGAGTAAAATCGGTGCCGGCTGACAAAGCCGAAGAGCTTGAGAAAAAATTTGAGAAGCTCTTAGCCACTTTCGACGAACATAAAGTAGATCGCATCGTTAAAAAGATGCAGCAGGAAGAAGATAACCTGACCGGGAAACTGGTAATTCTTGAGAAAATGGAATCCTTTTTGAAAGATTTGGATGATGATTCGAATTGGAAGGAACTCGAAGATGATTTTGAAAAATTATCGAAACAGTTTCGCAAAATTGGTAAGGTTCCGGTGGAAAAAAACCAGGAAATTTGGAACCGTTATCACGGAATGCAGGATACATTCCATTCCATGCGGTTTAAGCACGACAAGGCTTATCGAAACCAGATAGAAACATTTTTATCTAAAAAGAAAAAGCTTATCGATCAGGCTGAGGCGTTGATTGATGCAGATGATTTAGCGGATGCAGCCCGGCGCGTAAATAAACTACATCGCAAATGGAAGAAGGTTGGAAATCTTCCACAGAAAGATGAAAATGAGATGTGGGATCGCTTTAAAGAAGCGACCGATAAGTTTAATGAGAAAAAAGCTGATAATCTGGATGTTCTGCGCGATCAGGAGCAGGAAAATTTGGATGAGAAAATGGAGCTCATCAAAAAAGCCGAAGATATTCAGGATTCTGATGATTGGGAAGATACCCATCGTGAGATGCAGCGGTTGATGGACAAATGGAAAAAGGTGGGGCCCGTTGCACGTCGTCAATCAGGTAAGATCTGGAAGAAGTTTAAAGGGGCGATGGATCATTTTTACGATCGCCGGCGCGATCACTTTAAGGAGGTGAAGGAAGAGCGAAAAGACAATCTTAAAGAGAAAGAAGATGTGCTGGATCAACTGAAAGCTTTGCGGGATCATGAAGATCCCATTTCAGCCGTTGAAGAAGCAAAACCCCTGCAGGAAGAGTTTAAAAAAGCAGGATATGTGCCTATTAAGCACAAAAACAGAATGTGGAAAGAGTACCGCGAAGTATGCGATGTGATTTACGATCGCTTTCGTGCAGCGAAGGCAGCGGTGGATGTTGTTGGGCGGAAAAATATAGACAATTTCTCTTCCGACGATATTGATGAAATTCGGAAAATGAAGTCGGAATCGTCAAAGCTCTATAATCAGATCAAAAAGATGCAGAGTGAACTGGTTCAGAAAAAAGAATCACTCAGCTACTTTAAGCCCTCAGGTAAAAGCAGTCCTCTGTTGGATGAAGTAAATCAGAATATTGAAAATCTTGAGAATAAGTTGGCAGAGAAAGAAGATAGACTGGCTGAAATTGAGAAGAAAATTGATCTGGTAAAAAAAGAGAATGATTAAGTGCTTCATCTAAAAAATGTGTTTATTGAAATGGCTCAAAAAAAATAGTGTAGTTATACTTGGAGAGGATGATCTTGTGAGAGAGGTCATGCAAAAAAATAAGCTGAGTTCTGATCAGGTAGTTGTTTTAGAGCGTAAAGATCAACTGGTGAAAATTTTATATGCAGAGGAGCCGGATTTAGTCGTTTTAGATGGGCAAAAAATCACTGACTCAGCAGAAATTTTGGGTGAAGTATTTAGCACATCGCCCGGAATTCGATTTGTGCCAATCCTTATGCTGACTGATGATTCTGAGCTATCTAAAAAGCTATACTCTGATATCGTTTGCAGTATCTCTTTTTTTGAAAAAAAAGGTGAAGAGGAGATTTTTTTTGATAAGGTGCAAGATTTATTGCAAGAATCTATTGCAGTAAAGTTTTGGGGCGTAAGAGGATCAACCCCGTGTGCAAACAGCGAAAATATTAAGTATGGCGGTAATACAAGCTGTGTACAAATTAAAATTCCCAGATCTGACCGACAGCTGATTTTGGATTGCGGAACCGGTTTAAGAAATTTAGGTAATCATCTTTTAAGCTATAAAAAAGAGCATATTGTTGGGGATATTTTTATTACTCATCCTCATTGGGACCATATACAGGGGTTTCCTTTTTTTAAACCTCTTTACAATCGCCTGAATTCATTTTCGGTTAGCTTGCCGGAACAGTATAGAGGCGGGGCACGTGAAATTTTATCAGGCCATCTGCCCAAAACATTTTTTCCCGTTACACTAAATATGCTTAGTGCCGATCTGACGTATATAACAAGGGAAGAGGAAAAAGAGGAGTTCCCGCATTTTTCGGTTGAGTATTTAGTGGCTAATCATCCCACCAAAACGGCTATGTACCGGTTTGCAATTAATGGCTATAGTATTATTTATGCCCCTGACAATGAAGTGCCTGTTACCACATCGCCTATTCGGTTTTTAGAACAGTACGAAAAATTTATTTCCGGGTGTGATTTGCTGATACACGATGCACAATACGATCAAGAAATGTATAAAAAGCGTGAAGGCTGGGGGCATTCTTCGTGGGAAAGAGTGGTTGAATTAGCGAAAAAGAATGGCGTAAAAAGATTGTTTTTAACGCATCACGATCCCGATTCTTCGGATGATGCTTTAAAAGAAATTGACAAAAAACTGAAGAGCTATAAAGGGAATCCGTTTTTGGAAATTGGTTTAACCAAAGAGGGGAGCCAGGTTAGACTCCCCATTGGTTTAAAATGACATCAAGTTTATAGGAATATTCTAAGTCCTAATCCACCGTTTACATCGAATGTGGTTTCGGGAATGAGATCGAGCAATGGAGCAATCTCAAAGAATACAGATAGCCTGGTGTCGGGTACCATATATTGCAGTCCCACTGGAATCCGTGCTCCTAAACGGGGATCATCAGCTAAAAGTACTCTTGCTCCTAAACCATAATAAAGCGCAAGAGCACCGGCATCAGCGTCTAACCATTTGTGGCGCAGATAATCACCATGGACATGTACAGATCCACTTCGGGCAAATGACCACGCTACACCAAGATCAAAAGCAGTGTTGTTTGATGTCCAGGCTTTTAAACTTATACCTGTAGGTTCGCCTAAAATAACACCGAGTTCTGTATTACTAAACCGATCTTGAGATTGAGCAGGATTTGCCATTAAGAGCATTCCCGATAGAATAGCAGTAAAAATTAAAATAGTAGAGTATTTCATACCTTGAATTATTGAGTTATTTGTGTAGTTATTCGTTTGTTGTATACAACTGAATACTAAGAATATTGTTTCATAACGATAAGTTACCAACTATAAAGTTATACAATTCAGGTATTTATCAGAATTGAGTTAAGGATAAGAAATCAATTAAACAGGTGTTAAAAGAAGAACGTTTACTTATTTTTATTAAAAATCCTACCGCAGGAAAAGTAAAAACAAGGCTCGCTGCCGCCATAGGAAATGATAAAGCTCTTGAGGTCTATAAAGCCTTGATGGCTTACACTCAAGAAATTACTGCCGGGGTAGATGTACATCGGCAGGTGTGGTACTCTTCGTACATAGATGATGCAGATGATTGGAGCATGGAATACTACGATAAGAGACTTCAGATTGGAAATGACCTTGGAGCGAGAATGAATAATGCTTTTCATGAAGCGTTTGATGAAGATTGTACAAAGGTGGTTATTATTGGCAGCGACTGCCCGGGCCTTACATCTAATCATATAAAAGAAGCATTCTTACAGCTTGCTAAAAAAGATTGTGTGATTGGTCCATCAGAAGATGGTGGGTACTACCTGTTGGGGCTCAGTAAAAGGTTGCCTGAGTTGTTTAAAGATAGAGAGTGGAGTACCGAATCTGTACTTGAAGAATCCGTGGATACCCTTGAAAATCACAGGTTTTCATATGAGTTGTTGGAAGAATTGAATGACATCGATAATGAAGAGGATTTGAAAAAAAGCAACTTTAAACCTGAGCTTCTTGATTAGTATTATTATTCCTGTTCTAAACGAAGAGAAAACAATTGGCAGACTGATAGCTCATCTGAAAAAGAGGAGTACTGGTTATCTCACCGAAATCATTGTCGCTGATGGTGGAAGCACTGATAGAACCATGGAAATTGCCCGGGAAGAAGGCGCCACAATATTGGAGTGCAAAAACAAAGGGCGTGGCGTTCAGATGAATGAGGGAGCTGTTGTTGCAAACGGAGATATCCTCTATTTTTTACATGCCGATACTTTCCCGCCGGATGGCTACGATCAACGAATAGTTGAGGCTTATAACAACGGGTATAAATCAGGTTGTTTTCAGCTTCGGTTTGATGATGCCCATTGGACACTAAAAACGTACAGTTGGTTTACCCGCTTCGATACAACGTGGTTCCGGTTTGGGGATCAGAGTTTATATGTTGAAAAATTATTGTTCGATAATGTAGATGGGTTTGATGAATCACTGATAGTAATGGAAGATCAGGAAATCATAAGAAGGCTAAAAAAGCAAACCCCATTTAAAGTATTAGCCCAATATGTGATTACCTCATCCCGAAAGTATAAACAGAACGGCTACATAAAATTACAGTGTTTATTTGCTTTAATCTGGGCAGGATATTATTTCGGTATTAACCAAGAAGTGCTCACTCATTTTTATAAAGAAATGTTAGCTGATCCATCTAATCAAAAGATTTAAAGCTCTTTAAAAAAACAGAAAAGCGGTTTCATTATAATTTTGAATTAGAGCTTAAATTTACCTCTGAATTCCGTAAATTTTTCTTGAATTCTTAACAGTTGGTTAATAGTAGAATCTCTATTATTTGTCCAGTAATCAAAAGCAAAACTCACACAACTTAACACCTTTTTATGATGCGATATATACTATTACTTGGTGCAATTCTTTTGCTCCCATTGTCCGTGCTCGCGCAAGGGTCAACATCGGGTTCAATTGAAGGAACAATAACAGATCAAACAGGCGAATCACTTCCCGGGGCCAATGTGGTTGCAGTACATTTGCCAACAGGCTCGGAGTACGGCACATCAAGCCGTGCAGATGGACGCTTTACTATTCGTAACGTACGAGTAGGTGGACCTTATGAGGTTAGGGTTACATTTTTAGGCTTTAATGCACAAGTTCAGGAAATTGAAAGTATTGAACTTGGAGAGCGAAGAACGTTAGACTTTGAACTTGAGGAAGGGTCATTGGAATTAGGCGAAATTTCAGTGACAGCTGTTACTGATCAGGTTTTTAATTCTGACAGAACCGGAGCCCGTACAAATATTTCTACAGAAGATATAGAGCGTACCCCAAGTATTGCTCGTTCTTTGGGAGATTTTACCCGATTAACACCACAGGTTACCAGCGGTAACAGTTTTGGTGGTGCAAATAACCGATATAACAATATTCAGGTAGATGGTTCTACTTTGAATGATGTGTTCGGGTTAGGGGATGCAACTCCCGGATCTCAGGCAGGAGTTGGTTCTCCATTAAGTATCGATGCCATTGCAGAATTTAATGTTGATATTGCTCCTTTTGAAGTAACCAATAATGGTTTTACTGGCGGACAGGTTAACGCCATTACAAAAAGTGGTACAAACGATTATACAGGATCTGTTTATTTTCAAACTCGTAACCAAAATTTAATTGGTAACTACGAAATTGACGGTGATACAGCCAACGATTATCCTGATTTCACTGAGCGCTACATTGGCTTAAATGTTGGCGGACCGATTATTGAAGATAAACTCTTCTTCTTTGTAAACGCGGAATTTAAACGTGAAACCAGCCCAATCACAGGTGGTATTTTGGGAAGTGGCGCAACGAATCAAGTGAACTTTGAAGCATCTACATTTGATGAGATTTCTACTGTGTTGGGTGGGTACGGATATGATCCGGGAGCTTACACATCCCCATTGGATGAAGAGACAAACAACGATAAAATTCTTGCCAAATTGGATTGGAACATCAACCAAAGCAATAAGCTGAGTTTCCGATACAATTTTGTGGATGCGATCGCAAACAGAGGAATTAGTCGTGGATCAAGCTCTTATACATTCAGTAATCGACAGTATGATTTTAACAGTCAGCAGAACTCTGCTGTTGCTGAATTGACAAGTACGTTTGGTAATAATGCATACAACGAGGCACGAGTTGTTTATACCCGAATTCGTGATTCCAGAGATGTCCCTTCTCAGCGATTTCCAAGTGTATCTGTAAGACTTCCGTACGATGATGGTAGAAGTGGGGATGGAACCATTAATGCAGGGGTTGAACAATATTCTCAGGCTAACAGGCTTGATCAGGATTTAATAGAGTTGACAAACAACTTCACCTACATTGCCGGTGATCATGAATTTACCGTTGGTACCAGCAATCAGATTTTCACGTTTGATAATCTGTTTGTACGAGATGCGTTTGGTGCGTATACATTCGAAAGCATTGACGATCTTGAAAACGGAACTCCGGTAGAGTATACACATAGTTACCTGTTAGATGGTGGAAACCCAACAGCTAACTTTTCAGGAATGCAGTTTGGTGTGTACGCTCAGGATAAATGGTCTGTGACTGATAACTTGAAAGTAACATACGGGTTAAGAGTTGATGTTCCGGTACTACCAGATAGCCCAAGTTATAATGAATTGGTACCCAACGCCTTTCCTGGTTACTCAACAGATAATGTTGCTTCAGGAAATGTTCTTTGGTCTCCACGTCTTGGATTTAACTGGGATGCCAGCCAAGGAGCCAGAACTACACAAATTCGTGGTGGTGTAGGGATCTTTTCAGGAACTCCTCCATTTGTATGGATTTCCAATCAATATGGAAACACCGGAGTAGATTACGGACGATTAGATGTTAGTAATTATGATGATGGTTTACCGGGTTTATTTTCACCTGATCCAGATAACCAACCGAAACCGGGAGATAACCCGGCGTTACAGCCTGAAAACACTACAGAAGTAAACTTGATTGCTGATGATTTCAAGTATCCTCAGTCACTTAAATTTAACCTTGCTGTTGATCAGGAACTTCCATTTGGTATTAATGCAACACTTGAAGGTGTTTATTCTAAAGCCATTAATGAAGTTACCTTCTCAAACATAAACTTGAATCAGGAAGGCACAACACCTTATGGGCGACCTCTGTATGGTGAGGTTTATCTAAGTTCATATGGAACCGCATCTGGTACTCCTTCTCGGATAGACGAGAACTTTACAGATGCTATCCTACTCAGCAATACCAACAAAGGCTATCAGTACAGCCTTACAGGTCAGTTAGAAAAGCAGTTTGATACAGGCCTTTATACACAACTTTCTTACACCTATAACCGTGCAGAAAGCGTAAATAATGGTTCTTCAAGTCAGGCCAGCTCAAATTGGATTTACAACGAAAACGTTGACATCAACAATCCGGGATTAGGAACTGCTGACTACGAAAGAAGACACCGAATTTTAGGTATCGTTTCGTACACAACAGAGTATGCAGACCGATTTGCAACAACTCTATCATTAATTTATGATGGACGTTCAGGAACCCCATATAGCTGGATTTATAACGGAGATGCCAACGGCGACGGCCAATACGATAATGATTTGATTTACGTACCTGCTTCAGCAGACGAAATCGTTCTTTCAAGCGGTAACTGGAATGAGCTTGATTCTTTTATCTCAGGTGAAAGCGATCTTGACGATGCCCGAGGCGGACACATTGACAGAAACACTTCACGTGAAGAATGGACTAATTTTCTGGATCTGAAATTGACCCAGGAAGTTAAAACCTTTGGCGGTCAATCTGTTGAGTTCAGTGCTACTGTAATTAACCTGTTGAATATGGTGAACCCTGAATGGGGCGTGCGAAGAGGAGTTAGCTTCAATAACCACTTTGCCATGTTCTTTGAGCAATATGTGGATCAGGACTTTATCGACGATCCCGAAAATGCAGGATTAGGGTTGACAAGTTCGGATATTGGAAAACCTGTTGCTTCATTTGATCCAAATGAGCAAACAACTGATAACAGATTTGACGTAAGTGACTTTGCCTCAAGATGGCAGATGCAGTTTTCTGTACGTTACAATTTCTAAAAATTTGATTTAGAGAATTTCTAAAATCATATTTTAAAGGCAGCCCCAATTTTCGGGGCTGCCTTTTTTATTTGATGAAACTTTATAACCAACTATTAAGATGAATGTAAACCGATTATTGATTTCCACTATTTTTATTTGCGGTTTGTTACTTAGCAGCTGCGCAACTCCCGAAACTCCGCAAGCTGATACCAAAGTTCTTTTAGTCTCTTTTGATGGATTCATGAATGAATACCTCGACAGAAACGAAACCCCGCATTTTGATCAATTTATTGCCAATGGAGTAAAAGCAGAGCATATGATTCCCGTTTTTCCCACCAAAACATTCCCTAATCATTTCACTGTAGTCACAGGGCTTTATGTTGAGAACCATGGAGTAATTTCAAACAGTTTTCCCGATCCAAACCTTGAAGGATATTTTAGCTATGGACCCCAGGATAGTGAAAATGACGAACGCTGGTGGCAAGGCGAACCCATTTGGATTACTGCCGAAAATCAAGGTTTAACGTCCGCAACCATGTTTTGGCCGGGCTCTGAAGCGACCTACAACGATGTGCAACCCACCCTTTGGAAAGAGTACGACGGCTCGGTAGCAAACGCAGCCCGAATAGATACGGTCGTAAGTTGGCTTGATCCTGCCGGCGAAGTAGACGCTGATTTTTCAACTCTCTATTTTAGCCATGTGGATAGTCAGGGCCATTCGTACGGACCTAATTCACCCGAGGTGGATGAAGCCGTTGTAAACGCTGATTCGTTATTGGGTTATTTAATGGAGCAGCTCGAAGCAAAAGGGCTATCAAATACAGTAGATATTCTGTTGACTTCAGATCACGGAATGGCAGAACTGTCAGAAGATAAAATCATTCTATTGGATGACATTATTAATCTGGATGATGTTGACGTAATTGATTGGTCTCCCGTGGCAATGCTTCAACCGATAGAGGGAAAAAGAGAAGAGGTATATCAGGCATTAAAAGAGAACGAACAAAATTATTCAGTTTATTATAAGAGTGAAATGCCCGAAGAGTACAGGTTTAGCAATCACGAGCGTATCCCCGAAATTATTATGATTCCGGAAGTTCCGTACACGATTACCAATCAATCATTTTTCGAAAGCCGGGGCGTGATGGGCGGGGCTCATGGATTCGATCACCGTTCATCGGAAATGGCCACTATTTTCTACGCTAATGGGCCGTCTATCAGAAATGGTGAAATAATTGCTCCCTTTTCATCCGTTCATCTTTATGAACTAATGGCACGTCTATTGAATATTGAACCGGCGGTAAATGATGGTAGTTTGGACTCTTTAAAACATGTAATTAAATAGAGTTTTTTACTCCAAAGCCTTTGCCGAGCCTCCTTAAAGCGTGCTTGCACCTTGAAGTGTGGCGAAGTTCAGGTTGGGAATTGCGAAAATACCCAACGCATCAAGGACTTCGTTCCGCCCAGGCGTTTGAAGGTTGGATTTATCTATTTTAAAATCGAAACCAAATTTTAAGGAATATATTGGAATAGAATCAGTCGTTTTTCGCAATAATCCACACGGCATGAACTATTCCCGGAATGAATCCCAAAATGGTAAGGAGTATATTCAACCAAAAATGGGGTTTAATTCCAACGGTTAAAAAGACTCCCAGTGGCGGTAAAATAATTGCAAAGATTATCCGTAAAATACTCATGAGTAAAGATGATTTGGTTAAGAAAACTCAAAATAACCATTTTTAATTGAAAAGCGAGATAAGCTTAATTATTACAGGAGTTTAGATATGAACTTTGGCAGCGTAGAAAATCCCGGACAGATAAATTTTTCTTTACCGGAAAACCACCCGGAAACCGATAAATTATTATCTAAAGTAAATAACTCGAAATCTCCGGGTATATATGTAGGCTGTGCAAAATGGAGTAGAAAGGACCTGAAAAATTTCTATCCTCGTGGCACAAAGGATGAACTGGAATATTATTCAAATCAATTTAACGCCATTGAGCTCAATGCGACCTTTTACCGAAATTTCTCTGCAAAGCAGGTTCAGGAATGGTATGATAAAACACCGGAAGATTTTCGGTTTTTCCCAAAAGTGCATCAACGGGTAAGCCATTTAAAATGGCTGAAAGACTTTGAACAGCCTTCCGAAGATTTTTTATCAAGTGTGATGCATCTAAAAGAAAAACTGGGTACGGTATTTTTGCAGATGCGTGATAATTTTGGCCCAAAATATATGGATCGCCTTCAAAACTTCGTAGAATGGTGGCCCAAAGATGTGCCGTTGGCCATAGAGCTTCGCCATCCGGAGTGGTTTTCAGACGCTACCGTTTTCGAAGAAATGGTTCAGCTATTAGAGGAAAACAAGGTTGCAAATGTTCTGGTTGATACTGCCGGACGCAGAGATATGCTACACATGAGGCTTACCAACAACGAGGTGTTTGTACGATATGTCGGTGCCAATCACGAAACCGATTACTCCCGTTTGGATGGCTGGGTAGATCGATTGGAAGATTGGACCGATCAAGGTTTGCAGAATATTTACTTTTTTGTACATCAGAATGAAGAAGTGGAATCGCCTGTACTGGCCGCACATTTTATTCAACAACTGAATGAGCGTCTTGGAACAGATCTGAAAATACCTCAAACTACAAAAACTCTCCAAAAAGGGTTGTTCTAAGAAACTTTTTGATGGCGGAAACAGCTTATTTCAGGTCTCATTTACTCTTAAAGTTATGAAACGTAGAAAGTTATGATTCTGTTTGATAATTAACATCATTGTATGATGCTCAAACCAAAACGTAAAATTCAACTACAAGCAAATGAGTTTGAAGAAACGAACAAGAGACGAATTGGAAAATCAAATTGAAGAATTGGAAGATTTGATCGCCCAAAAAGGAGTGGGTTCAGATTATCTTTCCAAAGCAGAACGAATGCAACGGGATTTAAATCTTGCTTTAATTTTAGGGGGAATTGCATCAGTTTTAGGAATTACAGCATGGTCTCTGTATAAATTTAAAGACAATTAATTACAAGCATTTCTGTTGAAGTCAGAATTCTCCAAAATTACACAAACACACAAGTATGGACTCATCATGATTAACTGTATCTTCTTGACTTAAAACCAGTTGATCTACAATTTTTTAATTCATGAGCGATTCTTCCACTGATTCCAACCCCCTAAAACAACTTATCCACTACATGAAACCGTTTCGCCGAAAGGTGAGACTGGCTACTCTGTTTTCCATTTTAAACAAACTTTTTGATCTGGCTCCACCCATTTTAATTGGTGCGGCCGTAGATGTTGTGGTACAGGGAGAAGAAAGTCTTATTGCCAGTTTTGGAGTCACCGATCCGTTTAACCAATTGATTTGGCTGGCCGGTGTTACGGTAGTGGTTTGGGTGTTTGAGTCAGTCTTTCAATATCTGTTTGAAGTATACTGGAGGGATCTCGCCCAGTTCACGCAAGACAGCCTCCGTAAAGACGCGTACCGAAATATGCAGCAACAGGAGATGGCCTATTTTGAAGACCGCTCAACCGGTGATTTGATTGCCATTCTAAACGATGACATCAACCAACTGGAGCGTTTTTTGGATCATGGTGCAAATGATTTAATTCAAGTGGTGGTTACGGTAACGGTAATCGGATCCATTTTTATGTTTTCGGCACCTGAAATTGGTTGGATGGCACTTGTACCGATGCCGTTTATTATTTGGGGCTCCGTTTGGTTTCAGAAAAAATTGGCTCCGCGATACAGTTTGATGAGGGAACGGGCGGGAGAAACCAGTTCTCAATTAGTGAATAATTTGGGTGGTATGGCAACCATCAAAAGTTTCGGGACAGAAGCTTTCGAAAATGGCCGGATTTCAAAACTTTCGGAGAACTATAAGGAAGCGAACCAGAGCGTGATCCGCCTTAGTGCGGCGTTTGTCCCACTGATTCGAATGCTAATTCTCTCCGGATTCATTGGCATTCTCATTTTTGCAGGTTTTAAAACTCTGGAAGGAGGGATGGAAGTGGGACTTTACAGTGTACTTATTTTTGTCACACAACGACTTCTCTGGCCTCTCACTCGTTTGGGAGAAACATTTGATCTATATCAGCGGGCTATGGCAAGTACCAAGCGTGTCATGGGATTGTTGAAAACCGAAGAAACGCTACGTGATGGCGATACAAATTTGCGCCCCGAAGATGTGGCCGGATCATACAAATTCGAAAACGTAGCGTTTGAATATCGCACCGGTGGACCTGTACTTCGCAATTTGAATTTGGAAATCCTGCCGGGTCAAACTGTGGGAATTGTAGGAGCTACCGGAGCCGGAAAAAGCAGTTTGATTAAGCTATTAATGCGATTTTATGATGTTACCGGTGGACAAATTCTGCTGGACGGCAAAGATCTTCGGGAGTATAAAATTAATGATGTGGTGCGTACTGCGGGGTTGGTCAGTCAGGATGTGTTTCTGTTTCACGGCACAGTTTCTGAAAACATACGGTACGGCACGTTTGGCGCTACCGATAAAGAAATTAAACAAGCTGCAAAACTGGCCGAAGCACACGACTTTGTGATGGATCTCCCCGAAGGTTATGACACCATTGTGGGCGAACGGGGACAGAAACTTTCCGGTGGACAGCGTCAGAGAATATCCATTGCGCGGGCAATCCTTAAGAATCCACCAATCCTTATTCTTGACGAAGCCACTTCTGCCGTAGACAATGAAACTGAAGCTGCCATACAGCGATCACTTTTTAAAATTTCCAAAGATCGTACAACCATTATCATTGCCCATCGGCTTTCAACGGTTCGCCATGCAGATACTATTTTTGTGCTCAACAGGGGAGAGTTGGCCGAATCGGGAACTCATGAAGAGCTGGTGAATCAAAACGGGATCTACAAACAGTTATGGATGGTGCAGTCGGGAGAGGTGATCGTTGAAACGTAAGTTTAGAGATAAGAATGACCTGACAGCGTGCCCGTTTTTTACTGGCTCCTGTCAGCGTCAGGATTATGGTAATATTCGTGGGGAAAGTGGATCAACTTCGAATTACTTGTTGATGATCTGTTCGTACTCCTTTTCCATTCGATTATGAACTTTCCAAAACCCCTTTGGTTTCTTGCCCTCAAGTTTGTCAGAAAGTATTTCAAGATGAGTATGCCAGCCACTGGAAACGCTAATCAATGTATCAGGATCATCACCCAATCTCCGATGGGTTAATCTCAGGAGAACTTTTTCATCCTTTTTTGGGATAAGCTCATAAGTAACCTCAGATTCTTCTCCGGTTTCTTCACCCCATGTGTAACTGAGTTTTTTGTAAGGATTCCATTCCGTTACTTTGCCTTCAAAATAGGTACCGTCTACCATATGCTTATATTTATCAGGAATGGGATCGTCTGTTTCGGACAGATTTTTATGCTGAAACCTGAATTCCACTTTCCCACCAACCCGGGGTTCTACATCGCCGGCCGACAGCCATTTTGCTTTAAATTCCGATTTGGTTAGATAATCCCAAATTCGCTCAGCCGGACCGGGAAGCAATCGCTCAAATTGTATGGTTTCGGGCTCTGGGAAAATGCCGTGTTGTTTGTTCATGATTGTACGACTTAAAAGTATTCTCGCAAGGTCTTATCTATTAAAAAGCTATTATAACTCTAAGTTATTTCTGTGCTAATTGTATCCAGTTCCCGCACGTATCATCAAAAATAGCTTCCCAACCCCAATCCATTTGAGTGGGCTTCTTTTTGAACTCCACATCCAGTTTTGTCAAACGTTTATACTCGTTCTGAATATCCTTAACCGAAAAAATGATAGGAGGAAGTCCGGCTTCATATAGTTTGACCATGTACTCTTTGGCTATGGGATTATCACTGGGTTCAAGTAGTATTGCGGTACCTTCTGGTTCCTCAGGTGATACTACGATAGCCAGGTTTGCTTCTGGCATGAACATTTGCTCTTTAAAGCCAAGAATCTCTGTATAAAACTTAAATGCTTCAACAGGATCATTGACATAAATACTTGTGAGTTGGATTTTCATGATAGTTTAGATTTAATTTTAAAAATGCCCCTAATTTTTAGAATTTGATTATTGTGGATGATGATCTGCAATCAAATTCAGGTCAATTTTGTGTTCCAGCCAAGCCTTCATGTTGCTGAGAATAAGATTCCATCCGCCATTTTGACCCAGCATCAGGTTGATTTTTTCTTTGAGTTTTTTATCTCTGGAGGGCTCGGATTTCCAAAATCCACTTTCTGTTACTTTCACCAAGGTAGAGGAACCCGAATACGGTTCGAAATTCATCTCCACGAGCGTTTTTAAATCTCCGAGTTTCCATTCGAGGGAAATGAATTCGTTGGTTTTCACTTCTTTGATATCCACGGTGTCTTTCAAGCCGAATTGTCCCCATTCCCATTCCAGTGTTTGGTCCGGTTCTACCCGACCGCTACTTTTTGTGAACCAGAAATTAGAGGTGATATTCGGATCAATCATTGCTTCGAAAACCTCTTCAATGGGCTTTCGGATAAGCATTTGTGTCTTTACGATTGGGTGATTTTGTGTGTTCATTAACCTGTAATTATTTAGTTTTTTTGACTTCCGTGGCCAAAGCCAATTCCAGTGCATCCAATTTTTCATTCCAGAATTTTCGATAGCGATTGGCCCACTCCATTACTTCTTGCAGCTTATGAGTATCTGCACGGCAGTAACGTTTCCTCCCTTCTTTATGAATGACAACCAATCCGCACTCATTTAAAATTTTGATGTGTTTGGATACAGCGGGTCGGCTCATATCAAAGCGTTCAGCAACATCATTTACAGGGAGTGATTGATCAGCCAAGAGATCAATAATTTCTCTGCGAGTGGGGTCGGCGATGGCCTGGAAAATATCTTGTGGCATTGGATTATATCTATTTATGTAACTTTTCGGTTACATAAATATAAGCGTAACCAAAAAGTTACGCAAGTTAAATTTTCGGGATGGGTTAACTTTCTTGGGATGTAATCCACCACGTGTTTCCAAATGGATCTTTCACTCCACAGCTTCTTCCATACTCTTTATCGGAAAGCCCCATTACAGATTCGGCTCCGGCATCAAGTGCTTTTTGATAGGTTTCATCAGCAGAATTTACATTAATATAGAGTCCGGCATTTTGAGTAGAATATTGATCATTACTTTCACCGGTCATAATGGCGCTATCTCCAATTGTAATTTCAGCATGTACAACTCGTCCATTTTCATCGGGGTGTTTCATTTTCTCTTCTGCATCAAACACGGTTTTTGTAAACTCAATAAATGCCTCGACGTTTTTTAGGATCAAATAAGGCATTACAGTATTGTAATAGGAGGGATTCATCATGATTTTATAACTTTTAGTTTAAATTTTATTTCCAAGTTTAAGAACTGTATTCCAATTTCTTGTCGTTAAATTTTTTCCAAACATATGTTCCAATAGTTTCATCCCTTTTGTGGTTTTTGTAACAGATAGATCTAATACACTACAGATTACTTTATCCCGGATTTCAAGAATTCTAAAGGATTCATCTTCTGCCGACCATGGCAAAGTTATTTCTACCTTAGGATTTTCTTGTAGAAATGAGACATAAAACCTCAAATCGTTGGTCAACTCAATTTGTTTAAAAGGATCATGATCAATCAGGTTAAAAATATTTTCTACACTTCGTACAAGCACCGGGACTCGAAATCCAAATACCTGCTCTAAATGATTGGATATATTTTCTGCCAGATTCTGAACTGCTCCAGTGGAGGCATCAAAAATAACGTTACCGGAATTGAGTAGCGTATTTACATTCTTGTACCCAAGATTGCTCATCTCTTTCCTTAGATCTGCCATGGGTACTTTATGGCTTCCGCCTACATTAATACCTCTCAAAAATGCTACATATCGCATAGATTTACTCATGGGTATATACTAATCACGATTCTTGATTTTTATCAAAGCTAACCATCCACTTTATCCCAAATTTATCAGTCAGCATCCCGAAATAATCGCCCCAGAACATATCTTGCATCTCCATTTCAATCTCACCACTGACAGAAAGTCCGTTGAAGAATTTATCAGCTTGTTGTCTGCTATCGGCAGAAATACAGAGATAGACGTTGTTACCCTGATTCACTTTTTGATTCATGGATTCGAGTGCATCCGTGGCCATAATCATATTTGAGTTACCAAAGGGAAGGCCGATGTGCATGACTTTGTTCTGCTCGGGTTTTGGCAGTTGATCACCTTCAGGTGTATCTTTGAATCGGGAGATTCCTCCGATAAAGTCTCCGCCAAAAATGGATTGGTAGAAGTTGAAAGCTTCTTCGGTGTTACCCTGAAAGTTCAGATATGGATTGATAGTTGGCATGGCTTATTTGATTAGTTGTTTACAATGTTTGTTGATGAGTTTCTTGAAGAAATTCAGCCAGTCTGGCTAAGGTTTGATGTCCGCCTTCAATGGCGCCGAATTCGGCAGCTTCATTTCGTTTTTCTGACGTAGGGAAAAGCATGTTCATTTCAACTTTGGTTTTTCCCACTACGTCAGTAAATATTATGGTTGATTTAAAGTGAGGTGGATCACCTTCTTCATCGCGATGTCCATAGTGGTCGTATTTGATCAGTTCCGGTTTGACGATTTCGGTGTATATAATGTGGTTTTCATAATCCGTGCCATCCGGTCCATACATAGTGAAAATCCAGTCCCCGCCTACTTCAAAATTCATTTTCTTGGTTGTAGTTGAAAATCCGTTAGGTCCCCACCATTTCCCAATATGTTTGGGCTGACTGAAGGCTTCAAAAACGAGCTTTCGTGGTGCATCAAAATTACGGGTGATGTGTATGGTTCGGTTGTTCATAATCTTGCTCCTTTAAAAGCATCCCTCAATTTTTGAATATCAATCTTCTTCATTTGCAACATAGCGCGCATGGCACGCTTTACTTTTTCCGGATCATCATCGGTCAGCATTTCATTCATTCCTTCAGGAACAACCTGCCACGAAACACCGTATTTATCTTTTAGCCAGCCACACTGTTCGGCGTTGGGATCGGCAGAAAGTTTATTCCAGAAATAGTCAATTTCATTCTGATCATTACAGGTAATTACGAATGAAATTGCTTCGTTGAATTGAAAATGAGGTCCGCCGTTTAGTGCGATGAAAGATTGTCCCCGCAGGTGAAAATCTACCGTCATTATTGAGCCTTCTTTCATTCCATGGATTTCCTGCCCTTCATCCGAATAGGGAACTATGGCATCAATACCTGAATCCTCTCCAAAAACGGAAACATAGAATTTCACAGCGTCTTCGGCTTGATGATCGAAACAAAGGTGTGTGGTGATTTTTTGGATGCCCATAAGAGTTAGATTAGAGTTTTGGATTACATTTTAGAAATCTTTCAGTTGGTATATTCGGCAATGTTACGAGTTGTTTGCATCAACGAGACCTCCAAGGTTTCAAAAACCTTGGAGGTCTTACCCGCTTGTTACTTCAGCTTATAATTCAGCAACACAATCCCGCAATCGAAAGCTTTAGCCTGCACCAGTTCCAGGTCTTGTTTCCCTTCAAGTTCATTAAAAATGGGCATCCCGGTACCAATGGCGGTTGGATTAACTAATAAATGATACTCGTCAATAAGCCCGTGTTTAATAAGGGATGAAACAAAGGCTGCTCCCCCATAGGCAATAATGTCACTTCCATCCTGATTTTTCAGTTTGTTGATCTCATCCACAAGAACCCCTTTGGCTAAAATAGTATGATCCCATTTCGACTCCTCAAGCGTTTTGGAGAAAACAACTTTATGGGTATTCGTGAATTTTTTACCTGCTTGTACTTCCGGGTTTTTGGGATCAGAGGCTACTGCCGTCCAGTGGGGAATAAATCCTTCGGCGAGTTTTCTGCCGAGAACGATGCAGTCAACAGGGTCTGTTAAATCACCTACATATTGTTTTAATGCATCATCCCAGTCCCACACCATCCAGTCCATCTCGCCGTTTGGACCGGCAATGTATCCATCCACTGAAATTTGTACTTGAAGTTTGAGTGTTCTCATTTTTTAAGATTTATTTTAAGTGATGTATTCTATGATCAACATTAGTTGATTAACTCAAAGTATTTTTTCCGGTTTTCGATCATACTCCAAATCAAAATGAAAGCCAAAATCAGTGCGATTGGCAAGCCGGATGGTGCCACGGTGAAGTGAATGATCAACACGCCCGTCACAACCGGGAACAGAATGATGGCTCCAAGTGCGCGAAATCTTTTGATGGTGAATAATGCCCCGCCGGTAATTTCCGCGATGGCCACAAGAGGCATCAGCCACCCGATTTCCATCATAGCCATCGACATGGAGACAAGCGCTTCAGGCAGATCTTCGGGGACTGGCATATAGTTTAAAAACTTATTCAAACCTGCATTTATAAATATCAACCCAACAAGCACATAGATTACATTCAGTATTTTTTCTTTCATAATTGTTTGCCGGTTGGGTTATTGGTTTAAACTTGACAGATACTCATCCACTCGATCCAATGAGCTGGTCATGCCTTCAAAGAAGCCCATGTCGGCAATCTGTTGGCATTCTTTCCGGGTATTGAACTGCATAGACATTACCTGTCTTGTTTTACCATCCACATCTTCAAATTCAACGGTTACCAGTGGTTTCGGCAGTTCTTCATTTGTCTTACCATGTTTATCCGTGAAATGATCTTGATAAACGATTTTGTCCGGTTTGTTAATATTTTGATAAATGGCCTTTCCCCAGGCTTCGTCACCTTCGTTCGGGCCGCGCATGCAATATCTCCATTCTCCGCCTTCGCGAAAATCCATTATGCATTCATCAATAGGCCATTCTTTAGGCCCCCACCAGTGTTTCAGGTGTTTACAGTCGCTCCATATTTCGAACATGAGGGTAGGGGTGGTGTTAAAATCCCGGGTCAGGATTAGTTTTTTGTCTTCTTTTTGTGCTTGGGTTTTCATATTAATCCTCCTTTGTTTTCATTTCTTTCAGGTAATCATCCAGTCTATCAAAGCTCGCCTCAAAAAAGATGCGATACTGTTCCATCCACTCATCAATATCCTTCAGTGGTTCGGGATGGAGCCTACAGGGGCGATATTGAGCCTGCTTGCTTCGTTCAATCAGGTTTGCCTTTTCCAGCACTTTCAGATGTTTGGTGATGGCCGGCATTGTCATATCAAATGGCTCGGCAAGATCAGATACAGATTTTTCACCGGATGTTAAACTGGCCAAAATTGATCGGCGTGTAGGATCTGCAAGGGCGTGAAAAGTGGAACTGAGTGGATCTGTTGACATCTTTATTTAATTTTACTAATTAGTTAATTAACCTTTTAGTAAAATAGAATAAATGAAATTTATTTGCAATAATTTTTTTAAAATGACTTTGAACAGCTACTTCTTGATCTCCACCACATACGAATTCATCTCTTTGATTTTTGGATTTTTTAATCCGCTAAATTTATACAAATCACAAAAGGCATAAACCTTACCGTCTGGACTTGTCATGGTGCCATCTACTGCGGCTGATCGCCCATGGGTAATGATGTTGTTGATAATCAGCTCGAAAGGTTCGGGACTCTCCATTTTCTTTAATTCCTTTGCAAAAGCCTCTTTTCCCTGAATGGAAAAATCTCCATAAATGGTCCAGGAAATGTCATCAGAAACATGTTGGAGAATAAAATCGGTGTCACTTCTGGCAAACGCTTTGTTGAATTCTTCTAAAAATTTCTGATTTTTTGTTTTCATAGAGTTCATTGTTGATTTAAAGTAGACCTTGGAGGTTTTCAAAACCTCCAAGGTCTTTGGTTAATTTTTGAGTTGATACTTCAGCATCACCACACCGCCGTGAAAAGTTTTGCTTTCCACAAACTTCAGATTCAGTTTTTGGTGAATCGGAAACATTGGCTTTCCGCCGCCAATGGCTACCGGATGAATATACACCCGAAATTCATCTATTAAGCCAAGTTGAATAAAAGTAGAAGCCAGGCTTGCTCCGCTAACTGTCAAATCACCTCCAGGTTGATTCTTTAATTCACGGATTTCATCGGGATTGACTTCGGTTCTTAATTCGGCATTTCCCTCTATTTTATCCAGCGTTTTGGAAAATACGATTCGCCGGGTTTCTTTCCAGAGGCGGGCGTATTCGTATTCATGCTCCTTCAGGTCCGGAAGTTCTTCGGCCGTCAGCCAAAAATCCATCGCTTCCGACGTACCACGCCCGTAAAAATTGATGTCCAGGTTTTTTTCCAGTTCATTAAAATGCCGGTGGAGTTCTTCATCCGGTTTGGTCCATTCAATTTTACCATCAGAATCTTCGATATATCCATCGAGTGAGGTTAGTTGTGCATAGATTATTTTTCTCATAGGGAAGTATTTGCAGTAAGATCTGTTATAGTTTTTTCTCTGGCTGGTCTATTTTAGATTTAACTTGTAAACCAAACAATCATCCTCATCAAACCGGCGCTTTTCTACAAATTCAAAACCCATCCGTTCTTAAAACCGATGTACTTTTGTGTTAGATTTCAGCGGGTCAATCCAGATGGTATGAACCTTTGGATCTGTAAAGCAGCGCTCAATGGCCAGGTTCATCATTTGTGTTCCGTAACCTTTGCCGAGATTTTCTTTTTCGTCGATCCAGATGTCAATCGCCCGGCAGTTTTCTTCTATGTCACTCCAGTAATGGGTTTCTTCACAGACCGGATCCATTATTTGTAATAATCCGATAGACCTTCCATTCAACTCTGCGATCAGCATTTCCTGCCAGTCTGTATTTTTCCGAAGTTCAGGTTCCCAATCCCATTCTTCATTAGGTACCGTGGCAATTACGTGGGGTTGTTGATCCCAGTGTTGAAGTAAATCAAGATCATCTAAAGTAGCTAAACGAAGTGTGAGCATAAGTTTTTCATTAGGAATTTCTCTTTGTGCTTAAATTAAACCGCCAAAGACGCGGAGGGACGCAAAGACTATCTACTCCCTATTCATCGGGATACAGAATTTTATCACTACCGGCCATGGCTCCTGACCCGGTTGATCGACCTTTGGGTTCCTCCCACTCTTCCTGGCGGCCAAGTATAGTTAAATCAAGAAAATAATTGGCATCACCAGCTGCTTCCATTCCCCGCCCATAGGTTGAGTACGTATGGAATACTTTTTTGCCTGTCCTGACAAAACAACTTATACCCGGTTGTTCACCTTTGATGTGATAGTGTTGCCCCAAATGCTCCAGGGTTTCTTTATCACGATAATTGTATTCAACAGGAGCTATAGATTCATCCTGGGTTGCATGAAAATCATAATTAAAGTCGCTTCCAAAAGATGAATACCACGGCATTTTCCAGTCCATACGTTTTTTAAAAGCATGAATTTTATTAATCGGGGCTCTGGAGATAAGGGCAAGAGTCGTTCCACGGCTTTGAAGATGACGGAGGTGCCCCCTGGCAATTTGGTCTGCCCAGGCCGTACAACTTGAACAGCCTTTTTCCCAATCGGGATCGAACATAAAATGATAAACGATTAGCTGGAGACGGCCTTCGAACAGATCGAGAAGTTGCATGCTTCTGTCTGGCCCCTGAAATTCATAATTTTTGTCGATTTCCACCATTGGCATGTGGCGGCGTTCGGTATTTAGTGCATCCTGCAATCGCGTGAGTTCTTTTTCTTTTTTGAGGAGTTCTTTTCGTTTTATGCGCCATTTTTCCCGTGATACCACTTCGGGGAGTGTTAATTCTGATTCTCTCATAATATTTTAGATTATAGGATTATTGTTTGTTTTGTGAGGTACTCATGGTCGTATTTATTTTTCCTTTGCGCTCTTCGCCCCGATTTCTCAGATTTCTCGGGGCGGTTAAAATTCCAGGGTGCAAAGAAATCAAGTTTATGTTTAGCCTGTGTAATAAATCATCCATTGAATGCCGAACTGGTCTTTGACCATCCCGAACTTTTCAGCCCAGCCAGTATGTTCCAGAGGCATCTGTATTTCACCATGTTCTGTCAGTTTTCCAAATAACTGTTTGGTTTCTTCTTCACTTTCGGTTTCCAGGTTGATATGGAAATCGTTACCCCTGATTAATGTTTGTCCCAAGGATTCAAGAATATCAGAGCCAAAAAGTTTGATATCACCCGTAAGGGAGAGAGATGCATTTGCCACAAGATTCAATGTTTCGCCTGTGGCGCCCATGTTGTCATCAAGATCTCCATAGCGGCTGATCTCCAGCTCACCACCAAATACAGATTGATAAAAGTTGAAAGCTGCTTCGGTTTGTCCATTAAAATTGAGATAAGGGTTTACTGATTTCATAATAGGAGTTAATTATTGGGTTTGTTTTTTCTTTTGTTTGAATGTTTTTTTGGTGAAGAGTCTTCTTTCAGTTTTCTCCATTTTTTTACAGTAAAAACCGTCAATCCACCAGCAGAAGTTGCTCCGGCTGTAACCATTGCTATACAAAATGGACACATGTATTTTCTCCTTTAATTTAGCTTAAGTCTATACAGATTCGTATAAAATTCCCCAGAATTTTTCCGGAATTACCCATAAGCTGGCTTTTGGGGCCATCCTTCAGGCGAATCTTCCCAGCTTTCCTGTCTGCCGTAAGGTGTCAGGTCCAGGTAGTTATAATGTGTGGCCAGGAAACCTAATCCGCGGGTGTATGCCGAATAAGCATGATAAACAGTGTTACCATCTTTCAGAAAAACACTTCGGGCCGGTAAATCGCCTTCATACCCGTCAAATAAATCAGTAATGGCATTCGAATGGTAATTAAATTCGGTATTCCGAGCCTGATGAAGGGTTGCCTGGAAATCGTAATTAAAATCCGTGCCCTGAGAGGAATAAAAAGGGAAATTCCAGCCTTTCCCGGATTTTTCCTGCTGGATTCTATTGAAGGGTGCACGCGCAACGGCGGCAATGGTAACATCATGGGAATCCATTTCCGCAAAGAAAGCATCATTATAATTCTGATCTGCTTCGAGCGAACAGCCGTGGCAAAAGGTATCTGGTTCATCAAACCACATAAAATGATGAACAAGAAGTTGTTGCCGGCCTTCAAAAAGATCAGGCAAACTCACCGTTCCATTTGGCCCTTCAAACGTGTAGTTCTTTTCTATTTTAACCATCGGCAGCCGCCTGCGCTTAGCTCTTAGCTTATCCAGCAGGCGGGTGGCTTTCTTTTCTTCTTCCAATAGTGCTTTTCGGTCGGCAAACCATTCGTCCCGGGTTACAATTTTTGGTAATGAATATTGGATATCTGACTTTGACATAATCTCGAAATTTTGTTTACGGTTCTATTGATTACTGAAAAACTCTTTACTCATAACTCATAGGCTCTTTTCCGAACACTTTCCTCAAAATGCTGATCTGCCCAATATGGTACGCCTGATGATGGTTGATAAACGCCCAGAAATCTCCTTTCGAATCCGAAACTTCGTTAAATGGAGCAGGTAGTGGCGACCCTAAATCTTCATTAGAAAGTTTCATTAATCCCTTTCGAGTAGGCTCATACCATGCGTTCCATTCATCTTTTATTTCTTCTATGGTTGGATAGGGGAAATCATCTTTGGCTACTGATTGTCCCATTGCGGCAAACAATTCATTCCATTTTACTTCCGGTTCTAAACCGGCAATCATGGGTAATGCATATTGGGAATTCAGCAGATGTCCCGCCAGGTATTTTACGTGATTCACATTGGTGTCACCATAAGGACGACGATTGGTCTCTTCTTCGGTAAAGCCATTCAGTACATTGTTGAAAAGGCGTTGATGGAGATCAAATTGAATGATCAAAAAGTTTTTCATGGATTTTATTTGTAGGCCTCAACGGTTTCTTAAGCATTGAAGACTTGTTTGAATGATTCATTTTTTATTAAAATACATTCTTATAAACACCTTCGCGCGTGGTGATTACGCCATTCTTACGGGTTGATTGCGACACCGGGATTTAGTTATTTATAGAATCCTGCCGTGTATCCGGACAAACCTTCAGTAGCAATCAACCAATCCTTACTCTCATTGAAATGAAACACGTATCTATTTTAATACCCCGCGGCAATACCAGTGTGGTTAACATCGGTGGAACGCATCAAATATTTTCAATGGTGAATCCTGTGTTACAACAGATGAGGCGAAATCCGGTTTTTGATATCCATTTAGTGGGGGTTGAACGTACTACGGAGAAATCTCCCGGAATTTTTTCTGTGAAACCGGATTGCATGATGAGCGATGTTGAGAAAACAGATTTGATTATAATCCCGGCAATTTTTGATGAGATATCAACCGCCAAAAAGCAAAATCAGGAATTTATACCGTGGATTCTGCATCATTACAAGAATGGGGCAGAGGTGGCGAGTTTATGTGTCGCAGCTTTTTTCCTGGCAGAAACGGGGCTTTTAGACGGCAAGCAATGTTCTACCCACTGGATGCACGCCAATAATTTCAGAAAACTCTATCCTAATGTAGTATTGGTAGATGATAAAATTATGACTGAAAAAGATGGTATTTATACCAGCGGAGGCGCCTATGCATTTTTGAACCTCTTGTTGTACCTGATTGAGAAAAATGCCGGAAGAGATGTCGCTGTTCATATTTCAAAAGCGTTTAATATTGATATTGACAAGGACAGCCAATCTCCATTTATTATTTTTGAGGGACAAAAAGATCATGATGATAAAGTAGTTAAAAAAGCACAGGAGACTATTGAAAAAAACTATGGTGAAAAACTGACCGTGAATGATTTGGTTGAATCGCTGGCAATAAGTCGCAGAAGTTTGGAGAGAAGGTTTAAAAAAGCAACATCCAACACTCTGGTTGAATACATTCAACGAGTTAAGGTAGAAGTGGCTAAGAGATCGTTCGAAACAACCCGGAAAAATGTAAATGAAATTATGTATGATGTGGGATATTCAGATACAAAATCATTTCGAACTGTATTCAGAAAAGTAACTGGTTTAACACCATTTGAATATAGGAAAAAATATCATTGATACGATCGTCGGTTTAATCCAAAGACTCAGTAGTTTACAATATATTTGCACTTCTCAAATATGAATGATTCTTCATATAATGTATATTAAACTGATTAAAAAACATTAAACTATGGTATAAAACATGAAAATTACTTTGCAACTACTTTCCTTCGCAATTATATGTATAGGCGTTATCTCGTGTCAGCAGACAGAAAGTCAATCATCCGAAACAGAAAGCACCGTTGGACTGTTGCAACACAATGTGTATTTTTATTTGAATGATGGTGTTACATCCGAAGAAATAGCTCAGTTTGAAACAGGGTTGGAAGAACTTGTAGGAATTGAAGAGGTATACAAAGCTGAAGTGGGGGTTCCGGGATCAACGGAAGTCAGAGATGTAACCGATCATTCTTTTGTCTATTCCATTTTTACATGGTTCGAAACCATAGATGATTATAATGTTTATGCAGATCATCCGGATCATCTGGAATTTATTGATACATATAATCACTTATGGGCAGATGTAAAAGTGTATGATTCTGAACTGATTTTTAACAGGTAAAAATTTCAGGCCCTCTAATTTTTACGAATCAAAATTCATAGTCTAATCATCTTAAATCGTTAATTTAGATTGAATTTTTGTGCAATTAGAGCTACACTCGTTACTTGATCACTAAAAATATTTAAAACTGAATTACCCCCATGGCATACGTAGTTACTGAACCCTGTATCAATTGTAAATACACAAACTGTGCGGCTGTTTGTCCGGTTGATGCTTTTCGTGAAGGACCCAACTTTTTAACAATCGATCCACTTGAATGTATTGATTGCGATGCTTGTGTATCCGAATGTCCTGTTGAAGCGATTTATGCTGATGATGAAGTTCCTGAAGAGTGGGAGCATTATATTGAACTGAATGAAAGGCTTGCCGAAAATTGGGAAGATCATATCATCAATGAAACTCAAGATGAATTTCCAGATGCCGATGAATGGGCAGAGAAAAAGGGCAAATTAGAGCTTCTTAAAGAAGAGTGGGATTAATTTTTTATGTGATTTTCAAGAATGAATACATCCCCCTTTTCCACTGTACAGTGCAGAAATAAAAAGTTAAATCTGCAAACGCCAAAAATAATGGGGATTTTAAATGTAACTCCCGATTCATTCTCAGACGGCGGTCAATTTACGAGTGTTGATACTGCCCTATCTCACATTGAGAAAATGGTTAACGAGGGAGCTTCAGTTATTGATATTGGGGGAGAATCAACCCGCCCGGGTGCCGATCCTGTTTCTGTTAAAGATGAACTGGAACGAACCATTCCGGTTTTGAAACATGCAGTCAATAAATTCCCGGATACCCTTTTCTCGATCGATACCACTAAATACGACGTCGCAAATAAAGCGATTGAGGTAGGAGCACATATTATCAATGATGTTAGCGGATTGGAAAATGAGCCGCGTTTTGTGGAGTTGTGCAGAAAGTCAGGCTGTGCTTACATTTGTATGCATTCGCAGGGAGATCCCAAAACTATGCAGAATAATCCGTCCTATTCTGACGTAATTGATGATATCTATACATTTTTTGGGAAGAAAATTTTGGAGCTGAATGCAGGAGGAGTCGAAAACATTCTATTAGATCCGGGAATTGGTTTTGGAAAAACACTTGAGCATAATGCCCGACTTATTGGAGATTTGGATCATTTTTCCTCCTTAAAATATCCTATCTTAATAGGTGCATCCAGAAAGGCGATGATCGGCAAAATTTTAGGAAACCGCGATGTGAATGATCGGTTGATTGGCACAATTGCCATTCATTATCATTGCCTGATGAAAGGAGCATCCATCATTAGAGTTCATGATGTAAAAGAAGCTGCTGACTCAATAAAAATTTTCAATGCAGTTACCGCTGCAAATAATTAGATCTACAGAACGTGATACCTTTTGGATTTTTAGAATTTGGTATAAAAGACCTGCTCGAAACGCTGGTTATTGCCACTGTTCTATATTACCTCTATCGGTGGATCAGGGGAACCTTTGCTATTCAGGCTGCTTTTGGCCTCCTGTTTATTATTATCATAAATGCAGTAGTTAGCCTCCTTGGATTCACGACTCTTAATTTTATGCTACGCAGTATTTTGGATGTGGGTGTACTTGCCGTATTTATCATTTTCCAGCCCGAAATCCGAAAACTTCTTTATAGCCTGGGTCAGAATACGTCTTTTGATCGATTTACCGGAAAGTCAGGTTCCGATTCTGTCATTGATGAAGTAGTTGAAGCCGTTCGAAACATGGCTCATACAAAAACCGGCGCATTGATTGTTTTTGCGCGCAGTTCATCCCTTCAGGATTTGGTTGATGTTGGAGTAAAACTTGATGCCAGAGTGAATGCACAATTATTACAAACCATTTTTCAAAAAGATACTCCTCTTCATGATGGGGCCGTAATTATTCGAAATAATAGAATTGTGGCTGCCAGCTGCTATCTGCCAATTTCTCAAAATCCAAATATTTCGTCTGTATTTGGTACACGTCACAGGGCGGCTGTAGGGATCAGTGAAACCAATAACGTATTTGTGGTGACGGTTTCAGAGGAAAATGGCCGAATTTCCGTGGCTCAAAACGGAGATCTTACCAGTGGCCTGTCTATTCAAAAACTTCGTGCAGAGATGGAAAAATCACTGGGTGAAGTGAAAGAAGAAGATGTAGGATTTAGCTCAGAAAAAGCTGAACTGGAAATGAAATAGAAATTTTCTACTCCGATTTCTCAAAGATCTTCAGCAGCTCTTCTGCGGCTCTAAAAGAACTGATTTTACCGTCCTTAACTTTCTCCTCAAATAGTTTGAGCTGCTCTTCAATTACAGGATTCTTAAAAAACCGGCTCTTTAATTCCTGATTTATCGTCTCGTACATCCAATAGGTAGACTGCTCTTTTCTGCGGCTATTAAAAAACCCGTTTTTCTTGGTTTGATCAAAATATTCGTTGATTTGAGCCCACACCTCATCAATTCTCTCCCCTTTTAAAGCTGAACAGGTTACTACTTTTGGTTTCCAGCCTGATGGGGATGGCGGAAAGAGTGATAATGCATTTTCATATTCTTGCCGAGCTTTTTTGGCAGCACTTAAATTATCCTTCTCTGCCTTGTTGATGGCAATCAGATCCGCCATCTCCATAATTCCCCGCTTAATTCCCTGAAGTTCATCTCCGGCACCGGCCAACATTAACAGAAGGAAAAAATCAACCATACTGTGAACCGATGTTTCTGATTGACCCACACCAACGGTTTCAATAAAAATCGTTTCAAACCCTGCGGCTTCACAAAGCAACATCGTTTCGCGGGATTTACGTGCTACTCCCCCTAAATTCCCGGAGGTTGGTGAGGGTCGGATGAATACCCTTTCATGAGTAGAGAGAGTTTCCATGCGTGTTTTATCACCTAAAATACTTCCTTTGCTTCGGCTGCTTGTTGGATCCACAGCGAGAACGGCTAATGATCCACCATCTTTCAATATTTGCCGGCCCAATGCTTCAATAAAAGTACTTTTCCCAACACCGGGTACACCGGTAATTCCAATTCGCACAGAATTTCCGGTCAGATGAATCACCTTCTCCAAAATCTGCTGTCCCAGCTGACGATACTCATTTTTAGAGCTTTCAATCAACGTAATAGCTTGCGATAAAAAAGCCCTGTTTCCGGATTTAATTCCTTCAACATATTCATCCATACTTCTCAACTTTACTTTTTTTGAAGCATAGTTTGGGTTCACCGATTCATGTACTTCGGTTCCTTTATTTATTGAAAGTGATTTGTTATTGGGTTTGGTCATAAGACGTCATTTTAACCGCAAGGGTCGCGAAGGATTGCGCTAAGTGTCACAATGAGTAATAAGGTTTGATATTTAGATCTAGTAAAATATCTCCCCTTGAAGGGAGATCATAATCATCGTTCAGATGATTATGCGAGGGGTGTTGTAAAGGTATAAAATCATTCCTATAAATTTAGTGGATTTATGGGACACCCCTCCCCCGTCATACGGCGGGGCTGAACGCTCAACGTTAACTCCCCTCCAGGGGAGATTTCCACCAAACATCCATCATTGAGCACTCCTCTGCGTTCATTGTGGTTAATTCGGTTTATGGTTTAAAATAAGACGTCATTTTAACCGCAATGAGAGCAGAGGTTTGCGCAAAGGTTCGCAATGAATGATATTTAGAAATTTAAATTTCTCGTTCGACTATTTATAACTCGTTTAATGCCATTTTTTAAACGAGAAACATTGAAATTTAATAATAGGCCTAATTTATTTTCAGAGAGCTTTAAATAAGTTAATATTTGTGCAAGATGTACATCGGTAAGCTTTTCAACTGATTTTATTTCTACAACAAACTTCTTTTCAACCAATAAATCAATCCGATATCCTACATCAAGTCTTACTTCTTCATATTCAAGTGGTAGTGGGCACTCTTTTTCGACTATAAGTCCTTTTTTCTTTATCTCATAAAACAAGCACTCCTGATAGGCAGATTCAAGTAATCCCGGACCCAATTTTGTATGCACCTTAAAGGCAGAATCTAAGACTTCTTTTGAAATTTTATTTTCAATCATCTTAATCTTATTAAATTATCAATTAAAAATCTCTCCTCCTTAAACCCCATTGAGGACATTGCGCACACCTTTGTGTCCATTGCGGTTGATTCGGTTTATGGTTTAAAATAAGACGTCATTTTAACCGCAAGGGTCGCGAAGGATTTCGCAAAGGTTCACAATGGAGAATTAAAATTTAAATTCTGGAATTTCTCTTACTACTCCATCGTGTTCATTGTGCAAACCTTTGTGACCTTAGCGGTTATTCCACTTTCATCAAAATACTCAAAATATTTTGTGCAGCTTCAGATATAACCGTTCCCGGCCCAAATACCGCAGCAACTCCTTTGTCATATAAAAATTTATAATCCTGATTGGGAATAACTCCGCCGACGATGACCATAATGTCATCACGCCCGAGTTTTTTTAGCTCTTCCAATACTTGTGGCACGAGCGTTTTGTGTCCGGCAGCGAGGCTTGAAACACCTAAAATATGCACATCATTTTCGACGGCCTGTTTGGCGGCTTCTGCGGGAGTTTGAAATAGAGGGCCAACATCTACATCGAAACCAAGATCTGCAAAACTTGTGGAGATCACCTTGGCTCCGCGATCGTGGCCATCCTGGCCCATTTTTGCCACCATAATTCGGGGACGTCTTCCTTCAAGCTCCTCGAATTGGTCGGCCATTTGTTGTGCTTTTTTGAAAGAACTATCGTCATCTATTTCTGAAGAATACACGCCTGATATGGATTTTATGGTTGCCTGATATCGTCCGAATGCTTTTTCCATAGCATCGGATATTTCGCCAAGGGTTGCCCGGTTTCGTGCAGCGTCAATAGCCAGCTCAAGCAGATTGCCTGTTCCGGCTGAAGCTTCTTTTTCTAATGTATCAATTGATTTTTTGAAAGCCTCATCATTCCGTTCTTTTTTCAGCTTTTGTAATCGCTTGATCTGCGACTGACGAACCTTCTCGTTATCCACTTCCAAGGTATCAATTGGATCTTCTTTTTCAAGGCGATATTTATTCACCCCAACAATCACCTCTTTTTTATTGTCGATGCGGGCTTGTTTTCTTGCGGCGGCTTCTTCAATCCGCATTTTTGGAACACCGGTCTCAATCGCTTTCGACATCCCACCCAGTTCTTCCACTTCCTGCATCAACTCCCACGATTTTTTGGCAATCTGATCGGTTAGATATTCCACATAATAGGAACCTGCCCATGGATCTACCGCTTTTGTTATCCCGGTTTCCTCTTGCAGGTAAATTTGAGTATTTCGGGCAATTCGGGCTGAAAAATCCGTTGGGAGGGCAATCGCTTCATCCAACGCATTCGTGTGGAGTGATTGGGTATGTCCCAGCGCAGCGGCCATTGCTTCGATGGTAGTTCGGGCTACATTATTGAAAGGATCCTGCTCGGTCAAACTATACCCGGATGTCTGGCTATGCGTTCGAAGTGACAATGACTTTGGATTTTTCGGCTCAAACTGCTTCATGATTTTAGCCCAAAGCATTCTGCCGGCCCGCATCTTGGCAATTTCCATAAAATGATTCATCCCAATTCCCCAAAAGAAAGAAATTCTTGGAGCAAACTGATCCACTTCCAGACCGGTTTTCACGCCGGTGCGAACATATTCCAACGCATCAGAAAGAGTGTACGCTAACTCAATATCGGCAGTGGCACCGGCTTCGTGCATATGATATCCACTTACGCTGATGGAGTTGAATTTTGGCATATTTCTGGACGTATATTCAAAAATATCACCAATGATTTTCATGGATGGTTCAGGCGGATAGATATACGTATTTCGAACCATAAACTCCTTGAGAATATCATTTTGGATGGTTCCCTGAAGTTTTTTGGGCGGAACACCCTGCTCTTCGGCCGCCACAATATAAAACGCCATAATGGGAATTACGGCTCCGTTCATGGTCATGGAAACGGACATTTCATCCAACGGAATCTGATCGAACAGAACTTTCATGTCTAAAATAGAATCAATTGCCACGCCGGCTTTTCCAACATCGCCCGAAACACGAGGATGATCAGAATCATATCCGCGGTGAGTGGCCAAATCAAACGCAACGGATAACCCTTTTTGTCCGCCCGCTAAATTTCGTCGGTAAAAAGCATTGGATTCCTCGGCAGTAGAAAATCCGGCATATTGACGAATTGTCCACGGACGATTGGCATACATCGAGGAATACGGCCCACGTAAATAGGGCGGAATTCCGGCTGCAAAATCGAGGTGGTGGAGATTTTTGATATCTGTCTCATCAAAATGAGGCTTTACAGATATTTTTTCCGGAGTCAGCCATTCCTCGGCGTCATTTTGTGCCGGACCGGAAACATCCTCAGCGAACTCATTATAATCTATAGTTGAAAAATCAGGTCGTTTCATTTCTGATTATTTTAAATCTTTCGCTTTAAATACATTCTGTTGAATTTCTGTAAGTGTATCAATCATGTTCGATCCGTTATAAATAAACAGATCAATCCCGGCTTCCTTGTACTCTTCAATCTTCTGTTTTGGATATCCCGCCAAAATTAAAAGTTGGTTACTGTTTTTGAATTCTTTACAAAATGGATCAACCAATTCTTCATAGTCAGAATCTGAGCCGCACAAAACCAAGATTTGTGATTTGTCATCTGATAATTCCTCTGCCGCTTCTTGTATGGAAGAAAATCCTACATGATTTTGCACAGAAATGCCGGCGCACTGCAGGTAATTTTGCGAAAACGATGCCCGTGCTTTTCGCATTCGTTTGTCCCCGATGGGAATCAGTGTTGCGGTAAGTTCTTCGTTACTACTTTTGTTCCATTGTTGAGTTTTGAGGCGGATTTTTTCAAATGGTTCTGCCGCACGATGGGGTGTTAAAGTGGATTCATTATCTATATTTTCTTTATCAAACAGATCCTCAGGTATTCTATTTTCCGCATTTGGATAGTTATTGGTGCCTGTTAGCGTGATTTTCCTTGTAGCGACGGCTTCTCTTTTTGCATCAGCCGAACGATTGATTTCATCCTGAATCATTCCCGATTCCAGCGCTTTTAAAAATCCACCTTCGTTTTCAATCTGTTGAAAGAATTCCCATCCTTTTTTAGCAATTTGATCCATCATTATTTTCACATAATAAGTGCCGGATGCCGGGTTCGACACTTTTGTAAAATGGGCTTCCTCTTTCAAAATATGGTTCACATTTCGTGCAATTCGTTTTGAGAAAATATCCGGTTTTTCGAAGTGTTGATTGTACGGGTGGACAATCAACAAATCCGTTCCGCTAAGTACCGCGCTCATCGCCTCTGTGGTAACGCGAAGCATATTATTATGGGCATCGGCAGTGGATTTATTCCAAGTTGATGTTGTGGAATGAATGGTAACCGGCTCCGCATTTTCGATCTTATAGGCGTTCATCAATGTTGTCCACAGTAATCGAACCGCCCTTAATTTGGCAATTTCAGGAAAGTATAGTGAACCGACGGAGAGGTTTAGGAATATTTGGTTTGATGTCTTTTTTCGGTTATTCTCTGGCGTGCGGGCTACATATTCACTTGCAATAGCCAAGGCAATTCCAACCTCTTGAATGATAGTCGCTCCACAATTATGATAAAAAGCTCCATCAACAAATAGAGTTTTATAGTCCGGCTGCGATGACATTTCCCGAATCAGAGAATCAATTTCTCCCTCATTTAAATCTCCATTTGCAGCGGCGAAGGTAAACGGATCGAATTGAAAAGATGCGTTAATGTTGATATCTGTTTTTATGGCGTGATTTTTCACCTTTGCCATCAAATCCCGGGAATTTATTTCTGAGTTGAAGAGAAATTCGGTTTTATTCAGATCAAGTTTACTGAAAAAGGTATCAACATCATGCTGAGTCTGGAGCCGGGTTCGGGATTTGTTATCAGATGAATCAGATACATTAATTTTTAAAGTAGTGGCGCCAGCCTCGACTGCATGAAGGGCTTCTTCACCGGCTTTTGCGGGATCAGGTTCAAAAATTTCTTCGCAGATTTTCCAATTTCGGTCAGACGTTGATAGTGAATTTTCTTTAACGTGCTGAACAGATTCAAGATCCTCTTTTCGGTAAAATGGCAGCACACTGATTCCTTCCAGTGATTCCCATTTCAGTACAAACCGATAATCTTTACCTTTTAAATCTTTTTCAAGAACGGCTTCCCACTCTTCAAGTGAAGTGGGTGAAAATTCAGAAAACAGGTTTTTATTATTTTTCAAATTTTTCGGCACAATAGAAGTAAATTTGGTGTTAGTCTATTTGAAACAAACATAAAAAGGAACCGTCTACGAACCTAAACATAAAGCAAGGTAAAAGCGCTTCCTTATTTGTATCTTCAACGCTTAGATATTAAAGTTAACAAATCATTTAAAGATATTAATATGCCAATTGCAGAGACGAAAACCCATCCACTGACCCACCTCACCGAAGACGAGCAAATGTTAAAAGATGCGGCCGGGGATTTTGCTGATAATATTATTCAGCCAAAAGTTCATGAAATGGATGAGGCTGCAAAATTGGATCCGGATTTGATCAAACAATTTTTTGAAATGGGTTTGATGGGAATTGAAATCCCGGAAAAGTATAACGGGGCCGGCGGCACATTTTTTATGAGTATTGTGGCGATCGAACAGATATCTCGTGTGGATGCTTCCGTGGGTGTTTTTATGGACGTGCAAAATACACTGGTAAACAATGCATTTATTCGATGGGGATCTGAGGAAGTAAAAGAACGGTTTTTACCTCAGCTTGCGACAGAAAAAGTGGGGGCGTACTGCTTATCTGAGGCCGGATCAGGCAGCGATGCTTTTGCCCTAAAATGTTCTGCAAAGGAGGATGGTGATTCGTATGTGTTAAACGGCACAAAACTTTGGATTACCAATGCCAATGAAGCCGATATTTTCCTGGTCTTTGCAAACATCAACCCGGAAGCAGGGTACAAAGGGATTACTGGATTTATTGTTAAGAGGGGGATGGACGGATTTTCGATCTCCAAAAAAGAGAACAAGCTGGGAATCAGGGCCAGTTCTACTTGTGAGCTTTTGTTTGAAGATGTTCGCGTACCCAAGGAAAATATTCTTGGAGAAGTTGGCAAAGGGTATAAAGTAGCAATTGAAACGCTTAACGAAGGGCGAATTGGAATTGGCGCACAGATGATCGGAATTGCTCAGGGTTCGCTTGATGCAGCACTTGCTTATACTCAAGAGCGTAAGCAATTTGGGAAAGCCATCTCTGATTTTCAGGGTGTTCAGTTTCAACTGGCAAAAATGGCAACAGAACTGGAATCTGCACGACTTCTGGTTTATAACGCTGCAAGGCTTAAAGAAGCCGGTCAGCCATTTTTAAAAGAGGCAGCAATGGCAAAATATTACAGTTCGGAAGTTGCCGAAAATGTAAGCTCTATGGCTATAGATTTATTTGGTGGATATGGATATGTGAAAGAGTATCCGGTCGAAAAATTCTATCGTGATTCAAAGATTGGAAAGATTTACGAAGGCACATCAAACATGCAGCTGCAAACGATCTCAAAAATCCTTTTAAAAGGATAAATAGTTTGCTTTTAAGTGGGTATAGATTCTTGTGATTTACTAATTTGAAATTTAGTAAGTTATTGAGATGGTTATTCTTATGATCTTTCTTGTGCCTAAATTATACTATTTAAATTAATTCCTATCATGGGAATTTTATCACTTCTGTTCTTTGTTTTTGCAGATAGCGATTATACTTTTTAAACTTCTTTTTACAAATTCCACAGAAGAATTATAGGTGAGTATGCCTTAGTGGAATGCCAAAACAATTACCAAATCATGCACAAGAAAATATTAAATCTGATTTCGAAATATGTAAGTGATGAGCAAGCAGAAAGTGAGCTTACGAAATTAGTAAATCAGTTAAAGTACGAGAGAGATCAATACAAAACCTATTTGTCTTTATTAGAGGGTTCCATCCGCAGTGATTACGACTCAATCTTAATTACATCACTCGAACTCGAAAAACCCGGTCCTAAAATTGTTTATGTGAATGATGGATTTACCAAAATGACCGGATACACCCGGGAAGAAGCCATTGGAAATACACCCAGAATGCTTCAGGGTGAAAAAACGGATCGAATCGTTTTAGACAAATTGAAAAAAAGGTTGCAGGATGGACAGGCGTTTTTTGGCCACACAGTAAATTATAGAAAAGACGGAACGGAGTTTATTAATCAGTGGGATATTCATCCGCTGACCAATAAAGAAGGAGAAATTACCCATTGGGTATCTTATCAACACGATATTACGGAGCGTAAACGATCAGAGAGAAAGGTTGTGGATGCAGAAATAGAGTTCGATAAATTAGCTGAAGAATCCAAAAAAACCCTTATTGACGTTGATGAACAGGGAAATATAGTAACATCGAATAAATCATTTAGAGATCTCATTGGGTTTGATGATGGGGAACTTAAAAAAATGAAGTTTTGGAACCTGTTAAGTGAAAAAGAAGTGGAGTCATTCCGCCATCGGTTTGATGCATTTAAACCCAGTGATTTTGATGGGATATCTTACGATTTAACACTTACAAATAAAAAAGACAATTTGATCGAAGTAGAAGCTTTGGCAAGGCTTTTATCTTCTAATGGTCACATAATTGTTCGGATTGCTTTTCAAAATAAATCATTGAAAAAGCGGATTATGAGTATTTTGAATCAAAGGAACAAAGATTTTTCCCGTGTATTCGATCAAACCACTGATTTTACCTATAAAGTAGTTCAGGATTCGGAAGGCGAATTTCATTTTGATTATGTATCCGATACATTCTCAACAATTACCGGGGTTGACGTTGGAGAAGTTTCGGCTTTGAATCTTTCAGATTTTATCCATCGCGAAGATATTGAGAAAGTAGTCACCCACTTTAATGTTGTTTTAGAGGGAAAACCAAATACTGAACAGTTTCGAGTGAAAGGAAAAACCGGTGAATACATTGAAGTTATTGATTATGCAAAGCCGGACTGGGATGATTCTGAATCAAAAGTAAATGCCATTAAAGGGGCTACTTCAACTGAATTGTCTTCAGAAAGCAAATAGTAAACAACCTTACGTTATTAAAAGGGCTGAACAGTTATTTATGATTGAATCACTGTTCAGCCCTGTTTTTTTCCTTATCTTTCCTCTTCATTTAATGGGCAGAATCAAACGGAGATATATTCGTTTGGTAAATGAAAAAGAATTTTTTAAGAATTAGATTTGGGAAATGCTCTCAGGTTTATCCGTGCTCATTCTCGAAAGAGTTAATTGTAAATATTTTGATTGCTAAGTATGACTATTGAGGAAAAACAGGACAGAATTATCCGCGAATTTCAATCACTTTCTGATTGGCAGGAGCGGTACAAGCACATCATAAAAATGGGACAGAAATTATCCCCTTTGGATGATGAATATAAAGTGGAAGAAAATTTGGTGCGCGGTTGTCAATCCCAGGTTTGGCTTACAACTAACCTCGAAGGGGATAAAGTAATTTACAATGCAGATAGTGATGCTGCCATTACCAAGGGTTTAGTTGCCATGATGGTGAACTTCTATTCCGGTGAAGAACCCAATACCATTTTAACCACAAATCCTCAGTTTATCAGGGAAATTGGAATGCAGGAACATCTTTCTCCAACGCGCTCCAATGGTTTGGCTTCAATGATTAAACAGATGAAAATCTACGCCATGGCATATAAAAGCAAACTACAAAATTCATAATCTTTTCCTTTATATGCCATTCCTTTCATATGAAACAAACTTGGTGTAATTTCATCTAATGATCAATTTTTATCATACCAGCGTGTTTACTCAATACATTATTTAAACAGAAGAATATCAAAACTATGAAAAACAAAAACGTCCAATTTGCTCTTTTAGCCCTATTTATTTTGGTTGGGGGCGGTCTGCTCTATTATGGGATAAATGGTAACTCAACCGAAACGCAAGGTGAACGAACGGCTCAAAAAGTTGAAATCATCAAATACAGTGATTATCAATGTCCCTCTTGCCGGCACGGTTATGAGCTTTTAAAACCGTTGGTTGAGGAATATGGAGACAACGTTGAAATTATTTATCGCCATTTTCCATTGAGTGGATTTCAATATAGCCGATTAGCGGCTCACGTGGCAGAAGCGGCTCGTAATCAAGACAAATTTCAGGAAATGCATGTGTTGATTTTTGAATCTCAGGAAGAATGGTCGCAAGGAGGCGCTGAAGAATATTTTATGGGATTTGCAGAAGAAATTGGCTTGGATATGGAACAATTTAGAGAGGATGTTGAATCAGAAGAAATAGCTGAAAAAGTGGAGAGAGACCGTCAGGAAGGAATTCGCCGAACGGTTAATGCCACCCCAACTTATTTTATGAACGGACAAAAAATTCAGCAAAGCCCCCAAACGTATGAGCAGTTTAAAGCTCTGGTAGAACTTTATATGTATCGAAGCTAATTTATGATCTACGAATTTTTAAAAAAATCACCCAAGTTTGATGACACTGTTTTTGTAGCTCCAAGCGCAGATTTAATTGGAGATGTTACCCTTGGAGCACAAAGTTCCGTTTGGTTTAATGTGACCATCCGGGGTGATGTGAACTGGATCAAAATTGGCGATCGAAGCAATGTTCAGGATAATAGTTCCATTCATGTGATGAATGAGACCGGTCCCACAAGTATTGGAAATGATGTTACCATCGGGCATAATGCCATGATCCACGGCTGCACCATCCACGATCGTGTGCTTGTTGGAATTCATGCCACTATTCTTGATGAAGCAGTTGTACCGTCTGATGTTATTATTGCGGCGGGAAGTTTGGTGCCACCTGGGAAAGAGTTGGAATCGGGCTATATGTATATGGGATCGCCGGCGAAAAAGACCCGAAAACTAACTCAGGAAGAGATTGATTCTATTCCCAAATACGCGGAAAATTATGTGAAATATCAGCGGGCGTATCGTCAGGTAGATAAGTATGATACAAATCCGTTTTATTCAGCCGATAATCTCCCCTAATAAGGGGAGAAATAGAGGGGTGTTTCTCCCATAATTAAGACATGGTATTTCTCAGGAGTAATGAGTTGTTCGAACTTTACATTCGAATCGACTTTGAAAAATAGAGTAGCATGGTAACTGTAGAAATACCATGTCTATTTCTTTTTTTACCCCAGACATGGTATTTCTGAAAATGGCAAGTTGTGCGAATAATGATTTCGAATTTTCTTTGTGGAATTGGCAGGATTATTCCTATAGAAATACCATGTACCTGTAGGCTAAAGTCAAATGTAAGAGATCAAATCTTC
>JBBDPF010000028.1:0-14887 GCA_040876545.1 Balneolaceae bacterium | reverse complement strand
CCGCGAGGGCGGGCGTACAGTAGGGGCCGGCGTTGTAACGAAAATTAACGACTAAAAGGATTTAACACGTGGCAACACAACAGAAGATTAGAATTAAGCTAAAGTCATACGATCACAATCTGATCGACAAATCGGCTGAGAAAATTATTCAAACTGTTAAATCAACCGGGGCAGTTGTATCGGGACCGATACCTCTGCCGACGAAAAAGAATATCATAACTGTTAACCGATCTGTTTTTGTGAACAAAAAATCACGAGAACAATTTGAATATAGATCTCACAAACGTTTGATCGATATTCTTTCAACCGGATCGCAAACAGTAGATGCATTAATGAAGCTTGAGCTTCCATCCGGTGTGGATGTAGAAATTAAAGTGTAAGTAAATTACATAGAATACCATGAGTGGTTTAATCGGAAAAAAAGTAGGGATGACAAGTGTATTTGATGAATTGGGCCGGAGTATTCCGGTTACAGTTATCGAAGTAGATCCTTGTGCAATAACCCAGATAAAAACAGAAGAAACTGACGGATACAACGCCGTACAACTTGCAGCTTTCGAAAAGAAGACTGGTAAACTGACTAGATCAGTAGCCGGACATTTTGAAAAAGCGGGAGTGGAACCGAAGAAAGTTGTTATCGAATTTCGCGATTACATACCTGAAGGATTTCAGGTGGGTGATGAACTGACGATCGATGATGTGTTTCAGGTAGGTGATCGCGTGGATGTTGTCGGAAAATCGAAAGGTACTGGCTTTACAGGTGTAATGAAGCGTCACAACTTTAGAGGAGTGGGCGGTCAAACACACGGTCAGCATAATCGAGACAGAGCACCCGGTGCTATTGGACAGGCTTCTGATCCTTCAAGAGTATTTAAAGGAATGAAAATGGCCGGTCGTTCAGGTAATGCGCGAACGAAGATTCAAAATCTTTCAATCGCTAAAATTTACTCCGATTCAAATATTGTATTAGTTACAGGCGGAGTACCTGGACCAAATGGTGGTTATGTTGAAATTCACAATAAATCACAGGGTGTAAACTGATGAAACTGACGATTTATAAAACAGACGGGAAAAGCAGTGGAAAGAAAGCTGATCTTGATGATCAAATCTTTTCCGTTGAGCCCAACAAGAATGTGATGTACGAAGATGTTCGCAGATTTTTAGCGAATAATCGTCAAGGAACCCATAAAACCAAGGAACGTGGAGAAGTTCGTGGTGGTGGCCGAAAAGCATATAAGCAGAAAGGAACCGGTATGGCCCGGCGTGGATCAATCCGATCACCATTACTAAAAGGTGGTGGTACAGTATTCGGACCCAAGCCAAGAACCTACACTGTTCAAATGACAAAGAAGTCTAAACGGTTGGCCAGAAAGTCTGCACTTTCGTTGAAAGCAGCTGACAAGGCAATTACGATTGTTGATGACTTTACGTTTGATGCTCCCAAGACAAAAGATCTTATTTCAATTTTAAGTGCGCTTAAATTAGATGGTAAAAAAGTGCTCTTAATTACTGCTGAAAATGATATGAATACATACAAATCAGCAAGAAACTTGCCGAAAGTAAATGTATTGCAAGGTGCACTGCCTACTACATATCAAATAATGAATTGTGATGTTATTTTGATTCAAAAAAGTGCAGTTGAAGCACTTGAAAATAGCTTTGCATTAAAAGTAGATGAGGAAGCAGCATGAGTATATTAATTCAGCCACTTATTACAGAAAAGCTGACAAGAATTCAGGAAGAAAATCAGCAGTATGCTTTTAAAGTGTTAAAAACTGCAACGAAGCCTGAAATTAAACGAGCAATCGAAAAAAGATATCCCGAAGTAAAGGTATCTCGAGTAAATACGATGATTGTTCCTTCTAAACCTAAAGGACGCCACACAAAAAGTGGGTTTGTTGAAGGTAGAAGTCCAGTTTGGAAAAAAGCGATTGTGACTTTGAAAGAAGGCGAAATTGATTTCTTTAGCGAAATTTAAAAAACAGTAAAATGCCTACGAAACAAATTAAACCAGTTACACCGGGACAACGCCACAGGATAGCACCTGTATTTGATGACGTTACCGGTAAAAAACCGCTTAAGTCTTTAACAGGCGGTATTCATAAAAGCGGTGGCCGTAACAACCGGGGACGTAAAACTTCTCGTCACAGAGGCGGTGGACATAAGCGCAAGCTTAGAGTAATCGATTTTAAGAGAAACAAATTTGATATACCGGCGCGTGTTCAAACAATTGAATACGATCCGAACAGAACAGCTCGTATTGCGTTGCTTGCATATGCTGATGGAGAGAAGAGATATATTCTTGCTCCTAATAAATTACAGGTAGGTGATACTATTATCAGTGGTGAAAATGTAGCTCCTGATTTAGGAAATGCCTTGCCTATGCGTAAAATGCCTCCGGGTACTTATATTCACGCTATTGAAATGCAACCTGGTAAGGGTGCACAACTTTGTCGAAGTGCAGGAACTGTAGCTCAAATGGTTGCTAAAACCGACAAATACGTGACAATCAAGTTACCTTCAGGCGAAGTTAGAATGGTTTTGGGAAATTGTATTGCCACTGTAGGTGGAACAAGTAATCCTGATCATTTTAATACAACGAAAGGGAAAGCAGGCCGTAACAGATGGTTAGGACGCAGACCTCAAACCAGAGGGGTTGCAATGAACCCTGTAGATCACCCGATGGGTGGTGGTGAAGGGAAAGCTTCCGGTGGACATCCTCGTTCGCCATGGGGACAAGCAGCAAAGGGGAAAAAGACCCGTAACAGGAAGAAATTATCTTCTAAGTTTATTGTAAGACGAAGAAAAACCAAAAAATCTAAATAAGTATGCCTCGTTCGCTAAAAAAAGGGCCTTTTGTTCATTATAAACTTCAACGCAAAGTTGATGAAATGAATGAAAGCGGAAAAAAGAAAGTATTGAAAACTTGGTCACGGAGTTCAATGATTACTCCTGATTTTATTGGTCTTACAATCGCTGTGCATAACGGGAAACAATTTATACCGGTATATATCACTGATAATATGGTGGGACACAAGCTGGGAGAATTTGCTCCAACTCGTACGTTCAGGGGCCATCCATTGAAAAAAGCCAAATAATTTAAAGGATTGATAAATGGAATCACAAGCATTTGAAGCAAAAGCTGTTCAAAAACACCTTCGGAAATCACCGAGAAAAATCAGATTGGTTGCTGATGCCGTAAGAGGCGAAAAAGTGGACAAGGCCATCAAACGTCTTGAATTCACAAAAAAAGCAACTGCAGCTGATGTGGCGAAAGTTATTAAATCTGCCGCAGCTAATTTGCGCGATAGATTTGAAGAAGAACGGTTAGACAACGATCTGCTTTACATCAAAGAAATTTATGTAGATGAAGGCGTTACTTTAAAACGCATTCAACCTGCACCGATGGGCAGAGCTCATCGCATTAACAAACGCAGCAGCCATATCACAGTTGTTGTGGCAAAGCAACAAGAAGAAACTGTAACAGAATAATTAACGAGTAGAACTTTGGGACAAAAAAGTAATCCAACTGGACTAAGACTCGGAATCATCAAAGGATGGGATTCCAATTGGTATTCTGAGGAGAACGAACCGGCAATGTTGCTGGAAGACACGAAATTACGTGAATATCTTTCAGCACGTTTGAGAAATGGCGGTCTTTCAAATGTAGTAATAGAAAGAACTCCGAAACGAATTCTTCTCACTCTTAATACATCACGTCCAGGCGTTATTATTGGTAAAGGTGGAGAGCAGATTGAATTATTGCGGGAAGAGCTGAAAAAAATCACTAATAAAGAAGTACAAATTAATGTTAGTGAAATTAAGCGACCTGAATTGGATTCAAGTCTTGTAGCTCAAAATATTTCTCAACAGTTGCAAGCTCGTGTTTCTTTTAGAAGAGCTATGAAAACGGCTATTTCTTCTGCAATGCGAATGGGTGCAAAAGGAATTAAGATTAAATGTGCCGGTAGACTTGGTGGCGCTGAAATGGCCCGGACTGAGCAGTATAAAGAAGGACGTGTTCCTCTTCATACACTACGTGCAGAAATTGATTATGCCAACGTGACATCTAATACCATTTATGGTTCTATTGGAGTATCTGTTTGGATATTTAAAGGTGAAGTTATCGGCGATGTTGATTTAACACCTGGATCAAAAACACAACAAGACAGTGAGCCGGAAAGAAAACGAGGTGGAAGACAAAGAAAATCTTCTAACCGTTCTTCCAGAAGACGAAGTAGAAATTAACCGATTAGGAATTGAATCATGTTAGAACCTAAAAGAATACCAAGACGTCGTGTCCACCGGGACAAACTGAAAGGAAACTCCCAAAGAGGTCATACACTCGCGTTTGGAAGTTTTGGTTTAAAAGCATTAGAACCAAAATTTATTACTTCCCGACAAATTGAAGCATGTAGGGTAACGATTGCAAGAACATTACAACGGGATGGTAAAACGTTTATTCGGATTTTTCCGGATCGGCCCATAACCAGCAAGCCCGCTGAAACCAGAATGGGTAAGGGTAAAGGAGCTCTTGATCATTTTATTGCAGTAGTAAAGCCAGGTAGGATTTTATTTGAAATTGCAGGGGTGAGTGAGGATAAAGCACAAGAAGCATTACGACGTGCATCTCATAAACTTCCTATTAAAACTAAATTTGTGAAACGCCGCGACATTGGGTGAGCATAAAATAAATAGGTAATAACTATGAAAGCACACGAATTACGTGACCTATCACTTACTGAATTGGAAGCAAGATTGGCAGACGAAAAAGAAGCTTTAGTTGAATTTAAATTCAATAAAGCTATTGCGGGACAAATTGAAAACCCGGCACGAATTAAAAACACGCGCCGCGAAATCACCCGTTTAATTACGATTATTAATGAAAAAGTGAGTGCTGAATAAAACTATGGCACAATTAGAAAGAGCTCAAAGAAGAACTAGAACCGGTCGTGTAGTAAGCGATAAAATGGATAAGACGATCACTGTTGCAGTGGATCGTCAGATTAAACATCCTATTTATGGTAAATTTATAACTAAAACGACAAAGTACTTTGCACACGATGAAACGAATGATGCAAATGCTGGAGATACCGTTTTAATTATGTCAACACGCCCTCTATCGAAACGTAAATCTTGGCGACTCGTCGAGATTGTTGAAAGAGCAAAATAACGATCAATTTGTAGGTAAAACTAATGATTCAAACACAATCAACACTGAATGTAGCTGATAACAGTGGCGCAAGAAAAGTGATGTGTATCAAGGTTCTTGGTGATTCCAAGAGAAGATATGCCCGTATTGGTGATCTTATTTCTTGCTCTGTTAAAACTGCAATTCCAGGCGGGAATGTTAAAAAAGGTGAAGTAGTAAAAGCAGTTATTGTTAGAACCAAAAAAGAAATTCGTCGCAAGGATGGTAGTTACATTCGATTTGATGAGAATGCGGCGGTAATTATTAACAAGGAAAATGAACCAGTAGGAACACGTATATTTGGTCCCATAGCACGGGAACTTCGTGAAAGAAATTTCATGCGTATTGTTTCATTGGCTCCTGAAGTACTTTAAATAAAAGCGTTATGCCACGTAAGTATAACAAACAGAAGAAATTACACGTAAAAAAAGGCGATGAAGTTTTAGTAATTGCCGGTAACGACAAAGGTAAACGAGGTCGTGTACTCACCGTTTATAATTCTAAGGACAAAGCTCTTGTAGAAGGAATAAACATGAAGACACACCACGAAAAACCAACACAAGAAAATCCTCAGGGTGGACGTCTTAAGAGAGAAGCCCCTGTGCATGTTTCCAATGTTATGGTTATTGACCCTACAACAGACGAACCAACAAAAATTGGCCGGAAACGAGTAGAAGAAGAAGGTAACGGACGATGGGTGCGTTACGGAAAGGTCAGTGGCGAAATTTTAGACAAGTAATTGTAAAATAGAATGGCAGAAGCAAGACTCTACACATTATATAAAAAAGAAATCGTTGAAAAACTCACTAAAGAGTTTAAATACGAAAACGTAATGGGCGTTCCCAAATTGAAAAAGATCGTAATCAATGTTGGTTACGGCGATGCCATTAATGATGCAAAAACTCTTGATGTCATTACTGAAAATATTGGGATTATTTCCGGCCAGAAACCGGTAAAGACAAAAGCCAAAAAATCTGTTTCTAATTTCAAGCTTAGAGATGGACAGGAAATTGGATGCAAAGTTACTCTACGTGGAAAAATTATGTTTGAGTTTCTTGATCGATTGGTAAACCTTGCATTACCCAGAACACGTGATTTTCAGGGCGTACCTAACAAAAGTTTTGACGGTCATGGAAACTATACCATGGGAATTAAAGAGCATACGATTTTTCCTGAGATTGATATTGATAAGGCAAAAAAAATTCATGGCATGGATATAAGTTTTGTTACTTCTGCCACGACTGATGAAGAGGCCTATACGCTTCTCAAACATTTTGGGATGCCCTTTAAGAAATGAATTTAAACGCTAAAGCACAGTAAACCAATGGCTAAAAAATCCTGGATAGCACGTAACGAAAAGAGAAAAAGAACTGTAGATAAGTATGCTGAAAAGCGTCGCGAGTTGAAAGAAGCCGGCGATTACGAAGGCCTACAAAAACTTCCCAGAGATGCTAGTCCTACAAGGGTTAGAAATCGGTGTAGTTTAACCGGAAGATCTCGTGGATATATAAGTAAATATGGCGTTTCAAGGATTAAATTCCGTGAATTAGCTCTAAATGGAAAAATACCAGGCGTTAGAAAAGCTAGTTGGTAAAAGAGGAAAAATATTATGCAAACTGATCCAGTATCTGATTATTTAAGTCGTGTAAGAAATGCACAACGTGCAGGACATCGCCGTGTTGATATTCCCGCTTCTAAATTGAAGCGTGCAATGACAAAAATCCTTGTTGATAAAGGTTATGTTAACAGATTCATCGATATTACTGATAATAAACAAGGCGTTTTACGTCTGTTTTTGAAGTATGATGCTTATGGACAACCCGTTATTAAGAAAATTAACAGGGTATCTAAGCCTGGTCTGCGTAAATACAGCGTAGCGGAAAACATCCCGAGTTCTTACAATGGTCTTGGAATTGTAATTGTATCAACTTCGCAAGGAGTTATGACTGATAAGGAAGCACGCAAATTAAATGTCGGTGGAGAAATTCTCTGCACTGTCTACTAACACAAGAATTTCAAAGTTATGTCAAGAATAGGTAAACAACCTGTACCCTTAGCCAAAAATGTTGAATTTAGCATTGGCGCTGATAACATCGTTACTGTAAAAGGCGAGAAAGGCACTGGTACATTAAGGATACATCCGGAAATTAAGATTGAAAAAACTGACACTGAGATTTTGGTTAAGCGCCAAAGTGATTCTAAAGAGCACAAGTCTCTGCATGGTTTATATCGATCATTAATTAATAACATGATGCTTGGTGTAACCGAAGGCTATACCAAAAAACTTGAAATTATCGGTGTTGGGTTTAGAGCTTCATTTTCAGGTGGGGTTCTTGAACTAAACCTTGGATATTCACATCCTATTTATTTTGTACCGCCAGAAGGCGTTGAAATAGAAGTGGATACAAAAACCAAGAAAAATCCAATGCTCTTGATTTCAGGTGTCAATAAAGAACTTGTGGGTCAAGTTGCTGCGAAAATTCGATCTCTCAGAAAACCAGAGCCTTATAAAGGAAAAGGGATTCGATATACTGATGAGTATGTAAGACGTAAAGCAGGTAAATCAGCAGCTAAATAATTTTTAGAGTATAGATCAATGAAAAAGAATAAAGTAAAAAAACAACGTCGCGATAAGATCAGAAGAAGAGTACGTGCTACTATTCGCGGAACCGCAGAAAGGCCACGCCTCAGTATCTTTAAAAGTAACAAGCATGTTTACCTTCAGCTGATTAATGACCGTGATAATATGACAATTACGGCCGTATCAACTAAAACAGTTGATTTACAAAAAGATCTTAAAGATAAAACCTCTGTTGAATCAGCGAAAATTATTGGCGAAGCACTTGCTAAAGTTGCTATTGATCAGGGCATTAACAAAGTGGTTTACGACAGAAGTGGTTATAAATTTCATGGAGTTGTCAAAGCAGCAGCTGATGGCGCTCGTGAAGGTGGATTAGACTTTTAAATATATTTTATCATGCCAAAAATTAGAAGAAAACATAATATTCCAGCAGCAAACCTTAACCTCGAAGAAAAACTGGTTCATATAAACCGGGTTTCTAAAGTAGTAAAAGGTGGACGACGGTTTAGCTTTAACGCAATTGTTGTAGTTGGAAACGGAGAAGGTGTAGTTGGCCACGGTCTTGGTAAAGCGAATGAAGTAGCTGATGCCATTCAAAAAGGCTTTGATAACGCCAAGAAGAACCTCATCAAAGTTTCAATGACTAAAACAGGAACCATACATCATCCTATTGTCGGGAAAAATGGTGCAGGTAAAGTTATTCTGCGTCCCGCATCTGATGGTACAGGTGTAATTGCCGGTGGTGCTGTTAAATCTCTGTTGGATGTTGCAGGAGTAAAAAATATTCTGTCAAAATCGTTGGGTTCATCAAATCCACACAATATGGTAAAGGCAGCTTTTGAAGCCTTGCGCCAGGCAACCGATCCTGTTGAAGTAGCTCAGCGGCGTGGAGTTAGCGTAAGCAAAGTATTTAATGGGTAATTAACGTTTTAAAAAATTTGTTATGAAATTACACAACTTAGAAGCTCCGGCTTCACATAAAAATCGACACCGTGTGGGTCGTGGACAAGGCTCCGGTAGAGGTGAACAGTCTGGTCGTGGACACAACGGGCAGAAATCCAGAAGTGGTAGTAAGTTAAAGCCATGGTTTGAAGGTGGTCAAATGCCACTACAGCGTCGTGTTCCCAAATTTGGTTTTAAAAATCCATTTCGTGTTGGATACCAGGCATTAAATCTCGAAAAGGTATCAAACTTTATTGAAGCCGGACGCTTAACGGAAACCATTACCATTGAGGATCTGATTTCTTCTGGTTTGATTGATGACAAGCAAAGAGTAAAACTATTGGGAAGTGGAGAAATTGATAAAAAAGTATCCATCGAAGTACATGCTCACAGTGCCTCTGCAAAAGAAAAGTTAGAATCAGCAGGCGGTTCTGTAACCATAGTAAAATAATCCTCAATCTCGACCTCAGTATTTAATAGCAGATGAGCTTAACAGAAAATTTTCGAAACATCTTTAAAATCGAAGATCTCAGAAACCGCATACTTTATGTAGTTGGTGTTTTGATGGTCTATCGAATTGGTACGTATGTTACAATGCCGGGAGTTGACGCAAGTATGTTGACGGCTCAACAGGGTGATGCATCAAGTTTAATGGGATTGTTCGACCTTTTTGTAGGTGGTGCATTTTCCAGAGCGGGTGTATTTGCATTAGGTATTATGCCATACATTACCGCAGCAATTATTATCCAGTTGATGGGAGCAGCAGTACCTTATTTTCAAAAGCTTCAACGAGAAGGTGAGGAGGGAAGACGTAAAATAAATCGTCTAACTCGTTACGGTACAGTTGGTATTACAGCTGTTCAGGCTATTGGATTTGCTATCAATTTAATTGCTTCTTCACCGAATGCAATTGTAGTGAGTAATTTTGCTTTTATACTAACTTCCATCATTGTTCTTACTGCGGGAACTACTTTTGTGATGTGGCTGGGTGAAAGAATTACTGACAGAGGGATTGGTAACGGTATATCCATCTTGATTATGATTGGTATTATAGCTGCCTTACCAACAGCCTTTATGAATGAAATTAATGTTACCAATAATGCGATTATCATTATTGTAGAACTGGCAGGCCTTGCACTTGTAATTGCTTCTTGTGTGCTTTTAACACAAGGGACCAGAAAAATTCCTGTACAATACGCAAAACGTGTGGTGGGCAGAAAAGTTTATGGAGGTACAACACAATATCTTCCGCTTAGAGTAAATGCGGCCGGTGTTATGCCGATTATTTTTGCTCAGTCAATCATGTTTATTCCAAGTACTGTGGGAACATTTTTTCCTGAAAACGAAAACGTACAATGGCTAACGGCATGGTCAGCTGATTTTACAGGAGTAACGTATTCAATTATATTTTTTACCATTTGTGTGTTCTTCACATTCTTTTATACAGCTATTGCTGTAAATCCAAAAGAGATGGCGGACACTATGAAAAGACAGGGTGGATTTATTCCCGGTGTTAGGCCAGGAAAACAAACTGTAGAATTCATTGATAATATTTTAACAAAGATTACCCTTCCGGGATCACTATTCCTCTCTTTTGTGGCTATCCTTCCAGCCATTATAGCAAGGATGGGAGTCACACCGGGATTTGCCCTCTTTTATGGAGGTACAAGTTTGTTGATTATTGTAGGTGTTGCTTTAGATACTCTGCAACAAATTGAAAGTCATTTAATGATGCGTCATTATGATGGGTTTATGAAATCAGGCAAGATTAAAGGAAGACGAAGAGCCTGATGATTTTTCTAAAGAGTGAATCTGAAATCGATAAAATGCGTGAAGCAGCACTGCTTGTTTCACGTACACTTGGCGAGGTCGCAAAAGTGCTTGAGCCGGGAATCGAAACAGGGTTACTTGATAGAATAGCAGAAGATTATATCGTCAAAAATAATGCAAGACCAGCGTTTAAAGGATATGGTGGTAAATCAAATCCTTTTCCCGGTTCATTATGTATTTCAGTTAATGAAGAAGTAGTTCATGGTATTCCCGGTAAACGAGTTTTAAAAGAAGGGGATATCGTTTCTATTGATTGTGGTGTGGAAAAGGATGGTTTTTTTGGAGATCATGCTTACACCTTTATTGCCGGTGATTGTGACGATAAAACGAAAAAATTATTACAAGTTACACTTGATTCGTTATATAAAGGAATAGATCAAGCAGTACATGGTAATAAAATTGGTGATATCGGTCATGCAATACAAAACCATTGTGAAGAACAAGGATTTGGTGTTGTTAGAGACCTTGTTGGACACGGTATTGGAAAAGATATGCATGAAGATCCATCTGTTCCTAATTATGGAAAGCCTGGTAAAGGTGAAAGGTTACGAACAGGAATGGGTTTAGCAATTGAACCAATGATCACTGAAGGCGATTGGAAAGTGAAGACGTTGAAAGATGGTTGGACCATTATAACAGCGGATGGATCCAATGCAGCGCATTTTGAACATGATATTATAGTTCGCGAAGGAAAAGCTGAAATTCTTAGTTCTTTTGATTATATTTCCGAGCTAACAAAAAATAAAAATTTAGTTACGCATTATGGCTAAACAAGAGCCAATTAAGCAAGACGGAAAAATTTTAGAAGCTTTACCCAATGCTCAATTTAAAGTTGAGTTGGATAATGGGCATGAAATACTGGCTCATGTATCCGGTAAAATGAGAATGTATTATATAAAAATTTTACCCGGAGACAGAGTACAGGTAGAAATGTCTCCATATGACCTTACTAAAGGTCGAATTACATACCGATATAAATAAAATTAAATTTTATTTGAGATGAAGACAAAGTCATCAGTAAAAAAACGAAGTTCAGACGATAAGATAGTCCGCAGAAAAGGGCGGGTCTATGTAATTAACAAAAGAAATCCACGTCATAAACAACGACAAGGATAAAAAATATTTATTATGGCAAGAATCGCTGGAATTGATTTACCAAAACAAAAACGCGGAGTAATTGGTCTTACCTATATCTTTGGAATAGGAAATACTACTTCCAAAAAAATCTTAGATGCTACCGGTATAGACCATAGCATTAAAGTAGGAGACTGGAATGATGAGCAAGTATCGAGCCTTCGCGAATTTATAGAAGCCGAGCTTAAAGTTGAAGGAGCTCTTCGTACTGAAGTTAATGCGAATATTCGTCGGTTAATTGAAACCGGTAGTTATAGAGGTATTCGTCACAGACGAGGATTGCCGGTTAGAGGGCAGCGTACACAAACAAACGCTCGAACAAGAAAAGGAAAACGTAGAACAGTAGCTGGCAAAAAGACAGTCACCAAAAAATAATTATTAAAGATTCCGGTTATGGCTAAAAGACCAAGTAAAGGCGGCGGTGATAAATCTGCCAAAAGAAAAAAGAAAAGACAAATAAGTGATCCAAATGGAATGGCTTTCATTAAAGCTACTTTCAATAACGTTCTTGTGAGCGTTACTGATAGTAATGGAAATGTTCTTTCTTGGTCATCATCCGGGAAAGAAGGATTTCGCGGTTCAAGAAAAAATACACCATACGCTGCACAGGTTAGTGCAGAAACAGCAGCATCGGCTGCTTATGATATGGGACTGAGAAAAGTTGAAGTTTTTGTGAAAGGTCCCGGATCTGGTAGAGAAGCGGCAATTCGTGCCCTTGCAACCAGTGGTTTGGAAGTCACTTTAATAAAAGACAGAACTCCAATTCCGCACAACGGATGTCGTCCACCAAAAAGAAGAAGAGTATAACATTTAGATTATAGTATAATGGCAAGATATAGAGGACCTAAACAAAAAATTGCAAGACGTTTCAGAGAGCCGATTTTCGGCCCGAGTAATGCTTTAGAAAGAAAGCCTTACGGACCTGGACAACACGGTAGAAGCCGCTATTCTCGTAAATCAGAATATGCTATCCAGCTTGATGAGAAACAAAAAGCTAAGTATACATATGGTTTGCTTGAGCGACAGTTTCGAAATACCTACGAAAAAGCTAATGCCCAAGAAGGGGTTACAGGTGAAGTTCTCTTGCAACTGTTAGAGGCAAGGCTTGATAATGTTGTTTATCGTTTGGGCTTTGCAAGAACTCGGCGACAAGCCCGCCAATTGGTATCACATAAACATGTTGTGGTAAATGGACAGTTGGTAAATATTCCTTCTTTTCATGTAAAACCGGGTGATGTAATAACGGTTCGTCCAAAATCGCGGAACTTAGAGATTGTTGATGACGCGCTATCAAGTAGTTCTGCAGGAAAATATAAGTGGATTGAATTAGACAGAAAATCTAAAACGGGCAAGTTTTTGAATATACCCGTTATAGAAGAGATCCCTGAAAATATCAACGTACAGTTGATTATTGAGCTTTATTCAAAATAAATTTAAACAGTATTAAATAGATCAGCTATGAACAGCTATAGTTTGCAAATGCCGGAATCGTTACAAGTATCTGAAGATTCAGATAACTTTGGAACGTTTATATTACAGCCACTCGAACGTGGGTTTGGCGTTACTATCGGTAACTCATTTCGCCGTGTTCTTTTGTCCTCATTACCCGGTTTAGCAATCACAGCCGTTAAAATTAACGGTGTAGATCACGAATATTCCAGTATTGACGGTATTAAGGAGGATGTGTATGAAATCATTCTCAATCTTAAGCAAGTTCGCTTCAAACAAGTCGAACAAAGCGGCGGAGTTATTAATATCTCAAAATCTGCTTCCGGAAAATTAACAGCTAAAGATATCGGGGATGCAACTGCAGACTTTGATGTTTTGAATCCTGATATGCTGATTGCGACTCTTTCTGATGATGTACAATTGGATATGGAGTTACGTATTGGACGAGGTAGAGGGTATGTTCCCGCTGAAGAGATGGAATCCGATTTTGAGGATGATGTAAATTTACTTCCAATAGATGCTATATTTACACCTATAAAAGCTGTTCAGTTTGATGTTGAAAATGTTCGTGTTGGTCAAAGAACGGATTATGAAAAACTTGTTTTAAATGTAACCACTGATGGTTCTTTAAATGCGAAGGAAGCGTTGACCATTGCAGGTAAAATTCTTAAAGAACATATTGAAAAGTTCATCACTGAAAAAATTGAAGAGCCTTTCACGCAGGAAGAAGAAGAAGTGGATGCAGAGAAGCAACGCATTGCGGGTCTTCTTAAAACAAGCATTGAGGATTTAAATCTTAGTGTGCGAGCATACAACTGCTTGAAATCTGCCAATATTAATACCATTGGTGAGCTTGTGTCCAGAGATGAACAAGATCTATTGAAATTCAGAAACTTTGGTAAAAAATCACTTTCTGAATTGGTAGAAGTAATTGAAGAGAAAAATTTAGAATTTGGGATGGATGTCTCCAAATTCCTTGATAAATAAGAGGATATTTAAATGCGTCATTTAGTAAAAGGAAAAAAATTAAGCAGAACTGCTTCTCACAGAAAAGCAACTATGCAAGCTTTGTCTTGTGCGTTGATCAAAAACAAAATGATCAAAACCACGGTAACAAAAGCCAAAGAACTCAGACGTTTTGTTGAGCCGCTGATTACAAAATCTAAATCAGATACTACTCATAATAGACGTCAGGCATTTGCGTTCCTACAGGATAAAGAAGCAGTGACTATATTATTCAATGAAATAGCTCCTGAAGTTGGAGATCGTCCGGGTGGATATACCCGAGTATTGAAATTGGGTTTTCGTTTAGGTGATAGTACTGAAATGGCCTTGATTGAATTGGTTGATTTTAGTGATTATGAACCGGAACTGAAGAGTGCTAAGAAGAAAAAAACACGACGTGCTGGTAAGGCTAATAAGCCAACCACTGAAGAGACTGAAACAGCAAAAACTGCTGAAAAATCTAAGGCAAAGAAGAAAAAAGAAACTAAACCTACTGATTCTAAAGTAAAAAAAGTCAAGGAAAGTGAAGACTCTGCTGATGTAGAGAACTCTGAAAAGAAAACTTCTAAGTCGAAAACAAAGTCTGAAAGCGAAGTTAAAAAAGAGAATAAGAAGTCTTCTGATAAAGACGACAAGACTGATAAATAAAGTAGTGAAAAAAAGTCCAGTTTATTGAAAATAAATTTGGTATTAGATGTATAAACTTAGTAGTTTGTAAGTCTGTCACAAAAGCGATTTAGTTGGTTTTTGTGGGG
>JBBDPF010000027.1:25305-73230 GCA_040876545.1 Balneolaceae bacterium | reverse complement strand
GACCTTCAAGCGCATCATGTACTTCATCAACAGCATCGTAAATAACGCTGAAGAGACGAACATCAATACTCTCTGCTTCTGCGAGTTTTCGCGCACTTGCACTTGGCCGCACCTGGAATCCGATGATAATTGCATCAGAAGCTGAGGCAAGAAGAACATCTGATTCGGTAATTGCACCTGAACCGGTGTGAATTATATTAACAGAAACTTCTTCAGTACTCAGTTTTTGCAGAGCACCTGAAAGTGCTTCAATAGAACCATCCACATCAGCCTTGATAATAATATTCAATTCGGATACTTCTCCGAGTGCCATTCGTCTTGAGAGATCATCCAATGTAAGATGCTTAACTCTTCGAAGTGATTGTTCACGACGTATTTGATGTCGTTGGTTGGCAATTTCTTTTGCGGTTTTCTCATCTTTTGGTACAACAAGACGATCACCCGCTTGCGGAGTTTCATCAAAACCGGTAAGCTGTACAGGAGTTGAAGGTCCAGCTACTTTAAGACGTTCGCCTTTTTCATTTTCCATCGCACGAACTCTACCAAAACAAGGTCCCGCCACAAACGGATCTCCAACTTTCAGTGTTCCGTTTTGAACCAAAATATTAGCTACAGTACCTTTTCCTTTATCCACCCGAGACTCAAGTACAATTCCCTGAGCCAGTCTATTTGGATTTGCTTTTAATTCCATTAGTTCTGCTTCGATCAGTACTTTTTCGAGCAGTTCTTCAATTCCAGAACCCGTTTCAGCAGAAACTTCCGCTACCTGATTGGTTCCGCCGTACTCTTCAACAATTACTCCATGTTCAGACAGTTGCTGCTTAATCTTATCCGGATTTGCGCCTTCTTTATCCATCTTATTAATCGCAACGACAATGGATACCCCGGCAGCTTTAGCGTGATTTATCGCCTCAATAGTCTGCGGCATCACAGCATCATCTGCTGCAATTACAAGAATAACAATATCTGTGGCCTGGGCACCACGGCTACGCATAGCGGTAAACGCCTCGTGACCGGGAGTATCCAGGAATGTGATTTTCTTGCCGTTGTTAACAACTTCATAAGCACCAACGTGCTGTGTAATTCCACCGGCTTCACCTGCTGCAACTTTTTCTTTTCGAATATAATCAAGCAGAGATGTTTTACCGTGATCAACGTGACCCATCACTGTAATAATCGGTGATCGTGGCTCAAGGTCTGCGGGATCATCTTCTTCTTCGATGATGACCTCTTCAATTACTTCATCAGCGTCAACAAAGTTAACGTCATAATCAAACTCGGATGCTACCAATTCAATGGTGGATGCATCAAGTCGTTGATTAATGGAAACCATCATGCCGATGCTCATACAAGTTGTAATCACATCATTGGGTTTCACTTCGAGTAGATCAGCCAGATCACTTACGGTAATAAATTCTGTTACGTCAAGAACTTCATTTTCCAGTTCTTGCATTTCTTCATTTAGCTGCTGCTCCTCCTCTCTCTCCTCTTTACGCTGACGCCGACGTTTTTGGCGTTTGCTTCCAACGGTTCCACTTTGCTGCATGCGCTGCATGGTTTCGCGCATTTTTTTCTCTACATCTTCCTCGTCTACTTTTTTACCACCGCCACGAGTTTTCTTAGCCTTTGGTTTCGATTTCTTGGAAGCGGCTTTAGAATCTTCTTTACTCTTAGATTTCTTTGCTTTTTTCTCAATCGGAGCATCATCAGCGCGATCTTTTCTTCGCTTACGTTTTTTAACGCTCTTAGATTTGTCCTTTGTAAAACTAACCTTCCCAACAACTTTGGTACCGGTTAATTTTCCTGCAGAGCCACGAATAATTTTTTCCGGGTCTTCCTCTTTTTCATCCTCTGAATCCGAATCTTCCTCAGCTACAGGCTCTTCTTCTTTCGTTTCTTTAGGTTTCTCAGCTTTAGCCGGCTCCTCTTCTGTTGGTTTTTCAACTTCCTTCTCTTCGGTTTTTACTTCTTCGGTTTTTACTTCTTCAGTTTTTTCTTTCTCTTCTGATTTTGTCTCAACCGGTTTCTCTTCTTCCTTAGGTTCGGGCTTTTCTTCAACTTTTTCTTCTTTGGCTTCTACTTCTTTCGGCTCTTCTTTTTTCTCTTTCTCGGCGGGCTTTTCTTTCTTCTTCTCTTTTGCCTCAACAGGCTCTTCCTTTTTCTCTTCTTGTACCGGTTCTTCCTGCGGTTCTAAAGAAGGTTCGGGAGCGGCTTTTTGTTTTGGTTCTTCCTTGGTCTTGGCTTCTTCTTTTTCGTCAATTGGCTCAAGAAAGTTATCAATCGTTACGCTTTCATTGCGCTTCGACATAATTTGGTTACGACGACTTTCGTACTCCTCTTTGGCCCTTTCATGTTCTCTGCTTTTCTCTTTATCGTCTCCATACACCCCACTCAACACCTCGTACATCTCAGGTGTGATTTTTGAATTGGGTCGATTTGGAATATCAAAATCGTTGTCACTCAACGTATCAACGATGGATTGAGTAGCAACGTTAAATTCTGATGCGACTTTAAAAAGTTTTTTGGGTCTGCTTTCGGCCATAAAAGGTAAATCTATTATATCAGTTACTTATAATATCGTTGGTCACCATAAAAGGTACGATCAATCTTGTTCGTCCTCAAATTCATACGCAATGATATCAATAATTCTTTCAGCTTCTTTTTTGTCTATTTTTCCTTCTGTACGTCTTACGATCTCATCTTCGTCGAGTTCTAATACTGCCCGGGCACTATCACAACCAATATCGTGAAGTAATTGGATAGTTTCAGGTCCGAAGTCTATTTCAAACTCGCCAAGGTCAATATCGTCTTCTTCTTCAACTTCGCGGAAAACATCTATTTCACATTCCGTTAGCTTTGAAGCCAGACGGATATTCACTCCGCCTTTACCAATTGCTTTGGATACTTCATCAGCCGGTACAAGCACATTTGCATGCTGACCGTTATCTAAAAGCTCTACTTTAAGAACCTGAGCCGGTTGTAATGAACGTTTAATGAATTCATATTTATCATCGGTATAGTTGATGACGTCAATATTCTCGTTTTGTAGTTCTCTTACAACGGCGTGAATTCGAATTCCTTTCATTCCAACGCAAGCGCCAACAGGATCAACCCGCTCATCATGCGAACGTACAGCAACTTTGGATCGATCACCCGGTTCGCGGGCTATTCGTACAAGGTCGATAATTCCATCAAACACTTCCGGGATTTCGTTTTCAAACAGTCGTTCGAGAAACATCGGTGATGTTCTTGAAATAATAACAGTAGGATTTCCACCAATTCGTTTTACTTCAACAACAACAGCACGGATTGTATCTCCTTTTCTATAGCGATCTTTATAGATCTGCTCATTTTTAGGGAGCAACAGCTCCACACCATTGTGATTCACTAAAATATCTTTATTAGAGCGCACCTGATAAACATCACCCAACACAATTTCCCCAACCCGGTCCGAGTAATCCTCAAAAATGTTGTCTTTTTCAATTTCACGAATACGTTGAGCCAACTGCTGGCGGGCCATCGATACGGCTCTGCGGCCAAAATCGGCAATAGAAATTTCCTGAGCATATTCATCATAAAGCTCCAAGTCAGGATCATGTTCAAGAGCATCTTCCAATGAAATTTCTTTCACGGGATCTGTGAGTTCATCAGCAGGAACGACTTCCCTAATGTGGAGAATTTGAATTTCTCCACGGTCTGCATTCAAAATCACTTCAAATGATTCATCAGAATCATATTTTTTCCTGATCATTGCACGAAATACATCTTCTAATATGGATAACAGAAGATCTCTTTCTATACCTTTATCCTTTGCAATTTCTGCAAAGGATTGAATAATTAGTTTTGAAACATCGTTTGACATCAGTAATGCTCTTTTTAAGTTCTGCGTTTACCGGCTATATTTTTGGGACAATTTTTGTCTCAACTATATCTTCAAAGAGGATTTCAGCGCCTATTCCCTTGTCCACTTCTACATAAATTTGTTCTGGGGAAATTTGCGTTAAAGTACCTTCAACTTTTTCGAAACCTTCGTCTGACTTATACTTAACAAGAACTTTACGCCCTTTATTTTTTGAATACTGCCTTACATCACTAAGTGGCCTGCTTAAACCCGGTGATGAGACATTTAACCTGTACGGCGTATTAAAAATTTCATTCTCTTCTACCAGATATGAGAGTTCCCTGCTGATTTTACTACAGCGATCTACTTTTACATCTTCGGTTTCTGAATCAACAAGAATCCAAACAACAGACATATTTTCCTGTTTGATTTCTACATCAACAAGGAACATATCTTGTTGCTGAACAATGGGTTCAGCCAACTCTTTAATATGTAGTACGGGTTCTTTCTTCATGATTTTTCAGAATGCAAGTATAAAAAAAAGTGAGAACCTCCCCGGCGCTCACTTTAGTTTCACAAAATAGGCGAATAACATTAAAATAACAACTGTTAACCGGTACAATAATACCCTTGTAATTACCTGTGATCAACTATCATTTTACGTTAAATTGGTTTTAGTTGCCATAATCTTATTATTTTGAGTACGTAACCATATAATCATGAACTTCAGCAATACCCATCCTATGAAATATTCACTTATCCTTATCTCACTTCTTTTTATCTCCTGTAGTGATTCAGAAACAACCGAGCGGGCCGAATCTGAAGAAAGATCGTTGGAATATACTTCTGAAGTAACCTTTATAGATGTAACTGGAAATGAAGTTTCTACTGTTGAGGTAGCCGTTGCTGATGATGATGATTCACGCACAGAAGGTTTAATGGATGTCACCAATTTACCCGAAGATGCAGGAATGTTGTTTATTTTTGATGAAAATCGTGAGCGCAATTTCTGGATGGCCAATACCCCCCTTTCTCTGGATATTCTTTTTGTGAACGAAGATCTCGAAATTGTGCGTATACATCAGAACACAAATCCGTACTCGCAGGATAGTATTCCATCTGAAGCACCCGCCAAATATGTTGTTGAAGTCAATGCCGGTTACACTCTCAAGCATGATATAACCGAAGGAGATTCTATTCGGATTGAAGAGTAATAAATAAGACACGCGAAGTCTTTTAAGACTTCGCGTGTCTCGTTCCTTTCTTTAAGCCGAAACCTCATCATATTTATCAAGATACTCCATCGCTTTCTCTACATTCTGTTTAGAGCCAACATAAATTGGGGTACGCTCGTGAATGGCTTTGGGCTGAATTTCCATGATTCGGGTTGAACCATCCGTAGCAATTCCTCCAGCTTGTTCGATGATAAAACTAAGCGGGTTACATTCGTACATCAATCTCAACTTTCCGCTGGGATACCTGCTGCTCGACGGATAGATAAAAATCCCTCCTTTAACCAACGTTCGATGAATATCTGCTACCATCGACCCTATATATCGCGCGGAGTAAGGGCGGCCGGTTTCATCATCCTCTTCCTGACAATACTTGATATACTTTTTAAGCCCTAAATCCCAAGAGTTATAACTGCCTTCATTGATGCTGTAAATCCTTCCATGGTCCGGAATTTCAAATTTATCTTCAGATAGTACAAATTCACCGATACTTGGATCGAGCGTAAATGCAGAAACCCCCATCCCGGTTGTGTAGCACATAATTGTACTTGAACCATAAAGAACATAACCCGCTGCTACCTGTCGAATCCCAGGCTGAAGAGCATCTGCTTCCTCAAGCTTTGGATCATACCGAGCTTCTCGAACATATATCGAAAAGATACTCCCTATCGATACATTCACATCAATATTTGAGGATCCATCCAAAGGGTCGAGGTAAACAATATATTTACCTCCCTGACTATTAAGCCGTACAATTCCATCATTCTCCTCCGAAATTACCATACAGGTAATCAGGGATCGATCCAGCGCGGAAATCAACTGCTGGTCAGCGAATAAGTCTAATTTTTTTACAGATTCCCCATGGAAATTTGTACTGCCATCTACTCCAAGAAGGTTGGTAATACCTGCCTTATTAACTTCTCTTGAAATGATTTTGGCAGCAAGGCCTATATCTCGCAATAGTTGTGAAAGTTCACCGGTAGCTCCGGGAAAACGATTTTGCGCCTGAATGATATACTCATCAAGCGTTACAAGTTTTTTTATTTTGGTTGACATCTAACGGTATCTCTTTTTAGTTATATCGAAATGTAAGGAAGTAGAACTATACATTCGACGATCAATCTCTTTTTTTGATTAGTCTTTTATAAAATTTTGTTGCAGCATCACTTAGATCATCCAGAGTGCCATTATTTACAATAATCTGATCAACTAAATGTGAAGCTTTCTCAAAGTCAGGTTGTTTGTTCAACCGTGCAATAATCTCTTGTTCTGTTGATTTATCTCTTTTGATGACGCGCTCCACCCTGTTCTTTTTGTCGCTGGTTACCAGTACAATTTTCTCTACATAATCGGGACGCCCTTTATTTAACAGAACGGCAGCTTCTACCACAAAAACATCAACACCTTCTTGTTCATGGAACAGTATCAGCTCTTTAATTTTCTCTCTTAAAATTGGATGAACAATGTCATTTAATTCCTCAACACGATGTTTTTCAAATGCCTCTTTTATCAAATGAGGTTTATTTAGTGATCTGTCTTCTAAATAAGTATTGTCTCCAAATGCTTCAACTAACCTCTTTTTTAACCGCTCATCAGTTTGCATTAACTCTTTGGCAAGGTCATCAGCATAGGTAACCTTGGCCCCGAGTTTTTCCCAAATTTCACAAACTGTGGTTTTACCGGAACCGATTCCGCCGGTTACGCCTACGGTAATCATATTGATTTTGCGGCTATTCTGCTCATCAAATAAGCTTTCATAAATCCATCAAGATCTCCATCCATTACGGATTGAACATCTCCCGTTTCATGATCTGTCCGATGATCTTTCACCATGTTATAGGGATGAAATACATACGATCGAATTTGTGATCCCCATTCATTACTGCCTTTCGAGTCTTCCAAAAGATCTTTCTCGCGCTCTTTAATCTTTTTCTCCAGTTCGTACACTTTTGACTTCAACAAAACCAATGCCTTTTCACGATTTTGCAGCTGCGATCTCTCCTGTTGACACTCCGAAACCACACGCTCTTCTGTACCATCAGAAAGTTTCCCTGTCCAAATCAACCGAACGGCAGTTTCAACTTTGTTCACATTCTGTCCACCGGCCCCACTTGCGTGAAAACGCTGAAGCTCAATATCACTGTCATTTAAATTGATTTCAATGGTATCATCAATGATGGGCGATACAAATATTGAACAGAACGACGTATGTCTTCGGGCATTGCTATCAAACGGAGAGATTCTAACCAAACGATGAACACCGCTTTCAGATTTCAGAAATCCGTAGGCGTTCATCCCGCTAATTTCAACCGTTGCACTTTTAATACCAGCAACATCTCCATCCTGATATTCAACAACAGAAACCTTAAAGTCTTTTTTCTCCGCCCACCGGGTAATCATCCTGAATAGCATCAAGCCCCAATCCTGGCTTTCGGTGCCTCCTGCTCCAGGATTGAAGGTTACAATTGCATCACGATAATCATCCTCACCACTGAGCATATTTTGAAGTTCCAGATCATCCAGCTTTTTCCTATAAACAGAAATTTCCTGCTGTATTTCATCCTCAACATCTTCACCTTCATCAAGGAATTGCTTATAGACATTGATGCTGTTACGCAATTCGTCTAATTCATCCCAGCGCTCCACCAAACTTTTTTGATGGTCGAGCTGACGCATGATTTGTTGAGCTTTCTCTGGATCGTTCCAAAACTCAGGATCCTGAGTTCGTTCCTGAAGTTCTATTACTCGAATTTTTCGTTTATCGTAGTCAAAGATACCCCCTGAGCGAATCGAGTCGCTCAAAATGTTCACCAAGTTTATCGAGATTAAAGCTCATAGTTGATTTATCTGTTAAAAAGTTTTGCGACAACTATTCCAACAATCAAGCCGCCTGCAAATGCAGCTCCAACGCCTGTTTCCGGATTTTCACGTACATAACGCCGGGCATTTCTAAATTCGTGACGAAGTTCCTGCTGGATTTTGTCTTTTTCACTATCGAGACGGGAGATTACATCTCCATACATTTTTTCGATGGACTCTTTCTCTTTTTTGATCGTTTCTTTTATCTCTTTTTCTGCTGAATTATTCTTAGCCATGATATTTCACTTCTTTAATATTAATGTTTAGACAGTCTTTTTTGCAACACTTAATTTCTGGTCTCTATACTGTAACTCGTACAGTTTTCGATAAATTCCATCTTTCTTTTTAACGAGTTCTTTATGTGGACCCGACTCCCGAATTTCACCTTTGTGCATTACCAAAATTCGGTCTGCACCTTTAATGGTCGAAAGTCTGTGAGCAATCACAATAGAAGTTCGTCCTTTCATCATTCGTACGCAAGCTTTAGCAACGAGTTCCTCAGTTTCTGAATCTACATTAGATGTAGCCTCATCAAGAATTAAAATCTTGGGATCGTACACCATTGCCCTGACGAAACAAATCAACTGCCGTTGCCCCATCGAAAGCGATGCGCCTCGTTCGCGCAGTACATAATCGTAACCGCCGGGTAGTTTTTTGATGAAATGATGCGCCTCCACTTCTTTCGATGCGGCAATCACAGCTTCTCTGGTAATATTTTCGTTTCCAAGTGTAATATTATCAATTACAGAGCCCGAGAAAAGAGCATTATCCTGCATTACCAACCCGAAATGAGATCGCAGTTCGTGTAGTGAGAACTCTTTTATGTTCGTACCGTCAAGGGTAATTTTGCCTTTATGAATATCATAATATCGAAACAGTAAATTAATGATGGTTGATTTTCCCGCACCGGTGGCTCCTACAATTGCCAGCAGTTCTCCTGAATTCACCTCAAAAGAAACATCATTCAAAATTAACTCATCATCTTTATTATAGCTGAAATCAACATTTTTAAACTCAATGTTACCTTGAACTCCATTCAACATTTTAGGGTTGTCTGTTTCAATAACTTCAGTTTCTGTATCCAGTACATCAAATATTCGCTCTGATGAGGCCAGCGCCGATTGAAGTGTATTGTATTTTTCTGATAAACCTCGAATGGGCGCAAAAAACTGTCTCACATATTGAATAAACGCCAATAATACACCAAATGTAATCTGGCCGGTTAGCGCACGCGCGCCACCATACCAAACCACCAATGCCATAGCCACACTTGCCAGTACCTCAACAATCGGCCAAAAAATCGAAAAGTAAAAAATAGTATCGATATAGGCATTTCTGTGATCGGAGTTAATCGATTCAAACCGCTCTTTTTCTTTCTTCTCCCGATTGAACAGTTGAACAATCGCCATTCCATTTATATGTTCCTGGACAAATGAATTCAAACGCGCAATTTGATCCCGTACATTTAAAAATGCAACGCGGACTTTCCCCTTAAACCAGAAAGTGGAATAGAACAGAATGGGCAAAACCAAAACTGAGATAATGGTAAGCTCCCAGCTCATCATTAACATAAATCCAAGAATAAAGAATATGCGAAACAGATCGCCAATCATGTTCACAATTCCATCAGACAAAAGCGAACTCAGTGCTTCAATATCACTTGTTGTACGGGTGATAAGCCGTCCAATAGGATTCTTATCAAAAAACTGAACATGGAGAGATTGTATTTTTTTATAAACAGCGTTTCTTAAACTGAACAACGCTCCCTGGCCAAACCAACGAGTTAAATAGGTATTGGCCACAAGTATGATGAATTCACCAATTAGAGCAGCTACCAACAAAATAACGATCCATAAAAGACCTTCTGAATCGTCTACAGCAATATAATCATCTACTGCAACCTGGGTAAGTTTAGGGCGAATAGTCCCTAAAAATGCTGCGGAGAGTGTTAAAAAAATGGCGAGTATTGCCCACCATTTATACGGTTTGAAAAAGAAGTAAAGCCGTCGAATCAATACAGAATCGGCGGCTTTAGATTTTTGTTTAGAACTCAAGTTATTTTTATTTAAAACCTATCGAAATCATCAAAAGGTGTTCTTGGTGTGATAGGTTTTGGTTTTCGTTCCGTTCGTTCCTCCGAACGATCCGAGTTATCCCTCCCACGACTACTACTTCCGCTGTCACTTCTTGAGCTTCGTTTTGATGGTTTTCTATCAGAAGAAGATGACGATCTTTCCGTTCTGCGGCTTCTGCTACCGGAAGAACGTTTTTTATCTACTTTTTTTCGTTTACGGAATTTTTTCTTGCTGTCATCAGATGAGCTTTTTCGAGCAGAACTACCTGAACTTTTACTGTCATCAATTTCTTTCAGATAAACTTTCTGTTGCACAATACCTTTCTCCTGTGCGGGATCTGTGTAGATTGGCCGCAATTCAGTTGCCAACCATGCAGGAAAGAATTTTTCCCGTGCTTCGCGCAATAGAATAAATGGATTTGTATATCTGGCAGAAAAATGAGTTATAACCAGCAGCTTTGTTTGTGATTCATTTGCAACACGAGCTGCATCAACAGATGTTGAGTGTCCTGTTTCGGCAGCTTTATCGGCAAGGCTTTCGCTAAACGTAGCTTCGTGGTAGAGAATATTGGTATTCATCGCCAGTTTTACTGAATTCGGGCAATATTTTGTATCAGTGATATATGCAAAACTATCACCGGGCCGGGGATGGCCAACAATATCATACGATTTAATCACAGTTCCGTCTTCCAAAGTCACATCTTCACCGGCTTTCAGAGCTTTAAACTCTTCGTCCTTAGTAATGCCCATTTTAACAGCTTTATCAGCATCCACTTTTCCCGGTTTATCTTTCTCCTGAAAGCGATAACCTAAACAAAATTTAGTGTGGTTTAACGGACGGGCTTCAACGTAATATTCATCATGGTCAATTACCCGTTCCGATTCGATATCCTCTGCAACTTCAACATAGTTGATTTTATAATTCAGATCGATCTTGGCAAATTTAAAGTTCCATTCTACAAACTTTTTAATGCCTTTGGGCCCAATGATATTTAGATCATTCTCCCGTCTTTGTAGCTGTAGTGTTGCTAATAATCCAAACATTCCCGCAAAGTGATCTATATCAAAATGGGAAATAAATATATTTTCAATTTTAGACCGCTTTAACCCGGCTTGAAGCATTCGCATTTGTGTATTTTCCCCACAATCAAAAAGGTGTACATCACCTTCTCTCCAAACGGCTAACGATGGTAGGTGTCTGGTTGCAGTGGGTGTAGCCGAGGCTACTCCTAAAGGTACTATGATCATTTTTATCTCCTGTTATGTATTGGGATATTTGCGTTTCAAACAAATAAAACCCGTTATTTTTAAGTTTAAATTTGAGCTAATTCTTGTTCGAGTAACTGTTTACGATACATTGTTGCATAACGTCCTTTTTTCGTCAGCAAAAGATCGTGAGAACCACGTTCAACAATAGAACCATCTTCAAGATAAAAAATTATATCAGCGTTTTTAACTGTAGATATTCTATGTGAAATCATTATTGTTGTTTGACCGGAGCGCTTATTTTTTAAGTGTTTAAGAATATCATCTTCGGTTTTAGTATCCACGGCGCTCAGAGAATCATCTAATATAATAATTGATGGATTTTTTATGAGTGCCCTGGCAATTGCCGTTCGTTGTTTTTGACCACCCGAGAGAGTAATTCCGCGCTCCCCTACAATGGTCTCAAATTTTTTCTCAAAATCCAAAATATTACTTAATACTTGTGCCTCATCCGCTGCATTCTCTATCTGTTTCATACTTGCATTATCCACTCCAAAGGCAATGTTCTCTTTGATAGTGGTAGAAAACAGAAATGTTTCTTGCGGAACGTAGCCAATTCCTCTTCTTAAAGCTGCGGTAGACCATTCCTTAACGTCTGCACCATCAACCTTTATGACACCATCAGTGGTATCAAATAAACGTGGGATTAAATTCACAAGTGTGGATTTCCCTGCTCCCGTTCTGCCAACAAAAGCAACATTCATTCCTGGTTCAATTTTAAATGAAATATCTTTAATGGCATAATCTTCGACACCGGGGTACTTAAACGATACATTTTCGAATTCAATTTCGCCTTCAACTTCTTTAGATATCCCGATATCTCCAATAACATCACGAATTTCTATGGGTTCGGTTAGTACTTCATCTACCCTTTCCCAAGAAGCAAGAGATTTTTGAAATGTATTAACTGTATATCCCAAAGAAGCCACCGGCCATGTTAAGTATGCAACATAAATCACAAATTCTGCAATATTTCCTACAGTTATAGAACCGTCGATAACCATCAAACCCCCACGCCAAACGACAATTACTACCGATACACCAATTAAAAAATTAAGTGTGGGATGAAAGAGTGATTCAACCATATCGAGCTTCAGTTTCTTTTGTCTGTACGATTCACTCTCTACCTCAAATCGTTTCTGTTCGTGATCTTCCCGATTGTACGCCTTAATCAAACGAATACTCGAAAATGCCTCTTGTGCCCTGCCGGCAATATCTGAGTACTGTTCCTGAATAATAACCTGGTATTTGTTGATATAACCACTCACCCAATATGCAAATGCGGACAAGAATGGGAGCGGCAATAATGCCCAAAATGTAAGATCCGAATTTACAATAACCATCATCGTAATAATAAATCCTGCCCGGGTAAACGTATTAACTGTATACATCAAAACCGGTCCGAAATATTCCCGAACCCGATTTATATCTTCCGTTGCTCTCACATACACTTCGCCGGCTTTGTTGGATTCAAAATATCGCTGAGGAAGTAACAATAGCTTATCCATCACCTTATTCCGAATATCAAACTCAATTTTTCGTGAGCTAACTATTAACGTTTGGCGTGTTGCAAAGAGGAGAATTCCGTAAAGAAGAACGGTACCAATTAAGAGAAGAGAGTTGTAAGCCAGAATTTCGCCGGCTTCGCTTGAAAATAAAATTTCAAAAACAGTTGCATCCTCAATTTGATATTCCTCTCCAAGTTGCTCCACTTCGTCCATGGTTTGACGAATAAGAACAGGAATCCATATCAAAAAGAAATTTGATGCGGTAAGAAAAAGACCTCCTAACAGGAACGTGCCTTTATACTTCTTTATAAATTGATTCAGTTTACGTAACGAACCCACTTCAGTTTTCTAAGGGTGAATATTAATAACTATCTGTGGATTATTTTCATTCAAATCTTAATTGTTGAACTTCTCAGACCACTGTTTTGCAAGTTTATAACCAGACCGAAATGCACTATCTACAGAATTACCACCAAAGTAATCGCCGATCAGCGCAAGTGGTGCATCATTCATCTCCAATTCGAAATATGGCTCATTGATCACTTTCATTGCTCTGCTGTATCGCCAATAATGCACCTGACTCCACTTAGGAGATGCAGCCCATCTCCCAGCAATTCCCGAGAGTTCATTAAGCATCTCTTTGGTTATGGTTTCATCATTTTTAATGCCTTTAAGATGTTTTGTAAACTCCGGTGTGGCCTGAGCAACAAGAGAACACTCCTGGCCATTGGATTTTTTGGATGCTTCATTCGAGATAAATTGCAGTGCTCCGCTATTGCAAATCACTCCCTCCCAATCCGGTAGTTCACGATCTCCATATCCGGTCATCAATGTGTAGCATGGTGCGTAATGAACTTCATCAATTTCACGTATTATCTTTAATGCATTTGTTTCATCGGTAGATGTTTGCAACAAGCCATACGCCTGAGGCGCAGGTGTGGCAATAATTACCGCATCCGCCTCGAATGTATTTCCGGCGGTGAGATTAATCATCCATGAACGCTTTTTCGTTCGATGTGATCCGATATAGGTAATTCCACCAACAAGGGTTTCTGTTTTAACATCTACCCAACGGCTTAGGTATTTCCCAATAGAGTTCATTCCATCAACGGCAGTAAATGTTGGCTGCTGTTTTTGATTGGGATTTTTTTTGTAAAGTTTAATTCCATCATAAAATCCAAAATCATCACCCCATCGTTTAATCAATCCTTTTTCTAAAAGTTCAGCTGAAAAATTCTGGAATTCGGGAGAATCCACTGTAAAATATGAAAGTCCGTGATCTAATTTCGTTTCATGACTTGTCCCTGCATTGCGAGTTGCCATTCGCCCCCCAAATCCACTGCTTTTTTCAAGAATAGTAACATCATGCCCTTGTTTCGCTAAAACCCTGCCGGCAATCAACCCTGAAATTCCGGCTCCAATAATTCCAATAACCATACTATTACTTTATGCTTTTTTTGTTAAACGGTTTTATAAGTCTGTTTGCAAAATGCCTATGAAGTTAATGAACTATAACGACTACTTCTTTTGAAATTACGCCTCAAAAATATCCACAACAGGCTGTGCCGCTTTTTTATCGAGCAATGCCGGCCAATAAGCTACTACTTCGCTTGCTTTTGGACGACCACCGGCAAAGCCTGTTACCCCACTTGGTCCGGTAAGAATTAATGGGACTATTTCTTTTCCGAATCGGTTTAAATCATCCTTTGATTGACCGTGAACGGCTACTCTTAACTGAATTTCATTCACATCCTCAACATCATTTTCAAGGAGAGTTGGGTCTTCATTGCAAGCGTTCAGCCCAACAAGCTCGGTATGAAAATCAGTAAAGTTTAAACCTAAATTATCAGCTCGTTTCTTTAGGATTTCCCCTGCTTTTAATGCTTTTTTAACCGCATCTGGCCAACAGTAAACAAGTGTTGATGAGAGTTTAAATCCATCATTATAGCTTGCAGACACTTTATACGTTGGCGTATGTTTTTCTCCGGTGATTCCATATACCTTCACCCGATCTTTCCCCGCTTGTTCTAAATGAACAGAAGTAAAATCAGCAATACAATCCGGTGTGATGTATTCTGCAGGATTCCCAATTTCGTACATCAACTGTTCTTTTACGGTCATTTCAGAAACCAGTCCATCTGTTCCCTCGTGTTTGGTTACATAAAACGTTCCATCGGCATGGCCTTCGATTATTGGAAAACCAAGATCAGCAAAGTCCCCTACCGTTTCCCAGTCCGTGAAATTTCCACCCGTAACCTGACCACCACATTCAATAATATGTCCGGCAATAGTTCCGGCAGACATTTTATCAAAATCATCAAAATCCCAGCCAAATTCGTGTACCATCGGGGCCAGTGTTAAACCGGTATCGGTAACGCGTCCGGTTATTACCACATCCGCACCTTTTTCCAGCGCCTCAACAATAGGTCGACATCCAAAATAGATGTTTGCACTGAGCAGCTGACCCTTCACCGTAGTAATCGGCTCGCCGGTTTCCATATTCTTTAAGCTGTGTCCATCTTTGATCAGATCATCAAGTCCGGGAAGGATATCATCACCATCCACTACCGCAACTTTTAGCCCTTTGTACCCTTTTTCTCTCGCAATATTAAGCAGCACATCTTTACAGGCGCGTGGATTTACACCACCCGCATTGGAAATGACCCGAACACCATTGTTCGTGATTTCTTCCAAAATCTCTTCCACAACACCAACAAAATCGCGGGCATATCCATGTTCTGCATTCCTCATGCGTTGCTTTTGCATAATCGACATCGTTACCTCAGCCAGATAATCCATTACGAGGTAATCAATTTTACCGTTTCTTACCTGTTTGATAGGAGCATTTGGCAAATCTCCCCAAAAACCTTGTCCGGACGCAATTTTGATACTTTCTTTCAATTTTTCTCCACTATTATTTCCAATAAGATTAGGCGTCAAATATCGTAATTATATTGGTAGTTTTGAAATGAGAATGCCACTTGTTTTTGGAAAGGCCATAAGACAGCGTTCAACGCTTAGCAGATGAAGATGAGCTAAAAAAAAACAAATCCCGAAGGTTTCATCCTTCAGGATTTTATTGTTTCGTGTTCTCTTTATTATCACGTGTGTTCTCGATATAAATGTACGACAATGGATTAGATCAGACACTACATGATCATGCGGTATGTAACCCGAAATTCCAGTACCCCGGTCAGCCTGACCGGGATGATAAATGCAGAAAAAGCAGAACACTTCCATTTTGAAGCACCATATTTGCAGTGGGATTATTGAAACAACGGACTTTTGCAGGACTAAACTATGTCGGACAAGCTGTCCGAGGTACGTAGCCCGAAGCTCCTGCTTCGGTACGCACCACACTCTCTTCACACGCCACCCCTCGGACGAGGACGTCCGGGTTACGTTTAGATAATCCGATCCTTCATGCCTTTAGCCACAGCTTCGGTACGGCTGTTCACTTCGAGCTTGCGATAAATATTCCGGATGTGATATCTAACCCCATCTTCTGATAAAAAGATATGCTTGCTAATTGCCATGTACGATTTCCCTGTGGCCAGCTCATTCAGGATTTGGAGTTCACGGTCTGTGAGGTGCAGCGATTCCTCTTTTGGCTTTTTGATGTGGAGAGACTGAATCACTTTTCTTGCAATTTCGGGAGTCATTGGAGATCCCCCATCACAGGCGTCACGAATGGCTTTACATAGATCATCAGGGCTTACCTTTTTTAATAAATAGCCAATGGCACCTGCTTTCAGTGCTTTAAATATGTGTTTATCATCATCAAAAATGGTGGCCATTATGACTATAATATTGGGATGATGCTTTCGAATATATTTTACTCCCTCAATTCCGGTCATGCCGGGAAGTTCGATGTCCATCAATATTACATCATTTTGCCCAAAGCTATCACTGGCAAAAGCATCTTCGCATGATTCATAGGTATCAATCACACAGAAATCTTTTTGTGTATCAAGTATGGCCTCCCAGCCCTCTCTCATATATTCGTTGTCTTCAACAATGCTGATTTTGATCAATTTGCTATCCATATCTCTTATTTACAATTTTGCTCAGTTCGATTTACATTTTTTTATGAACTAACAAAAAAGTTTTCCGCCGGCTGGCGGCTCCGAAAGTATTCGGGGAGAGGGGTGTCCATCTATCACGTTTCTGATAAACATCCCCCTTGCTCCCCCTTTGTTAAGGGGGACTATTACGTCCATAATTTGACAATCGAACTTTTACAGTTAGTAAAACATAGTAACTTTCGATTTGCGAGGCACTGCATGATCATGTGTTTTTTACAATCTTCCCTGTAGCTTCCACTTGGTTCCATCGTTTGTGGAAGTAAGTTCTGCTTGTAACCCGATTTGATTTGCACGCATTTTGATATTCTTTATCCCATTTCTCTCTTGTAATTTCGACTTATCAAACCCAACTCCATCATCCGAAATCTCCAAGAATATCTCTCCATTTCGAACATGAAACTGAATCTCAGTATTCTTCGCTTCGGAATGGCGAGCAATATTAGTAACGATTTCTTTAAAAATCAGCCAGAGGTTTTTCCGTTTTTCGATGTCTACCTTCCCGGTAATAGTTTCATCAAAGTTGATTTTGTACTCAATACCTTTACTTTCAAAAATATCCGCTGCATAACGCCTGCATTTGGTAAGAAGGTTTTCCCAGTCATCATTTTCAGGGTTGATAGACCAAATGATATCAGTAATTTTCTCCTTCGCATCATATGCCCCTTTTGATATCAACCCAAGGTATCGCTTTGATTTTGTTTCATCACTGCCACGTTCAATTGCCTCAGAAAAATAACTAATACTGCTTAGCGTAGCACTGATTTCATCATGCAAATCACTGGCAATTCTATTGCGGATACCTTGTACGTGCAATATTCTTTTTACCCTAAACATGTGAATACCATATAACAAACCGGAAATAATCCCAAAATAAAGCAGATAAGCCCAAATGGTCCGGTACCATGGTGGCAGAACTTGAATAGGCAAAACAGAGGCTTCAGTCACAACACCAGTTGCATCTTTCGCCCGAACCAAAAACCGGTAGCTCCCCTCCCGGATTTGCGTGTAATCTTTCTGCGCCTCTTCGTTCCACAATGACCAATCCTCATCAAACCCCTCCAGTTTTACCTGATATTCCGTTCCCTCAAATGAACTGTAATCTGTAAATGCATATTCAATCCGTAAATCGTTGAGTTCGTAGGGAAGACGTAACGTGTTGTTTTCTGATTTTTCCCGATCATAACCCTGAAATACCAATGAATCCTCACGGGCGGTAACCGTGCGAATAATAGGCGGGCGAACGGAAGGTTCTGATGCTAACGAATGATCATAATAAAACAACCCTTCACTCCCAATAAACCACGCCTTGCCATCTCCCAATGCTAAAATATCATTGTTCTGATTGTCTTGGATCCGCCGGAGTGAATTTCTGTGTATTTCATAGCTTCCATCCTCCTGCTTTTCTGCATACTGAAACTCCCGGCTTGCCCGAAGCCAAATATTACCTTCCTCATCCGCTACCATGCGATGAATAGACGTTGGGTCTCCGGTAGAACCATTCATCCTGCTAAATTCTCCAAAACGGTTATCCTCAACTATGGTATCTGTCTCTTTATCGAGTCTGTACAAACCCGTAGGTGTACCCAAAAGAATTTCGTCGTTGAGTACCAATGGGTTAATATAGCGACTGCGATCCAAGTGCCAGTCGTCAGGCATCGTGTGTTCTTTTACATTTGCTTCTCCGGTTTCAACAAATCGTTCAATCTCACTTGCTGTAACTGAAATAAAATTTCCTGATTGAGAACCCACATAAATATCACCATTGACGTTCTCAACCATATTCCCATGTGCTAAATCAACATTCGTAATCGGGGAAGTTTCAGAATAGGTTTCTCCATCTTTTTTGATAAGAGTCATTCCACGATCAGAAAATGTAAAATGGTATGAAGAATCTTTTTGATAGGGATATATGGTATAGATTTCTCGATTAAATTTTAAAACCCAGTCTGAAGATTGAAGTGGCTTGAACAGATCTCTTGTAGTATTGAGATACAAATCTCCATTTGCCTCAAAGAGATTACTGTCTATTGAAGTCGAAAATATTTTTTTAACTGTATTGTTATCCCCGTCAATCGTATAAAGTCCGCGATCAGTACTTACATAGTAGTTGTCATTAAACTTCTTCATCGAGTGGGGTAATCCATCAAATACATCGCTGCGATGAACCTGACGTATTGGTGAGCCGAAATTTAGTTTAGAAATATGCTCCATGTGGCTGAGCCAAAGGGTTCCATCCACATCCAGATACGAATCATAGATAATATTTTCCGGAAGCCCAGTATCTGTAGTAAACGTACCTAATACCGTTCCATCGGCAGTAAACCGTATCCCTCCTCCGGTTGTGGTACCCACGAAATAACTCCCGTCCAGTAATATTTGACAAGTGTAAGGGACCAAATTCTTTAGAAAATCTGACGCTTCGCTGTCCACGTTTTGAAAAGTTGATCCGTTATAGGTATAAAGTCCTTCATTTCGGACATGAAACAAAAAGCCTTCGTCTTCCAATTCCATTACACAGTCTACTCCTGTATATTCAAACTGCTCTGCTCCAGGAATCAGAATTAGGTTTCCACCTTCATAGATGGATATACCCAATGAATCATTGGTAATGATGGAGCCGTGAGTTTCAAAAAGTCGAAAAATCCAGATATCATCACTCAGTGTGGTTAGTGAATCCTCTTTCAAATGGAAAGAAAATTGACTGCCATTGAAGAATAGGGAAGAGTCTTCACGAACAATAATTGTATTTACATCGCCAAAGTTTTTTTGGGAATCGGGTACTCTATCTAATAAGCTTCTATAATGAAGACTATCAGTTAGTGCTGAACCTGAATGCTCAAAAAATCCTAATTGTGAAACCCCACCCGTAATCAACTCTCCGTCAAATCCCGGTTCTACACTCCTGACTGCAGGCCCCTGGGTTAAATGTAAACTCCAACGCTCCCCATCGAAATGCATCAGGTTACCGCCTGTACCTACAAACAGATTACCATCACGGTCTTTTGTAATAGCCCAGTTTTGCAGATAGCTGCCTTTCTCATAAACGTTAACCGATTCAATGAGCGGGATGCCCGGTAAAATAGTTCTTTCTACTTCTCCGTCCTGAGCATAACTATCCTCAGCACAGATTAGTGCAGCAAAACAAACGATAATAATAGAACTGAGAAGTTCCCTAAGCCGAGCCATAATTGTAAATAAAACACACTATTGAACGGACACTAAATAGAGATAAATTTTCTCGAATTCAATTATTATTATCCTTCAATAGGTACTGACTTGGGTGGATCAACAATAATATCATCTTCTTCATTTGGCACATTGACATCTGATGCGGACGCAACAATTTTTACCACGGTCGTTAAGTTCGGTCCACCATTTGAGAGTGCCTTAATAGTCATATAATCCAGAACTTGATTTCCAGACAACATAACCGTGCAGCCATCCTTCTTCTTTACACTTAATACAAGCCAGTAATTGTCAGACACCCGATCTATTTCTTTTTCTTTGTCACTGGCTTTAAATGCAAGCTCCTTCTCAAATACGGGTTTACCAGCTTTATCCTCTTTGTAATACTTTACTGAAAAATCGCTGTTGAGGTTATTTATAATCTTTCTTTTGCTCATCGTAGTTTTATTTGATTAAAGATTCGGAACTAAAATAAACAAACCTCTGAGAAGTTCAACTGCATGATTATGTACACTTTGTAGCAAAGTAGCGCGGTGTCGCCGACCCGCAGCGGACATAATCCTGCACGACTTTCATACCCTACACAGGTCACGCGGTACCGAGGAATCGGTATGTCACAGTGGCGCCACCTGTGTTATGTAGCGCGGTGTCGCTGACCCGCAGCCGACATTGCCACGCACAATTTACACACTCCCACCACAGGTCAGCGACCTGTGTTACGTAGCGCGGTGTCGCTGACCCGCGTCCGACATAATCCCGCACGACTTTCACAAACATCACAGGTCAGCGACCTGTGTTACGTAGCGCGGTGTCGCTGACCCGCAGCCGACATTGCCACGCACAATTTACACACTCCCACCACAGGTCAGCGACCTGTGTTACGTAGCGCGGTGTCGCTGACCCGCGTCCGACATAATCCCGCACGACTTTCACAAACATCACAGGTCAGCGACCTGTGTTACGTAGCGCGGTGTCGCCGACCCGCAGCCGACATAATCCCACACGACTTTCATACCCTACACAGGTCAGCGACCTGTGGCTACGTAGCAGCAATTCGTTCAAAGTATTGCGAGTAGATTTTCACATTCTTATCCGCTGAAAAATGATCTTCCACAAACTGTTTAGCGGGCAAAGAAACGGTAGTCAGCATATCCTGTTTTTGAGCAACTTCTTTGATTTTATCCGCCCATAATTCAACTCGATTCTCCACCAAAAATCCCGTCTCACCATCTTTGATGTAATCCCTGAGCGGAACCACGTCCGATGCCAGCACCGGCACTCCCATTCCCATCGCTTCAATAATGATTTTACTTAGACCCTCAAAATCACAGGCGTGCACATATAAATGGGAAGAACACATCAAATCCCATAATTTTTGTTGATCCAGATATGGATGAAATATCACCTTCTCACCCATTCCTTCATCTTTCACAAATAGTTCAATTTCCTCCTTTTTGGAGCCCTCACCTATCAAATGCAGTTCCCACTCCATTTCCTTTGGCAATTTGGCAACGGCTTCAACCAACAACCGCTGTCTTTTTTGATGTGCACTGAACCGCGAAGCCATCACCATTTTAAAGGGTTGATTTTCTTTCGGCAAAGTCCACTGCTGATCAATCGTTTTTCGCTCCAATCCTATATCGTGAACAAATCGATCTTTCAGCTTCACATCAACCCGAAACTTTTTACAGGCTTCATCAAACAGCTCCTCCATTCCCCGGGTGTTAAAATTGACACTGTCTACCGAATTAAAAACATATCTGTACGTTTCACTCAATTCCGGGTTTTCCCGGAGCTTTTTCACCCAAAATTTCCCACCATTTCGAAGCACTGTTTTATAGGAATACCCTTTTCGATTTTTCAGCTTCAAAAAACGAAGCATTCCCGGAATCTCATGGTAGGTATGAACAACATCAATTTTCTTTTCTTTGATGATTTGATCACAAATTTTATCAAAATAACGGTTGATCCATTTTTGCCTAATGTTCAGCAAAAAGCCAATTCCCAATGACGGTAAATCAGGCATGGTCACAAAATGGACGTCTACTCCTTTCACCGTTTTACTTTCGTGACGAGGAAGTCTTCCCCCTTTCTTTTCGGTCAGATATGTGACAGAATGTCCTTCCTGAGCAAGCTTTTCAGCCAAAACTCGGAGTGATGTTTCTGCTCCACCAATGGAATACCCTAAATAACTTGACCACTGTGTGTAGATTAAGATGTTCAAAGCCTACGATTCATTTAAAGTTGAAATTTAAGCATAAGTTTGATTGTGGAATTCTCCCCTAACAAGGGGAGTTAGAGGGGTGTCTATCGGATTTCTTACATAAGCCCCTAATTTATAAACATCCCCCTAAATCCCCCTTTTATAAGGGGGACTTTTAAACTGTTCTAATTTACTTTTTCCACCGATACCGAAGCTGATTCAGTTCAAATAAATAGGTATAAATCAACAGCTCCAATGGAATCACTTTTAAAAGTCGTTTAAGAGAAATATCACCCTTCAACTTCGAAATGACCTGCATCAAATATTTGTACTTTCGAATTTCGCCTACACGAATTCTTCCCATATCACAAAATTTCCTGGCAGAATCAATCGCCCGTATTCGTTCAACCAATCGTAAAAACAGACTTTCGGGATCTTTTTTTGCACGTGTTGTACCGCTGTGATTTCTGTGATAACTCAACGGTTCTCCAATAAATGCTACGTCTGCATTTTTCAGATAGTTTACCCAAAATAGCCAGTCGCCCGTGTATCGACTGTTGATCAAATCTTCTGTAAACAAATTTTCTTTTTTTCGAAAAACACATGCACTCGCATTGGGAATGGTATTTCTATAGGCAAGATTATTGCAAATTTCTGATTTCCCATCGTTGGTAAAATCATTTTTCCAACGAGTGGAGTGTAACGAATCAGCCCAAAATTCATCACTGATTTTTTGATCATTTTCGTCCATTTTTACCGAACGGCAGTACACCAAATCACTTCCGGTTTCCAGTTTTTCAATGCACCTTTCCAGAAAATTCAGTTCAGCCCAGTCGTCACTTTCAGCAATCCAAATGTATTCACCTTCAGCATAATCCATTCCTTTTTGCCACTGACTAAACGGAGAACCGCTATTTTTCGGGTTGATGTCTATATGCGAAACCTTGTCGTGATTCTCGTAAGATGAAAGAATTTCAGGGCTGTTATCTTGTGAACAATCATCCAGTAAAATCACCTCAAAGTCCTGATAGGTTTGATTAAAAACGCTGTCCAGCCGCTTTTGCAGGAATTTTTCATGGTTATAACTTGGGATGATGACGGAGACTTTAGGCATAGAGGACATTCATTTATTAAACAGATCGAACAATATAAAATATGATATGATCTTTATGGGTAAAATTTAAATAAGTACTTGATTCAGCGTTCGTGGAGGTCATCCCCCGGATTAAATGCTGAACGCATTTAATCAGCCCCCTTCAAAGGGGGACTTACAGAATCAATTTTCCACGTGTAGGTTCGATGCGTTTTGTGATGGTTACAGCCCAGCGCTTCGAGACTCCGCTGCATCAGCCAGTTTTTTTCGCTCACCCATACTCCTTCTAAATATTCCAAAGTGGGAACGGCTTTTTTTGTCATCTGAATTCCCCGAATGAATGTGAGTGCTTCGAGTCCCAGTTTTCTGTATTTGGGCACAGTTCCAAAAACAAGACTTCGTAAACGGGTGGCTCGTCGTTTCAATAGAAACAAACGCGGAATTTGCCACCATTTCATCATTCCTTGGGTTTTGGCAGAAACCTCATTTAAATCTGGAATACAAACAATAAACGACGCAGGTTCTCCATTTACAAAAGCAATTAATACACTTTCGGGAATCATCACTTTTTTGAGTTTTTCCACCATTTGTTGAACCGTTTCGCGGGTTAGTTCTGTAAATTCCTGCTCGCGATCCACAATATCCTGATCGCTCCACGATGCGTTATAAATGGACCGAATCGCCTCGGCATCTTCATCCATATTTTTAAGATTGATGGGTCGCAATTCCACTCCCGGACGGTTTTCAATCCGATCCGTAATTCGCACCAATCGCTCGGGAAGTGGATCATCAAACCGTCGTTTGTAGCTCCAGTGATCGTCTAATTTTGTGGCTCCTGTGTTCTCTAAAAGCTCTTTATAATAAGGAGGATGATAAAACATACCGTACATGGGCGGTTCATCAAAATTTTCTACCAACAAACCCCAGTAGTTGTCATTTTCTCCAAAATTAATGGGTCCCCTAAATTTCTGATACCCTCTGGTTTGATGCCATTTAGCGATGAAATTAATCATCGCGTCTGCTACGGATTGATCATTGATCATCTCCACAAAACCAAAGCCGCCCATTTTGGGATCAAAAATAGAATCTTTTTCGGGGTGATTCATAACGGCAAATCGTGCTACCAACTCATTATCATCAAACATCAAATACCGTTCGCACTCCCCTTTTTCGAAAAATGGATTTTTTTGGGGATCAAAAATAGCTTCGATTTCAAACCGAAAAGGCGGAATCCAGTTTTTATGATCCTGATAAATCAAAAACGCAAAATCATGAAACTGATCAATCTGATTTTTAGATTCAACTTTTTGAAATCGGTATGCCATAAGAATCGAGCAATGCTTACATTATGATGAACTGTTGATGATAGATGTTAATCACTTCAGATGCTAATTGAAGGTTTACCGGTTAACTTTTAACTCACTGGAATCTATTTTGTTGAATTTTTTTAGCTCTGTGTATAACCAAAAAGTGTGGATTGTACTTCTCCTCGGACTTTCCTGTGTGATGGCATTTTCTCTTCATTTAACATTAGATCCCACACCGTCTCAAAAATTGGAAAATCAGCAACAGATTGATTCACTCATCACAGAAACACTTACTGATTTTAATATCCCACTTGAGCAGGTAAAAACAACCACAATTGAACACGATTCCCTGTTTCATCGAAAGAATTATCGCATAAATGTATATCCGGGATTTTCGAAAACAAGCTTTCATTATACGCTCCATAAAAAACTTTTTCCGTTACAAATTGAAACTTATGGAGAGGTTTTTTTTCCTGAAAAAGATTTAAGATTGCACTTGTTTTATAATGATACCATCCAACGATCCGTAACAATTCAAACCGACCCTGAACTTCTTTTGCAAACCCGGGATGTGGTGAATGTCCCATAAAGTACCGTAAGAACATGAAATTTATTGAGCCCCAGAAGTTTTTCAGAAAATTTGAACTGCTTGATTTTCCACAACCCGAAATTATCCCTCTAAAATACCCCGTTTTTTTATGTCATGGTTACGGTGGAATAGCCGGTTTGATACGTCCCTCACCACTTCATGCACCGTGTATGGTTCTCCGAAGTTATGGGATTCATGCTTTCGCGCCCAATATTGTTCCCTATGCCAGAATATCAACACGTGCAGAACTATGGGCAGATAAAATTGAACAGATAAAACAGCAGTATGGTTATGAGAAAGTAAATGTTGTGGGTCATAGCATGGGCGGACTCGATATACGATATGCCATATCGAATTTAGGAATCGGGAGTTCCGTTGCATCTTATACGTCCATTGCAACGCCGCACCAAGGCACAACCCTCGCAGAACTTGTACTAAATACACCCGAAGTACTTAGGGAAAAACTTGGGGATATGTTTGATTGGTTTGGCGAGAGTATTTTTCCGCAGACAAAAAGTGACGCCGTCGCCGCCGTAGAACAATTAACCCGGGAATATGTAACCAAGGAGTTCAATCCTTATAACCCGGATGATGAACATATCGACTATTATTCGTTTAGTGCCGCCGTAGGAAAAGGAACAAAGCAGCCTCTAAACCCAATCTATCGATATCAAAACCATCATATATTTTCCCATGAAGGGATTAATGACTCTTTTGTTTCCGTTGAAAGCGCTAAATGGGGAACTCATCTTCAAACGGCTCCTATCAGTCATATGGAACAATTAGATTTGCAGGTTAACAAAGAGAGAAAAAAATATGTAAACCAGTTCTGGCTTGATTTAGTTGAAAATTTAAGGGAGAATCAGTTTTAGAGGTTTGTCTAACATTCTTTCTTATGTCATCCCTGACTTGATCAGGGATCTCCCAGACTTGCACAACTTATAAACCACGCTAAGACTCAGCCCAATTTACTCGCTAAGAGATCCCGCATCGGGGTGCGGGATGACTTAGTAGAATAAATTTTTATTAGCAGTCATCCCGGACTTGATCCGGGATCTCTCAGTCTTGCATAACTTATAAACCACGCTAACATTCAGCCCACTTTTCATGTTAGGAGACCCCGTGTCATCGGAGCACGGGGTGACGTAGATGTGGTTTTCCTAAGTTTACAACTCCACCTTTTTCAATGACTTAAGAAGATCGTGGGAGGTTAAATCGTACTGGATAGGTGTTAACGAGGCAAATCCATCTTCAAGGGCATCAATATCACTGCCGCCATTTTTTTCGAGGAGTTCGAATTTTCCGGTCATCCAGTAATAGTCTCGGTTATGAGGGTCAATTCTTCCTTCAAATTCTTCAACGTAGCGACTTTTAGCCTGTTTGGCCCATTTGATTCCCTTCAGTTTTCCTGATGGAGCATTCAGGTTTAACGTCACCCCTTTTTTGATGCCGTTTTCAAGCACGTATTTAATCACTTTTCGGGCAGCATCCTGGCAACCCGTTAAATCTGCATCTTCATCAAAATCCGTACAGGAAACAGCGATAGACGGATATCCGAGGATTGTGCCTTCCGTAGCCGCACTTACCGTACCCGAGTAAAGAATATTAATTCCCGCATTACTGCCGTGATTGATTCCGCTAACTACCAGATCGGGCTTACGATCCATTAGCTTATCGTGAGCAAGCTTCACACAATCAGCAGGAGTTCCATTTACAGCCTGACCGCTAAATCGGTTGTCGAGTTTAAACGGCCTTGCGCGAAGCGGAGTCGTTACGGTTATAGCATGGCCCACCGCACTTTGCTGACGATCAGGGGCAATAATTTCAACATCACCGAACTCACTGGCCACTTCTGTCAGCGCTTTAATACCGTTAGAAAAGATTCCATCATCATTACAGACAAGAATTAACGGCTTACTATTCGAATTTTTTGACATCTAAACTTCTTTAATTATAGCGTTCATTTTCGTTTGGGAAATCACCCTTTTTCACATCATCAATATAGTTGGATACAGCATCGGTCATACTTTTATCCAGATCTGCATATCGGCGTAAAAATCGGGGTGAAAAATCTTTGTTCAGTCCCAACATATCGTGAGTAACCAAAACCTGTCCGTCGCAATCTGCTCCTGCTCCAATTCCAATCGTTGGTATAGAAACGGATTCAGTCACTTTCTTCGCAAGTTTTGCAGGAATTTTTTCAAGTACAATCGAAAAAACACCGGCTTCTTCAAGCTTTCGTGCATCCTCCAAAAGCTCTTCAGCTTCCTGCTCTTCTTTTGCACGAACTTTATAGGTACCAAATTTATAAATACTTTGTGGGGTCAGTCCCAAGTGACCCATTACCGGAATTCCTGCGTTTACAATTTTTTTAACTGTACCGGATATCGTTCTGCCTCCCTCTAATTTAACAGCATGAGCCCCGGCTTCTTTCATCATTCTTCCTGCGCTTATCAACGCTTCTTTTGCTGTTACCTGATAGCTCATAAATGGTAGATCCGCAATGACCAATGCGCGCTTAACGCCACGAACTACACATGATGTGTGATAAATCATATGGTCGAGCGTCATGGGAACCGTAGTTTCATATCCGGCCATTACGTTGCTGGCAGAATCACCTACTAAAATCACGTCAATTCCTGCTCGATCAACAATTCCTGCCATTGTAAAATCGTACGCGGTAAGCATGCTGATTCGCTCACCGTTTCGCTTCATTTCAACAACGGTTTGGGTCGTTACTTTTTCGGCTGATTGTGTTTTTCCCTGTGTACTCATGATTGTTCATTAGAGACAATTGCTGCGGATGCTTCCAGTTCGCAAACCACTTTTCCATCTACGGTGGCTTTACCGGTCATAGTGATAAAATTTCGCTTCTGATTTGAAAGATTTACCTCAAGCCGAAGCTGATCACCGGGTACAACGGATTTTCTGAATTTCGCCTTATTAATTCCCGTAAATACCATCATCGTATTTTCTGGATCAGCAGATTCACTGTTCATCATCATGATGCACCCGGCCTGCGCCATCGCCTCTACCTGCAAAACGCCCGGCATAATGGGTGCACCGGGAAAATGACCATTAAAAAACTCTTCGTTAGCTGACACATTTTTTATCGCAACTATATGGCCTTCATCTATTTCAAGTACTCTATCAACCAGTAAAAATGGGTAGCGGTGGGGTATAAATTTTTTTATCTCTTCAATTTTCATTGTAACGTTTTATTAGTTTAAACTGTATTTGATTGAAGTTGTACTGAATTACCAAATAGTTGATGGCAATAATATTTTGCCATACAATTTTTCAGTGATTTTAATATACTAATTATCTGCTACCGTACCCACATACACAAAGGCAATCCCACCTGTAAGACTAATGGCACGTTTATCGTTATAAACACCGGTCTGATCCATCAATTCAAGAAAAGCATCTCCTGCGGGAAACGCCGCGCTTGTTTCAGGTAAATATGTATAAGCTTCCCTGTTCCCACTTATCCAGCCACCAATTGTGGGCATCACATGTTTACTATAAAACTGATAGGGATATTTTACAATTCCCTGCGGCTGGCCAAATTCAAGAATAACAACTCTTCCCCCGGGTTTTACCACTCGCGCCATCTCTTTCAGGCACACGACAGGATCATCTACATTCCGAATCCCAAAGGCGATGCTTACCACATCAAATGAGTTATCGTCGTAAGGAAGGTTCATGGCATCGGCTACTTCAAACTCTACAACAAGCTCTTTTTTTTCGGCTTTATCGGGAGCGTGTTCTATCATCTCCTTGCAAAAATCAGTACCGATTACAGAACCTTCATGACCCACCGTCTTTTTAAATTCCAAAGCCAGATCGCCCGTCCCCGTTGCACAATCGAGCACTTTATCGCCCGGTTTCGCTCCACTTTCAAGCACTGTTTTTTTTCGCCAGGCATTATGCACACCAAACGATAAAATTCCGTTTACCCGATCATAATCATCGGCAATATCAGCAAACATATTTCTTACTTTTTCACTCATAAACTTCTTTTAATTGTATACACATGTGATAGGGAAAACTTGTGGTAAGCCATCATCATTCCTTTAAATGACTCACTTTGTTTAAATAAACAGGTTCAAACTTTCCGTTAGAATAGAGTAGTTGATTAATTCCGCCATTTTTATGCTCAACCTGATCCATATTCTTCAGCCCAAATCCCAGCCATTCCGATAACAATATTCGAATTAACCGACCATGTAAAATAAACACAATGGTTTGATTTTCAGAATATGTTAGGAGTTTATTTACAGCATTATTAGCACGTTTAAAAACGTTTTCGGGTGATTCACCGCCGGGCAGAGATTTTGTTATATCTCCGCTTTTCCAGGTTAGTTGAAACCGTTCAAGATCTTCCCTCACTTCAGAGATATCTCGCCCTTCAAACTCCCCGAAATTCATTTCATCAAGATCCCTGTCTGACATTGCCTTTAACTTCTTCTTCAAAGCCAACGGTTGCACCGTTTCGATAGATCTCTTCAAACTGCTGGTTACCAGTTTGTCCACGGAATATTGATTTAGATAGTTTGCTACATCCTCTGCCTGTCCTCTTCCAAAATCGTTCAGGGAAGCATCAATTCCGCGCCCCTGCAGCAAGTTACTTTTGTTATAATCTGTTTCACCGTGGCGGACAATAAACAACAACTTCTTACTCATTTTTTCTTTTTACTGTTAAACTCAATCACTGCATCCTGTACATGTTTTTCGAGCTTTCTAATTTCTTCAGGAGCAATATCTTCATGTATGGAATATCTGATCAGCAACATTTTCAGCACTCTGTCATTTAAGGGAAGTTTATTTCCATCCCGATTGCGCTCCAATTTGTCCCAAAGCCGACGTAAAATTCCAATTTTAAACAGGAAGAAATAAAGTACCCCAAATGCGAGTGCCAGATACATTCCACTCATTCCTAAATAACTAAGTGCAACTCCCGCTACAAGAAGTTGAACAAATTCGTTGCCTAAAACGCTCAATACAGGTGTAAATGAGATATTTACAAAAGCACTTTTGCTAAAATACCACCACAAATGAAATAGAAATGTGGCCACAATGGCAATCCAGGGATTTGCTGTAAATGCCAACACAAAATAAAGCAGCATTGCCAGGGAATCTGCGCTATCAATCCAGGTAACAGCTTTTTTTATTAAATTCTCAAAAGTGAGCTTTTTTAAGATTCCGGGCACATATTCCTCTACACTTTTACGTGTTGCAAAAAACCAGTGCCCTGCAGAAGTAATGGTAGAAATGGGCGATTCTAAAATGTTAATTTTATGAGATTTTGAAAACATGCTTAAAGATAGGCCGATTCCATCAAAAATGGAATTCATCTCTACGCGATTGCAATAGTTACAATTCCCGCCTTTAAATCCGTGTCCTTTATAAGTTCATCCGCCAGCTCAAACGTTGTGGCCCCGGTAGTAAACACATCATCAACAATAATTGGAAATCTGTTCATTAAAATCTGATCGTTGATAATCGAAAATGCCTTCTCCAAATTTTTAGTACGTTGATTACTATCGAGCCCGGTTTGTGTGGTCGTTTTTCTTATTCGTTTTACCACATCATTACCGATCAATTCCCACCCGGTTTTTTCGGCTAACCCTACTCCAATGGATCGCGCTTGGTTATATCCTCTTTTTCTCTTTTTTGATGGGTGAAGTGGCACCGGCACAATAATTGGTTCGAACCCGAAACTATCAATCACCTCTACATAATGTGAGTTTAAAAGCTTCTCTCCTACCATTTTTCCCATCTGTTCTCCCACATCTTTCAGATAATCATACTTTAATTTGTGCAACAACAGTTGTAGATATCCTCCCTTATCGAAACGCCACATTGCGAATTGAAAAGCGATCTTATCCGGTAAAATAATCAGATCTTCATCATTGGCCGATTCAAACCGCTTCATTTTACACAGGTAACATATATACTCTTTCTTTATGTTGATGCTATTTCCGCAACACACACAAACCTGTGGAAAGGGAAGTTCAATAATCGATTGCAGGAGTTTTTTTATCATTCTTCTGTTTTCTTGTATGAACCCATTTTTTGATACTCCTTACACTCTTTTTTTCTCCTCCATGCGCTATTGATCTCCAAATGATTTAAATTAGAAACACTACCTTTTAGAATGACGTATATTTAATTAGATTTCAGTTCTTAATTTTTTCAACAAAATTTAGCTTACATGCCCTCTATTGGAAAAGATCTTGCAGCTATTCGCAGTCATCTGGGATATAGTGTTGAAGATATACAGCAAGCCACAAAAATTCCGCTTGTTACGCTCAAATCAATTGAAGATGGTTCAATCTTCGAAGAAACTGATGAAATTAAAACCTACGTCAGAAGTTTTGTTCGAAGTTACGGAAGGGCAATAAAGCTGAATGATGAATTATTGGTTGAGGGACTTAATCAACAGGAAGCTGGAAACTATGACCATCTATTACTTGGAAATTTTCCACAACTTCAACCTAAGGAAAATCAAGAACCTGAACCCACTCCAAAGTCAGAATCAAGCGCAAACAAAGAGTCTAAAGAAAAAAAGGGTGAATCTGCTAAACAGCCTGAAAGGAAGGAAACTGAGCAACAGAAAACCCCTCCCAAAAAATCTAAACCGAAAGAAAAAAAGAGTGAGTTAAAAGATCCGCCGGGAGTGCGAAGTGTAGACTGGCAGGATATGGGAAAACGATTTACACCCGAATCAAAAAAAGCTCCCGTATGGATTACAGCAACTATTGTGATTGCCATTATACTTTTTGGAGCCATATATTTTCTCTCAGGTAGTGAAATATTCTCTTCAGATGATATTCAAGAGCCGGTAACAGAGCAAGAAACTCCCTCACAAAACGATGAACAATCAAGTGATGATTTAAGTCTGGATTTAACAGAGGCACCACAAGAAGAGGAAGTCACTACTGCTGAATTGGATGATCTTCTTTATGTAACTTTGTATGCAGCAACAGACAGGCTTGACCCCGTTCGCGTTTATAGTGACGAAAAGCCCCGAATTGATCCCTATTGGATTAATCAGGGTCAGGCATTTAACTTCGAATTTCGGGATACCATTCGTGTTCGCGGTCAATACTCCAGAATGTTACTTTTCCTAAATGGACATTTAATTGAAAATCCCCGTCAAGAACATTTCAATCCATCCCAAAATGCCATTGAACTTACCCGTGATATTTTTGAGGATGATCCGAAATGGGCAACACCTATAGAACTTGAAGTACCCGAAAATATAGCCCCACCTGATTCAATCATCGACAGACCCAGATTCTAAGTCCTTTTTCTAATGACCAGTAACGAAGCAACAAAACGTGTAGAGGAATTACGAGATCTCCTGCACCGGGCAAATCGTGCGTATTATGATGAAGCCAAACCGTTCATCAGCGATAAAGAATTTGACGAAGCGTTAGCCGAACTCAATGTTTTAGAACAAGAGCACAATCTCGTTGATCCCACCTCTCCTACCCAGCGGGTGGGAGAAAGTTTAACGGAGGCTTTTCCAACCGTTGAGCATCCAGTTCCCTTGCTCAGCCTCGATAACACTTATAATCCCGACGAACTCAGAGAATTTGACCGTCGGGTAAAAGATCGACTGGGTGATTTGCCGTATCACTATGCGGTAGAACTTAAGTTTGATGGAGCATCCATACGCCTACGGTACGAAAACAGGAAATTGACTCTGGCAGCAACCCGCGGTGATGGTGAACGCGGTGATGAAATTACATCAAACATAAAAACCATTTCCGATATCCCGCTTTCCATTTCTGATGATGCACCCGACACGCTTGAAATTCGTGGCGAAGCATATATGGAGAAAGAAGCGTTTGTTCGTTTGAATGAATACAGAGAAGAAACCGGGCTTCTACCCTTTGCCAATCCAAGAAATTCTACCGCCGGATCGCTGAAAATGCAAGATCCCCGGGAGGTTGCCCGCCGCCCAATCCGAATGTTTGCATTCGATCTTCTGCTTGATGAAACCGATGAAGAACGAACGCATTCGGAGAAAATCAACATGCTAAAGCAGTGGGGATTTCCGGTTTGTGATCATCTTGAAATGTGCGACAATATCGACGATGTACTTTCTATTATTGTTGAATGGGATAATTTGCGCCACACGCTTCCCTATGAGACCGATGGCGTGGTTATCAAAATAAACGAGGAGCGTTATCGCGATATTTTGGGATCTACTTCAAAAGCGCCGCGTTGGGCTATTGCTTATAAATTTGCGGCAGAACAAGCTCCCACAGTTTTGGAATCTATCACGTTGCAAGTTGGGCGTTTGGGGAGCATCACTCCTGTTGCAGAACTTAAACCGGTTTCATTAGCCGGCACAACCGTAAAAAGAGCAACACTACATAATGAAGATGAAATTCTTCGCAAAGATATTCGCGAAGGTGATACCGTTATTATTGAAAAAGCCGGTGAAATTATCCCTCAAGTGATCAGCGTAGTAAATCCGGATCGCGAAGGTCGGGCAGAACCTTTCTCCATGCCTGAAAACTGTCCGGCTTGTGGCGAAAGGCTTGTAAAATTTGAGGATGAAGTGAAATGGCGTTGTATCAACACGGAGTGCCCGCCACAGGTTCGGGAAAGAATCAGCCATTTTGCCTCCCGGGATGCCATGGATATTGAAGGATTAGGAACCGCTGTTGTGGATCAGCTGGTTAATGAGACGTTGATTTCAACTTATGCAGATCTCTATTACCTCAAAAAAGAAGATCTTTTGCCGCTGGAACGAATGGCTGATAAAAGTGCAAAAAACCTGATTCAGGCAATATCAAACAGTAAAAAACAGTCGTTCAATAGAGTGCTTTATGCACTTGGAATTCGTTTTGTTGGCAAAACGGTTGCCAAAGATTTGGCAACACATTTTAAATCATTGGATGCAATCAAAAACGCATCTGTTGAAGAAATGGAGTTAGTTGACTCAATAGGCCCAAAAATTGCGGATTCTGTTTATACTTTTTTTAGTAATGAAAAAAACCACTCTTTGATTGGTCAACTTCAGTCCGCCGGTTTGCAGTTTACAGCAGAGGATAATGAATTGAAATCAATCCTTTTTGCTAATAAAACCTTTGTTCTAACAGGATCATTGCCAACGTTAACGAGAAATGAAGCCACTGAAATAATTGAAAATTATGGCGGTAAAACCACATCTTCTGTGAGCAAAAATACTGATTATCTTCTTGCGGGCGAATCTGCCGGCAGTAAGTTAGATAAAGCCAAAAAGCTTGGCATTGAAATTCTATCAGAAGAACAACTCTTTGAAAAGTTGAAGGGATAAACGTTTATATTTACGTTAGAAATACCTTAAACAATGTAGATTCCGTTAAATAATTTTGGAATCGACTGTATTTGTCGGTTACTTTTTACAATGCCGGACGAACGGCTTACCAACTTGAATAAATTTCATGAGTTTACTTGATAAATTAGGCTTGGGGCAAAAGAAGAAAGAAGGTGTTCCTGTAATCGGCGAACAAAAAAAGAAGGAAGAGCACGAAGCTGAGTTAAAGAGAAACAATATATACCGTGCAATAACCTTCATCTCTTTCCTTTTAATAGTCATTCTCTTTTTGCCCGAGAATACCTACCAACCCGTTGCCAATTATACCGTTGGCGAACCCTGGAGATCTGATGATCTGACTGCTCCATTTACGTTTTCACTTAAAAAAACGGATACAGAATTAGAAGAAGAAAGCGAAGCTATTCGTGAGCAAACCCCCCTTATTTTTCATTTAAACAGTGATGCTTACGAAACGGTTGAAGAAGATTTAGAGTCATTTGAAGATCAGCTTCAACCTATTTTAGACAGCTATCTGCAATGGCAGCGATCAGATCAAGCCGAGGAGAGTTCTGCAAGAAATGACAGTATTCGCTTTAAGGAGGAATTGGGTTATGTAGATTTCTATCTGGATGATAATGCATGGAATACCATTTTAGAAAATCATAAAAATATCTATCTCGAAGGTGATCCCGTTAGCGAATCGATGGTGAGCGATATCCGAAATGAAGTACAAGTTGTTATAAACCGTCTTTATAACGAGGGTGTTATTGATCTTCCAAAAGAAGAAATTGAACCGGATGAATTAACGATTCGAAATCTTGAGGAACGAACCGAAAGAACAGTAGGAATATCATCGGTCAGAGACCGGTCCGAAGCATTCGAATTTACTGAGGATCAACTCACAGATACTTTTGACGAAGAAATTGCACACGCTGCCCAAGAAGTTCTAAAACAGGTATTAATACCCAATTGGACGTATAGCGAGGAAGACTCAGAAACATATCTAACCGAAAGACTAAGTAGTTTATCCCAAACAAAAGGGGCAATAGCACAAGATGAAGTGATTATTCGCCGAGGTGATATTGTTACTCAAGAACAGGATAACATTTTGAAAAGCCTTGCCCAGGCGCGTGCATCAACTGCCTCAGAAGTGGAACGTTGGTTGCGTTTCAGTGGTGATGTTGTGATTATTTCACTGGCAGCATTTGTGTTTTTCATGTACATCCGGCTCTACCGGCGACCTATTTACGACAACCCCGCCATGTTTCTGCTGGTCTTTATCACACTGATGATCGTCTGTGTGGCCAGTGCATTTATTTATCCGTTCGATAACGTCAATAATTATATTGTGCCTGTTGCCATAGCTCCGATTATACTCACTATTATTTTCGATTCAAGGGTTGGGCTTTTATCCATATTTACATTGGCGATTATTACTGCACTCATAAATGATAATAGCTTCGAATATCTTGTTGCTACAATTGTAGCCTGTAGTTTGGGTATATTTTCTGTGCGGGATATTAAAAAACGTTCACAATTCTTTTTTACGACTCCTTTAGTTGTTTTTGGCAGTTATGTTGCTATAGTAGGTGCATTTGCACTTGCCCGTTATTCAGGGTGGGAAAATTTCACAAATGATCTGTTTTACCTTGCCATCAATTCTGTGTTTATTCTTTTTACTTATCCTCTGATTCTGTTGTTTGAAAAATCATTTAAGATAACCACAGATTTCACCCTTCTGGAAATGGGCGATACAAATCAGCCCCTGTTAAAAGAGCTGATGAATAAAGCTCCGGGAACATTTCATCACAGTTTACAAGTAGCTAATTTATCAGAGTCTGCCGCTTCTGCCATTGGTGCAAATGCACTTCTTTGCCGGGTTGGCGCCATGTATCACGACATTGGTAAAATGATAAAGCCAAATTACTTTATCGAAAATCAAAGTGATGGAAATGAGCATGATAAGCTTAAAGCCAAAATGAGTGCGTTAATTATCAAAGCTCACGTCAGTGACGGTGTAAAGAAAGCTAAAAAGTATAATTTACCTGAGCTCATTGTTGATTTCATCAGAACACATCATGGAACGTCACTCATTCGATTTTTCTATGACAAAGCTCAAACTTCATCCGAAAAAGAGATCGAAATACCCGAAGAAGATTTTCGATATGATGGTCCCATTCCTTTCACTAAGGAACAAGGTATTTTACTATTGGCTGATGGTGTAGAAGCGGCTTCAAGAGCTATGAAAGATCCTACGTATAACAAACTTGAGAATCTCATTAACCGTATGATCGACGATCATATTAGTGATGGCCAGTTGAGCAACTGCCCCCTCACCTTCCGTCATATTCAAATTATTAAGGAATCATTCCTGACCATCTTGGTAGGCGTATATCATAGCCGGGTTGAATATCCTGAGGAAAAAAAGAAGAAAAAGAAATCCGGAGATCATAAAAAAGAACCCTCTTCCGGTGATGCCCAGCAACAAAAAAATAATGGCACATCCACTGAGGCTGAAGTGCAGAAAGACGAAAAAGAGAAAGACTAATGTCGGTCTTTCGTTCCCAGTTAAAACGCTATCTGCAATTTGTTAAAGTTGAAAAAGGACTCGCCAAAAATTCATCTTCCTCCTACGAGAACGACCTTCAGCGCTACCTTCTTTTTTTACAGAATGAGTTAAAAATCTCCGATTTAGGTGGTGTTACCCTTCAGCATATCGAAAAATTTTTGGAAGAGCTTACCGAATTAGGTTTAACAACCAGCACCATTGCCAGAAATATTTCCAGTATTCGCAGTTTTCACGAATTTGCTGTGGTTGAAAATTTAGCTCAAGCCAATCCGGCTGAATTAGTTGAACTTCCCAAAAAAGCACAGAAACTACCTGAAGTTCTTGAGGCATATGAGGTGGAAAAGATCATCGATCAAGCTGATCGAACAGACAATGCCGGAATTCGTGACGCCGCCATTTTGGAGACATTATATGCAACAGGAATGCGCGTGAGTGAACTCACTGATCTGGAAATGGACCGACTGTTTTTCGAAATCGGTTTTATACGTGTGATTGGCAAAGGAAATAAAGAACGATTGGTTCCGGTGGGAGAAGCGGCGCAGAGTTCTATCGAACATTACCTGGAATTGGTAAGAGAAGAATTTATCAGTAAAAAAAATAGGGTTAAAGCTGAAAATAAGCTGTTTTTAAATCAAAGAGGTGGACCACTAAGCCGTATGAGCGTCTGGAATATTGTGAATAAATATGCCCAAAAAGCGAAAATAGAGAAGAACGTATACCCTCATATTTTTAGGCACTCCTTTGCCACTCACCTGCTCGAAGGCGGCGCTGATTTACGAGCCGTTCAGGAGATGCTGGGCCACACCTCCATTTTAACGACAGAAATTTATACGCACGTCGATCGCTCACTCCTTCATCAAATCCATAAAGAATTTCACCCCAGGGCTTAAGACAATCCAACTCTGCCAGGAACTCCACGCAGCTCCGTGCTCTGGCAGGTTTTTTTATCTCACTTTTTTACATCGTTACCTGACAAAGTGGAATTCCGTACTCCTACAAGAGTTGCGATTGTCTTAGAAAAGATCTCCCCTTTGAGGGGAGACGGTAATGCCGGAAGTTCCCTGCATTACCTGAGGGGTGTCCCGCAAACCACTAAATTTATATGATATTTTTTTAGCCTTAATAACACCCCTACCTCACTCCGCCAGTCCCATCCTCATCGGGATGTTAGATTTGTTTAACCGACCTGGCAGAGTGCACGGTACCAGTGTTTTTCTGGTCCCGACCCCTCGGGGCTTTTTCCGGACTCCTGAAGAGAGTCGCAATAGTTGTCGAGGATTTTTCAAGAACCATAGCCGCCACGCTTCAAGGACCTGCGGACGCTTGAAGGAGGCTCTTTATGTCTATAACGTACCACGTAATTCCTGTTCGCGCTCAATGGCCTCAAACAGTGCCTTAAAGTTTCCTTTACCAAAAGAAGTGGCTCCTTTTCGCTGAATAATTTCGAAAAACATGGTTGGGCGTGGCTGAATGGGTTTTGTAAATATCTGGAGCAGATAACCCTCATCATCTCTGTCAACCAAAATTCCGAGTTCGCGTAGCGTAGCTGTCTTCTCTTCAATTTCACCCACACGATCTTCCAGTTCGTAGTAATACGTGTCGGGAATTTTCAGGAATTCAATTCCACGAGATCGTAATTCAGCAATGGTTTGGATGATGTTATCTGTCGCCACGGCAACATGCTGAACCCCGGCTCCCTGGTAAAAATCCAGATATTCATCTACCTGCGACTTTTTGATTCCGTCAGCCGGTTCATTAATCGGAAATTTGATGCGTCCGTTTCCATTACTCATCACTTTGCTCATCAAAGCAGTATATTTTGTGGAAATGTCTTTATCATCAAATGATAGAATCTGCTTAAAACCCATTACATCTTCGTAAAATTGTACCCACTCATTCATTTTGCCAAGTTCCACATTTCCAACCATGTGGTCTATATATTTGAAGCCAACAGGTTTCGATTCCACACCTGACTCCCATTTTCTATAACCTGGTAAAAATGTACCGTTATAGTCTTTTCGCTCCACAAAAATATGAACCGTATCACCGTAAATATGGATTCCTGATCGGATTACTTTTCCATGATCATCCTTTTCTTCTCTTGGTTCCATATAAGATTTTGCCCCGCGTTTGACCGCTTCGTTGTAGGCCTGAGTTGCATCATCCACCCAAAGGGCAATCACCCGAACACCATCACCATGTTTATCAATATGCACGCCAATTTCGGTTCCGCTTTTTAGGGGGGATGTTAAAACCAGACGAACTTTATCCTGAATCACTACATACGACTCCCGATCCTTCAGCCCCGTTTCCAATCCGGCATAAGCATGTGCTTCAAATCCAAATGCGGTCTGATAATAATACGCTGCCTGCTTTGAATTACTTACATACAGCTCAATATAATCGGTGCCCATAATGGGCATAAAATCTTCGACTTGTTCTTTCTTCTTTTCTTGTGTGATAGTGTCCATAGCTCGTTGTTTTTTTAGATTAAAAATTGTGTTTGTATCCCCATCTGACGGGGGCGGTAATTCATCAATGGGATACTTTTTTTCCCATTTCTATAAAAATTCTCATAGCTTCGGGATTTTTCATGGCATCCCGATTGATTTCACCGCTCAAATCCATTCCCATTAACGCTTTTTTGACCGGTACTTCCATTTTCTTTCCACTGAGTGTGTACGGGATATCATCAACCTGAATGATCTCATCGGGTACATGACGCGGAGAACAGTTTGTTCTCAGTTCCTTTTTGATTCGTGGAATAATCTGATCCAAATTCTCCTCTCCCAAAACCACAAATAGCGGCATAAAATCATCCCCCTCCTTTTGTTCAACATTCACAATCAGACTGTCTTTTATCCCCTTCATTTTAGACAGCACAGCATAAATTTCTGCTGTTCCGATGCGAATTCCCTTTCGGTTCAGCGTGGCATCCGATCGTCCCTGAATAATCAGGCTTCCATCCTTAAACAATTTAATCCAGTCTCCATGACGCCATTTCCCTTTAAACGTTTGAAAATAACTGGATGTATATCTTTCATAATTTTCATCACCCCAAAAATAGATCGGCATGGATGGCATTGGTTTTGTGATGACCATTTCCCCCAAAGAACCAATGATACTTTTTCCATGTTCATCATATGCCTGAAGGTCACAGCCCAAACTTCGCTGCTGAATAAGTCCACGCCTGACCGGCTCAAACGGGCAACCGCCTACAAAAGCCGTACACATATCCGTACCGCCACTCATGCTACAAAGCCACACATCATCTGAAACGGAGCCGTACACCCAGTCAAATGCTTCAGGTGGCAATGGTGCCCCGGTTGATCCGATCGAACGGAGCTGTGATAAATTAAACTTCTTTTTTGGAGACATGCCCTGCTTCATGCAAGCCGTCAGATATGGCGCACTGGTTCCAAAATGGTGAATGGGCAACTCTTCCGATAATTTCCACAAAGCATTCAAATCCGGAAATCCGGCACTTCCATCATAAAGAACCGGAGTTGCTCCTGCCAGCATACTTGCCTGAAGAAAATTCCACATCATCCAGCCGGTTGTGGTGTACCAAAAAAAGTTTTCGCTAGGCTTCACATCATTATGAAAATGAAGATACTTAAGATGCTCGAGCAACACACCACCGTGTGAATGTGTAATCGGCTTCGGTCTGCCCGTAGTTCCGCTTGAATAGAGAACCCAAATGGGATGATTAAATTCCACCGGGGTAAACGTCAATTCCTCCGCTTCTGTGGAGAGTACGTTTTCCCAATCGGTATAATCGCCATTCAGTTTTTCTGATTTTTCGGGATATGAAATCACTACTGTTTTTTGAATGCTTCCAATGCCGCTGACAATCTCATCCAACTCTTTTTCGCGCGTATGGATTTTGCCGTTATACAAATAACCCGAAGTCGCGAATAGAATCGTCGGTTTAATTTGAGAAAAACGATCAATAACTGTACTTACACCAAAATCTGGTGAGCAGCAAGACCATACTGCACCCAATGAATTCACTGCCAAAAATGTAATGATCGCTTCCGGGATATTTGGAACATACGCTGCAACCCGATCCCCTTTTCCAATTCCCTGACGAACTAAAAAAGCCCTGACTGAAGCCACATTCGTCTCCAGTTCTTCCCAGCTCACCTCTCTAACCTCTTTATCTTCAGCCTTAAATATGAGAGCTGGTTGATTATTATTCTTTTTTCGAAAAATATGTTCTGCATAATTCAGTGTAGCTCCCTCAAACCATCGAGCACCGGGCATGGTTTCCGAGTTCAACACTTTATCATACGGGCTGTGATTTATAATCTCAAAATAATCCCAAATCGATTCCCAAAATCTCCCAACATCCTCCACAGACCACTCCCACAGCTTCTGATAAGAGGAAAAACGAATTCCCCTGTTTTTTATCAACCATCGTTCATAATCCTTTAGATTCGAGTGATTGATAAACTCTTTTGATGGCTCCCAAAGTTTTGGATGTTGATCACTCATTTATGGTTCAGTTTTTCTCTTTGATTATTCGATTAGACATCATAACAGCCAGAGCTTCTGAAATTTCACCTCTTTCTATCATTTTTTTGCCAAGACGATGTAATTCGGTTTCAATTTCCTTATCAAGTGTTAACCGATCATAAATTTCCTTCACTTCATCACTCTCTTTTATCGAATTAATCTCTTCTGGTGTTGGCATCGATTCCAGATTTCCCAATTTCCCAAGATCATTGCCGGTCAGGATTTCACTCATTCGAATTTGTTCGGGCAGCGCATCAACCCCAATTCCCCGATTTCTGCCGGGCTTTGGAATTTCGAACATCGATTGTTCATTTGCCCTGCAGTACCAGCTATCCCCCATTCGGGCAACCAAATCCATTTTCAGGGAATCGATAAATCCATCCTCATTTAAATATTCTTCCTGAATGTGCACAAGCTTTACACGTGCCAAAATCAAATTTCCGGCGCCTCCCTCCTCGCCAAGTTCAATCACCTTATCTACGGTACATTCGAGTGCGACAGGTGATTCTTTCACACGCGGTGGTTTCACTACATTTGATGGCACTTCGGTCAGGCCCGATTTGGTAAACTCATTCACGCCCGTCTCATATTCTGTACTTGAAAGAGACATCTGTTCAATAATCGGGTAATTCACAATGTTGATCACCACTTCCGGTACCTGCTTGATATTTTCGAGAGTATCTTTTGTACTTCCATCCCGGCCGCGTCTCGATGGCGAAAAAACGCAGATTGGCGGATTGATTGAAAACACGTTGAAATAACTAAACGGACTTAAATTTACCTGTCCGGCCGAATTAATGGTACTTGCAAATGCAATGGGCCGCGGCGCAATTGCTGACAACAAATATTTATGCAGTACGCGGGTTTCAACGTTGGAAGGATCAATTGTTTTAATGTTGCTTTTGCTCATAAATAATTGTTTTAACTAAAAATATAAGTTCGATTATAAATCTTAAAGTCCCCCTTAGTAAAGGGGGATTTAGGGGGATGTTTACGTGGCTCGCGAAAGAATCCGATGAACACCCCTCTAAATCTCCCCTTGTTAGGGGAGACTTTTAAAATCAAACAGCCGGTAATATTTTTGATTTCAATTCACCAAATCCAACTCTTACATCATCCTTTAGAGAAAAACCTTTCATGATAACTGTATCGTGATCATGCAAAAACGTGCGTTTTTTGTCATTTGCCAGTTTCACCAAATCTGTACCATTCCAGGAAAGCTCAAGCATAGAACCATACGATCCCGGATTTGACCCTGAAACCGTGCCTGACGCCATCACATCACCCACTCGAACATTGCATCCGTTTATGGTGTGATGTGCCAGTTGCTGATGCATATTCCAATACATATGCTTAAAATTGGTTTGGGTCACTGTAGTTGGCTGTTCGCTTTTCTCCGGCTGAATCGCCACTTCCAATTGAATATCATAATTCTTTGCCCCCTCACATTTCAGGTATGGACGAACGGGTGGATACTGAAGCGGTCCCGCAACTCTAAATGGTTCAAGTGCTTCCATCGTAACTATCCAGGGCGAAATAGATGACGCAAAACTTTTCCCCAAAAACGGTCCCAGCGGCACATATTCCCATTTTTGAATATCGCGGGCTGACCAATCGTTGAACAGAACCAATCCAAAAATAAACTCATTTGCATTCTCAGTAGAAATGGAATCTCCCATTCGGGTTTCCTTTCCTACTACAAAACCTATTTCCAGCTCAAAATCCAGCTTTTTTGTCGGGCTTAAAATCGGTGCCGTATCATCCGGTTTGATTTGTCCCTTTGGCCGATGAATATCAACACCCGATTCCACAATGGACGACGCCCTGCCATGATATCCCACGGGGAGATGTTTCCAATTCGGAAGCAACGCATTTTCAGCATCACGAAACATTTTTCCAACATTTGTGGCGTGCTCAAGGCTCGAGTAAAAATCTGTATAATCGCCCACCTGAACCGGTAAATGCATTTTCACTGAATCTCTCTCCTCCAAAACGGAATCAGCACTTTGCAAAAGTGAGTCTTCATCACAAAGTGCGTTCTGTACAATGAGTCGCACTTCGTTGGTAATGGGTTTCCCAAGTGATATAAAATCATTCAAGGTTTTGGACTCAAAAACAGATTTATCGAATTGAAACTTGCTAAACAAACCATTTTCTGCTGCCACTGCTACATCCACAACCCAATCACCGATGGCAATTCCAACGCGTGGGCGTTTCGCCGAGGTAGAAAAAATGCCGAACGGTAAATTGTAGATAGAAAAATCAGAGTCTGCCGGAATATCCAGCCAAGAGGTCAGTTTAGTCATGGTTAAGAATCGTTTTTGAAATGATCTGGTTCATTTTCATCAATCCTTTAACCATGACTGATAATATTCTCCATCATCAATTTTCAGTGCATTTTCCGTTACCTGAAGCGGTTTAAACGTATCGACCATCACCGCCAGTTCGTTAGTTTCTTTCTTGCCGATACTTCCTTCATACGCTCCCGGATGAGGTCCGTGAGGAATTCCCGCAGGATGCAGCGAGATAAATCCTTCTTCCACATGCTTACGGCTCATAAAGTCACCATCTACGTAGTAGAGAACTTCATCCGAATCGATATTGGAGTGATTATAGGGCGCAGGAATTGCTTGTGGGTGATAATCATACAACCGGGGGCAAAACGAGCAAACCACAAATGCAGACGTTTCGAACGTTTGATGAACCGGTGGCGGCTGATGAATCCGTCCCGTAATGGACTCAAAATTATGAATCGAAAATCCGTAGGGATAATTAAATCCATCCCAGCCAACTACATCAAACGGGTGCGATGCATATTGCAAATGATGCATCATTCCATTTTTCTTGATCTTCATCAAAAACTCCCCTTTCTCATCGTAAGTCTCAAGATTTTCGGGTAATTTGTAATCTCGTTCACTATATGGAGAATGTTCCTGCAGCTGACCAAACCAATTTCGGTATTTTTTTGGAGTATAAATTGGAACAGAAGATTCTGTAATAAAAAGTCTGTTCTCTTCCGTATCGAAATAGATTTGATAAATCACACCGCGGGGAATTAATAGATAATCGCCATATTCAAAATCAATATTTCCAAATAAGGTCTTAAGCGTGCCTGTCCCTTTGTGTACAAAAATCAATTCATCTGCTTCTGAATTTTTGTAGAAATAATCGGTCATCGATTTCTTTGGGGAAGCAAGGTGGATGGTCACATCAGAGTTGGTAAGAATGGCTTCGCGGCTCTCCAGAAAATCATCCTTTGGGGCTACATCAAACCCTTTTAAAAGCCTTGCCGTGATGTTATTTGCAACGGCAACTTTCGGGCTCACATCAATCGGATCTTGAATGCTCCGCACCATCGTTGGCGGATGCGTGTGATAGAGGATTGATGACATCCCATCAAACCCGATTGTACCGAAAACTTGTTCGTGATATAACTCTCCATCGGGCTTTCTGAACTGCGTGTGCCTTTTGGGAGGAATTTTTCCGAGTTTATGATATATTGGCATACGTTAATAAATTGGTGAACAGTTGTTCATATCAATATAGAATTCTGATCTCGAAAAACAAACAGAACTGCGTTATGCCTTTAAAAATCAGTCCCCGGAAGAAGAAGTTTTTAGATGAATCATTAAAGATGATCCACGAAAAAGGATATAAGGCGACAACCATGCGGGATCTGGCGGAAAAAATGGGATTTGAAGTCTCTAATATCTACAACTTTATCGATTCAAAAGAAGCGCTGCTGGAAACCTATCTCTTTCAGATTTCCGAGGACTTCCACACCGGCATTGATCATATCATGGAATCGAGCTACGATCCGGTTGAAAAACTGAAAGCGTTGGTTTCACTTAATATTAACCTCACCTCTACTAAACCCTATCAGGTAGGACTTTTGGTGAACGAATGGCGAAATTTGAAAGATCCAAAACTGACGGAATTTGTGGATCGCCGGGCTGAATACGAACAGAAAGTGCGGGTAATTATCATGGAAGGAATCGATCAAAAGCAGTTCCGTCCGTTCGATCTTGATATCATCACCCACGCCGTTCTTTCCTCTGTGCGATGGGTTTACTACTGGTATACTGATCACGCCGAAGAAGCCAATCCCTATGAACTGGAAAAACAGCTTACGGAGTTTATATTGAATGGGGTTTGCATCAACGATTAGTGCGTAAAAGACTCTACACATAAAATATTGCGCCATGCCGCCCCTATCAATGCTGATGGATTCTAATCCGGAAAGATTCCTGAACAGAATGGAAGAATTTGAAGACTTCAAACCATAAATCAAAGGTTATATACTTGTTACTTGATCACAAAATCCTTATCAATGGCTGAATAAATATTAGTTTTTAATTGAGGTTAACATACATGGAAGAAACGTCACTTAGTTTTGCCAGTTGGTTTTGGCTTTATGTGCCAATGCTGTCTGTTGTTGTCATTTCAATCATCACCTATTTATATGAAACGCGGAGGGACAACGAATGAATACAGGTACGCTCACTACGTTTATTGTCTACTTTATTGCTCTCATCGCTTTCGGAATCTTTTTTTATAGAAACACCGACACACTATCTGATTACATTCTCGGCGGCAGAAATTTAACGAGTGGAGTTGCCGCACTCAGTGCCGGAGCTTCTGATATGAGTGGCTGGTTGCTGCTTGGGCTTCCCGGTGCTGTTTATGCATTTGGTTTGAACCAAATCTGGATTGCCGTTGGTCTATCAATAGGAGCTTATCTAAACTGGCAATTTGTAGCCCGAAAATTACGTAAGTACACCGAAGTCGCTCAAGATTCTATCACCCTTCCCGATTATCTGGAATATCGATTTCAGGATAAATCAAGGATGTTGCGTGTAATCTCCGCTTTAGTGATCCTGATTTTCTTTGCCGTTTACACAGCGTCAGGACTTGTTGCCGGTGCCACACTTTTCGAAAGTGCGTTCGATCTGGATCGAAACATTGCACTGTGGACAGGAACCATCATAATTGTTTCCTACACCTTTCTTGGCGGATTTCTTGCCGTTAGCTGGACTGATTTTTTCCAGGGAATTTTGATGTTTATTGCATTGATTGCAGCTCCACTGGTGATTATTGTCACCTATATGAGCTGGGATGAAATTATAAGTACAGCTCACTCAATGGACCCTGCATATATAGATGTCTTTACCGATATGACCTTCATCGGAATTATTTCACTATTAGCTTGGGGATTGGGTTATTTTGGTCAGCCGCATATTTTAGCGCGTTTTATGGCCATTCGATCAGAAAAAGATGTACCTAAAGCGAAACTTATAGGTATGTCATGGATGGTATTTGCGCTATTCGGATCCATTTTTGTTGGATTTACAGGAATCGCCTTTTTTGCAGATGCCCCCCTCGCTGCCGGTGATCAGGAAATTGTTTTTCTGGAATTAACTCAGGTACTATTTAACCCATGGATTGCAGGGGTTGTTCTGGCGGCCATTCTATCAGCTGTAATGAGCACGGTGGATTCTCAGTTGCTTGTCTGTTCAAGTGCCATTGCCGAGGATTTCTACAAAGGTTTTTTAAAACCTAAAGCTCCCGAAAAAGAACTGGTATGGGTGGGTCGTTTTGCTGTCATTGGCGTTGCTGTTGTAGCCCTGATGTTGGCTGCAAATCCCGATAATTTGGTTCTTGAACTCGTAGCCTACGCCTGGGCCGGATTTGGAGCTGCATTTGGTCCGGTGATTATACTATCCCTGTTCTGGAAAAATATGACCCGAAACGGTGCTTTAGCAGGAATCATCACAGGTGCTGTTACCGTTCTGGTTTGGGAAAATCTTGGCTTGATGATGCCCGGTGTGGAGCATGAAATCATCGAACTCTACTCTATCATTCCCGGATTTCTACTGGCTACATTTGCTGTGATTCTCTTCAGCAAAACAGGAAAACCAACCAAGCAGGGTGTTTTGGATCAGCATAATGTGTATCTGAAGTAAATCCCTTGTGAGAAGCTGATAACCATGAAATTGAACCCCATTCGGGGTTCTTGCTTTCACCGCCTTCCCTACACGTAGCGCGGTGTCGCCGACCCGCACCCGACATCATTTCGCACGAATTACACAAGCCATCACAGGTCAGCGACCTGTGTTACGTAGGTACTACGGCCATCGCTAATTCATAGAAACGCCATCATCGGTTATGGGATGCACCACAGGTTGAAGCCCTAAAACAACCCAGCCCGCAGAAAGAACTGACCTACACGTAGCGCGGTGTCGCCGACCCGCACCCGACATCATTTCGCACGAATTA
>JBBDPF010000027.1:0-25205 GCA_040876545.1 Balneolaceae bacterium | reverse complement strand
CAACCCAGCCCGCAGAAAGAACTGACCTACACGTAGCGCGGTGTCGCCGACCCGCGCCCGACATCATTTCGCACGAATTACACAAACCATCACAGGTCAGCGACCTGCGTTACGTAAGGTGTCACGGCCATCGCTATTATCTAAAAAGGTCACCCAACCAAAAACCATTTCATCCACAGCCCGATTTTAATTGTGCATTCAAATCCTCTTTCGGTATCTTTTGCCTTTCACTGTAGGAGATGAAAAATATCTCTGATGAGTGCATCGTTACGAGAATCAATTTGTGCGAAGTGCTCATTTACCGATAATAACTGTTAAAATATCCATGGATTTAAAATCTATTTTCGCTGAACACCGTACGCGTAATATCTTTTTTGCCTTCTTATCATGGCTTATCGCTTTTACAGTTTATACATTAACGGTTGCTCCAACAGCCTCTTTTTGGGATCCGGCCGAATACATTGCTATTACTCATACCCTTCAGGTAGCTCACCCACCTGGCTCTCCATTTTTTGCTCTTTTTGGACGAATCGTTTCGATGTTTGTACCCGCTGAACATGTAGCATGGAGTATTAACATGATTAGCGTCACTGCTTCGGCATTTACTGTAATGTTACTCTATTTAATCATCATCCGTCTCGTTGAAGAATTCCGTGGATCTATCGATGATTTAAGCTTCATCGATAAAATTGGAACCTACGGTGGTGCAGCATTCGGTGCACTTACGTTTATGTTTACCCACACTCAATGGTTTAATGCAGTAGAAGCAGAAATGTATGCTTCATCCACTTTTCTCACTGCTTTAGTTATTTGGCTTGCTCTTCGCTGGTCAGCCGGCCACGACAAACCATTTGCAGAAAGATGGTTAATTCTGATTGCTTATGTTTTTGGTATTGGAATCGGAGTTCATCTTCTTAACCTATTGGCTCTCTTCTTTGTAGCCATGATCATCTATTTTAAATATAAGACGTTTGATCTTAAATCATTTGCCTATTTAGTTGTTGGATCGGCAGTGGCGTTTCTGTCTATTTACCCCATTACTATTATTAATCTGCCAAACTTATCTATCTCCGTTTCTGAAATGACATACGGACTTATTGGCCCCTTTTTATACATTGCTTTTATTATTGGAGCATTGATTTTTGGTCTTTATTACACCCATAAAAAAGGAATGCGTCTTGCCAATATTGCCGTTCTGTGTTATGCGATGATCATTATCGGGTATTCAAGTTATGCGATGGTCATTATCCGCTCACAGGCAGATCCTGCAATTAATGAAAATGATCCATCCACAGTGGAAGCATTTGTCAGCTATCTAAGCCGGGATCAATACGGCACATCTCCCCTTTTATCAGGATATTCTTACGATAACTCTACCGGAAATATCGACCGTAGCAATGAGAAACTTTTTCCAAGACGTCATTCCGGCAACGGACAGCATTTGCAGTACTACGGCAACTTCGAAAGTGATCTTGATTTCTTCTTAAGTTATCAGGTTAATCACATGTACCTCAGATACTTTGGGTGGAATTTTATTGGTAAGGAATCCGACATTCAAGACGCGGGTTGGTATTCCGGTTTAACAGAAACGAGGCATGGCAACAATCCTGCAAACTCCTACTATTTTTACCTGCCATTTCTGTTCGGGCTATTCGGTTTGATGTTCCACTTTAGGAATGACTGGAAACGCGCCCTTTCCGTCCTGGCACTATTTTTCCTGACGGGGTTAGCCATTATTGTCTACCTAAATCAAACCCCATTCGAACCTCGCGAACGGGACTATGCCTACGCCGGATCGTTCTTTGCTTACTCCATTTGGATTGGCCTGGGCGCAACCGGAGTAATCGAGCTCATCAAAGAACTCATTGGTAAAAACCGATTTGTAGCTTATGGTACTCTTAGCTTAATGATTGCAGCCGTTCCACTGTGGATGGGCTATCAAAACTGGCCGAGTCATGACCGCAGCGACAATTATGTAGCACGCGATTACGCATATAACTTATTGCAGTCAGTAGAACCCAATGCTATTCTCTTTACAAATGGGGATAATGATACCTTTCCGCTTTGGTACTTACAGGAAGTTGAAGGAATTCGTACGGATGTAAGAGTGGTAGTTTTAAGCCTTTTAAATACAGACTGGTATATCAAACAGTTACGGGATCAGCAATCGCATGAATCGTTGCCTTTGCCCATTTCATTTTCAGATGAGGAAATTCAACAGTTCACAACCCAGTACGAACTCCATCGACCGGGCACAAAAACCGTTCCTGTTGATAAAGATCTGTTACGTACTGTATTTGCCGGTGATACTACAGAAATTATAGGCACACAAATTACACCCGTTCTCGAAAATCAAATACGATCGGCTGTACCCTACTCTATTCCGGTTGAAGAACTGGATGATGAAGTAAGCTGGAATTTACAAGGTCGGCCCGCGGGAAGAAATCAGCAGGGTCAGGAGCAATTTTATCTCCAACCGTCTGATATTGCCGCAATAGAAATTATTGAGCAAAACAATTGGCTACGACCTATTTATTTTGCAAATACGGTTGCCAGGGATGGTCAGCTTGGGCTTGAAGAATACTTCCAGTTCGAAGGAAAATCATTCCGGCTTGTCCCCAAAGAAAGAGAAGTGGGTCCCTTTGGATATATTGACCCTGAGGTTCATGCAGAACGATTGGAGAGTTTCGAATTCAACGAGTGGAATAGTCCTGATGTGTATTTTGATGAAAATATTCGCAGAATGCTCAGTAATTACCGATACGGATTCACGCAACTCGCTGATACCTACATCCGCCAGGGAAACCTCGAGCAAGCTGCTTATTGGCTGAAATTCGGTGAGGATAAAATTCCATTCAGAAAAGTTGAAAACGACTGGTCACTTCCTGTTCTGTACGCTTTCAGATACATGCGGGTTGAGGAACAAGAACGGGCAAATGAGCTTTCAAGCTTCATCGCGGAACGCCTTCTGCACGATTTAGAGTACGACATAGAAGAACTCGACCAAATGGAAGAAAATATCACCCGCTTGCAAGAAAGAGCAAGCAGCGCACGCGCCGATGCAAATATGGACCGTTTTCGAAATCTGCAAACTCGTGCAGAACGGGAGACAAATCAGCGTGATGAGTTTATGAATGATATCAGCTTTACCGTGAGTCTGTTAACCATTCTCCAAAACGTGTATTACGAAACCGGAAATGAAGAAATGGCCGAAGAACTAAATATCGATGTAAGCATCATTACGGACCGTCGGTTACAACTCCCAGACAATGCAGAAGACAGTAATGCTGAAGTTGAACGATTTGGACTGGGCATATGAGAAAGATAGCTAAAAATAACTTTTACTCCCCTCCCCGAACGGTCGGGATTTCGCAAACGCTCAACTTGAGAAGGGTTGGGGTGTGTTATGATACAGAAAAATATTTTTTGCTATCTTTCTTTCGATGATTCCCCGACGGCTCTGCCTCAGGAGTTCATTCTTAACAGATCGGATTGTATATTACGGAGTAATCTGAAACAACTGGAGATCAACGCTTTATGATCCACGAATTCACAAAAGAAAATATAGAAGCCATCGGCGATGTTTTGGGATCATCCCCTAAACAATTGGGAAACGATGTGTATCGCTTAGAAATAGTTAATGAAGAAGGAAGCCGAAAGCTGGCTTTGGAAATTCACCTCGGCTTGATGGTAGAAGACACCCAAATGAACATGGTGTCTGTTTACTCAGGAAATACATTTTTACAGCTTCATAACTGTACCGCATTTATTGCCAGCGATATGCTCAATCAGGTTACCTTTTTTGGAAAACAAGGTGGCATGACATCCGGGCTGATCATCGAAAAAGAGGCCGGATGTAGCCTTTACGCAAACGTCAGTGATTCCATTTTAGCCGGTGATTTTACCCAACTCCCCGAAGATATGATGATGTGTGGCGTTGCACTTTCTCTCACCGAATCAGAAGGTCTGGATGACTTTACGTTTGATGAAGATGAACTTTCCTGATCCCTCAGACTTTTCCGGTAATCCAAAGCTGGAAATATTTAATCCATCCGAATTTCCTCTCCCCTTTGATGAAAACGATATTCATTCTGCGCTGAATGAAATCGAAAATAACGAGAAGGTCATGTATCAACATGTCGAAATCGTTTTTGTAGATGAACCCGGAATTGTAGACATCAACAAAGAGCATTTAAAGAGAGATTATATTACCGATATTATTTCTTTTCGGTATGATGAGGACACATCAAACAAACGGATCGAAGGAACCCTCTATTGCTGTGCACCGCGAATTTCAGAACAGAGTAAAGAATTTGAAACACCGGAATCCACTGAATTTTTACGAGTGATGATTCACGGACTCATTCACCTGATTGGGTACAACGATCAAACCGAAGACGATAAAAAACGCATGACTGAGCTGGAAAATCTTTATCTGGACAAGATTTCTCAGGCGTGAGCTCCTCCCTTTATACCCTGCTGATTGTTGAATCTTCTATGACGGCCCGCAGAATTCAACAGCTGGTTCCGCCACACATTTTTGTTATTGCTACGGATGGATTCATCTGGAAACCTGCTTATGATTCGCGAAAGAAAATCCTGAAAAAACGGGCTATTCCTGATAAACTGGATCTTCGAAAAGAGATTAAGCAGCAAGCAGACATTGCCTCAAAAGTTATTATTGCAACCGACAACGACCCCTCCGGTGATTTTATCGCCTGGTCATTGGCAAAATATCAGTCCGGAAAACCACTGCTGCGAAGTTTTGTTCAATCCATTTCAAAAACCGACATTCTTCGGATGATTCAAAATGCAGCACACCTCGATGAAAATACGTTGCTGTACAAACTTCAAAACCGATATTTGATTCAACAGGTTTGGAATCAGCACATTCCGCGCCATACTTTCAAAGAGGCCGGTACCATTGCGCTGAAAAATCATCAAACCTATTCTACATTCAGGTCAAATAATGAGATTCTATTCAAAACAAATCAACCAATATCCTGTAAACCCGGTGAGTGGCTGACTCTCCATGCTGCTGAAAGCGTTGATTATGTAAATAAAACCTCGCTTTCCACGTTTGATGTCGTGGCTGATAGTTACCGCGAGCTAACGTTATCAAGCTATGCCGAGGGGCAGAAAATAGTGAATCAGCTGTTTCACAAAACCTACCCCGATACCGATGAAGGATTGATCAGCTATCCGCGTACAGCCGCCCAAGGTTTTTATCAAACCAGTTGGCAACGTCTGCAAGACCAATGGGTTCATTTTGATTCTTTAGAGCATTTTAAACCCGATTTCCTGCAAACTGTGATTGCACATAATGAGGCCCACGAAAGTGTTCATCCATACGATATAAGAATTACTCCGCAAATGGTTTCCAAAAGCGTGCAAAAACCATTCAGTGGTATGTATAAAATTATTTATGATGAAACCATCAACGCAATTTCTCAACCTAAAAAAGCTGGTTCTACATTCTGCTTGAAGAATCGTGATCCGCTTTTTTATTCTGATGAATCTTTAACCGAATCAACCATCGACGTGACGCCGGTGTTTACCGTTGCCGAATGGGGACAACACCTTTGTAACCTGGGCGTTTTAAGGCCGTCCGGGTTTGGCGTTTGGGTTGATGAAGCCGTTGATAAAGCGTTAATATCCATCAAAAATGGATCTATTTCTACGGAAAGATTGTCCACAGCGGAACATCAAACAGCAGAGAAATACCACTATCTTCTTAAAGAGCTCAACGCTGTCTCCGATCAACCCCATATAACCGATGAAACCCTTAGCGGCATATTTGCGTCTTAATGATGAACTTTAAAAAATGAGATGAACAAACAGTCTGACAAGCCAACCTTGTATCAATCCGCGCGAGATACAACCGGAATTTATGTAAAAAAACTGGGTGACATTCTTTCCAGACATGGAAGGTTAAAAGATTTGATTGAATCACCTACGGATAAAGCCGTTCAAAAAGGGCATTCTCCTCACTTAAGAATCCTGGTTTTTTTAAAACCCTTCCCCTGGATATTGGGAATTCTGTTTATTTTCTCTTTTTATTGGGATTTCAACAACATGAGCACCACCCTTTTTAACTACCCGCTGCAGTTTGAAGGGCTCTTAAGAATAATCTGCGTCAGTGGACTCATTGGTTTTCTCACCAACTGGGCGGCTATAACCATGCTGTTTCGTCCGACACTTAAACGACCGCTACTCGGCCAGGGTTTAATCCCCGCGCACAAAGACCGAATTGCTTATCGTCTTTCGTTTGCGGTATCTGAGGATTTGATCAACCCAACCATCATCAAAGAGAAGCTTCAGAAGTCTGATGCCATTCGAAAATATCGCGAACGGGTCACGGATCATGTTACGGAAGTGATTAACCGTGAGGAGTTTCGGACTGATATTAAACAATGGATTTCTGACTATACAACAGAGGTAATCGCTGATCCGAATTTTCGAAGAACCATCGCACAATCTATTGTGCAAGAATTAGATAGCGCTCTTGAAAACCGACTGTTTGAGAAAACTGCACTGAAAGCTTATTCGCTCGTCAGCGGCAGACATATGCAGGGAATTGTTGAGGACGCCATCAAACAGCTGCCCAATTCTGTAGAAAAACGAATGGATCGGGTGGATGCGTTTTTGGACAGTGCTCCGGAAAAACTCTCCGGTCAGATTGAGAATATTGAAGCCATCGTTACGCAGCTTTTATACCAGATGATCAATCAGCTGGATGTGCAAAAATTGGTGGAGCAAAACCTCCAGTCGTACGATGAAAACAAGCTCGAAAAAATGATCCGCGGCGCAACCAACGAGCAGCTCAAAACCATTCAGTATTTGGGAGCCGTTTTGGGAACCATAGGCGGACTGGTCATTTGGGAACCGCTGTTGAGCCTTGGCATGATTGCCCTCGGCTTTAGTACAATCTACATCCTTGATATGTGGATGGGTGATTAAAGTCCCCCTTTGAAGGGGAAGGCGAACGTAGTGAGCTGGGGGATGATCGATGAGTGTAGATTGACTCAGATATTATTTTAGGTTTTGATTTCCCTGCTTTTCGTATTGCAACTTAGTTAGAAGCTGAGAAGTCCTTGATGCGTTGTTGTTGTAAAGCCACGCATTGAGGTAAGTACGCTTAAAGGAGGCTTTTGCAACATCTCCTCTCTTTAATTAACCAATCATCAATAAAACACAAATAAATGTTCGCCTATACTTCTATATTGGTATGTAGGCGCATGTTTATTGCGCCTACAAACTGAGTTGTGCGTCATTATGACCAAATAAAAAATCTAATGAAAGCGATTATATTAAAGGAATACGGATTGCCGAGTGATCTTGAGATTGGGGACGTTGCAAAACCGGTTCCAAATGACGATGAAGTACTGGTGAGAATTCACTCAGCCTCCATCAATGATTGGGATTGGGGGATGGTCAGGGGCAAACCATTTGTGATTCGTTTGATATACGGTCTGATAAAGCCAAAAATAAAGATTCCCGGGGTAGATATTTCCGGAAAAATTGAAGCGGTGGGCGGTAATGTAAGTTCCTTTAAAGTCGGTGATGAGATATACTGCGATCTGACGGACTGCGGGTTTGGCGGGTTTGCCGAATATGTTTGCGTACTGGAAAAACATTTGTACAAAAAACCTTCCACTATCAGTTTTAATGAAGCCTCTGCCCTGCCCCATGCAGGAATACTTGCTCTTCAGGGACTTGTAGAAAAGGGAAAGGTGAAACCCGGACAGAGTATCCTGATCAATGGTGCAGGAGGCGGTGTCGGAACCTTGGGAATTCAAATCCTGAAATCGTATGGGGTAAAGGTAACCGGCGTTGACAGTGCCGAAAAACTTGGTTTGATGAAATCGCTGGGGTATGATCGCGTGATGGATTATCGAAAAGCGGACTTTACCGATACCGCCGAAAAATATGATCTCATCCTCGATACAAAATCAAACAGATCCGTATTTAAAGTTGCACGATCCCTCAAAAAAAATGGTAAGTATATTACAATGGGAGGATCGATGTACAGGTTGTTAGAAGTAGTATTATTAGGTTCGATGATATCACTTTTCACAGGTAAAAAGCTGAGAGTACTCATTCATGAGCCAAACAGAGGGTTAGACCAGATGTCGGAACTTGTGGAAAAGGGACAAATCAAACCTGTTGTTGATGGCCCCTATGGATTTGAAAAAATCCCTGAGTTGATTCAATATTTCGGCGAGGGCAAGCATTCGGGAAAGATTGTAATTGAAATTTAAAAATAACGACGCACAACAGACGTATAAATGCAAAACGTTATGACAAACATTTATTCGTAGCCCACTGAGAATCTATAGGTACAAAAAATGGAGATAAAGAACTTGAAAGAATTTTTACATTTTTACGCAGTTCCGAACAACTACATCACATAGCACGCAGAAAATTTATTGATAATCCAATATGATGAAAAAAATTATAACTGAAATTAGGATTAATGCTCCCGTTAGTTCAGTATGGTCTATTCTTATTGACTTTCAGCGGTTTCCCGAATGGAATCCATTTATTACAGAAGCATCCGGTCATATAGAAGAAGGAACTCAGCTTAAGATCCATATTGAACCGCCAAATAGCAGCGGAATGACCTTTAAACCGACGATAACAAAAATAAAACAAGAAAGAGAACTTCGTTGGTTGGGACGGGTGTTAATCCCAGGCATTTTTGACGGAGAGCATATCTTTGAACTTAAGCCAATAAATGAAAAAGAGACTCAATTTGTGCAACGGGAGAAATTCAAAGGAGTTCTCGTACCATTCCTGTGGAAAAGCTTACATAAAAATACCCGTCAGGGTTTTGAAGAGATGAATGCAGCACTAAAAAAACGGGCAGAACAGCAGGGAACATATTGACAATATTCGCAGATAATTTCTCATAGAATATATCCATCAACAAAGAGAGCCGTTGTAAGTGAGGAATCATCCGTCTCACCCATGGAGTTTTCATCGTAAATTGACTGGGACAAAGTCGTGGAATTGTTTTGTACAAAACCCCTCTTTGTCCCATCGTGAAACCTTAACAATTTCAACCCTTTATCAGATTGAACTACGGGGATAAGTAAAAGCCTACTCTGCGAAACTCTGCGTGCCTTTGCGAGATACCAATAGGAAGAATTCGAGTAAAGCTTAAAACATTCTATAAAGCGTAGTAACAATCATCCCTTTACTGTGCTTCGGCGGTACAGACAATAACTGTTTTTCCTCTTTTACTGTAAGATTGAAAGGCGGAGCTAATACGTCTACACCACTTTGTTTTTTTAGCCTGATTCCTTGTCCGGAAATAATCTCTTTATTGGGTTTGAAGTCTCCTTCAGGCAGATGTTCGGTTACAATAACGTACTTAAAATTGGTCAGCTTATCTATGATACGTTGTACTTCAGCGTTTGATAAATGCTGAAGTACTTGTCTTAATAAAGCACAATCTGCTGAAGGCAAATCATCTGATGAGATATCCAAACAATGGAATTCAAGGTTCTCTTCTTTAAATATTTCCTTATTACGATCTATAAGGTCTGCTACAATATCTACCGCAACATACTTCAGGGTGTGCTTAACCAACTCCTTTCCTACGTTAAAATCTCCACAGCCCAAATCACATACCACAAGCGGAGTTTCAAAAGATGTCAAAAATGATGTTACAACTTCTATATAGGGTTCTACTAACTCAGGATGATGAGATCCCTCTCCTGAATAAAAATCAGAGTTATTATCTCCCCAAAGTTTCTTTTTATAAACCTGTTCCATGGCATCCTTGGTCGGCCAGGGCTTCTTCGTTCTTTTTGGGTGATCTTTTTTCTTCACTATTCGCTATGAGTCTGGAAATAATTATAGTTAACACTATGTATTCCTCTTTCTCGCAGAGTTTCGCTAAGTTAGCCGCAGATTTGCGCAGAGTAACTATGCGAGAACTCACCATCTGCGAAACTCAGCGAATTCATCCGCGTAAATCAGTGAGAAAAGTGCAAGGGGACTAATTTTGGGATCTACAATGGTTAGGGAATTTTATTAGCCTCTCTCCCATTAATAAAATTTATTTACACTACTACTTAATTATATCCTTCACAAAGTTCGGCAGTGCAAAAGAGCCACGGTGGATATCCTCGTTGTAGTATTTTAAGCCATTAAGCTGTTTTAGTCCTTTCTTAACCCGTTCAGCAACTTCATCAGAAAGTGGGTCGTCTTTTTTAGAAGCGCACGCCATAGACCACATTCCTGCAGGATAGAGCGGAATAAAGCTTACATACATTTTGGAGATTGGGAACAGATCATCCAATGCACCGAATACTTTTTTCATGCTTGAATGGTAGGCCTCAACCCATGGACTTTCGGTCTGCGCAGAAAGAACACCGTCTTCGGCAAGTGCATCGTAGCAATACTGGAAAAACTCTTTTTCGAAAAGTCCTTCTGCCGGACCAACGGGATCAGAACCGTCAATAATAATGACATCGTACGGTTCATCCACATTTTTTACGAACGCTATGCCGTCTTCATAAAGTGTGGATTGCTTTGGATTATCAAAATCACCCACGCCCGGAAAATGGAGTTTAGATGCATCAACAACAGTTTTATCAATTTCAACAAGATGCACGGTTTCAACTGACGGATGCTTGAGCACTTCACGCGCCGTTCCACCATCTCCTCCGCCAATAATAAGGACCCGCTTTGGATTTGGATGAGTAAACAGTGCGGCATGGCTGATCATCTCATGATACACAAATTCATCGCGCTCGCTCAGCATCACCATGCCGTCGATGGTCATTAAATTACCCCAAGTATCGGTTTCATACACCTCAACAAGTTGATAATCAGACTGCTCAGAAAACAGAAGTTTCTTCAGCCCAATGGTCAGACCGGTTTGCTCGTTGTAAAATTCGTTGTATTGTAGCATGATCAAGCCTCAGGATGCAGGTTTTAGTGAGTGACCTGACAGCGTTCGAAGATTCTGTCAGCGTCCATGTTGTTAATTTGATTGTAACTAAATTCGTAGATCCTGTCAGTGAGTTCGGCAACTAAACGCTGACAGGAACCGACATCCGTCGGCACGCTGTCAGGTTTAAAGACAATCTCAGGACTCAAGACTATCATTTATACCAAAGTACGGCGGCGGCGAATACGGCAGCACATGTTTCCGTTTTGTGTTCTATTCCGAAGGATTTGATCTCCTTCAGCTTTCGGTTTCTGTATTCAAAACCATCAACAACCATTTGCTGTACAATTGCTTCTACTGTTTTTAGTTCGGCATGATCTTCAAATTCCATAATTACACCCGGTTCTGAATCATCTTCAGGAATGCCCACGGCAATTGCGGCAGATATCATTCGTCCGGGAGTGGTGCTGTCAATCGTGGCGTAGGCAAGGGGAATCAATCCGCCTTTGGGGAGTACCAGTTCATTCACGTTAACCTGTACCGCACCCGGAGGTAAAATACTGCTCATTCGCATTAAATTAGTATCACCAACACCTGCCTCCAGCAACGCCTTATCAAAAGCATTGAGTCGTGTACGTCCTTCTGCTGCACCTCGTACGAGGCAATAACTATTTGGGGTTTGAACCATCATAATAATTGAATTGTATTAATTTGAATGGGAAGTTGTGGATGGTTTAAAAAGAAGCTTTTGGCCGTGAGGCACTTTAAAAAGCCCGCGTTTCATTTCCATACTTGAAACACTTTTCGATTCAAAATAGTCTTTCAGTTGCTCCTGTATAACCCATGGATCAATCGTATCTCCACAGGTAAAAATATCAACAGCCGCGTAGTTATATTCCGGCCAGGTATGTATTGTAACATGAGATTCGGCAATAACTACCACTCCGCTAATTCCATAGGGACTAAATTTATGGAAGTTATGAGAAATAATTGTGGCTTTAGATGCCTTCGTTGCCTGGATAAGTGAGTTTTCAATGTAGCTGACATCATTTATTTTTGATTGATCGCAGTCGTAAAATTCTACGAGGATCTGTCTGCCGAGTGCTTCCATATTTGCGTTCTTAGAATTAATTTAGAAAAGCTAAGTTAAAGTTAAGTAGTGATTGACGAATAGAACTTTTATTCTGTGCATACAAGTAGCTGCCTTTATGCAGCGTAAAGATTTTTTGTTTATAAGAAAGTAAAAATACATAGAAATTTTGCATTTATGATAGCATCCAAGAAAAAAATTTCAAAAAAAGATTCACTTTTTCTTTATCGAAATTTATTACTTCCCCGATTGATAGAAAATAAAATGCTGAGTCTTCTCAGGCAGAATAAAATCAGCAAGTGGTTTTCCGGAATTGGTCAGGAAGCCATTTCGGTTGGTGTGACTTCTGCATTGCATGAGGATGATTATTTGCTGCCCATGCACCGAAACCTTGGAGTTTTTACAACACGAAATGTTCCGTTGTACACCTTGTTTTGTCAGCTTTTTGGCAAAGCAGATGGTTATACCGGCGGGCGTGACCGATCTTTTCATTTTGGAACGATGGATCATAAAATTATCGGGATGATCTCTCACCTTGCCGCAACCATGCCCGTTGCAGATGGATTAGCCCTCGCCAAAAAGTTAAAAGGTGAACAGCAAGTGGCGGTAAGTTTTTGTGGTGATGGGGCTACAAGTGAAGGCGATTTTCATGAGGCATTAAACCTCGCAGGAGTCTGGAAATTGCCGGTTATTTTTGTGATCGAAAACAATGGTTATGGACTATCAACACCCACATCAGAACAATTCGCTTGTGAAAATCTTGTTGATCGTGCCACCGGTTATGGACTTGAAGGAATGATGATTGATGGCAACGATTTCTTTGAAGTGCAAGAAGCCACCAGGAAAGCCAGAGAGCTTGCCCTTCAGGGAAAACCTGTACTCATCGAAGCCAAAACGTTTCGGATGAGAGGTCACGAAGAGGCATCAGGTACTTTTTATGTTGAAGATGCGGAATTTGAAAAGTGGAAACCCAAAGATCCTATTTACCGGTTTGAACAATGGCTTTTGAAGGAGAATATCATAAAAGATGAAGCTGAACTTGAAGAGATTAAAAAAGAGTTAATCTCAACGTTTGAACCCCCTCTTAAAAAAGCATTAAAAGCTGCCGATCCTGTATATGATGAGGCCACTGAAAGAAAACGGGCGGGACTTCTTTCCGCTCCTCTACCCTCTTCGAATGGAGTTAGTGGGGCATCATCAGAAAAGAGAATTGTAGATGCGGTTCAGCTTGCGCACCGGCAGGCGTTTGATGAAGATGATCGGTTTTTGCTGATGGGTCAGGATGTGGCGAAATATGGAGGCGTGTTTAAAGTGTCGGAAGGATTTTTGGATCGATACGGAAAAGATCGAATTCGGAATACGCCGATCATTGAATCGGGTGCTATTGGCGCTGCTATTGGTTTAGCTTTGGAAGGTTACAAACCGGTAGTAGAAATGCAGTTTGCTGATTTTATCTCCTGTGGATTTAATCAAATCGTAAACAACCTTTCAAAAGGACGATATCGCTGGATGCCGGAAATGAATATTACCATTCGTGCTCCTCATGGTGGTGGCGTGGGTGCCGGGCCATTTCATTCGCAATCAAACGAAGCCTGGTTTATGGGGCTTCCAGGACTTCGGGTATTGGTGCCATCATCCGTAGAAGATGCACAAAATATGCTGTACACGGCTCTTTATGATCCCAACCCAGTTCTCTTTTTCGAACACAAAAAACTGTATCGAAGTATCAAAGAGATCACTCAGGATCAATGCCAGCTTGTTGATATTGAAAAAGCAAAGGTGGTAAAAAGCGGAAATGATGCTACCATTATCACGTTTGGATATGGTGTACACTGGGCAATGGATAAAGCTGAAAAGTTTGAAAAAAATGGCGCATCAATAGAGGTGATTGATTTACGATCTCTCTCTCCCATCGATTGGGAAACCATTAGTGAATCCGTCCAAAAAACTGCCCGTGTCCTGCTGCTTGAAGAAACATCAGAAATACTTGGCCCGATGAGTGAGATTGCGGCGGGAATTTCAGAAACATGTTTTGAGTTTCTTGATGCACCTGTTATTCGATGTTCATCTATTCACACTCCAATTCCTTTCAGCAAGGAGCTTGAAAAAGGGTATATGGCTGATTATAGACTTGAAGAGAAACTGGAAAGATTGTTGAGTTATTAAAGACAGTACGGCGGGTTACGTAACACAGGTCGCCTGACCTGTAACGGGTATGAAATTCGTACGAGATTTGTCGGCCGCGGGTCAGCGACGCCGCGCTACGTTTGCTTTGCGGATCAGTATTGCCGAGCTACACGTAACTCAGGTCGCTGACCTGTAAAGAGGTATGAAATTCGTGCAGGATTTTGTCGGCCGCGGGTCAGCGACACCGCGGTACATCTTCTAAAAGAATAAACCCGCGAAGTCTTTTGAGACTTCGCGGGTTTCATATTTGCCCATGTCATATACCATATGGTTAAAATGCTTTTAGGAAAGTTGGGCATCTATAATTAATAAAAAATTGTAAATACTATATTTTTTCATCCAATCATTTTAAAAGCATCTCTTCAAGAAGTACATTCAACTACTCTAAAATTAAATTCAGTTAAATCTATGCCAATGAAAGCTATTAAATTTCTTTCTCTATTTGCTCTGCTCTTTGTATTGAGTACTGCTGCTTTTGCACAACAGGGAATTCAGCCTGCAGATTATTATAAAACGGTCTTTTTAAGTCAATCAAAAATCTCTCCAAATGGAAATCTGATTGCGTTTACAAAAACAATCATCGATGAAGAGAATAATGATCGACATCGCGAAGTGTGGATGCAAAAAATCAATAACGGACAAAAAGATGGAGATGCGTTTCGTTTTACCGATCCATCCGTTCAATCATCAAACCCCCAATGGTCTCCTGATGGAGAAATGTTGAGCATTCAGTCTCGACGCGGTGATGATTCCAACTCCGTACGATTTCTCAGGGTTACAGCTCCCGGTGGCGAAGCATTTCAAATTGAAGGTCTGGATCGATCTCCGGTTTGGTCACGGGATGGCTCAAAGATCGCTTTTGTTCGCGAACCTATTACCGATGAAGAACAACCTGAACGAGCCGGTTGGGTTTCACCGGATGCCATTACGTCTACGTTAGATTCAGCACGATTTGATGGAAGAGTAATCACACAAATGCGTTACAAAAGTGACGGCACAACCGTCTGGACTCCCCACCCATCCATAAATGAAAAGCGTCAACTGCACATCATTTCTGCAGACGGCGGAGAGCCTGAACAGATCACAGATCTCCCCTACAATATTGGACAGATTGAATGGTCCGAGGATGGAGAACGAATATATTTTTCCGGCGACCCTGAAGAAGACGATGAGTACAACGATGATTACACAAGAAATCTTTATGTGATTGATCTTGAGACCGAAGAGCATCGGAAATTACTCGATATAGAGGGAAATCAAAGTTCACCTACGATATCTCCAAATGGTAGATTTATCGCCTTTACACATTCAGAAGAGCGCGGTGCCATTACAGATGTGATGGTGGGTACTTTAAACAGTTCGGGAGATGTAGACGGTGAGCTAACAAATATTACAGAAAATTGGAACTTGAGCCCCGGTGGATTACACTGGACCGATAACAGTCAAAATGTGCGATTTTCTGCACAAATTTCAGGAAATAATCATTTATTCCAGGTAGAAAGAAATGGTGGTAATGTGGGTCAGGTAACGCAGGGTGATCGCAGGGTTGAATCCATTTCAACAAGTAACGATGGTCAATATCTTGCCTACACAGCTACGGATGCTGTAACTCCAACGGATCTATACATTTCACGAAGTGATGGAAGCAGAGAAGAACAGCTAACGAACTTTAACGATGAGTGGATGGCAGAACGTACAATTAATCCTGCAGAACCCATTTACTGGACTGTAGAGGATGGAACTGAAATTGAAGGATGGGTGATCAAGCCGGTCGGGTACGAAGAAGGCGAAAGCTACCCCATGATTTTAAAAATTCATGGTGGACCTCACTCCTATTACGGAAATACCTGGTTTCAGACATTCCACGTATTATCAGCCACCGGATTTTTTGTATTCTATCCAAACCCTCGTGGTTCATCTTCTTATGGTCACGATTTCACCTACGCCACGAGAGGTCAGTGGGGTTTGCTTGATGAAGAAGATTTCATGACCGGTCTGGATGCCGTTTTCGAAAAATATCCTGATGTTGATCCCGAACGCGTTGGCGTTTCCGGTGGAAGTTATGGTGGATTTATGACCAACTGGCTCACCGCAAGATTCCCCGATCGTTTTGCCGCTGCCAATACAAGCCGATCCATCTCAAACTGGTTTAGTTGGTATGGCGCATCGGATGCTCAGGGACTTACAGAGTATGAATTTGACGGAATGCCATGGGAAGAACGGAAATTATATCGTGAGCTTTCTCCAATAAACTATGTGGAAAATGTAACGGCTCCTACGCTGATTATTCACAGTGAAGAAGACTGGAGAACACCGGTAGCTGATGCCGAACAATGGTATATCGCCCTCAAAAAGATGGAAGTACCCGTTGAGTTTGTTCGTTACCCCCGATCATCGCACGGACTTTCCAGAACCGGAGAACCATGGTTGCTGGTTGATCGTCTGGAGCGAATTCGCACGTGGTTTGATTATTGGTTAATCGAAGAACAGTAAATAAAAAAAGACAGACACGCGAAGTCTTTTGAGACTTCGAGGGTCTCCTTTAACGAACAAACCTCACGGGTTTTTAAAAACCCGTGAGGTTTTTTTGTGTTCTACGCAGTAATTCGAAATGATCCCGGTTCCGCCTGGTCTTCCTCAGCCGTTTCATCAATTCCGCTTCTGATTAGCACCTTGTCAAATAAGAAACGTAAGGCAGATTTTGCCTGAAGCAGTTCATCATACGAACTTCCCATCTTCTTTTGTTCAGACAGGAAGTAATCAACCTGCCATCGGCGTATTTGTGATGAATGGATAATAGAAAGTTCATCTAAAAAAAGACGTACCCATCTCAAAGTTTTCACTTCAACACGATAGGAAGCATTTTTTCGTCTGAACTCGGTTCGGTAATTGGAAAGAATGAGTGACTTTTTCATTGTTCTTTTTATTAGTATGAACCCTGAAAAGTAAATTCCTTACAGTAATATTTTAATTTTTCCAGTAACGCGGTGTCGCTGACCCGCGTCTGACATAACCCGAACAAATTTCACATCCCATCACAGGTCAGGCGACCTGTGTTACGTAGCGCGGTGTTGCCGACCCCCGGGTGGCACACTCTCTCTCATCAATTTTATAACAGGTCAGCGACCTGTTTTACGTTACCTACCTTTTCCGAGTAATCAGCCCAACCAATGCCACAAACACAATCGAGCCAAGAATGGACCAAATGATCGGAAATTGATTTCCACCCACATTAACATTTAAAAGCTCAGGCATTCCCAGTTGAACGCTCAGCCATGAGCCCAACATTGCGCCAATAAAACCTACGACAATAGAGACAATACATCCGCCTCTCGAATATCCGGCTATAGATTGACCGATAGACCCACAGACTCCGGCGATAAATAGTAATAGAATTATTTCAAGTATTGTCATGTGTCAGTATTTAATTGTTTAGTAAGTATTAAAAAAAGACACGCGAAGTCTTCAGAGACTTCGCGTGTCTGATCTCAAAGTATATTTAATCACCCATTACAACGCCTTCGCGTCGTGGATCAGCCCCGCCAAAATATCCATCTTCTGTTTTTTGGATCGCCTGAAGTCCGCTGGTTAAATCTCGTTCAGAAATTTCATGCCCCATTACCTCAAGCGCTTCAATGACTTCTACAGTAAAACGTTCATCTTCAAGTAACGTAGGACCATTGTAATTTGCAAAATTTGGAAGATTAATTGCTTGTTGGGCATTTAATCCCCAATCAAGCATTCCTATAATAGCTTTTGCGGTATAATGGATGATGGCTGCTCCACCGGGAGAACCTACGCTGGCAACAAACTCGCCACTTTCTGCATCAAACACCAAAGAAGGACTCATACTTGACCTCGGTACTTTTCCACCCTCTACTCTGTTTGCCATTGGGTTGCCTTGCAAATCCTCGGGGATGCGGGCAAAATCTGTCAATTCGTTATTCAGTAAAAATCCTCCGCGCAAGCCGGTTCCTCCATTACTCATAATCCGGCTGCCAAAACCTTGCTCAATCGTTGTGGTCATAGACACTGAATTACCATTACGATCTACAATACTAATGTGACTCGTCCCCATTTCAGGCTGTTCGGGCTGCATTCCGTAAACTGCTGTAAGCGGACCGGGAACACCGGGTTCAGCTGATTCCATCGCTTCACTGTTAATAAGTGTGGCGCGTTCTCGAAGGTAATCCTCACCTAAAAGACTGTGCCAGTTATTTGCCGGTGGTTCTGTATAATTGGGATCACCGATATACTGTGCACGATCAGCATACGAAAGTTTAGCGGATTCCAAATATTGATGCATCCATTCCGCAGTAGGAACTCCTTCCTGAAGTGGCTCCTCAGTAGCTTCAAGGTTTTCCATTATGCCCAGCATCTGCATGATGGCAATATGACCGGATGATGGCGGTGGCATTCCACAAATTTCGTAGGTTTTCCAGCCATTACACATTGCTTCGGTCTCAAAATCCTGCTCAGGATAGGTTAAAATATCTTCCACTTCCATTTTACCGGGACGTTCATGGGCTTTAACCCTGTCAACAATATGTTGTGCTACGGTTTCATTGTAAAATCCCGAAGTTCCTTCCGCGGCTACTTGTCTTAAAATTTCTGCAAGTGCAGGATTTTTTAAATTATATCCTACCGAATGAGCATCTCCATTTTCATCATAATATAAATCTTGTGCGATGTCATCTTCCCGAAGAGACTCATCTGCCTCCAGTAAACCCTGCAATCTTGGACTGATTTTAAAACCCTCTTCGGCGAGTGTAATTGCCGGTTCAAATAATTCAGACCACGGAAGCACACCATGTTCCTGATGGGCGTACGCAAGCATTGCAATGGTTCCGGGAACACCTACGGAAAGTCCGCTTCTTATTGCATCGCCATATGATAACGGTTCATCATTCTCATCATAAAACAGTTTTTCATCAGCAGCAGCAGGTGCCCGTTCGCGTCCGTTATAAGCGTTGACCGATTCGCCATCAAACGTCAGTAAAAATGCTCCACCACCAATTCCGCTTGATTGGGGTTCAGCAAGAGCCAACACCATTTGTACTGCAATCGCTGCATCAACGGCAGATCCACCGGCTTTCAAAATTTGATATCCGGCATCCGTTGCCAAAGGATTTGCAGCTGCAACAGAAAATTCTGAAGTGGCCCAACCCGGCTTTTCAGTATAACCGGTTGCTACTTCAGGCTGTTCGGGAATGGTATACGTGACTCCAGACTCTGTCGGTCCACAGCCGGTGAAAAGAAGAGAGAAAAATAAGATCGTTATGAGTAGAACTGACAATACTGAAGATGATTTCATGGTCTGAAATATAAAGTGAAATTTATCATCGTTAACTTGAGTATCAGCTAACGAGTTGGTTTATGAGATCAGAAATAAGATCAAAGTTTCGGCATGATTATACAAGCTGATATAAGAATTACTTTGCCGTACAAACTATTTAGCACTTCCATACAACCAAAATACTACAATTTTACAGACAAAAATTTAGATTGGTACACTAACTACAGCTGTCTTCGTAATGCCTAAAAATGGATCGAACAGACGAGTGGATTTTCCTTGTAATTAATTACCGTCATCGCGGGTGGAGCAATAGCGTAGACCCGCGATCTCCTTCCGTCGCATTAGATTATGCCCGAACAACGCTTTTTTCAGACATGGTATTTCTATTCAATTGTTGAAAATAAATCGAGCTCGTAATTATTGGATCTTGGGAACTCTTGATGGTAATAATAGAAATACCATGTCTGATAGAAAACAGAACCTGGCAGAGTTCGGCGTTCAATTGGAAAGAATGAGACACGCGATATCTCTTTAGACATCGCGTGTCTTTTTAAATTACTTCCTCTTTCTAAAACGGGTGTAAAAGCGTATGTTTTATAAACCACATTTATTTAAAAGAGACTACGATGAAAGATATTTTTTTGGGAAGCCTGATTGGCATTTTAATAGTTTTTGCGCTTGATACCTGTATTCGATTATTGATTGCTTACACACTTGGAATGGGCGTTTCCGTGATGGGCTATGCGTCGTACGAAGGTTTGTGGAAAATACTCCTCTCCTTTCTTACTCTTATCACTACTTTTTTAGGAGCTTACTTTGCGCTCACATACATCAAAAGAAAACATGTAGTGATGATCCTTGTTTTTGGAGTTCTGCTAATCGCCCTGCGCTACGGACAAATTCATTCCAGCATAGGTATGGAGTCCCTCTTTTTTCCAATAGCGGCATTGGTTTTCTCACTGCTTGGTGCCGGATTAGCCTGGAAATGGATTCATCGAAAAGGAAAGCTAAACAAAGAACATAAGCCGCAATATCATCAAGCCAATGAAGCTTAAACTGTTACGCTTTTAACCGTAGCATCTACTTCATTCAAAGGTAGTTCTCTCCACTCAGACAGTTGATTTGCAATAGACATTCGTACCCTGTTCATCAATTCAGCTGTATCGCTGCCTTTCAATCCGGATGTATCAATAGGAGATAAAACTTTCAATTTAATCTGCACAGCCCGTTTAAAGACCCATGTCTTTTTAGGCAGGCAATCATGAGTGCCGTCAATTACAATCGGCAGAATGGGTACTTTTTCCTGAATGGCTAAATCAAATGCTCCCGTTGTAAAGTTATTTAATAGTCCCGTTCTGGATCTTGTGCCTTCAGGAAAAAACATCACCGAGCATTTTCTTTTCAGATAAAATGAACTTCTGGCAAAAATACCGGCTCTTTTGGTTGTTGATGATCGATCCACAGAAATATCTCCCGACATACTCATCATCCAGCCCACAAAAGGAACATCAAACAGCTCCTTTTTAGCCACCCATTTCATCTCCCAGGGCAGGTTCGAAATCAATGGAATATCTGCGTTAGACAAATGATTACTAACAACAACATAGGGGGCCCTGTCATCAATATTTTCAGCGCCCTCAATATTAATAATCCAGTTTGGGTTGATGCGGGAAATAAAATAGCCCAGTTTTCGAAACGTTTTTCCCGTTCTGTACCGGGTAGAATCCCAGTCAAATAACCGACAAATCCCCAAAATTGGCAGCCATACCAACACCAGTAAGGCAATACCTGCCCATACTATCATCGAAAAAAACTTTTGTAACATGGTCGTTTATCTTGATTACTAAAATTTCGGGATAAAACTCTTAATGATTCCCCAAACTCCTTTCGCAGGTTTTCTTGAATATTTATTCCGTTCAACAGCTTGTTCGATAGATGGTGGAATCACCACTTCTTCTTTTTCAACTGGCTTGGGTGTTTCTTTAACAGGCGTTTTTACTTCTGCCTTTTTGGAAACCGGTTTGTTAGATTTTGAAACGTCCTTTTTACTCCTATTCGATTTATCAGTTGATCCATTTTGTGACCTTGACTGACTTTTCTGATCAGATTTATCCGACCTGCTTTTGGTCTGATTCTGTTTCTTAGAAGAAGGTTTCGACTTTTGCTGTTTTTGATCTTTCTGATCTTTTTCTGATGAAGAATCAGAACGGCTTGAAGAACTCTTAGATGATCGAGAAGATGTATCTTTTGATTTTTGTTGAGATTTTTGATCTCCATTTTTAAAATCAGAATCCCAGGAATAATCAGATTTATCATTAAAGCTTTCAGGAAGCTTTATGGTTTTCAGCTTATTGTCTTTAATCTTTTGGATGTAAGAAAATGTCTTGCTGTCACGCTTACTTACAAATGTGATGGCAATTCCACTTTTATCGTAACGTCCGGTCCGACCAATTCTATGTATGTAATCGTCCGTGTTGTTGGGAACATCATAATTAAGAATAATGGAAACTCCTTTTATATCGATTCCACGAGCCAAAACGTCCGTGGCCACAATTACCGGAACTTCGCCATTTTTAAAGGCCTGAAGCGCAGCATTCCGCTCGTTTTGGGTTCGATCGCCATGAATACTTGCGGCTTTAATCCCCTCTCGTTTAAGCAAACGCTGAAGCTCATCTGTCCCTTTTTTAGTGGATGTAAAGATGATACAAGACTCCCACTCTACATCGTTAAATATTTTCTTTACAAGTGGAATCTTCTGATTACTTTTTAGCCGATACGCTCTCTGCTCTACATTTTGGTTCGGTTTGGAGCGTTCTATTTCTATCGTTGCAGGGTTATTCATGATCGATCCTGCAAGACTCTTAATTTCATTCGGCATAGTAGCAGAAAAAAGAAGGGTCTGTCTTTTTTCGGGAATCCACGAAATAATCTTTTTCATATCCGGCAGGAAACCCATATCGAGCATTCTATCGGCTTCATCAAGCACAAAATATTCGAGATCAGAAAAATCAATCCCAACCACTTTGTTTTGATCAATCAGGCGTCCCGGCGTGGCAACAATAATATCTACGCCGGCTTTCAGTGCTTTTGCCTGCTGCGAAAAATCACTCCCTCCAATTACCGTTGCGGATGTAATTCCGGCGTGATAACCGATTGCAAAAATCTGCTCATCAATCTGAGAGGCGAGCTCACGGGTTGGGCTTAAAATCAAAGCCTTAATTCCTTTTCGTTCGCTTTCCAGCACCCTTTGCATAATGGGAATCACAAAAGCCCCTGTTTTTCCCGTTCCGGTTTGAGCGGTTGCAATCAAGTCAGTTCCCTTTGTTACAATAGGTATTGCCTGCTCTTGAATGGGTGTAGGTTCATTAAACTGTAAATCGTTTAGTCCTGCGATGAGCGACTCATCTAAATTAAATTCGGTAAACTTCAAGTGGGTATATTTTGTTTAAATTTCTTCGTTAACGTTTTCGACTATTTTAGTAACTGATTCGTTACCATTATCTGAGTAGAAAAATCTTTTTTAATAAGTTTATAAGTCCCCAATATAAGAGTTTAATTGCAACATTAGAATGTTTATGCAGAACCTTTTACGGACAATCAGCCACATTTAAAATAAAGCCATTGTATATCTGAAAAAACAACAGTTTTTATGCCATCAAAAAAATGATACCTTTTTCACCTTGTATTCGATCAACCAAAAATTAATTAATATCACTTATGAAATTATCAGCTCTATTATTGATAGTGCTTTTCGCTCTTCTCTCTGCCTGCAACACACCGGGTCAGAATGGCGAAGCAAATTTAGACTCTAAAGTTGACTCCGTAGGCTATAGTCTCGGTTTTTTCTATGGTACCAACCTCGCAAACGAAGGCGTAACTGAAGTTAGTACGGAAGGTTTTGTAGCCGGACTCCAAACAGGAATTGACGAAAGCGAAGCTCAACTCACACAAGAAGAGATGCAAATTGTATTGCAAACCTATCAACAGGAAATACAAATGCAATCTCAGCTTAGAAATGAAGAAGAAGCAGCTGAAGAGATTGAAAAAGGAAATGAATTTCTCGAAGAAAATGCCCAAAATGATGACGTAGAAGTAACCGAATCAGGTCTTCAGTATCGAGTGATTGAAGAAGGTTCCGGGGACAGTCCAAGTGAGACGTCAGAAGTTGAAGTTCATTATCGCGGAACGCTTGTGAATGGAGAAGAATTTGACAGTTCGTACGAAAGAGGTGAAACAGTTACATTTCCATTAAACGGAGTTATTCCCGGGTGGACAGAAGGCGTTCAGCTAATGACCGAAGGCTCTACTTACGAGTTTTTCATTCCTGGAGAGTTAGGATATGGAAACAATCCACCTCCCGGAAGTATCATCAAACCGGGTTCCGTTCTGATTTTCGAAGTTGAGTTAATTGACGTTAAGGAGTAATTACCCCCGGTAACCTCATTGAGTGAATAACTCCATATCCCCTCCCTGAAACCGAGGGGATTTTTTTATCTTTATACTTTGGTTTCATGTCAACCCAATACCTGACAGGTTTCCATTTCATTCATTTTATCCTATGGACACTCTTGCACTCACAATGAAAATTAGATCCAAAGCGCACGAGCTTGGGTTTGATGCGTGTGGATTTTCGAGGGCAGAGCCATTAGATAAAGAAGCATTCAGACTTGAGCAGTGGCTTAAAGAGGGAAAACACGGAACCATGGACTGGATGGAGAATAATTTTGATAAACGGGTAGATCCAACCAAACTTGTTCCGGGTTCAAAGAGTGTAGTGAGCGTTATTGCAAGTTATCGGTTTGATGAAAACGAACAGTTCGACCGAAATACCCAATCCCAAAAAATTGCCAAATATGCTCGTGGCAGAGATTATCACAAAGTTTTCAAATCAAAACTGAAAAAGCTCTTCTTCTATACGAAAGAGACAGTTGGCGATATTAATGGCCGATTTTTTGTGGATTCCGCTCCCGTAATGGATAAGGCCTGGGTTGAAAAATCAGGATTGGGCTGGATGGGAAAAAACGGAAATATGCTAAATAAGCAACTGGGTTCCTGGTTTCTAATTGGAGAAATGATTGTGGACGTTCCTTTTGTTTATGACGGCCCTACAACCGATCATTGCGGCTCTTGCACTCGGTGTATTGATGCGTGTCCTACAAACGCCATTTACGAGCCGTACCGAATTGACAGTAATCGGTGTATCTCATACTTAACCATAGAGTTGAAAGATCAGATACCTGAAGAGAATCAAAAAGATTTGGGGCAATGGATGTTTGGGTGCGATATCTGTCAGGATGTATGCCCGTGGAATCGGAAAGCAAAATATGGATCATTTGAAGATTTAAACCCGAGAGAAAAAGTGTTAGCTCCTCCCGGGAAAAAATGGAGTGAAATTACACCTGACCAATTTGATGTGGTTTTTGAAGGAAGTCCCGTAAGAAGGGCCAAACACGAATGGTTTACACGAAATGCACGGCTTGTGGAAAAAAATCTGCTTTAAAAACGTACTTGATATGGAAACGGAAGTCCTTCATGCTACTTGGAGTTATATAAAAGACACGCGAAGTCTCAAAAGACTTCGCGTGTCTGGGTCTTTGAAGACATGGTATTTCTATTATGTCACTATCAATTCCCCGGGACCCAATCAATTACGAGCCCAAACTACATTCGATATTTGAACAGAAATACCATGTACCTGTAGGCTAAAGTCAAATGTAAGAGATCAAATC
>JBBDPF010000026.1:0-2957 GCA_040876545.1 Balneolaceae bacterium | reverse complement strand
ATTCAGATTATAAGTGAATATTTATGTCAACCTATTTTAGGCACCTACACCTTGAACCTTGTCGCTTGAGCCCTGAACCTTGCACCTTGCCTGCCTGAGCCCTGCTGCTTGAGCCTTGGGCCCTGAAAATCGGCGTAAGACATTCATACGCATAATTAAAAGACTGAAACGCCGACCACCAATAAAACCCATCCTGTCATCCAGAGCGAAATGAGGAGTGAATACGACGAATGCAGTCGAAGGATCTCCATGGTTCAGCCGCATCGTTTTGTCAATGAGTTCATCGAACACACCCCTCAATCCCCTCTCAAGAGGGGAAGTGGACGCATCCCATCATCGAAATCCGGTCTTCTGTCTTCTGTCGCTTTAAGACCGGGGACGGAGGACCGGCTTTGTGCACAAAGAAAGGAAACCGAAGAACAGATCAACAGAGAAACCGACGAACCGAGAAAGTTTTTTCAGTCGGCAATGGCCGTTGGCGGTCTGCAGTATTTCTTTTGCGACGATTAACTCCCTGAACCCTGCACCAGGTGCCTTGAACCTTGGATATCGGCGTAAAACAATACCAGGCATAATTGGGATACTGATATGCCGACCACCAACCAACAGTAACCTTGTCATCAGCCGGTGCTTTTCCCGGTTCCGGTGCTTTCCGGGGCATCATTTCGTCAAAGAGTTCATCCTTCAACTGCTTTATCAGCATCCGCACTTATATCCCGAACACTTTTATCAGACCATAAACTTTTCTGCCATTTCGTATAATCAAATGGCTCACGGATCAGATTTTTGATGAAAATCTCTGCTTCAACATCACCCAATTCTTTGAGTAATGCTTCCATCCCTTTTTGTCGTATTTCTGCTTCTGTTTTCATATTTATACCTCAAGAATATCAAGCATATCAATAGGGTTTACTATTTCAATGTTATTAATCTTACTGTTTTTATTTAGGATCTTATCATCTGTTGTGATAAAGTATTTACATTCGGCTTCAATTGCACAGGCAATATGTAAGGCATCTTTGGCTTTTAAAGTATAGCCTGTTAATTGCTCTGCCATTTTCAATATCTGTTCGTTCTCACGAATCCGCTTTTTGGCCTTTCTCTTCCAATTCTGTATTACCATTTGTCTGAACTCGTAAGGGTTGGCTAAATTTTCGTATTCTAAAATATACGACCAAATTAATTCAAGCTTTCCCTGATCAATCAACGATTGAATATATAACGTAGCTTCTGCCTCAATTCTGATCCTTATTTGATGTTGGTCATCAAACGGACGATTAAAACTGCAATTATCGAGGTAGATTCTCATCGTTTTTTAGAATTTAAAATGAAAAATATAGATGGTTTTCCATTGCACTCGCTTCCCCGGGATCTACCGTCATTTCAAGCAGCTTCTTATATTTCTGATCTTTCACGCTATATACTTCAATCCATTCAGGTAACTTTGAACCAAATTCATTAGCTACTTCGGAAGTGATTATAACTTCCTTGTACAGTTTTTGGAGTACATCGAATTCGTTAATTTTTTCAAGTAAAACCAGACAACTGGTATCAACTATGATATTTTTGGGCATTGCTTATATCGTTATCCAATTCTTCAACAGGATGATTAAAAACGGATATTTTATAGTTTCCGAGTAGTTCCATAAACGTTCTTTTTGAATAACCGGCCAAACTGGCAGCTTGTCCCAATGAAAGTCGGCCTTGCTCATATAACTTACCGGCTATGAGCATCGCTGCTTCTTTATCATCTAAATCAAGGTTGTTCGGGATTTCAAGTGTTAATTTTTTCATCATCTATATGATTTTATTGCCTTCATTTTAGTGTATCTGGTATACTTTTTTCCTTCGTTTTCTTTGGGTTTTGTAATCTTTTTTAAAAAGTAATGAATCGAACCTATAATAATATAACATCGGTTATCATCTTTATCTAACGCAGTCCACAACATGTAGCGGTATATTCTTTTTTATAAATCCAAGCATCAAAAAAAACCACACTTCACGGTTCGTTTTTTAGAATCTCCAACTCCCGGCAGATTAAGAAAAAATGAATAATGTCCATATTTGGCTTACGCCCACTTTGGGGCTCCTTTTTGGTTGCTGTGCCATATTCATAGTGCGGTGCACTATGCTATTGCTTAAGCCCTTTCAGGGCAGATTTATTCGATAAATTCACCTAATTCGGCATCGAAATCCGGTCATCGGTCATCGGTCACCCGTCTCCTGTCACATCGAGCAATCAACACCCTGAACCCTGTTTCTTAAGCCCTGCGCCTTGAAATGCATAACCAAAAAACTGAAACGCCGACCACCAATAAAACCCACCCTGTCATATCGAGTGCCAGTGTTTTTCTGGCCCCGATTCTTTCGGGGGGAGCCTGGGCTTTTCAGACGGAGGGAACGCATCGAGATATCTCCTCGTTGCAGCCACATCATTTCGTCAATGAGTTAATCAAACACACCGCGAAGCATGCCTTCGCAACATCAACGCTCAGATTGGTTTATCATTTTTTATGTTTAGTTACGTGGAGAAGTGTGATCTGTGGAATTGAGTTTTTATCTGCTCACTAACGTTTTGGAACTCACAGACTCAATTCGCTAGCGCGTTCAAAAGATGAGCCCTCTCAAGTTGAGCGTTTTTTGCGAAATCCCGATCCCTCGGGGAGGGGAAGTGGATGCAGCCCACAAATAAATGGAGTTGCTACATTCTGGTCATCAGCCGCCCGTCTCCTGTCCTTCCACCTAAAAGCCGCCACTCTTGCAGGAGGCTAAATCAACCCGTCAACTAACATAACTAAACACTAAAAACTCAGCACTCAAAACTCAAAGGTGTCAAATTCCCCGTCATCGGCCACCCGTCTCTTGTCTTTCACCTACAACCCCAACGCTGACAGATCCGGTAGTGCTCATATGTTATGCACACAGGGTATATTGACAATTTGAACAGTAAGTATGAC
>JBBDPF010000025.1:0-646992 GCA_040876545.1 Balneolaceae bacterium | reverse complement strand
AAATGCTGTTTATGGACAGCACCCCCGATTATGCAGCCATCAACGAATCTGTTGAAGCAGCTAAATTACGATTGGGCCATAAATCAGGTGATTTGGTAAATGCCATTCTCCGTAATATTCAACGTGACCTTGAAGATCTGCCCAAACCCGCTTTTGAAGACCGTACAAAATTAATTGCCACAACGTTCTCTCACCCGGAATGGATGGTGGCAAGATGGGTTGAGCGCTTTGGCGAACGAGATGCATTTCAGCTGATGCAGGCTAACAATCAGCGACCTAACTATTATGTACGTGTAAATAATCTCCGCACTAAAACATCGAACTTTAAACTCCGAATGGAAAAATCAGACATTGCTTTTGAAGAGAGTGATTGGCTGCCCGGATATTTTAAGGTAGAAACGGTTCAACCGTTTATTGCAAAAGACTGGCTGAAACGCGGTGTATGTCTCGTTCAGGATATCGCGGCAGGATTTGCCCCCACCATTCTTGAGCCCGAACCTGGAGAAGATATTTATGATGTTTGTGCAGCGCCCGGAACCAAGAGTATTGTTATTTCTGATATGATGGAAGGCGAAGGATCCATCACCGCAATTGATATAAGTACAGATCGTCTGCAACGACTCGCAGAAAGCGCGATGGATTACAATGCAGAAAACATCAAAATTTTGCGCGCCGATGCACGCGATCTTACATTAAAACTGGTTGATGGTGTTCTTTTGGATGCACCTTGCACAGGAACCGGTGTGCTGAGTAAACGTGCCGACCTCCGCTGGAGACGAACTCCTGAAGAACTCGAAGCTTCTGTTAAGCTCCAGGAAGAACTTCTTGAAGAAGCTGCCAATCTTGTTAAAAAAGGCGGACGTCTTGTATACAGCACCTGCTCCATTGAACCGGAAGAGAACTGGGAACAGATTCAAAAATTCCTTGGCAAAATGGACAACTTCGAACTTGAAAAACTTGACGAGTTCTTACCCGAAGAAGTCCTTGTGGAAGATGGATATGCTTATCAAACGTATCCCCACAAGCACGGTTGTGACGGACACTTTGGTGTTCGACTAAAACGTGTAAAATAATTTCAGGGATTCAGAATTCTCGTAATTTTGAATCCATAAATGGGTTCCACCAAAGCTTGCAGACTGACCACTTTTTATGAGTATCAAGAACACTGAAGACAGCATACCAAAGCATTACGATCCGATAGCCACCGAAGATAAATGGTACAGCTATTGGGAAAAAAAGGGATATTTCCACTCTGAGCCGGATGATCGCGAATCGTTTACGGTGGTGATTCCCCCGCCAAATGTGACCGGCGTACTGCATATGGGTCATATGCTCAATAATACCATCCAGGATGTACTGGTCCGCCGGGCACGAATGATGGGTAAAAATGCCTGTTGGGTTCCGGGAACTGATCACGCCTCCATTGCGACAGAAGCGAAAGTGGTTCAGAAACTCCGAAAGGAAGGCATCAAAAAGAGTGATCTTTCCCGCGATGAGTTTATCAAACACGCATGGGAATGGACTGATGAACACGGCGGAATTATTCTTTCTCAGCTTAAAAAACTTGGCGCTTCCTGCGACTGGCAACGAACCCGATTTACTCTCGAGGATGAACTCTACGAATCTGTGATCGACTGCTTTATTAAGCTTCACGAAGATGGGTATATTTATCGCGGACTGCGAATGACCAATTGGGACCCATCCGCTAAAACGGCGCTTAGTGATGAAGAGGTGATCCACAAAGAAGTACAGTCTGCCCTTTATCACGTTCGCTATCCTATTAAAGACAGTGATCAATTTGTAACGATTGCAACCACCCGGCCTGAAACTATTCTTGCAGATACCGCCGTTTGCGTTCATCCTGATGATGAGCGCTACAAAAATCTGATTGGCAAGAAAGCGATCATTCCGCTGGTGAATCGTGAAGTGGAAGTTATTGCTGATGAATATGTTGACCCCGAATATGGAACCGGATGTTTGAAAATCACTCCGGCTCACGATCAAAATGATTATGAGATTGGCCAAAAGCACGGACTTGAAGTTATTGACATGCTCAATTCTGACGGTACGCTTTCAGAAGCAGCGCAATTTTTTGTGGGAACCGATCGCTTTGACGCCAGAAAGTTAATCGTAAAAGAGCTGAAGAAACTGGATCTGTTCGTGAAAACAGAAGATGTAACCAATAAAGTTGGATATTCCGAACGAACAAACGCCGTAATTGAGCCGCGACTTTCGCTACAGTGGTTTTTGAAAATGGATGAGCTGAGCAAACCGGCTCTCGAAAATGTGATGAATGATGAAATTCAGTTTCATCCCAAAAAATTTAAGAACAGCTACCAACATTGGATGGAAAACGTTCGGGACTGGTGTATTTCCCGTCAGCTTTGGTGGGGTCATCAAATTCCCGCATGGTTCTTTGGTGAAGGTGAAGACGAATATGTAATCGCCAAAACGGCTGATGAAGCCCTTAAAAAGGCGAAAGAAAAGTCAGGTAATGACAAACTCACCGCGAGCGACATCAAGCAGGATGAAGATGTACTCGATACCTGGTTCTCATCCTGGTTGTGGCCAATGAGCGTTTTTGATGGATTTAGAAAACCCGATAATAAAGATATTAATTACTACTACCCTACTCAGGATTTAGTAACAGCGCCCGAAATTATGTTTTTCTGGGTTGCACGCATGATCATCGCCGGATACCATTTCCGCGGCGAAAAACCATTCAGTAATGTCTACTATCATGGAATTGTTCGGGATGAAAAACGGCAGAAAATGTCGAAATCTCTGGGGAATTCTCCTGATCCGCTAAAGCTGATTGAGAAGTACGGGGCCGACGGCACACGCGTGGGAATGCTTTTTGCCTCACCGGCCGGAAACGATTTACTGTTTGATGAAAACCTGTGTGAACAGGGACGAAATTTTTCCAATAAAATTTGGAATGCCTACCGATTCCTGACCATGAATATGGATGCGTCAATCGATTACAAACCCACATTGGAGATCGATCCCAATAATTTGGCCGATCAATGGATGCTGGCCCAGATTCAATCTACCTGCGCGGAGATGGAAAAAGATTTTGAGGGATACCGATTGAATGAAGCCCTGAAAAAAATCTACTCCTTAATATGGGATGATTTTTGTGACTGGTACATCGAGCTTTGTAAAGCCGATGAATATGGCGAAAATATTCCTAAGGAGAAGCTGGAACGAGCTTTGGGAATGTTTGAGACGCTTATGAAACTCCTCCACCCTTTTATGCCGTTTATCACCGAAGAAATTTGGCAGCGAATTCAAGAGCGGGGTGATGATGAAGCTCTGACCATCAGCAGCTGGCCGGAATTTGAATCAGACGTTGATCATGAATCCATAGAATTATTCCGAAAATTTCAGGACCAGATTTCTGCGATCCGGAATATACAGTCTGAGATGAACCTCTCACCAAAAGCCGGATTAAGTTTAAAAATAAAACCCGAATCCGATTCTTTAGGAAAAGCATTAAAATCAAACCAATGGATTTATTCCAAACTCCTATCTGTAGACAGTATTGAGTTCGACACTACTATCACAAAACCGGAAGCGTCTGCTGCTGCACTGGTTCAGGGAACAGAGATATTTATCCCGCTTAAAGGATTGATAGACCTTGATAAAGAACGCGCACGAATTCAAAAAGAAATCGATCAAACCACCGGGTTTTTAAAGAGTGTAGAGAAAAAACTGGCAAACAAACAGTTTGTTGAAAATGCACCGGATGCAGTTGTTGAAAAAGAGAGAAACAAGCTCAGTGATGCAGAATCGAACCTTCAAAAGCTAAAACAGTCGTTAACTGAGCTGAATTGATCGGTTATTTTTGCAGATACGGAAAAATATTTTGCAACATTCCCTACATCAATAGGCATTATTAGAATTTAGTTGTATTATTATCATTCAATTACAATTCATTCACTGATTTAATATTCAGTGAATTCTAATAATACTATAGTTTATGCAATACGGAAAAGTAAAGTGGTTTGATACAGAGAAAGGTTTTGGTTTCATCGAACCTGAAGACGGCGGCAAAGATATATTTGTTCACAGAAACAATATAGAGAATCTTGGTTTCCAAGAGGGTCTTGATGATGGTGAAGAAGTAGAATTTGATGTAGAAGACACCCCAAAAGGTCTTAGCGCAATTGAAGTACGACGGGTTGACTAATTAGTTATCCACTCGTTCTTACGATTTAAAAATATAAGCCGTCCCGACACTGTCGCGACGGCTTTTTTTTGCCTTTTAATTTTTATGTATCCGCACAAAATGGCACAAGTTTGTTAGGGTGGCGCAAGCGTCTCGCTTGTGCCCCTTATCTCCCTTGTGCCCCTAACCAACGCATTCACCCTCTCACAGAGGAACTTCAACCCCGGTTTACAGTTCATCCCCAATATAACGAAGTTAAGCCTCGTTAAAGCTCAGTCCATATTGATAAACGTGCTATTGCCACACCTATCAAAATTCTTCTTGAAATATCTCCCCAAGTTTAATTTTTTTAAAAAAATAAACTGCGTTGGGAGACCTCTTTTCGAGAGATAATATGTTATCAAATTTCAAAAATTTCTGTACCTTCCACTCAAATCATCCTTCGGTACCATGAGAAAAAATTTAGTAGAATATTTAAAAGTGTGTTTAGGGTCACTTTTAGTATTTCTTTGCGCTCAAATCCTCTTACCTACACCATTGCATGCTCAGCATGAACTGAATAGAATTTCTGCCACAGAGCGCGGTGATGGCAATGGATTTGTTGTGCGTCACCACCTCTCTCAGGAAGTAGATTCTTTTAAAGTTTTTCAGCCCTCCGAGAATTTGATTCAAATGGTTTTGTACTCACCGGAATTGGACACAGCAAGTTTTAGGCAACCTCCTATTGGTGATTTATTCGAGGATATAGACGTTTTTACCGTCACCTCAGGCGTTGCCATTGATTTTACACTGGGCGAGGACTTCTATTTTAACACATCCGTTTATGAAGATCAAAATGGCAGGGATGTACTGCTATCTCTCACAAATACATCGGCAGATAACATCTCAACGCTCACTGATTTCATCGAGCCAATACAGTGGGAGCAACATCTTCGCAGTAATCAAACCGCAGATCCGTTTGCAGATGATCAATCAGAACCCCGTTCCGGTTCAACCATGGATGTAGTTATTATTGATGCAGGCCATGGTGATAAAGATCCGGGTTCCATAGGTGTTGGCGGAGTATTGGAAAAAGATATCGTGCTTGCTGTGGCGAAAAAAGTGGGTGAGTACATTGAACAAAATATTCCCGATTTAAAGGTTGTTTATACCCGGGATAATGACACCTTTATTGAGCTCCCCGAGCGTGGAAGAATTGCCAATCGAAACGACGGTGACCTTTTTGTGTCGATTCATGCCAACTCATATGAACATCAAAATATTGCAAGACAACAATCGGTTAGCGGAGCAGAAGTGTACATTTTAGGAGTTGCAAACAGTCAATCCGCTATTGATGTGATGAAAAAGGAAAACGCAGCGATGAGATTTGAAAATGGAAGCGCGGAAGAGCTTACCGAAGAAGACCTTTTAATTTATGAACTCACTAATGTCGGCAACATGAGAATTAGCGAACAGATTGCCGAAAAGTTCGAGAACCAATTTAGAGAACGTGCCCAGCGGCGATCACGTGGTGTAAAACAGGCCGGATTTCAGGTATTGTACGAAGCCTCCATGCCGGGAGTTTTAATCGAACTTGGTTTTATCTCCAACCCAAATGAAGCACGTTATTTAACGACCGATTATGGACAATCCATTGTCGCTTCTGCAATTTTCAGATCTATCCGGGATTTTAAAGAAGAATATGACCGTACGAATAACCGACAAGCATCTACAGATTAAATGAGTAAAAAACCCTTAATTATTGGTGTTGGTGGCGGTAGTGGATCGGGTAAAACAACAGTTGTAAAAAAAATTTTGGATGGAATTGGCAAAGAGAACATTTTGCTCATTCAACACGATTCCTACTATCGGGATTTGAGTCACCTTTCCCTCGAAGAACGCAAAAAGCAGAATTTTGATCACCCCGCCTCTCTCGAAACCGAACTGATGATTCGCCATGTTGAAGCCCTGAAAAACGGCTACCAGGTTGAAATTCCAACCTACGATTTTGCTGCCCATACCCGGGCCGAAAAATCAGACAAAGTAGCTCCACGCGAAATTATTTTGCTTGATGGTATCCTCATCTTTACAGAACCTGAATTGCGAAAACACATGGACATCAAAATTTTTGTGGATACCGATGATGATGTGCGTCTGCTGCGCCGAATAAAGCGCGATATTTTAGAACGGGGACGGGAACTCGATGGTGTGATGAATCAATACGAGAAGTTTGTGCGCCCGATGCACCTTGAGTTTGTTGAGCCAAGTAAACGCTATGCAGATATCATCATTCCAAGGGGCGGCGAGAATCTTGTTGCGCTAAAAATGGTGATCGCAACTATTCGGGAAAAAATCACGGCACAGCCTGATTGATATAATTATAGAAATTTTTTTGTGGAAGCCTGTAATAGGAGGGGTAAGAAAAAGCTAAACTTGAAACCATTGCGTCTGGTTTCTCACAGCATCAACTTTAAAACAGCTTTCCTCTGCGGAACTCAGCGTTTCATCAGCGAAAATCAGCGAGAACCAATACCAATCGATTTGCAATAACCTCAGGCCTAATCAAATTTATTTCCAACGGTATCTCGCAGAGTCACGCGGAGTTTTACGCAGAGTTTCGCAGAAGATTTTGGAGCAATATATCTCCTAATCACCAAACATTGACTTTCAGTTACTTCACTTCCGATTTCTCACAGGATCAACCTTAAAACAGCTCTCTGCGGAACTCAGCGTTTCATCAGCGAAAATCAGCGAGAACCAATACCAATCGATTTGCGATAACCTTCAAGTCTAATCAAATTTATTTCCATCGGTTTCTCGCAGAGTCCCGCGGAGTTTTACGCAGTGTTTCGCAGACGATATTGGCGGAAAATCCTTATCAATGGCAGTATCAACATTCTACATCCAGCCTATTTTAACCACCCCTGCCCCTCCTTAAAAATGAGGGGAGACAAATTCTTACCCAGAACTCACATTCATCAATCCAAGAACCGCTGCATCTCTTCCATTCCATCAAATACCAAATACTTCCGGGTTTTTAAATCATAACTATCCTGTAAAAATGATTTGAGTGTTTCAGCATCTCCACCGGTCACAAAAATATCAGGCTGACTCTCTACCGTTACAAACCTCCTCAAAAAATAGTCCACAGATCCCACAAACGCACCGTTTATTCCCCATTGAAGGGATTCCTTTGTAGAGTGACCGGGAAATTGATTAGGAAGAAATCGATCAACATTAGGCAGTTCGGGAAGGTGTGTTTCTACGGTTCGATGATACAGCTCCAAACCGGGCATAATCACGCCCCCAAGATACACCTGAGCTTTCGTCATCATATCTATGGTACAGGCCGATCCCGCGTCAATCACAATTACATCGTTCTGTGTTTTGGTACTGGCGCCCAAACATCCCAGAAAACGATCCATTCCAAGTGTTTTGGGAGTATCGTAATTCATCTCAAAATTAGAAAGGTCACTATTTTTGATCCATCGAACCTTCTCTCCCAACTCATCAAGCAGGGCATTCATATCTTTACGGACCGAGGCAGCAATCATATTCTCATCAGAATGAATACTCGAAATCCAGCTTTGAATTTCTTCAAGATTTTCAATGCCGGTGGAGAAAAGATCAACCCAGTCTACATTTGTTCGTTTAACAGCTTTAAATGTTGTATTTCCAATATCTATATAAATCATAATTACTTTTTGTATAATTCGTAGCACAAAAACCTAACATACGTAATCTCATCAAAACCGGTTTAACTTAGAACGCCTATAATGTTATCTTCGTTAATGATACAAGAACGAAGAACCGTATCACAAATAGAAGTAAAGATCAGATTATGATTATAGAAAACAAAGTTGCCATTGTAACCGGAGCCAGCAGCGGAATTGGCTATGAATTTAGCAAAAAGTTAGTCGAAAAAGGCGCGACCGTTTACGGACTGGCCCGAAGCGAAGATAAACTCAAAAAAATTAAAACCGAGTTGGGTGATACGTTCATCCCCGTAAAAATGGATGTCACCCAATCCGGTGATCTCGAAAAATGGGTAAACTCCACGTTTAAAAACTTCCCTTCGCCAGATATTTTAGTCAATAATGCGGGACTTGCCCACTTTGGAAATGTAGATGAACTTTCCCTCGTAGATTGGGAAACCATGATGAATACCAATGTAAACGGCATTTTTTATCTAACCCGATTGATTGTTCCTCTGATGAAAAAAAGCGGACAAGGATCACACATCATCAATATTGCATCCGTCGCCGGACTCCTTGGTAACCCGCAACTATCTGGATATAACGCATCCAAATTTGCCGTCCGTGGATTTAGCGAAGCCCTCTTTAAAGAACTCCGGTACGATCAAATTAAAGTGACCTGCATGTATCCCGGCTCCACCGCTACCTCCTTTTTTGATGACGTTGGCGGTACCCACAAAAATATGATGCAGGGTTCAGACGTTGCAGATACACTTGTTCATATTATTGAAACCCCGGACAACTTCCTGATCAACGAAATTATGTTGCGACCGCTAAACCCAAAAAATCCTGATGAAAACGCTTAAATATCTTCTCCCTCTCTTGTTGCTGATTTTCGCAGCATGCGAAGATGAACTTCCTGAGGGAGTGTTGGCAGAAGACACTTATACCGCGCTGTTTTCTGAACTGCTTGTGGTTGATCGAATTAGCGATAATCAGTTAGGTTCCGTAAACCGGCAGCATTTGATTGATGAAATTTATGAAGAACATAATGCCACGGAAGAAGAATTTCGAATCAGTCATCATTACTATCAGCAACAGCCCGAACGCCAACTTCAGCGGATAGATGAAATTCATGAATTCGTGTCAAGCGAAAGAGATACCATTCAGGCTTCGCTCCGAAAATATGAGGATGATATACGTGCCAGAGAACGGGCAGAAGCCGATTCTCTGGAAGCTCTCGATCAGGAATCAGACAACTGATATTCCACGCCGGTTTCGCGAACAACACGATTAATTTGTTGCTCGCGGGTCATGTAATGAATCACTTTTTGCACTTTTTCATTTGTCCAACCGGTAGCCTGTTTGATGCCGTCCGTATTTCGGGCACCGTTTTTAAGAAGTTTTTTTACTTCGCCCAAATCCTTCTGGTTGACAGTTTTTGGAGGATTCTTTTTGGCCATGCAGAAATCACAATGTCCGCAATCAGATAAATTGGTCTCACCGAAATAGACCCGTAAAAATTTCTCCCTGCACCCATTTGTCTCCGCATATTGATGCATATACTCCAGCTTTTTCAACAGCACATCCCGGTAGTGATACGCCTCATGCCGATCAATCTCGAACTTCTGCATGCGCGGTTCCAACAGCCTAATCAGCGGTTGTTCGCCCAAGAGTTCATACTCTAAAATCTGATCGCGTTCGGCAAATACTTCCAGCGCTTTTTTTAGCTGATGCGCCGTTACGTTCAGCTTTTCGGTGAGATACGATTCATCCAGCGAATGCATTTGATGAAACGCATTTGGGCCAAACTGCCGATACAGCCTATCCAAAAACTCCCCTTTTTTCGACTCCGACCGGTCGATAAACGACCTCAACATTTCGTGACTCACCACAAAACGAACGGCAATTTTGGGAACATACAACTCCGTAATCTCAAGCAATTCCAGTCGCTGCATCACCTGAAGGCTTGATGATACTTTGTTCACGGTCAGCCCCGTGCGCTTTGCTAATTTTTTGTAGTTAACGGCAGAAGCAGATTCATGCTGTGTGCCAATGGCCAGCTCCAGCTCATCACAAAGCCCGTTATAACACTGTTTGATGGTTTCATATTCAGGGTAGGCACGCTCTATTCTTGATTTCAGCTGTTCCAAATCCCCATCCTTGTAGATCAGAATAGGATAACTCGGCTCTCCATCACGCCCTGCCCTTCCGGCCTCTTGATAGTAGGCCTCCAGCGAAAGCGGCAACGTGTAGTGAACCACAAACCGACAGTCCGATTTATCAATTCCCATTCCAAACGCGTTGGTGGCAACCACTACGGGAACCGTTCCATCAATCCACTGTTTTTGCACGCGTTCGCGGTTTTCACTGCTCATTCCAGCGTGATAGGCCGCTGAACCAATTCCCCTGCGCGTAAACTCATGTGACCACTTTTCGCAATCCTTTCGTGTATTGGCATACACAATACCGCTCCCCATCTTCGCTCCTTTTTCCACCGCCTTGATAAGCGTCTCCCTTTTCTTCGGTGTTTTGGTGACCCAATACTGCAAATTCGGGCGATCAAATCCGCTTGTAACAATCTTCGGGTTTTCAAATTCCAGGTTCCTGACCAGATCATCCCGAACTTCCGGCGTGGCCGTTGCCGTTAAAGCCATCCATCGAACATCATCAGGCAACTCACCAAACTCCTCTTTGATTCTTCTGTAGCTCGGGCGAAAATTATGTCCCCACTCCGAAATGCAGTGCGCTTCATCAATGGCAATCAGGCTTATGTTCAGTTGAGATTGTTCAATCTTCCATCGCTCCGTTGCCAGCCGCTCCGGGGCGATATACAAAAGCCGGTACATTCCGTTTCTTGCATTTACCAATCGCTGTTCCACTTCATAGCCCGGAATAGTGCTATTGATAAAGGTCGCACGAATACCCCTCTCCTTCAGCTGCTCCACCTGATCCTGCATCAGAGCCACAAGCGGTGAAATCACAATCGTCAGGCCATCCATCACCAATGCCGGCACTTGATAGCAGAGTGACTTTCCTCCACCCGTAGGAAACAGAACCAGCGTATCCTCCCCCCGCAGAACCGACTCAATCACGGTATCCTGCCCCGGCCGAAAATCCTCGTACCCCCAATATTTCTGTAATGCCGCTCGGGCATCCTCAAGCGTCCACTTTAGCATGATGGTTTGTCAATTCTCAGTTTTAAAGAAATCAAAAACCAAAATAAAGAATTGTAGGGTCAATTCGCTATTGGTTCTTTGTGGTTTGTTAAGATCTGTTTTGATGATTTTTCTAATTTTTAAACCATGAATTCAGAGCCCATTCCAAAAATGTTCGATAAAATTTTTATTGAACTACATTATTGAACATTTTACCCTAAACCGATCGTATACATGGCTAAACTGAACATTGTGATCTTTTATTCAAAAGAAGTAAGTTCATCAAGAATATGTTAGGCATACTAATCATTCAAAAATAACTAACGGAGAAAACAATGAAATACATCTTGAGTACAGTGATTTTTAGTATTGCACTCTTTGGTTTTTCGGAATTAAAAGCACAAACAAACTCGATGCCATATAATTTGGCAGTTATTGAGGCAGGATATAAAGTTGAAACCAATCACAATTATGTAAAGCGTTTCGAAAGTTTACTCGAAAAATTAGATGGTAAATATGAAGAAAATGAAGAGGAAATTGGCAATATTTCTGCAAACGTCAAGAAAATATTAGAAGAAGAAAAAGGGATTGAAGAAACCTTGACGAATATCATGGAGGGAATGAATCTTGTTTTTAGCAGTACTGCATCTGTAAAATATGCTGAAGCCGTTTCTTCCTATATAGTTCTTAGAGATAATGGATATAACCACGATAAAGCTGTTGATGGTTTAAAAAATGTACTGAACAGTATGAATAATTGATTTGATCATAAATAAACCGAAGCAATTTTAAGCTCACCCTCTCACTAAAGAAACGAAACTATGAATGTAAAAATGATTTTTGTTTTACTATCTCTTTCACTGCTAATTTCATGTTCAGAAGAAACTAAAGAAGAGCCCACAGTTTCTGAAAAGATTGTTGAAAATGAGCCAGAACCAGAACCAGAACCAGAACCAGAACCAGAATTTCCCAAATATTCTTCTGTATTGGAAATGCTCCAATCTTCTGGAGATTATAGACAGGATGAAGGAACTCTTAAAATACTTTCATCTGAAGATGAGCTTTTGCATATCCAACTTTCAAAATGGGTATTTGAAGGCGATGTAGAAGACACAATAACTCGACAGGTAAAAAGAAATATTGTCTATGTTTCTTTTCAAACATTTGCAAAAACTGACATTGATGAGTTAACAATTACATCTGTTCCTTTGAGAATGAAGGATTTTGAAACGCAGGATAGATATTTAGAAGAATACAAAAAGACCATAACCATTGACCGTGAATCTGCTAATGAGATTCTTGAAAAATATCTTAATACTACATCATTTCAAGATTTATATGAGCTTGATAGCAGTGGTCAAATTTGGTTGCCAAATAATAATTTTGAAGAATTAAGGTTCGATAAATTGTCAGCTGTTTTTAGCGATTTCGAGAATCTTTAGGAGAGTTACTCAATTCCAAAAGCGTATGCCTAACAAGGCGTTTCAAGCGGATTTTAACGCAGCGTGATTTGCCACTTAGAAGTTTTTGATCGTTATTGCCGTTGTTTAAAATCATCTTGTTAAAACCGCTTAAACGCTGGGTCGTTATAAAGCTTAAGATAAACTTCAGCAACAAGATTGGAGGGTAACATGACACAATATATCGACGGATTTATACTTCCGGTTCCACGAATTCACTTGAACGAATACAAAAGTGTGGCTGAAAAAGTAGCTGAAATTTGGAAAGAATATGGTGCACTTGCTTACTTCGAGTATGTCGGAGAAGATTTAAAATTGGAAGGCACACGTTCTTTCGTTGAAGTAGTGGATTTGAAAGAAGATGAAGTAATTGTATTTGGATGGGTTTTGTTTCCTTCAAAAGAGACTCGTGATTTAGCAAACAAACAAGTTCCCAACGACCAAAGGATGGCTGAATTAGTCGCACCATTAACCGATCCTAAAAAATTAATTTTTGATGCAGAGCGGATGGTGTATGGAGGCTTCCGGTCGTTCGTTCAATCATCCAGTCAGAACACCGTATAACAAAAGCACAAAACCAGTTGCCTATTTAGTATGTTTAATAAACCAATAGAACAACCTATAAACACCCCAGAAATTAAAGAAAATGGAAAATTATCTCTTTGATTTCATTGAGCAGTATATGCCGCTTTTGGAAGAAGAAAAGAAAGCAATAATTGATATGAATATCTTCCGCAGTTTCAAAAAGGGAACTGTATTATTGAAGGAAGGCGATATAATAAAGAGTGGGTACTTTGTTATTAAGGGTTGTTTGCGCTCCTATTATATTGTTGACAGTGAAGAGAAAACCACAGCATTTAGCACTGAATTTGAATCACTGACACTAGTTTCCGGAGACGATACGTCCAGGGCGGCACATTACGTGTCCTGTGTAGAGGATTCGATCGTAACGGTTGGGAATCCGGAAATGGAAAAAGATATGATGGAAAAATTCCCCCGGTTTGAGAAGCTTTGTCTGATTGCATCAGAACAATTATTGGTGAATAATCTTGCTTCTTTTGCTGATTTTAAAAACTCTAGTCCTGAGCAACGCTATTTAAATCTGCTAAAAACCAAGCCTTATCTGTTTCAGAGAGTCCCCCAGCATCAAATTGCCAGTTATCTTGGAATGACACCTCAGTCTTTAAGCCGCATTCGTAAAAGATTGGCTCAAAAAGGCACTGTGTAACCAGCCGTAAATTAAGCAAGTAATTAATTTTGCTGTAGCTCAATTTATTAACTTAAGTGAATGAAAAAAAAAGTGAACCTGTGTAGCATTGCTATAATTTAAACTTCTTATAACAAACACAGGTAAATAAAATGCACGATAGTAAGCATGGTACAGACAGAAAAATGGTGCTTTCAACGATTTGGATATTTTACTTTTTCAATATTATTTATGCAGACATTCTAAGCCTTATGAGTGGTTTTGCGTCTCCCGCGGAACCAACTGAACTAGTTGAAACATTAATATCTCCTGAAATGCTACTGGTTGCAGCGATTTTTTTACAAACGGGGATGGTTATGATAGTCCTTTCACGAGTATTAAAGCATGGTATAAATCGCTGGGCTAATATAATCATAGCCACATTACAGACTCTTGGTCTTTTAGCTTCTCTTTTCGTTGGCACTCCTACTATGTACTATATATTTTTCGTGATTTTTGAAGTATCCGCCTTACTGTTTATTATCTGGTATGCATGGACTTGGGCCAGACCAGTAGCGAATGAATAAGAAATCAATGTGTATAATAAAATCTTTTCACATACCAAGACGATTAAAAGGATTAACGAACGCACAACAATGGCTATAAGTAATTGCTTGTTCTTACCTCTCCTTCCCGCATTTGCGGGACTGCTGAATTTCAGTTTGATCTGTACTTGCAAAAATAGGTGCTGACCCACTAAATTATTCATATTCAAACCGTTTTGTTCAATCAAAAAAATCGAACGAAAGCAATACTTTTAAAGAAATACGGATTGCCGAATATTCTTGAGATTGGGGAAGTTGCAAAACCGATTCCAAATGACAAGGAAGTACTGGTTAGAATTCACGCAGCATCAATGATTGGGATTGGGGGTTGGTCAGAGGGGTAAACAATTTGTGATTCGTTTATTTTTCGGTCTGAAAAAGCCAAAAATAACAATTCCCGGGGTGGATGTTTCCGGTAAGGTCGAAGCAGTGGGTGATAAAAGTGAGTTCCTTTAAAGTCGGTGATGAGATCTACTGCGATCTGTCGGATTGCGGATTTGGCGCATTTGCCGAATACGTTTGCGTACCGGAAAATAAATTATCCAAAAAACCTTCCAATAAACGATGCCGCTGCCCTGCCACATGCCGGCATACTCGCTCTTCAGGGACTTGTGGAGAAGGGAAAGGTGAAATCCGGACAGCGTGTCCTGATCAATGGTGGCGGTGGCGGAGTCTTCTGATTTTGAAGTGTAATATTTCATAAACCAGATAATCTTAAATTAAGAGAAGCGCTTATAACCATGCGCAACGTGTTTTGGACGCTCATAGCCATAATTGATCATTTTCAGGTTTGCAGCACATCCAGCTTTTTATCAAATTAGTAACCACAGAATTAATCAAAGTTGGTTAAACCGAAGGTCTCTATATAGCTTAGTTCTAATTTGAAGCTAAACAGATAAAGACGTGTTTACGACTAACAAATGAAATAAATAGATAACTTATGGCTGAATGGTTAGAATTTGTACTACTTGCAATGTTGATCGGTATAGGTGCTACGATAATAATGGATCTGTGGGCGATATTTTTGAAACGCTTTTTTGATATAAAATCTCTTGATTATTGTATGCTCGGACGGTGGCTCGGTCATTTTTCACAACGCCGTTTCTCGCACAACAGCATTGGACAAGCAACAAAAGTTAATGGTGAATGCACCATTGGTTGGACTGCTCATTATACTATCGGAATTGCTTTCTCATTTTTACTATTAATAATTTGGGGGCTAAATTGGGCACACCAGCCAACCTTATTACCTGCTTTAATTATCGGTATTATCACTGTAGCTGCTCCATTTTTCTTACTACAGCCAGGAATGGGGGCTGGGATTGCCGCTTCGAATACTCCAAAACCAAACGTCTCTCGTTTACTCAGTATTGCAGCCCATTCGGCTTACGGTATTGGACTTTATCTTTCCGCTTTGTTCCTGAAACTTTTAATATAAGTTCCATAATCAAAAACGCCTTATAACCACGATTCAACGCAGACTTGAACACTATTTGCTGGTTCAAATTGCTGAGGCTTATAGAAATTCCGAATTATAATTACCTTCTCTCTAAAAAGGCCAAGCCGGATATACGCCAAACCGTTAACAACCAAACACATATCCCTATTTTTATTTTTACCCAAATTATTGAATATTCTTGAAGCAAAAATATGCAGACAATTCAATATCCGCCGGTTGTCTACCCTTAACCCATAAACAACACGTTCACATCATGGAAAACGATAAGAAGGAAAAAGAATCTATCTCACGAAAAAACTTTATCAAAACAAGCGCCCTCGCTTCCTCATTCTATTTTGTGCCTCGCCATGTACTTGGTGGAGTTGGATATACCGCTCCGAGCGATCGGCTCAATCTTGCTGCCATCGGTGCCGGAGGTAAAGGATCGAGTGATATCCGTAACGCATCTGTGAATGGACGTGAACGGGTTTCAGCGCTGTGTGATGTAGATTTTTCAGGTTCTGCCTCCGAAACTGTCACAGAATTTCCTGATGCGACGTTATACAGTGATTACAGGGAAATGCTGGATCAGGAAACGGATATTGATGCGGTTACCATTTCTACACCCGATCATGTTCACGGTCCGGCTGCAAAATATGCGATGGAAAGGGGAATCCATGTTTATGTGCAAAAGCCACTGACACATAATATTCGTGAGGCACGATTGCTTACCCGGATGGCCCGGGAACAGAAAATTGTGAGCCAGATGGGGAATCAAGGAGCTTCCAACATCCTTTTGGACAGAGTACAGGAATGGGTGGATTCCGGCGTTTTAGGAGAAATTTCCAAAGTGAACGTATGGACCAACCGTCCGGTGTGGCCGCAGGGATTTGCCATGCCTGAACCCGATCCGTCTCAAAAACCGGACGATCTACATTGGAACCTCTGGCTGGGTCCTGCCGAATCCAAACCCTACACACCTGAGATGCACCCCTTCAACTGGCGAGGCTGGTGGGATTACGGAACCGGAGCCCTTGGAGATGTGGGCTGCCACCTGATTGATATCCCCTACCGAACGCTGGGTCTTACCTACCCCACCGATGCAGAGTGTAGTGTGGGTACCATCTATACACAAATGTGGACGCCCGATTATCACCCCGAAGGCTGTCCTGCATCCTCTTATTTAACCATGCATTATGAGGCAACCGACAAAACCAAATCCCCCATTGAAATGACCTGGGGCGATGGCGGCATCAAACCGTCACGGCCCGAAATTATCCCCGCCAATCACGATATGGGCGGGCCCAACAGTGCCAATGGAGTGTTGATTATTGGTGAAAACGGAGTAATCTCCACCAATATTAACGACAGCTCTCCGCTGATGCCAAAACTCTATTTGAATGACGGAACCACCGAATTCGGCCCTGAAGAAGAGGATAACGAGGAACCGGAATATGGCCATCAACGAAAATGGGTGGATGCCTGTAAAGCCGGTTTTGACAGTGATGAACACAAAGCCCTCACCTCATCCTTTGATTACGCCGGTCCAATGACCGAAACTGTGTTGATGGGGAACCTTGCTATCCGAAGCTACATGCTGCGCCGGGAAACCGATAACGGACAAATGGATTATTATGGCCGGAAAAAGCTGTTGTGGGACGGAGAAAACATGGAGATCACCAACCTGGACGAAGCGAACCAGTTTGTGGGAAGAACTTACAGGGAAGGTTGGGAGGTGTAACCATTCCTTTTGATGAGCGGGACTGCTGCGATTCAATAATGGTCGTAGTTTCCCGTGAGTTGAATAATGATATAAAAAGGGACATTTGAAACCGAAGCTACGGGATGAATGGCGACTACTGACGGTACATCCGATACCATTTTGGCAAAAACACATATCAAGCGTATCACTGGGGATGTGGACGTACCCTTGGTTTAAGGAGTCGCTTGTTTTAAAATTTACCCCCTTTATTAATCCATAACCCCTTCTTGCATGACTCTATATCCGTCCAAAATCTTTTAGTACAGCAAATAAGGTTCTCTATCCTTTTTGAAAGAATCTGTTTTCTCCTTCCATTTCTCGATGATTTCCTCGGCTGATTCTCCATCCATAATCATATCATGAAAAACATCTGATCCCGCCAGCGTGTTTAGTCGTCCAGCCCTAAAAAAATCTTCTTTTGTTGAGTCGGGCGCTGCATTATAAAAAGTCAACAACACATGAATTCCCGCTGCCACCGGTTGTACTTTTTCCTTATCTGTAACTTTGTACCTGATACCTTCCAGTTCTTCGCCTTCCAACTTTGGCTCGGTGGACATCCCCTCAATGCTTTCGGGCGTAAAAACGGATGGCTCAAATTCCAGACCGGGCAGATCCTTCTTATTTAGTTCTGCCGCCAACGCTTCACCATCGGCCCACGGTGCTCCAATAAGGATAAACGGGCTCTCCGTCCCCCGTCCCTCGCTTATATGCGTTGCCTCAAACAAGCACGCCCCGGGATATATCAACGCCGTCTCAAAATCGGGAATGTTGGGGCTCGGCGGAATCCACGACAAATTCATATCAGGCCACAGCATATCGCGCTCCCAACCACGGTTTTTCACCACTTCTAAATCCAGATCGTCAAGATTCTCCAGATATGATTCTCCTTTAATCATTTTAGCCAGCTCTCCCGTTGTCATACCGTGGGTAACAGGAATGGGATACAGCCCAACAAATGAGTCCGATTCGAGCTCTGGGATAAATCCCTCAACCATTTTGCCGCCCAAAGGATTGGGACGATCGAGTACCACGTAGGGAATATCATTTTCTGCGGCAGCCTGCATCGTATATCCCATCGTAGAGATGTAGGTATAAAAACGAGCCCCTACATCTTGCATGTCAAAAACCAAAATATCGACATCTTCGAGCATCTCGGGTGTTGGTTTCCGGTTTTCTCCATAAAGACTATAAATAGGCACGCCCGTTTTTTCATCCTCCGAATCCTCAATATAAGCCCCGGCATCAGCATCGCCACGAATTCCATGTTCAGGACTAAAAAGAGCCGTCAGTTCCACGCCATCGGCTTCGTGCAGCAGATCAATCAAAATCGTGCTATCAACTACGGCACTGTGATTGGTAACTAATCCGACTTTCTTGCCCTGCAGCTGTTCATAATTATTTTCAGCAAGATTTGCAGCCCCGGTAATTACCCTGGTATCACTTTGCTTTTCAGCACTTTGACAGCCAATTATGGTAAATGCCAAAACGAAACTAATAACAATATTGGTTTTTGATAACATAGGAGTCATTATACGTTGTAATTATTCTTTAGAAGTAGCACTTTCTAATTGCTTTTCGACAGCCTCATGAAACTTGCCATTTTCCAAAATATCCCTCAGATGCGTGCCGGGACATCCGGTATCAGCAAGATCATAATGCCCGGATATATTATCGGTCGATAAATTGTACTTGTCGGCTGACCATGTCATCAAATCAGTAATAGCTTCTACTTGCTCGTCGGTGGGTTCTTGCTTGTCATAATTTCCCATCACCGTAATGAGCAGGTGACCGCGTGTATCATAGCGGGTATTCGTTTCGCCGGCATAACGCGGGTCGCGGCCTTCGTAAATGGTGCCATCCAGACCGATGAGATAGTGATAGGGTACATCCCACCAATTGCGCTCCTCAACGCCCCACTCATACAGATTTTGTAGTTTCTCAACCAGGTCATCCTCCTCTGTCAGAGGTTCAGCACTACCCGAATGGTGTAATGTGATATCCGTTATTTCATGTGGAACCCGAAAACGATTGGAAGCACCGCCCGTTTCTTCGGCACCCGCACGAGTGACCGACAGAGAAGAAACCGTAGCAACTTCGATTTCGGCTAAGCCGCCAGCCAAGACATCTTCATTTGTATTCACTGCCAACGCCCCAATGTGATACCCTGACCAATTAAAAGCTTCCCCTTCCGGAACTTTTACCGTATCCGTAATTCCATATCGGTAGAGCGTAAGCTTTGCAGTATCAGGTGCTGTCGTTAATTTTTTATCTCCAAATTCTAAACTATCGTTTTTAAAAACTTCCAGGCTGTCAACGAGGGTCGAATCCTTTCCAGAAATCATTTCGTTATGGACAATCGTGAGATCTCTAAATTCAAGGGCATCTCCCTCAGCTAAGTTTCTACGAACAGCATTGGCGGGAGAACCGCCGGGCGCATCACCCCATTCATTACGGTCAACCATTTCCGGTTTTGTCAGATTACTTTTATTCTGCTGATTTTCTTCGGGCTGGTTCATCACTTTGGCAGATCCTTCATCTCCATCTTCATTCACCCCGGAAAGCGCAACCTTTTCCGGCCAAACGGAAGCCTCCGTTCCTTTAAAAATAATATTATGCTGCGAACCGGGAATTATATCCATCTCCCAGTTGTCGTTTACTTTCGACCAGAGCACCCACCAGCGAACATCCTCAGTGGATTCTATTTCAATTATCATTTTATCATCATAAATATTCATCGACGCCGATGGACGATCAGGAGCGGTAGTTTCTATCCATGGAGATGCCGGAACGAGTGCGGGCATAGCATAAGGACCAGCCGTAATTTTATTGGCAAGATTATTCCAATCCCCAAGCAAACTGCGCATACTAAAATGAACCGAACCCGTAACGCCGGGTTGTCCATTAGCAATGTAAATCTGTCCGGTTATCTCTTCGGTTGGCCAGTCATTAGCATAATCAGCTGATCTGCTTGTAAACAAGCCCGGCCACATATGGCGATCGTGCTTATTCTGCTCTACCCACCACTGTAGCATCACTGGAAAAGGACGAACCACCCGATCAATTCGGTTATAGATTTGAGGCGTAAAATAATCTACCCAGCCTTCGCGGAGCCATAACCGTGCATCGGCATAGAGTTGCTCATAAGCATCAAATCCACCGGTTCGTGCGGGATGTCCCGGCCGCCAGGTTCCAAAGGGACTAATACCAAACTGCACCTGCGGCTTTTCGTTTTTAATATCCTGATAGACCTCTTTAATAAATTGATCCACATTACTTCTTCGCCAGTCATTGCGCTGAAGGTCAGGATCTTCGGCAGAAGCGAGTTGCCAGCTTACGCTGTCTGGGAATTCTGTTCCAGCATCGTAAGAAGGATAGGGATAAAAATAGTCATCGAGATGCACCCCGTCGATATCATAGCGTTTTACGACATCCATGATAACTTTGCGACTGTGTTCGCGAACTTCCTTCAGTCCGGGATCTAGCCACTGATAATTCCCAAAATTGTGAACAAGATCAGGTTGCTCCTGGCTGATATGATTAGGCGCCACCTCGTTCGTATCAGCCGGGTGTCTTGCGCGATATGGGTTGAACCAGGCGTGTAGCTCAAGGCCTCGTTTGTGGGCTTCTTCTACGGCAAACTCCAACGGATCATAATAAGGCGTAGGTGCTTCTCCCATTTTACCGGTAAGAAAAGCCGACCATGGTTCATGTTTGGAATCGTACATCGCATCGGTAGCCGGACGCACCTGAAATATAACTGCATTCATATTCATCGCGGCTGTGCGATCCATAATTTGGCGCAACTCTTCCTTTTGTTGCTCCACCGGCAAACCCGGCTCAGATGGCCAATCGATATTGGCGACCGTTGCTACCCAAACAGCCCGAAAATCTCGCGGTGTTTCAGGAATTTCATCACTAATCTGTGCAACCGTTTCTTGTTCGGTTTTGTGTTGTGAATCATCTTCTTGTATTGCTCCCTGGGTTTTGCATCCCGCGACAATAAAAACCAACGCTATTACCCCGATAAAAATGTTAGCTGCAGAAAAGGAGATTGGGTTTCGAATCAAAGAATAAAAATATGACATATTATAATATTAAGTGGGTAATTTACTTTAATCGCCGGAATAGCTAAGCCGGATAATCTTATCGTCCATAGTGGTCGCCGGCATATGTTTATCATCCAGTGGATAAACGGGATTTACCATCATGTTGGATATTTTATGAGCCCACAACGCTTCTCGGGAACCCCGGGATATGTTGAATCACATACCAAGCATGGTATTGAGTTCATCAAGAATTTCTTTGGTTTTCTGTAGTTCCTCATCAGATCCAAATTCTGTAACATCACCTGTAATTACCGCAAAGTTGACATCAGAATGTCCATTAATATCTTCGATCTTTCGCAGCTGTAGCTGAGATGGTATTGATATGGACATCCGTTATAAAAGCAAAGGTTAGCGATTCTGATAAAATAAAAGTGGATGAAGCCACCAGGTGTTTGTTTCAACAACCTTTGAAGACTTCATCCACTAATTATTGTTTTATATATGGCTTACCAGCCCGGGTTTTGCTGTAAGTTTACTCCGTTGTCTTCATAAAGTTGAATCTGATCCAACGGAAGGGGGTATAAGTACACCCGGTCATCATTGAACCTACGTTGTGACGCTGCTTCAGCGGCAGGAAGGATAAAGCCTTCATTACCGCCACCTTCAATATCAACGTTGGCTTCCGGATGTTCACTCAAATCTATCCAAGCCCCAAGATTGATATCATCATTATCTTCAGTATCGGTCTTTTCGAGCTTTTCCCAGCGTTTGAGGTCATCTAACCTAAACCCTTCCATCATGAGCTCTACTCTGCGCTCGCGTCGGATTTCCCAAAGTAAAGGGGCAACATCCGAATCACGTTCTGGATCATCGATTTGCCCTCCAACTATGAGATCGGGCATATCTACACCATTCCGGCTTCGCAGTACGTTTATGGATTTATCGAGATCAGCCTGAGAAATCTGATCATTCATCTCATAGCTTGCCTCAGCATAATTAACGAGAACTTCTCCATAGCGTATTACCGGTCCGTCGGTGGGATTTTGATTGGACACCCCAATGTTTTGATCCGCGATATCTTCGTTCAAGAATTTATGCTGTGAGTATCCGGAGGTTGAATAATTGCTTACCTCACCATTTATGCGCAACTCCTGCACAAAGGTTTCGGTAATACGAGGATCGCGATCGGCCATCACATTATCGATGCCCTCATCACCCTGGTACCCACTTCCATTTTGACGTATTGGAAGTCCGTTATCCATTAAATACGAATCAATGGCACTTTTTGAGCCCCCTGATTGAGCCTCTTGATTTGAGTAGGTATTGAGACTATGCATTAACGTACCCTCTTCGTATTTACGGTACAGGATCATCTCGGGGTTACCCGATAAATCCATGGAGTTAAACAAACTTCGATAATCATCACCCAGCGAATAACGCCCCGATTCTATGAGCTCATTAGCTGCATCTCTGGAAGCTTGCAAATAGGTTTCGGCTCTTTCCTGATCGATATCGTGGTATTTAAAATATGTACCATGATACAAGAACACACGCGACATAAATGCAAGTACGACATCTCTGTTTACCGTTAAGCCCGGCGTGCCATCCTCTATACGAACATTTTCAGCAGCGAAATCGAAATCGGCCAACATATTATCCACAACGGTCGTTATGTCGTCACGTTCTTTGTAAAGCCTGTCATCTTCATCTTCTTCAAGTACTTCATCGTACCAGGGTACCCCACCAAATCGCTTGGCAAGATCATTATATTCCAGAGCTCTAAAGAAGCGACCAATACCGACCCAGTGATTTATCGCTCCTTCCCCCATATCCATTCCTTCGACCCGGTCAATCATCAGGTTTGCTTTTCTAACCCAGGCAAAAGTCCATCCACCGCCCGAAGTAGGTACATTTTCTACAAAATCCGTCGGTTCTGATGGCGCGAAATCATCATTCAGGGTTTCGCCCGCAAAATACCTGCCCCAGGTAAACCCAGAGCCGTATGCATTAAAGTATGCGGGATAGAAATCCCAGGCGAAGGTTTGAACATTTTCCTCACTTGTCCAATAAGTTTCGTCGGACATCTCATCCAAAGGTGGACGAGTCAAAAAATCATCATTACAGCTTGTAAAAGTCAAGCTTGCAAGAACTAGTATAGAAAGTGATATTAGATATCTCATAATATTCATCATTAATATGTTTTAGAAAGTCATATTTATACCGGCAGAGATCGTCCGTCTAAACGGATAAACGCGACCAAATGAATTCGGGTCATTCAGTCCGGCAGCAGTGTAATCTGTTTCTGGATCGATAGGCAGATCCATATTATCGAATTCAAAAAGATTTTCCGCACTTACATGAATCCGCAGATTTTGGATGTTAATCTTGCTTGTTAGTTCAGTTGGCAAGGTGTAACCAATCGTTACGTTTTTAACCCGTAGGTATGACATATCCAACAGGTATTTGCTCTGTGGCAGAAAATTACGCTGATCCGGAAACTGCTGACGGTGATCGGTAGGCCGTGGGTAGAAAGCGTTTTGATTTTCGGGTGTCCAGTAGTCGAGCTGGTGTTCATACCAAGCTTCGCCTGGTCGATATCCAGGAATAAAAACTGGTCCATTCGCCCAGAAATCCCGCTGCGCTACTCCCTGTAGGAATATACTGGCATCAAATCCTTTCCATCCACCATCGAATCGAATACCATACTGATAACGCGGTGTTGAATTACCGATCTTTTTCTGATCGCCAGGCTCGTCAACCGTATTTGAGCCGGGTGTAATCTCACCGTCGCCATTCTGATCTACATACTTAACATCTCCCGGCCCATAGACAAAACCGCCATCCTCAAAGTATGATTGATCAACAACCCCTTCTTTGGGAATGTAACTACCGTCATCATTCGTAATCAGATCTCCGTTTTCATCCTGTTCGAAATCATCTACGGTAAAGAATCCATCGGTTTCATAGCCCCAAATTTCGCCAAGTGTCATACCTTCGTAATATTCTCCATATAAACGATGATAGGCTGTGTTTGCACTTGGTATCTGCTTAGTATCATCTGGCAATTTGGTGATTTCCTCTTTGAAATCAGATAATATACCCGTGATATTGAGAAAGGCCTCATCATCGAAGGTGTGACTCCAGCCTATTTCAACTTCCCAGCCCTTTGTTTGCATTTCTCCATAATTACGCTGTGGTGATGAAGTACCAAAGGTAGAAGGCAAGGTAACACCAGCCGAAAGCATGTCGCTGGTGGTTCGGGTATAATAATCGAATGTCACACTAAGTTGATCTTCTAATAAACTGGCATCAAAACCAACATCAAATGTTGTAACCGTTTCCCACGTTAGATCATTGGAAACAGGAGCCGGCGTAGAAAATGTAGGTTGAGATTGTGAATCGCCAATGAGCCAGCCCGAACTATAACTTCCCATCGTAGAGATAAACGGATATTCCCCGACGGCACTGTTACCCACCGAGCCATACGAACTACGAAGTTTTAACGACGTAAGATAATCATCAGCAAATTCCATAAACGGTTCTTCGGTAATGCGATATCCTACTGATACGGATGGGAAGAATCCCCATTGTTGGTGCGAGGGGAAGCGGGATGAACCGTCAAAACGACCGTTTATCTGTAGTAAGTATTTATTATCGTAGGCGTAGTTGACCCGGCCAAAAAATCCAAGTGTAGCCCAGTGATTACTGGCACCACTTGCAAATTGGTCACCCGTAGCTAATGAAAATTCAGGTCTATTATCTGCATCCAGCAGGTCTTGCTTTTCAGAATAGCGGTAAGTATCTCTAAAATACTCAGCTTCACTACCTGTTAGAAAAGTAACAGAATGATTTTCTACTTCCAGGTCGTAATTTAAGACCGCTCGTAAATTATCACGTCTATCCGAGAATGAAGAATGATTTATTTGATTAAAGGCACCAGTTGTATAAGTGCCATGGTTTAGGTTTCCACCGCCGGCCCAGAAGTCATACCCTTGAACCTGACCACCCACCTGACTTTCATTATTAACATTATAGCTATGAGAGTATTGGGTCTCAAGGCTTAGGTTTTCAGCTAAACTTGCTGTTGCCCCAAGAGAAATTCGGGTTCTGGCCGTTTCATCTATTCTGTCATTAGCCTGCTGCAATTCGGTTACAGAACTTCGGAACGGGAGTCCATCGTAGGTGCCATAGGGATAGGTTTGTGGCCAGCGATACAGATAATACCAATTATCGTAAGTTCCATCTGTATAAGGGGTATTAGCTTGTATATGATTTGTTTGTGAAAATCTTACCTTTCCACGGGTTTCCAACCAACTATTAATAGTAGATACTACTCCAATATCCACATTATAACGTTGCCATTCATCGGGATTGGCCGTCATTACACCATCTTGGTTCAAATATCCTAATCCAATATTGTAGCTTGTATTTTCATTTCCCCCCGAAACATTTAAGTCATGTTTCTGCATTGGTTGCCAGTCATCCATAAACATATCTGCAGCATCCCATGGACGGTAGAAATGAAATCCGCCATCTCTGATTTCAAAGTCGCGCCCCATCTCCATTTCATTGCTAAGATTCTGGTCGCCATATTGCTGTCTCCATTCGCGCATTTTTTCAATGCCTTCCTGGTCGATACATACCCCTACAATACAAAATTCATCAGTTGAAGGATTACTACGCTGCATGGCAGTAAATGCCATTTCGGCTCCTTCTACTGAGGGCGCCACGTTAAGATCTGTGGTAGGCGTTGATACAGAAAAACTGTTTGAATAATTAACTTGTGGTGCACGATTTTTGTCACCGTACTTTGTTTCAATCAGAATTGCTCCCCATGCAGCACGCGATCCATAAATAGCTGTTGAAGCAGCATCTTTCAGTACAGAGATCGACTCAACATCCTGTGGGTTTATCTGATTAATATTATCAATTTCTACTCCATCCACCAAAATAAGAGGCGAAGCACCTGACGAGTTTATCGACCCCTGGAGTCCGCGCAGATTAATATTGGGAGTACTGCCAATTTCACCAGTTGGAGTTGTGATTGTCAAACCCGATACTGATCCTTGTAAACCGCTTCCCAAATCGGAAATGGGCCTGGACCCAATGGTTTTTTCAATATCTACCGTTGATATCGAACTCGTAATATCACCCCGGGCCTGCTCGCTATACCCCACAACGACCACTTCATCTTCAGAAATAGCTACAGGATTTAGATTAACATTAATCGTTGCTTCACCCTCGATATCAATTTCCTGACTTTGAAATCCAACAAAAGAAAAAACGAGTGTTTCTTGCATAGAAGGAACTTCGAGTTCATACTCCCCGTTTTCATCCGTTGAAGTACCCTGTGATGTTCCTTCAATAATTACATTCACTCCAGGTAAAGGGTCTCCGGTTTGTGAATCAATTACTTGTCCTTGCACTGTGTCTGAATCTTGCGCCTGAGCAGGAACTATTCCAACCATTAAAATCAATGCAGTCCAAATACCTGTCACAAAATACCTAAAATAGTGTTTCCTTTTTAGTAGTGGTGCTATCCACATATCATATCTGTTTTTCATAATCGCGATGTTCTTTAACATTAGGCTGATTAGTAGAGGTTCATGCGGGATGATTCTAAATTTGACGTACTGTTTCTTTTGAAGTTATTTACAACATGTTATTTACCATCCCAAATACCCACATGCTGAACTATAGAATGATCCTGAGGCAGAGCCTGCGAAGGAATTCGTTGATTAAACTAACTTAAGATGAGCTCTATTAGCAAATCAGATTCCGGTTTTGGAACCGGTTCCAAAGCAGTAACTTAAATTCTTTTAGGCTACTAAAAAAATAGCGAAACTTCAAAATTGTTTTTGAAGGGACTTTTGTAGAACCCCCCAATTGGGGAATTTTCACTCCAAATTGGGGGAAATCCAGAGAATGCCTACGGAAAATAAAGTCAAACAAAAGTTCAGTACATATCCGGATCAGATCAAGCCGAAAATGGAAAGTCTTCGCAATTTGATTTGTTACCATTCAACCACTTAGTCCCTCCGCTCATTTCTCGCACCGTTAGCCATACAATTGCTCAAAAATTAAGAAGAAGTTTTTTGTTGGATCGTGCGGCATGCACTTTCTACAACCCCATCCCTTTATTCCGGTAATTCTATCGCCGTTTCTGATACTGCAATGAGCAGTCGTTTATCAAGAAAAGGATTTGGGAATATTGAATGGGCATTGTGTTGATTATTGCTACAGATCGGTGTTTTAAGGTTGGCTGAACCCAGAATAAAAATAAGTTTCAATACTACTTTTAGCTTTGTGTAGAGTTACATGTTCGAAATAATTACCTTCACTTAAATTAAAGTAACATATATACTTATCCCACAATAATCTAAAGTTAAGACTCCAAATTTTGAAGACCATATTCACAATTGGAATATTTCTCTGTTTTTTTCTTCAGTTTTTATTGATAACAAAAAAAGATGCCTCCATCTCAGATAAAATTCTGGCTACTTGGATGTTTTTGTTAGGGATGCACTTATTCAGTTTCTATCTTCATTATCTGGGATACTGGGATATATACCCTCACCTGTCCGGTTTACACCATCCATTTCCGTTATTATACGGTCCCTTTTTGTATCTCTATATTCTATTCTCTATACGCAGTGATCAGCGGTTTAACTGGCAAAACCACCTTCATTTTGCACCTGCGGCACTCTTCTATATATACATGATACCCTTTTTGTTTTTTTATTCAGCGGAACAAAAACAAATGGTAAATCAAGGGTTAATTAATGATTACTCTACATTTATAACAATTTCACTTTTCGCTTTTATCGTTTCCGGAATTGGCTATGCCATTGCCTCCTATAAATTATTGGAAAAGCACAAAGATCTGACCAGTCAGAACTTTGCATACAGTGAATCAATTGACCTGAACTGGCTGAAAATTTTCATTTGGGGAATAGGAATGACCTTTATTATTGCAACATCGGTCATATTGCTGGAAGATGGTCTTGGCGTAAACTTTGGATTCAATACCGACCTGATATTTTACATGCTGATCATCTCATTTATCATTTTTTTGGGTTATTCAGGCATCAGACATCGGAATATTTTCTCCGATTATACCGGCTCTAAAATACGGATTGTGGGACCAAAACCGGTTGGGGAGTACGAGCGGTCGGGCCTGAAAGATGAAGACGCCAGTCAATTCCATCATTCACTTTTAGAGCTAATGAAAACCGATAAGCCGTATCTTGAACCAAAGCTGAGCCTTAGCGCCCTTGCAGATGAGCTCGATCTTACGGTTAATCATCTATCACAGGTTATCAATCAATACGAAGAGAAGAATTTCTTTGATTTCATAAATTCTTACCGCGTTGAGGAGTTTAAAAAGAGAGCTCTTGACCCGGTAAACAGTAATTTTAGTATTCTGGCCATCGCATTAGATTCAGGCTTTAACTCCAAATCTTCCTTTAATCAGGTTTTTAAAAAGTTTTCAGGAAAAACACCCTCTCAGTTTATGGAGGAAAAGCGTGTGGAAATGCAGGTTTATTCTACTAATGATTGAAATCAGGTCAAAACTGAATCGTGTAGATGTTTTCAACTTCTAAGTTGAAAATTATCGTTGCAATAGCATGTTTAGCGTTATATGATTGAATTAACTACATTTATCTTATCAACATGATTATTCATCCTCTTACATTTAAATTTTAGCTACCACATTTTGAACACAATATTCACCATTGGAATATTTCTCTGTTTTTTTCTTCAGTTTCTGTTGTTATCAAAAAAGGAGAAATCAACCGCAGACAAAGTCCTTTCGATGTGGATGTTTATTTTTGGAATCAATCTGTTTTTGAGCTACGTGATCTATCCGCTTGGTTATAAAAGTACCTATCCATTTTTAGTAGGAATTGATAACCCGATTCCTTTACTGCATGGACCAATGTTATACCTTTATATTATTTACTCATTACGACCAAACCATGAATTTAATTGGAAGGTTTATATCCACTTTGTACCAGCACTTCTTTCATGGCTGCTGCTAACCGATTTTATTTTTTTCTACACAGCAGAAGAACAGTTGATGGTAATCCGCGGTGAGGTTAATAACTATTCTACATTTTTCAATTTCTCAATTTTTGCCATTATCACTTCCGGTATTGTTTATCCCATCTACTCATACTTTTTGGTGAACAAACACCAAAACCTTATCAACACCAACTTTTCCTACGAAGAATCCATCAATCTAAACTGGTTGAGATACTGTATTTGGGGAATTGGGTTTATCTACTTGGTTGTTGCAATTTTATTCCTGATGAATAATTTGGTGGATATGGAAACTGAATTTAATACTGATATGATCGTTTATTCTCTGGTCGTTCTGTTTATCTTCTTTTTGGGCTATTTTGGAATTAAACATCAAAATATTTTTTATGGTGAAATCACAATAGATAGGCTTGCTGAACCTAAATCCACTGGTGAATACAAAAATTCTGGATTGAAACAGAAAGATGCAGTTTTATATCATCAGAAACTTCTGGAATTGATGGGGCAAAAAAAACCTTTCCTGGAGCCAAAACTTACTCTTAGTTACCTGGCTGATGAACTTGATCTTTCCGTAAATCACCTTTCACAGGTTATCAATCAATACGAGGAGAGAAATTTTTTCGATTTTGTGAATTCCTACCGGGTAGAAGAGTTCAAAAAGAGAGCTCTTGATCCGGCAAATAGTAATTACAGCATCCTGGCCATCGCATTAGATTCAGGCTTTAACTCCAAGTCGTCCTTTAATCAGGTTTTTAAAAAGCTTTCGGGTAAAACGCCCTCACAGTTTATGGCGGAATAGTTGGGTTGTATTTATTCGTTACACTTTACCCCTTCAAAATTGCGACAGATAATCGCTTGTTTCAACCTCAAAATTTTCTCACCATTTAGCTCTTCTCCACAAGTGAGATGCCATTTCTGTGACCAGCTTATATAAATATCAAGAGTCCAAACCTGTACGAACGGACTTGTAAAAAGTTCAAACCTATAAGAGTAGACGAATAGCAATTCTCTCCTTCCCATCTTAGCCCCAGACTTAAACGCTTCTGTGAATACTAACTCAATAAAATGACAATGAAGCAATCAAAAAAAACACAAAAAATCATCCAAATTATACTTTTTGGGATTATCTGCATGATCAGTATTGCGGTCATGGCATTTGTACTCTGGATAAATTTAAAAAACAAGCTGGATTGATTTACTTATCAAACCAATAAAATCAATAATCATGAAACCAATCAAAATTTTCACACCACTCCTGATGGCACTTCTTACGCTTTTCGTTGTGCCGGGAGTTTATGCACAAACCATTACCCAGACTATAAAGGGAAATGTGTTTGATATACAGACGAAGGAAACTCTAATTGGAGCTACTGTAGTCATACTGGATAGTGAACCTTTATTAGGTACATCAACAGATATAGAAGGAAACTTTAATTTTTCTAAGGCTTCATTAGGGAGACATTCCTTACAAGCAAACTTTATCGGTTACGAATCGGTGATTATTCCTGAGGTATTGGTCACTTCAGGAAGAGAGGTTGTTTTGAACATAGGACTTCGACAAACTATATCCGAATTAGATGAAGTTACCGTAACCCCTGAAATCATTAAGAACAAGTCTTTAAACTCTATGGCTACGGTAAGTTCAAGGTCATTCAGTGTTGAAGAAACCCGCCGATATGCCGGGGGACTTGATGATCCGGCAAGGCTTGTATCCGCTTATGCAGGAGTTACCGTTGGAAATATACAAGACAATGCAATTATTGTAAGAGGCAATAGTCCCAAAGGTATTTCCTGGCGCGTTGAGGGTGTAGAGATTCCTACTCCCCATCACCTTGCAGGAGGTAATGTAGCAGGTGGAGGCCTTGTTACATTGTTCAGTAATCAGATGCTTGACAATTCAGATTTTCACACCAGTGCATTTCCGGCTGAATATGGGAATGCTCTTGCCGGTGTGTTCGACATGAACTTGCGTACCGGAAACAATGAAAACCATGAGAGGACTTTTCAGGCCGGAACAATGGGTCTGGATATTGCTTCAGAGGGACCACTTGCATCGGGTTCCAATGCATCCTACCTGTTCAATTATCGCTATTCAACATTGGGCCTGCTTACCGATCTTAATGTGATTCCAAGCGATCAACAAATACGGTATCAAGATCTATCCTTCAAATTTAACTTGCCTACAAAAAATGCCGGTACCTTTTCACTTTGGGGTATTGGGGGGAAAGATAAAGCGCTTCAGCCTCTTGAAACAGATCCGGAAAAATGGAAAAACGATTGGTCAAGGGTCTCTTTTGATTGGGGAGTTCAAATGGGTACTGCAGGAATATCACACAGGCTGCTAACAGGAAAAAGAACCTACATCAAAACTATACTTGCTGCATCAGGCATCAGAAATCGCATGGACACCGAAAGGCAGGATGATGAACTGGTTTCCCATGCAGATTTATTTGCGAATGATAACTCAGGTAAGCTGAGCTTGGGTTCTTACATCAGCCACACAGTTAACCCCAGCTTATCTACACAAACCGGGGTTACCTTCAAAAGGTTACAGTACAATCTTGATATTAACAGTACTATCGACAGTGACCCGTCAAGTTACCGGAATGTGGTTGATGAACGAGGAAATAGTTATGTCTTGGAATTTTATACACAATCAAGCTACAACCTGTCACAAAACCTTGTAATAAATGCAGGTGTGAATGGGGGGTACTTTGCTCTAAATAATTCCCTTTCAATTGATCCGAGAATTGCTTTAAGCCTGGATCTAAACAACAGCCATTCTATAAGCCTTGGTTATGGTAAACACAGCCAAATGGAAGATCTTAAAATCTACCTGGTTAAGAACGAAGAGAACGGCAACACTTCATTTCCGAACAAAGACCTTGGTTTGTCTAAAGCACATCATTTTGTACTGGCCCATGATTGGCAGTTAAATGATAATCTCCGATTTAAAATCGAACCCTATATACAATTTCTATATGATGCCCCGGGTATTGCAGACAGCTCCTACTCTATGATTAATTATAAACAAGATTGGGCGTTTGGTGATGCTTTGGAAAACAACAGCATTGGCAGGAATGTTGGGGTGGATGTAACATTCGAGCGATTTTTAAACAAAGGCTACTACTTTCTGATCACCGGATCTGTTTTTTCTTCAAGATATAAAGCCGATGACGGAGTATGGCGTAACACCCGATACAACAAAAATTTTGTTGCCAACGCGCTGGTTGGAAAAGAGTTTTCTTTCAAGGATAACCGCAGAATATTAGGTGTAAACACCCGGTTGAATTTAGTGGGAGGTGAGCGTGTCAGCCCTGTATTAACGGAAAAGTCTATGGAACGAGAGCTGGTGTTTTTTGATGAGTCTCAGGCTTTCAAAAATCAATTACCTTCAACAATCTACGCAGATCTCTCAGTTACCTATCGTGTAAACCGGTCGAGACATTCGAGTATTTGGGCACTGCAGGTCAAAAATATGCTCGGTGAACCCATGCCGGAGGGTTACAATTACAGTTACGAATCCGAAAGTATTGTACTGGATGAGAGTGTGGTTGTAATTCCAAGTATCAGCTATACCATTGAGTTTTAATTGATGAGTAAAATATAAAAAATAAAAACCCGGGATTAAACCAGAATTGATTTATGGAGTGGTCTCATCACCGGTGGTGTCTAATGGGATGGTCTTTTTTGGCGGCCTGGATGGAGTTGTTTACGGATTCAATATAAACTAAGATGATCATTCTATACAGTTTCAATTTGGAGTATTCACAATTCTACTTTTAACAAAAAAACTTTTTTTTAAGAATATATCACATAACACATAATAAGATTTACCACTGAAATGAATAACATCAAAATTACACCGCTTTCATCCTCCGATATGAATGCAGTAACAGCAATCTGGCTTAAATCTTCCATCAGGGCACATTCATTCATACCCGCTGGTTACTGGAATTCGAAAGTGGCTGAAATGAAAAATATCTGGCTCCCGAAATCCGATACTTGGGTATTACGTTCCGGGAAACAGATCATTGGCTTCTATTCGCTTGTAGAAAACAGGCTTGCCGCCCTGTTTCTTCTGCCATCGGAACAGCGCAAAGGGTTTGGTAAACAGTTATTGGAACATGCCAAAAGGCAGCGATCGGAGCTTACGCTTACTGTTTACAAAGAGAATAAATCCGGTTATCAGTTCTATTTATCACAGGGATTCAAGGTGACCGGTGAGCAAATAGATAAACATACGGGACATATTGAATACACAATGCGTTCAGGAAAATTTTTGGACAGCTAAATCCGCTTAAAATAGTGAATTTTAATTGATAAAAATCTTTGTCAAACAACTAAACTTATAAAATAATGAAGCATTTAATCTTGTTCTTTCTTTTGATTTATAACATAAATCCGGCTTTTGCGTCGGAAACAGATACCCTCAAGATTTCAGCCCAAAGTGAGGGCTATACTCTGAATGGAGTGCTGTTGAAAAACTCACATCATACAGAAAAACTTCCTGTAATCATTTTTTTGGTTGGCTCAGGTGGCACAAGCTCACACCAATCAAATTACACAGAGTTTGTCAAGTTTTTCTTTGAGGAAGCTCTGCTGAACCAAGGTTTTGCAATCGTCTATTTCGATAAGCGGGGAGTTGGGGACTCGGAAGGTGTATGGTATAATACAACCTTTGAACAGCGTGCTCTGGACGCAAAGAATGTGGCATTGAAGGTTCAAAAGTTTGACTTCATAGATACCAATAACATCCATTTGGTGGGTCACAGTCAGGGCGGTTGGATTGCACAAATCGCAGTTTCCACCTATCCTGAACTTTTTGCCGGAGCAATAAGTATGGCGGGGCCTACCTTCGGTGTCAGGAAACAATTGATTGACGAATACCAAAGCATGTATATTTGTAATGGAGGTATCGAAGATGAACCGGCTCTGATAAAGGCCACAAATAAAGCGAACCGGGATTTATTCTTCATCTCGTTACTCGGGTTCAGGGGAAATTGGAAGCAGCTGAAATTAATCAAAGGTTTTGAGGCGGATACTTATATCCGATCCATTTCTAAACCATTTTTATTTTTATTCGCCGATAATGATGAATTGGTAAACGACAGGTGGGCAATGGAAGATTTCAGCGAACTTTTCCCCGATGGACCGCCTTCATTTATTGAAACATATACAGCAAGAGAACAAAACCACAGTTTTCGCGTCGCCCCTGCATGCTACCGGGGAAGCAATGTCGATCTACCTTATTCTGAAACAACAAGAGATAAAATGGTTGAATGGTTGATGGTACAAACTCATTGATATGAATTTTATGTGCCTCGACTGGACGCCATATCGGTTACGTTCATCAATTAAAAGCTTGTAGAGATTGGCGTCCTGTCGCCCACCACGAATTGAACCTGAGAAGTAGATTTTCATCGTAAAAATTTTAAGAATGAATATTTCCAGTTTGGAACAGATCTTTCCATTCATCATAATACGCTTTCTTATTAAGCTATTGTGGTATTTCACTGCACTTTTTATAAAAATCCTATAAAACACAGCGCTGTTGCACTTATCACTTGAACACAACACACAATAAATCGAACGGCCATATAAATGGTAAATTCGTCCGGCTCTCATTGAGTTTTCATCGGGAAATGGCGGTGTACTTAACCCCCATTGTTTCCCCTGGAAAAATCAGGCCAATCCCAGAGCTATATCATAACCCGCTTGACAAAATATTATTCGACAGATTAGAAGACTTAGAAAATATTTTGACTACATCAGTTGTAGATGGAAATATCCGTGTTTTTAGAGAAGTTGAAAATCTTACAAAAAACAAGTACGGTATTTGGATAAATTAGGAGACTTCTAATGGATGTTCAGGAAACTATTCTTTTCCGTCCGATGATTTATGCTTATACCTCTCTCACCACTTATCAACAAGTTTAATTAGACTTTTATTAGAACTATTTAATCGTAAAAAAGCTCCAATAAGCGATATTCAGCTTTGATTTTTTTGGAAGAGAAAATGTTTTGAATTATAATATCAATAAATAATTCACAAGAGAGAATTACGAAAAAAGAGATGCTTTAGGGAAATAGTGTCTGACAATTAGAATAAAGTATAAGAGAGAGGAACGATGATTAATGCGCGATTATTTCAGGGAGTACTACCTCCAGTTTTTAAAAATGTAGACAAAGAGAAGTTTAATAAAAACGATATTCGATTTAGTTTAAGACGTCAATTTCCGGAAAGTACCATTTCTACATTAGAGAATGATGCCGATAAGATTCTCCAAACCTTAAATTTGGGAAATAACTATTATAATGATGCTATTATCATCCTTACGGATTTAAAAAACTTTTCGAATCTTGTATCAGCTGCAGATCCTAATGAGCTTAATAAGCTTATAAGTAAATATTATAAAAGTTCAAGAGAGTTAGTTTTTAAGTATGGTGGCGTGCTCGATAAATTTATTGGGGATGCTGTTCTTGCTATATTCAATTATCCACATATAAATGAAGGCTCTTATGTAAATGCCCTTAAATTTTGTGCTGAGCAAATTCTTATGGGTGAAAAACTATTACAAAATTTTCAAAAAAAATTAGATCAGGAAATTGAGACCGGAACAAGAGTTGGACTGGCCACAGGAGCCATTTATGCTTTAAATATTGGTAAAAATGATATTGAAGTGACTTTTCTTGGAGAAAAGATGAATTTTGCAGCAAGGTTGGAAAAAAACTGCAATTTAAATGGCATATTGATGAGCAATCGGTTCTATCATAAACTTAATGGTATTAATTCTGTCTATTTAGATAGCTGTGAATTGAAAGAAATTAAAATTGATCCGAAAGATGCAAAAGGACAAAATGGAACTACCACTGCCTGGCAAGTCGAGAAATCAAAATTAGAATCTATAGTAAACAGAACGGACCCTACAGTAGATAAATTTGAATTTGCCTCTTTCGTCAATAGACCGGAATTGGAATCTATATTAGATAGAAAATTAAAATTAATCTCAGATAAACCAGAACTAATTTCTGTAGTAGAGAAGCCATATTCATAACATATTTTAAAAAAGCCGAATCTATGTTTGTTATTTTTTTATCCAAACCTTTTTTATATAGGTGTAAACGTGAATCCGTCTGATCTAAAGTCTAAGCTCCTAAGCTCCCCCTGAATGCGCAAACCCGTTACGGTTTCCTTCCCTTCTTCAGTAACAATGGTTACATTCTAAGCTTTCCGGAATGAATCCGATCCTAATCAAAAAAAGGTCTGCTCAATGAAACATTAACAAATAAATTCCTGGACCTATTGTTGAAGCATAACATCGAGGTGCACGCCATTGATGACGCTCAGGAAGTGAATGGAGAAGAATTTACTCACGGCAACGGCTACATGGTTCCTCAGGATCCGTGGAGTTATCCTCGCAGGTGGTAAGCATAATTGTTATAATGGCTATAATTGAAATGAATAGTAATCGTCGCATAATCTATCTGGTTTAATCATTAATAGAACCTACCAACGCTGGTTAGGCAGATCCGTATTTATAGCGTTCAATAGTGAATACGCAGTGCCATTTAAAAAACAGCTCAAATAAATATTTAATTTATTGTACAATCGTCCTCAATGAAAAAGGCGGGCTGAAAGCCACCTTTTTTTAATGGTTTTCACTGTTCACAATTTTATTCTGGACATGTACCCCAGTTGGGTTGAAGGGCATCCTCATCTTCGAAATCGGCATTGGTATCAAAGTTTGTAGGCTTGGAATCTATTTTTTCAACGCACCAGCCGGTAAGATCTTGGTTAAAGGTAACGGCAATGTAAAACATACTTGCCATATCGGTAACATTACTCACATTCCAGTCACCGATGTCCTGGTTGAATACATCCGCAAAATGAAACATACGGTTCATATCTGTAACATTACTTACGTCCCAACTGCTTATATCACCATTAAATGCATCTGACTCCCTAAACATACCACTCATATCCGTTACACTACTTACGTCCCAGTTATTTAAATCTTGATCAAAACTTCCAGTTCTGCTAAAAGTGGATGCCATATTCGTGACGTTGCTAACATCCCAACTGCTAAGGTCTTGGTTAAAGCTTTCCGTAGTCCTAAACATTCCATACATATTTGTCACACTACTTACGTTCCATCCAGAAATATTACCATTAAAATCAGTAGCTGCTACAAACATATAATGCATATCAGTAACATTACTCACGTCCCAATCATTAAGATCCTGATTGAAGACTAAAGCAAAACCAAACATATTTCCCATATCTGTGACACCACTAACATCCCAGTTTCCGATGTCTCGGTTGAAACTTTCTGCATGACCAAACATCCCACTCAAATTGGTTACATTGCTGACATCCCAACTTCCAACGTCCTGATTAAATGCTTTAGCATTATTGAACATTCGATTCATGTCTGATACATTGCTAACATCCCAGCTTCCGATATCACTATTAAAGTTGTTTGCTAAATAAAACATATGATTCATATCTGTTACACTACTAACGTCCCAGTGGCTAATATCTTCGTTAAAAGTATTTTCATCACTAAATAATTCGGATATATCTGTTATGCCACTGGTACAAGTCGTAGCAGCATTTGCTGTGGTAATCTGATCAGCGGTTCGTTTGGTGTATTCCGTTCCATCTACCGTTCCCGTTTCTCCAACTTCAGCCTCTGTGCACTGTATGGTTACGCCATTTTCGGTCTTAGTAAAGGATTCTTCAAAAACGGCTGTCACTTCCTTGTCGCTATCAACAGTTACCTGTATTGGATTCTGGGTTCCAGCCAGATCTCCCTGCCATTCTACAAAAACCCAACCTTCATCCGGATCAGCCGTTAGCTCAACTTCGGTGCCTTCGGGGTACTCCTCCTCGTCGGGATCTTTCGTGATCGATCCGTTTCCCGAGGTATTCGTGGTTAAGCTGTATGTGGGTTCCTCTTCGAAGGTGGCCGCTATGTCTAAATCCTCCGTTACCGTAACTGTTAATGGGTTATCGGTACCCGAAGCATCACCACCCCATTCACTAAATTCCCAGCCTTCATCCGGGTCTGCTGTAATTTCTACAATACTGTCATAGTCGTATTCGTCTTGGTCAGGGTCCCTCTCTAATGTTCCCTCCCCTGTTGTTGATGTGGAAACCGTAAAGGTTTCACTCTCAAATATTGCGGTCACTTCCATCGTGTCTTCCACGGTAACCTCAACAGGGTTGTCCGTTCCCGTAACATCTCCACTCCACCCGGCAAACTCAGATCCTTCACCAGAATTGGCCGTTAGCTCTACGACTGCACCAAATTCGTAGTCGGTCGTTTTCTGCTGGAGCACTTCTTCACGTACCGCCCCATCACCATCGGTGTTTATAGTCAGCGGATAGCTTTTTTTCTCAAACACGGCCGTCACTTCTTTGGGATCATCAACAGTGATCTGGGCCGGGTTGTCGCTGCCTTCCACATCTCCTGTCCATTCCACAAATTTATACCCTTCGGCCGGATTAGCCGTTAGCTCCACCACGGTGCCGTGCTCATACTCTTTGGTTTTTTCCTCCACCACGTCTTCGCTCACGCTACCTTCACCGTCCGTATTAATGGTGAGCTCATAGTCTTTCAGCTCAAAATTCGCCGTCAGATCATAGTTTTGGTCCACGGTCAGCGACAGGGGATTCTCTTCGCTCTCCACATCGCCCGACCACCCGACAAACACGTATTCATCATTAGGGTCGGCCTGCACTTCAACGTCTTCGCCTTCTTCGTAGGAATCTTCCAGTTCAGAAATACTTCCGGCATCTGAAGGCGTCATATCCACTGAAAGACTGTAGGTAGTTGGTTCACTGTTACCCCCTCCGTCTTCACCAGAATCCGGATCGGGACCCGTACTTGAGTCGCTACAAGCAGAAAGTGTAATAGTAATAAGGGCAATCATCGAAAGGTCGAATAGTCGTCGCATATCTGTCGGGCTTAATAATTAACAGAACCTGGCTCAACACAGGGTTGGCAGATCCGTATTTATAGTGTTCAATAGTGAATACGCAATGCCAATGACAAACAGCTCACAAAAAATAAATATCTAAGTACGGAGGCTCCCTCAATAAAAAAAAAGGCGAGCTGAAAGCCGCCTTTTTCTAATCCGTTTATAAATTTTAATCCGGACACGTTCCCCAATCGGGCTGAAGGGCATCCTCATCCTCGAAACCGGAATCCCCATCAAAACTTGTAGGTTTCCGTGATATATTAGTGACACACCATCCGCTTAAATCTTGATAAAAGCTTTCAGCATTATAGAACATTGACTCCATAGCAAACCTGTCTGGTATAGAGCTAACGTCCCAATCTCCGATATACTGGTTAAAGTTTTTAGCTGATCTAAACATATCTTCCATATTTGTCACATTGCCAACATTCCAGTTCCCGATGTCACTATTAAATATTTCAGTGTTGATAAACATACTACTCATATCTGTCACACTATTCACATCCCAGCTGCTCAGGTTACCATTGAAACTAACAGCATAAGCAAACATGCCTTCCATATCCGTTACACTGCTCACGTCCCAACTGCTTATATCACCATTAAAATTCGTAGCATGATGAAACATGTGTCTCATAGTCGTCACATTACCTACATTCCAACTGTTTAAGTTTTGATTGAAGCTTGGAGCATTATAAAACATGCCATACATATCAGTGACATTCCCTACATCCCAGTTGCTAATATCCTGATTAAAAGTGTTGTCAGTATTATTGAACATACGACGCATATTTGTCACATTACTTACATTCCAGCTACTTATATTCCCATTAAAATTTCTGGCTTGCATGAACATTCTCTCCATATCAACAACATTGCTAACATTCCAGCTGTTTAAATCTTTATTGAAAGATTCTGCAGAATTAAACATCCGGTCCATTGTAGTTACATTACTCACATCCCAATTATTTAAATCACCATTAAAACTGGTAGCCAGGTAGAACATTTCACTCATATTTGTCACGCTGCTCACATTCCAATTGCTAATGTCTCCATTAAAGTTAGAGGCAGAGCTGAACATCTTACTCATGTTCGTTACGCTGCTTACGTCCCAATTGCTTATCTCTCCAATAAAGGCTTTAGCATCGTCAAACATTGAACTCATATCCATCACATTACTTACGTCCCAATGGTTTAAGTCTGCATAAAAAGAAAGGGCACCTCGGAACATAGCGTGCATATCGGTAACATTACTCACATCCCAGTTACTCAGGTCTTGATCAAGGGCTGAATTTCCGTCAAATAATTCAGACATATCGGTAATAAGACTGGTACAGACGGTTGTCAGGTCTAAAGAGTTGAGTATTCTTAAATTTATCATACTCCTGTCTACCGCTTCGTATTCTACCCCATTTACCTCACCGGTTTCTCGCAGTAGGGCATCTGGACACATGATGGTTACCCCATTTTCGTGTAGATAAAAATCACTTTTCTCTTCCTCTTCAAAAACGGCTGTCACTTCCTTGTCGCTATCAACAGTTACCTGTATTGGATTCTGGGTTCCAGCCAGATCTCCCTGCCATTCTACAAAAACCCAACCTTCATCCGGATCAGCCGTTAGCTCAACTTCGGTGCCTTCGGGGTACTCCTCCTCGTCGGGATCTTTCGTGATCGATCCGTTTCCCGAGGTATTCGTGGTTAAGCTGTATGTGGGTTCCTCTTCGAAGGTGGCCGCTATGTCTAAATCCTCCGTTACCGTAACTGTTAATGGGTTATCGGTACCCGAAGCATCACCACCCCATTCACTAAATTCCCAGCCTTCATCCGGGTCTGCTGTAATTTCTACAATACTGTCATAGTCGTATTCGTCTTGGTCAGGGTCCCTCTCTAATGTTCCCTCCCCTGTTGTTGATGTGGAAACCGTAAAGGTTTCACTCTCAAATATTGCGGTCACTTCCATCGTGTCTTCCACGGTAACCTCAACAGGGTTGTCCGTTCCCGTAACATCTCCACTCCACCCGGCAAACTCAGATCCTTCACCAGAATTGGCCGTTAGCTCTACGACTGCACCAAATTCGTAGTCGGTCGTTTTCTGCTGGAGCACTTCTTCACGTACCGCCCCATCACCATCGGTGTTTATAGTCAGCGGATAGCTTTTTTTCTCAAACACGGCCGTCACTTCTTTGGGATCATCAACAGTGATCTGGGCCGGGTTGTCGCTGCCTTCCACATCTCCTGTCCATTCCACAAATTTATACCCTTCGGCCGGATTAGCCGTTAGCTCCACCACGGTGCCGTGCTCATACTCTTTGGTTTTTTCCTCCACCACGTCTTCGCTCACGCTACCTTCACCGTCCGTATTAATGGTGAGCTCATAGTCTTTCAGCTCAAAATTCGCCGTCAGATCATAGTTTTGGTCCACGGTCAGCGACAGGGGATTCTCTTCGCTCTCCACATCGCCCGACCACCCGACAAACACGTATTCATCATTAGGGTCGGCCTGCACTTCAACGTCTTCGCCTTCTTCGTAGGAATCTTCCAGTTCAGAAATACTTCCGGCATCTGAAGGCGTCATATCCACTGAAAGACTGTAGGTAGTTGGTTCACTGTTACCCCCTCCGTCTTCACCAGAATCCGGATCGGGACCCGTACTTGAGTCGCTACAAGCAGAAAGTGTAATAGTAATAAGGGCAATCATCGAAAGGTCGAATAGTCGTCGCATATCTGTCGGGCTTAATAATTAACAGAACCTGGCTCAACACAGGGTTGGCAGATCCGTATTTATAGTGTTCAATAGTGAATACGCAATGCCAATGACAAACAGCTCACAAAAAATAAATATCTAAGTACGGAGGCTCCCTCAATAAAAAAAAAGGCGAGCTGAAAGCCGCCTTTTTCTAATCCGTTTATAAATTTTAATCCGGACACGTTCCCCAATCGGGCTGAAGGGCATCCTTATCCTCAAAACCGGCAGCGGTGTCAAAATCAGTTGGCTCGGAATCTATTTCTCCTGCGCCATCACATTGCTTTACAACTTTTTAGAAGAGGCCATAAATAAAGGGCTTAGCTTAGACATAAAACAAAACCAAGCCCCTCTGGTAAACTTTTTATCAGATAACCGCACATTTAATTTTTCAGGCCAAAGTATTTTTTTACCTGCTCATAATCATTCAAATCAATGGATATTTCACCTTCTGCTGCTTTGGCCTTAAGCTGCCCACCTCCGGGAGTGGATATCGGCAAGATCTGACAAATTATTACCATCTGTTGACTCATACTCAAAAATAAAACCTTTGAAATCGTAATTATCAGTTTGGTTAACAACCCTATAGCGCAATACAGCATTATTTATAAAATTGGGAATGGGATACACAATTCTAACATCTCCGTTACTATTATTGTTTTCAGAAAGAAGGTATACTTTAATAACTCCTGTGTCTAAAAAATCATCCGTAATACGTTCTTCTACAATATTCATCGCTTTATAGGTAGGGTCATCAGTATGATTCCAATTGATATCGATCCAGCTTGAGTACAGCACATTAGCGGTTCCCTTTAGGCTAATTGGTGTATCCCAACCGTTTTCTGTTTTGGGGCCATAGAGCTCATATTCATCTTTATTTGAATAGTAATCACCTTCCGAGCCCAGCTCGATATCAGGTGTACCAGTACCTGAGTGAATCTGGCTGCCGTCCCAGACCTGACGGGCCTTCGCCACTATAAATATGAAGGCTACACAAAAAATAATTCGACTAATTTTTAACATAATTATTTAAATTAAATTAAATTAGTATGTAATAATGCCTACGTAATGCAATTATAAATTGGCTTAAAAAAAAATGCCATCGCATTTAAGCGATGGCATCCAAGATATCTATCTCTATCAGAGTAGTTCGGCGTTAATTAGAAAAACCGTAATAATCGGCTACGGCCTCGTAATCAGATGTATCCAAGTGATCGGGAATTATGGAACCTTTCTGTTTTGTCATGGCTTCGGTATTGCTGGCTTCAATTCGGAAAACTTCAATACCTTCAAATTCCTCTCCTGGTCCTTCAGTTTCTATCAAACATACCACCCCAGGCTCTGAAAAGAAGAGACTCTCACGGTCCCAGGCTGTAATAACCTGATAGAAAGTATTAAACGCCCATCCATATCCAGGTATTTGAATATGAACTGAATCTGCATCAGGATCAGCATCTATCAAGTAAACAAGCAAAGCATTTTCATTCATCTGCTCTTCACTATCTATATCCGGAATTTGTAGTGCTTGATACGATGATTGCTCAAAATCATATCCCGGGTAAATATACCGAGTCACATTCGCATTGCCGTCAACTCCTTTTAAGTTCAACGGTGACCCCCAGCCGTTACTGGTTTTCGGACCATATAAATCGTATTCATCTTCATTTAGATAAAAGTCACCTTCGGCCCCCAAATCGGGATCTGGTTCACCGCTGCCTGAGTGGATCTGGCTTCCGTCTTCCCCGTCCTGCCCATCAGCCCCCATCAGCACCACGCCAGGGTCGCCCCAACCATCTTCATCTTTGGGACCGTAGAGTTCACCGGTGTCTTGGTTTAAATAATAATCATCAATGTCTCCGATATCATTACCGGGTTCACCTTCTCCAGCGTACATCAAACTGCCGTCTTCGCCAGCCGGACCTACAGGCCCCTCAGGCCCTTCGGAGCCCTGAATACCTTCCGGTCCTGATGGACCTTCGCACGCTAATGCAATCAGACTTACTATAAAAATACTTAATACTATTCGACCTATTTTATACATAACCTTTCCACTTTATTTGATTGTAATTAGTTATAGGGAGTTCCTATTGGTATCTACGAAACTCAACTGAAAATCAGCTCAAAAAAAGTGGAGCGTAATCAACACCCCACTTTTATCTTCATTATTAGTGTTCTCGTTTGTTATCAGTACGTTTGTATATCGTCATTGTCGTTATTGGAATAGGTAACATTACTTTCTACTTTCTCGCACAAGAATGCCATAGTTCGCACTATTCTAAATTTCGGCATTTGGCAAAGTATCAGGTACTGTTTATGCTGATCCATGCCTCATCCTTGGTTAAATCATCTGGAAACTCTTAAGTAGTATGTTCCATGCCTGGGAACACATAACCCTCAGTTTTAATGGAATACGCAATCGATCTGACAAAGACGTCAAAATGATATAATTTTTTTAGTTGTCTACTCATGGGCAATGACATATTACCATTGGCTCAAACTAAAAATTTTATGTAAGTTTGGTTTTATTGATTAGAATCGGCTATTGGCAGATTATATAAAGCAGTATTTGAGCTCAAAAAATCGATCTTCTTTATGGAAAACTCATCTGAAGTTACTCGTTTACTTTTACGTCTTCACAAAGGAGAAAGTGGTGTTTTTGATGAGCTATATCCCCTCATTTACAAGCAGCTGCATCAAATGGCCCACGCTCACATGTCTCGCCAACAACCCGATCATACCCTATCTAAAACCGAGTTGGTTCATGAAGCTTATCTAAAAATGATTGACCAGACACAAATTAGTTTTAGCGATAAATCCCATTTTTTGGCAATTGCATCTAATTGTATGAGACAAATTTTAATTGATCACGCCAGAAAAAAGCATGCTCAAAAAAGAGGGGGCAAAGAAAAAAATCTGACGTATATCGATGGTATTTTAAATTCGCGCAAACAAGCTGAAGAATTTATCAATATAGACACCGCCTTAAATGAATTGGAAAAACTCAACAAACGATTGGTTAAAGTTGTGGAGATGCGCTTCTTCGGAGAAATGACTATAAAACAAACCGCTGAGGCTCTTAATATTTCGGAGAGTGCTGTTAATAGAGACTGGATGAAAGCTCGTGGCTGGCTTTACAATAGATTAAAAGGCAAATTTGAAGTCAAGTAAGTGAGCTGATTATACTTTAAGCTTCGTATATACTTGTCAAGCGTTCACTATAAATCGAAAATTAGATTTGTTACTATGGATGATTTTAACTGGCAAGAAGTTGAAACCATTATTGATGATGTTCTCGACCTTCCACATCATCAAAGAAAAAACCACATAAAAGAGAAATGTGGCAGTAATGAAGTTCTAAAAAATACGGTTACCCAACTTCTTGAATCCATATTCGCCTCAGAAGGATGGCTTGAAGAACTAAAAGAACATAAGTACGATTTTTATGATGATTCGAATGAAATTAAAGCCCATACAGAGGATTTTGATTTTAAGGGACATAAGGTGGGCGCGTATACCATTAGAAAAAAAATAGGCCAGGGCGGAATGGGTATCGTTTACCGCGGGGAACGAGCGGATGGCGACTTCGAGCACACAGTTGCAATAAAGCTTATAAGGACAGGCATGGATACGCCCGAAAATATCCGCCTGTTCAACCGGGAGCGGAATATTCTTGCAGGCCTGAATCATCCAGGAATCGCCAAATTATTTGACGGTGGCGTAATACAGAACGGCGCTCCCTATCTGGTCATGGAGTATGTAGAAGGAACACCTATAGTCCAGTATTGCGATGAAAAAAAATTGACAATCGATGAGCGTATTAACCTCTTCCTAAACGTGCTCGAAGCGGTGAGGCATGCTCACGAAAATCTGATCATTCACCACGACCTAAAACCCGATAACATCTTCATAACTGAAGAAGGTCAGGTCAAAATTTTGGATTTCGGTATTGCGAAACTGCTGGATACAGGTGTGGAACATAGTGATAACCTGACGCTCACAAGGGCGCGTATCTTAACCCCAAAATATGCCTCTCCTGAACAGATCCGTCAGGAGTCAGTTACCACGGCTACTGACATGTATGCTTTAGGTATCATCCTGCATCAACTGTTGACCGGACTGCACCCGTATAACTTACAAAACAAGTCTGTTTACGAAACTGAGCAAACTGTTTTGAACACAGAACCCAGGCTGCCAAGTTACCGGCTGAGTAGTACCGAAGGCTCAGAAGTTATAGCGGAGAAACGGTCAGAAAAACCGTTATCGCTCATCAGGCATCTGAGAGGTGATCTTGATGCAATTCAGCTCAAGGGTATCGAAAAAAATCCGACGCAAAGATACCGGACTGCTCGTGAGTTGACCAATGAGCTCGAAAAATATCGGTCTGCGTTACCCGTATCTGCACGAAACAGCACGTTCGGCTACCGTTTTAATAAATTTCTCAGCCGCAACAGGGTAGCACTTTCTATAGTCGGATTGTTTATTCTCATAACGACACTATTTCTGTTTTATCATACAAATCAGATAAGCAAAGAACGGGACCAGGCGGAGTTTCAGGCTCAGAAAGCAACATCTGTCCAAAGTTTTCTGGTGGATATTTTTAGATACAATAATCCCAATGCCGACGAGTATGCTGGTAAAGATTTGACTGCCCAAGAACTTTTGCAAACCGGGTTGGCGAATGTGGAAGATGATTTGCAACATCAGCCGGAAACACAAATAGGCATCATGACCTCGATTGGTGAAGCACTCCGTAATCTGGATGAACTGGACGAGGCAGAACAGGCCATGCAAAAAGCCATTGAAAAGAGTGAGACGCATTTTGGCACAAACGATTTGCGAACGGCCAGCATTTATACCTCACTGGCACTATTGAAAAGAGATGCCGGAGAATATGAGGAATCGGACGAATTGATTAGGGAGGCGATCGAGATAAATGAAACTTCCACAGATACTGCCCTCAAACAGCTCGCCAATAAATATTCCATTCTGGCATATAACCAGGCTCACCAATCCCAATTTGATAAATCTGAAGAGCTTTTTCTTTACGCGGACAGCCTGTATATCGCATCGGAAGATTCAAATTCGGTAGAACGATACAATACATTAAGTAACTATGCAGAAGTAAAATCCAGAATGGGAAAGCACAATGAGGCCTTGGAGTTCAATAAAAAAGCACTGGATTTTTACCGGGAACTGTATGGGCATGATCATCTTAATATCGCTACTACATTGAACAAAATGGGAAAAAACCACCATCATTTGGGCAATCATTCAGAGGCTGATCAATATTACCGACAATCGCTTGAGATAAAACTGAAATTGATGGATGAAGACAATACAGCTGTCGCTTCCACTTATCAAAGTATGGCCATTAATTTGCGGGTAATGGGTCATTACAAGAAGGCAGAAGAATACGCTCTCAAGGATCTTGAAATAATGCAACAAGTGTATGACGAAGATAATATACGAATTGTATTCTCCTTGAATATTGTAGCGTTGACAAAACAAGATCTGGAAGAATATGAAGAGGCAGAACAAATTTATAAAAAAATTATTGCCATTCAGGAAGCCTACTATGATGAAGAAAACACACAATTGGCAGCCACCATTTATAACCTGGCCTCCCTTTATCAAATAACCAAAAGATATGAGGAAGCCTATCCGATGTATGAACGTGTGGTTAGTATAGACAAAAAAAATCTTGGCGATGAGCATCCTGAAGTAGCTGTTGATCTGAACAAACTGGGTGATGTAAGCCGTGAAATGGGTTCATACAGTCGCGCCGATTCAATTTATACGGAAGCAAAGTCTATCTTCATAGACGCCTATCCAGATGATCATTACCGGGTGGCCGAACACTTTCTCAGCCACGGCCGCCTGAAACTGAAACAGAGAAAATTCAGGGAAGCAGGAGAGGATTTTGAACAGGCTGCAGAAATCTTTGAAGAAAATTTTGGAGAAGATGACCGACGTGTGGAAGAGGCATACTCCTATTTGGAAAAAACACGAGAAGAAACCTCCTTCAGATAGAGTCGATATCAAATAAGACGTCGGAATTTTTCTCCTTTCACCATTAGTGCCGCGTTGTCGGAAGGAACCAGAATCCATGCATCTGCGGTAACTTCAATGGTTACACCGGCTCCGATCGTCAATATTACATTTTGCTCCACATCAATAGCCTTAGTACGCGATATAACGTGCCACCCGTCCAGGTTTCATTGGAGGTGATATCATTGCCGACTTCCACCATATCCGCCGATTCAGCGGTTAAGTGTAGCAAAATAATTCCCGACCACATCGGGCGTAAAAGTTGGGGTTTTGGCATCATCCGACAGTTGGAAGCTACTGCCATCGGTGAGGTAGATTCTGCCATGTATTATATTAATCAAGCGAAACAAATTATTGAGAAAAGTGCACCTTCACACCAAACTGAGGCTATATAAATTAATATTATTGAAGAAACAGCTGCTAAATCGCGGATTCAGCGGGGCCGTAAAATATTAGAGGGAATGTTCCTTACATGTTGCAAAATAGAATTAGATAGTCGCGGAGAACTCATGGAATATACCCCGAGCCGGACTTGTAATAAGTGCTAAAATAGAAATCAAGTTGAAGGGCAATTTGATGATCTCCACGTAACTCAGTGGTTCATCAGCGAAAATCTGCGAGAACGACTACCAGGTCTCCTTTTGTTAGCGTCAAGTTCTGATCGAATTCTTTCCCTCTATTTCTCGCAGAGTCACGCAAAGTTTTACGCTGAGTTTCGCAGAATGGTGCCAGTATTTTTTACTATCAACTCCCTTCAGGGGGTACAATTGAAATTCTTTTCGGATAGATTTCCTTCACTTCTGTCCATTGGTCACTGTTCTCTTCCATTGATGAAAATGTAGTACCAAAACGATCTTGTGCTGCTTTATCTCTTAACTCACTATAAGCGGCCAACACCTCGTCCAACAAATCAATGTAAAGTTCATGAGATGTATTCCTGTCTGTTTTTATGGAGACAATTGCCTCTTGTGAATTTTCTGACAGATCAGGCTTTCTCCCATTATTATCTACAAATTGTTTAATTCGGTTTTTAACATCATTCATCTTTGTCGGTTCTTCATTCATCAACAAAGAGCCCTGTGCATCTAACAAAATTTGTAACAGGTTCCTTTTTTCAACAGGTGGTGCCGGAGTAGACTGTGACAGGTTAGATTGATCGGAATTATTTACAGATATCTCAAGCCGCTTTTCAGGGGAAGGAACAAAAGGCGGTGGTGGCGGAGAGAGTGAATTTTCAGGTTCAATCTCTTGAATGGCTTCATACAGTTTCTCTGCTTTTTCATACTCTTCTTCTAATAGTTGCTGATCTGTATTTTCTATACTCATACCCATATACTTCTCAGCGGCTTGCAGGTATTCTTTGGTTACACGATCAAGATTTTCATCATTCCCTTTCAGGGTCGTTGAATAGTTGATCTTTAAAGCTCCTTGTTTCCGTAAGATATTCTGCACATCCACAACCATCCCTGTAGTTGCATTGGAGTTTACTTCCAAGTTAATTTGTTCAGGGTATTCAGACATTCCGGAGAGATACCCTTCGAATTCAGAAAGGTTCATCAATTCACCATTTATATTCAATATTTCTGATTTAAGAACCTCAATAGAGAGCTCTTTTACAACCGGTGAATCTTGACTTGAATACTCAGTTGTTGAAGGTTCACAGCCTAATAAAAGGGCCAATGCAGCGAATAATGGCAAAAAGGCAGCCATTTTAAAAAACGTACGGATTGTGGATGTGGATTGTGTCATCATACGAAGGCGTTTTTTGGTTAATGAATAGTTGAATTGACTAATGAGCCCGTGTGTAGGTTGCCCCACCAGTGTTTTTAAAAGAAGTTTTTGATAAACGGAAACTTGTGCTCCATCGGAAATCACAGCTTCATCGGCGAGAAATTCATGATTCAAGAGAATGGCTTTTTTATAGTAATAGAGTAGCGGATTGAACCAGAATATAATCTTCAGAAATTCAACAAAAAGTACATCTATTGTGTGTTTTTGTTTGGCATGTGTTAACTCATGAACCAGAATCTCCCCGGGGATTTCACCTTTCAAATACTCATCTTTATTGATAAATATAGTACTATAAAATGTGTGGGGAATTACTTTTTCATTGAGTAGAACAATTTCATAACCGGCAAAAAGCTTCCGTTGATTTCGATCTGCTTTTAGTTGAATCATATAAATAATTCTGAGCAATCGAATAAAAAGAAATCCAACAATAACCATATAGATGATCAGTACAATTGGGAGAAATGGATGAAGAGACGTTCCCGAGTTGACGCTTACCGGCATCATCCCTCCTGCGCCAACTTCTGACCATTCTCCTTCTATTGAATAAGGAAAAGATTGGATTTCAGAACCTTGTTGGTTTTGAAAGGGAAGGAAAGAATCAGCCATGCCAACAGGAATAAGCGGTATGCTTAGTGAAAAGATTAAACTAAAAACCAAGAACCCTCTGTTGATATGATGCATCTTCTCTTTTTCCAAAATGGTGTGATAAAAAAGTAGCAGAATCCCCATGCTTACAATTGAGTAGATCAGATAGGTAATCATTGTCGCCTCTTTTTAAGTTCTTTTTTAACAATTTCTTGAAGGTCTTTCAATTCTTCCTCGGATAAATCGGTTTCCGTAGTAAAAAATGATGCGAAAGAAGATGGAGAGTTATCAAAATATTTACTGATCAAACTGTTGATATGTCGTGAGAAATAATCCGTTTTCTTAACAAGCGGATAATATTGTCGCGACCGACCCATCTGTTCATAATCGATGTATTTCTTATCTCTCATTCGTTTTAATAACGTAGCTACGGTTGTATTCGCAGGTTTTGGCTCAGGATACATTTCCAGCAGCTCATTCATAAACGCTTTTCCACGTTTCCAGATATACTGCATCAACTGTTCTTCGGATTTGGATAGCTTCATAGTTCTACAAAGTTTAGATTGTTCTCTACAAATGTAGAGATACTTTTAAATAAAACAAAACTAATTTTTCTAAACATTTATGAAACTCTCCATGGTTTTTGCAAAGTTTTGGATTCTTTCCCTCTGTTTCTCGCAGAGTCACGCAAAGTTTTGCGCTGAGTTTCGCAGAATGCGAGCCGATCTTACTTATAGTTATTACAATTCTTGTTATTGGTCTCTCTTAACGATGAAGTATTTATTAATTAAAAGACCTAACCTTTTGCCCGAAATATTGAAGTGCATTATTCCTGCAAATTTGAATATTTACCTCCGCGGAACTCAGCGTTTCATCAGCGAAACTCTGCGAGAACGACTACCAGATCCCCTTTTGTTAGCTGTCAAATTCTGATCGAATTCTTTCCCTCTGTTTCTCGCAGAGTCACGCAAAGTTTTGCGCTGAGTTTCGCAGAGTACACCTTTTTAATGCTTCTATTCCTTGAAGCTTGATTACTACAAAATCATACCAATCCTAATTCTACATTTCCGAGGTGCTTAACTATTTTTTTATATCGCAACTCAAGATCTTCCCAATCGTTTTGTTCTTTTAAATTTTCTTTACCTGTATTTCTAATCATATCAGCATGCTTTCGTAAGATCTTGTACTGATCCGTTTTTGAGGCCTGAGTCATGATCGTCTCAATAGCCTCCATCAGCTTCATCATTACGGCAGGAGTTGACTGTGAGTTCTGTCGTATCTGGTTAAATGAAGTGTTAACGAATCCCTCAAATGTTGATGGTTTTAAAATCAGGAGAAGTTTGCCCTCTTTAGAATAATGGAATGGGGATGGAAAGTGGCGATGGGTTAACTGGCTAAGAATTGCGGCCAATCTATCTATACAATTTATAGCGGTAAAAGGATCATTAATACCGGGAGAGAGGGCACGAACAGCTATCTCTACCAGCTGTTTAAGTCCATATTCTGCATTCTGAGATAAATTCCGATGTACACCAAAAATTAATGTGTCATACAGCTTTTTATCTATTGTCTGGTCAACTTTTTGAGGTGGCCAAATCCTAAGAACGGGATTTCCTTTTGTAATAAAATCTCCCGGTTTGTTTAATAATTCCACGATAAGGTTATCTCCATCTGCCCGTTTTAAAACCTCATCATACTTTATAACCTGAAGATAGTTACTCTGTGTAGCTTTAATAGTGTGTGCCTTATCATAAAAAGACTCAGGCAAATCAGGTTTTGAGTTTATTTTACTCCCTGATTCTTTTCCCTCTTCATCAGAAAATTGACTTTCTACAGCTTCTATGGTCTCATCATAAATTTTATTAACAATACTTTCTGCCTGTATATTTGAAGATACATGATGAATAAAATAGATTAAAACACCTACACTGAAAAAAACCAGAATAACACCTACAGTAACTGATAGATAAGGAATAAATTCGTTTTCACCCTCACTCCTTACACTCCTCAAGATTAGCAGGCTATAAATAAATGTGGCTATAAACGTCCCCAACGTTACTTGATTTCCGGTATCACGCATAAAGTTTCGTAATACTCTGGAACCAAATTGACCCGAAGCCAAGGTTAGAGTTACGATCGTTATTGAAAATACAACACTTGTAACCGTAATCATTGATCCACTAATGGCAGCTAAAACTGAACGAGCTCCGTCCGCACCACCACTGTAAACCCACCACGAAACGGGAGATTCCAAAAATCCGGACTCTCTGTCTGCCAACAAAGTGATTATAGATAATATAACTGCTCCAATTGTCATTATAGTTGGAACAAACCAAAAGCTTGTGCGAACATCTTCCCACACACTTCTTATAGAAAATTTCATGTTAGTGCCTTTTTATAGTGTTACTCTCTGTTTTCTAAAATTATAGGCGAATTACAATAAATAGTTCAAAAAAAGATATAGAGCTTAACTCTCTTGAGATATTCAGTAGAATTTAACCACTATCCTTTATGTGATTTTGAGTCAAATTAAATTTTTTCCATAAGCTAGTGTCTTGTCAAGACTAAAGAGGTGGGTGAGACCTGACAGCATACCGGCTTTCTGTCAGCGTCATTAACTTTAAAAGAAGGTACCATAAGGCAATTTTCTCACAAAACCCAACGCTCAGATCCAGTAGGTGCTCACAGGTTTCGACCAACATTTCATATTTGGCTTAACACTATGTACAACAAATCATACTCCTTTGTAGTTATTTTATAAAAAAGGAGAGTTATGGATAAGAATAGAAATATAACTCAGGTGAAAGAAAACCTGGAAAAGGAATCGAAGAAAAAGAAAATGGACGAAGCTTTAGACCGTGAGCTGGAACAAACATTTCCCGCGAGCGATCCTCCCTCCCATTCGAGACCGGATAATGATGATAAAAAAAGTAGAAAATAGCTCTGATTGAATTAGGTTTAGCCAACTGTAGTCTTTAGTTGTAAATTATTTCCTTTACAATCTATCTCTAACAAATTTTAATACTACTATTTTACCATGGATTCTAAATCAACAGCTCCGGATGGTTCTGTAAGGCTATTCAAATATTATAAACTATTAGTTGAAAAATCGATAACACAGCTTAAAGATGAAGAGCTTCACCAAACCCCTTCGAATGAGCTCAATTCGGTAGCTATTCTGATGAAACATCTTTCCGGAAATATGATTTCGCGATGGACAAATTTCAGAACGGAAGATGGTGAAAAGTCTTGGCGCAATAGAGATAACGAATTCATCAATGACATTAAAACTCGTAAGGAACTCCTTAATTATTGGGAGAAGGGTTGGAATGTGTTATTCGAATCCCTTCATTCTATTGAAAATAATGAACTTAACCAACTCATCTATATTCGAAACGAAGGACACACTATTTTGGAAGCTGTTGAAAGACATCTTGCACATGTGGCTTATCATACCGGTCAAATTGTGATGCTGGCAAAGTGGATACGCGGAGAAAGCTGGGAAACTTTAACCATTCCAAAAGGAAAAACGGAAGAGTTCAATCAAGAAAAATTCAGCCAGCCAAAATCACATGGATTTTATAAAAACCGACTGTAATAGAGAGTTATTTTCATGCTTCAGCACATTTTGAAAGTTTATAAATTCTCTATTAAAATAGCGTGGTTCATCAGTACTTCTCAAAAAAGAACCTATTTATGAATTTCCCGGCGGCAGACGATTTTATTTTGCAGATCCAAATGGGAATGAGTTTGCGGTATGGTCTGAATAGGGCAAAATACTCGGGGTTTTCTACATTTAGCATAGTAGATTGAACAAATTAACTTTTCCCTAACTGATAAACCCTCCCCTCCCACGGCAACAACTGATCGTGTTGGATATCTAACTCAAACTGATTGGTCATCACCATTTTATATCCTTCCGTTCGAAATTGAGTAATGTCACAAAGCTTATCAGAAAAGTTTAATAGTACATGAAACTCCATATCTTCGTCCCATCGGCGATACGAAAACAGCTGTGAGTGTTCCTTGTCTGTTTGTTCAAAATTCCCATAGACCAAAACGGGGTGATCTTTACGGAATTCAATCAGACGTTTATAAAACCAAAAAATGGAATTTTGGTTTTCCAAAGCAATCTCCGCATTAATTCCCGTATAATTTGGATTCACTTTCACCCAAGGGATTCCTTCTGTAAAACCGGCGTGTTTTTGGCTGTTCCACTGCATTGGGGTTCGGGCGTTATCCCGGCTATATTTTTGAACATAGTCGAGCAGCTCATCAGGATCTTTACCGGCTTTCACCCAGGCTTCTTTGGCATTTCTCGTTTCCACATCCCTGTAATCTTCAAACAGCGGATACGCCACATTGGTCATTCCTAACTCCGATCCCTGAAATATGCAGGGTGTTCCCCTCATTGTCAGCAACATCATAGCTAAAAGTTTGGCGGATTCTTCTCTATACTGCTGATCATTTCCAAATCTTGACACCATCCTTGGATAATCGTGATTGTCTAAATAAATGGAATTCCAACCTTTCTCCGATACCGCTTCATCCCACTCCCTAAATATTCGTTTAAAGTGAATAAAATCTCTTTTGATTGGATCAAAACGTCCCCCCGGACCGGCATCCATCAGCATATGATCGAACTGAAAAATCATGTCCAATTCGTTGCGGTCTTCTCCAACACAGAGCAATGCCATATTTTTTGGAACCCCTACGGCTTCACCAACTGTCATGATATCGTACTGACCCAAAACTTCTTCATTCATTTCGCGCAAATATTCATGCAATCGCGGACCATTGGCATACACCTGTTCAATGACATCCGCAAAATTGTCTAAATCAGTATCGGTAAAATCAGTTCGTTTCGAGATGAGTGAAATCACATCAAGCCGAAATCCGTCTACTCCTTTTTCCAGCCAAAAGCGCATCATTTTATGAACCTTCTCCCGAACGTTTGGGTTTTCCCAGTTCAGGTCAGGCTGCTTTTTGGTGAACAAATGCAGATACCACTCCCCTGTTTTCTCATCATATTCCCATGCATCTCCACCAAAAAAGGATTGCCAGTTATTGGGTTTTTCGGGCTTCCAAAAGTAATAGTCACGATAGGGATTATCTTTTGACTCTCTCGATTTTTGAAACCATTCGTGTTCATCTGAGGTGTGATTGACCACCAGATCCATAATCAGCTTTATCCCACGTTGATGAATACCTTCCAGCAGTTCATCAAAGTCTTTCATTGTTCCTGCTTCTTCGATGATTTTCCGATAATTGCGGATATCATATCCATAATCATCATTTGGCGAATCGTACACCGGGCAAAGCCACAACACATCAACGCCCAATTTTTTCAGGTAATCGAGTTTTTGTATGATCCCCCTCAAATCTCCGATGCCGTCACCATTGCTGTCCTTAAAACTTCTGGGATAAATTTCGTAGATAACCGCTTCTTTCCACCAGTTTTTTTTCATTGATCTGTTTTTCTCTTGATTGAATATCTACACTTAAAAACGAAAACGGGGCTTAAAAATTGGTTATCAATAAAACTCCGAAGAAGAGGAACCACAGGGTGTGCAAAGAACACAGGGGAAGTGTATGAAAAAAGAAGAAAGGTTAAACCCAGTCTTTTCATTACATCGACAAATAGACATAAAAAGTTTCTATACAGAAACTAACTCATCAAACACACCCCTCAATCCCCTCTCAAGAGGGGATGATATTCATTAAATTTTAAGTAAGATTTAATCAAATAAAAAAATCCCGCCGGCTGTACCAGAATTTGGTAAACCAACGGGATTGAAAGTCTAAAACAAAGGGATCAATCAGATCAAACCAATGCTTTCATATAATCTCTTCGCATTTGAGCAATGGATGAAATACTAATTCCCACCGGACAAACCGCTTCGCATTCTGCATGATTTGAACAATCACCAAAACCTTCTTCAGCCATTTGATCAACCATTGCAAGAGTACGTTTATCACGTTCAGGCTGTCCTTGCGGAAGCATGTTTAAGTGAGCCAATTTTGCGCCGGTAAACAGCGATGCTGATGAATTAGGACACGCTGCCACACAAGCACCACAACCAATACACGTTGCATAATCAAACGCTTCGTTGGCTCTATCCTGACCCACAGGAATTAAGTTCGCTTCAGGCGCTGATCCGGTTTTCACCGACACATATCCCCCCGCTTCAATAATGCGATCTAATGAACTGCGGTCTACCACAAGATCTCTCACTATTGGGAAAGCTTTGGCGCGCGGTGGTTCAACCACAATGGTATCTCCGTCATCATAATTTCGCATGTGCAGCTGACAAGCAGCGGTCATGTGTTTCGGACCATGAGCTTTTCCATTGATCACCAGATTACAGGAACCGCAAATTCCCTCACGGCAATCGTAATCAAACTCAACAGGATCTTTTCCTTCTTTGATCAACTTCTCGTTCAGCACATCAAGCATTTCTAAAAACGACATGTGCTCGCTTACGCCACTCAATTTGTAATCCTGGAATTTCCCTTCAACAGCGGCGCTTTTTTGACGCCATACTTTTAAATTAATTGTCATTTCACTCATAATAGACTCTTATTTATAACTTCTTTGTTTCAATTCCACGAACTCAAAATTGAGTGGTTCTTTGTGCAGAGTTGTTTCCAACTTACCGTTCACTCCGCCATACTCCCACGCTGATACATAAGAATATTCTTCATCATTCCTCAAGGCCTCACCCTCTTCGGTTTGATATTCTTCCCGTAAATGGCATCCGGCAGATTCATTACGATCCAGTGCATCCATCGCCATCAATTCAGCCAGTTCAAAGAAATCAGCAACACGATGGGCAAATTCCAGATACTTATTGTAGTAAGTTGAATCGCCCGGAACACGAACGTTTTCGTAAAACTCTTTTCGCAGAACTCTGATCTGTTCAATCGCTTCTTCCAAGCCTTCTTTGGAACGCGAAATTCCAACCTTATCCCACATGATCTTACCCAGCTCACGGTGGAATTCCACAACCGTTTTATCACCATTAATAGAGAGCAGTTTATCAAGGTTTTGGCTTGATGATTCCGCTGCTTCATTAAACGCTTTATGATCGGTGGAAATCTTCGGGAATTCTTCTCCCGCAATGTAATTTCCAACGGTGTGTGGTATGATGAAATATCCATCAGAAAGCCCCTGCATCAACGCACTGGCTCCCAATCGGTTTGCTCCGTGATCAGAGAAGTTCGCTTCGCCTGCAACAAACAATCCTGGGATGTTGCTCATCAGGTTGTAATCGACCCAAAGACCGCCCATTGTATAATGCACAGCCGGGAAAATTTTCATCGGCGTTTCGTAAGGATTTTCATCCGTAATGTTTTGATACATATCAAAAAGGTTGCCATACTTAGCGGCAATCGCATCCCGTCCTTCTCGTTTAATAGCGTCTCTGAAATCAAGATAAACTGCAAGTCCCGTTTCACCAACGCCCATTCCATCATCTGTAACCATTTTGGCGTTACGAGATGCAACATCACGTGGCACAAGATTTCCAAAACTTGGGTACTTCTCTTCGAGGTAGTAATAGCGATCTTCCTCGGGAATATCACTTGGCTTTCGCTCATCCTTAGGATCTCGTGGAACCCACACACGGCCATCATTTCTCAAACTTTCACTCATCAGAGTCAGCTTGGATTGATAATCGCCACTCACAGGAATACAGGTCGGATGAATCTGCACATAACATGGATTTGCAAAAGCAGCTCCACGCTTGTGACATCTCCACGCGGCCGTTACGTTTGAATTTTTTGCGTTTGTGGAAAGATAAAACACATTTCCGTATCCACCGGTGCAAAGTACAACAGCATCGGCTTCGTATCGGTTGATGGATCCATCAACCAAATTTCTTGTTATAATTCCGCGTGCCTTGCCATCAACCACTACAAGATCGAGCATTTCGTGTCGGGGATGATTTTTGATCTTCCCTGCATGAACTTCCTTCATCATGGATTGATAAGCGCCCAACAGCAACTGCTGACCGGTTTGGCCACGGGCATAAAATGTTCGGGAAACCTGGGCACCGCCAAATGATCGGTTATCCAACAATCCACCATATTCACGGGCAAATGGAACGCCCTGCGCTACGGCTTGATCAATGATGCTGTTCGAATTTTGTGCCAAACGATACACATTGGCTTCACGGCTTCTGTAATCGCCGCCTTTAATGGTATCATAAAAAAGACGCCAAACGCTATCACCATCATTCGGATAATTTTTTGCTGCGTTAATTCCTCCCTGAGCGGCAATACTGTGAGCGCGTCGTGCAGAATCCTGAATACAAAAGGTTGAAACCTGGTAGCCAAGTTCAGCCAAACTGGAAGCTGCTGATGCTCCCGCAAGCCCGGTTCCTACCACAATCACTTTATGCTTTCGTTTGTTATTTGGAGCAACCAGTTTAAGATCTTTGAGGTGACGGCTCCACTTCTCTTCAAGGGGTCCTTCGGGTGTGTTTGAATCTAATTTCATAAAATTATGGTCTTATCAATTTGTATAAATGATTATTGACACTGTATTAAAGCGGCTTCACAACCCCCGCCAAAGTAGATATAAAGGGGTATAAACAGGAATCCAACGGCGAGAAGTATCGCAAATACAACCCCCAGTGAATAGATCATGGCAGATACCTTTTTATTGTGAATAGAGAGTGATGTAAATGCACTCCAAATTCCGTGCCCCAGGTGAGTGCCAAGCAGCAACATCACAAATGCATAGCCAAATGCATAAAACGGATTCTGGAATGTTTCCAGTACAAGTGACTTAATATCGTGGGTCTGCTGACCATCAATCATAATGGTTTCAGTATCACCCATTGCAAATGTGTTGATGTGGAAAATCACAAAAATGATTAATACAACACCTGTAAACGCCATACTTCTTGAGCTCAAGCTTTGCTTGCTGGGTCCTCCTTTACTACTATATACTGCATACTTTTGAGGACGAGCTTTGCGTTTGTTCCACCAAATTGAGAGTCCAATCCACGCATGTATTACAAAAGTAACGAGCAACCCTACTCTTGCAATCCACAAGAGAGGCCCAAAATTATGGAGTGCTAAAGAATAACGATTCATCGCTTCGGGTTCACCGAATATGGCAAGGTTGCCTCCAAGATGAAAAATAACAAAGAAGAGTAAAAAGAGTCCGGTCAATCCGGTGAGGATTTTACGGCCAACCTGAGAGGTAGCAGCTTTTAAAAGTGAGGGCATATTTTATTTTAATCTTTTGCTAAACACTGCGATGATATATAAACTTAGACAATAACGAATCGCCGCGTAGTTTTGTTCCTTTTTGTACCGTTAAAAGTCGCCTAATTTGGAGTAAAAGGCAAGGTTGAAGGACTCTTCAAGTGCTGCATTTTCTTATTCAGAAACCATCTAAACTGTATTCTTAATCTAAGCAATCAAATTTATCCGCTTGTACTCTATTACACAGACATATACATCCGACTACCGCATTAAAGGTTCAAAATTCTTGGGTTTTCTTTCTCCGGCCGACACCACCGAAGCCGCAGAAAAATATCTTGAAGAAATTAAAACGTTGCACCCAACAGCAACTCATCACTGCTATGCATTTCGTATTGAGCCGGGTAATGTGACTGAATTTAGTCAGGATGATGGCGAACCAAGCGGTACGGCAGGGCCCCCTATTTTAAATATGATGCGATCATCAGAACTTTTTAACGCAATCGCAATCGTTGTTCGTTATTATGGTGGCACCCATCTTGGAAAAAGTGGATTGATTGATGCCTACGGCAAAGCTACCGATCAAGCCCTCGAAAATGCAAAACTGAAAAGAATTGTACCCACTCAACAATTTTCAGTTACCTACCCTTATAATCAACAGTCAGCCATTGATAAACTAAAACATACATTTACCCTTTTTGAAATTGATGCAAACTATGCAGAAAATGTTACTTTACAGGTGGAATGTCCGCAATCGGAGCAAGCAGCATTTTATAACTCTCTGTTATCAATGGAACATCTTTCCATTGATGTGGAAAGAATAGGACAATCCTATCATATTCATTCATGAACTGACAAGACACGCGAAGTCTCAAAAGACTTCGCGTGTCTGAGAAATACAAACAACCTGACAGCGTACGAAGCGAAGCGTAGTTCCTGTCTGAGCGTTGTGGATTATAGGGTGCGATACTCCCGACGCTCAGATTTTAACAATCATGTTCTTAACACAAAAAAATTAAACCAATGAAAATTTATACAAAGAGGGGTGATTTTGGGGAAACATCAATGTTTGGCGGAGCTAAAACCCAAAAAAGTAATATTCGTATTCACGCTTACGGAACCGTTGATGAGCTAAACTCTACCATTGGGATGATTCTCTCCTACTCCATATCTAACGAAGGAGAAGAAATGCTGATGCAGGTTCAGAATGATCTTTTTGTTGTAGGTGCATCCCTTGCAACTCCAAATCCCAAAAAATCACGGATTGATGAAGTGGGCGACAAAGAAATAGAACAACTCGAAACCTGGATTGATAAACTGGAAGAACATCTACCCGGACTGAAATCGTTTATTCTTCCCGGAGGGTCGGGTGCGGGATCAACCCTGCATTTTTCACGAACGGTATGCCGAAGGGCTGAACGCGAAACGGTTGCACTTGCAGAACAGGAAGAAATTTCTCCCAAAAATATGATTTATCTAAATCGTTTGTCTGACTTCCTTTTTGTATTGGCACGATACGAGAACATGAAAAAAGATCTCGAAGAAACACCCTGGATTCCTGCGAAGTCGTAACAGTACAAAATAATTGTTAAACCCAAACACGAAATCAACCACCATGTCACAATCCATTGAACTAACACCAAGTTGGAAACGCTGGTTTTGGGGCTACTTTTTTGGAATTCTATTGATCCCACTTTTCGGTGTAGGACTGTTTGTACTTTGGAATGTTCATAACAAAAAGAACTCCTTTATTTATGAAGTAACCAATCGCCAGATTAAAAGTGTAGATACAAAGCTGTCTCAATCGATAGATCTTGCCAACGTAACATCTATTGACGTGGAGCAAAACTGGCTTGACCAAAAGCTGGGAATAGGTGATCTATTGCTCTCTACCGAATCTCGAGAGCTTCGAATCTTAGGTCAGGCTGAGCCCAATGAGCTTTCGGATATGATTGCCCACGCCGTACAGGCAGAACGTAAACGGGTAAAAGACCTCAATAAAGAAAAACCGAAGCCGGTAGAACACCCAACACCGGGTTCGCTAGATAAAATCGACTACCTAACCGGCTTATGGCAGCAGGGACTCATCACAAATGAAGAGTTCGAGGAAGAGAGAAAACATTTCGAGAAGTAAAAAAAGATCTGCGTAACTCTGCGCAAAACTCCGCGGGACTCTGCGAGAAAACTGTGGGAAAGAATTTGATCAGTCTTGAAAGTCATTTTTAAGTATTGGTACTAATTCTCGCAGATTTGCGCTGATGAAACGTTGAGGTGACTAACAGACCTCCAAGATTTCTAAAGCATTGGTGGTCTTGGCAATATCTATTTCACAGCCTCTTCCAATAGCGTAATCGTGCCGTCATCTGCATTCAGATCGGCTTGCAATCCCATTGGAAGGGTGAAATTATCATCTTCGTGGCTAATATCTGCCCCATAAATGGCGGGAACACCTAACGGTTCGATGTGCTGTTTTAAAACTTCTTCTAAGGTAAATGTTGGCTGAGTTCCATCCCCACAGTTTGTACATTTTCCAAACACAAAACCTGCAAGATCCTCCATCATCCCGGCTTCTCTGAGGTGAGTCAACATTCGGTCAATTTTATAACTGCTCTCGCCAATATCTTCCAAAAACAGAATTCCTCCTCTTGTATCCGGCTGATAGGGTGTTCCTAAAGAGGTCGTTAAAATAGATAAATTCCCGCCAATCAAGCCTCCCTGAGATTTGCCACCCTGAATGGTTTTCACTTTACTCTTTGATTTCATTTCAGACATCTTCCCTTCCACCAATACCTCATGGAAATACTTGCGGGTTAAATCACTCCAGGCAGAATTGCCCATGGGTCCGTGGAAAGTTACAAGTCCCGAATAGGCAAGTATTGCCAGATGCAGCGTGGTGTTATCACTAAAACCGGAATATACTTTTGGGTTTTTACGGATCATGTCAAAATCCAGATACCGCAAAATCCGGGCGCATCCCCAACCTCCCCGTACCGCAATAATTCCATTTACTTCATCATCGGCAAACATCCGGTTTAAGTCCTCTGCACGTTCCTCATCCTCTCCTGAAAAATATCCGTGTCTTTTGCGAACATGATCTCCAAACTTCACCTTAAAACCCATCTCTTCTAACACCGAACGCATTCTGTTAAACTCTTCACCATCAAAAATAATCCCGGCAGGTGCAACCAAACCAATGGTATCTCCTTCTTTTAACCGATTTGGCTTAATTCTCAGAGGTTTGTTTTGAGCGTTTACAGCTTTACCCAAAAATGTTGAAGAGACGGCTAAAGCTCCGGCGGATTTAAAAAAGTCGGATCGTTTCATAGTCATTTGTATAGATTATGTTCACGGGCGTATTCAATCACAGCTTTTGGCACAGCAAATTCTGTCGGCAAGTTCAGTTCACCACTTCTAATATCCGTTGATGAAATATCCACGGGCTGATGATCCACAAAAACCGATCGTTCTGCAATTTTACGCTCCAGTCCCTGTCTCCCATATCCCGGACGTTCCGCCACAATCAAGGGAATCCGGTCTAAAATTTCTTCGTACTTGTACCACTTAATGAACGAGTCTATGCTGTCTTCACCCAAACAAAGGAAATAGGTGTTTTTTGGATGAGTTTTCTGCAGATGGGTTATGGTCTGTAGCGTATACGAAGGTTCGGGAAGACGCTTTTCTACATCACTGACCTCCACATTGTCCATTCCTTCAAATACGATATTCAGCATATTGAGGCGATGATCGTAATCCGTTTGACCCGATGCATCTTTATGAGGTGGCGACGGGGTAAGAAGCACCAAAACTTTATGGATCAATCCGCTCCCCAAAAAGGATTTAATAGCCGCTATGTGACCGTTATGAACCGGATCAAAAGAACCTCCGAATATTCCTATACGGTTACTCAATGGTCTTAATTAATTTGGGCACTGGCCTGGGCTTCCTGCTGTTCTATTTCACCTACTTTTTCATTGGCTTCATCGTAAAGATCCTCAGCGCGGCTTCTGTTATCGCCTTGTGGAAACAACTGTAAATATCTACTGTAGCTCTCTAAAGCTTGTTCGTAACGCTCTTTTTGCCGTGCAGAAACGCTATTATCAGCATAAAGTATGTACGCATCAATTTGATCAACAAGTGCTTGTTCTGCCCACTCCGTTTCGGGATATTCATCAATCACCAAATCGTAATAAACAGCTGCGGCGTTATAGCGGTTGGTCCTCATATAAAATTCAGCGGCAGTGTATTGTTTGCGCGCTAACTTTTCACGCAATTCAGAAATAAATTCTGCGGCTTCTTCTCTTCGATCAGACTCCGGATAGCGCGAGTTGAAAAGCCTGAAATTATCAATGGCTGTACGTGTGTAGGTTTGATCCAGCCTGTACCGGGGACTCATCTGGTAATAACTGAGCCCTGTTTTAAAATCTACTTCTTCACGTCTTTCTGATCGGGGATAAAAAGTAGCATACCGCTCATATTCAGATGCAGCCAACAGGTATCGGCGACTATTGTAGTAGCTCTCTGCGAGTAAATATTGAGCTTCTTGCCCCACATCCGTTCCCCTCCCAATCGATATCACCGTTTCAAAAGATCGTGCCGCATCTGTCCAATCTTCATCATCATATTGAGATTTCGCCTTTTCAAAGGCAACTTCGAGAGAATCACCCGGACGAATTAAATCCTGGCTTCGGCAAGAGGTCAATGTTAAAACAGCAAGAAAGAGAATTACAAATGTTCGCATTAGCTTAATATTCACGTGTCTTTAAAGTTTTTATAAGATTGTTAAGATCTCGTTTATAGTCTGATTCACCAAATTTTTCCAGAATCTTTTCAGCGCGGTTATAATACCCGTCAATTCGTTTTTCGGTTTCCTCAATAACCCCGAGCTTTTTGTACAGAGCAATCACCTTTCGGACCAAAGAATCATCCAGCGGTTTGTTGTTCAAGCAAGTGAGTAACCATTTTTTATCCTCTTTATTGCAGGTGTCCAAAGAAAGTGTCATCAAAAATGTCTTTTTCCCTTCAACAATATCGCCCGCAACCTTTTTACCAAACTTGTCCGGATCGGCAACCACATCCAGCCAGTCATCCTGAATTTGAAATGCATAGCCCAATGTTTCGCCAAGTTCGCGCAACAATAACCGTGTTTTTTGATCGGCTCCTGCTACCATTCCCCCCATCTCCATAGATGCACTAATCAACGCACCCGTTTTTCCCGATATCATCTCCAGATACTCCTCCGTTGATACATCCTGCCGCGTTTCGAATTCCATATCCATGGCCTGTCCCTCACAAACGTGATTGATCGCCTCCAGGAAAACGCCCGATATTTCTTTATGATCAACCGGTTCATTCAGTTTTTGCAGGCACAGCATCGATTGCGTAAACAATCCATCACCGGCCAGTATTGCTGTAGACATATTCCATTTAATATGAACCGCGGGTTTCCCCCTTCTGCTCTGGGCCTGATCCATAATATCATCATGCATCAGCGTAAAGTTGTGGAGCAATTCAACAGCTAAAGCAGCCGGCAGGGCATCTTTATAATTTCCGCCGCATAAACCGCACGAAAGAAGGGTAAAAACGGGACGAATTCGTTTTCCGCCATTTTTTAAGATGAACCGCTGAGGATCGTACAGCGAAGCGGGCTGAGCCGGCAGCGGCAATTGAGCTAATTCTTTTTCAACAATTTCAACGTAGTGATGCAAAAGATTCAATGGGGTCTGACTTTGTGATGTTAAAAGCTCTGAATATACGAAACGATCCAATCCATCTACTATTTTTTTGACAGGTGGATTTTCGAGCACTGTTCAAGCGTTTTACAACCGATTAAGGTAAGAATGATTCTTGTGTGATGTTGCCACTGGTCAAATTTCTTCTGCAGGGAGTCTTTTCCACCGTCGCCCAATGCCTGAATAACCGGACGCGCCATCGCAGCAAAATCAGCGCCAAGTGCAATCGATTTCACGATATCGAAAGCATTCTGTATTCCACCTGATGCAATCATTTCGAACCTGAATTCATTCCGAAGCTCATTCACTTCTTCAATGCAGGTGGATGTGGGAATTCCCCAATCATCAAATTCCTGAAGGATGAATGGCTCATTTTTTCGCAGATTTTCCACTTTTGCCCAGCTTGTTCCTCCGGCTCCGGAAACATCAATCACCTCCACACCGGCCGCCAGCAGCCGACGCGCCACTTCCCCGGAAATTCCACCGCCGGTCTCTTTTACAATTACGGGCAGGTTCGAATCCACCACCAGCTTTCGAATTCCGCTTTCAATCCCTGAAAATTTCCGATCTCCCTCGGGTTGAACCAACTCCTGCAGAGGATTCAAATGAACAATAATGGCATCCGCTTTGATGGAATCGACCAGCAACTCAAGGTTTGATTCGTCCAGCTCACCCACCAACTGCGCGCCACCAATATTTGCTGCAATAAATGCGTTCGGTGCTTTTTCGCGCACAATAGAGAACGTCTTCTTTTCTTCGGGGTGATCGAAAAGCGCCCTCTGACTCCCCACTCCAAACGGCAAATTATTCTCCTCACAAAATTCCGCAATCATCCCGTTAATATTTCCCGATCCCGAATAACCGCCCGTCATCGAAGAGATAAACAGTGGGTACGAAAAAGATCGTCCCAAAAACGTAGATTCCAAAGAAACCTCATCAATATCCACTTCAGGCAATGCATTATGCACAAACTGATACCGCTCCAAACCCGTCCCCTGCCGGTACGACACATCCTCATTCAGGCACAATTCTACATGATCTTTCTTCCGGTCTTTTATCGACATAAATGCTTCGTTGGTTTTAAAGTCTTTCTAAAAATACGATTAATCTTTAATTCAAGTTCGATTGGTCTTATCAGGAATAAATTGTCGCTATTTTTAAACCCATTCTTCTGTAACCCAATAGATTGCTATATATAACTTATTTCGAAACCTAACCGGCCTCTGATTCGTGGAGGCGAACAGCTATCGCAGTGCGACTGAGACCGCTTAGCTTAATCGTTCCGGTCGAAAACTATGATCTATTTTTTAGAGTAACGGTGATCTATGAATTATTATCAACTTATGAACAGCTTAACCTTCGATTAAGTTGGTCAAAGGAGTTCACTGCGATACAGCCGGAGCAAATCAGCAGCCTTGATCTTTTGGTTCGTTTTGCATCAAGGCAAAATGAACAGAGGATTCAATAAACTATTTTAACTACTCCATTGGAAAAAATCCTGTTGTTATTGCGAAGAATATACTTCGCACTACAACAAATAAGACCCCCCATTAATATGAAACGTCTGACCCGAAGCATGACGAATTTTTCCTTCAGCCAAAAACACCACCAGGTTTGCCACTTCATCGGGCTGAGTGATTTCATCAAACGCCGAACCTTTCAGTATATGATCTTTCCCCAATAGCTCAACTGCATCTTTGGCCATATCCGTTTCAATAAATCCGGGAGCCACGGAGTAGGCAAAAATATTCTTTCGGCTAAAGTCACGTGCGATGCTTTTTGTAAAAGCCACCATCCCCGCTTTTGAAGCTGCATACGCCGCGTATTCCTGAGTATCACCCCGGTAAGCCGCACGCGATGCAACATTGATCACAATTCCTTCGCTTCCATTTTTATTGTGCTGATTGATAAACCACTTGGTCAGCAGTGAAGACGAGCGCAGATTAATATTCATGGTTTCATCCCAAACCCGAAGCCACTCTTCATCATCGGTCATCATATCTGCATCCCGAAATACGCCCGCATTATTGATCAACACATCCGGCAGCTCATTCTCAATTTCCGGTTTCAGCGTTGATGTAACTTCATCAAGCTGAGCCAAATCAACATGAACTCCTTTAAATCTTTTATTTAAGTTGATGGATTCAGGAAATGGTGATGAAACCGCCGTTCCGGTCACTGACCATCCTTTCTCAAGACAACCTTTGGCAATTTCCAGTCCAATTCCACGGGAAGCTCCGGTAACTAAAATCTTTTTATTACTCATTTATCCTCATCCATTATATATTCGCACCTTATAATTAATCGAAGGAAGGCCACGATTTGAATCATAAGACTATATTGGGTGTTATTAGCATTAAACTGTTGCCGAAGTTAAGAATTTAAAGTCCCCCTTTGAAGGGGGAAGCGAACATAATGAGCAGGGGGATGACAGATGAGCGTTGAGTAAGCTCCATGCATTAGAAATTTAATTTGTAATCATTACTATCATCCCCCAAAAGCTGCGCTTTTTCTCCCCCTTCGAAGGGGGACTTTTGATCAACCAAAACTCTGTTTAACAATTTAAAGTAACCCGTACATACAAGAATGAAAAAATTTGCAGTCTCCATTTTTGAACAGACACTCGACTTTGTTAAACCAAAACAAGTGCTGGAAAATGCTCTTGATTGGAATATCTCTGAAAACAAACTATCCGTTGAAGACAACCAGTACATCATCTCAAAAGAGAAGCCCCTGTATGTAATTGGATTTGGAAAAGCATCCGCAGAAATGGCTAAATACGTGGAAGAGTTATTGGGTAACAAAATTTCGGATGGCATGGTGATTACCACAAAAGAAAATCTTCAGGAGTTGCGCCAAATCCAGGTTTTTAAAGGATCACACCCTTTGCCTGATAAAAAATCCCTCTCCTCCTCTCTTGAAATTCTATCCTTCATTAAATCCATTCCCGAAAATGCGCATGTGCTAACATTAATTTCAGGCGGTGCTTCTTCTCTGTTTTGTGTTCCAAAAGAAAAACTTGAAGTAGAAGATATCCGGATTTTATATAAGCTATTGGTTCAATCGGGCGCAACGATTCAAGAAATAAATACCGTTCGGAAAGTCTTTTCTGCGGTTAAAGGCGGACAACTTTTAGATCACCTGAAACATACAACACTGATTGATTTGATCATTTCTGATGTTTCCGATGATGATCTTTCCATGGTTGGCAGTGGTCCTACAATACCACAGGAAATCTCTGCTTCTGATGCATTTCAAATCCTAAAACAGTATCAGCTTTATGATAAATTACCCCACAATCTTCGGAGCTTTTTAGCTTCAGAAATGCATGATGAAGTGCTCTCACAAAAAAAGCGTAAAACTACCGATTTTGTGAATCATCGGTCTTTTATTGTGGCATCGGCTTCACTACTGACCAAACATGCGGCTTCATTATTAGAGGACGAAGGTTACAAAACGGTTATTGATGAAAAAGCGTGGTCAGGAACTATCGATGATTTTGAAGATCATATTTTAGAAGCCATCAAATCCAATGTCTCCAACTCATCTCCCACTGCCCTGCTATTTTTTGGGGAGTGTACGATAAAAGTTTCGGGAAAAGGATTAGGCGGACGAAATCAAGAGCTGGTCCTCCGAATGGCTGATAAGCTGAAGGATTTCGACCGTGAAATTATATTCCTCAGCGCTGGAACAGACGGCATTGACGGTCCGACCAACGCTGCCGGAGCCGTGGTAAACCAAAACACATTTCATGAGGCAGAAAAGAAAGGATTGAAAATCGAAGAGTACCTCTCAAACAACGACAGCTACCACTTCTTTGATACATTCGGTGATCACATCAAACCCGGCGGAACCGGTAACAACCTGATGGATTTGCAGATTGTGTTGATTCCTTAAAATCCTCTCTCAAAACTCTACCAACGTCATACCGGCCCCCGACCCGGAAACTCGAAATCTCTCCTTTCGTCATCCCGTGCTCCGACACGCTCATTTTTTGAACGCGATAGCGAGATCTCCTAACGTGCTTATGGGATGCACTCTCCATTGCCCCAAACCCGGCATCTCCTCACGTCGTTATGGGCTGCACATCTTTCTGTCTTCCCCACCCTACATACTTATGCAGTTATCGGAACAAAATCCAAAGTGAATTGGAGGAATAAATGTTTTGGATTATTATGTGGATAAATTATTCGTAGAGAGTGTTGCTGATGTGGCGGCAGAAAAGCTATCCAATAATTGGAATAATTCTACTTTATTGCTACCGTTAATACATGAAATTGTTACTGTCAAATTCTTAACCACAATTGTTATGGCTGAACCTACATTAAAACAAAAGGTAATGGATAGCATTGATAAGCTTCCTCAAAATGCTACTCTGGATGAAATTATGGAACGAATTTATTTTATCCACAAAATTGAAGTAGGACTAAAACAGTCTAAACAAGGTGATGTTGTAAAACATGAGGAAGTATTGAACAAAATTGAACAATGGTAACACTTCACTGGACCCCTCAAGCTGTTGAAGACCTGCATGCCATTTTTGAATATATCAGTCATGATTCCAGATCAGTAGCAAAATTGTTCGTCGAAAAAATATACTATCGAGTTGACCAATTAAGACATTTCCCCCTCAGTGGCAGAAAAATTCCAGAAGTTGACGATCTAAATATCCGTGAGTTAATAAAAATTATCGAATAGTCTATTTTTCGAATGACAAAGATCTTATTCGAATTTTAACCGTATTCCATTCAAGTAAAAGCTTCGATGATACACAGCTACCGGAATAACTTCGTAAAACTTTGTGTTGGCATCTCCCAACTCGCTCTCCGTCATGCCGGACCCCGATCCGGCATCTCCTCACTTCGTTATGGGCTGCACCTTTCTATCCCCACCCTACATACCTATGCAGTTATCAGAACCTAACCCATTGATAATTGGAGGAATGAATGTTTTGGATTATTATGCGGTGAAATTATTCGTTGGGAGTATGGCGGATAAATACATGTTATGTGCATTTTAATTACTTACTCATGATAGACAAATTAAAAGTAAAAGAATTTATAGATGATCAACATCCTGTAGAGACCATCAGTGAAGATCTGCCATTGAGTAAAGCTAAAAGCCTGATGATATTAAATGATTATTCTCAGTTAGCGGTCACTACTAATAACAATCATCTCAAAGCGATTAGTTGGAAATCTATTGGTAAGTCAGAATTGATAAATGGAAAAATTGAAAATGTTAAAGACTGTTTAGAAGAGCCTGCAATAATAAGAGAAAATGATACTTTCATTAAGTATTTGAAGCTCATCGCCAAAAAAGACTATGTATTTGTCAATAATGATAAGGATAAGCTTTCAGGAATTATTACTACATATGATATGACAATGAGATTTGATGAGTTTTTGAAACCATACATGCAAATAGGAATTATTGAAGAGGCATTAAGGCAAATCATAAAGAAATTTACTAACTCGCAAAAAGTATCAATCAAATCACCTGGTAAAAAAGAAAAAGAGCAGTTAAAAAAAATTACCGATTTAACTTTTTTTGAATACCTGAATTTAATTGGAAGTGAAAATAATTGGCGGGGTCTTGGATTTAATGAATTGGATAGGAGTTCGTTTATATCACATATGCATGAAATAAGAGGGATTCGCAATAAAATAGCTCATTATTCACCAAATCCAATTACAGAATCCGAAAAGTACAGGTTAAAAGTTACTAGTGATTTATTGTTAGAAATATGTTCAATAAAATAATTTGATAATCAATGACATTTGCACATAACAAAGCGACTCAAGCGGACGTGTTTGCGGTTTGAAGCTTTGAAAAATTGCTAGTCTCACCGCTTAGCCACCAGACCCTTTATGTATTTATTAACATCAAAAAACGAAGAAACTTATGAGTAAATTTGAAAATAATACTGAACAAATCCCCAAATGGGTCTACATTGTTGGCGGAATATTCCTCTTCTTTGTATTAATTGTAATACTTGGAGAAGAACCAAGTAGCAGTTCGAATAACTCAAGCTATACATCAAGAACATTAACTCAATCACAAATTAGAGAATGTGTAAGTGGGCAAACCTTTTCTAATAGACATCAGGTAATGGGTGAGACTGTAATTGAATTTAACTCAAACGGAAGATTTACAAGTCAACGATATGCAACAAACGGATCAATAAGACCTGGTGTAAGTGGTCGTTGGTCTGTTGCAAGTGGAAATAGAATTCGAAGAGACGCTGACCCAAATCAATACGGATCTTCTGGTGACTTTATCCAATTGGATAATTGCAATCAGCTTAAAATTGGCGAAACAACCTATAGAAAAAGATAACTAAGAGAATGGATAACTTAAAAATACTAGCAAAAAAAACATTAGAAGCAGAAAATTATGAAGAAGCCAAAAGCCATGTACAAAAAATTCTTGAGAAAGATTTAAAAGACCCTGATGCATGGTTTCTTAAAGCAAAAATATCTCTTGAAAGCTCTACATATGATCTTCTAAAGATCAGTGAAATACCAATTATAAAAAGAACTGTAAATGAAGAAAAAATAGATACAAAAGAGATTATATTATCATTAAAAGAATCTATTCAAATAGATGATAGCAAAGAAAATATAATCAAAATTCAAAAGTACTTATTCGACCATATATCCTATATGTATGATAAGTTTGCAAAACATTTGCAAGATGCAGAATCAGTATATCAAAATGATATGGATATTTTCTTTCTCTTCTGCAAATCAGCTGCTGAACTTATTGAATATTCTTCAAGTTTAAATAATTATTATGATAAAAGTCTAAAATTAGGTATAGAGCTAATAAACGACGCTAATAGGACTTACACCATCAGTATGGGGAAATATACTCTCAAAAAAGAGTACCAATTACAATTAAATGTAATTAAAAATATTTTAACTGAAAAAGTAAAAAATGTAGAATCTGATTTCATTATTCAAAACCCAAAAGGTAATGTCAGATTGGGTGGCGGTTCCAGTTGTTTTGTAGTAACTGCAATAACTGGCTCTTCAGACAATCCAATTGTAAATGAGTTTAGATTATATAGAAGCAATGTTTTACATCAATCTTCAATTGGCAGATCACTTTCTAACTTATACGAAATTTTTGGTCCCTATCTCGCAAGACTAATAAGAAATAATTCCTTTTTAAAGAGGATCTCTAAAACACTCATCATAAAACCAATTTATTGGCTTTTGCTAAAAACAAAAAAATAAAACTACGAGGTTAAATATTATATGATTCGAAGATTTCGCTTAATTAATGACAATGAACAAGAAGTAGCACGTGTTATTTATTTTTATGAAGAGTCTATAAAAAAATTTGTAGGTATCTTATTTGAGTCATTCAACTTATCTAACGCAACAATTAGGCAGTATGAAGATGATAACCCTAATATAATAATTGATGGGTTAGCAAGTAATCATGGCATTTTCTTTACAGATTTTATTGAAATTTAATCCTGCATTGTCTTCTCTAAATTTATTGTTTTTAAATCATAACTAGTATTCGATAAAAACTAATTGCTGCATCGTTATATTATTAATTGCAATAATCAACCCATTGAAATCAATATATCTTCTAATGATGTTGATTGTTACCGATTTGTACTTTTTACTAAATAAATACAGACGCCATGAGTCAGAATCTATTAAATAGAATTACCAGAAAGCCGGATATTAGTCACGGAAAACCAACTATTCGAGGGTTACGGTATCCTGTAGACACCATGCTGGATTTAATGGCGTCAGGCATGAGTATTGATGAAATACTGACTGATTATCGGACTTGGAGAGAGAAGATTTGTTGGTCTGCCTTGAATATGCTGCTCAACTATCGCGAACTAAGAAATTCTGAAATGGTTTTTATTTCAGTATCTCCGATTTTCTTCAATACCAATAGATCTTTATCCCCAGTCAATAAATAGTCTGCTTTTCCATCAACTACAAGCGACAGCAAAAAGTTATCTTTTGGATCCCTGCATTCTTTAATCTCAGAAGATACATTTATAAATTCTGCGACTTCATCAATTGTCTCTAAAATATTCTCTAATTCATCCCTTGAAATATATTTCCTGAGCTTTGGACGTTTAGCAACAGTTACAAATTTCTCAAGAAGTTCCTGACTAAATAGAAGTTCACATTTCTGATTAAACAGTAATTCGTCGAGTTTTTCATAATTACTGCTAATCAAAAAACTAATCCAAAGATTGGTATCGAGGATGAGACGCATCTTTACTTTTTAGTTCGTCTGGAGCGGACGACTTCCACTTCTTTAGCGATCTCTTTAGGACTTGGTACAGTTTCAGATTTGGATCGAATTCTTTTCAATACCTCAAAAAAATCGCTCTTGCTTGATTTTCGAATAGAAATCAGATCTAAATCAGCCAGATTTTTAAGCAGTTTTCTGGCTTTGGGATTTAATATGTCTACTTTTATTGTTTCCATATTCAAATGTACAAAATTGGTATTGATTCGAAAAGTTGAAGATAATCCAAATTGATAATGAGTTGCATATCTCGGGCAAGCTGCCCGAGGTACTTTTCAAACCTCGTCAATTCCACCCAAATCATCATGCCTCATTTTGTTGCAATAATCCCCCCTTCTGTGTAGTTTTATTATGAAACCATAATAAATTCATTTCGCTATGCCTACAAATATCACAATCCGCGATATCCCCGACGAAGTATACGCCAAGTTAAAAAAACAGGCTGACCTGCATCACCGAAGTATTAACAGTGAAGTTATTGTTTATTTAAAAAAATTAGTTCAAAGCACACGACGAGATCCTGATCAACTCATTGCCCGTGCCAAAAAAATAAAACAGAAAGCAAAGGGCACTTTATCTATGGAAGAAATTCAACAAGCCATAGATCAGGGGCGTCCGTGATTGTTGTTGATACAAATGTAATTGTCAGCATGTGGGTACCCAATGAGATGGATGAATGGGCTTATAAAGTGTTAAAAAAAGATGATCATTGGGTTGCACCTCTACTTTGGCGATCTGAGTTCAGAAACGTAATCTCATTATATTTACGAAAGAATATTTTAGACCAATCGGTTCTTTTACAAGCAATTGAAGAAGCCGAACAACTAATGGAAGACAATGAATTCGATGTAAATTCTACACAGATCATGAACTTTATTATTGATTCATCATGCTCGGCATACGATTGTGAATTTATAGCATTGGCCGATGATTTGAATATTCCATTAGTAACATTTGATAAGAAAATTGTTCGTGAATTTCCTGGCATTGCCATAAATCCAAAAGAGTTTACTTCATAACATTTCCTCCAAAAAATCTCCCCATCTCCCCCGATTTATTTGTAATTTATTTGGCTAAGTAACGTCTTAAGCAAGTAACCTTTCTACATGCAAAAATTTAAACTCGAGCCGGCGGGTCAGTCCAAGCCTCAACAAACAAATTTTCTTAAAGGCCTAAACGAACAGCAGAAAAAAGCGGTCACCCATACCAGCGGTCCCCTGCTCATTATTGCCGGTGCCGGAAGTGGCAAAACGAGAGTTCTTACCTACAGAATTGCGTACCTGCTTCAGCAGCATAAAGCCGCACCTCAGGAAATTCTGGCGCTGACGTTTACCAACAAAGCCGCCCGCGAGATGAAAGACCGGATTCGTAAATTAATTGACGAACGGGCATCCAAATTGTGGATGGGAACCTTTCACTCCATCTTCTCGAAAATCCTACGGTTTGAAGCAGAAAAGATTGGGTTCAATTCTGATTTTTCTATTTATGATACGTCCGATTCAGAAGGTGCCATCAAACTTATTTTGGGCGAACTCAACTTTGATCCGAGAGAGATCAAACCGAGAACCATTCAGCGAATTATCAGTGATGCGAAGAACCAGCTGATCAGTCCGGGAGAGTTTAAAGCCAATTTTAGCAGAAGCACTTTGGAAGATATTGCCGCACGGGTTTATGAAGTGTACGATGTACGGCTTCGCGCTGCAAATGCCATGGATTTCGATGATTTGCTCATCAAGCCAATCGAGCTGTTTGAGAAGCATCCCGATATACTGGAGAAATATCAGGATCGGTTTAAGCACATTATGATTGATGAGTATCAGGATACCAATCACGCCCAGTATAAAGTGACCAAAATGCTGGCAAGTAAATATCAAAATATTTGTGTGGTGGGTGATGATGCGCAGAGTATCTACTCGTTTCGTGGAGCGGATATTTCGAACATCCTCAATTTTAAGGGCGATTATGATGGCGCTGTAGAAGTGCCGCTGGAGCAGAATTATCGTTCCACTAAGCATATTTTACAGTGTGCGGATTCTATCATCAAAAACAATAAGAAACAGCTGAAGAAAACCCTCTGGACGGATAATGTTGAGGGGAATCCTATTGTAGTGCTGGAAAATTTTGACGAACGTGATGAAGCGAATCGTGTGGTTCAGCATATTCAAAATCTGAAGCTTCGGGACGGCTATACCAATAACGATTTTGCGATTCTTTACCGGACAAATTATCAGAGTAGGGTTTTTGAGGAGGCATTTCGAAGAAAGAATATCACCTATCAGCTGGTGGGTGGATTATCATTTTATCAGCGAAAGGAAATTAAAGATGTGCTGGCTTACCTGACGCTTTTGGTCAACCCGGAAGATGAGCAGGCGCTGTTGAGAATTATCAATGAGCCCAGTCGTGGAATTGGCAAAAAGACGCTGAATGACCTGCTTCGAAAATCACGCGATCAGAAACGGTCGGTGTGGGAAATCATTCAGGATGTTGAAGATTCTAATTTGTATAAACCCGCCATTGCAAGGATTGAGCAGTTTGTGAATATGATCAATTCGCTCAGAACAGAACTTGAAGCGGGTGCCACACTGTTGGAAACCACCAAAAAAATGCTGGAAATGAGCGACTACGTAAAAGCACTGATTGAGGAGAACAGTACGCAATCACTTACCCGACGCGATAATATTCTTGAACTCCAAAACGCCCTCTCCTATTACGAGCAGCATAATAACAAAGTATCACTGGGTTCCTTTTTGCAGGAGATCAGCCTGATCACCGATACGGATAAGTACGATGAAGAAAAGCCGGCCGTTACGCTGATGACGGTTCACGCCTCCAAAGGATTGGAATTTCCAGTTGTGTTTATAGTAGGTTTGGAAGAAAACCTCTTCCCCATGGGCGGACGAAATGGCGAAGAAGCTGATTTTGAAGAAGAACGACGCCTTTTTTATGTAGCCATAACCCGGGCTGAAAAGCAGTTGTATTTCAGCTACGCGAAGATGCGTTACAAATTCGGTGAGGAAAATCGACAGATGCGATCACGATTCTTAGAAGAGGTGGATGCGGGAGTGGTCCGAACAGAAACGGGAGCCACCATTCGTCAGCAAAAAGATCGGTTTAATGATATTGAGGAGGAACAATCTGATGAAACTCAGATAGAGTATGATTGGAAGCAGCCGGTAACCACAAAAAAACCATCGTCATCAACCTATGAGTATGAATACGATGATGATCCGTTTAGCGTTGGAACGGTGGTGAATCATCCTGTTTTTGGTCCCGGAAAAATTCTACAGCGTGAAGGCTCAGGTAAGGATACCAAAGTTGTTGTATTTTTTAAGCAACGCGGACAAAAAACGCTGATGCTTCGGGCTGCGCGATTACAAGTTCTCTAATTTATTAACATCTTTTTGTTCTCAATTTGAAAATCAGGCTATTACTTTTTTTATTTTTGGCAGGCATTCCTGCGATTTCATTTGCCCAGATTTCTCTTTCACCGGAAAATATGGGACTTGGCGGTGGAGGTACGTCTTACAGTACCGGTTATGAAGCGCTGTTTATCAACCCTGCAAATCTTCATATCAGGGAGCGTGATTACCGGGTCCAGTTTGGTTTTGCCCAGGTTGGCGCTCAATATACTGCTCCGCTTTTCATTTCGCATGAGTTAGACAGGTTAAATACGTTTTCGAGAGGTCTAAAAGGATTTAACCCGGAAATTAATCAAATATCGGATGAGCAGAGAGAATCCATTATCTCACGAAATTTTGATGATGAGGCATCAAGCGCAGACTTTCTATCTCAAGGAGAAATTTACTGGTTCGGCATAAAATGGATTAGCGATGAGCGAAGTTATGCAATAGCATTACGATCTCGATTTGCAAGCCGATTTACCGTAGGCAGGGGGTTTTATGATCCGGTTCCGGTAGAGACAAACGGCCAACAAATTCTGGATAATTCCCTTACTCACAACTATCAATCTTTGCATGAACTGTCGTTTGGCTATTCGGATACCTTTTCACTTTTAAGTGGAATTTTTCCGCAAATGTCTGAATTTGTGATTGGCTTAGCTCCAAAAATTGTCGTGTCAGGTGCATCATTATCTGTGAATCATACAGATAGAATTGAGCGGGAAACCAACGGCGAAATTTGGACACGATCAACAGATTTTTCCCATCAAAGCAGTGGCGCTTATAGCGTAGCGGCTGAAGGATTCATGAACCGAGGCGTGGCAGATACGGAAACATTATCGGCATTTGATAACAATAATCTATTCAGGCCAACAGGAATTGGAGTTGGTATTGATTTTGGCCTTACCTACCTCATTACGTTTGGGGATGATTTTTCACAAATTCGCCGAACAGATGAAACAACGGATAAATCACTCCGGCTAAGTTTTTCGGTCACAGATTTAGGAGCGATCCACTATTTTGATGATCTTTTAACCGTATCTGTCCCGCCGGAAGAGCAACCGGCTTTTCTTTCTGCCCAACCATCGGATTCCTACTTTTCAGGTACTCCCGGACAATATCTATTTTTTCTTGATCAGGAAGAAAATCACCCCCTACGTTCGGTGGAGAGCAGAAAACGGGGAGTTTATCAAAAAATGCTACCCACTGCCCTTAATGCCGGAACATTAATTCAGTTTGATCGATTAAAAGTGATGGGAGACTTTAGATTAGGCTTGAATAATGACGCGTTTATTACACCAAAATTTGCAAGTTATCTGGGAATGGAACTGCGCCCTTTATCATTTCTCCCTTTACGGGCGGGCATGAGAATTGCAACGGATTCGATGGATTATTTTACTCTGGGTGCCGGAATTAACACACGATATTTTGATATTAACTCAGGAGTGAAGCTACGGACAGACACAGATGATGCACCCCTTGAAGTAGCAGCGGCCTCTTTTGTCGCCCTCAAATTTTATATTCCCTAATTATATGACCAACTGTCATATTCCTGAAGGCTTACTGCATATTGGCAGAACACAATGGTAACTTATGACGTTATGGTAGCAGAGGTCTTTTTGGCTTTCTGTTTGCAATACGGTTACTAAACAGACAAAAAATTTAATACAGATATTACATGTTTGATCAACGATTTAAGATTCAGGCCTCATTTGACGATCAAAATGATGGATTTGATGATTTTGAACAAGCTATTCCATTAATGAGTGAAGAAGAGGAGCGTCAATTAACGGAAGCTGAAATTCCTGATAATATCCCAATTCTTCCCCTCAAAAATACCGTTTTATTTCCAGGTGTAGTCGTTCCGATTACAGTAGGTCGTGATCGATCATTATCCCTGGTGAAAGAGGCGTACGAAAATGATAAAATCATTGGTGTGGTTGCGCAAAAAGATGAATCTATAGAAAACCCTACAAAGGATGATCTCTATAAATTCGGAACAGTTGCCCAAATCCTGAAACTGATTAAAATGCCGGATGGCAGCAAGAGTATTGTCATTCAGGGGAAAAGTATTTTTGAAGTAAAACAATACAATCAGGAAGAACCCTACTTTAAAGCCAGTGTGGAATCCTTCAAACAGGATATAGACATTACCGGTGTAGAACTGGATGCGTCCATCCGGTCTATAAAAGAGACGGCAAGTAAAATTGTAAATCTGTCCCCGAATATTCCTTCGGAGGCGTCGATTGCGATAAACAATATTTCGAGTCCCTCTTTTTTACTCAACTTTATTTCCTCAAATTTACAGGTCTCTTTGGCCAATAAGCAGGAATTGCTGGAAGTTAGAAAATTCTCCAAACGGCTCGATAAAGTAATGAGCTACCTGAATAAAGAGCTTCAGGTATTAAACCTTAGCGAAGAAATTCGCACGAAAGTAAAATCTGATATCGATGATCAGCAACGCGATTTCTATCTGCGACAGCAAATGAAAGCGATACAGGAAGCACTGGGCGAAGACAGTGAGCAACAGGATGTTGTAAAGCTTCGCGAACGTTTAGAAAAGAAAAAAGACCTTCCTGAAGAGGCCAGAAAAACGGCTGAAAAAGAGCTTCAGCGCCTGGAAATGACCCCAAACTCTTCCCCTAATTATGGAATTATTCACGGGTACATCGAATGGATCCTTGATCTGCCGTGGGGAGAAACATCCGTGGATAAACTGGATCTTAAACGAGCCAGAAAAATTTTAGATGAAGATCACTACGGTCTTGAAAAAGTTAAAAAACGAATCATAGAATATCTGGCCGTATTGAAACTGAAGAAAGATATGAAAGCCCCAATTCTCTGTTTTTACGGACCTCCCGGAGTGGGTAAAACTTCACTTGGTAAGTCTATTGCCAGAGCACTGAACCGCGAATTTGAACGATTCAGTTTGGGCGGAATTCATGATGAAGCCGAAATTCGTGGCCACAGAAGAACGTATATCGGCGCGCTTCCGGGACGTATTCTTCGCTCGATGAAAAAAGCGGATAAAGCAAATCCGGTGATGATGCTGGATGAGATTGATAAGGTAGGATCTGATTTCCGCGGAGACCCCACATCAGCCCTGCTTGAAGTTCTCGATCCCGAGCAGAACAACTCTTTTATCGACAATTATCTTGAGCTGGAGTATGATCTTTCAAAAGTGATGTTTATTGCCACGGCAAACTCACTGGACACCATTCCCGCTCCATTGCGAGACAGAATGGAGATCATCAACATCAGCGGTTATACGCTTGAGGAAAAAGTTGAAATCGCCAGAAAGTATCTAATTCCAAAACAGATCAAAGAAAATGGCCTGACCAAAAAACAGATCAAAATTTCAAAAGCGGCACTTGAGCGAATTGTTGATCAATATACACGTGAGTCCGGAGTACGAAATCTGGAGCGACAAATAGGATCTGTCTGCCGAAATATCGCAGCCCAAATTGCAGGGGATGAAATCACGAAAATGAGTGTCGGAGTAAATGACATTCAGGACATTTTGGGGAAACGTAAGTTTTTCTCTGATGTAGCCGAACGAACAACTGTCCCCGGTGTATCAACCGGATTGGCTTGGACTCAATACGGTGGAGACATTCTCTTTATTGAAGCAAGTGTATCGAAAGGAACAGGAAAATTACATATCACCGGTCAGCTGGGTGATGTGATGAAGGAATCAGCGATGCTGGCAATCAGTTATTTGAGGGCCCGCTACGAAGAGTTGGGAATACCTGAAGATGCCTTTAAATATTGGGATTTGCATATTCACGTTCCTCAGGGCGCGGTTCCAAAGGATGGTCCATCCGCCGGAATTTCACTGTTATCCGCCATCGCTTCTATCTTTACACAGCGAAAAGTAAAAGGAACGTTGGCCATGACCGGTGAAATCACACTTCGCGGATTGGTATTGCCTGTCGGTGGTATCAAAGAAAAAGTGCTGGCCGCAAAACGAGCGGGAATCGAAAAAGTACTTCTTCCCAAGAAGAATGAAAAAGACGTTTCAGAAATAGAGGAGGATGTGATTGGGGATTTAGAAGTCGAATATCTCGAAAGAATGGAGTCACTCTTAGATATTACTCTTGAAAAAGAACCCGTTCAGGATCCAAAGAAATTCTTCCATATTCCTGAAAACCAAAAAGACGGAAAAAACAACTCAACGTCTGACAGCGATGCCAGAAAAGAGATTGTTGTAATGGATTAAAATTTATTTAATCAATTATCAAAAGCCATGTTGATTTATTTCAGCATGGCTTTTTTTTTGTTTTTGGATGGTAAAAGTTATAGACACGCGAAGTCTCAAAAGACTTCGCGTGTCTATTCATTAAACTACTTCACGTTATTGAAGAAACCCTCCAAGGGTTTGGAACCCTTGGAGGGTTGTTGGTGGTAATTAATGTATAAAACTCCCTATTTACACCACATCACAAAAAGCTGTACATTTTAAGCATGTCAAAATCAGGAAAAGTTGTACAATCAACCGGAAAATGGTATAAAGTATCGATCGGCGATGAGATCGTGGACTGCCGGATTCCCGGGAAATTTCGCCTAAAAAAAGAGCAAGTGACAAATCCTATTGCTGTGGGCGATAACGTACTTGTTGACATTGCCGATGACGGAATGGGAATGATTGAAGAGATCGAAAAACGAGAAAACTATATCCCTCGAAAAGCCACTTACGGACGTAGAGGCGAACAGATTCTTGTCTCAAATATTGATATGGCATGGGTGGTACAGTCTATACGTCAGCCAAAAATCAGACAGGGATTTATCGACAGGTTTTTGGTAGGATGTGAAGCATATCAAATACCCGTGGGTATTGTGATTAACAAAATGGATATTGCCGAACCCAATGATCTTGAATATCTGGAAGAACTTAAAGCTGTTTACAAGGAAATTGGATATCCACTGATTATCTGTTCAATCCATGATCCGTCTTCTATGGATAAACTTAATGAACAACTCCATGGAAAAACCTCCGTTTTTATTGGCCCCTCAGGCGTTGGGAAATCAAGCCTGATTAATGCCATCCGGCCTGATTTAGATCTTTCTGTTGGAGAGGTATCTGCCTCATCAAATAAGGGGAAACATACCACTACATTCGCTCAGTTAATTCCCTTAAATCAAAGCGGATATATCGTTGATACACCGGGAATCAGGGAATTTGGGCTTGTCCATATCGAAGAATCTGAGCTGTCTCTATTTTTTCCTGAGATGACCGAATTTCGGGAACAGTGTAAATTTTATAATTGTACCCATTCCCACGAACCCGGTTGTGAAGTGATTACCGCTTACGAAAATGGATTCATCGATCCGGAGAGGTATAATTCTTACCTAAATATGTTGGAATCAATTAAGTAAAAATTCTTAAAAAGAACTGTTTGATATCTCCTTGAAATTTTAGAATTTGTCTACAGCTCTAATTACAAATTAATGTCCATATTATGAAACGACTGTTACTGCTATTGCCTCTATGTTTTCTGTTTTTGATTCCTGCCGAAAAAAGTCATGCTCAGTTTGGCGATCTTGGTGAAATTCTACGCTCAGGCACCAATGATTCTAACCTACTGTTAGAAAATTATTTAAGTCCTTATGCAGCAGGTTTTGGTGCTGATCTAAACAGCGGTTGGAATAATACTGCACGACCTTACAAAAAATTCGGTTTTGATTTAAGGGTGAGTGCCGCGGCATCCTTTGTGCCTGTTTCTGATGAGCTGTTTAATGTTAGTAGTCTCAGCTTTACACAACTTGAAGTTTTGGAAGGAAATTCTACCCCTACCATTGCCGGACCCGATGATGTTTCCCGCGCTCGTTTGGGACAAACGTTTACAAATCCTGAAACCGGAAATGAAGAAGAGCTTTACGCTTTTGATATGCCTGAAGGGACTGGATTTCCGTATGTGCCCGCTCCCATGGTACAATTAACTGTAGGAGTTCCCTTTGATACAGATGTATCACTTAGAGCCGTTCCATCCATTGATATTCCGGATGTAGATGGAAGCATTAATTTATTTGGATTGGGGGTAAAGCATGGATTAAATCAGTGGATTCCGGGTGGAGCATTGCTTCCGGTTGATCTCTCAGCTCAGGTTGGATATACCCAACTCAGTATGAATGTGGGCGTTGATGTAGAACCACAAGTGGATGGAGATACACGAAATGATTTTAATGACTCAAACTGGGATGATCAAAATATTGAGCTCAATTCTTCCGGCTACGTTTTTAATGTACTTGTAGGAAAAACGCTTCCGATTATTTCCGTTTATGGAGGAGTAGGGATGCAATCATCAAAAATGATTATTAAAACAGGTGGAGCCTACCCATTAACTGTTCCCAACGAAGAATATAACGGACAAAGTGATACCCGTACCAAAGCCATTGAAGAAATTGTAGATCCTGTGGATCTTGATATTTCCGGCGAAAATAACTTTCAAGCATTGGCCGGTTTTAGAGTTCGGTTAGCATTTATTGCTATTTCAGGTTCTTATACCCTCTCAAAATATCCTGTTGCGAACGTTGGAGTTGGTATCAGTTTCAGATAAATACTCAGCACTTTATACAAATAAAAAAGGCCGTCCCAACAGGATGGCCTTTTTTATGGTTGATCAATTTTGAATATAAAAGTCCCCCTTATTAGAAGGGAATTCAGGGGGATGTTTATAATCCGCTGAACACCCCTTTAAATTTCACTTACGTGTTTGTTCGCTACGCTCGGTGCGCTTCGCGTTCAAAAAATAAGCCCTTTTTTTAGGGGCGATTTCTACTTTTTAATGCGCTTCCAGCCAATTATCAGCCAATCCCATTTCCACTTCGAGGGGCACATCCAGTTTGTACGCATTTTCCATCATCTGTTTGATCTTGGCAGGCAACTCATCCTGCTCATCATCATGGATTTCAAAGATCAACTCATCATGAACCTGCAAGAGCATTCGTGACTTACAGTTTTCTTCAATCAGCATATTGTGAATATTGATCATTGCGAGTTTTATAATGTCGGCCGCTGTACCCTGGATTGGCATGTTGATGGCTGTACGCTCAGCAAAACCACGAATATTCCAGTTTCTGGAATTGATATCAGGAATATATCGCCGCCGACCCATCAGCGTTGATACAAATCCACGTTCTTTGGTTTCTTTGATGGTTTCATCAATATAATCCTGAATTCCGGGAAACCGATTAAAGTACTGATCGATCATTTCCTTCCCTTCTTCATTGCTGATTCCCAATCGCGATGCCAAACCGTACGCGCTCACTCCATAAGGAATACCAAAATTCACTTCTTTCGCTTTTCGTCGCTGATCAGCCGTAACCTCAACAAGTGTATCTAATCCAAAAACCTCCTTTGCCGTTCTGGCATGAATATCCTCGCCCTCGCGAAAAGCGCGTATCATATTTTCATCTCCCGAAATGGATGCAATCACACGAAGTTCTACCTGAGAATAATCAGCCGCAAGCATTTTAAATCCATCAGCAGGTACAAACGCCTTTCGAATTTCCCGCCCCCTTTTTGTGCGGATTGGAATATTTTGCAAATTCGGATTTGATGAAGACAGCCTGCCGGTCGCCGCTACGGTTTGATTAAAATCTGTATGAATTCGACCGGTTTTCTCATTCACAAGTTTTGGCAAGGCATCCACATAGGTCGATCGCAGCTTATTAAGGCTGCGGTAATCCAGAACCAATGCCGGGACTTCATGCTCAACCGCGAGTTTCGATAACACACTTTCCGATGTTGAATACTGGCCGGTTTTCGTTTTTTTACCAGATGGGATTTTCATTTTATTAAAAAGAACATCCCCAAGCTGCTGCGGTGAGTTGAGGTTAAACTCTATACCGGTTTTTTCAAAAATCTTTTTCTCAAGCTCGATGAGATCTTTGGTCAGGTCTTTCGAAAATTCTTCCAGCATATCCACATCAATCTTCACCCCCTCCTTTTCCATTTTGGCAAGCACTTTAATGAGGGGGAACTCGAGGTTTTTAGAAATCTCCACTAACTCATCTTCTACAAATTTCTCTTTCAGTACATGATAAAGTTGAAGTGTGATATCGGCATCTTCACAGGCATAGTCAGAGATCTTTTCGAAGGGAATCTGATCCATGGTTTTCTGCTTTTTGCCTTTTTCTATCAACGCCTCAATTGAAACCGGTTCATATCCAAGATACGTTTTTGACAATGCATCCATGCTTAATCGCTGATTTGCATCCACCAAATATCCCGCAACCATTGTATCAAACACAGGACCATTAATTTCGAATCCCGCATTTTTCAACACCAACTCATCAAACTTATAATTTTGAGCGATTTTCAGGCTTTTCTCATTCACAAAAAGTGGGGCAAGTAACTCCTTCACTTTTTCCTCACTTAAAGCCCCCTCAACATTCACAGGGATGTACCATGCAAAGCCGGGTTTCGCTGATAGGGATATTCCCACCAACATTGCCGTCACCGGATCAGAGCTATTGGTTTCCGTATCAAAACAGAGTTCTTCAGCATTTTGCAGTTGTTTTACTACCTCTTTGATCTCGTTCTCCTTTGCGGCCAGACGATACTGCACCGAATCGTTATCAAATCGTTGGTGTTGGTCTTTTTCCTCCTCAACCAAATCACCACCAAAAAGTGTACCCTGACCACCGGGTTCCTCACCCAAATATTTTCGGGTCAGTGTTTTAAACTCCATCCGCTTAAAAAACAATCCAAGCTCTTTTTTATCAGGACCTTCCCAGTTCAAATCCTCCCAGTCCTGTACGTCCGGCACGTCTGTCTTTATCGTAACCATCTCTTTGGCATGCAGAGCCTGCTGTTTGAAGTTTGTCAGGCCTTCCCGTGCCCGCTTGGCTTTCATCTTCGGAGCCGCTTCAATGGCCTTTTCAAGGGATCCATATTTATTAACCAACTTTGGAGCGCCTTTTTTTCCAATCCCCGGTACGCCCGGAATATTATCAGATGCATCACCAATCATCGCCAATACATCAATCACCTGATGCGGATATACCCCGAAATATTCCTTCACTGCTTCACGGTCAATAATCAAAAATCCGCCGTTTTGGTTGTCCGGTTTAATCATAGTTACATGATCTTTCACAAGCTGCATAAAATCCTTATCAGGGGTTACCAGATAGGCATTTACATCTTCTTCGAGTGCGTCATAAGCGATTGTGCCGATAATATCATCTGCTTCATATCCGTCCTTTTCGATATTGGCAATCCCAAATTTTTCCACCATCTCCTTAATAAGTGGAATTCCCACTCGCAGTTCCTCAGGTTGTGGCGGACGATTGGCTTTATAATCTTCATCCTTTTCATGGCGAAAAGTAGGAGCGTGAGTATCCCATGCAACGGCAATATTGGTAGGTTTCTCTTCTTCGAGAAGTTTTACAAGTGTATTGGCAAATCCCAATATAGGCCCGGTTGCAATACCTTCAGAATTTTTTAAACGGCTGTTAATAAATGCGAAATGGGCTCTGTATGCGAGGGCCATTCCATCAAGGAGATAGAGCTTTTTTTTAGACATCGTTAAAAACTGAATTCAAAAATTTACTTTATTTTTTCTACCCAAAACGTAAGGAATTATATGCTTTCGGTTTCCTACTTTTTAAAAATAGGGATGACTTCTTTAAACTAATCCAAAATCATTTTTCTATATTAGGAGATACCAAAAATTCATCATTAAAAAAGGTTCTCGCTGCGTCAATAAATTTCTTAAAATACTGTTATAAAAAGAATTACAGTAATTGACCTCTTAAACCTACTATAAAATTACCCATGGCATTTCCTAAATCTATACTGGTTCCCATTGATTTTTTGCCGAAATCTGAAAGTGCCATTCGGTATGCTTGCGAAATAGCACAGTATACGGGTGCTGAAATTCATTTTTTGCATGTAGTACAGGAACCCTATCAATTTGCCACAAGGGCTGATGAAATTCTCCCCGTCATCAAAAATGAAAGAGCCGAAAAAATTGAACAACTGATCAACGATCTCCATTCGATTGATGATTTTCGATCCATAAAAATGACCGGATTGATTGAAAAAGGCAATATTCAAATGACTATACAGCGCGTTGCCGAAGAATATAAACACAATATGGTTGTGATTGCACTTGGCGGAGAACCGGACTTAAAAAAAGTAATGTACGGCAGTATTACCAATAATATTTTGATTGAAAGTAACGTGCCGGTTTTGGCCATTTCAAAGAAAATCGACTATCGAACACCTAATCATTTGGTATTTGCAACTGATCTGCGTGATGGCGACATCAAACCGATAAAAAGAATGAAACGATTCGCCATAGATATCGGAGTAGATCTAAAAATTATCCACATTGTGCCCGATAAAAATCAAGTTGATCATGAGGCCATCAACAAGTTCAATAAAAAAATCCAAGGCAGTTTAAAAGCTGAAGATATTGCCGTAGAACTCCATGAAGCCCCAACGTTTGATGAAGGGATCACCCGGTTTGTAAGAAACCACAAATACACCATTTTGGTGATGACCCGCTACAAGCGTAAATTTTTTGAATGGCTGTTTTCCAACAGCAGAGTTCGCAATATTGCTCAAATTGCCTCAGTTCCACTGCTGATGATTCCTCACAAGGAAAAGTAATATTGTACCCTGCATAAAATGGCGCAAGGGTCTCTCTTGTGCCCCTAATCAACGCTCTGTTTGGTTAGAATAATTGGCGCTTGTGTCCATCCATCAACCTTTAGCAAACTTCTTCAACTTACCAATCTCCTCAGCCCACCGTTCAGTATTGGGAGTTTCCAGCACAAATGGAATTCCATCAAACCGGTCATCTTTCATAATCATCTCAAAGGGTGTCCAGCCGATAAATCCATCGCCAAGGCTATCGTGACGATCCACTTTTGTGCCCAGCTCCTTTTTAGAATCATTCAAATGCATGGCCATCAATTTGTCGAAACCAACAATCTTTTCAAACTGCTCAAAAGTATCTGTAAAACCTTCCTCTGTTGAAATATCATATCCGCCGGCAAATGCGTGAGCGGTATCAATACAAATGCCCACTCGCTCTTTTTGATCCACCTTATCCATTATTTCCGCAAGATGCTCGAACCGGAATCCCATGTTGGTACCCTGTCCTGCCGTGTTTTCAATCACCGCTTTTACAAATTCGGTTTGATCGAGAGCGATGTTAATAGATTCTGCAATTTTTGTAAGACACTCCTTTTCGCTGATTTTCTTGAGGTGACTCCCCGGATGAAAATTGAGCAATTCAATGCCCAGTAGTTCGCATCGCTGTAGTTCTACCAAAAATGCATCCCGCGATTTTTTGAGCTTATCCTCTTCAGGATGACCCAAATTAATCAGATAGCTATCGTGCGGAATGATGGCATCCATCGGATAGCCAAATTGTTTACACCGTTCTTTAAAGAGAGTGATATTTTCGTCAGTCAACGGCTTAGAATTCCACTGACGTTGATTTTTTGTAAATAGTGCAAATCCTGTTGCACCAATTTCATTAGCGCGAACCGGAGCATTTTCAACTCCCCCGGCTGCACTAACGTGAGCTCCAATATATTTCATTGTGTGAGTGTAAAGTTTAATAGTGAAATTGTGGGACAATAAATCTCCCATAGAGGGGAGATATACAATACCAGTCATCCCCCTAAAAAGCTTCGCTTTTTTCTCCCCCTTCAAAGGGGGACTTTTTAGAAAGTATCCTCGTAGTCATCCTGAGCGGCTTTAATCACTTTATATGCTTCTTCTTTCGAGTACACTTCATCCACGGATACATTTACTTCCTGCCCGGGGATCATTTTGTAGGTGCTGAAGTAGTGGCGTAACCGTTCAATGATTACCTCAGGTAGATCTTTGATGTCATTAACATCGGTGTAGTATCGATCATTGTCGAGCACGGAAATAATTTTATCATCCGCCTCGCCATCATCAATCATGTGAAGTCCGCCAATCACACGGGCGTTTAAAATAACTTCGGCTCTGTCAATCGGCCGTTCGCTCAATACGCAAATATCCAGCGGATCAGAATCGCCAATTTTCACTTGTTTTGATAGTGCACCCACACGATTTCCACAGTATGTTCGAGGGATAAATCCATAGAGCGATGGCGGTAGAGATGAACTGCGCTGCGGACGATCCACGCGCATATAGCCGGTTTTCTTATCCACCTCATATTTAATCGCATCAAATGAGGTGATCTCAATAAAAGCATTTACAACTTGTGGAGCATTTTCTCCTACTTCAAGTCCATGCCACGGGTGGGGTCTCCATCGATAAAAAGGGTTGGGGAAATTCAAAATAAGTTTAGTTTTATTGGTTTGATGTTCAAGCCAAGCGTACATCCGCTTTAGCCCATAATAGCGTTTAATTTTTCAAGGTTATCTTCAACGCGAAGTGAATTAATCACATCTTCGATATTACCTTTCATTATGTCGTCTAAGTTATAGAGCGTGAGATTAATTCGGTGATCGGTCAACCTTCCCTGTGGATAGTTATAGGTTCTAATTTTTGCACTTCTGTCACCCGTCGAAACCTGACTCTTTCGCTCGGCTGCGCGTTCAGCGCGAAGTTTCTCCTGCTCAATATCATACATTTTTGATTTCATCATAACCAGCGCTTTGGCTTTGTTCTGGTGCTGCGATCGCTCCTGCTGACACTCCACCACAATACCCGTCGGTTCGTGGGTCAGACGAATGGCAGAATCCGTTTTGTTAACATGCTGTCCACCGGCTCCACTCGAACGAAATGTATCCACGCGAATATCGCTCATATCCAGATTGATCTCATCCACTTCTTCCACTTCAGGCAGAACCGCAACCGTTGCCGCCGAGGTGTGAACTCTTCCCTGAGATTCTGTATCAGGAACTCGTTGCACGCGGTGAACACCACTTTCGTACTTCATTTTCCCAAATACTTCCGTACCCGACAATTCAAATACAATCTCCTTAAATCCACCCATATCGCCTTCCTGAATCGAAAGCAAATCAAGCTTCCACTTCTGATTGTCCGCATAACGCCGGTACATATCAAACAGGTCGCCTGCAAAAATAGCGGCCTCATCTCCCCCTGTTCCCGATCTTATTTCCACAATACAATTCTTGGAATCATCCGGGTCTTTCGGGATCAGTTTATACTTGATGGCATTCTCAAGTTCTTCAAATTCCTGTTTTAGCTCACCGGTTTCCTCGCGGGCCATAGAGGTAATTTCGGCGTCTTCATTTGCTTCAATTAACTCCTGATTGCCCTTAATCTGGTGCTGAATATCTTGCCACCGATCGAAATCCTCAACCAGTTCTTTCAGCTGTGTGTGTTCTTTAGTGAGCTCGGTATATTCTTTGGGCTTATCGTAAATAGAGGGATCGGCCATGGCCTGATTGATCTCATCATACCGTTCCTTGATCTGCTGTAATTTATCTTCTAAATCCATTCTGATATTCAATTCTGATTCACACCAAAGATATTGAATTTGTGAGTGCAAATGAATCCTGATTTGAGAATATCGACCTGACAGCGTGCCCGCGCCTTTCCGGGCTTCTGTCAGCGTCGAAATTTCTGATTAAATTTGAAATGTCAGCACTGATAATTCTTTCCGTCTAACCCCAACGCTGTCAGATCCGGTAGGTGCTCAGGTTGATAAAGACCTGACAGCATTCCCGGGGCCTTTCCCGGGTTTCTGTCAGCGTCGGGCACTATAGAAGGTAATACCCCAATACCGGGTTATATATCGGCACAAAAACGCAACGCTGTCAGATCCAGTAGGTGCTGACAGGTTTACAACCTACCATATTTATTAATCTTTTAGATTTCTTACCTTCAGTCCATCAACAAATCGCACACTAAATTGACTATTGTGAACACCCCATTATCATCATCTTTTGTACTCGGATTTTTAGGCGCCGGACAGCTTGCGCGCATGTCATCCCTTCAAGCATTTCGTTACGGCATTCAGGTTGCTGTCTTTTCTGATCGTCCCGAAAATGAACCCGTCCAGTTTATGACACCTCACTCCTACTCAGGCTCTTTTGATAATGTAGATTCGATGGTTGAGTTTGCAAAGAAGTGTGATGTTATCACCCTCGAAAATGAGTTTATCGATTCAGCAGTACTTCAGGAACTACAAGATAAATCCGGAACACCGATCTATCCATCCCCAAAAAGCTTTTCACTGATCGAAAACAAACTAATTGAAAAGCAAACGTTTGAAAATGCCGGCATTCTGGTAACTCCTTATAAACTTGTTGAAAGTGAGGAGGATCTCAAAAACTTCGGTAACCTGCACGGATGGCCATATCTGCTCAAATCATCCAAAGGCGGATATGATGGGTACGGAAATAAAACCGTAAAGAATCTTGAGGATGCCGAAGAAGCTTACCAGGAATTAGGTGGCAAAGAAGGACGTGATATTCTCGCGGAAGCATTTGTTGATTTTACCCACGAACTGGCTGTTCAGGTTGCGCGAAACGAGACCGGTCACGTCATTTATCCCTGCTGCGAAACCGTTCAGGAAAATCATATTTGTATAGCAGTAAAATCTCCCGCCCCGATCTCCCTTAAATTACAGGAAAAAGCTCAACAGCTTGCTTTAAAAGCAACAGAAGCCATTGATGGAAAAGGCATCTTCGCCTACGAATTCTTCCTCACCACAGACGGTGAACTGCTGCTTAACGAATCCGCACCGCGTCCCCATAATTCAGGTCACTATACCATAGAGGGATGCGTCACCTCGCAGTTTGAAAATCATACCCGTGCCGTACTTGGACTGCCGCTTGGAGACACTTCACTCATCAAACCTGCGGTGGCGATGATCAATTTATTGGGTACACATAAGAGAGATGCCGTCTTGGAAAATACAGAAGCCGCAATGGCCGAGAAGAATGGACACCTTCACTCCTATGGAAAACTTCAAAGCAAGCCCGGACGGAAAATGGCTCACTATACCCTTTTAGGTGATGATTTAGAGAAAACCTACAAGAAGGCTCGGGAAGTTACGAAAGGCATTGAGATTTGAGTGGTTTATATAATTATTTCTGTTTTTGTAAGTTTATTAGCATAATGCAGTCGCAATCTAATTTTTATGTTTAGCTATGATTAACGAAAAAATTAAAAAGGAGCGCTTAATTTATCACAAAAAGAGCGTGCCGAATTAGCCCATTTACTTATCGATAGTCTCGGACCTGGGGCTAAAATTAAAACGGAGAAGGAGTGGTCTGATGAATTAAAAAGCCGTATCGATAAGTATGAAAAAGGAGAACGTTCTGCAAAAGATTGGAACAGAATAAAGAATAATGCTAAGGCAATTCTCGATCGATGAACATCCCCCTCTAAATCTCCCCTTGTTAGCGAAACTTAATACTCACCTAAACCGTCGTCTCCGCAAGCTCTTTGCGAATGACCGGAGCCACTTCTGTTGCAAACAGCTCAATAGATTTTAGTAGCTTTTTATGCGGCACACTTCCCACACTCATCTGAAGCAGAAACCGGCTGTGACCGAACAGTTCGTGTTGATAAAGGATTTTATCAATCACCTGCTGTGGACTTCCAACCACATTGGCACCTTTAAGCTGAATGGAGGTCTCAAACTGGCTCCGGCTAAATGGCGACCATCCCCGCTCTTTTCCAATTTTGTCCATGGTTTCTTTAAATGCTGGAAATGCAATATCTGACGCTTCCTGTGATGTTTCCGCAATAAACCCGTGAGAGTTGATGCTTACGGTCTGTTCAGGTTTCCCCGCCTCATTTGCACCACGTTTATGCAGTTCAACCATTGGTTTAAACTGTTCCGGATATCCACCGATAATGGCAATGGCCATTGGTAACCCCAGTGCGCCGGTGATGTACGCTGATTTAGGCGTTCCACCTACAGCTCTCCAAATCGGTAACTGTTCTTGCATCGGCTGCGGATAAATTCCTCGTCCGTCAATTGCGGGTCGATGGTTTCCACTCCAGGTAACAACTTCACTTTCCCGCAGTTTTAAAAGAAGCTCTAACTTCTCTTCAAAAAGCTCTTCGTAATTTGATAGATCATACCCAAACAGCGGGAATGATTCGATAAATGATCCGCGGCCCACCATAATTTCTGCCCTGCCTTTTGAGAGCAGATCCAACGTAGAAAACTGCTGATAAACCCGCACTGGATCTTCCGATCCCAACACCGTAACTGCACTGCTTAAACGTATGTTTCTAGTCCGGGCAGCCGCTGCGGCCAGCAATACCGGCGGCGCAGAAGATACATACTCTTCACGATGATGCTCCCCTATTGCAAACACATCCAGTCCGGCCTGATCAGCCAGCTCAATCTCCTCCATCAGCTGCTGAACCCGAACTTGAGGAGCCGCTTTCTTTCCTGTTTCTGCGATCGGTGTATTTTCTACAAACGTATAAATTCCTAAATCCATAATCCTATTATATTTTTTTATTTTTGCTGGCCCACTTGTGCCCATTTCAAATTATTCAACCAACTGGCTGGGGCAAGTATTCACTTGTGTCCCCGTTTAAAATTTCATACCAGACCAAATCAAAAATCACAAAAGTAGTTCATCAAACACACCCCCCGGTCCCCCTCTCAAGAGGGGAATTCAGTCCTTCACTTTAAGTTACTAATAGGCAATTTACCTGCACTCTGAACCTTGTGCCCTGCGCCTTGCTAAAGATAAAACATATTTGTTTAATGTTAAACAAAACTACCGGAAAATCATTCAGAGAAAACGGAGGATTATCTATATCTTAAATTGAAATTAACCACGTTGTTTTTTGAACCTTTAAATCAAAATCATGTCAAAGCAACCAATTGTAGGAGTCGTAATGGGTAGTGACAGTGACTGGCCCACAATGAAACAGGCAACAGAACTGCTGGAAGAATTTGATGTACCTTTCGAGAAAAAAGTAGTTTCAGCTCATAGAACACCGGATATAATGGCTGAATATGGTGTAACAGCCCGCGAAAGAGGTATCAAAATAATTATTGCCGGAGCAGGCGGGGCAGCCCATCTGCCGGGAATGCTCGCCGCCTATACCACTCTGCCGGTCATCGGGGTACCCATAAAAACATCAGCCCTTGGTGGGATCGACAGCCTCTACTCCATCGTGCAAATGCCCAATGGAGTTCCGGTAGCCACTGTCGCCATCGGTAAAGCGATGAATGCCGGCCTTCTTGCCGTTCGTATGTTGAGTATGAATAGTGATGACTTAACTGATAAACTCGAAAGCTACCATCAAAAAATGGCGGATGAATCCATGGAAAAAACTCAGAATCTGACGTAAATAAAAGTAAAACCTTGGAGGATTCAGGGGACTTTTTCTTCAACTCTTTAAGTCAACAATCCTCCAAGGTTTCCACTGGCATGCTTGCCGTACGAATGCTAAGCATCTTTAATGATGACCTCACCGACAAGTTGAAAAGCTACAATAGAAAAATGGCGGATGAATCCATGGACCAAACTCAGAACTGACGTAAACCCTTGGAGGGTTCACAAAACAACTATTTTAGCCCGAAATTTATCAACCCTCCAAGGGTTCTACTGCTAAAAAGACCAAACCACAGTAAAATGAATACATTACTCAATATATCAACCACACTAATATTCACTCTCCTATTCATCTCTTCCTGTGGTAAAACATCAACAAATCCTCAGGAAAACGTTGAAGAAAATAACGAATGGGAACTTATATGGTCAGATGAATTTGATTCGGACGAGCTGGATCAAGAAAAATGGTCCTACCAATTTGGGACGGGTGAAGAACAGGGGCTCACCGGTTGGGGAAATAATGAGCTTCAATACTATACAGATCACCAGGAAAATGTGTTTCTGGAAGACGGACAGCTTCATATTGTGGCTTTTCAGGAAGATTATGAGGAAATGGAATACACTTCTGCTCGAATTCGCACGATTGATAAAGGAGATTGGCAACATGGAAAAATAGAAGTACGCGCCAAACTGCCTCAAGGGCAAGGAATCTGGCCGGCCATTTGGATGCTGCCAACCGAAGAGGTTTACGGCGGATGGCCAAAAAGCGGTGAAATTGACATTATGGAAGCGGTAGGTCACGAACCGGAAATCATCCACGGAACCGTTCATTATGGTACTGATTGGCCGGACAACGAATACACGGGAACTCCTTTTTCTCTGGAAAATGGAATCTTTGCAGATAATTTCCACACATTTTCCATCGAGTGGGAAGAGGATCAAATAATCTGGTTTGTGGATGGTAATGAGTTCTATTCAGTGACGCCTGATGATCTCGAACCACACCCATATCCGTTTAACGAAGAATTTCATTTGATTTTAAATCTGGCCGTTGGAGGCAACTGGCCAGGCAATCCGGATGAAACCACCGAGTTCCCGCAATCAATAGTCGTGGATTACGTTCGGGTTTATCAAATAGATTAAGCTATTACAAAAAACCCTTGGAGGGTTTAAGAATACCATCCCTTTTAAATCTACATCCATCAACCCTCCAAGGGTTATTCCTAAATAAACTTCTATAATGAACAACAAAGTCGTAAACATCCTCATTCTGCTGGCACTCGTGTTGTTTATCTCGTTCCGGTTAACCACGGCGTGCAATCAGCTTGATCAACCTGAACCGGAAAGTGAATCTATTGAAGAACTTCCCGTTACTTACTCAGGAACCATTCCCTGTGCCGATTGCCCCGGCATTGACTATTACCTGCATCTTGAGGAAAAGCAATTCAGGGAAGTAAGTTGGTACTTAGATCCAGAAACAGATCCTTTTGTGGCAGATGGAAGATGGTTTTTGAAAAACGACACACTAACTCTTTTTGATGATAATAATATTGCGTTCAAATCATTTCTTTATTCAGATGAACAGTTAACAATGCTTGATACCGAAGGGAGCAAAATCACGGGTGAACTTGCGGACAATTACGTTCTCGAAAAATCTCAGGAAGAAACGTCCATTCGTCAGCATCATAATCGGCTAAATGAAGAAGGAGTTACGTTTGTCTCCAATGGAAATGAACCGTTTTGGTCTGTCCAAATCTTTGAAGAAGATGAACTCAAATTTCAAACACCCGAAGTAAATTGGACAGCTTCAATTTCAGATATGAAGAAAAACAGAGACGAACAGATCTATCAAGCCGAATCCGATACAAATTCTTTAAAGATTTCCATCAGGGATCAATACTGTCGGGATTCCATAAGCGGATTTCTGTTTACGCATACTGTTTCGGTTCAGGTAAATAACGACACTGAAATGAATGGGTGCGGCCGTTTTTTGGAGTAGTGGTACAAGACACGCGAAGTCTCAAAAGACTTCGCGTGTTTTACTTTTTTTAGCAAACCTTGGAGGATTCAGGCTTCTAACTTTTTGAGGCCAAAATTAATCAATCCTCCAAGGTTTCTTAGACCAACTTTTTAAAACCTATATTCAACAATCCTCCAAGGTTTCTACCACTCACTACAAACTCTCGTTATACTCAATCACTTTTTTATAACCCGCCAGTACAGCTTCCGTCGTTTCGAATGGTAACACTTCGGCAGCATCTTTTGCCACCTGTCGAGCGTTGTTTGGTGCAAAGGGAAACTTCACCCCTTTCAAAGCAGGTACATCACCGCCGGTATCTCCGATATATGCCATTTCACTCAGTTCAACTCCAAGTGATTTTCCCAACAGCTGAAGACCACGTAATTTGTTATTTCCCGGCATTAAAATATTCACAGATACATCCGTTGTATGTACTTCCAAAGCTGGATAATCCTGCTCCAGTTTGATCAGAATTTTTTTATGTATCTCATTAACGATATCCTCATCCGGACAAACCACTCCCGCATCCATCATTTTGGTAAACTCTAATGAAGCTGTGGGATAATTCGGTAATAGACTACCGGTTATCCAGGTTTTCATGTCTCGAATGGGCTTCAATTCATTATCAATACTTTCAAGGGCAGTTTCGATACGGTTTCCATTCCAGTGATAGACCCCTGCACTTTCGAAAACAAACGGCAGACGAACATCAAACCACTGACCCACAGCCTCGGCATATGGGTATGGCCGTCCGGTACAAATCGTAAGCGGTGGAATGGCTTCAACCTCCCGGCTGAGAAGATTTAACTTTCTGATTTCATTAACAGACTCCCAATGTGGAGTTTTGAATGGATAAGAGATGCAACCGTCTAAATCGGTGATGAATAATTTTATCATAAAGAATTTAAATATCTAATTTCGATGTTCAGATTTTAGGGTAAAGTCCGGGAAAAACAGTGCTGCCGTGAAAAAGATCAAGCCAAACAATAACATAAGCTGATACCTGTTTTTATAATCTGCAAATTCGCGGGTTGCAAACTCTCCTCTTTCCAGTTCGTTTAAACGGGAAAGGAAAGGTTCGATGGTATCGCTGCCGGAATTGATTTCATAATAATTTCCACCACCAAAACTGGCAATCTGCTGCATATTTTCTGAACTGAGCCGGGTCGTTACTTGATTGCCTTCACTATCTCTATGAAAACCGGTGCGGTTCCCGTTATTATAAATGGGAATGGGTCCACCGCTTGTTGTGCCAATACCCATCGAAAATACGGTAACATCCTGATCTGTCAACCTTTCCAAAGAGGATCTAAAATCAGGACCATGATTTTCTCCATCAGCAATAAAGAGCAGTACATTCGAGGCGTTGTTATCATCTTGAATGGATTCGAACGTCTCCTCTGCTTTTAAAAATGCAGCCTGAAAATCAGTTGTGGACGTTGGCATCTGTTCGGTGGTTACAATATCCAGAAAAAGCCGAAGTGCCGAATAATCTTGTGTGATGGGACTTTGAACAAACGCCTCGCCCGTAAACACGATCAACCCTACTCTATCTCCATCCAATCGGTCAATAAGCCTGTTGATCTCCAGCTTCGCTTTATCAAGACGGTTGGGCGGCACATCTTCGGCGTTCATACTTGTGGAAAGATCCAGGGCAATGAGCATATTTACCCCGCTCTGTTCTACTTCACGGATTTCCGTGCCAATTTTGGGACCCGCCATCGCCAGAATGAAAAAGAAGATAGCTGTCAAAAAACAGTAGAACCGAACCCGGTCACCTTTGCCCCAAAAGTTTTTGCGCAGCGAAGAAACCAATCGTTCATCAAAAAACTTGGTAATCTTTTTCTTTTGATAAATTCTAAACCACCAAAACAAACCCCATAAAATGGGTATGAGCAATAAGAGCCACAGATACAAACTATTATCCCAAATCATCTAATAAATATAATTCAAATTCATATTTCAATACCAACTAACTACATCATCCCGTATTTATTTCGAAACTCAGTAATGGATGGCGCAAGTATCCATTTGTGCCCCGGTTTTGAAAAACCCTCCAAGGGTTTCGAACCCTTGGAGGGTTAACTTGATGTTATTTATACATCAAATTCCCCTAAAGATACTGCTTTCTTATATGTTCGCAGAATAAATCCTCTATAAGATGTATATTCATTCGAAATTACGTATCTGTGCTGTTTAAACTTATTTAAAGGCATATTATAGGGAATATGAAAGATTATCTATCCAACGATATTGTACAGTTTATCCTAAAAATTGTTGGGATTTATGCGGTTTGGTACATCACTTACGAACTTTGGCTGTTGCCAAATGGGTGGATTGATGAGCCGCTTTCATTCAATATTGCGTCTATCAGCGCGGGAATTTTAAACGCCATGGGTGAATCGGTAATTTATTATGGCAGAGTAGTCGGGCTTGAAGGTGGTGCAGGAATTGAGATTGTGGACGGCTGTAACGGAATCGCCGCCATCGGACTGTTTTTAGGTTTCATCTATGCCTATCCCGGCGATTGGACTCCACGAATTCTCTTTTCAATCGTTGGAATTTTGGTGATTTATCTGGTGAATATTGCACGGATCGTTTTTCTCTCGTACATCCAGGTGTATTGGCCATCCATTTTTGATTTTAGTCATGATTATTCAACCACCACCATTTTTTATTTGGTTATTTTTATCCTGTGGATGATATGGGCAAATATCGGCGAATTTAAGACCAAGACAGAAACACCAACATTGGCTGCTTCATAAAACGTATTTACCTGAGTTCTTTGTTAAAAATTTCGAATGCAAAAACCCCTCTTTTAAGGGGAACTCATTCACCCTATGAACGTTCGCTCTTTATGCAAGACATCAGCTCTATCCGATTTTGCCTTTCTATCATGATCTGCTTTTTCCCGTGGCGCTACTTTCATCAACCAAAAAAATCCAACCAGAATTAACAAAATTGAAAACATCAAAATGGTTTCTCGAATCGGTAACATTTCAAATTCTAAAATAAGTGCGGCAACCGTTACCGATACCGATTGAGCGAGTGTAAACAACAACCATTCCGTACTAAAAACCCGCCCTCTAAATGTATCAGGCGAACGCCGCTGAAGAAGTACGGTACTCATCACCCAATTGGAGCCAGATGACATATGAGCCGCCAATACAAACAGGCTCATTATAATCAGTGAGTTCGATTGGCTCACAAACGCGTATGTTATCCCGGAAAAAATCATAAAAAAGCCGATTCCCTTAATCCAGTCTGACTTCTTCCTGAAAATTCGTCGGCCTAATACAGGGCCAATTCCCGTTCCAATTCCTCGTGCCGCATAAAGAATGCCCAAACCGATACTTCCCATCAATAAAATATCTTCGGCCACAATAATCAGCAGGTAAACCAACGCACCAATACAGCTGGTGAACATGGCTTTGGCCAAAGTGGGTCGTAAAACAGGAGGATGATCCCGAATGAATCGAAATCCTTCAAAAATACCCGTGAGGGGATTTCGTGTTCGATGTTTCTCCTTCCGGCTCATCTTTACTTGTGGAATCACGGCTCTGTAGATAAAAAATGAGGACAACACATAACTCAGCGCATTGATAATAAATACAGCGTCTGTACCCAACCAGGCGGTTGAAAATCCACCCAGGGCCATCCCGGAAGTAAAGATAATGCTCCAGGATGCGGCGGATAAGATATTTGCATCCACCAGCTGGGCAGAGGTTGTTACATTTGGGATGGATGATGTTTTTGCCGGCTCAAATATGGCCGAAAACATCATCTGAAAAGCCATTAAAACATATGCCAGCCATAGCATTTCGTAGGAGACAATTAGCAGAAAACCAAGCACCACCACGCCGCGGGTCAAGTCACAGATAATCATCAAAAAACGGCGGTTAAACCTATCAGTGATGTACCCTGCAATGGGTGAAAAAAATGCGAGGCTCAACATTTTTACCACAATAATCAACCCAATCAATAGCTCTGATTCGCTATACTGTTGGATAAGAGCGTAAATCGCCAAAATGCCAAACCAATCCCCAAAATTGGATACAATTTGGGCAAGCCATAACCGACGATAATCGTGGTTATGGCGAACAAGATCCAGATACGGTTTGATGTTAAAATTCAATGAATTTTCTTGTTAAAATGAAACCCTCCAAGGGTTCGAAACCCTTGGAGGGTTATTAGTTCCTAATTTATCCCATTGGCTGGGTCCCTATTCATAAAAAAGACACGCGAAGTCTCAGAAGACTTCGCGTGTCTTGTCCCCAAAAGGAGCACAAGTGGATACTTGCGCTATTTTATGAGGAGTTCATCTTCCAACCACTCCTATGTCCCCTCTCGAGTTGAGCGTTTTTTGCGAAATCCCGACCATTCGGGGAGGGGATTTTATTCCTTCACTAAATTACTAATGAACAATTTACCTGAACCCTGTTCCTTGCGCCTTGACCCTCACTTCACACCTGTACTTCCAAAACCACCATCAGAACGGTCGGTTTCTTCTAATGATTCCACTTCCCGAATAGCGGCCTGATGCACCGGCGAAATAATCATCTGTGCAATACGATCTCCATGGTTTATCACGAATGATTCTTTGCCGTGGTTGATCGCCAAAACTTTTACCTCTCCCCTGTAATCGGAGTCGATTGTGCCGGGACTATTCAGCATGGTAATTCCATTTTTATAGGCCAGTCCGCTTCGGGGACGGATTTGTGCTTCGTATCCATCAGGTAGTGCCATTTTAAATCCGGTGGGAATCAATGCCCGTTCGCCCGGTTTCAGTTCCATTGATTTTTCTACAGCAGCGCGAATATCCATTCCGGCCGCTCGTTTACTTTCATACTTTGGTAGCTCTATTCCTGTTCCGTGATCGAGGCGCTGAAATCGGCATTCAATTTGTGTCATATCGCTCATAGGAGATTAATTTTACTTTAACATTTCCAAAAATAACTCTAACATGTGCTTCCAGGGGAATCCTTAAATCATCGGTTGAGAACCAAGCTTTAAACCTTCCCGAAAATCCAAAAGGCCCCTCAATATTCGTTTCCCCTTCGCTGTAGTAGGCTTCAACATCATCCTCAAAAGCGTCATAACTTCTCATTTCCGTATCGCCACTGTTCCGGGCTTCAATTTCTCCCATCTCATCTTCCGTATAAATTGGAAGTGTGTACGATTCATCCGTTCCTGCGAAAAGTCGTGAAAAATAGAATATGACATCCCCACCGCTGGCAGGTTCAACCAGATCGAGTGTATCGGTCGGTTCTCCTTCCTCAAAAAAGTAAACCAAATCCTTCTCCCTATCGAATGAAATGCGAACGCGATCGTAATTCTCATCATGAACATCATCACGCCAAAACTCGTGACTGTACATAAACTCATCATTAAAGTTGAAGATATTTTCGTAGTTCACAATTCGGGTGCCCACAAAAGGAACTTTTCGGTTCGATCGAATCCTCGTTCTCATGTGATAAGCCTTTTCACCGGCGAAGGTTGTATCCGGTAAGATTTCCACATCCACCCAGCCGAGCGTGAAAAATCCGTAGCGAACCTCATACTCAAATACCTCGCGTGCATCGATTAACTCCTCTAAGGTAGGTGGCTCGTCATTTTCGTAGGTCAGCTCTTGAGTAAAACCATTAAGCGCTATCAAAAATAAAACCGGGAAAAATACCCCTGCTTTAATCCACAAATGCATCGAATGCGTCTTCATCATACCCTACTAAAATTGCGTCTCCCTGTTCAAGTACCGGGCGTTTTATCATGGTTTGATGTTCCAGCAGCTGATCAAACAGTTCATCATCATCCAAATCCTTATCCTTCAGCCCCAGATTCCTCCACTTCATCCCGCGTTTATTTAGAATCACATCAAGCCCAACCTTGTGGACAAATTCGTCCAGCTTCTGTTCGGAGAGAGGATCTTTTTTGAGATCAATAAATTCATACTCAACCTCGTTCTCCTCTAACCATTTAAATGTATCCCGAACCTTGTTACAGTTTTTGATGCCGTAAACCTTTATCATTATAGTCTTATTATTTTGTTGGAAATAGAAGTATAAGATACGATTTTTCGTATCGGCTTTTAAATCAGAATTGCTTAATCATTATTCAGGAACCATCATTCCCAATGCGTCAAATGAACCTACTTTTAAATAAATATTTATCAGTCTTTTTATTGCTATTACTATTGGCAGGCTGCGGACAGAATGATGACCAACGGGACTTTGAACGAAGTGCTTATTCAGCCCCTGATGGATTTACACAAACTGACGAGATCGGTGATATTATGGAGGGAAACGAAGATCGGGATGACTGGAGAGTTTCTCCTTTCTATCAGGGGCTGGTTGATATTGATAGCCCGGCCTACCCTAATCCTGTTCAAACCACCGGTGAGGTACGGATTGAAATTTTTAACAGGGATGATGCGGTGACCAGCCTGAGAGTGATTGTAATTTTTGTTGATGGGGGCACTTATAGCGAAAATGAAGTTCAAAGTGCAAGGAGAGATCCACTGCCGGCTAATTCTACCACGGTGCTTTCCATTAATCCCAGAGAGCTTAGCCGGTTCGATACTGTAGATGGTGATTTGGTTGGTATTAAACGCATCATATTATTAGATGCTACCAACAACGTAGTGAGCTACGGTGATATCATGGTTGAATAATTCATTTATTGTCATTCATTTTTACACGCGGTATCTTCGAAAAACTTATGTCAAAAGAAAAATTAACCCCCTCGGAACGTGCGATTTTACGGGAACTTATTTTCGCAGAATCTTTCGCGCATATTCAAACCGAAACAGGATTCACTTTCGGTACCATCCGGGATGAATTGATCAAGTTAATCAATCATGGATATGTGGAAGTGTTTGATCAGGATTTTACCACATCGGTATCTCCTTTTTATGATTCCGATAACATCGATAAATTCTGCTTTAAGGCAACAAAGCTGGGCTTAAAAAACATTCAAAACTATGCAATTTGAAACAACGGTAGGCGATAAATCCATTGAAGTGTCTATTGACTCAGATAATCACTCTGCAGATCTGAATGATGAATCTGTTTCCTATGAGCTTATAAAACAAGATAAGGGAAGAAAATTACTCAGGATAGGAACAAAACTGTACAAAATTGATAATGTAACAGTGGATGGACAACAGGTAGAGTTTACACTCGATGGAAAATGGATCTCTGCCACTGTTAAAAACGAACAAGAACTTTTGCTTGAACGACTTGGCTTTAAAACCAACTCTGAAAAATCCGTTGGGATTTTAAATGCTCCAATGCCGGGTAAAATTTTAAGTCTTTTGGTAAGTGTGGGAGACGAAGTGGAACTCGGTCAACCTGTGGCCATTCTTGAAGCCATGAAAATGGAAAATGAATTAAAAGCACCTTGCGATGGAGCAGTCGTTGAAGTCTCTGTTTCGGAAGGTGATAATGTAGAAAAAAACCAACCCCTTTTAGAGATTGAACCTCGTGGATAAATTTATTATTAAAGGCCCTACACCGTTAAATGGAACTATTCCTATTAGTGGATCAAAAAATGCAGCTCTCCCCTTAATGGCCGCCGCTATTCTGGGCGATTCACCTACTATCATTCACCGCATTCCAAAGTTGAGGGATATCTATACCTTCAATAAGGTAATTAGCTTTACCGGAACAACAGTCCGTTTTCATGAAGATGAAAATAAGCTTGTGATAGATCCATCAAAGCTGGAAAAGGCCGAAGCACCTTATGATCTTGTGCGCAAAATGCGGGCTTCTTTTTATATGCTGGGCGCACTGCTTGGCAAAAAAGGAGAAGCCAAAATTTCCCTTCCCGGCGGATGCGCATGGGGCCCACGTCCGGTAGATCTACACTTAAAAGGACTTGAAGCTATGGGAGCTGAAATTGAGCTTGATGAGGGTTATGTGATGGGTTCATTTCCTGAAAAGACCGTCCCCGGTGGAGAATTCACTTTGGAACCGAGTAGCGTTGGAGCTACAGTAAATCTGGTACTGGCAGCTGTACGACGGGCAGAAAAATTTGTGATCCATAATGCCGCTAAAGAACCCGATGTGGTTCTTCTTTGTGATTCCCTCTCTAAAATGGGCGCCAATATTGAGGGGGCAGGCACAAGTACCATTACCATCCGAAAGGTTGATTCTTTAAACGGAACTGAACTTTTCAATGACCCCGACCGCATCGAAACCGGCACCTACATGATTGCCGCAGCAATGCTTCCCGGATCAAAACTGGAATTAACCGGCTGCAAACCGGAAGATCTTGGCGCATTTCCAAAGTCATTCAAAAAAATTGGCGCAAAACTGGAAATCAACGGCACAACCATTACCGTCAGTTCGAACGGATCAGTAAAACCCGTTTCAATTAAAACGGCCATCTACCCGGGATTCCCAACAGATCTTCAGGCGCAATGGGTCACGATGATGTCACAAGCGGATGGAGAAAGCAGCATTACCGATTCCATTTATTTTGATCGCTTCAGCTATGTTCCGGAATTGAACCGGCTTGGTGCAAACCTGGAAGTGAAAAAGAACACGGTCCACATAAACGGGAACCAATCTCTGTCCGGTACCTCCGTGATGAGTACCGATCTTCGTGCCAGTGTCAGTTTAGTAATGGCCGCCATGGCTGCCGAAGGAACCTCCGAAGTGCTTCGAATTTATCATCTCGACCGCGGCTACGAAAACCTCGAAACGAAACTGAATGCGGTTGGGGCGAATATTCAACGGGTGGATGAGTAGCAGGGTGCAGGGTTTCCCGAAAGCAGGCTCGGGACTGCTGCCGGTGTTTTTCCGGTCCCGGAGCATTACGGGGTGAAATACACGCAGCAGGTGGCTAAGTAGGCCGAAGTTCATGCTTCGATGTCACTACTTGCAAAATACAAACTTATCCACGAAAAAATTGCTAAGCAAAGTGTGAATTTAGTAATCAAGCTCCATCCATTCGACAGCCCTCGGACGAGGACTACATCCACTGCTCGGTAAATTCAGACTTGCAAAAAGTATAAGGCAAGCTTTTACTGGATTATATATAGAGAGTGTATTTAATCAAAGGTGGTTTAATTCCCCACCCTCTGGGTCGGAAAAAGACTAAAGTCCCCCTTTGAAGGAGGACTTTTAATAGCTTATTTCGTATATCAAATTCACGGTATTTAAAATTTAACCTATGAGTATATGACTAAAATTCAAGGAGTAATAATCGACCCGGTTCAACGAAAGAAATTTAACGGTGAAATTGAAATTGAAAACGGCAAAATAAAAAAGGTGCGTGAAGTCTCATCAGAAGTGCCTGATCAATATATTATGCCCGGTTTCGTAGATTCGCATATCCATATCGAAAGCTCCTTGTTAATTCCATCGGAATTTGCACGGCTTGCGGTCCGCCATGGAACCGTTGCAACTGTTTCTGATCCTCATGAAATTGCCAACGTATGCGGTATCGAGGGAGTTGAATATATGATTGAGAACGGAAACAAGGTGCCGTTGAAATTTAATTTCGGCGCTTCCTCCTGTGTACCCGCAACTCCATTCGAATCCGCCGGTGCAGAACTCGATGTTGATGCGGTTGAATCCCTATTAAAACGGGATGACATCCTCTACCTCGCTGAAATGATGAACTGGCCGGGAGTTTTGAATGATGATCCCAACGTTCTTGCTAAAATTGCAGCAGCCAAAAAACTTGGCAAACCTGTTGATGGTCATGCACCTGGCTTGAAAGGTGAAGATGCTCAAAAATATGCCGATGCCGGAATTTCTACCGATCATGAATGTTTTACGATAGAGGAAGCACGTGATAAACTAAACGCGGGAATGATCATCGCCATTCGCGAAGGCAGCGCCGCCAAAAATTACAATGCCCTGATTCCGCTTCTGGCCGAAGTCCCTGAAAAAATTCTTTTCTGTTCCGATGACAAGCATCCAGATGATCTGATTGTTGGCCACATCAACCTCCTTGCCGCCCGATCACTGGAATTGGGTCACGATCTTTTTGATACACTTCGGGCCTGTTCCGTAAATACCGTAAATCATTATGGGTTGGATGTAGGATTGCTTCAGCCCGGCGATCCTGCCGATTTTGTTGTGGTTGATGATCTCAATAAAATGCACGTCACCCAAACCTGGATTGACGGGGTTTGTGTATACAAATATGGGTCTGTTTTGTTTGATGATGTCGATTCAACACGTATCAACAATTTCACAAAATCTACATTTACACCTGATGACTTCGCTTTTGAAACAAACTCTACATCTTCAACCATCGAGGTGCCTGTTATTGTACCTGAAGATGGTGAACTGATGACCGGAAAATCGATGGAAGAATTAACCGTAATTGATGGAGAGGTTCAAGCAGACCCCGATCAGGATATTTTGAAAGTCACCGTTGTCAATAGATATCAAAAAGCGAAGCCGGCCGTGGGATTCATCAAAAATTTTGGGCTGAAAGATGGAGCTATTGCATCCTCTGTTGCTCATGATTGTCACAATATCATTGCCGTTGGAGCGAGTGACGCACAAATCAGCGAAGTAGTAAATTTAGTTATGGAATCAGAAGGCGGTGTGGCCGTTGTTAATGGAGATCAAAAAGAAGTACTGCCGCTCCCGGTAGGAGGAATTATGAGTGACCGTCCCGGCGATGAAGTAGGCGCTGGATATCAAAAACTGACCAATATGGCAAAAAAGATGGGAAGTACGCTGGACTCCCCTTTTATGACGATTTCTTTTATGGCCTTATTGGTAATTCCCAGTCTTAAGATGAGTGATTTAGGATTGTTTGATGGGGATACGTTTGAGTTTCTGTACAAAACAGAATCTGAGTAGAATCATCAATCCAAACAATTTCGTTGCATGGATACCGTTAATCCATTAAATTAAAGAATGATCAAATCATTCGGAGATAAAGCAACGTCAGATCTGTTTCATGGAATTTCGGGCAGTAAAGTTCGAAAGCTGCCAACTCAAATCCTTGATTCAGCAATTTACAAATTGGATATACTGAACGCGGCAACTTCTTTGGACGATTTACGATCACCTCCAGGCAACAGATTAGAAGCATTGCGTGGGGATTATAAAAGATATCATAGTATTCGAATTAATGCCCAATGGAGAATTGTTTTTCGTTGGCAAGATTCCAGTGCTTTCGATGTCGCTATTGTTGACTATCATTAGAAAAGGTAAAAATCATGATTCCACAAAACAGAATAACCACACATCCCGGTACGATCTTATTGAAAGAATATCTCGAGCCTATGGAATTAACTCAGAAAGAATTAGCTGATCATTTGGATATTCCCATTCAGCGGATCAATGAAATTGTAAGGGGGAAGAGAGGAGTATCTTCTGATACAGCTTGGCTACTGTCTAAGGCTTTCAATACATCTCCAGAGTTTTGGTTAAATCTTCAGGCTATGTATGATTTGTCTTCACATCGTCCGAGCAAAGAAATTGCTCCATTAAAAACGACTCAGGCATAACCAGCAAACAACCGGTAGGTATATCAGAATTTTTCAGTTTCAATTATGATTGATGGAGTGGACGAACCTGTTTCCCAAGGGGTTTCACAAACGGATGAAGAGGGAATTTTAGAAGTAGCATTGCAATTATGGTCCCCGAAAATGACCTGCATTCTGTTCCCTTTCACAATTCAAAGTAACCTTGGAGCGGTCAGGTGGAATTTAAACCTTCCTAAAAATCACCACATCACTCCGTAGAAATTCCGATTCGGCACCCCACCTCTTTCCCAACCATTCGAAAGTCTCCTCATGATAAAAAACGACGTGGGTATCATCATTTTTGTAGTGCCAGTCTTTAAAAAACTCTTTCCCCTCGTGTCGCTTGGTCATAATCCCCAAAAAACCACCGGTTTTAAGGCAGCTCCACAATCGATTCAGTTCCATCAACGGTTCATACAGATGCTCGGCGGTCTCCGTGGTTGTGATAAAATCATACTCCTTTTCCAGCACTGATTTATCCGGTGCATAAAATGGATCATAAATGTCAACAGTATGTCCCTTCTCCTCAAACATCACGCTTAACGTTGGACCGGGACCTGACCCAAAATCCAGCCCGTAACTTTCAGGCGGAATTCTCTCCATCATGGGATTAAACATCCGGCTCAAAAATTTTCTGTAATTCGGATCATCAGGATTATTTTCATGCATATCATACCGAGAAACCTCTTCTTCTGCCGATAGTCGTTGTTCAGGGGGTACAAAGATCAGCTTACAGTTCTCACAATGATAGTAATCACGCATGTAATCCATTCGGGTATCATCACGATGAAATCGGTTGGTTTCGGTGCTTCCACAAAGTACACAGTTGCATTTTTTCATGGTACAAACTTAAAAAAATGATGTGCGAATAGGTATCTTTCTCATGACAATAAATCCGGCCGAACGTTTTCAGGTTTGATTGCCGTTTTCTTACCTTATACTCAATCTAAATTATGTATTTTGAAATAAGGCTAAAGATATTGAAAACAGTCCCCCTTTGAAGGGGGAGGCGAGCGTAGTGAGCGGGGGATGACCGGCTGAGCGTTGACTTGACTCAAAATTTATTATTTGTTTAAAATCACTAATTATCATCCCCCATAGCCCTCCGCCAGCCGGCGGAGGGACACTCTTTAACAAGTTCTTATCAAGGATTCAGATTTAGATCACGAAAAAATCAAATACCACCACCTTTGAAGAAATCTTCTGCATACGACGCAATAATTATTGGCTCCGGTCCAAATGGGCTTTCTGCGGCTATTCGTCTCGCACTTGAGGGATTATCTGTGAAAGTGTTTGAGGCGTCTGAAACTATTGGCGGAGGCATGCGAACCAAAGAGTTAATGCAGTCGGGGTTTAAACATGACATTTGTTCAGCGATTCATCCTTTAGCAGCCTCGTCTCCTTTTCTAAAACAACTTCCTCTGGCTGATTTTGGACTCGAATGGATTACCCCCGAATTTCCTGTCGCACACCCATTGGATAGCGGTGATGCTGTTGTAATGCATCACAGTATAAAAAAAACCATGGAAGAGTTGGGAAATGATGGTGAAAAATATCGATCGGCAATGGAGCCAATTGTTAAAAATTGGGACACGCTGACAAAAGACTTTTTAGGACCGCTTCGATTTCCCAAACGTCCCGTAGATTTGGCCTTATTTGGATTGAAAGCACTTCAACCCGCAAGTCTATTTCAAAAGCGGTTTAAAGATGAGCGAGCAAAAGCGCTCTTTGGCGGACTTGCCGCACACAGTATTTTGCCACTCAATGCCATATCCACTTCAGCAATAGGACTGGTGCTTGGCGCTGCAGGACATTCGGTGGGCTGGCCACTACCAAAAGGTGGCTCTCAATCAATTGCCGACGCCATGAAATACTACTTTATTTCCCTTGGCGGCGAAGTGGAAACTGGGGTAGAAGTGACTTCCATAGATCAGTTGCCAAAAGCGACATCCTATTTGTTTGATCTGACCCCAAAGCAACTCATCGAAATTGCCGGTGATCGTCTGCCTGAAGCATACATAAATATGCTCAAAAAGTATCGATATGGTTCCGGTGTTTTCAAGATTGATTATATCCTCAAAGAGCCGGTGCCATGGAAAGATTCACGCTGTAACAGAGCAGGAACCGTTCATTTGGGCGGGACTTTTGATGAGATAGCCGCATCAGAAAAAATAATGGACGAAGGTGGAATTCCTGATAACCCGTACGTTTTGGTAGCACAGCAAAGTTTATTTGATGATACCCGGACACCGGATGACCGCCACACACTTTGGGCTTACTGCCATGTTCCAAATGGTTCAACAGTAAATATGACCCAAAGGATTGAGAATCAGATTGAACGGTTTGCACCCGGTTTTCGAGATATCGTTGAAGAGCGACAAACTATGAATACCGATCAATTTCATGAGTACAACGCCAACTATTTTGGGGGCGATATCAACGGTGGACGGCAGGATATCTGGCAGCTTTTTACCCGTCCTGTGAGTTTGGTTCATCCTTACGCCACTCCTGCTGAAGGAATTTATGTATGCTCATCATCAACCCCTCCCGGTGGCGGTGTTCATGGAATGTGTGGATATCATGCCGCAGATCTGGTTTTGAATAAGGAATTTAGATTAAGAAAATCAGACCGGAATTTTCAGGGATGATTAAGAATTTAATTGAACTCACAAAAAACTCACCCATTTGGTCCCGAAACAGGAAGTCAGGGTCAGATTCTATGTGGTGGAATATTGTCACCGTTGGAATCGCTCTTCTTGTATCCATTCCGATTTTTACCGTTGCGGCGAATCTATTTGTACCGAGCGGCGATATTTGGCAACATTTAGCGTCTACTGTCTTACCGGATTATGTAAGAAATTCGCTTTGGTTGCTTGTTGGAGTTGGAACAGGGGTCTTTTTAATTGGTGTAGGAACCGCGTGGCTGGTAACGATGTGCCGGTTTCCGGGAAGCCGGTGTTTCAATTGGCTATTGATTCTTCCCATGGCAGTACCGGCCTACTTAATGGCTTACACCTATACCGATTTTTTAACCTACACAGGACCCGTTCAAATGCTTCTTCGGGATCTCACCGGTTGGGGAATTGGAGACTACTGGTTTCCAAATATCCGATCGTTGGGTGGAGCTATTTTAATGATGTCTTTTGTGTTTTTCCCTTATGTCTATCTTTTAACACGCGCTGCCTTTCTTGAGCAATCTTCATCACTCCTCGAAGCCGGCAGAAGTTTAGGGGCTACTCCTTTCGAAAGCTTCACTAAAATTGCTCTGCCTTTAGCCCGTCCATCCATTGCCGCGGGAATGGCTTTGGCACTTATGGAAACACTGAATGATTTTGGTACCGTGGACTATTTTGGCGTTCAAACCTTCACTACAGGAATTTACCGCACGTGGTTTGGATTGGGCGAACGCGTTGCTGCCGCACAGCTCTCGGGATTTTTACTGGTATTTATACTCTTTTTGATTCTGCTGGAAAGATGGTCCCGTAATAAAATGGGCACCCGTCCGGATAACAGGGGACGTTTTCGTCAGCTTTTCGTGTACGAATTAAAAGGCTGGAAAGCATGGGCAAGTACCATCATCTGCTCCATTCCTGTCATTATTGGATTCATCATTCCCATCATGATTCTCTTTGAAATGATGATCACCAATTTTGATGTTGCCGTGGATACACGGTTTGTACGATTCAGCGTAAACACCATTGTTCTTGCACTAATAGCAGGATTTTTAGCACTTCTCGTTGCATTAGTGATGGCTTATGGAACCCGGTTAAATCCAAACTTTTTAACCAAAACAGCCACACGCATTGGATCCATGGGGTATGCCATTCCCGGTTCTGTAATCGCTGTAGGAATACTTATTCCTTTTGGCTGGTTTGATAATACACTTGATGCCTGGATGCGTAATACGTTTGGAATTTCCACCGGACTCCTTCTCAGTGGTACTATTTTCGCCCTTGTGTTCGCTTATATTGTCCGTTTTCTTGCCGTTGCATATAATACTGTTGAGGCGAGTTTGGGTAAAATCACACCCAATATGGATGAGGCCGCACAGGGAATGGGGTTTAAATACGGAAAAATTCTTCGCAAAATTCACATGCCGATGATGTCCGGCAGTCTTTTTGCGGCAATTATGCTTGTTGTGGTAGATGTGATAAAAGAATTGCCGGCAACGATAATTGTACGGCCATTTAACTTTGATACTCTGGCCGTACAAGTTTATAGATTGGCTTCTGATGAGCGCCTGGCGGAGTCTTCAGGCGCTGCATTAGCTATTGTTTTGGTAGGACTGATTCCCGTTTTTATCCTTAGCAAATCCATTGCCAAAACCCGGAAAACGAGCGACGGGAAATCAGACTAATTCTACCAGTTACATCAAAAGAATATTACCTCCAATCCACACGATCCATCAAGCGAATAGCATCAGGATTGTTATTCCCGTAAGACGTAACATTAACAGCATCGCTTTCAAATTCGCCCATCATTTCAAGAACGGAAGGCAGCTCCATGTCTTCTAATATTGGGAATTCCATGTTTCCAATTGCGTAAATTTCCTGTGCTTCTTCCGTCGCTAAAAATTCTATAAAAGCAATGGCATTGTCACGATTAGGTGAATTGGCTGCTATTCCCGCACCACTAATGTTCACGTGAGCGCCGCCATATTCTGCTGATGGAAAGTAGATATCTAAATCTTCAACCACTTCCTGGTCTTCAGAATCAGATGAATTTACAAGACGGCCATAATAATAGTGATTTGCAATAGCTACATCACACAAACCTGCTGCAACAGCGAGAATTTGATCTGTATCTCCTCCTTGTGGAGAACGAGCAAAATTAGAAACTAATCCTGAGGCCCATTGCTCTGCGTCTTCAAGTCCATGGCTTTCAATCATTGATGCAACCAGCGACTGGTTATAAATATTATTTGATGATCGAACACAAACCCTGCCCTCCCATTTTTCGTCAGCAAGTTCATAATATCCTTCAAGGTCATCAGTGTTTACTCGATCAGTGCTGTAGATTATACTTCGAACTCTGCGGGAAAGTCCTACCCAATAGCCATCTTCATCTCTCAATTCGGGGGCAATTCTTTCATCAAGAAAATCGGAATCGTATGGCTGTAAAACATCCGCTTCTTTGGCTCTCCATAAGCGGCCAGCATCCACAGTTATTACAACATCGGCGGGACTATTTATCCCTTCACTATTTATCCGTTCAATGAGTTCATCGCTGCTACCTTCAATTAAATTTATCGATATTCCAGTCTCTTCAGTAAACTTATCAAAAAGTTCTAAATCTGTATCGTAATGTCGTGATGAGTAAATATTTACTTCATCATTTTGTGTACAAGAAAAAAATACAAGTGATAGTAAAAGGAGTAGTATTGATCTAAACATTTTATGTGTTTTTGAGTGATTTTATAAGTGCGGTTTTATTTAGACCAATTCTAAATAATATCTGAATTAGAGTCAACAGTCAATCTGTAAAAACCAATGCTTCTACTTTACATCTAACACCATTATCTTCTGAAAAAATAAGAGCATTGATGAAAAAAATACTACTTATCCAAACCGGCGGAACCATCGCCATGCATCTGGATCATGATCAACCCGAACTGGATACAAACAGGTTCACCGAGCTTTTACTGGGCGCTATTCCTGAGCTCTCTTCGATTGCCAATATTGAAATCGACAAAGTTTTCTTTGAAGATAGTTCCGATATCAGCCAGGAGCACTGGAAAGAATTAAGTCTTCACATAAAAAAACGATATAGTGAGTTTGATGGATTTGTGATTCTTCACGGAACAGATACCATGGCTTACACGGCATCCGCCCTCTCCTATTCGCTCAGGAATTTGGGCAAACCCATTATTTTTACCGGCAGTCAGGTTCCGATGAGCAATATCAGGAGTGATGCGCGCAGAAATCTTGTCAACGCCGTAGAGTTGGCAACTCACCCTATTTATGAGGTAGCCATCTGCTTTAACGACCACCTATATCGGGGAAACCGAGCTACCAAAATGAGTATTGGTGATTTTGATGCATTCACCTCTCCCAATTTCCCTCCCCTGGGCGAAGTGGGGATTGACATCGAGCTCTCTCAAACCTGGAAAAAGCCTGTTCATGATTTACATGTAAATCCAGTTTTTAATGATTCTCTTCACGTTGTTAAACTCTATCCGGGAATGAATCCGGAAATGTTGGATTATATAAATCTTAACGAAACTAAAGTCATTATTTTTGAAGCCTTTGGCAGTGGAAATTTTCCCATGAAAGGCGACAAAAACTTAATTCCATTTATGGAAAAGTGCAGAGAAAACGGATGCCATGTAATTATTACATCCCAAGCGGCTTACGATTCGGTTGATCTGAATCAATACTCAAGCGGAAGAGCCGCAAAAAAACTGGGTGCATTAAGTGCGGGTGATATGACCATGGAGTCGACCATCACCAAAATTATGCACCTTTTAGGTAACAAACTTGCAGATGATGTTTTCAAATCGCAATTTGAACAAAATATTTCCGGAGAACGAAGCCAATAATTATGTTTTTTGTATTTGATGTTGAAACCATACCCGATTTTGAGTTTGTCCGTAAAGTTCTAAACAATCCAGACAGTTCGGAAGAAGATTTACTTATTCAAGCCAGTGAAGAACTCACTCGCAATAACAGTGGATTCCTCCCTCCTATGTATCACAGAATGGTTTCCTGGGTTGGGCTTTGGGTAGAAAATATGGGCAAACCGGTTCAAAAAGTCAGCTGGAATGGAGCTGATGAAAAAGAGGGACTCAAGCAACTTTTTGATGCCCTGCTTACCTACAAAGACTTTGGTTTGATTCATCACAACGGCCGCGGGTTTGATCTCCCCTTAATTACCTACCGCGCCATGCGGCATGATATGCAGATGCCCATTCGTCTGAACCATTATGATATTCGCTATCGGTTCAGTAATTCAAATATTGACCTGATGGATGAGTTTAGCAACTATGGAGCCAGCTCCTATCCTAAACTAAAACATTTGGGTCATTTAATAAATGTGCCGTTTAAGCAGACCGGTGAAGGAAATGAAGTACTGAAAATGTATCGGGAAAACAAACTCGAAGAAATCGAACACTACTGTTATGAGGATGTAATGGCAACCTATGTAGTGTGGCTACGCATGAAATTTACAACCGGTGATATTTCTGAAGAGATTTTCAAAAACCTGAACGAACGAGCCATTCGAAAACTTGAGGAAATTCAGGCTCAAACTTAGTTCTAACCTATTCAAATAATAATCAATTTCATTTATTGCGTATTAAGTCTCCCCTAACAAGGGCCCCGAAAGCATTCGGGGGAGGGGTGTTCATTGGTTTTTTTCACGTTCTGATGAACATCCCCCTCATTCCCCCTTTTCTAAGGGGGACTTTTATTAAAAATAGTTCTAATAGATTTTCTACGCTTTACTATCTACCTTCAATTGCAATTGACACACTATACTCGTGTTTTCAACTTAAAGATATTCATTTAAGACACATTTATGATAACATCGATGACAGGATTTGGCCGCGGTGAGGCTGCCAAAAATGGATTACAGGTAACCGTTGAAGTGAAGACTCTAAACAGTCGGTATCTGGATATATCAACGAGAATGCCACACACCATTCAAGATAAAGAAATGTCTGTAAAGGAGATTCTGCAGAATCATTTATCCCGCGGTAAAGCCATTGTAAATATTAACGTAGATAAGAAAGCCTCCGGCCAGCCCAAGATCACCTATAACCCGGAAATGTTAAAGAGCTACACAGAAATGCTTCGCGAGATGAAATCAGAAGCAGGAATTTCCGAGCCACTCAAAATTAAAGACTTGTTTACGTTTGATGACATTTTTGAATCGCGCAAAGAAGATGAGAAAAGCATCGAAATTATATGGGACTGTTCAAAAACAGCTCTTGAAAGTGCTCTTATATATCTCGATGAAATGAGGAAGAAAGAAGGGAAAGAGTTAGAAAATGATCTTCAAAAACAGATTAAAGATATTCTCCAGCTGCTTGATGATGTAATTGATCAATCCGATAAGAAAACACCGGAAACCCGTGATAAACTTCATCAGCGTATCACAAAACTGGTTTCGGATGAAAATTTTGATCCGGAAAGAATGGAAATGGAAGTAGCCATTCTGGTTGATAAAATGGACATTAATGAGGAAGTGGTTCGGCTGAAATCTCATCTCAAGTTTTTCCTTGAAGCCCTTGACGGTGAAGGTCCTGTGGGGCGACGATTAAACTTTTTGTGCCAGGAAATTAACCGTGAATTGAATACGATTGGTTCAAAAGCGAATGACTCATCCATTTCTCACAATATCGTGCTGTGTAAAGAAAAACTGGAACAAATAAGGGAACAGGTCCAGAATATTGAGTAAACGAGCAAAAGTTATTGCACTGGCAGCACCCAGTGGCGGTGGAAAATCAACGATGGCTAAACGGCTGCTAAATGAGTTTCCTGACCTAAAATTTTCTGTCAGCGCCACCACCCGACCACTCCGAAAAGGAGAAGTTGACGGAAAGGACTATCACTTTTTATCAAAAGAAGAATTTCAGAATAAAATTGATACCGGTGAGTTTTTGGAATGGGAAGAATTTTATAAGGGTACGCGATACGGAACTTTACAGTCAGACGTTGAATATCAGTTAAATAAAGGATATTTTATCTTGCTTGATATAGATGTTCTTGGAGCGTTGAATATCAAAAATATTTACAGAGATGAAGCTTTGACACTGTTTATTTCACCTCCATCTCTGCAAATTCTTGAAGAGCGATTGCGCAATCGGGATACGGAAACGGAAGAAACATTGAAAACCCGTCTCGATCGTGCACAAAAAGAGATTTCTTACTCCGACAAATTTGATACAGTTGTTGTAAATGATGATCTCGAAACTGCCTACAGTGAAATCAAAGAGGCAGTAAAACATTTTATGAATTCATAAATAACCGGAAGAACAAATGCCCATACGTACTTTAAATCTTGACAAACTTGGCGACAAAGACGGCAACAAATACGAAAAAATCGTCATCATGTCGAAGCGAGCACGTCAAATTGCTGCACAAGAAAAGCTTGAACTCGACGAGAAACTAAAATATTTTGAAGGGTTTGAAGACGAAGACGAATTCACCTTCAATGAAGAGCAAGAGCGTATTTCCAAATCGTTTGAAAAGCTGCCTCATGCAACGCAGCGTTCCATAACAGAAATGGTGGATAAGAAAACGACATACAAGTACCCAAAGAAGGAATTATAAATGCTATCCGGTAAGCGCATTATACTGGGCGTTACCGGTGGTATCGCTGCCTACAAAGCAGCGTATTTATTACGTGATTTTCAAAAAGCGGGAGCCGAAGTCCGAGTCACCATGACTCCTTCAGCTACCCGCTTTGTTGGTTCTGAGACCTTTTCAGCACTTAGCCGTAATCCCGTTGCGGTTGATGTTTTTAATGAAGCGGACCCCGGCAGTGACTGGACAAAACATATCCAATGGGGAGAATGGGCTGATCTTTTTGTGATTGCACCCTGTACTGCAAATACGCTCGCCAAAATTGTGAACGGTCAGTCAGATAACATGCTCACAACGACTGTTCTTGCTGCACGATGTCCCATTTTGATCTGTCCGACTATGGATGGCGAAATGTATGAAAGCCCGTCTGTTGTCAAGAATCTGAAAATTGCGAAAGAATCCGGATTTCATGTTCTTGAACCTGAATCCGGTTATTTAGCCAGCGGACTCGATGCAAAAGGACGTCTGCCAGATCCTGCCAAAATTCTTGAATTCTCTGATGAAATCATCACCAAAAACAGAGAATACGGTCCCCTTTCAGGAAAAAAAGTTGTAGTAAGTGCGGGACCAACACGCGAATTTATTGACCCCGTTCGATTCCTGTCCAATCCAAGTTCCGGTAAAATGGGAATTGCCTTGGCTGATGCAGCCGTTCGACTTGGAGGTGATGTGGTTCTGCTTAAAGGACCGGTTGATGAAAAAGAATCAGAGCGAATGCAGGTTGAGAATTTTGTATCAGCAGATGATCTATACCAACTCGCAAAAAAACATCAGGATAACGATGTGTTTATTATGGCAGCAGCCGTATCGGATTTTAAACCTAAGAACGTATTTGAAGAGAAAGTAAAAAAAGAGAATTCTGATTCTGCACTCGAACTCGAAAGTACTCCCGATATTTTAGAATGGCTGGGAAAAAATCGTAAAGAACATCAGGTGCTGATCGGTTTCGCCATGGAGACAAGTAATCTCGAAGAAAACGCAAAAAAGAAGCTCAACAAAAAGAATATCGACTGGATTTGCGCAAACTCATTAACCGGAAAAGATTCAGGATTCCAAACGGATCAAAACGAAATTCAGTTGATCAGTAAGTCTTCCCAAAAAGAGTTTAAAGGATCAAAAAAGGAAATTGCGCTTCAGATTTTGAGAGAGATTTTTGGGTAATGGAGAAACCTCACGGGTTTTTGAAAACCCGTGAGGTTTTTTAAACTATCCTATCCGGATCACTATAATCCGGAATCTCACCACTGTACCCAAAAATTCTCTTTATCCATTTCACCAAAGATGTAGACTGATTTTTAATATACCACTGATCTGCAGCTCGTCTTGCTCCCAACCCATAACTGGGATAGGGATGGATCGTATCAGCAAAATCCCGAAGCGAAACACCATTTTTCATGGCAAGAGCATATTGCGAGATCATCTCTCCGGCGTGAGCACCCAAAATAGATGCACCGAGAATTTTCCCGCTCCATTTTTTTGCATAGACTTTAATCAAGCCGGTGGTTTGTCCGTCTGTTATAGCACGATCAATTTTTGAAAACGGAAATCGGTATACCTCAAATTTTACACCATCTTCATTTAGCTGCTTTTCGGTTGCGCCTACATGACCCAGCTCCGGCTCCGTAAAAGTAACCCAAGGCACGTGTTTTTTATCAATTTTCATGGGCACTTTTATCAAGGCATTAGAAGTAGCAATCTTTGCCATGTGTTCACTCATGTGAGTAAATTGATATCGTCCGGTTACATCACCCACCGCATAGATATGTCGCTTATTGGTTCGACATTTATCATTTACAGTTATACCGTTCTTTGTAGACTCAATACCCGCAGCATCCAGATGTAGTGTTTCTATATTTGCCCGTCTACCTGTGGCAAAGAGTACTTTCGATCCCGTTACCGAAGATTTTACCCCATTCTTCTCAATAATTACTTCAACATCCGAACCGGATTTTTTTACTTCTTCCACACCGGAATTCAGATGAAAAGTAACTCCCTCATCTTCCAGTTTTTCTTTTAGGATGGACGTCAGCTCCGGGTCATCATTCGTTAAAATTCCCGGAGCCATATCAATCACATCAACAGCTGTTCCTAATCGCACAAAGCTTTGAGCCATCTCTGTGCCAATCGGTCCGCCACCGATGATGATCAGTTTTTCAGGAAAGTTATCAATTTCGAAGAGTGACTCGTTCGTGAGAACATCAACATCTTCCACACCTTTTACCGGTGGAACGGATGCTTTAGCGCCGGTGCAGATAAAAATGTACTTCCCCGTCACTTCTCTCTCCAATCCTTTCTCATCTGTGATTTTGAGGGTATGATCATCTACAAATTCTGCGCGCCCTTGCACAACTTCAATGCCCATCTCTTCGAAGATTGCCGGATCATCCGCATCGTCATAAACGTCTCGTCTGATTTGATCAACATGCTCCATCACTTTGGAGACATCAAATTGTATGTCTTTTGAAGTGATCCCGTACTTTTTGGCTTCTTTTGCGTTGTGCATCACCGAAGCGGCTTTTATCAGCGTTTTACTGGGTATACAACCGGTCCAGGTACAATCGCCGCCGAGCCGATCTTGTTCAATCATCATCGTTTTAGCACCAAAATTGGCAGAAATTCCCGCTGTTGTCAGTCCCGCAGATCCACCTCCAATAACAATCGAATCAAACATATATTTACCCATTCCCAACCTCTGTCTCTTCTTTAATTTGTTTTTTAACATTTTTGAACGTTGACCATGCACCATAAACCAACATCAAAACAACGAACCCATAAACCCACCACGGTACATTTTGTCCGGCAATCATTAGATATAAATACGCAGAAACAAAGAAAAATGAAGCGCTTAAAACAGGAAATACAATTGATATTCCTTTCCGATAATTTTTAATTAGCCACGCAATGGAGAGAGTAAAAAATGGAATAGCTCCAACATAAATGGATCCAAAAATAACTGGGTTTACTCCATATTGTTCGCCAAGACTCATAAACCACTGATAAAACACATCAAACCATTCCATAAAGATTATTTGCTAAGTATCTGCTTTTAATGAGATTAATATCATTTAAGATGTGACAAAATCTGTCTCGCAAGTGTAACAATTTATTCTCTAATAAAATGCCGCCGATCTCGTTTTTAGGGATGAAGTTAAAATTTGTTTTCTATTTGAAAAGATCTCTTACTTACAGTTATATTGATTTTCAACAAAATTATTCTTTCTGAAATATAATCATCACATATCGCTTTTTCTTTCATTGCTGATTGCAGTGGGTTTATCGTTATCTACGATACACGCTCATTACGATTTGGATGATCCTATAGATGGAATTGAATATCAGTTTTCACAAGATTCTAATGAGTGTGCCATTTGTGCCTCTCATTTTAAAATTTCTACAGATTCCGATTTAAAATCAGAACTACCTCTTTTCTACAATAGCTTACTTTTTGTTCATACTGATGACATTATTGTTGATCCCCTCAACAATATTCAGGATGGACGCGCCCCTCCTTTCTTTGGCTAATTTAGCAATTACCCTATTTATAGAAGGTTCAAAATACACTCCATGTAGTGCGAAGCTTTTATTTAAATAGATTTTATTCAACCAATTTTTCCAGAACCCTACCCTAAATTTAAATTCTTTAGATATGAAGTTATTAAATACACAAAAACTAACCATTTTTGCGACTTTCTTAGTTGCAGCTCTATTTACTCTCCAGGCATGTGACACTACAAGTAGTGATGATGGTGATGATGAACTTTATCCATTCGGTGCTACTTTATTTTTGGATGGAGTTGAAATTGCGACTCAGGAAGATGGAGCAATAACATATAACGAAGGCGACCACATTGAACTTGAAGTCGGTGAAGAAACCGGTCTTATCCAAATTCGATGGATTGATGAAGATGGCAATCGTATTACTCCTGAGGATGATGATTACAGTCTGCAATGGACTGTGGCAGATGAAAGTATTCTTGAAGTTGAACAACATGACGAAGATGGACCCTGGAGATTTCATTTAGTTGGAACAGCTGCCGGAGAAACAACCGTTGAGTTTGAGCTTTTCCATAATGATCATGCAGATTTCACTACTCTACCCTTTGAAATTCATGTAGAAGAAGTGGTTTCAGGCATGGAAGTACAAGATGAATCCGGTCAATCAGTTATCACAGTTGATAGTAATGGCGAAGTTACCGGCTCATTTGACGTAAACTCCGGCGAAACATCAGGTTCTTTTTCAGCTATTTTTCTTGATGAAAACGGCGACGCCATTGACACCGATCATGATTATGAATTGGAATGGCATTTAGAAGGGTCTGAATTTGCCACTATTGAGCCGATTGATGGCTCACCATTTTCTTTTACTATTCAAGGCGTCTCAGCGGGAGAAGCTGAAGCCCATTTTGCCTTAATTAAAGAAGGTGGGCATGATGATGGAACCGGAAGTGGTGATGATCATGACCATGAGGGTGAAATTGAAATCTATGAATCACCGGATATTATAATAAATGTTAATTAATTTAAATTTTATGGGGGACAACTTTGATCGGTTGTCCTTTTATTATGATTAAAAAAATCTTTCTATCTGTTTTCCTTTTCGTCGGATGTTTAATTCTCCAAGAATCTGCTTTCGCACAAATACGCGGTGAAATCAAAGATGCATCTACTGAAGAATCTGTACCGTTTGCTTATGTCCATTTAGAGGAAATTAACCGAACAACTACAGCAGACAGAGAGGGAAAGTTTGGATTCAGAAATATTCCGGAAGGAACCTATACGCTAACCGTACATCGAATAGGATTTAGAACATACACTTCCGAATTTACATTCAATGGGGCTTCAGATGAACCCATAGAAATTTTATTACAACCCCAAAGCGTCAGTGGTGATGAAGTTACCGTTACCGGAGAAGCGGCGGAAACAACAGGTTCTCGTTTAGAGCACGCATCAACCAAAATTTTAGGCGAAGAACTTCGTCGTAATTTAGGAACTACTTTATCAGAAACGCTTATTGACAAACCCGGTTTTAATGAACGCTCTTTAGGCCCTGCACCCGGCAGACCTGTCATTCGTGGGTTAGGAGATGAACGGGTTTTGATTCTCAGTGATGGAGAGCGTTCGGGCGATGTATCCGCTCAAAGTGCCGATCATGCCGTGAGTGTAGATCCCGGTGGCGCAGATGAGATTGAAATTGCCCGGGGGCCTGCTGCCCTGGCTTATGGCGCAAATGCTATTGGCGGCGTCATCAATGTGGTAAAAAATCAAATACCCAACACGGTACCCAATCGTACATCCGGTACGTTTTCACTAAGTGGTAAATCGGTAAATCAGGAAGCATCTGCATCCATTAATACAGTCATTCCATGGAATAATTGGGTGGGTACAATTGGAGTAAACGGGAAATCAGGAAATGATTTTTCTACCCCCAACGGAACCATCAACAATACCGATATTCTCAGCACCAATAATAATGCAGGGATAAGTTACATTTCTAATAATGGATATATCGGGAGTTCGGTATCTCATTATATGTCAAACTATGGGATTCCACCCGATCCAGATGGCGGACATCCCAACGGAGTAAACATTGAAATGAGAAAATATCAGATTGATGTTCGGGGTGAACGAACGTTTAGAAATTCATTCTTTAAACTCGCTGAAGGCCGATATTCGTTCGTGAATTATAACCATTCCGAAATTGAATCAAACGGGTCACTTGGAACCAGATTTGACAATTTAACCAGTAATTTCTCTACTCGATTTCACAATAACGAATGGGGAATTTTTGACGGAGGATCACTTGGATTATGGGGTGAAATTCAGGATTACTCAGTAATTGGCACAAGAACCCCGGATGCCAATCAATACAGCGCATCTGCTTATGTTATTCAGGAAGGCGATTCAGGCCCTCTTCACTACGAATTTGGTTCACGCCTCGAATATGTTCACTCCCGGCCCGATGAAGAACGTTTCTCATCAAGAATTGGTCAAATAGAGAAGCGAAGTTTTTTAGGTCTTGCAACATCCGCATCAGCGATTTACCGATTGAATAATTCCCTGTTTATTGGAACAACGGCCATGCATTCTTTTCGAGCTCCTACCCTTGAAGAGCTTTTTTCGGAAGGACCTCATTTAGCAGCCTACAGTTATGAAATAGGAAATCCCCGGCTTGACCCTGAACGGGGTATCGGACTCGAACTTTTCTTGAGATACCGGGCAGATCGAATGTCGGCTGAACTGGCGATATATCGGAATCAGTTTCAAAACTATCTGTACACCCGTGATACCGGAGAACAAAGCATTTCTGATCCCAGCCTGAATAACTATCAGTTTGTGGGCGAACAGGCTTTATTTAATGGAGTTGAACTGTCCGGCGAAACCCAACTTACCAATCAACTACAAGTGGGTGGAAATATTTCGTATACCGTTGCAGACCGGGATGTTAGCGAAGAAGAACAGACCGTGACCGGGTATGAAAATGATACTCGTCCCCTGCCAATGATTCCCCCACTGCAGGGTTCCGTTTTTACACGGTATAATCTCAATAATTTTACGGCCTCCATTCGATACACTCTTTCTGATGAACAGACTCGCCTGGGTGAATTTGAAGAGCGAACCAGTGGATATCAACTTTTAGGGGCAACACTACAATATCGAATCAGCTCATCAAGATATCTCCATACCTTTTCTTTAAGTGGAAATAATTTATTGAACACCACCTATCAAAACCATTTATCAAGAGTAAAAGAGATTTATCCGGAACCGGGAAGAGGATTCAATTTACTTTACAGACTCTACTTCTAATATCCGGAAATTTCTCTTTGTACCTGATTGGTAACGCGGTGTCGCTGACCCGCGAACAATTATGATAAAATAAAAAAACTCCGAGAGGTTCAATCCCGGAGTTTTATGCTTTAGGTTTCAGCATAGGAGTGACTAAATAGCTAATCCTTAGGGAAGATTAGCAAATGCTGTACTATATAGAGTACATTCCTTGTAAATTGTTACACTTTTCATACAGAAAAATCATTTTAATAGAATCTCTCATATTAGTTTGATTGATTTTGTATCATCTGCTTTACTGAATGGCTGTTTCCCACTTTAACTATTGAATTTATAAACCGGATCTTACCCTCATGAAATTATTGTTACAAACCTTTCTGCTCTGTCTTCTTACTACTGCGTCATTATTTGCACAAATGCCTGATGCCCCCGACCGAACGGAAGGAGAAGGCCCCTTTGATCGGATGATTATCCGTGGAGTGACAATGATAGATGGAACCGGCTCACCTGCCGTGGGTCCCGTTGATATTGTCATTGAGGGAAATCGTATCACCCAAATTGCAACTGTGGGCTATCCCGGAGTTCCTATTAATGAAAATCGAAGGCCGGAAGCACGCGCGGATGATCATGTAGTGGATGCAGAAGGAATGTATGTGTTACCGGGATTTTTTGACATGCATGCACACACAGGCGGAAATGCGCAGGGAACGGTTCCTGAATATGTTTATAAACTCTGGTTGGCTCACGGAATTACATCTATCAGAGAACCGGGTTCCTTCAACGGAATGGACTGGACACTTCGCCATGCCCAAAAAAGTGAAGAAAACACCATCACAGCACCGCGTATTTTCCCTTATATCGGATTTGGAATGGGACACGACGGCTCAATCACCACAGCAGAACAAGCACGAAATTGGGTACAGTCGATTGATGGCACCGGAGCAAAAGGAATTAAATTTTTTGGTGCCAGACCGGCCATTATGGAAGCGGCTCTGGATGAAGCCAATCAACGCGGTTTAGGCTCGATGACCCATCACGCCCAAACACATGTTGTGTACGCAAACGCGAGCAAAACAGCAGAAATGGGCCTGCGGGGAATGACTCACTGGTATGGACTTCCCGAAGCACTCTTTACAGATCAAGTGATTCAAGACTATCCTCTTGACTATAACTACGGTGATGAACAGCATCGTTTTGAGGGAGCCGGAACCTTATGGAAACAGGCCGCAGAACCGGGCAGCAAAAAGTGGAACGGCTTGATTGATCAGCTCATCGATCTCGATTTTGAAATTAACCCCACGTTTACCATCTATGAAGCCAGCCGGGATTTGATGGCACAGCGCAGGGCCGACTGGCACGAAAAATACACCCTCCCCTCACTTTGGGAGTTTTATGCGCCTGACAGACGAGCTCACGGATCGTATTGGTTTGATTGGGGAACGGAACAGGAAGTAGAATGGAAAGAAAATTATCGTCTGTGGATGCAGTTCATTAACGATTACAAAAATCGGGGAGGAACCGTCACAGTTGGTTCTGATGCCGGCTACATCTACAAATTGTATGGATTTGGATATATACAAGAGTTAGAACTTTTGCGGGAAGCCGGATTTCACCCATTGGAAATATTTCAGTCCGCATCGCTGAAGGCGGCTGAAGTTCTTGGTGTTGATGATGAACTTGGAACCATTGAAGTTGGCAAACTGGCAGATTTAATTATCGTGGAAGAAAATCCTCAGGAAAATTTAAAAGTCCTGTACGGAACCGGAGCCATTCGTGTGAACGAGGATAACGAAGCTGTACGGGTTGGCGGAATTGCTTACACAATTAAAGACGGAATCCTTTTTGATGCCAAACAGTTGCTAAAAGATGTTGAAGAGATGGTTGAAACCTCCAAAGAGGAAGAAGACTATGAAATCACCCAACCTGGATTGGATTACTAACATCAGCGTCATACCGGCTCGGGAGCCGGTATCTCCCCCTTATCCTACAATGAATGTTCCTGAACTATTAGTAAGGTCAAATTATCTCTGGTAGTTTTTCAGATCTGAACCAACTTACACATTGTTGCAAATCGGAACCTAATTGAGTAAACTAATAATACATAAAAAATCTTTTAAAGTACTTATATGAAGATTTCAATTACAAAAGACATTGAACCCCTTTCCGAATTCCGTAAAAAGTCGGCGGATTTTGTAAAACGCCTCAAAAAAGAAAAGCAGCCAATAATTCTTACTCAACATGGTAAAAGTGCTGCTGTACTCATGGACGTTTCAGAGTATGAACGTTTTACAAACAAAATGGAGATGCTTGAAGATTTACTTGAAGCCAAACAGCAAGTAGAGCAAGGAAAAACCAACTCGATGTCGGAGGCCGAAAAAAGAATCGAAAAACATCTTTCTAAATGGAAGTAATTTTTACGGATCGGTTTCTTGATCGTATTGAAGAGTGCACTGATTATATTGCCCTTGACCATATTCCAACAGCGATAAAATGGGCACGTGATGTTTTTGAAAAATGTCAAAAATTAAGCACCCAACCGGAAAGTGGCAGAATAGTCCCAGAGTTCAGGCGCCCTGAAATCAGAGAGATTATCCACGGAAATTATCGGTTGGTTTATGAATTAAAAACCAACCAAATTGATATGTTGACCATCTGGCATACGAGATCGCGAATTTCGGAGCCTGATGATCCGCAAAAGGTTGGTTAAATACCAAACCGTTAAGTGGCTCAACAAACCCTCTCTCCTTTCGTTGAATTGTAAGTACATTGTAATTATATTGGAGTATCCATTCACACAACGATCGAAGCCATGAAAACAAAAATAATTCGTATTGGGAATTCTCAGGGTGTTCGAATTCCAAAACCTCTGATTGAAGAAAGTGGAATAACCGATGAAATCGAGATGATTCTCAGAGACAATGAAATTGTACTTCGATCTGCTGAAACAACCCGAAAAAATTGGGAAGCCTCCTTCGAAAAAATGGCTGAACGAGATGATGATGCTTTATTGGATCAAGAAGAAATTGAAAAACCATCCGACTGGGATGAAACTGATTGGACATGGTAGAAAGAAACCCGGTTCGTAGGTTTGAGGTTCATGTGATTTCGCTTGATCCGACTAAAGGTTCTGAGATTCGTAAAACACGTCCCTGCTTAATAATTTCTCCCGACGAAATGAATAAACATATCAGAACCGTAATCATCGCACCGATGACTTCCACAATCAAAAATTATCCAACTCGGGTTACAACTACTTTTCAGCGCAAAAAAGGACAGATCATTTTAGATCAAATTCGCACTGTAGATAAAAGCCGGTTGATCAAAAAACTTGGATCTATCAGTTCCGCAGCGGAAGAAAAAGTGTTAAACACGGTACACGAAATGTTTGCACCGTAGACATTAAGCTTAAATTCCCAACTATTCCACGGAGCCATTTGGGAATGATAAGCGTTTATAGAAAAAAGCCCGTCCTCAATGACATTATTGGTAAATTTTGATCGAATCATAAATACCTCTTTCACCAAGTCCACCGATAAAGCCGTGGATTCTTCTGAACCCAATGCAACTTGTCGGGATACTGAATTCTCATATTTACAAGCGGCCAAAATAATCTCTGATAAATTCTTTCCGGATAGATATACTCGCTAATTCCTCTTGATTGAATAATTTCATCCCCTTTATGTAGAATCAGCTTACTTCGAAAACGTTGGTAAAAAGGGCCGCTATCAATCATCTCCTCCTGCTGTATCAAAAATTTATCAGAACCACCGGTACTTTCAATTTTGCGGGCCGTATTTAATCCCCAAAACGTCTTCTCTAATCCTGAAAGAGAAATTCCACGATCCTCAGACAGCGACTCCACCTCTCCATCATCCTTTAGCAGCCACACTTTGTTTTTCCAGGAACCATTTTCGTGCATTAAGTAGTAAACAAGCATGGCATTATCCAGATGAAATCGTCCCCAATACCACTCTGTAAAGCTCTCCTTCATCGGTTCTGAGCCAACGTTATGATCGTGATAGCCCGTTCCCTCAAATTCAAAGCTTTCACTTGTATAACCGGAAATAGTGATGTCACCGGTTACGGTACATTTTGGCTGAACCAGGTTCCAGATATGCCCATCGTTGTTGCTTTCCGCCGAACCAAATTCATTAAAAGAATCTTGTGCAGACCGGAATGTCAATTCTGCATCCAGTTTATCCCCACTCGGCAATATTTGATGAAGTTCCAACGAATACGACAATTCTCCGTTTTTTACTTCGCCCGAAAATCGATTTTCTTTTACGTTTCCTTTTGGGAGTTCATCCGAAAAATGGGCTTCATAGGGCTCCACCTCTTCAAATCCATAAAAAATGGGTCTATCATTTTTATATACCGAGATACTGATTGCCGGAAAATCAGACGCCTGTCCCCCATTCGTTATATATCTTCTTGAGAATGGATTTCCATCATAAAAAATCACTACGATGCTGTATAAGCCATCGTCGGAAATCGCATCAAAATACCACCACTCATAACTTCCCGGAGCGGGTTTGGGCGAACGTATATCTTTCGTATAATCTGAAAGTATCTGCATGTTGTTTTTGAATGGATCTGATTAATTATTAGTTAGAATGGTACAAATTAGAATCCTGAGTCTAATAAATAATTTTTTTAAAAAATCTAAAAAAGAAATCTTCCGCCGGTTGGCGGAGAGATATAGAGGGGTGTTCATCTTTTCCTTGTTCTGAAAAACATCCCCCTCAATCTCGCCCCGATATTCGGGACTGGAAAAACACCAGCTTATGCGTTCAAAAAATGAGCCCTTTATTAAGGGGGACTTTCACGTTAGAAATTTAACAATTGGACTCAGGTTAGAACCAAAAATCTCACATAAAGTACTCCAAAAAATCACATAATGAGTGAATTAACTCTGTTTTGGTTCAATGCTTTCGGGCTTTTCTATCTGCTTGCTACCACTATTGTTTTTATTCGAAATCGGTTTGATTTAACTCCTCTACCTAAAGCAACCTCATCGAATATCAAACAACGGAAGATATCAGTTTGCATTCCGGCTCGCAACGAGGAGGCGGTCATTGGCAATCTTCTGCAAAGCGTTTGTAACCAGAATTATCAGTCGTTTGAAATTTTGGTTTTAGATGATCAATCCACCGATAAAACCCCTGAAATTATACAATCGTTTGTTTCTGAATACCCTGACCTCATTACGCATTTAAAAGGAAAACCTAAATCCAAAAAGTGGTTTGGAAAACCATGGGCTTGTCAACAGTTAGCAGATGCCGCAACCGGTGAGATTCTTCTATTTCTTGATGCAGACACCCAACTGGAACCGGATATGCTTGCAAAAACCGGGGCATCATTTGACAGCTATTCACTGGATATGCTCACGGTTTGGCCACGTCAGATTTTAGGGACGTTTTGGGAACGCACAGTAATTCCGCTTGTCTATTATGTGCTTGTCACTCTGCTTCCTGCTATTTATGTCTATCGCTCTCCTCGGTGGATGCCTTCAATCATTAACAAAAAATTTAAGACAGCATTTGCAGCAGCATGTGGACAATGCATTGCATTTACCCGCGAAGCATACGATCAAATTGGAGGACATCAAGCCGTAAAACAAGACGTTGTTGAAGATGTTGCACTTGCCAAAAGGGCGAAATTGAGTGGTTTAACATTGAGGATGTTTCAGGGTGTAGGATCCATCAGCTGTAGAATGTATCGATCAGAAAGAGAGATGTTTGAGGGATTGCGTAAAAATTTTCTGGCCGGTTTCGGAAAATCACTTCCATTTTTTGTTACCGCAGCAATTCTTCACTTCGTGGTTTTTGTCCTCCCGTTTATCACATTAGTATATTCACTCATTTATTACAGTCCAATACTTTTTTCGTTCTCAGTTGCATCCATCACAATCATTTTTCTGCACCGCTTAATTTTGTCTGTATGGTTTATATGGAACCCTGTTTATGGTTTATTACATCCATTGGGGGTTTTGTGGTATCAGTGGCTGGGTCTGATAAAAATATGGGATCATCTGTCGGGTAAAAAAATTACATGGAAAGGACGAGAAGTAAGTTAAAAGGGCTATTTATTTACAAAAAGATCTGTGATATTATAGGAGATGATTACACTTATCAGCAAATACATCAAGTATCTGAAAATTGAACGGAACAGCTCTGTTCATACTCTTAAATCATATAAGAATGATTTGGATCAGTTTTTAGCTTTTGTAGCTGCTCATTATGATATAGAGCCTGAACAGGTAAAAACGGACTCCGTTGATCGATTGACTATCAGGCTTTGGTTGGGCGAGTTGGCAGAAAATGGGTTTGCCAGAAATACAATTGCACGAAAAGTAGCATCACTCCGTTCTTTCTTTAAGTACAGTTTTAAAAGAGGATATATCACAAAAAACCCTGCTCATTTGTTAATCGTACCCAAAAAAGAGAAGCGCCTGCCAAAAACAATGCAGCCGGAAGAGGTTCAAAGAATGATGGAACTTGCTGATGGAGATACAGCCACAGATAAACAAAACCGTGCAATTTTAGAACTTTTCTACAGTACCGGAATGCGATTAAGTGAACTTACCACACTTAATATATCACACCTGAATTTTACTCAAAATCAGGTTACTGTATCGGGTAAGGGCAATAAACAACGCATTATTCCTCTCGGAAAATTTGCATTAGATGCCTGTAAAAATCATCTTAAAACACGAGATGAACTCTATGGCACCCGTACAGATTCTGACGCAGAGCGCGCACTCTTTCTGGCTCCAAGCGGACATCGTATTTACGCGAGATATGTTCAAACCATCGTGAAGAAATATATTGAGCGGATTAGCGAAGTTACCCAGAAAAGTCCGCATATTTTGCGCCACAGTTTTGCAACTCATCTTTTAGATGCAGGAGCAGATATTCGAATGATTAAGGAATTTTTGGGTCATGCTAATTTATCAGCAACCCAAATTTACACTCATACAAGTGTAGAACGACTTAAAAAAGTTTACAATCAAGCCCATCCACGGGCAGAAAATTAGATCTAAAAAGGAGAAATACTATGAAAACCACTTTCACAGCCAGACATTTCAGTTCAAGCAGCGATCTTAAAGAATTCAGTGAAGATTCAGTAGAAAAGCTTGAGCAGTTTTTTGATAAAATTATTGTTTGTGATATTGTATTATCACCCGGTCAGGATGACGATAATCCTTGTATCGCCGAGTTAAATGTGAAAGTACCCAAGAAATTAATCAACGTAAGTGAAGAAGCCCCTTCTTACGAACAAGCTATTGGAAATGCTGTTGATACGGCTATTCGAAGAATTCGAAAGTATAAAACAAAGCATTTCGAGCATAACTAAGAATCCTAAATAATGAGTCTACAAAACCCTAAGCCAATTCCGGGTAAAGAGAAAATTTCTGTCTCTTCGTTGATTGAGCGACTAAAAAAAAGTGTTCGAATCGATCTTAAAGTCTGTGCAGGCGAAAAGCATTTAGGTGATCATTATATCACGGAGGCAGATCTCCACAGACCGGGATTGGCATTAGCGGGTTATACGGATCTTTTTACCTATCAACGAATTCAAATTATTGGCAATACGGAAAGCGAATACTTAGATAGCCTTTCTGAACAAGATGTTGACAAAACATTTCAAAAACTCACCTCTTTTAACATTCCATTGATCATCCTTACCGCTGGAAATACTCTTCCTAAACGGTTGCTAAAAATTGCAGATGATCAAAAAATTCCCATTGTTAAAACGTCTGTAAAAACCACAAAATTCATGTTTATACTGCGTGATTTTCTGGAGGATTATTTTGCCGTACAAACCATGATTCACGGTACAATGGTGGATGTTTATGGAATTGGGATACTCATTAGCGGAAAATCCGGTATTGGTAAAAGCGAGGTTGCACTCGATTTGCTGGAACGAGGTCACCGATTGGTGTCCGATGATGTGGTAATGCTTACCAAGAAAAGCAATATTCTTATTGCCTCCGCTACAGAGATGAACAAACATTTTATGGAAATACGGGGTTTGGGAATCGTGGATGTGATGTCGATGTTTGGTATCCGGTCTATCCGCTATCAAAAGCGTCTCGAAGTCGTTCTTGAACTTTCCTTATGGGATGAAAGCAGTGATATAGAAAGAACCGGACTGGATCACGATTCGGTTACGATTCTTGATACAGAAATTCCCCAAATACATCTTCCGATTACGCCCGGAAAAAATATTACCGTAATTGCAGAGGTAATTGCTATGAACTATTTGCTTAAACACTATGGTTATGATGCCGCTGTTGAATTCCAAAACAAAGTAAAACGACATATTTCTGAAAAAAAAGATGCCCGAGAAATGCCAAATAGGGCGATTGAATATTTTGAGGGAGATTTTGAGTAACAAATTGCTTTCAAAACACTCTTTTATATACAGCTAATTAATATTATGTTCTTGCATCACAAAATTCAGAAGTATTAATGTCTACAATGTCTCAGCCAAACCACTATATATACGATGCCGATCAGTGCGAATTTGTACCTGTTGAATATAGCAAACGCGAAAAATTGCTACATACCTTCTCAATTTGGTTAATAAGCAGCATTGTATTTGCCTGCATTGGAATTGCAATTTTATCAAACCAACTGGGTACTCCTGCCGAACTTGCTCTAAAAGCTGAAAATAACCTACTAATAGAACAGCTTGAAGGTACAAAAGGATCCATTATCTCACTTGAAGAACAGGTACAAACCATATCCCAAAGGGATAATGAAATGTATCGATCGGTATTGGGAATGGATCCCATCCCCGACGAAGAGCGCCAACCCGGTACCGGGGGTGCCGATATTTATTCTGAATTTGATCTTTACAGCCAAAACTCAGCTGATATTTTAAAATGGACATCCTCCCGCCTCGACAATTTAGAGCGTAGGGTAAATGTGCAGAAAATGTCGTTCGAAGAAATTAAATCGTATTACAATAATAATCAGGAGCGGTTAAGTCACCTGCCGGTTATACGGCCGGTTGATGGAGTATTGCTAAGCGGTTTTGGCATGCGTGTGCACCCGGTATTTAAATACCGACGGATGCATGATGGTATTGATTTTAGAGCGGATGTTGGAACAGAAACATTTGCAACCGGAGATGGAGTTGTAAAATCTGCCGGAAGAAGAGGATCTTATGGAAATATGCTCGAAATTGATCATGGTTTTGGATACATCACAAGATATGCTCATCTATCGGGTTTTGCCGAAGGCATCAGAGTTGGAACAGAAGTTAAGCGTGGCGATTTGGTAGCCTATACAGGCAACACAGGAGTTACTGAGGGACCTCACCTCCACTACGAAGTACGAATGGGCAGCGATTCTGTAGATCCAATGAACTACTTGTTTGGAGATATCACCCCTGAAGAATATTTAATGTACCAGGAAGTGGCTCAAAACAATCCAACGTCAATGGATTAACCGTTTATCAATGATGAAGGTGAAATTACGTTTTGGCTTTGTCATGATTGCCATTAAACTTAAATCCCTTTCTGCGTACAGTTTCAATGTATTCGTTAACTGAATACTCCCTAATCTTCTTTCTTAAATAGCTTACATATACATTGATGTAGTTGGTTTGTGTATCAAAATGAATATCCCACACCTTTTCGGCGAGCTCTTCCTGCGAAATAACTTTATCCTTGTGCTTCATAAAATAAACCAGAAGGTTAAACTCATTGTTTGTCAGCGATATTTTATTTTCGCCAACGTGTAGCTCTCTGTCGAGTAAATCGACCCGTAACTCTCCACTCACTAATTCTTTTTCAGGCTCTTTCGAGCTTCTTCTGAGAATGGCCTCAATTCGTGCCATCAGCTCTTCGCTGTTAAAGGGTTTTGTTAAATAATCGTCAGCCCCTACATTTAAAACCTTCACTTTTACATCGGTTTCGTGCTCGGCAGAAAGCACCAGTACCGGGGTGTCGATTTCATTTTCTCTTATTTTTGCACAAACATCGTACCCGTTACCATCCGGAAGCCGTAGATCAAGGATGATGATATCAAACTCTTCTTCTAAAGCTAATTTTTCGCCATCAGTTGCTGTTTCAGCCACTGAAACGGTATTTCCTTTATGTTCTAAAATTGCTTTTACCAATGTACGAACAGTTGCATCGTCTTCGATTACAAGTACGTTCATCGGAATTTTTTCATCTTTAGATGTGGACATAGTTACATATCTGAATAGCGGTTAACTTTTTCTAACATTAACGTAAAATTTTTAGAATCAAAAATTACTTTTTTCCTGCTCTTTATAACCAACCCTTTTCAACCAACTGAAAATTTCTTGTATGTAAGCACTGTTAAAAGTATGAACTTCATTCAAAAGCACAAATTCTGCGTTAACACCCTGCTTTTTTAATTCCTCAATTTCATTCTGCTGAGGTTTAAACTTTACCTTATCATCATTTTCACCATGAACTGCTAAAATTCGCATGTGTTTTATGTTACTCCAATTTTCATCCAAAATCTCAGTTTTTATTCTTGCTCCGCAAACTATTAATTCATTGACATGCTTCCACCTGGTAAGGGCAAAATAACCGGCCAAATATCCACCCATAGAGTATCCCACAACTCCAATTCTGCTTGGAGTGATATTTTTTAATAAACGATCAATAATCTCCTGGATAAACTCTGAAGTAATTTCCAGAGATTTTATAAACTGTCCCCCGTTTCCATCATACAAATACCAGGCTCTCCCCCAATCAGCAACATTTTTCGCTTTTTTACGATCATAAATTGGATATGGACCCTGTATAAAAAGATGATATGCTTCAATGGTTAAAAGTTTTTCGCATTTCTTTTCGAACTGTTTGATGTTTTCACCATAGCCGTGGAAATACACCAATAGCGGCTTCTTTTTATTTTTTTCCCCCACCTCTATAAGTTTGTAAGGAACTTCAATTTTAAATGATGTTTTACCTGATACCAAAACGTCTACGTTATTTTGAGCCATATTGTGCTGAACTATTTCTTGCATTCCGCTTCATTTTCATCGATTATTATACATCAAAATTATTGTTCAAAACAATTTTCTATAAAAAAAATATTTTTTAAAACAATGGCTGATATTCGTACCGACTGGACGTTTGACGAGATCGAATCAATTTACAACACTCCCCTTCTTGAACTTATGTATCAAGCAGCAACCGTACACCGAGAGCACCATGACACCGGTGAAGTTCAGGTTTGCACGCTGCTTTCGATAAAAACCGGCGGTTGCCCAGAAGATTGTGCTTACTGTCCGCAATCAGCCCGTTATCAAACTGAAGTGGACGCAGAAAAGATGCTCGATTCAGAAGTGATTCTGGCCGCGGCCGAAAAAGCCAAGGATGCGGGAAGTACACGATTTTGCATGGGCGCCGCGTGGAGAAATGCGCGGGGCAACAAAGATTTTGATCGCGTGATTGATATGGTTCGTAAAGTGACCGATATGGATATGGAAGTTTGCTGTACTCTGGGAATGCTAACGGATGAGCAGGCAGCCAAATTAAAAGAAGCCGGGTTATACGCTTACAATCATAATCTTGACAGCAGTGAAGATTTTTACAACCGAATTATTTCAACCCGTACCTATGAAGATCGTCTTGAAACGCTTGATACTGTCCGTAATAACGACATCTCAGTTTGCTGCGGTGGAATTATTGGAATGGGAGAAACCGATCGTGATAGAATTGAACTGATCCACAATCTGGCTACCATGCCTTCTCATCCGGGATCGGTTCCCATTAACGCTCTGATTGCTGTAAAAGGAACGCCCATGGAAAATCAGCCCAAAGTACCCTGGGATGATATGGCCAGAATGATTGCTACTGCGCGAATAACCATGCCAAATGCAATGGTTCGCTTATCAGCCGGACGCGTAAATATGAGCATGGAAGAACAAGCCCACTGCTTTATGGCCGGAGCAAACTCCATCTTTACGGGCGAAAAACTGCTTACAACTTGCAACAACGATCTGAATGAAGATCAGCAAATGTTTGAACGATTGGGATTAACTCCCCGTGCTGCATTTAAAAGTGAAAAGAACGATGCACAGGAAGAAGTTGCGGCTGAATAGGTAGTGACGTGTCAATTGTGAACTTCGTAAGGAAACCCACAATGTTTCCTTTCCGATAGTGGTAAACAACTGAAAATTTTCGAAGGTCATTGTGGGTTTTACCCATCACTTTATTGTTGAAACGTAGTAACGAGAAACGAAAACAGCGGTTACAGTTCGTATTCAATCTTAACTTCTGCGATTATCATCCTTATAAAGGATAAATTTGTCAAATAGTGCTGTTTTTGAAATATCTGCTTCTGCCCCAAAAGGCTTATAGAGATCTACTTCTATTAATCCAAAGTGAGCTAAAAATCTTGAGAAAGTACGAATGGAATAACACCTAAAAGCCTGATCTTCTCGAGTTGCATAGGATTTGGGATCAATACTTTGCAGAAGCTCAGGAAAGGCATTTAAATATTTTTCAGCGTAAAAACTGGCGGGCCTTTTTTCATTTCCATACTTACTGAGCAGAACTAAAGTAAAACCCAGACCAAGCTGACCAATATTGTTTTGTCCATAACCCATCAAAATATGCCCAGTTAAATTTGCTGGCAAAGGTATCAAAAAGCAGCCTCATTAGTTTTGGTTTGTTGACCAAAGTGTTTTCAGCCTTTTTTGTTAAACTCAGTTTTCCATTGCGTTTTTTAGCAATACCCATTTGTTCAATCAGAATTCGAGTCAAATGAACTGTCATCGAATCTGCTTCTTTATATAACTTTGATATTCCAGATTCAATATGCTCATCTTTTAAAAACCCTTGGTCGTATAAATCAGCGACTATTTTGACAGGCAAAAAACCCTTTTTGGTGAGACGAATCTCCTTATTTTCGGCAATGATTTGAGCTAAGTAGCATATTTGATTAAGAAGCGAGATTTGTTGGTATTCTGAGTCACATAGTGGTTGTAGTTCAATAGAACTATTGGGGCCGAATTTATCATAAAAAAGTTCGTGCATTTGTGCAGGAGAAAGGCCGTCAAAATCAGGGATCGGACGATTATTTAAATCATCAAAGAAGTTATTTACGTTATCATTCATGCAGTTTACTTTTCATACTGTTTCATTTAGATTTGGAATGGTCCGGCAACGCGAAGGTAACCAATAATTAAACGGCTAAAACTGTAGAATTTGTTTCCCGAAAAATTATTTAGCCGAACAAGTCGGAGTGTGTACCGGTTCGAATTAAAATAAGTTCGGCATCATTTTCTTCATAGATCAATAACCAATCCGGTTCAACATGGCACTCTCGGGTGCCCACATAATCACCTTTTAATTTATGATCTCGAAACCCTTGTTCGAGTTGGTCATCGTTAGCTAATTTTTGTATGACCTGTTTAAAAACATCAAATGATTTGCCCCGTTTCTTTATTTTTTTGACATCTTTTTTGAAGCGATTTGTCCGATAAATCTTCTTCATCAGATATCAAGATCTTCAAAAAGCTCATCTGAGTTTTCAAAAGAAGAACCCTTTTTTCGTGCTTTGGCATTCAGGATAGCATCTTTAGTAATTTCATTTGGAATCTTCATCTCAAATGGAAGCCCGCGCTGAAGCTTTACCTGTTTAAAAAAAATACGGATTGCTTCTGTGGTACTAATACCAAGTTCATCAAAAATGAGTTCGATTTCTTTCTTCAGTTCAGGTTCTAATCGAGCGCGTACGGTTGTTGATTTTGTAGCCATAATAATAAAATTTTTATTTAATGTAGCTTAAATGTGCTACAAATACAACGGTATGAAATGTTGATTGTTGTAAACATGTGGGGAAACTCAACGGTTTGGTATTTCTGCTTCCGGGCGAAAAAATTTGAAGTTCAGCAAGAACGAAACCAACGGCACGTCCGCGTCCCTGTTGATGCGTTGGTTATGTTTCCAACTCACTTTTAGATTGAATTGCACGGTAAACTTTTTCCATTGTAGGTTCAACAAATAATCGGGTTATTTGTGAAAACTTATGTCAACCTATGATAGGCTGTACATTTACCAAATACCTTGCAATTGCCAAATATCCAGGCTTAACAGCTGGCCTTCTCCTCCACGCACATATAACGCCATACCTTCGCTTTTTTCAGATGGGAATATCTGGGTGGTAATAACCGCTTCGCCGTCATTACCAAACACTTCTACCGAAGATCTATCCAAAAAAATACGCAATTTGATTCTCCCGTTTTTTGCTTTTAATGGTGCACGTTGATTTCCGTTGAATGCCTCATCAAAATCTTTGTGATCTGAGCGGCTTCGGTCTATAAATAGTTGTTCTTTGTTTGCATCGTAACCGACTATGGTTTGTTCATTTTCACCACGCCTTAGTTCAAATCCCACTTTTTGCAGATCACCAATTTCAAAATCTGCAATCAACGCTGCCGATGTAGCTCTTAATCCCGTTTCGCGTAAAAAATTACTTTCTTCGGTTAGCCTTCTGTCCCTGAAACGCTGCCTGTTGGTTCGCAACTCACGCAATTCTACCGCTGGTGTTTGAATCAATTTTATGTTTTCATCAATCGTCTGCAATTTTACTTCGCGGGGGATGCTCATCGCTCCTTTCCAGGGTTTGGTGGGAATATTTTCTGCATACTTCCAGTTGTTCATCCAGCCCAGCCAAATTCTGCGATTATCGCTATTTGGTACATTCGAAAAGGTAAGAGGTGCAAAAAAATCACTCCCGCCGTCAACCCTTGCTAACGAATTCTGTGAGCCATCAATCGTAAACCGCTGTCCATCAAAATCACCTGTAAAATATTCTGGGCCAAATTTACCTGAATCCGGCTCCGGTTCTGTATTTACAACAAGGACCCAGCGGGTTTTTTGCTGATCTCCATCTACAGCCAATTCAAAAAATTCCGCCGAATTCCATTTTCCCGCTGTTGAATCTTCTGCCTCAAAATCACTCAAAAATTTCCATTCTTTCAGATCTGATGACCCAAAAAAACCGATGCGCTTCTCATCTTTATAAACAGCCACCATAATCCATTCGCCGGTAGGATCAAACCAAAACACTTTCGGATGCATTAATTCTCTTCCATTCGCCCGCATTACCGGGTTTACTTCGTAGGAGTCCAAGTGCGGCCAAGGTCTGTGCTGTAAGCAAGATGCTGCTCCATGTTCGCTTCTTCCTCTTCCTCATGAACTGTGTAAAAAGCAACCATGGCCGGTTCCTGCAGTGAACCGAATTCCGCTGTATTCTTCCAATCCACCAGCACGCTGCCTGAGCCGTTTATTGGATTTTCATTTTCCGGGATTGCCACCGAAAGATGCTCCCAGTACACAAGGTCTTTGCTTACGGCATGTCCCCAACTTGTATTTCCCGGAGTGAGTTCATCCCGGTTTTGTTGATAGAACAGATGATATTCCCCGGAAAAATAAGCGCCGGCAGTGGGTGGCCCCATCCACTTATTTGGAGGTGTAAAATGATATTGAGGCCTGTGTGTTTCGTTGTACTGGTTAAATGGATCGTAGAAATCACAGCCCGACATCAACCATATTAAACTCCCAAAAAGGAATACTTTTTGAAAAATGTTTTTTGTTCTCATAGTATGCCATTTCTATTTAATTCGAATAGATAATATCCGTTATATAATTTTCAGATTCAGCAGATGCAGGGTATGCAATTACAAAACTTGCTTTCGGATTGTTTGAAGCCAGAATCCGTGGAATAAGGTTTGTTCCATGAGCCCACCCATAACTTCCGCCTCTTTCATTGGTAACAATCAGAAAATCGGCTTCTGTAGTAGTTGTTGTGATTTCTTCCATTAAAATATCAAACGTGTTAAACTCAACGAGTGTCAAATTAGAAGCCGGAGAAATCAGGCTGATCATTTTTTGAATTTGTTCCTTCTCTTTTTCAAGATGGAAAATCTCCACGGGTGTATTCAGATTTTCTGCTAATCTGAGTAATGTGCCGAACAAATGTTGGTGATTTTTGCCCGAGAGATTTTTAGCAGATATCACAAGTCGCAATTTTTTGAAAGTAGCAATAGGCTGGTCGAGTTTGCATATGAATGCCTGCTGCTTTGTTGTGCTAAGCATTTGATCAACAATGCTTCCGAATACCCTGCTCGACGTTGTTATTTTTCCGTTCCAGCCAAGGACGATGTCAGTGATCGCATGTTTTTCAGATGCAATTCTGATTCCTTCAGCAATATTGATATTGGTTTCTATAACAGATTTGGCTTCCGTATTCACTGCATGAATCTGTCCACTTGCTAAATCCAGGATTTTCTGAGCTCTTTCTCTTTGAGCTGCCGCATCCTTATACGTATTAATTACGGACAAGGGATAGATTGGAGCTTTTTCCTGCACTTTAATATTTGATGCAAATTCTATCAGCCTTGCTGACGTAGCAGGATTTGCCAATGGCAATAAAATACGCTGACTTATCTCCGTTTTACCTTCGATTTCAAGAGTTGTATCATCAGTGATCTTCAAGCCAAACTTTTCAACGACGATGGGGCCGATTATGCACGTTGCCAATATCATCATAATGGCTCCATTAAGCACTTCATCACCAATAAGGCCAATTTCCATCCCTACAAAAACGGCAGCAAGTGTTGCTGCTGCTTGTGAGTTAGTGAGCCCGAAGATAACCCAGGCCTGGTCATTCGAAAAATGAAGTATCCGGGCACTGGAAAAAGCAGCAAGCCATTTTGTAAAAATTACCGTTACGGTCATCACTCCCATAACGATCCAAACATCGGCACTACTTGTTAATACCTGAATATCGACTTGCATTCCCACGAAGATGAGAAAGAGAGGAATGAAGAAAGCGTCTCCAAAAAATTCAATTCGGTTTTTGAGGGGGCCTTTATTTGAAAGAAGTCTGTTGAATGACAGTCCGGCCATAAATGCACCCACAATGGCTTCTATGCCAATAACTTCCGCCAGCCATGCGGAAATCAACATCATCCCGATTACATAAACGTATGTAGAACGTCCCTTCTCGCCGATAAACTTAAAAAAGTTATACGTTATGCGAGGTAATATCACAAACATAAAGATCATGTAGAGCGTAAATAAACCACATAAAGTGACCCAGAACATTATATCCAAATGGCCTTCAACCGATCTCGCAACAACTGCGAGAACCAGAAGCGCGGCAACATCGGTTAATATCGTTCCTCCAACAGCGGCTGCTACACTTTTTTCTTTCATCAGCCCCAGTCTTGTAATGATGGGATAGGCGACTAATGTATGAGATGCAAACATACTTGCAATCAGAAGGGAGGCAGCTATAGAATAGCCCATCCAGAAAAATATCAGCGTTCCAAAAATCTGAGGTATAAAAAAGGTGAGGGCTCCAAAAACAAGGGTGTTTTTTCGCTCTTTTTTAAACTGATCTAAATTGATTTCCAGCCCGGCCAGAAACATCAGGTAGAGCAGGCCCACTTTCCCAAGCACATCAATAACTCCGGCAGCTTCAATGATCCCAAAACCTTTCGGGCCTACAATGGTGCCTGCAAGTAATAACCCAACGATTCCGGGCAAATTAATTTTTTGGAAAAGGATCGGTACAAAAAGAATTAGCAATAATAGCAACCCAAACGTAAGTATGGGCTCTGAAGCAATTGAAATTATAGATAACAACATCATTTTTGTGGTTCTGCCACAGAGAAATAGCTATAGATTCACCTGTAATACCGGTAATGGTAATTTTTTGATGAAGTCTGTACGCAAAATATATGTATGTGCGTAATGCAGCTCCTCTGAAAGCAAGTTTATATTTCAGAAGCCAAAGGAGCTGCTATAAAAGAAAGGTCCTTTGTCTTCTCTCGAAGCCTGCGAAGTTAGCTGACGGGTTCGGGCTGAGAGAATTTAGCCCTATCCAAAACCTGCGTTTCAGAATTCACCCCAAAAATTGGGTCCTCCGCTCAAGTATTTCTACTTAATTAGGCAAGTATAAATGTAAGCTCTTTAGCTTTAAAAACAAACCAAAGTAGCTTTTTGGATAATTGAAACATAACGGTGTGGCATTTAAGCGGTTTTGCTATCAACTTTTAAGTCGAACAAGAAACGCTTACACGTCAGAAGGAAATGCTTGTTATATCCCCTCTTGGAGCTAATTTTGTATTCTCCATCCTTTTTGTAACTAATCTGTTCAACCAAAACCACGCCAATATACCAATAAACAAATTTGTAAAAAATGCCGCCCAGAAAATACCCGATAATCCGATCACTCTTGATGCAATCCAGGCCAGGGGCACATAAAGGATTAGCATCCGTAAAAGGGAAAGTGAGAACGAAATCAGCGGCTTGTTAATACCGTCGAATGAGGAGGTACACAGCATCAGAACGCCCTGAAAACCATAGCTGAAAGAGACGATTACAAGATAGGAGGTGGTAATTTGGATCACTGGTTTACTATCGGTAAAGACTGCAGCAATTTGAGATGCAAAAAGATGAGAAATCATAAAAAAGAAAACCCCGAGACTTAAAGAAAAGATCGCACTTATATTGATACCCGTTCGCAATCGGTCAGGCTTCTCTGCACTCCAGTTTTGTCCGGCAAATATTGTTAATACGGAACCCAGTGCATAGATGATAGTAAAAGCAAACATTTCCAACTTCGAAACAATCCCAAACGCAGCAACAGCATCAGTTCCAAAACCTGAAAGAATGCGCGTAATAAAACCAATCGAAAGCGGTGTTATCAGCGTTGCCATAGCTGCCGGCAGCCCAATGTACAGGATTTGTTTCCAGACTTTAAGCATCTCCTTGAAGATGGGTCGGGTCAGGGCTAGTAATTGCTCTCGATAAATCAGTATATAAAGTGATAAAAGACACGTCATAGCCATACTTATTGCTGTGGCTAATGCAGCACCCTGCAGACCCATTTCAGGAAAGGGACCCCATCCGAAAATTAACATAGGATCCAGTATCATGTTTAAGACATTGCCGAAGACCATGATCATTCCGGGAGCAAATGTGTTTCCCGTGGCACGTATCATATTGTTGCCCACTGCGGGTATAATCAAAAACATAATTGACCAATACCATATCACCATGTACTCTGAAATCAAGGGAATTAGTTCCAGAGAAGCTCCCAGAAATATAAACAGTGGTTTCAGAGTGAGAAGACCGGCACCAATGAAAACAACAACTGAAAGGAAAGAGAGGATAAAAACATACAGTGAATAGCTTTGGACAACAGATTGACTTTTTGAAACTACAGACCGTGAAAACAAGGATGCAGTACCAATACCTATCCCTCCGGCAATACTACTCACAAACATTACGGCTGGGAATGTATATCCCATTGCCGCCAGCTCATCCACACCTACTTTCCCAAGAAAGTAGGTGTCTGCAAGATTATAGAGTACAGAGCCGAACATACCAAATATCATTGGCCAGGTGAGCATCGCCAGGGTTGGGATGATGGGATCCTCAGTTAAATCAGGCCTTCTTCGCTTCATAATCTTCATTTAAAAAACCTACATTTTCAATCATGCGCTCTAGGATTTCAAAAGCCTGTTTTTTCTCCTCCTTCGTAAATCCATTTAGTAACAATTCCGTCCAACCGCTGAAAATTTTGCGGATCTCCCTCTCCTTCTTTTGAGCCTTTGCTGTTAGGTACAATTTACTTGATCTACGATCCTTCGGATCAGTTTCCTTGCGCACGTATCCATGCTCGTCCATTTTTCTAATAAGATATGAGACCGTTCCCTTGTCAAGTTTGAAATAATTGGTGATCTCATGCTGTGTAGCACCCGGTTCGAGAGCCAAGTAAGAGAATATTTTCACCTCTCCGCTTCCTATACCAAGGGGTTCTAACTCCCGTTGGAAATAGACCCGCGACTTGCGATGCAGGATAGAAATTAGTTTTCCAATAGATTCGTTCTTTGCCATTAGTTTTTTTAGTTGGAGTTCTAACCAATTTAACAAGATGTTGTTGGATATCCAACTAATTTAGGAGCTTACTCTTGTTCAGTAAGGTGGGAGATTAAGTATTTCGATCTTGATGAATCTATAGAGGTAGTACTGCCAACGGTTAATACAACTGGAAAGACTGGATTAATTAAATTTAGAGTTGACTGCACCTTTCCCTTTATCATCCTCAAAGGTGCGAATTGATCAACACACTGTAAAGTTTGGAGTTGGTTTTAGAACGGGCAATGCCAATTGATCCCACCAACACCCTTATTTCATAAATATACTGCTGAAAGTGTCGCGCGTAATCCTCAATTGGATTTTTCTCTACTGCATAATTCACTCCGAATCTCCCAGAATGGCGTGCAGTGATCTTTAATGGTACATCCGGCAAACTCTCCGTATGTGTCGAGTTCAATTTCGCAACACTCTACAAATAGGTCGTGTAGTTTTTCTCTGGCACGTTTGATTCTCATCTTCACCGCAGATAATCCCAAGCCCAGATGTACAGCTATTTCCTTTTGCGGGATATTTTCGATATCACTCATAATCAAAGGCTTGCTGTACTTTTCAGGCAGCAGTTTAATGACTGGCAGAATAAAATCAGCATCCGAAATGCTCACGAACTCACCCGGCATCCTGACTTCGTCTGTTTGTGACGTCTCCTTCAGAAGGGATTCATTGGAATCAACCAATGGACTACGCGAGCGGTCCCTAAAATGGTCGGCAATTACATGCCGTGTGGTTTGAAAAAGCCACGCCTTTACATTTCGTATCTCCCGATTGTCCTCATCCGCTTTGACCAATCGATACATTACCTCCTGCGTAAGATCTTCAGCTAGAATGGGATCACCCACTTTCTTGGTGATATAACCTTTCAAATAGCTGTAAAAATTTTTAACGGTTGCCGAGATGTTTGTTGAGGATGATTCGTTCATAATTTATTGGAGTTCCGCTGATTAGTGCATCATTTCAGACATAGATTAAAATTCGGGGATACTTAAAAGGTTCTCAAAAATATCAAATTAAAGAAATAACCTGATACAATCATGCCCAAACCGATAGTTGCAAAGAAGCTGATGATCAGTTTCATTTTCATCACTTTTTTCAGCATAATGGCTGATGGCAGGGAGAGCCCAATGGAGCCCATCATAAACGCGATAGCCGTTCCCAGGGGGACACCCTTATCCACCAACGATTCGATCACGGGCAGAATAGTTACCGCATCAATATATAGTGGCATGGCCAGGATTACAGCCAGTGGCACCGCTAGTGGATTGTCAGCGGAGATGGTATCCCTGAAAAATGACTCAGGAACATAACCGTGGATGAAGGAGCCAATCAGCAGGCCGGCAAACACATACGGCACCAGTTTTTTTACCATGGTACCTGCCTCATTATGAATGCCGGGAATCCGTTCCGAAAAGGGTTTTGAGCGCTGACTAACTGCGGGTTTTTGATAATTCAGCTCCTGAACCCAGTCTGCTATATATTTTGAAAGACCCAGTTTTTCAAGTACGATTCCTCCCAGAACCCCGAGCACAATTCCCGAAGTCACATAAATAAGCGTTACTTTCCAGCCGTACGTCACCCAAAAAATTGCAATGGCAATCTCGTTCACGAGCGGAGATGTTATCAGAAACGAGAGGGCGATGCCGAGGGGGATTTTTGCCTGCATCATCCCGATAAATAGCGGAACGGATGAGCAGGAGCAAAATGGCGTAACCGCTCCGAGCATCGCCGCGAACAGATTGCCCATACCTAATGTCTTATGTCGTTCCAGGTAAGATCGTATTTTATCCATCGACAGATAACTGGTGATGGCGGTCATTAGGTAGACCACAACAATCAGTAAGGCGAGGATGGTTAAGAAACCGGGTATGAAGTAGAGAAGCGAATCCGCGAATCGCTGCCCCGCCTCCATTCCCAAAAGATCCAGAACCAGGTATTCGGTAAAACGTTTAAGAATTTCTGTCATGACCCGGCCACCTCCTCACCCGCAAGCAGTTTCGCCAGATCATCAACCGAACCAAATTGTTCGTAGTCGTACACACGTCCGTTTACCACGATGGACGGGAAAATCATCGTTCCATATTTCATGATCTCCTGCAGGTCGCTAGGCTGTTCGATAGTCACGCTGACCCCGGCTTTTGTCGCTGCCGTTTCAATCACCTCTCTAACGGGAGCCACCTGCCCGCAGCATGTGGATTGCAGAATTTTGATATCGATACTCATAGTAAAACCTCAGTTTTTAATTTTATGTTGATGTTTTACATAAGTAGTCGAAAAGAGAGGGGGAAAGTCACAAATTAATTTTTTTTAGATCAGTTTTTAAAAATGAGAGGGTTTGGAAGCGTTGAAGATTCTTTAACCTCCCAATGGAATGAATCGGTATAACTGCTGCCATGAACTGAAGGATAAAAGTTTAAAAAGTTCGAAATGCTATTTTTAATTATCATCAAGTATGATTGCTTCTCACCAAATTCTGTTTTATAGCTGACAATCCTGAATGAACGCATCCGGTTTATTTGCTTAGTATAACTCAATCCTCTGGTAGCATCTGTGGATTCCACACTACTTCCCACAAATGTTGATCATTTATTTATTCCATTGAAGCCTTACCGAAGCCTACGGTTTCTCTATAAAACTGGGGGGATACATCTGCATTTTTTTTGAAGAACCTGCTAAAATAATATTCATCTTCATAGCCTAATTCAAAGGCAATTTCTTTTATAGGCTTGTTAGTTAGGTATAACTCTCTTTTTGCTTCTATTATAATTCGTTCTGAAATCAATTCAGTTAATGTCTTATTGAAGTGTTTTTTTGTAATCGTGGCTAATGCTTTCGCACTTATGGTCAGCAAATTTGCATAATCACTGGCAGAGTGTTTTTCTTTAAAATGTTCTTCGATGCAGTTTTTTAGATTCTGTAATATAAAAGGTTCTCTACTTTTGGAACTTAACTGCTGTAACTCAGGTCTTTCCCTGGCTTTTAATCAAGCAGTAATCAAAAGAATTTTTAGGTGAGAAACTAAAATTTCATACTGTGCAAGTTTAGGGTTCTTCAATTCATCTATGATTTGTTTGACCTGTATTTCAAAACTGACTTTTGCTGCTTCGTCTACAGTTACTAAAGGTGGATGATAGATATTATTGAACAGTACGCCATTGCAAGCTACCTCTTTTTGGTGTTTGTGAATGCAGAAGAAATCGGGATGAAAATGGATGACGATAGCCTGTATTATATTCTTCGCTTTCAACATAAATGGTTGAAAAGGAGAAAAAGCTAAAAGAGTATTATCTGAGAATTTATATTCCGAGAAATCAGCTTTGAGGCTTCCTTCTCCTTTACTTATCAATATCAACGAATAATAGTTTAGCCGCTGAATGTGGTCAAAAGGATTATCGTTTTCAACTGAATACAACTTGAAAGCCAGATTACCGGTGTGCGGATTGATAAGTGTATGACTGCTTTTTTGAATCATTTAGAAAACTACAATTTTCTATCTTCTACGTTAATTTTCAAATCATTGATGCTCGCGAAGCGTTTATTCATCAATCCGTTTTCATCAAATTCCCAGAGTTCATTTCCATATGCCCTATACCACTGCCCGTTTTCATCTTGATATTCATATTCAAAACGAACTGCAATTCGATTATTCCGAAAACCCCACAGTTCTTTTTTCAATTTATAATACTTTTCTTTTTGCCATTTCCGGGTAAGGAACTGAATAATTTCTACTCTGCCATTTATAAACTCTGTTCTATTTCTCCACTCGGAATCTAATGTATAGGCTAGTGCTACTTTTTGCGGATTTTTACTATTCCATGCATTTTCTGCCAACTGAACTTTTTCCAGAGCAGTTTCTAATGTAAATGGAGGGATGGGTTTTCTGATTTCCATAATATTTATATAAACAGGTTAAAAAAGGATGGAAAATGTTTTATAATCCATCCTTTAATTGGTAACTAAATAGATTTTTGGTTAACCAATTCCACTTCCGGAAAGTCAACAACTACTGAAAGCGCATTATTAAAATAATTGGTAAAAATGTTTAAAGAAGTATGAGCTATTATTTCGGTTACTTCTCCATCGGTAAATCCATTTTCCTTAAGTAAGTCAATATCCCGATCGTTTACATTACCTTTTTTCCTCACCAATGTTTTGGCGAAAGTAAGAGCGGCTTGAGTTTTAATATCCGAAGATCTTCTTTCTTTAGCAGCCTCAATAACAGTCGGTGCTATTCCAACTAATTTCTCTCCTATAAAACTATGTGCAGCATTACAATATTCACAACTATTGGCGTTAGCGACAGTAAGGGCGATTAGCTCCCCAAGTTTTCCGCCTAATGAACTTTGTGCTAGTGCATCATTAAATGTCAGGTAACCGCTTAATACAGCAGGGGAGTTACCCATGGTTCTCATCATATTAGGAACCATTCCTAATTTTGACTGGATTCCTTCAAATAGTTCTTTTGATTTTCCTGTTGTTGTTTCAGGATTAAGTGCTTCGATTCTTTGCATTTTTGTACGTTTAAGTTTTAGTCATTATTGACAATACAAAGTTCATATAAATCGAAGGCCAGGAAATGGATAATCTTCGTATGTTGATGGATGATTTTCTTTAATGATGCACTTTTGCAAAGTTTGAAGTCTGCCAAATAGCAACGACTCCGTAAAAGGCAAATGCTAATCCACCTAAAAGTCTAAACGACCAAGGTTTATCTTCTCTAAGCCGAAGCCAAACAAGATAACCACCACCAATTTCGTAAACCCCTGTAAGAATGGAAAATTGGAATTGACCTTACTACTTCCATTTAAAGTCCGTGTTCTGTTTTAATAAAATCTTTAGAGCCTTCAGGTTCTGTCAATTCGCCAAATATTTCATCTTTTTCTGGAAATTTATAAGCAATTCCTCTTTCTCAACAATTTTGGTCTTCAAACTTTTCAGTACGGATTGTTTTCGGCCTTACAAGTCGTAAATACACGTTTTCGTGGTTGTTACACTGTCCATTTTATTTTCTTTTTTCAGTTTTTTATAGGTTAGTTTATCAGCTGTTTCCCCGATTCGCCGATGAAAAGGGATTGAAGTTTGTTGCAATCACCTTCTGTAAAGCCGAGAATTTGAGGGAGTGGTTCAATGAATTGGTCCACATATTCTTCGGCTTTTTGATTTATATCTTTTCGAACGACTGATTCAGGTTCTAACTGACGTGCCGTTTTTTCCAGTTCTTCTATTTTTCATACGTCCATTAAATCCAGGATAGCCTATCCGGTGTACTCATTTCCAGGTGTTTCTTTTTTGATACCTGTTCATCAGGTTCGGGAACTTTTTGCGATGAGATTGCAATTCTGTTCCAGCCGTTTATTGTAACAGTTGTAAAAATTAGTTGAGCCACACCCTGCTCGCCAAACAGTCCGAGGGCTTTTTGGTATGCGGTCTCAGACAAGCCTTTATCAGAGATATTTGTAACCTCCTCAGCCAGCTTCAGGGCGGCTTGTTCAGCATCTGTGAAAAATGGTGTTTCCCACCAGGCGGCCAGAGCATAAAGCCTCTGTTCTGTCTCCCCCAGTGCCCGCGATTCTTTCGAGTGCATATTAATGCAATACCCACAGCCATTTAGCTGGGAGACCCGGATTTTGATCAGTTCTTTCAGTTTTGGATCCAAGCTGAAATCAGCAAGCTCTTTTTCGGCATAAGCCATGGCTTTAAATATACGTGGCTCTGCATTTTTCAGGTTGATACGTGGTTTCATAATAAAGTTCAGTATAGTTATTTAATTATCTGTTTTTTGGAAATATAACGTGCATATCTGAAGGTGGTTTTTGGTCAATAAGAATTTCCCTCGAGTTTAGAAAAGGGGAGCCGATTTTCATAAAGCCTTTTCAATCTTCTCTCTGACGGGAGCCGCCGGCCCGCAGCATGTTGATTGCAGAATTTTGATATCGATACTCATAGTAAAACCTCAGTTTTTAATTTTTGTGTTGATGTTTTACATAAGTAGTCGTGGAAAGGTGGGGAAAGTCACAAAATTAGCTGGGAAATTTACAGATTAGCTTTATAAGCAGATGAGTTTTTTACCAGGTGAAAAATTCCTTCGAAGAAGCAACTAATGTCATTACTTCAATTTCAGGTAAAACTTCCATACCACTCTCATCGCGTTCTTTTTGAAAGTTTAGGAATGAAGGAACTTGTAGCAACTGCTTTTGTATTTCCTCGTTTTCATAATGTGAAATATGTACAAATGTTTTTCCATCTCCATATAGATAGGACGCATAATGAAATTCATTAGTATTCATTTTTTGGAAATCAATCATAAACGAGTTGATGTTTTCCTTGTTCTTCTGAACGAATTCAGGCTTTACAGTATATGTTACTTTTACTACTATCATTTTGTTTTGGGCTGAGTTTCTTGTTCTTGGTTAGTCATTCCTTTGATTTCTTAGTATAAATTAGGATGCTTTTGAAAGTTTCAAAATCTGAATCTTGCTAAACATACTGTACAATGTAAGTTTTCATTGAAATAATGAGCCACTTCACAAGTGGCTCAATTAGATGTTTTTATATAATTATAATATTTCTACTTCCTCCGGTATCATAAAAAATAGCGTACACCCATTTTGTGAGGTTACCGAATGTTTAAAATTAGGTGGCGTGTACAAATAATTACCTGCCGTTAGCGTAGTCCCATCAAGTGTGCAAGAACCTTCCAAAACAAAAAATTCCTCTCCGGCAGGATGATTGTGATAAGGATAAGAAGCCCCTGCTTCAAACTTTAATAATATGGTTGTGGAACGTTTTTTTTCTTCATTGTATAAAAGTGATTTTACAAAAACACCTTCATAATGAATTCCCTTTTCTACTAAAGGTTGCCAGTCTAATTGGTTTGTATCAACGATGTAATCTTCGATCTTTGTATTCATCTTATTTCAATTTATTTATTAATAATTCATTTTCTACAGATTCGCGATGTTCCTTGCTTGTCATTTGTTCCAATAAGTCAAGGGATGCCAAATAACTCACGAGGTTGCCATTCGAGGTGATAAACTTTCCGTCCTTTGCAACAGATATTTTATTGTCGTCCATAACCAATAGGTCAGGGTAATCTGTTTGAAGTTTGGTACTGCCTGAAGGGTATGTTACTATTTCCTTTTTATCTGCCACTCCTGATTCGCCCAACATGAATGCACCTGCACAATGACTGGCAATATACTCTGTGGTATCGTTCTGCTTTTTGATAAAATTAATGAGTGCTATATCACGAACCTGATTATCAGGGTTATTGGAACTGGGTACTACCAAAACGGTTAATCCAGGAGAATTGCGGATGGTATAGTCGGGGAGGACACGTAAGCCTTCTTCGCTTCTATAAATTTTCTCCTCCTTGGCTATAAGTGCCACATTGAAAAGAGTTTTTCCGGTTGGGTCTTTTTTAGTGAATACATCCATTGGAGCGACAACCTCGTTGGTAAGGAAGCCTTCAAAAATGAGAATGCCAATGGTGGGTAATTTTGAGTCGAATTTTTCTGACATATTATCTGATTTTAATTATCGCAAGTTATCTATTTGCAGGATGCTAACAGCACCATTGTAATACAAATGTCAGAAGAATAATCACTTCTAAAAATGGATAATGTTGAGAAAAGAATGTAATATTTTAGAAAGTGAGGCTCTTTTGATAAGCTTTTGGAGACAAATCAGTGTGCTTCTTAAAAAAATTTGAGAAATAATACGGGTCATTAAAACCGAGCTTAAAAGCAATTTCTTTTATGGAGAGATTCTCATATTGAAGTAAGCGTTTGGCTTCCGAAATAACCAACCCAAAGATTACATTTTGGGCTGTTTTACCTGTATGCAATTTGGATTTTTCATTCAATTTTAATTCTGTGGTGCTCAACTTCTCCGCAATGGTTTTCAGTGAATAGTTTTTTTCAAAATTTCCACGAACTAATTCCAGGAACTTCAGGAATAGGGCGTCCGGCTTCCAAATTTCATCGCCTTGTTTTATTTTGGATCTGTTGATTTCTACAAGGATAAGTTCAATTCTGGAATGTATGGAAGTGAGGTATTGATAAGGTTGGTTTTTTAATTCTTCTTGTATTTTTTCTAATTGCTCACTAATAAACTGATGATTTTCGATGTTGATAATCTCGTTCATATCAAAGTGGCAGAAAAGCCCATTTTCGAAGATCAATTCTATGTCGTTATCGTTTTTACAAAAAAAGTCCAATGTAAAATCGAGTACAAACCCTTTTGCGTTGTCTATTTTTTTGAAATAGTGATATTGCCCTGAAGTTATAGTAAGTACATCTTTTGGTTTCAGCTCCAACTCTTTCTCATCTACAACAATCGATATTTCTCCTCTTTCACACCACACCAAAACATACTTAAGTAGTCTCTTCGGAGTAAAGGGATCGTTACTATTTTCAATTGTTGAAATTTGAATCACTTATTTATCCCATTGAAGCCTTGCCGAAGCCTACAGTCATCCTGTATTTTCCTCGCTTATTTATATTGCTATGTGTTGGCATTTTTCCGTTCGTGTTCGATCAGCCACTTCTTTCGTTCAATTCCACCACCATACCCAGTCATTTTTCCGTCTTTTCCAATTACTCTATGACAAGGTATAATAATTGAAATCCGATTATAGCCGTTTGCTGATGCAACAGCTCTAACTGCTTTTGGATTATTGATTTTTTCTGCTTGTTGTTGATAAGTTGTTATTTCCCCGTACTCGATTTCTTTTAAACATTTCCATACTAAATTTTGAAATTCCGTTCCAGGGGTTTCAAGTTTTACATTAAATGTTTTTCTTTTACCATCAAAATATTCTGGAATTTCCTTTTTTAGTTGCTTTATATGATCATTTTCGCCGGCAATGATATTGGCTTTTAATAGCTTTTGTAAATCTTTAAATTCCGTTTCGAGCATTCGCCTATCTACAAATTCCAAAAGGCATATTCCGTTTTCTGTTGCACAAACAAACATTGGGCCGAGCGGAGTTGTAAGTCGGCTAATTAAAATTATGTTTTTATCTTTACTTTGCCTTGGTGATTTGCCTACCATTTTTTTAAAAGTATATCCAAATCCACTCAACGATTCATAACTCGTGTCGAAAGCAGTATATGTTGCACTTTTTCCTCTTTTTAACTCTTGATAAGCATTGTTAATTCTATACATTCTTTGATATGTTTGAAAAGTCATACCATAGTTTTTTTTGAACCATCTTCGCACTACTTCCGGACTTATACTTTTCTCACGTAGTTGGTAATCAGATATTTTTTCCTTTGGATTTTCTTTGATTAATTTAATTGCAAGTTCAACTTGTTCAGGGGCTTTATTTGCATTTTCTGTAGGTTTGCAAATTTTACAAGGTCTATACCCATTATCCAATGCCCCTTTGAATGAAGAATAAAACTCTACATTTTCGGGTTTTGGCTTTCTTGCCCTACATGTCGCAATGCAAAAAACAGATGTAGTTTTTACACCAGCATAAAATATACCTACAAAACTCTGTTCTCGATTTAATAAAGCTTTGTAATACATTTCTATTTTTTTGTTATCTGTAATTAGCATTTCGGAATTGAATTTGTTTTTTTTTGTTAATGACCCAATCTGATGGCGGATTTTATCAACTGATTGCAATGTACCGCGGTTGAATCTTATTCAGCAACCGAAAATTTGACGAGTATTTTTTCCAGCTGCCGCCTTAACCATATCCCGGTGCACCGGCCACATCACTTTTTACGAATCAAACGTCTGCACACTGAACAACAGGAAGTGTACGGGACGAAAAAACAAAAGCCGGCTAACGGAAACAATTAAAATGAAACCAGAAAGTTGCATGTCTTGGCGAGGTGCGTCCGCTGAAGGCGCTGTTCATAGCCATGTTGTTGTAAATATTTCTAACAATTAATTATTCGAAGGTTCAACTAACATTATGATATTTCCACAAGTATCTTCGAAAGGGACAAACTTGTTATGTGGTAAAGTTTTGGGTTTTCCACGAAATTTCACTCCATTTTTTTGGAGTCGTTTATATTCCGCTTCAATATCATTTGTGCTTAATACGGCGGCAGGAAAACCAGCATCATAAAGTGTTTTTTGAGCCTTATCCGATGGTGGGAAATTAGGTTCTAAAACAAGTTCAATTCCTTGCTCTCCTTCTGGTGAGAAAACAGTCAACCATCTAATCGAACTTGATTGAAGATCTTCTTTTTTTTCAAATCCCAAAATTGATGTATAAAATTCTAAGGCTTTGTCCTGGTCATCTACTTTGATAATAACGTATTGTATTTTCATTTTCTTCTTTTACTTGGTTATTTCTTTTAATTTAATCTAATTACAACCGTAGTATAGTAATTTGACAGGCCAGTCAGGCGGCGGAGGAGGTACTACATTATAAGGGAGCAACTACGACAAGATGACATTATCAAGCGTAATTACTAAGCCTTATAACGTTATGGCGCCTTCGTTGCAGATGATTTTTCTGAGGTTATTAAGTAGAGAAAGACGGTGTTTACCGCCTTCTTATTCTACTTAAGATCCAATAGTACCTGTCTTGACTTCTCCAGCTCGCTTGTAATTGGCAATAATCACTCCACTTGGCGTAGCCACACTCTCCGTTAGGGTGAATGCTGCCGGAATCGTGCCATTGTCCCACAAATTTTTTCCTTCACCAAGAGTCAACGGGTGAATTTGCAGTCGAAGTTCATCTACTAAATCGTTTTCTAGTAGTGTTTGGATAAGATTAGCGCTGCCCCAAACTTGCAGGTCAGAACCTTCTGAATTCTTGAATTTTTTGATGTCTTCCAAACTTTCGATAAATACGGTATTTTTCCAGCCTGAATTTTTTCTGGTCTTAGACATAACATATTTTGTGCCATTGTTGATGCCGGGCCACATATCTGCGTGTTTAGACCAGTAGAAGTCAAAAATATCAAATGTTTTTCTACCTAAAAGATAATCTGCAGGTTGCATTAGTTTTTGCATTGCTTCACCAACAACTTCGTCACTATATGGTGCGCTCCAACCACCATATTTAAAACCACCTGATGTATCTTCCTCAGGGTTACCCATCGCTTGCATGACTCCATCTAAGGTAATCATTGATATGACTATTATTTTTCTCATAACGTTTTGCCGTTTAATTTAATAATTGATCAATTATAATTTTGTACCCGTAATATATTGACTTAATAGGTTCTTGAGTGGGTGGGAATGCGATAACTTGAAGGGGTTTTTGTGACAATTTAATATATATTCAAAGCCCTATAACCTTTATTATAGCCGATGAGCAGCCAAGTCAGCGTAGAAAGCTAGTTTAGGGATTGGATAAGAAATTAAGACTCATTTCCAGAGATTTGGCACCTTTCTTATGCGACTTTTTTGTTTGATTGAAAATTGTGTAAGCCGTATATAATTCTGTTTATCTCAATCCTCCGGTAGCATCTGTGGATTCCACACAACTTCCCACAAATGTTGATCCGGATCTTGAATCTAGCCGGTATAACCGCCCCCAAAAGTATCTTGTGCAGGCTAAACTATAACAGTACCGGCATTCTCTGCCTGATTCATTACCGCGTCTACTTCTGACTTGGATAAAACATTATGTCCAAGCGTGAATTCAGTGGGTTCGGATTACTTACGGAAAGGCCTGAATCATGGGCAAGACTTTTTCGCGGCCAAATTGCCAATCTTATTCCCTTTTGTAATTCAAAGAATGCAACCACACCATGTTCAAACTCCTGTCCAATAATCCCGTTGGTTTTAAAACCCAATCCATCATCCCGGTAAAACTGTAAGGATTGTTCAAGGTTATCTACACAAATTGTAATAACAGTTATTCTTGGTTTCAAGTAAAAGTTTTATTCTTGAGTAATATCGAACTGTAGTCTTATACAAAGGTGGTCAATCTTTTTTGAGTGATTTACCAAATAGCATATTAATCCTGTTAATCTTGCAAACCCTTACCATCCAGAATTTTTGGAATATACTTTTCTACTCGTCGTGTGCGAGTTTTGGATTGTTTGGCTCCGGAAAAATGAAGGAGATAGCCCCGCTGCCGGCCGGGAGTCAAAGCTTCAAATGCATTCTTGAGAGCAGGGTTCTCATCCAGTTTCTGTTGAAATTCATCCGGTACATCAAATTCTTTTGTCTTTTTAAACTCCACTTCCAGACCGGCTTTTTCTACCTCTATAGCTTCGATAATGTGGGATTTAATTATGTGCTTCTTTTCAACGATTTCCTGCAATCCGGTGAAGCGAATCTGCCGGGCTGATTGCACATTTTCCGTTTGCTGAACCAAAATATCGTGAGTGTCCTTCAACAATGCCCCTTTATGAAACAGGAGTGCACAGTATTCCTTAAAACCATGAATTAAAACGATGTTATTACCCTGAAAGGTGTAACATGGGCAACCCCACTTCAATTCTTCAGTCAGCCCGCAGTCGAGACAGATCTTTCGCAGTGCTTCATATTCTTCCTTCCATTTATCAGCTTTATTGAAAAACCAGTCTACCTTAGGATTCATGCTGTTCTCATTTATGATTAATTGAAACAACTGTTCTGTCCGCAGGCCTGAAATACCACGATATCACTATCAAAATCAAAAGTACCAATGCTGGTACGGCTTCACTAATGGAATCACCCATTATAAAATGTGAAGTTGCTGCTCCGGACATGGCAAAAAAGAAACCTGCATAAGCCCATTCTTTTACCAATGGAAATCCCGGAACAAGTATCGCCACTACCCCCAGAATTTTCCATACACCCAATATTGATAATACATATAACGGATATTCCAATTGACTGACAATTTCAACATAGCCACCTGTTTGAAACAGTTGCTGCACACCACCTGCGGCCATTCCAAATGCCAACCATATGGTGGCAATCCAATAAATGATTCTTTTTTTCTTATTTGACATTTTTTCAATTTTCAGTTTATGAGAGCTGTATTATTTCAACTTTCATCTGTTATTTTTACGATTTTACCTTCATTAAACTCAAATACTGACTTTCCTTTCAGTTTAAGTGAATCTCCACTTTTCAGTCCATTTGGCAGGGTGATATCCACTATCGCTTCATACTTAATGTCAATTGAAACTATTGAGTTACTAAACTGCCAATTATCAATCGTCTGTTTTCTTTGCCGGAAAATTTTCTTAGCAGATTCTGCCTGTTTTTTAAATTCGTCTACCCCTTCCGTTCTCAAATCTACTTTTCCATTCGAAATATTTTCAAATACAATATTTCCGTCTAATTCAGCTATCATTCCGTCAATGTCGAATTTGTTGTAAGAAGTCACATAGTTTTCGACAATTTGTTTTTGTTGTTCTTTCATAAACTTTCCGTTTTAATAGTTGGAACCTCGTATCTGATTTCAGTAAAAGCATCGGCATAAGTCTTGGCTGAGACAAGTTTAAGAGGTGGTTTAGATATGTCCCGCGGCAAGAGTGGGTATCCACTGCCAAGCGTAACCGGAGTCACCTGAATGATCAGTTCATTGAGCAAACCCTGATCATAAAACTGCCCCGCAAGGTCTCCTCCGCCTACAATCCAGATGTTTTTACCTGCTGCTGCTTTAACCATTTGCCGGTGAACCGGCTTTACATCACCTCTTACGAATCGAATGTCAGCACTTTGAACTACAGGCAGTGAACGGGAAGAAAAAACCCATGCAGGCTGTTGGTAAGGCCAGGATTCAGCTTTGCCGGAACCCGACTGTTCCAAGTGGCGAAGAAGCCACTCATAGGTAGCTGATCCCATTGCTACCGCACCAACATCACGGATAAATTCAGGGTAGCTGGTATCTTCGATATTACCAAACTGGAAAAGCCAGTCGAGAGAGTGCCCGGGTGCAGCAATGAATCCATCCAGACTTGAAGCGACATAATATTGTGTTTTCATTATCAGTTTTCCTTTTCGTTTTAATGTTCGTTCTATTTTATAGTACTTTCAGTATCAATTTGACTGATGAAATTATTCACCCATTCTTCAATATTCTGATCAATATCTCCAATGGTCTTATATAGTTTTTTTAGTGAAAATGAATAGTTCTGTAAATGCATTTTCATTCGTGTTTTCATGTTTTTATTTCTTTGGTCGGCATTGCTTCAGCTATAATTCCCTCAATGAACAGAGTTTTTATGATTTTGTCGGCTGATAATCCTTTGCACTCAATCCGAAGTACTTTTTCCCAGTCTTCAAGATCTACATACCAATCGGATATACCGGGCAGATCATCCAGTACTGTGGATATGTTTTCTACCTCTTTTTGATTTTGAAGAGAGGTACGAAAAACCAGGCATTGTACATTCTCTTTAAAAGTAAGGGCGGTTATTTCAGGCTTAAAAGTATCTTGCTTTCTTCTTTCCATTTTCTGTTACGGTTGTATTAAAATTTCCATCCTATATGAATTGTAGGGAATGGTGTGAATGCTGACGACTCAAAAACATCACCCTCTATTTCAATATCCTCAGCATTCAGAACATACCCAAGCCCCAGCCAGGGGGTTACAAAGAGATTCCCCAAACCTGTATGCCAGCGATAGCCGCCGCGTATACCCAGCATATACTGAAGCCGGTCTTTGTCGGTATCGGTAGCGGCATGTGTAACAGTCAGTCGTGAAATTCCTCCGTCAATACCAGCAAAAAAGCCGTCAGCATATCCTTTCAAAAAACGATCAACTTTCCAGCCGGCACCCACAAATGATGTACTGAAATTTTCATTCCCGTGCAGCCATTCAGGTATGTCAAGACCGAATACTCCAAGATCATAACGATACGCCCCGGTGATATAACCTCCGTGAAAAGAGAATCCGTTCAATGCAAAAGCAATGGGGTCTACATCAATATCAAACCCTTGATTTATGTCTGATTGGGCAAAGGTTGTCGAGGAAAAAAGTAACAGTAAAATTAAAATATTTAGAATAACCTTTAGTCGCTTCCTGTAATTAAATGTCAGCATCTACAAATACCTTTCTTTTATAATATTTAAATGTCGTAACTCATGTCCTGCTATATGGTAAACAAATGAACGAACCGTTCGCTCGTTAATAATGCTTCCATCGAAGTCAATTCCTGCCCCTTTACGCATTAAACTTTCATCAGGCAAATATTTAAACAGTGTAATAGTCCCTTTTCTAACGGCTTCATATTCCTCAAAAATACTATCTAAAGTTCTACTATTTGCCCCGGAAAATTTGGCATAAAGATCTTGATCAAACCCCGGTAATGGTGTATTGTCATTTCTGGCAAAACGCATAGCTCTGCAGGAAAAAATACGCTCATCATCTATATTGTGTACTAAAATCTCCTTGATAGTCCATTTCCCTTCCTCATATCTATACGCCAGTTTTTCTTCAGAAAGACTATAGATAAGTTTTTTTAGTTCTATAAAATTATCCCATAATTGATCTAATATATCTTTGTTTGGATCAATCAAATCCATATAAATGGATGAGTATGAAGGATATTCCGATTTTTTTGGTGGTGCTATTTTTTTCATGTTTAATCAATTTAAGATGTCAGATAACGGTCTGGCATATTTGTCTACGTGGCGACCAAGTTTGAATTTTAGTCAATGGCTTACATATCAACCCGCCTGAGACAAAACCCTTGTTGGCGGTAGTTGTTCTTATTTCTTCGTCAGTTTGTATCTCAAATGTGTTGTCAAATCGGATGGTATTACTTCAAGTATTTCAAGATTGTATTTGTCTTTGTCAATGCCATCAAAAAGTCGGATACCACTTCCTAAAAAAACAGGAGCAATGTGAATGATAAATTCGTCTACAAGCCCTGTATTAAGAAATTGTTGAATAGTATTCGCTCCACCTTGTATTCTTATATCCTTTCCTTTGGCTGATTGTCTTGCTTTTTCTAATGCACTTTCTATTCCATCATTGATGAAATAAAAAGTTGTAGTCCCCTTTTGAACCCAGGGTTCTCTTTTTTCGTGTGTCAGCACATAAACATCTGCTTCGTATAAATCTTCCACCCAAGCAACTTCTCCTTCTTCAAACATTCGTTTTCCCATGATGTAAGAACCCGTCCTTGCAAATACATCATCAATTAATTTACTGTCTGCTCCGTATTCTTCACCACCTTCCATTTTGATGTGTTTCCAAAATGCTTTTTGTTTAAACATCCACTGATGTAACTGTCCCGAAACACCACCCAAAGGATTGTCGGGACCTCTGTTATCGCCTGCAAAAAAGCCGTCAAGTGATATTCCGCTGTCAAAGATAATTTTGCTCATAATTTTGTGTCTGTTTATTTAATTCTTGAAGCTGTCGTTGTTTTTCTTATTTGTTTTTCGCAATCCTAAATCCAAGGTCGTCAATTTTAAATTTTAAAGGATGACTTCGTCTGCGTGTCGTTGCCATTACACTTCTTTCAACGTCATTAAATCCGCCTCCCCTAAAAATACGATATGAACCATAAACTTCTGTATCGTAGAGGTCTGAACACCACTCCCAAACGTTACCTAACATATCAAATATACCCCAAGCATTTGGTTGCTTTTTTCCCACCTTATGAGTTTTGTTTTCGGAGTTGGCTTTATACCAGGCAATCATTTCTAATTCACCATATCTAATTTCTGTTGTCCCTGCCTTACAAGCATATTCCCATTCCGCTTCTGTTGGCAAACGAAAACCGTCCGCTGTTTTCACAAAGGTTATTTCTTCGCTTTCCTGAACTACATAACAAGGCGATAAACCATTTTGAGTAGAAAGTATATTGCAAAAGATCACAGCTTCTTTGAAAGTTACGGTTTCAACAGGTAGTGCATTGCCTTTAAAAGTGCTTGGATTTTCATTGGTTATTTCAAAATATAAAGCTTGCGTAACCGGATACTTGTGAAGTAAAAAAGGTTCAATTTTTACAGACCATTTTTCCTTTATTCTGTCATCACGTAATTCAATATTTCCTCTTGGTATTTCAACCATTTGGTCCGAAATAATTGAAGTTAAATCTTTGTTACTTGAATACATTTGTTTGAAAGAATTTTAATTTCTTATGTTTGAGATGGTCCAATTGTTCGATTTTCATTGTCTTGGCAGTAAATTTCATATATAAATCATGAAAGGTTTTGAGGCGTTATTCCAAACTTTCCTGCTAAACTCGACGTACACGTGCCTGCCAAGCCGGAAGTTCTACTCGTTGCCCTCGCCGAAGGCCAAGCTCGGTAACGTGATGCTCGGCGGTTGCCAGTGCTACATAGTGGGCACTGCAAAGATCCTCCAGGTGCCAGCCTGAAGAAAATGCCTCGCGAATGATCTTATCACTGACTTCCGGGCCAAATCCGGGGCCTTCATCAGAGAGAGCCAACATGTGAACCAATCCGTCGATCTTGCAAACAGTACGCAAGCTATCCACATACTTCTTGCGATCCGCCGCATCGAAAATGTGAAACAGCGCACTGTCCAGAACTGTATCGTATTGTTCAGATCCAGGCTTCAAGGCATCAGCTACGGCGAATCTGGCCGGCACTCCCTGACGCTCAGCATTAGCCCTGGCAAGTTCAATGGCAGGGATAGAAGCATCAACGCCCAGTGCTTCATATCCAAGGCGAGCAAGGTGTATGGTGTGTTCGCCGGCACCGCACCCTACATCGAGTACACTGCCGCGAATCCATCCGTCTTTCTCAAGCTTGACAATCGCTGACTGTGGCTCCCCAATTACCCAGGGCGCTTTATAGTTCTCGTAGGCTGAATCAAAATCTGCCGATGTTGGTGTGTTACTCATTTAGGTTCCTTTTATATTTAGTTGTCAGTTTCAGTACGCATGTACCGGCGAATGGGTTTTCTTCCGTGCAAAAGCAAATTAATATGATATTCCATAGGATAAATTTCCTGTATAGTTGAACATCCTCATCTTATTGCGCGATTAAATAATTTATCTTTAAAGTTGGTTGCAGCAAGTTTTGGTTGGCTAGAGCTCTGAGATGAAGATTTCCAAATCCACCAGATATAGACCGGCTGAAATAGCAGCCGGCTCCACGTGTACCACGGGCTAACCGGGAGACCGCCGGGTGCCGGCAGCTCCATCACTGCTACATAAATATTTGCCAGAAACATCGCCACAAGTTGAATCATCAAAAGCCATGCGGCAGGTTTTCGGGTACGCCGCCACAGCAAACCCAGGGCAAACACGATTTCTGTGATCCCACTCAGAATCACAAGTTCATTCGGGAATGGCATAAACCCCTCGATCATATAGATCAGCTCTTCCGGTTGTGTAAGATGGATGATGCCCACCTGCACAAACATAATCACTGCTGACATCCGGGCTGCATCCCAGAATGTTTGAAAGTGTGCGATACCAACCAGACGGCTGACCAGCATAATTAATAGTGCAATGGAAATTAGTCCTGCGAAAAATGCCATACAATAAATGCGTTAATATTAAGAGTGCTAAAATTACTGTAAGTATTGTCTTTAGTATTTTTGTAATAACAATGACAAAATGCGGGGTATTTCAGTTCTGTCATCATCATCAAAATGCTCATTAAGCATCACAATTCGGAAACCGTAATCACGTGCCAAATTTGTAAAATCTGATACATTATGGGTATAACAAGGAACTTCTTGTTGTGTACCATTCACCTCAAACCTTGCTTTAAATCCTCCATATTGCTTAAATGGATGTAACTCACCTATATAAACATAACCGCCGGATTCAACTTTAGCGTGTAATTGCTTATAAATATGTTTTAAATCTGAAACGTGTTCCAAAACCAAGCTAAAAACAACAAGGTCAAAACCATCAGAAGTGAATGACCAGTTTTCGGTGATGTCAATTTTCTTAAAAATGACTCTTTCGCTGGAAGTTTTTTGTCGGGCTTTCTTAAGCATTTTCTCTGATAAGTCAACTGCTAAGACTCTATCTGACTTTGAGAGTAGCCATCCTGTATTTTTACCTGTTCCACAGCCAATCTCAAGGCAATGAGAAAAGGTTAAATCATATAAGGCATTCCTGAGTGAAAGAATTTCTAAATCACGGGTGGGATTGATATTCGTATCGTATTGTTCTGCCCAAATATTGTAAGCCTGCTCTACATTCATAATATTTTAAGATTGGTTACAGTGTTATTATCGTTTTTATATTGCTTGATATATTCAGAGCCCTCACTCATCATTTTTTCTTGCGAAAAGTTTCCTTTCCAAATTTTATCATACTCCAGATAAGGTGAACGCCCAGAACAAATTGAAATATCCCCGTCACCTCAAAAATATAATTGTTTGGCATTTCATATATAGGAGACGGAAAAAATTTGTCTATCGCTGCCTGTGATGCTCCTCCAAAATACATCACATTCTTAAGCAGATGGTTGTAGGTCCCTTCGTACAAACCAATAACTCCGACAGGAATTACTATAGTGATTAACGTGAAAACCCATATAGAAATATTGCGGGATAATGGCGAGGCCTGTTTTTGGTAAATATGGAAGCAAAGCATCAGTATCAGTATAACTGGAATAGCAATAAAAGCGACGTGAAGCCGGAAAGGTTCATCATAGATAGCAGCTCCGTAGGCATGGTGAATCAGCGTCAGGAACATGATGGTTATTGATGATTGGTATATTTTTTGGATCGCAGTAATACCTTTTTGTGCATCGTTATTAGATAATAAAATAGAAGTGGCTTCCATGTAGATATGATTCTTCAATCAATTGTTTATTTCATTTTCAGGAATGATTCCAGAGAAACTTTTGCATCTCCTAAAGTGCGAAATACCAAACATACAGGAGTAGTGTACTCCGCTGGTTTATTAGTGTATGATGCTTTCATTATGAATTTTGTTTTTGTTCAGAATAGACTTTGTAACTATTGTTAATCGCTGGTGAAATTATTTTTTGTGTTGATCCATTTTTAAATTGTCATATAATAAGTTTGGCAATTTTATTGATGGACAAAACTTAGTGACACAATTGACCAAGTAAAATGGGGGATAATGACTTTTCAACGGGTTGATTGTGCCAATAAAATCCTCTTAATTTACTCTATGAAAAATATTTCCCTGCTTGTTGTCCGTAATTCGCTGATCGGTGCTGTTGGCAATACACGTCACATGTTTGAAAAGGTAAATGACTTTATAAGAGAGTCCGGGCAAGAAGCGCATTTCAACGTCAGACTTATTGGTCTTACCAAAGAGATCGTACTTGATCAGGGGATGTTTACCATTCAGGCCGATGCCACTCTGGAGGAAGTGAAGAAAAGCGACTTGATAATTATCCCGCCTTTAGGAGGAGAGATGGAACAGGGTGTTGCACTGAACAAAGACTTTACGCCGTGGATCGTTAAGCAGTACAAGTCGGGTTCAGAAGTAGCCAGCCTGTGTGTTGGCTCCTTTATTTTGGCAAATACAGGCTTGTTAAATGGAAAAAAATGCTCGTCGCATTGGAAGACTGCAAACCAGTTCAGGAAACTGTATCCAGCCGTACATTTAGTTGATGACAAGATCATTACGGACTACAACGGACTTTATACAAGCGGAGGTTCCAACTCATACTGGAACTTATTGATCTACCTGGTGGGAAAATATACCAGTCCTGAAATTGCTATTCGCACATCCAAATATTTTGAGGTGGAGCTGGAGCGGGACAACCAGTCACCATTTCGAGTGTTCGAAGGTTATAAGCTGCATGATGATCAGGTGATATTAAACGCGCAGGAATATATTGAAGCGGAGTACCAAGATAAGCTTACCATTGCTCAGATTTCCCGGACATTCGGACTTGAAAGGAGAACCTTTCAAAGGCGTTTTAAAAAAGCCACATACTTTACGGTTGTTGAATATATACAGAATGTTCGAATTGAGATTGCCAAAAAGCTGCTGGAGGCCAACCGATTTACCGTTAACGAGGTGATGTATGAAGTGGGTTATAATGATCCGAAATGGTTCCGCAATGTCTTTAAAAAAGTTGCCGGAATTTCTCCACAGGCCTACAAAAACAGATATCAGTGATTTTTTCCCTCTCCCGAATGTTTAAAGAAAAACTCTTGGATTTAAAATCATGTTACATTTTATACAACAAGATCCTGTAAGAAACTGTTCTGGCGATTTAACAAACGAACCTGATACTGCCGAAGCGAATTTTTTCACATCCCGTTCTTTCATCTGACTTTTTGCTTTTTCAGTTATTTGTATGGCTTCCGAAAGATCAATAAGATTTTTCCTCATGTATAAAGTGACGACGCTCCTGAACTCACTTTTCCACAAAACAGGAGCAATCCATTCGGGATCCTTTTTAAATAGTTGCTCACAAAGTTCGGTATGATCGGATGGTAACCAAAAGTAGGCGAGGATATTTGTATCAACTACGATCATGGCCTGCCTTGATCAATGGCGTCCTGGATCTCTTCGGCAGATAAGCTTCCTTTGACTTTTTTTCTCATCATCCGGGCCTGAAGCAGAATCTCATCAGGAGACACACGCTTTGGCTCGACGGTTCGCTCCAAACAGGCAATAATTTCACTGTTCATACTGCGATGTTGGGCCTTGGCCTGTTGTTTTAGTTTGTCGTAAATAGAATCCGGTATATTTTTAACTGTAATACTTGGCATCACGCTTAAGTTTCGTTATGGTGTAAATATGAAACTAATACAAGGGGAAAAATATTGCAAGGGTAAGCCATATAAATGTTCTTGATGAACATACTTCCTTTTCATTCAATATTTCACACTCTCCAAAATCAATCCGGTAGACGGAGCGGCATGACCTTTCTTTTTTACTTCTTTGCCTGATAATAAGAGTTCGAACTGATCAAGCGTTAGCTTTCCCGTTCCAACCCAGATCATCGTTCCTACTAATCTTCGCACCAAGTGACGCAAAAATCGATTTCCTTCTATGTGATAAACCAATAGGGTTTCATCTTTTGTCCAGACGCTTTTTTCAATGGTAGAAATGGTGGTCATTTCATCCTGGTCCGGTGGAATACAGAAATTGATAAAATCGTGTTCACCTGTAATCATGGACGCACAGGTTTCCAGTAACTCTACATCCAATGACTGATGAACTGTCCATACAACTTTTCTGTAGAGGGGATTATCTTTCAATGAAATTTGATACCGGTAACTGCGGCTGATGGCATCAAACCGGGCGTGGAAATCATCGGATACAGGTTCGGCATCTATGACGGCCATGTCTTTCGGGAGCAAGCCTCTCATGGCGTGCAGAAGCTTGTGTACTATTATGCCGGGCGGAAGGTCAGCATGAGCTATTTGAGCCAGCGCATGAACTCCCGCATCGGTTCTGCCCTGTCCCATCGTTACTATTGACTGCTGAAAAAGAGTTGCTAAAGCGGTTTCAAGTTCTCCCTGTACGGTTCGCTGATCTGGCTGTTTTTGCCAGCCACTGAAGTCTGTTCCTTCATATTCTAAAATCAGTTTCCATCGGGTCATAGTAGTTTTGGTATTACTTAAAAACGTTAGATGTTACAGCCGTCCGGCCTTGCCAAGAGCATAATCAAAACGCCACGCTTCAAGGGAGAACAACCTTCAAGCGTCTGAGCGAAGCGAAGTCCTTGATGCGTTGTTTTACGGGATCGCCCCATACCCGCCACGCTTCAAGGTGCAAGCACGCTTGAAGGAAGCTCGTTCTTTTTGGGGATGACGTTGGTTGAGTATAAACCTAATTTAATAGAGATGCCCGTTTCGAACAATCAACATTAAAAAGTAACCTTCAAATTAGCCACCGCACCGGTAATTTTTAAATCTGAATGTGCCGGTAATACACTCACCTGAGGAACATCAAGGTTGTTACGGGCTCGTGTAAATGCGCTCACTCCGCTAATGACCCGATTTAGTGCTAAAAGTCCTATAATTGCCGGCAGTTGCGTTCTGATTTGATCTGCATCTTCCCGTAAATCTCTGTACTGACGCCTGTCTTCATCACTGTTCCAGCTCCATCTGTTTTCGGGGGTATCATCATATAGTTGATTCCAGTTTCTGCTGCGAAGTTGGAAATCATTGTACTCATCCAGCGAATTAAACTGCCCGATTGCCAGACGGTACGATCTGTCCCTGTTTGCGATGGAAGCATCAGCGCGTAAATTTGCAAGGGAAATAAACTGATTATCAAGATTTGAGGCTCTGGCATTGAGGCCAAAGTAGCCCATTATTAGAATGATGTCTGCACCAAGGTGATATTGTCCTCGGGTCCAGTCAGATTTGTTGATGTAATAATGTCCCCAACCGGGTAGAATTGCTGAACGCACGAATGCCCGTTTTGGATTGGCCTGTGAGTGGGCTAAAGCGGGTATCATCAAAAAAAGCACGGAAAATAGTCCGATCAAAGATATATTTCTATATGTGATAAACGGTTTTAGCAAATTAGTGGGAATGGGTAGTTCACTATTATTATTGATGTGGTAATAATAGCAAATTTGAAATTCTCTTAATAACCTGAGTTCGATTTAAAATACCTAAAATGAAACTACGGAGGGTTTCTTCGGGAGGAATCAGAACCCCCTTGCTTTGATAGAAATAGGAGATGCCGGATCGGGGTCCGGCATGACGCATAGTTGTTTATTGTTGTAATTACTAAATCTCACCCGTTTTTTTCTCGCGTGCCCAGTGGCGCAGGAGCGATACTGAAAATCCGGCCATCAACAAAAAGGTTCCTAACCAAACGACCGATACAAAAGGTTTTCGCTCTGCTACTACAAGGATCCAATCTTCTTCAAACGTCTGGCTTAATCCTTCAATCGTCAGTTCAATAGAATCTGACTCCGGTAGCACACTTGTGAACTGAACTTTTAAATTCCATCGGTCTATTTCCAAAGCCGGAGCATACGTAAAGCTTCTGCCCTCTTCGGTATACACTGCAAATAGCGGTTCTACTTCGTACGCTTCTCCGCTGGGCAGATGTTCTACCGTTATAAGGGATCGAATTCCGATTTGAGTATCATCAGGCAGCTGATCTTCCTCTGCAGGTGTAAAATCCTGAAATGTAAATGAGAATTCACCGGCTTCAACCATTTCACCTTTATTGATCTCAACAATCTGTTTATCGTCTTCTGTTTCTTGATCTACTGCCGGCTGCATCGCCCCCTCGGCAGCAACCCGTTCATTTTCCTGAGCCACATATTTACTTCCAGCGACATAAAGGTAAACATCGCTTGTCCATCCGGTACGTACATCGGGGTCAACCGACCACTCAATATTTGTCATGGATGATGTGGTAAGCATTGGATACACTTCTGGGTTCATATAAAATGGTTCACCTCCGGAAATCGGCTCAAATTTCAGGCGATACGTTTGCTGACCCGGTCTTGGTGTATCGGAAAGTTCGTACCCCTCGTACGTTACCATCCACTTCTCATTGACCAGAGTTGGGGTGTTTAAATCCATTTGGAACATTTCGCGCGGGGTATTAGTCTGGAACCCTTCTTCATCATATACATCCCCCTGGGCAACTCGTTGATTATATCTTGCCGTTTGTTCATCCAAAAGTGGTTCTGTATAAACCGATGATGCAATAATTCCTAATAGTAAAATACCAAATCCAATATGATTTAGTGCGCCCCCAATCAGTTTGGGCTTTCGTTTCATCAGATCCACAATTACAGCTGCATTTCCGATTACGGCAAACCAAGCTGCAAAAATGTAGATCATGTAATAGATATTTCTTACATCACCCAATACAATGCTTACCGCAGAGGCAATCGATGTAAGGAGCAATGGAATGGTTAACACCCCTGCCAACGATTCCCAGGTGTATCGCTTCCAAAACAAATGCTGACCCAATACCGTGAAAAGCGCCATTATTATCACTAATGGCATACTCCAATTATTGTAAAACTCCATTTCAGGGGGAGTGGGATTTTCTACAAATAATCGACCCAATACAGGAGAACTGGTTCCCAAAATGATTACCAACCCGAGAACCAACAAAAGCATCGCTCCGGTGAAGGTCATAAATTCGCGACTCAAAATTGTTGATTCTTTTTCGGGGCTTGGAAGCTCTTTATAACGGTACAGGTAAAATCCAATTCCCATGAAGGTCATCACCAAAATGAACATCAACAACTGACCATACAGACCCAAATCCACAAAACTGTGAACGGATTGATCAGCCAAAACCCCTGATCTTGTTAAAAATGTTTGATATACAATTCCGATATAAGCCAGAATCGACAAAAAGATGGCTGCCTTGTGGGCTCTTGAACTTTTACGCTGAATAATCATCGCGTGAATTCCCGCTGTACCAATAAGCCAGGGAACAAGTGAGGCATTTTCTACAGGATCCCACGCCCAATATCCACCAAATGAAAGCGTTTCGTATGCCCAATATCCACCAAGAAAAATTGCGGTTAACAGACAAAGGTTTGCAGCCAGCGTCCACGGAAGTGCCGGTTTGATCCAGTCGTGATAGGTTCGTGTCCAAAGTGACGCAATCGCAAAGGCAAACGGCACGGTCATCATCGAAAATCCTAAGAAGATAATGGGCGGGTGAATCATCATCCACGGGCTTTTTAACAGGTCATTTAAACCTGAGCCATCATTGGGTACAAAATCGGGATTTGCCTGAATAAACGGAGCGTTTGGCATCTCTTGGGCAATGGTTCTGAACGGTGAAGCACCAATCTTTAAACCGAAAATATCCACCCCAACTACCATAGAAAGCAGAAATACCTGTGTAAGCGCCATCACAAACATGACCGGAGCCCGGTATGGTTTTCTTGTCCATTTTATTAACCCAATACCTACAAAAAACGAAATGAGAACCCATAGCATAAAACTTCCCTCCTGTCCGCCATAAAAAGCCGAGAAGAGATATTGGGTTTCTAAATCAAGACTGGTGTAGTTCCATACGTAATAGTACTGGAACTGGTGAGTCATCGTCAAATAAATGAGGATGCCTGACGCAACTAAAAGAAAAGCTCCTTTTGCCAACCAAAATTTATTGGATACAGACTCAAGCTTTTTATCTTCACGATAAGCAGAAAGAGCATAGATGATAAGAGCAAATAGAGCCGAGACAAAAGAGCCGATTATGAATACATGACCAATCGTACCTAACATATATTATCAGCTCTCCTCAGCATTCGTAAATTCACTTGTGTCATTATATTTTGACGGACATTTCATAAGCATGTCATTTGCATGAAACACATTATTTCTCATTTCGCCAATGACAACAAGCTGAGTTGCCTGCTCAAAATTGTTCGGTTTTGGCTTTGGATAAATTACCCGTCGTACATTCCCGTCTTCGTCTTTCATGTAGAACGAAAACTGCATGGTTTCTCTCGAAAAACCGTATTCTTGTGAACTGTCCCAAACTCCAACCACGTGCGAAGAAGAGCGAGATTCGGCTTGTTCAAAATTAACATACGTGCTTATACTATTTCCAAAGTTATACATCAGAAGTGATGTAAACAGTACTATCGAAAGAATACCTATAACTAATTTTGGCTTCATGAATTTTTTTCTTCTATCGTTTTTTCAAGGTTTGAGACGTTTCGGTCTACTTTGATCATAAAAAACAGCAGCACAAACCAGATGATTAAGCTGACCCCAAGTACCACAAATATCAAATCGTTTGATGCCATAAACTGTATAAATCCTGATGCTTGTTCAGCTCCTTCTGCCCCCTGCCATTGGTCCGAGTAGCTCGACGTCAATGTATCAACGGCGGTTTGTTTGATATCGTCTGCTAATATTGAACTCATGCTGTGTTCTGTTCCGTGAGCTTTTTAACGCGTTTATATCTGTTTAAAATATCCATCATCCAAATGGCAATACCGATAAAACCAAGAATTGCCGGGTAAAATATATATCTCAATTCCGGTGCAGTAATTTCGCTAAATGCCGGATTGCCTTCCGCTCCCGGGTGTAAACTCGGAAGCTGTCGCGGAATGATATAGAGTAAAAAGGGTAATGTTGTAACTCCAAAAATATTGTAAACAGCGGAAATTTTTGCTCGTTTCTCATTATCGTTAAATGCCGACCTCAATACAAAATAAGCCACGAAAATCATCATTCCGAGAGCTGACATATTCATTCGGGGTTCGGCGAATGTCCACCAGGTTCCCCAAGTAAATCGTGCCCAAAGTGCGCCGGTCAATAAACCACAAATTCCGAATAACAAACCCACAGCTGTTGCCGTCTCTGCTTTTTGATCCCACTCTATCTCTTCGCTGTTCAGATAGCGAATGCTGAAATAGAATGCCATAGCAAACGCCACCATCATGGTAAACCACATGGGCACATGAAGAAACAGGTTTCTTGCTGTTTGTTCCAGAATGGGTATTTCAGGAATAGAAATGAGAAACCCGACTGAAATTACAACAGTCATCCAAATAGCCACTATGTACTTCCAATAACTCAAAAAAGGATCTTCGGTTCGTTTGCTTTTAAGTTGACCAATATACCACAAAAGACGGGAAAATGTGTGAATTGGTTATGAATCAAAAAAGCTTTTTTGTTGATAAATCCAAAGTAGGATATCTGATCATTGCCCCGGAATACAAGATCGCCCAAATCTTCCCAATTCCTCACTAAAATACGTATATTCATTTCGAATTAAGCATCATCAGGAACATTTTACTTTCATCAATTTAAAACTCAACCAACTATATAAATGGCTTTAATGATATCAGTTTCCGGAATTCGCGGAATATTCGGAACTCATCTCACACCGCAAAACCTTGTTAATTTTACCGCTGCTTATGGAACGTGGTTAAATGGCGGTACGGTAGTTGTTGGGCGTGATACCCGGATAACAGGCCAGATTTGCGAAGATATTGTTTGTGCAACTCTGCAAAGTGTGGGTTGTGATGTAGTGAAAGCCGGGATTGCCACTACCCCAACGGTGGCTATGGGTGTGCTAAAACATCATGCAAAAGGTGGAATCATTCTTACGGCGAGCCATAATCCCGCCGAATGGAATGCCATTAAAATGCTGAATAGCGAAAGCGAATTTTTAAGTCCCATGCAGGGGGCGGAAGTTCTAAAACTCGCTGAGAAAGGACAGTTCAACTATAAGATGTTTGATGGAATTGGATCTGTTCGCGAAGATCAAGACATCACAGATTATCATATTCAGAAGATTCTGGAGCTTCCTTATATTGACGCCGAACTCATCAAAAAGAAAAATTTTACGGTTGTCGTTGATGCGGTAAATGGTGCAGGTTCTATTGCTTTACCAAAATTGCTGAAAGCTCTGGGAGTGAACGTAAAGGAGCTGAACTGCGAACCCAATGGAATTTTCTCGCACAATCCGGAGCCTCTTCCTGAAAACCTGACCGAGATCTGTACATTTGTAAAAGAAAATGATTGTGATTTAGGAGTGGTTACCGATCCCGATGGAGATCGTCTCGCGCTGCTCGATGAAAATGGAATTTTGTTTGGAGAAGAATACACCCAAGTAGCCGCTTTCGATTTTATGCTTGAGAAAAAAACCGGAGATACTGCTACAAACTTATCATCATCGAGAGCTGCTGATGACATTACTGAAAAATATGGGAAAACCTGTCACCGGTCTGCCGTTGGAGAAATAAATGTAGTGAAAATGATGCAGGAAAAAGGCGCGTTAATAAGCGGAGAAGGAAATGGAGGCGTGATCAATCCGGATCTGCACTCGGGACGTGATGCCTTGGTGGGAACCGCCATGATGCTTCAACTTTTAGTTGAACGAGAACTTTTTGCCAGTGAATACCGTGCTACCCTACCACAATATCAAATGGTAAAACAGAAAATTCAGCTTGCAGATCTTGGCGTTGATGCGGATGAGCTGCTAATCAACGTTGCCGAGAAGTTCAAAAATGAAAAGGTAAACACTCTTGATGGAGTGAAGATCGATTTTGAAGAAGGATGGGTTCACTTTAGAAAATCAAACACTGAGCCGATTGTTCGGGTGTACAGTGAGGGGAAAACACAGGAAATAGCCAGACAGTTGGCTAACAAAGTTATTCAGGTGATTAGTTGATTGGGATAATTAGGAAATTCGTTAATTAGCAATTTCGATACCCCATAAGTAACGATAGTGCAATCACGGCAGTCTTTTCAAGGCAAACAATTCATCATTAATGAATTCATTTGTTAATGTAGATCTGCCAAAAGACAATTAGCCCATAATCAAAGAAAAGCTGTCTGACGAGAGCCGGCATAAAAGTTACCTCAAAGTCTAAGAGTAAATACCGGAGCGAGGAGTTCTTTTCTTTGCGCCCTTTTTCCGTCCATTTTTGGGCGAGCAAAAAAGGACGAAGGAAAGGTTTTATAAGGAAAGTTAAAACCAATCACTCTAAAATTTAAACCAAAGAAATGTAAGAAATTTATTTCCTTGGTTTTTTATAAACCGGAACATTTGAACATGCTTCTCCATACATCAATTTTCGAACATGGGGAAGTAGTTTTTTTGTAGCATACATGTACACTTCCGGTGGCACATCCATTTTGCTGCACCCTTTCAAAAGCACAAACTTTTCGTTGTACTTTTCCCAATCCACTAAATCCAACTTCTCTCTAAATAGCTGTTTTAGTGCATCTTCCCTACTTCCAAAAAACACATTTAGCGCATGCTCTTCTGCATGTTGAACGACGAGCATGTACGCCCATTTTGGGATGATTGCATCCGATGAACAATACACAGTCAAATATCCACCTTTGTATTGGCTCCAGTCATGCTCTTCTAAATGCTGACGAAAATCCTTCTCTTTTAAAATAAGCTCCTGAAAAAGATATTCCTTCAAGTCCAGCTCGTGCAGTTCAATCCCGGCAGCGAATTTTTCTAAATCCACCGTTTCTAATTTCGACTGCTTTACTTTGTTTACAATTTCTGACATGGGGAGTGGGTAAAAGTTCTGACCTAAACCTCCAAGGTTTCTAAAACCTTGGAGGTTTAAAAAAATAATTCTATAAAGAAAAAGATTCGCCGCAAGAACAAGTACGGGAAGCATTGGGATTGTAGAAGTGAAATCCCTGCCCTTCCAGTCCATCCGTATAATCCAGCTTGGTTCCGGCGAGATAAAGAAAGCTTTTCATATCTACAACTAACTTTATTCCGCTGTCTTCAAACTCTTTGTCGCCATTCTGCTGACCCTGATCTTTATCAAACTCAATGTTGTACGTCAATCCGGAACAACCACCACTTACAACGGAAACACGCAAGGGTGCATCTTCCTGTAAATGCTGATTTCGACGAATTTCTTCGATTCGTTCAGCGGCTCTTTCTGTGATTGAAATAGACATAATATTCTAAAATCTAAATTAACGATCTCGTTACGCAGCAGAGCTACGTAAAGAGAACGGGTATATTAAACGGAGATAACCTGAATTTCAGGATCAATTCTCTTCACCATGCTTTCGATGGCGTAGAGTGTTCCTGATGAAGCCGTCGGACATGTTCCGCACGCACCCTGATAGTGAACCTTGAGGCGATTACCATCAAGTCCAATAATTTTTAAACCGCCACCATCAGCAAGTAAATAAGGACGAACCTGTTCATCCAGCATTTGATTGATCTGCTGTAATCGTGGGTCGTCTGTATCCTGAACCTCTTTCGATGCATGAACTTCAGAATCTTCCTCAATCTCCATTTGTGGCTGAGCTTCCCGAATGGGAGGTGCCAGTTTTCTCAGTAAATCTGACCAAACTTCTTTTCCATCCTGAGTTACCGTTACATATTTATCTACATAATACACGTTTATTACGTGATTGATGTGGAAGAGAGCGTTTGCAAGCTCGTCGTGTTCAGCTTCAGCACTGTTTTCAAATGATCTTGTCACTCCATTTGTCAGCGGTTCGCCCAATACAAATCGCATTGCGTCAGGATTGGGTGTTCGTTCTATTTCTTTAATTTTTGGCATAAGTCAGTGATTCTATTGTGAATTTAAAACCTAATAATTGTCAGTGTTTGCTACTCAAAAAATGTTTTTACGTATTCAATTCCGTCAACTAAACGATCTACATCGTCTGTTGAATTATAAAACGACAGGGATGCACGCGTCGTTGCAGGCACGTTAAACCGGCGTAATATCGGTTGCGCGCAATGGTGACCGGTCCGAACCGCAATTCCCCGTTTATCCAGGAGGGTTCCCATATCGGATGCATGAATATCATCAAATACAAAAGACGCGACCGATGCTCTGTTTTGGGGAGTTCCAATCATTCTCAATCCGTTAATCGTTCTCAGTTGATTCACCGCATAATCAACCAGTTTTGCCTCCCTTTCGGCGATTTGATCCATCCCTATGTTTCCGAGATAATCAATGGCTGATCCCAAGCCAATTCCTGCTGCAATGGGTGGTGTACCTGCTTCGAATTTAAATGGAGCTACGTTATATGTAGTCTCTTCGAAGCTAACCTTGTTGATCATGTCTCCGCCACCACGATATGGAGGCATTGCGTCCAGATATTCCTTTTTGCCATACAAAATTCCAAAACCTGTGGGGCCACACATTTTGTGTGCTGAGAACGCATAAAAGTCGCAATCTAAATCCTGCACATCTACTGTTTTATGAGGAACCGCCTGGGCTCCGTCAATCAACACAGCGGCACCGTGCTCATGGGCAAGGCTTGTAATTTCTTTTACGGGATTAACCGTCCCAAGGGCATTGGAAACATGCACAATGGCTACCATTTTGGTATTAGAATTCAGAAGCTTTTTATACGCTTCCATATCCAGATCGCCATTATCATTTACCGGAATTATTTTAATCATGGCTCCTGTACGCTCGGCAATCATTTGCCAGGGCACGATGTTGGCGTGATGCTCCATTTCACTGAGAATAATTTCATCCCCTTTTTTGAAATAGAGCGAACCAAAACTGTTCGCCACAAGATTTATAGAATCTGTGGTTCCGGTTGTGTAGATAATCTCATCATGAGATTTCGCGTTTATAAAATGCTGAACCTTTTTGCGGGTCTCTTCATACTCATCTGTAGCCCGCTGGCTAAGGGTATGAATGCCCCGATGAACATTGGCGTGCTCATACCGATGGTAGTGATCTAAACGATCAGCAACCTGCACCGGCATCTGGCTGGATGCTGCATTATCCAGATAGACCAGTGGATTGTCATTCAAATCCTGAAAAAGCACCGGGAAATCTTTTCGGAGCTCATCAAAATTTACTTGATTCGATATGGACTTTGCCGTTTGGCTCATGCAGTTACTTTATCAACATTATTTGCTTTTGTATAGCGATACACCTCATCAATCAGTAACTTGTGTACTGAATCAACTTTGATGTTTTCAATCGTTTCGAGTGCAAAAGCGTAGGTTAAAACCTCTTTTGCTTTTTGCTCGGTCATTCCGCGACTTTGGAGATAGAATACCTCTTCTGCATCCAGCTGACCAATGGTAGCTCCGTGTGAACAGAGTACATCATCTGCAAAAATTTCGAGCTGTGGCTTGGTGTTTACCAACCCATCAACGGAAAGAAGCAGATTTCTGTTTTCCTGGAATGAATCAATTTTTTGGGCATCACGGCGTACAAAAATTTTGCCGTTAAAAATGCTGTGAGCATTTCCGTTCACCACAACTTTGTGCAGCTGATGACTTTCGGCATGAGAAAACTTATGATCCATGGTAGAGTGTGTATCTGCAATTTGATCGCCGTCTATCAGTACCAAACCGTCCAGTGTAAAATCAACTTCTTCGTCCTGCTGGATCACTTTTGGCTCATTTCTGTTCAGTTTTCCACCGAGCGTAATGGTATAAGAGTGGTACTCAGAGTTTTTCTCTACATACGCAATCGGGCGTGATACGTGAACGGCTTTCAAGCTATCGCGCTGTATTCTGGCGTGATGAATATGTGCTTTCTGCTTCACTTTAATTTCGCAAACAGGGATGGTCATATATGCATTGTCTGACAGACCAATATGATCTTCAACAATCGTCACATCAGATTCTTCTTCAGCTACAACCAACATTCTTGGAGTGGCGATGTAGGCTTTTTCAGAATCGGTGTATAGATTCAGCACATGAATCGGTGCTTCAGCTGCCGCACCTTTTTCGAGGTGGATATATACGCCGTCTTCAAACATTAATCCGTTGTACTGAACAAAAGGATCATTTTCATAATCAACGAGTTCATTCAGGTATTCCTGAACCGGTTTTTCATCCAAATGATCAGAAAGATTCCCAACAGTCACGCCTTTTCCGAGTCCGCCGATGGAAGAATATTTCTCTTCAAATTCACCGTTAATAAAAACCAATCGGCTTCTATCGGATTCAGGGATAAAATATTTCTCAACATCAATTGCGGGACGGATATGTGCTTCATTCTTAGAAACAAATTCCGTACGGGTAATCGGCTTCAGGTCCGTGAATTGCCAGTCTTCCATTTTCCGTGTAGGAAACGGAGCCGCATTTAATTTCTGCAGACTTTGCTCGCGAATTTTTTTGATGAATGCACTATCCGTATCCGGTGCATTATTTGCCAGTTTGTGTAATACCGATGATTCTACGTTTGTGGATACTGCCATATTACTTAACCTCGCCATTTCCATTTACAGTAGCATACGCATCAAGCCACTCGTATCCTTTCTCTTCGAGTTTGTGAGCCAGCTCTTTGCCACCAGATTTAACAACCTTGCCATGAACCATTACGTGAACAAAATCAGGCACAATGTAATTCAGCAGTCGCTGATAGTGAGTTACTAAAACAACAGAATCGTCAGCACCATGCAGCTTGTTGATTGCTTCAGCAACAATTTTCAGCGCATCAATATCCAACCCTGAATCGGTCTCATCTAAAAACGATAACTGAGGTTTTAGTACTGCCATTTGAAAAATTTCATTTCGTTTCTTCTCACCGCCGGAAAATCCTGCATTCACACTTCTTTGCAGAAATTCAGGACTCATTTCAACCATTTCCAGTTTATCCTGGATGTAGTCATCAAATTCAAGTGGATCTAACTCTTCGCGACCTCTTGAGGCGGCAATGGTATTGTATGATTCTCTCAGAAGAGTAGAATTCGTAACACCGGGAACTTCAACCGGATACTGAAATGCCAGAAAGATACCGGCATGAGCACGTTCATCAGGGTCTAATTCCAAAATGCTTTCACCGTTATAAAGAATGTCTCCTTTGGTTATTTCATACTCCGGATGTCCTGCTACAACTTTAGAAAGTGTACTTTTCCCACTTCCGTTTGGACCCATTATAGCATGGATTTCCCCTTTGTTTATTGTGAGGTTTACACCTTTAAGGATTTCATTTCCCGGTTCAGCCTCAACTTCAACATGTAAGTCTTTAATTTCTAACACAGTTCTTTTTCTTTTTGTTTGTATTTAAATTTGTTTTAAAAGTCTCCCCTTGAGGGGAGATGAATCAGCTCCGAAAAAGCGGAGCTGATTCTGAGGGGTGTCCACAGATGTTACACATTCCTTACATCCCCCAAGTCAAACACTGAACGTGTTTGACTACCCCCCTTCAAAGGGGGATTTCACTACCCTACACTACCTTCGAGCTTGATTCCAAGTAGTTTATTGGCTTCTACGGCAAACTCCATCGGGAGTTCTTTTAATACTTCTTTACAGAAGCCATTTACAATCAACGAAATGGCATCATCTTCGCTCAATCCACGCTGTTGCAGATAAAAGATCTGATCTTCACCTACCCGGGAGGTTGTTGCCTCGTGTTCAACTTTACCGGTGGGGTTAGCCGATTCGATGTAAGGAAATGTGTGAGCGCCACATGTCTGACCAATCAGCATGGAATCACACTGAGAGTAATTTCTGGCATTATCAGCTTTCTTGCTGATTTTCACCGCACCACGGTAACTGTTATTCGATTTACCGGCAGATATCCCTTTCGAGATAATCGTGCTTTTGGTGTTTTTTCCAATGTGAATCATTTTTGTACCGGTATCAGCCTGCTGCATTTTGTCGGTCACAGCAACGGAGAAAAATTCGCCAACTGAGTTGTCGCCCTTCATAATCACGCTTGGGTATTTTAGGGTAACGGCAGATCCGGTTTCGAGCTGTGTCCAGGAAATTTTTGAATTATCTCCTTTGCAAAGTCCACGTTTGGTTACAAAGTTATAGATTCCACCTACTCCTTTTTCATTCCCGGCATACCAGTTTTGAATGGTAGAATATTTGATCTCCGCATTCTCCATCGCTACAAGTTCAACTACGGCAGCATGGAGTTGATTTTTGTCGTACATCGGTGCTGTACAACCTTCCAGATAACTCACGTGACTGTTGTCTTCTGCAATAATGAGCGTTCTTTCGAACTGACCTGAATCCATATTATTAATTCGGAAATAGGTAGAAAGCTCCATTGGGCAGATGGTATCTTTCGGCACGTAGCAAAATGACCCATCAGAGAATACGGCGGAGTTCAATGCGGAATAGAAATTATCACGGGCAGGAACGACAGATCCCATATATTTCTTCACCAATTCCGGATGCTTTTTGATGGCTTCTGAAATAGAGCAAAATATCACACCGGCTTCTGCAAGTTTTTCCTTAAACGTGGTGAAGATAGAAACACTATCGAACACCGCATCTACAGCTACACCTGAAAGCATTTTTTGCTCTTCCAATGGAATACCGAGCTTGTCGTATGTTTCCTTAATTTTAGGATCGATATCATCAAGACTATCCACCTTGGGTTTATCTTTTGGAGAAGAGTAATACTGAATCTTATCAAATTCGGGGCTATTGTATGTAGCGTTGAACCAAGTGGGCTCTTCCATCTCTTTCCATGCACGAAATGCTTTTAAACGGAATTCTGTCATCCATTCCGGTTCTTCTTTGATGGCTGAGATTTGGCGTACAATATCCTCGTTCAGTCCCTTTGGAAAATCCTCATATTCAATATCGGTAGAGAATCCATATTTGTACTCTTCGCCGATCATTGCTTCTAATTCTTTGGTCTCACTCATATAGATCCGAATTGTTTAAAATTTTTAATTCTATCTGCTTTCAGAACATCAAAAAAAGTACATGGGTTCATTCTGAGAGCGTTTTAAATTCTATGCTTATTTGGAATGAATAAATATAAGCAATTTGTGTGCTTAATTAAAGCCATTCTGGTTTCTAAGAATATCGCTAATGCAAAGCACATCAACCAATAGATACAAACTATACCGGCAATAATGGTGGGCTATTCATTTTCATAAAATCATCCAAAAAGAATTCATTCAATTGATGATAAAAACCCTATTTTATGAACCATTAATCAACTTCTATACGTTTCCCTTTTTATAACCCCAAAGTTCGGCTGATCGAATTATTATGACCTTTTTGTCTGTAGAAAATTTAAGTAAAAGTTACGGTACCAAAACTCTTTTTGAAGATATCACCTTTGGGGTTTCTCAGGGTGATAAAACTGCTCTTATTGCCCAAAATGGAACCGGAAAAAGTACCCTGCTGCAAATTATAGCGGGACAAGAAAATCAGGATAGCGGGAAAATATCAACCCGAAACGGTATTAAGATTGGATTTCTGGAGCAAGATCCGGATCTCGACCCCACCAAAACCATTGATGAGTTTATCACCGGCGGCACATCAGAAATGATGCAGGCGATTCAGAATTATGAAGATGCGATCGAAAAACAGGCTGAGAATTTCAGTGAGGAAAATCAGAAGCTGTACGAAAAAGCTGCCGCTAAAATGGATACACTTGATGCGTGGGACGTAAAACAGCGAATGACTACAATCCTGAGCAAGCTGGACATCAACCATCTCGATCAATCCATATCATCATTATCGGGTGGTGAGCGAAAACGGGTTGCGCTGGCGTTTGTGTTATTGGATAATCCTGATTTTTTGATCATGGATGAGCCGACCAACCATTTGGATGTAGAGATGATTGAGTGGCTGGAGTCATACCTCGCAAAAAGCAATACTACCCTGCTGATGGTCACTCACGATAGATATTTTTTGGATAGGGTTTGCAATCATATTGTAGAGATGGAAGGCGGAAAATTATATAATCACAAAGGGAACTACGAATACTTCCTGCTCAAAAAAGCTGAACGTGAAGAAGTAGAACGCAAAGAAGTAGCCAAGGCGGGTCAACTTTACAAAAAGGAACTCGATTGGATGAGGCGTCAACCAAAAGCCCGAACGACAAAATCAAAAGATCGGATTGATCGATTTTATGACACTGAAAAACGAGCAAATGATCAACCGGATGAAGCCGAAATGCAGCTCGATGTAAATATGGCCAGGATGGGAAAGAAGGTCATCGACGTGAAGAATATTTCCAAGTCGTATGATGACCTCGTTATTTTGGATGATTTCAACTATTCGTTTAAACGGGGTGAGCGGATCGGAATTATTGGGAAAAACGGCGCCGGGAAAAGTACTTTTTTAAAAGTTTTGACCGGAGAGGAATCTGCTGATTCAGGCAATATCGACAAAGGAGAAACCATTGTATTTGGTCACTACAAGCAGCAGGGAATTGATCTGGACGAAAGCCTTCGTGTGATTGAAGCGCTTAAGGAGATCGCTGAAGTCATTGAACTGGCCGATGGGAAAAAAGTCTCCGCTTCTCAATTTCTGGAGTACTTTTTATTTGATTCAAACCTTCAATATGCACCAATTTCAAAATTAAGCGGTGGGGAAAAACGTCGTTTGGGTTTGATGATGGTCCTCATGCGAAATCCAAACTTTCTGATTTTGGATGAGCCGACAAATGACCTCGACATTGCTACTTTGCAAAAATTGGAAGAATTCCTGCTCAACTTCGGTGGCTGCCTGATTGTGGTTTCTCACGATCGGTTTTTTATGGATAAACTGGTTCAGCACTATTTTGTGTTTGAGGGTGATGGTCAGGTTGATAGTCATCACGGAACGTATGCAGAATACAGAGAGATGAAGGATGATGAAATTCAAGAATCAAAGAAAAGTAGAAGTGAAACGCCGTCAAAAACAGAAAAGATCAAACCGGTAAAAGAAACTCCTTTAAAAAAGAAGCTCAGCTTTAAGGAGAAAAAACACTATCAAAAGCTGGAGAAAGAGATTGAAAAGCTGGAAGCTGAAAAATCCAGGATAGAAGCAGACCTTCACAGTGGCAAGTTTAATGCAGAGGAGCTCACAGAAAAAACACAACGCTACGGCGAAGTAGAAGAGCTTTTAGATGAAAAGACTATGGAGTGGATTGAGCTGGATGAGAAGGTTTAAAACAGACACGCGAAGTCTTAGAAGACTTCGCGTGTCTTCCATTCTTTCTCTCAACGCAACAATCACCCCATCACAGAAGCAATGCACGCAGCGTAATAAATATCTTGCGTGCTGCATCCGCGTGACAAATCCATATATGGTTTTTTTAAACCTTGCAAAATGGGTCCGATTGCGGTGGCCCCTCCTACTCGTTCAGTAATTTTATAAGCGATGTTTCCTGCATCCAAATTTGGAAAAATATAGACATTCGCATTTCCGGCCACCTCAGATTCAGGAGCTTTGCGTTTCGCTACTTTTGGCTCGAACAATGCATCAAACTGAAATTCCCCATCGATCTTCCAGTCCGGTTTTGCTGATGCCGCAATTTCCAGCGCATTTCGAACCAATTCCACTCTTTCGTGCTGTGCACTTCCTTTTGTTGAAAAAGAGAGAAATCCTATTACAGGTTCTTCTCCTGTAAGTGACTGATGAGTTTTTCCCGAGCTGATGGCAATATCAGCGAGTTGGTGTGCATCCGGATAAGGCACCACACCGCAATCGGCATAGGTCAGGACTTTTCCGTTAAGTAACTCCATCAAAAATGTACTTGAAATTAATTTTGCACCCTCTGCAATACCCACGGTTCGAAGTGCTGCCCGAATAACGTCAGCTGTTGAGGCTACAGATCCTGCAACGGCACCATCAGCCCGACCGGTTGCAACCATCCATCCGGCGGCCATAAGCTTATTGTTTGCTAAATCCTTTAGCTGTTTCTCGGTTGGATTTTTATGAGAAAGACGTTCCCTGAAAAATTCGATTCGACTCTTTATATCCACAGCTTTTTCTAAATCCACCAGAGCTATTCCGGTTTCAAGCTTGATATCATTTTCCCTGGCAAACTTTTGAACATCACCATTTTTTTCTATCAGAATTGGCGTAGCGGCTCCATTTTTTGACAGCAAATTTGCAGCATGTAGCACACGTAAATCAATGGCCGCTTCAGGCAGTACAATTAATTTATTCTTCTCTTTTGCTTTCTCTTCGATTTTTTGGATAGCTGTGGGTTCGTTCATTCTTTACTGATGGATTTTAAATTTTGTATTGCTATAAATTAAGGATAAAAACTGAGTAGGTTTACCAATGTAATTTCCGGGACGATTTTCACCCAATCCTCAGCAATAAAATAGCAATCATCGTTAAGGCGATCCCACCCCATTGTAGTTTCGAAAGCTTATCGTTCCACCTTATCAATCCAAGAAAGGTTGCACCCAATACAATCAAAATATTTACTGAGCTGTAGACAATTGCGCCGTTTAATCGTTCGAGGGCTTCAATCAAAAAGATAGCGGAGTAAAGGTTTGGAATTCCAATTGCTGTACCCAGAAAAATCTCTTTCCTGTTAATTTTCCAATTTTTACGGAGGGCCATTACCATCAAACCAACGAACATTGCACTTAAAAATACGATGCCCATAAACTGCTGTTTGCTCAACATTTCGGAAAATTCTACTTCATAGATTTTCAGTGATCCATCTCCCAAACCTGTTCCCAGAAATAACAATACGAGTAACCAAGCGGCGCTCAGTGGTTCGCGCAACATTTTGCGCTTATTGGGTAGAAGCAAAAAGAGTGCAGCAAACACGATCATTACACCTGTCCATTGCTTTAAGGTCAGTAAATCTAAATACCAGATTGTAGAAAGCAACACCGGTATGATGAGTGAAATCCTCATAGCTGCCACGCTAATCCCCACCCCATTGTGATTGACCGATTTACTATAAATGAAGAAGTTGGCGATGAATATCACACCTACAATTATGGCAAGAATAAGTGCCGGATAAGCAATAGAAATGTCCATATTAAACCCGGCAGAATTACCGGGAAGCAGAAAAGCGACAACAGTAGCAATAAAATAATTAACGGTTAAAACCCGAACCGTATTGAGCTTTTTAAATTCTACGAGTTTTAAAAAATGGGCAATCAGAACAGAACAACCGGCACTGAGGAGTATAAAAATCCAGCCGGTCATTATTCTGCAATATTGAGGGAAAAATTACCAAATGCACGAATTTCCTGCGGGCGATCGTGTAGACGTCTTGAAGTATAATCAACATTGTTTTCGAGATGCTCTATCAAATCCGACATAACCGTTTTTCTCTGCTTAAAGGCTTCAGCTAAATAGTAAGGAAATATATAATGTCGTTTATCATTTTCTAATGAACCTCCTCTGTGTGTTGATGACTGCTGTTTTGTGCTGTTCCCAAAAATAACTACCGAATTTGGGAAGCTATCAACAAACCTGTTTGACACCTTTTCTTGCACATTTTCGGCATCGATCATTACCTGATCAAGCAACTCATTTTCTGATTTTATATACTCAAGGTCTGCAAAAATAAATACCTGATCCGCTCCACATTCACCCAAAGTGTTGAATAATGAAGAGATGGATAATTCAGATTCATCCCCATTTGTATCTTCATAAATCATCACCAATTCACTTTCTTCACCTGATTGTTTAACCTCTGCAAAACCCGTTAAAAATACGTTTAGATTCCCTCCTTCTGTATTTCCACACTGACCCATTTGTTCTTCCCACGACGACTGATGTGGCTCGGTTATTTTTATGATTTGATCATCGTTCATCCGGAATGATGTACTCATATAGTGTTCAAACAACTGATGGCTTCTGCTCAAAAGCTGACGATTTCCAATCTGATTTCCTTCAGCATTTGAGAAAATAATCGCACGGTCATTTTCACTTGTTGACTTTAAAATTGGTAGCGAATTTTCTACATCAATCTCTCCAAAGGGCAGATCTTCAAGTTCAACACGAACCGCTGATTCTCCGTCTGATCTGGACCGCCATTCTAATACACCACTTTCCCTCGCTACAAAAGCTTCCTGTCCTGCATATTCAACGTTAACCCAATCTGATGATTCATCTCCCAGTTTTAATAACTCACTATCTTCACCTAATTCCACCATAATATTTTCTGATGAAAAAGAGGGTGTACTCCTCACCTGTACTACTGATTCCTGAACAATAAAATAAGGTTCTAAAAATGATTTTATTGGGATAGAAAACTCGTTATCCGATTCTTTATATCTGGTTGAAACGTTAATTTCACCGTCTTCATCAAGTTCTCCGTTTAGCTCAATGGCAAACGACCCAAGATTCAAATCTATAGCACCATCCGAAAATGAAACGGTTGAATCATCAAATATTTGATTGCCTTTGTACGTGATTTCTACAGCGGCAGTTTCTTCCACTTCAGAAGTGGATCTCACGGTGTCTATTCTTGTAGTGGTCCCCGTAGAGCGTAAATACTGTTGTTCATCCGTGAGGATTGGATCTCCCACTTCTTTTAAATTTGTAAATGCCAAAGCCCCTAATAGCACTCCTGCTGCCGAAAGACCTATCCTTTGGGTACTTGTTTGATTCGCGAGAATAAGATCAGAATTTGCCGCTGTTATTGCGAAAGCAGATCCCGATAACGCAAGAAGTGCAAAACCCCAGCGTGGGCGATATTGTTGAACGGCCCGTTCCACAAGTATGCGCTGTGAATATTCGTTTTCGATAATTCTGTATGGAGCCAGGCTTAGAGTGGGATTCTCTATCGTAGGCTCTTCATCAACCATTAACTGTTCCTTTTCACTGATTAGCCGTGGTTTTTCAGATTCATTTACGGCATATTCATCAACCACGGTCCACTTACTTGTGGTACAGCCGGTGAGTAGAGCAAAACAGAAAAAAAGGAGAAATTTTTGAGTCATAAAAATTTCCGATTATAAAGAGATGATAGCGCCAAATGCAAAAAGACTTCTAAATTTAAAAGCGTCTTCCGTTCCCGGTTCTGATAACCAAAAAGGGATGTCATAGCGAAAAACAAACCCGCGTGGTTTTCCAAGATAATCAGGAATGTTAAGCGTTAACGAAAAACCGGCTCCTGCATCTGCCAAAACTCCGTCTATCTCATTATCAACAATGCCCAGAGAAGTTCCGGCATCATAAAACAAATAAGAATTAAAGGTGAGAAATTCCGATGCATAGGGAATGGCATTAAACAACGAATTAATTGGATTTGGGTAATCAAATTCCGCATTTACAGCAGCAATTGAGTTATACAAAAAAGAATTTGTTGATGCATTTTGATAGGAGTTCACATCTCTGTCGGTATAGCCGCGCAAATTTGCACCACCTGCAACTTGTACGTTTCCTGATGTCATCCACGGCTGGGGAATGGTTCCTTTTGCACGGGTCATTCCATTATCCATCCAGGAAATAGCCGGTGCAGAACTTCTTGAAAACAAATATTCAGGTGCGGTCTGGCTTGATGCAATCCCTAAAAAAGATCGGAATCGAAATCCCCAGTTTTCATTTAACGGAACTCTTTGTGTGGCAGTTGCTTCAAAAATACCATAGGTATCATCCAAATACTGAACACTGCCGCTTGCTGCTAAATTAGCCCAGCCAAAACGGTTTTCACTTTGCGACTCATAGGTCAATTTCGTGAGTATTTTGGACTGATCACTCCACAACACAGGGAATTGCACGTATTCATCATCAAACCGTTTTTCGAAGTTCGTGGTAATTCCTATTTCCCTGTATTTACGTTCATCAAAACCTTCCTGCCAGCGTTTATTTAAACCCACTCCATGAATATGATATCCCGTTCGAATGGATGATGTAACCTGATAATTGGCTTCATTGCCGTAATCAGACCATCGCGGAATGGGGTTTGTATATTTTAAATAATACGAAACAGGAGTTGAGGGAAACCACGTGCTGAGCCATAAACCACCATCAAGCCGATGTGGGCCGTCGTCGAATGTTCCCCTCATCTGACCTTTTACCCGCACGCCAACGCGAATTCCATCCACATCATTGTACCAAAGATCCGGCGCCGGTAAAAATTCATAGGCTCTGCTTTGAGCTTCAGAGTCTTCTATGGAAACGGCAGAAATAAGTAAGAGTACAGTTATTAAGAATGTATAGGCACGAGCCAATCGTCCAGGATTTCGTTGGAGATGATTATACTGTTTGTAAGGTGAATGAGTCGTCGTTGTTCCGGCCATAAAATATAGTTTTCAACAAATTTGGGATCAATCCACTCGTACGATGAATGTTCATCATCCAGCGAAAGAGAATTATCATCTCCTATTTCAGCTGCAAACGCGGGGATCGAATGGATCGTATCTGATGTATGCTCATAAAATTGATTGATGCTGGGAATTGTCCAGAGTCGGTTGGGCGATAGATCTGTTTCTTCTTTAAGTTCGCGCAGTGCTGCTTCCCAAAATGTCTCGCTTTGTTCCACTTTTCCGCCAATCATCCGCCACTGATGCTGATAAATTTTCCCCGAAGCCCGTTTTAGAACCAGAAATTCAGGTTTCCCATTATTCAGGCGGTAGGGATACAAATCTATCAGTTTTTTTTTAGCCATTTGCTTTCTCTACCTGATTCTTAAAATAATCAAGGGTTTTCATCAATCCTTCCCTTCTGTCAACTGTTGGCTCCCAATCCAATACCCGGCGGGCTTTGGTAATATCCGGTTGACGAATTTTAGGATCATCATCGGGAAGATCTTTATACACGATTTCACTGTTGCTTCCGGTTATTTCGATGATCTCTTTCGCAAATTCCAAAATGGTTGTCTCTTCGGGGTTACCAATGTTTACCGGCTCCGATTCATCGCTGTGGGCTAATCTGAATATCCCTTCAATTAAATCATCAACATAGGTAAACGATCGGGTTTGAGAACCATCACCAAATACGGTAATAGGGTTTCCCTTAAGTGCCTGACGCATAAATGTTGGCAGTGCACGGCCATCATCAAGCCGCATTCTTGTACCGTAGGTATTAAATATTCGTGCAATTCGGGTTTCCATATGATGGAACCTTTGATAGGCCATCGTCATTGCCTCGGCAAATCGTTTGGCTTCATCATAAACCCCGCGTGATCCAATGGGATTTACATTTCCCCAGTAATCTTCACTTTGAGGGTGCGTGAGCGGATCTCCATAAACTTCACTGGTTGATGCGAGCAGAAACCGGGCATTTTTCTCTTTTGCCAACCCCAGCACTTTATGGGTTCCCAGCGATCCCACTTTTAATGTCTGAATCGGCATTTCGAGATAATCGATGGGCGATGCCGGAGATGCAAAATGTAAAACCAGATCTAACTCGCCTTTTACATGCACGTAATTGGTAACATCGTGCTTAACGAAATCGAAATTCTCATTCCCAAAAAGGTGCGAGATATTTTCGGTTGAACCTGTAAGTAAGTTATCCATACAGGTTACATGATATCCTTCTTTGATAAATCGATCACAAAGGTGCGAACCCAAAAATCCCGAACCGCCTGTAATAAGAATCCGTTGCTTTTTCATTTGATGCGTGTTTTTAAAGTAAACCACATATTCAATTTGAACATGTGGTTAAATTTCAAACGTAAAAGTCCCCCTTATCAAAGGGGGATTGAGGGGGATGTTTATCAGAACGTGGAAAAATCCGATGGACACCCCTCTTTATCTCTCCGCCAACCGGCGGAAGATTTCTTTATTAAATAACTGAAGGTCTTCCTACACTGTAATATGTAAGTCCGGCTTCTTTTGCCCGTTTAAGATCGTATAGATTTCGTCCATCAAATATTACCGGGTTTTTCATCCGTTTTGCAAAATTATCAAGGCTTGGCCGGCGAAATTCATTCCATTCTGTGCAGATTATCAAGGCGTCTACATCGTCAAGAACGCTATCGCGATCTTCCATAAACTCGATATATTCAAGTGCTTTTTCTGATGCAGCCATTTTAAACGTCTCCATCGCTTCGGGATCATACACTTTCATTTTCACTCCTTTTTCGGCGAGCGCATCTACAATGTAAAGTGCCGGTGCCTCGCGTACATCATCCGTTTCAGGCTTAAAGCTCAGCCCCCAAATACCAACCGTTTTTCCGCTTAAATCTCCTTTAAAATGATCGACCATTTTCGGAATGATGGATGTCTTTTGTGATTCATTCACTTTCATTACCGAATCCAAAATCTTGAAATCGTAGCCATATCCCGCTGAAGTGTGATGAATAGCCTGAACGTCTTTGGGGAAGCAGCTTCCACCGTACCCAATTCCCGCAAACAGAAATCGTTTTCCTATACGGGAATCTGTTCCGATTCCACGGCGAACATTATCCACATTTGCTCCTACTTTTTCACAAACATTTGCAATCTCGTTCATAAAGGTGATTTTTGTAGCAAGCATGGAGTTGGCTGCATATTTAGTCAGCTCTGAGCTTCTTTCGTCCATCACGATGATTGGATTCCCACTACGAACAAACGGCTCATAAAGAGTGTTCATAATTTCGGCTGCGCGTTCGCTTCTGGTGCCAATTACAACTCGTTCGGGTTTCATAAAATCTTCAACCGCGGCTCCCTCTCTCAGGAATTCCGGGTTAGAAACCACATCAAACTCCACGTTGGTTTTTGAGGAAATTTTCTCCCGAACTTTGTCGGCGGTTCCAACAGGAACGGTACTTTTGTTTACAACTACTTTATATTCGCCATATTTTTCAAAAAGATCGCCCAGTTCATCGGCCACTCCCAAAACAAAACTAAGATCGGCTTGTCCATCAGCTCCCGGAGGTGTTGGCAAACAAAGAAATACTACTTCTGCATCTTTAAATGCATCTTCCAGATTTGTGGTAAACGACAGTCTGTTTTCGCGAATTGAGCGATCAAAAACACGGTTGAGCCCCGGCTCATATATAGGTACTTCTCCGGCCCGCATTTTCTCAACTTTTTTACTGTCAATATCAACGCAAATAACATCATTGCCACTATCGGCAAAACATGTTCCACTTACCAACCCAACGTATCCTGTTCCAACTACTGCAATCTTCATGATTTTATGATCTTTCTATGTTTTTTATTTCTAACTCAAGGATGCCGGCGGGTACGTTAACCTCTACCACATCACCAATTTCTTTCCCTAAAATAGCCTGACCAATAGGCGATTCAACAGATATTTTTCCTGCTTTAAAATCAGCCTCATCTTTCGACACCAGACTGTACTGCATTTCCTTATTTGTTTTCTTATTTAGAATCGTAATTGTGGAAAACAGATACACTTTCGATGTATCAATATTTTTCTCATCAATGATTGTTGAAATAGCCAGTGTATTTTCAAGCTCTGCTATTCGAGATTCCAGATGGCCCTGAGCTTCTTTAGCTGCATCATACTCTGCATTTTCACTTAAATCACCCTTTGCCCGGGCTTCAGAAATCTCTTCAGCTATTTCCCTTCTCCCGCGGGTTTTTAAATCTCTTAGCTCTTTATCTAACTTTTCGTAACCTTCCTTTGATAGATAGTTTTTCTTCATACCTTACTTGTGTCTTTTAATAAATAAAAAAGCAGTTTTTCAACTGCTTTTGCTTAGATTTTCTTCTTCAATTTATAAGCATAGAAAATAGGACGATAATCGCTGTTTTCCCAACCTAAAATTCACTCTCAATATTTTTTCAGTTTGAAAAAACGCAGCACCAAAGAAATACTCCGTAACAATCAGGAGCGAAATTCACCGCTCAAAAAAGATTTTATCCTGTGGCTACATAACATCCGAAGTCTCCATAATGTAGGAGCTGCATTTCGATCTGCAGATGCATTTGGAGTCCATCAATTATGGATTTCCGGATACACTCCTACCCCACCACGACCCGAAATCACGAAGACAGCAATCGGAGCGGAAGAACATGTGACATGGAAATCTATTGAACAGCTTGAAAAATCAGCTCTAAAGCTCAAAGAAGAAGGCTACCAGCTTATTGGACTGGAACAAACGCTGAACAGTGAAATGCTTCATACTTTCCGTCCAAAAAAAGAAAAAATCTGCTTAATTTTAGGAAATGAAGTCACAGGAATTAGTGAGGATATGTTACCTTACCTTGATGTAGCCGTGGAAATCCCTCAGTTTGGAATGAAGCATTCGTTAAATGTATCCGTAGCTGCGGGAGTTGCCTTGTATGCCTTTTACGAAAAATTTGAATCCGGGCTGTAAAAAATTAGTTGTATTAATGTTTGGTAACTTTATCCAACAGGCGTTATTTTCGGCGCCAAAGTTAAGTAAAACAAAATATGTCAGAAAGAATTTTAATTACATCTGCGCTTCCTTACGCTAACGGTCCTCTTCACTTGGGTCACCTGGCCGGTGCGTATTTACCCGCAGATTTGTATACCCGATTTCAACGATTAAAAGGCAAAGACGTGATTCACATCTGTGGATCCGATGAACATGGCGTTCCCATTACCATTGCCGCTGAGAAGGAAGGTATCACACCGCAACAGGTGGTTGATAAATTCCACACCCAAAACGAAGAAACCTTCAAAAAAATCGGGATCGATTTCGACTATTTTGGACGAACCAGTTCAGCCGTTCATAAAAAAACGTCGCAGGACTTTTTCAAAAAATTATACGATCAGGGTCTGTTTAAAAAGAAGAAAGAAGAGCAGCTTTATGATGAAGAAGCCGAAATGTTTCTTCCCGATCGCTACGTAAAAGGAACCTGTCCGATTTGCAGTCATCCCGAAGCCTACGGCGATCAGTGTGAAAAGTGCGGATCATCACTCTCTCCTACTGAATTGATTAATCCCATCAGCGCAATTACCGGAAATGTGCCCATTCTTAAAAAAACCGAACACTGGTATTTACCTTTGGGCGATTTTCAGGAGCGACTTGAAAAATGGATCGATTCGCGGGAAAATTGGAAATCAAATGTGGTTGGTCAGTGCAAAAGCTGGCTCGATACCGGCCTGGGCGATCGCGCGGTAACCCGTGATTTAACCTGGGGAGTTCCTGTTCCGTTGCCTGATGCAGATGGGAAAGTTCTCTACGTTTGGTTTGATGCGCCCATCGGCTACATTTCGGCTACTAAAGAGTGGGCAGAGAAAAAAGGAGATCCTGACCTTTGGGAAAAGTATTGGAAAGATGAAGAAACGTCCCTCATTCACTTTATTGGAAAAGACAACATCGTTTTCCACTGTATTATGTTCCCCGCAATGCTGATGCAGCACGGCGATTATGTGCTACCAAAAAATGTACCTGCCAACGAATTTTTAAATTTAGAAGGCAAAAAATTATCCACCTCAAAGGGATGGGCTGTTTGGCTTCACGAATATCTTGAAGAATTTGAGCCGGACCTTCTTCGATATGTTTTGGGAACAACCCTTCCCGAAGCAAAAGATTCTGATTTTTCCTGGAAAGATTTTCAGGCTCGCATCAACGGAGAGCTGGCTGATATTTTAGGGAACTTCATTTTCCGTACCACAAGTTTTACCCAGCGGTTTTTTGATGGTGAAGTCCCGGAATTAAAAGATCCAACGGAGACTGATCTGAATGCCCTGAAATCGATTGAAGATCAAAAAGAAAAAATTCATACAGCTTACGAAAATTTCAAATTCCGCGAGGCCATAGCCGAAACCATGAATCTGGCTCGAATCGGAAACCGGTATTTTACGGAAACTGAACCCTGGAAAACCCGAAAAGAAAATCCGCAGGCGTGTGCAAATACACTCTATATATGCACACAAATTAGTGGAGCATTGAGTCTTCTTTTTCAACCCGTGATGCCGCTTAAAATGTATTCATTGCGCGAGCAGCTTGGAATTCCACACAATACAAAATGGGATCAAATCAATGATCACCTGGTTCCTACCGGACATTTGATTGCCGAGCATGAAATTTTATTTAAGAAAATTGAGGATGATGTAGTGGAAAAAGAAATCCAAAAATTGGAAGACAAAGCCAAGTCCGCCGAACCCGCTGCCAAGAAATTTCCACCACTAAAGGAGACGGCAACTTTTGATGACTTTATGTCTCTTGATCTACGGACAGGGAAAATTGTAAAGGCTGAAAAGGTGAAAAAATCAAATAAGCTGATTCAAATTTCCGTTGATTTAGGATTTGAAACCCGAACCATTCTTTCGGGAGTAGCAGAATTTTTCAAACCTGAGGAGATTATCGGTAAATCGGTTTGTGTTGTAGCCAATCTTGCCCCTAAAAAAATGATGGGAATAGAAAGTAATGGCATGATTTTGATGGGCGAAGATAGCGAAGGGGTTCTCCACTTTGTATCGACAGATGCCGAGCCGGGCAGCCCAATTACCTAAAATAATCTATGAAAGAAGATAAATCAAGCCCTCAACCCGGTGTTCTCTCCGGCGAGAAATCTACATCCTTTTGCTACTATTGTCCGGAAGCAAACAATGTCTACTGCGAAATTTTCGATGATTTCGAAAGTTCCAAAAGCTCTGCTCATCAATTCGAAAAGGATAACAATGGTTATTGGCATCTTACTATCAATCAAAATTTAGTGGGAAAATGGTATGCTTACCGGATTGATCACGATGATGAACTGGATGAGAAAAATCCGTTTCGGGATCAGCTTTTTGCCGATCCCTACAGCAAGCACGTTACTGTAAAAAATAATTACCGTCAGGAGGCAAAATCAAAAATAGTGCGGGACGATTTTGACTGGGAAGGCGATCAACATCAGTTTCCTGAAGATCCGCGTGATTTAATTATCTACGAAACGCATCTTAAGGATTTGACCGCCCATCCATCAAGCAAAGCAACGGGCGATGGATTTTATAATAAATTTATTGACCTGAATCAGGAAGGGGGAATTGCACACCTAAAAAAACTGGGGGTGAATTGTGTTGAATTTCTTCCGCTGCAAAAGTTCCCCCCTGCTGAACCTCCCTATGGCGAAAAAACAGATGAGGGATTTCTAAATTCATGGAATCCCTACGCAGAAAATTACTGGGGATATATGACCAGTTTTTTCTTTGCCCCTGAATCCTCATTTGCATCCGATCATTCCGAAAAATATTCCGGTTATACCACCGCTTCCATTACCGAGTTTAAGAATTTGGTAAAGGAGCTTCATAAACATGGAATCACCGTTTTAATGGATGTGGTTTATAATCATACGTCACTGTTTGATCTGAATCCCTGCACACATTTATGTCCGCACACATATTTGCGTCAGAATGAAAAAGGCGAATTTTTGAACCGCAGCGGGACAGGAAATGAATTCCGGTCTGAACATAAAGTGGGAAGACAACTGATTCTCGATTCCCTTACCCACTGGATGAATGAATATCATATTGATGGTTTCCGGTTCGATCTGGCAGCGTTGCTTGATAAAGGCACATGGAATGCTATTCGTGATGAACTTCAGGCGATAGATCCCAAAGTGGTTTTAATTGCCGAACCCTGGGGAGGATATTATTCGCCTGCTCAGTTTTCGGAACACGAATGGGCTTCCTGGAACGACCGAATCAGAAACTCCGTGAAAGGTTCTGATCCTCTTCATGATCGTGGTTTTATCTTTTCGGAGTGGCAGCACGAAACCGGACGAGAAAGGCTTGAAAATATTTTTACAGGTACCTTAAAAGGAAAAAGCGGTGGCTTGTTCGAAACCTCAGAACACAGCGTAAATTATTTGGAAAGTCATGATGGATATACGTTGGGTGATTTTATCCGTATTGGGTTGAACCCGGAATTGGCAGATCAAAAAATCGAAGATGTAGATGCACACATCACTCTAAATGATGATGAAATGGCGCTTTCAAAACTGGCGGCGATATCATTATTCTGCTCACAGGGAATGACAATGATTCATGCAGGTCAGGAATTTGCCCGGTCAAAAATTATCGCTGATGTTGGCGTGGATGATCCTGATGTGGGAAAGATGGACCACAACAGTTACCAAAAAGATAACGCTACCAACTGGATCGATTTCGGGACGCTGTCAAAAAACAAAGCACTCTTTTCATACTATCAGGGATTGATTGAACTTAGAAAGCACTCTCCCGCACTGCGAAAAGCAAGTCCTGAAGAAATACAATTCGATCATTTCGATAATCCGTTGCTATTTTCTTTTGCTATCAGTGGACAATCCACACACGACATGTTTGATTATTATGTGGTTTTAAATGGAAATATAGATGATTCGGCAACGGTTCACCTTCCATCAGGATCATGGGAATTACTGGTAAATAATCAGATTGCATCCTCCCAATCAATTGATATCTTAAGCGGTGATGTAAAAATTTCACCAAAAAGCGGTTCAATATTTCGAAAATTGCGAAATTAATCATTTTATTTAGTCATCAATAATAACAAAGACCGGAGCAAAATTGGCTACAACACCTACTAATAATCGAGGCACATGGAATTCGAAACTTGGGTTTATTCTGGCTGCTGCTGGATCTGCCGTTGGGCTTGGCAATATTTGGCGATTCCCTACCGAAGCCGCTTCTAACGGTGGAGCAGCTTTTTTAATCGTTTATCTGATCTGTGTATTTTTGATTGGCTTGCCTGTGATGATCGCTGAACTTTCTATAGGAAGAAGTTCACAAAAAAATCCTGTTGGTGCTTTTAGATCATTAAGCAGCAACAAGTTCTTTCCTTTTGTAGGTCTTTGGGGCGTTTTATGTGGAGTGATGATTTTATCATTTTATACAGTCATTGCAGGTTGGACGTTCAGTCATGTTTTTGTTGAAATATTTGTATTTGCGGGAATGGATGGTGTAGCAGAAACACTTGCAAATATTGAGAACGGGTATGTTAATGCAGCATTTGCTATTCTTTTTATGGGATGTACAGTAGGGATTATTCGGGGTGGAGTTAGTGCCGGAATAGAGCGTGCAACTAAGTTTATGATGCCAATGCTAATCTTGATTCTTGTAGCAATGGCTACGTATGTTCTATTTCAGCCGGGTGCAGAAGAAGGAGTGGTTGCTTACCTAAAGCCGGATTTCTCTATGATTAATTCTCAATTGGTTCTTGCTGCCATGGGCCAGGCTTTCTTTTCCCTTTCTTTAGGTATGGGAGCTCTTATTACTTACGGTTCTTACTTAAGCAAAAAAGAAAATATTGCTGAAGCTGCAACCTATGTGACCTTGGCAGATGTTGGAATTGCATTTCTTGCAGGACTTTTAATTATGCCTACAATGTATCTTGCCCAGGCACAAGGAGTAGAAATTTTTGATGCAGAAGGAAACTTCCTTGCCGGACCTGCACTTATTTTCCAGATATTACCGGAGCTCTTTGCACAGTTAGGTGGATTATTAGGATTAATTTTTGGTGTGATGTTTTTCCTCCTATTAAGTATTGCAGCACTTACATCAACCATTTCATTGTTAGAAGTTCCTGTTTCTTACGTAATTGATGAGCACAGTGTTGAACGTAAAAAAGCAGCTCTTTGGGTTGGAACTGGCATTCTGGTGATTTCACTGATAATATCATTTAACACGATATTAATAGATTATATTGATTTTACATTTAGTGTGATAGGGTTACCTCTTGGTGGACTATTTATATGTATTTTTGTTGGCTATGTTTGGAAAACAACCAATGCAATAGATGAAATGAAGCAGGGCTTTAAGGATATACGAAATACCGTATTCACTACTGTATGGTCTGTATTTATAAAGTTTATCTGTCCGGTAATCATATTTTTAATTCTTTTAAGAACACTTTATACCCAATTATTTTAATCCACATTAATTATAAAAAGCAAGTTTGTTATAGAATAAAGCCCGCTGTATTTTTGGGCAAAACTTTTGAATAAAAATATATATGGCAAAAATAAGTACCTCTGATTTTCGCAACGGCCTTTCCATCATTCAGGATGGAGAAATTTATACCATTGTGGAATTTCAACATGTTAAGCCCGGTAAAGGGCCTGCCTTTGTTCGTACCAAACTCAAGGGTCTGGTAAACGGAAAAAATATCGATAAAACATTTCGATCAGGCGAAAATGTTGAGTCAGTCCGCGTAGAAAGTCATCCTTATCAGTTTTTATATGCTGATGGAAATATGTTCTTTTTCATGCATCAGGAAACGTATGAGCAAATACCTCTGGAAAAATCCCGGGTTATAAAACCGGAGTTCATTGCAGATGGACAAATTTGCACGCTTACCATCGATGTTGAAAATGATAAAATATTATTCGCCGAACCACCCGCACAGATCGAAACAGAAGTTGAAGATACCGATCCGGGTTTAAAAGGAGATACTGCACAGGGAGGAACCAAACCTGCCACAATTACCGGAGGTGCTGTTGTACAAGTCCCCCTGTTTATAAATAAAGGTGAAAAAATAAAAGTCGATACAAGAACCGGCGAATACTTAGAAAGAGCCAAAACTAAATAAACCGATAAAATGGATTTAAAACTCGTAAAGAACTTATTAGACCTAATCTCGGAAAGCGAGGTAAATGAAGTTTCAATTGAAGAGGGCGATTTTAAACTGAAAGTTAAAAAGCAGTCCGACTCTCCTTCTCAACTTCATTATCAAATGCCTCCACAGCCGCAACAAGCTCCGGCTGCTGCTCCCGCCCCACAGCCGGCCGCTGCTCCCTCAACCGGAGGCGCAGAAGAAGCTCCAAGCGAACCTCAACCGGATGGAGAAGTTATTAAGTCCCCTATTGTGGGTACTTTCTATGAAGCTGCCTCCCCCGATTCAGATCCATTTGTAAAAGTGGGCGATACAATCAAAAAAGGAGACACTTTATGTATCGTTGAAGCGATGAAGATTATGAATGAAATAGAAGCCGAAGTCTCAGGCACTATTCAAAAAATAATCGTCGACAACGGTCAGCCGGTAGAATTTGACCAGCCTCTTTTTATTATCAAAAAATCTTAGTTGATGTTTAAAAAAATTCTGATTGCCAACAGAGGAGAAATTGCTCTTCGAATTATTCGAACCTGTAAGGAAATGGGGATTAAAACGGTTGCGGTATATTCCACAGCCGATGAAGATAGCCTTCATGTAAAATTTGCCGATGAGGCGGTCTGTATTGGTCCCGCATCAGGAAAAGAGAGCTATTTAAAGGTACAATCCATTCTTGCAGCCGCAGAAATTACCAACGCTGAAGCCATCCATCCCGGATATGGTTTTTTAGCAGAAAATGCGGAATTCAGCCGAATTTGCAGTGAGCACGAAATAAAGTTTATCGGCCCATCACCTGAGATGATTCAAAATATGGGTGATAAAGCGACTGCAAAAGCCACAATGATCGCCAACAAGGTTCCCGTTGTGCCGGGTTCTGATGGCGTTATCGATAATTATGAAGATGCCCTTGAAGTAGCTAAAAGCACAGGATACCCGCTGATTATTAAAGCGAGTGCCGGTGGTGGCGGACGTGGAATGCGGGTTGTTGAAAGCGAAGAAAAATTTAAGCAGTCTTTCGACACCTGCAGGAACGAAGCCAAAACCGTTTTTGGAAATGCTGATGTTTATATCGAAAAATTTGTACTGAAACCGCGGCATATTGAAATTCAGATTCTGGGTGATCAGCACGGAAATGTGATTCATTTGGGTGAACGGGAATGTTCCCTTCAACGGAGACATCAAAAATTACTGGAAGAAGCGCCCTCACCTGTTATGACAGAAGAGCTGCGTGAACGAATGGGAACTGCGGCCGTAAAAGCCGGAGAAGCGATCAATTATGAAGGCGCCGGAACCGTTGAATTCTTGGTGGATAAAGATCACAATTTCTATTTCATGGAGATGAATACCCGAATTCAGGTGGAACATCCCGTAACGGAAGAGATTACCTATGTGGATCTGGTTAAAGAGCAGATTAGGGTTGCCTACGGCGAAAAGATCGATATTGGTCCACTTAAAATTCGCGGACACGCCATTGAGTGCCGGATCAATGCTGAAGATCCCGAACATAATTTTAGGCCCAGCGCCGGTAAACTCACTGTTTTCAACATCCCGGGTGGACACAGTACTCGTATAGACACTCATGCCTACTCGGGCTATACCATTCCTCCCCACTATGATTCTATGATCGCTAAACTCATTGTGAGTGCTCCCACACGGGAAGAAGCAATCAAGCGAATGCGTCGGGCACTCGAAGAGTTTATTGTTGAAGGCGTAAAAACCACAATTCCGTATCATTTGCAGTTAATGGATGATGAAGGATTTCAGACCGGACAGTTCGATACCAAGTATCTTGAAAATACGTTTAAATTTAATCCCAACTACAAGAAGTAAACTCTATGAACACGCCCAATGATTTAAAGTATACTCAAGAACACGAATGGGTTAAAGACAATGGCGATGGAACGGTAACCATCGGAATCACCGACTTTGCACAAAGCGAACTTGGCGATATTGTTTTTGTAGAGCTGGAACCGGAAGGATCAGAGTTTGACAAAGACGAGGTATTTGGAACCGTAGAAGCCGTTAAAACTGTATCGGAACTCTTCGCTCCTTTAAGTGGTGAAATTATTGAAATAAACGAACTACTCGAAGATGATCCAGAACTTGTAAATAACGATCCTTACAAAAGCGGATGGATGGTGAAGCTAAAAATATCTGATGCTTCTGAACTCGACGCTCTACTCACTCCTGAAAAATATCAGGAAATTATCAGCTAATTATTTTCAATTTTTGTTTCCATGATGAACCCTAACGATGAGTGGATTCTCATCCTCGATTTTGGATCTCAATATACACAACTAATCGCCAGAAGGGTTCGTGAGCAGAATGTTTACTGCGAAATTCACCCTTTCAACGCAGACCCCAAAACGTTTGGATCAAATCCACCCAAAGGTGTTATCCTGTCCGGTGGCCCCAAAAGTGTTTACGATGAAGATGCTCCCGTTCTAAATCTCGATTATCTCGACTTGGATGTTCCCGTTTTGGGAATTTGTTACGGTCTTCAATCCTTGGCACATGCCATCAAACCGGGATGTGTGGAAAAAGCAGAAAAGCGTGAATTTGGACGTGCAAACCTTTTGGTTGATGATGATTCTGACCTGCTTAAAAACCTGAAAGAAGAATCAACCGTTTGGATGAGTCACGGCGATCATATTCATGAACTTCCTCATCCCTATAAGGTAATTGCCCACACAGCTAACGCCCCAGTGGCTGCAGTTCGTCATTCAGAAAAAGACTTTTTTGGAGTACAATTTCATCCGGAAGTAGTTCACACCGAAGAAGGAAAACAGATTATTCAGAACTTTGTAATTGATATTTGTGGATGCGAAGCAAGCTGGACAGCGGCATCGTTTATTGAAACCGAAATTGAAGCAATCCGCAAGCAAGTAGGTGACGATCATGTATTATGTGCACTTTCGGGTGGAGTGGATTCTACCGTAGTGGCCACGCTGATTCATAAAGCCATTGGCGATCAACTGCAGTGTATTTTTGTTGATAACGGACTCCTTCGAAAAGACGAGTTTAATCAGGTTTTAGAAACCTACAATGAGCATCTGGAACTTCCCGTAAAAGGTGTGGACGCTTCAAAACAATTTATTGATGCGTTAACAGGTGTATCCGACCCTGAAAAAAAACGAAAAATTATTGGGAATACCTTTATTGACGTTTTCGATCACTCTATCGTAAAAGAGACGAAGTTTAAATTCCTTGCACAAGGAACCCTTTACCCGGATGTAATTGAGAGTATCTCTTTTAAGGGACCATCAGCGACTATCAAATCGCACCATAATGTTGGTGGATTACCTGAAAAAATGGATCTGGATCTCATCGAACCGGTACGAGAGCTGTTTAAAGATGAAGTCCGAAATGTGGGCAGAGAACTCGGAATTCCTGAGTCATTTATTGGCCGTCACCCATTTCCCGGGCCGGGGCTTGGTATACGAATTATTGGTGATATCACACAGGAACGACTTGATTTGTTAAAAGAAGCTGATTCTATTTTTATTCAATCGTTACGCGATCATAATTTGTATGATGAAGTTTGGCAGGCATTGGCGGTTCTATTGCCTGTACAATCTGTGGGCGTAATGGGTGATGAACGCACATACGAATTTACCATTGCACTTCGCGCCGTGACAAGCAGGGATGGAATGACAGCCGATTGGGCTCATCTTCCTTACGATTTTCTGGCGGAAGTAAGCAATCGAATTATCAATGAGGTTCGTGGAATTAATAGGGTTGTTTACGACATCAGCTCTAAACCTCCAGCAACGATCGAATGGGAATAACAGGGAACTTATGAACCCTTTTCCCACTACTATTTTGAAAACAACACAAGTAAAGATGATGAAATACAGTTTTCTCTCAGTTCTTTTTCTTTTGCTCTCAATCGCTTCTGTTCAAGCTCAAAGTTTTGAAGATGGTTTGGATTTCTATGAGAGCGGTGATTACGAACAAGCTGTGGAGATTTTCGAAGGTTTTGATGATGAGAGGTCCTCTCTTTTCACCGGTAAAAGTTATTTTGCTTTAGGAGAACATGTAACGGCTAACGCTTACTTTAAAGAACTTCTGGAAAGTAACGATAGAAGTATTCGGCAGGAAGCAAAATATACGCTTGCTCTCTCCCACTTTGGGATGAAAAATTTCACCAAAACACTGGATACTCTTTACGAGTTGATGATAACAGAGAGCCGAACAGGAGTTCATGTAGATGCCAATCGTTTTTATCGCCAGGTAATGGGATATTTAACTCCTGAACAGAGATTTGAAGCAGTAAAACATACCGAGCATCAGGCCGTAGCCGTCTCTTTAATTGAAAACGTAAAGAACCGGATTGATAGAAATATTTATCAGATAATGGTCAATGAAGTTGTAAAAGCTGAATCTGATTCTCTTCAAAAAGAAGATTTACGTGAAAGACTCTCTTCTCGATCAAACTTACAGGGTTTACGTGCTCAATACCCAAGTGCTCCAGATGGAATTGTCTACAATATTGGAGTTGTATTACCGGTTTTTGAGGAGCAATCTTCGGAGTTTACCATCCCAAGAAATCTCTATTTTGGCATAACTCTCGCTGCTGAGGAATTCAACAGCCGACATTCAAATAAAAAAGTAAGGCTTCATTTTAAATCATCAGGGCAGGATGTAGATACAACGGCAACAAATTTTACAGAGTTGGTTTGGGCAAATCATATTGATGCGGTGATCGGCCCTCTGTTTTCAGATCCGGCTAAGAAATTGGCAGAATTATCGGAGGAATATTCTGTTCCAATGCTGGCCCCGCTCGCCAATGCAGATGATATCAATTTAGATTACAACTACACATTCCAGTTAAACCCAACTTTTGAAATTCATGGCAGACAAATGGCACGTCACGCTGTTCAAAATCTTGGGCTTGACACATTAGCTGTGATCACTCAAAAAGATGCTCTTGGAACGGCTTCAGCGCTTGGGTTTCGCCATGAAGCAGAAAAGCTGGGAGCTCATATCTCTTACTATATTGAAGAAGATTTTGCTGCCACAGGTTTTGATTTAAGCGAGTTTACCAAAGTATTTTCAACAGATAGTTTAGAAATTGAAGAGGAGCAATATATCCCCTCACAGGGTGTTTATGCTCCCTTTACAGGTCAGGCAGCCAATACCCTTATTCGACTTTTCATGACCGATTTAGAAGCGATGAATAACAGGATGGTTGTTTTAGGATCTGAAGAGTGGGAAACAGCTGATTTAACAGGATGGGTTGATCGCAACATTGATGTGTATCATTCAAAAGCATTTGGCGCGTCGGCTGATTCAGCAACAACCACCTATGTGGAACAGGATTTTGAAACACGATTTGGATTAAAGGCTGACCAATTTGCCAAAATTGGATTTGATGCAGGCACTTATCTCTTTCAGTCATTAGATACAGCTGGAAATCCCCGATATTTAAAGGAAGTATTAATGCAAAGTTCTACCTATGAAGGACTTGCATTAAGGGTCGCATTCAATAATAGTCGGGTTAATCAGCATATATATATTCTGCCGTTGAGCGAATCTGCGAAAAGTAAAGTCGAAGACAATCCAATTTTGGAACAGTCGAGATAGGACAAGCCAGCTGAATGAACTACCTAGGGGCAGAGCCCACGAGGTATCAACTTTACACCCATAATTTATTTGATAAAGTATGAGATTATTGGTGAGTGTCCCTCCGCCAGCCGGCGGAGGGCAATGGGGGATGATTGTTTGTATCAAAACCAAGAATTAAGCATTCCAGAACTTAAAAAGTCATCCCCCAGCTCTCTCCGTTCGCTTTCGCTTACGCGTTCAAAAAATGAGCCCCCTTCAAAGGGGGACTTTGGTCTCTTTCCGACCTAGAGGGTAAGGGAATTAAACCACCTTTGATTAAAGGGCTTCTTCTCTTTCCTGTTCTTGTTTGATTCTGTACTGTTCTTGAATCCACTCTCTCCATTCATTACTGGATTTTCTATGCTCATCGAATGTCCTGTTAAAAATATGGCTCCCATCCGGAGTGGCAACCATAAACAGATAATCGTGTTGTTCGGGCATCAAAACAGCACGGATTGAGGATTCATCAGGATTAGTGATCGGGCCCGGGGGTAATCCACTATATAAATACGTGTTATAGGGATGATCAAACCGATAATCTTCGTATAAAATTCTACGTCGTTCACCCAATGCGTATAAAACAGTCGGGTCTGCCTGGAGCCTCATATTCCGGTCGAGCCTGTTGATGTATAACCCACTGATTTTTGGCTTCTCATCGTGATGGCGTGCCTCCCACTCTACAATAGAAGCTAAGATTATAATTTCATCCAGTGAAAACTGACTCTCCTCTATTTCAGTGCTGTAGCGTTCAGTAATTCCGGATGTAAATTCTCTGTGAATCCTTCGAATTACACTTTCAGGATTCGAGGTCCAATACATTTGGTAGGTATTTGGCAACATACGAGACAGTAATTCTTCGCCTGTTAAGCCCAATTCCAAACCCAAAGATGAACTATCGGAGAACTGTTCAGAAAAAGCGGTGGAGTCTGCCTGTAGTTGTTTTGAAAGGTGCTGAGAAAGTCTTGAAAGATCATTACCGGGCAACACGGTAACATTTGCAGGATCTTGAATTCCTCTCGCCATATTCGAGAGGAAATCTTCATAAGAGGTATTGTAGTTGATTTCATATCTCCCTACACGAAAATTTCTCCAGCCAAGAACTCTTCCTGCCCAAAAAAGCTCTTCTCGATCAAAGTCTACGGCAGCAGAGTCTAACTTTTCTGCCAGTTCATCCAGCCCGATTCTTTCGTGCAAATGTAGTGCAACCGGTAAATCGGTAGTAATTGCATTTGTGTTCGAGAGACGGGAATATCGTGACCCAAATATCAACATAAACAAAATGATAAATATGCCCAGTTGTATAAACAGCTCTCGTTTTAGAAATCGAATCATCAAAAAAGTATACTTTTAAAATTGAAACGTAAATATACGGTTTTTAAGTCTGCACACATGATCCAAATTGTAAAAAGAGTGAGTCAAACAGTATCAAAAAGTTGGATTAAACCGAACCCAAAAATTTGGTGATCCATCGAAGTTGTTAAGAGGCCATGCTGCTTCAAATCTCAAAGCACTGGTTCCAATCCCTAAACCTGCATCGTGCTGAAAATCAGAAAAAGCTACGTTTTCAAAGCCTTCAAACGGGTTATTGGAAGTAGTTAATTCGTCATTTATAGATGTCCAACCTGAATCTAAAAATACAAGTAAGTGCATGTCATAATCCCTTACCCAACTTCCCGGATGATTACCCGGTGACCCAAATTGCATCTCTATTGTGCTGTGAACCATTTGATTTCCACTATAAAATTTGAATGGAGTTCCTCTTAAACTACCTATTCCTCCCAGATAAAATGACTTAAAATCAGGGGCTGTTCCTGTGATACTACCGGTTCGAAGCCTCCATTTTAAAACAGATCCCGGATCTACATTATAAAACAGGTTTATGTTTGCCAGATATTTATCATAACGGTAATCCTCATCAGATTGAGAATTATCGGCAAGCTCTACTCCAATAGTTGATGAAGCCGTAAAGCGATCGGTGATTGATGCATTTCTTGGGTTGATGCCAATACTGAAGCTATATTTATCCAGATTGATGACGTCTGCATTTTGATCGACAGCAGGATTAGGCCGATAGGTTCTCGCATAACCGAACAGAGAAAATGAGGTGTTTTGGCCAAGAGAAGAATATTCGTCTGAATTGAAAGAGAAACCCATTTCGAAAAATCGTTGCGTTCTAAAAACGGTATAAATTCCCAGCCCTTCTAATTGGTAGTAATCCAGATAATCATGAGCGGCAAAAAGTGAGCTTAGAGAATTTTCAATCAACCCGGTTCTCCAATAATCTTCTGTGGCAGTCGCTCTGTGATACTCCGCTCCCGCCATAAATCGTCGTTCTTCACCAAATAATCGCTCTAAACCAAACCCATATTCAACCTTGCCAGAAGCCGTACCAATCCCCACAAAACCATGTGGCTGAATTCCAGGAATGGATAGAAAAGACGATCGTCTGTACCACTGCATTCGCTCTTTTTTTAAGCCAATAAACAAGCCATTTACCCGATTATAGTGCAGTGTAGATAAATTGGGGTACTGATTGTAAAGTTGATTTGAATAATAAGGCCCCGCTGCAAAACCGCCCCCTAAATCCAACCCGTTTACAGATAAATATTGAGTCTTTCTTTTTACGTCGTCTTCGCCAAATTCTTCTGAATCATTACCATCAGTCAGCTCATCAATTGTGGGAGCAAATACCACACTTCTTTTAAATGGGTTCTCTTTTTTTTCATCATCTACCTTGCTTTGAGATAGTGCCAAGAGTGGATTGAGTAACAGAAATGTAAATAGAATTAGCTGTGATTTATACATGGTTTTTAATAAAGTGAGTTCATCACCTTTCGCAATACTCGGATGAATTTTAGTTAATATGCTTTTTTCTTAAATGTATCTATTAGAAACTGTATGTGATCGTTCAATTCAGTATTAATCAATTCAGCCCCTCGTTTAATATCTTCTCTCGGCACACTTTCTGCAAATCGCTTATCCTTTAATTTCTTTTTTACGGATTTGATTTTCATATCCAAAAATTTGTTTGGTCTCATTAAAGACACTGCATTCATAAAGCCCGAAAGTTCATCACAGGCAAACAGATATTTTTCCATTTCTGATTCCGGTTGCCGTCCGGTTCTGTCAGGTGCGTGTGCTTCTACTGCATTCAGAATTTCTTCATCATACCCCTTTTTCGGTAGAATTTCTTGCACAGCTTTATTTGGATGTTCATCAGGAAATTTTTCCCAGTCTAAATCGTGCAATAGACCGGCTGTCCACCACTGTTGGATTTCTTCTTCATTTTTATCCAGTGAAAGAGCATATTCTTCCATTGCATCGGCAACCATATGGCTGTGAACCAGCAAACTTTCTGATGTTATATATTCCCTTAAAAGTGATTCAGATTCTTTTCTTTGTGGCATATTCATTTCAATTGTTCTAAAATGTCCAAAGCTTGTTTTCTATTATATTCGAACCCAAAGTTTTTATAGTTGATCATATCAACAATAGTCCCTATAAAACATAAACCGGCCGTTAAAAAATAGAGGATGCCCATACCAACATGCCCCATAAAAAACCGATGGATTCCGGCTATACCGAACAGTCCCACTGCAGAAAGCAGTAAAATTAAAAGAGGATCTTTACGACGTGCTTTATACATAGATTTAAAAAGGCGAAAATTCTCCTCGTCCAGCCCTTCTATAGCTTTTGAGATATATCGCATTTCTTCTCCTTCCAGTTCAGGAAAGTGTTCAAAAACTTTAGTCATTTATGTGTGTTTTAAGGTGTCGATTTCTATTCAAGATATAAAAAATTCTTCCTGTGATGATAAAAACAGCCGGGATTCCTGCAGGATGCGCATATAAAGAACTTATCACGCTTCCTCTAAAAAAATATGCGATGGAATTTCCTAAACCATCTCCGGGGCAATAGACAAAGCCAAAATAATCAAGCGGACATAACGATGCGGCCGGGCTTTCAGGGGTAAGCAGTCCCATCAAAATTAATCCTGCAAAAAGTGCCATCCACTCAAAGTGTAAAAAAAAGAACTTTTTTATAGTTTTAGTGAATCTAAACATCATTGTTTACGTTACTGCAATTCTTATTTTTCGGCAAATAAATTTATTACATACTACGAATGCTATTAAAAAAAGTTATTGTTCTTACGTTCATTTGTTATTCAGGGCTTTTCAACAATGTTTTTTCGCAAACTACAAGCGATACTCTTAGATCTGATTTAGATGAGGTGGTTATTAACGCAACCTACTCACCTATCACGATTGGTAAAGCTTCAATGGCGCTGAGTTATTACCTTCGTGATGCAGCAGATATTGCCTCACGCCGAGCGGCAACTATGGACGAACTGACCTTTTCCCTGCCCGGGGTTTCCATCAGTAACAGAGAAAATTATGCTCTTGGTGAACGAATGACTATTCGTGGACTGGGCTGGCGTTCCCCTTTTGGTGTTCGTGGAGTACAGGTTTTGCTTGATAATTTACCCTTAACCGTAGCTGACGGACAAACCATTATGAATATGATAGATCCAGCCATGGTAAAGCGTGTAGAGTTGTTACGCGGGCCGTCTTCTACCATTTGGGGAAACTCAAGTGGCGGAGTGCTTTATCTATCAACAATTCCAAACAGAGATGATCCTTCACTTCAATATCGTGGTTATCTTGGGTCGTATAATACCTTGAAACAGGAGCTACGGTTCAATGAAAATATTGGGGATAACCGTCTCTATGGATACGCTACTTATTTTGATACCGAGGGATTTCGGGATCATAGTGCGGCAACACTTTTTAGAACAAGTATAGGAAGCGAACATCAATTGGGTGATCGAAGTCGCTTAAAGCTCATTGCCAATTATGCCTCAATGCCAAAAGCTCAACATCCCGGAGCGTTGGATGATGAAACTTCATTTGAAAATCCTACACAAGCCCGTCAAAATTTTGTGGATTCACAAGCCGGAAAAACCTTCGATCAGGCAATGGTTGGAGCTTCTTTTTTAAGGGAATTTGATTCTGGAATATTGGATATATCAACCCACGGAACCTATCGCGATTTGGAAAATCCACTGCCGTTTGGGTTTATCGGCCTGGAGAGATTGGCCGGAGGTGTTAAGGCGACCTATTCTTTTCAACGATTACCCTTTGATTTAGATGTGGGCTCAGAAGTGAAAATTCAGAGGGATGATCGTTTTGAAACAGATAATATAAATGGTGAGCGTGGTGATGATGTGTCCGTAGAGCAAACAGAAAAGGTGTTAAATCAAGCTGTATTTACGCGCTTTTCACTTCCTTTAACTGAGCGATTGAATGTAAGTGCCGGACTCCGGGCTGATCGGATTTCGTTTGAAGGAGAAGACGGACTTGGTACAGACTTGGAAGGATCCAGAGATTTCTTTTCACTAAATCCCAGTGCGGGAATAACCTATCAGGTTCAATCCAATCAACTATTTGCAAACTTCAGTACTTCTTTTCAATCGCCCACAACTACGGAGTTGGTCAATCGTCCCGAGGGCGGAAATGGGTTTAATCAAAACGTAAACCCCGAGAGAACTCTTGGATTTGAAACCGGAATTCGTGGGAATAGTCAAAACCTGAGGCTTCAGTACGATTTCACTGTTTATGCTATGCAGGTTCAGGATTTACTGCTTCCATTTCAAACCGAAGCGGATGGACCGGTGTTTTTTAGGAACGAAGGTAAAACCGATCATTATGGATTAGAGGCATCTGTTCAAGTTTCACCAAATGATTTTTTTGATGTCCAGTTGATGGTGAATATTCTTGAAGCAACGTTTAACGGTGGAGATCTGGATGGGAATAATCTGCCCGGAGTTCCCAAAGAGAAATTCAGTTCAAGATTTACGTTTCGCCCGGGGAATCAGGTGGTGAGTTTGGAAAATCAATGGACAGGAAGTTATACGGCAGATAGTGAAAATCTGAGTTTAAATCAGGATTATTTTCTCACGAATATTCAGTGGACCACAAATGCTATCCAATTGTCTGATCAATCCTCCCTTCGTCCATTTATTTCGGTCAACAACGTTTTTAACACCCGATATAACACCTCCGTAAATATCGATGCATTTGGTGGTTTTTTGTTTGAACCGGGCAGTGATCGTTCTTTTCAGGCGGGTCTACAAATTGATTTCAATTAGAATTGTAAAAAAATCGATTCTGATGTAACAAACACACCCTTAGAATACTCTTTTATATAAAAGGTTTAATCACTAAAAGAGATTATGTTAAAACACCTGTTCCTTATTCTATTATTAATTGGTGCCTGGTTCTTGTGGGATCAGCGCTCTATTAAACATGGACCGGGTGTACTTGCCGAAACACATCCAAAAATTGAGAATATTCGCTCACCAACCCCGATAGAAACAGAGAATTTCACTCTCAATCCCCTACAACAAATTGAAGGTGAACTGCGTGTTATATCTCGGAAACGTTATTGGTTTGATGAACTATCCGGCATTGCTCCCTATGGATATATTTTTTCTTGGGAAGGGATGTCTGACGAAGAAAATTTGCGAAGAATTTCACCCAAACAGGACAACCGATCTTATACACTTCATGTAAGCACACCTCCTTTATCCATCCAAAATATGCATGATAAAGTAGTATTAGCTCAAGCTATACCCGCTAATGAACAAATTTTAGAAATAATGAAAAACATTCGGGTTGGTCATGTTGTACGGTTTGCAGGGATCATCACAGATCTGGAAAAAAAGGATGGGGTTGTGCAGTACCACTCCAATATTGAAGGGCGAAATGCTAAAATGCAGGGTGTAAAATTCATTTGGATTGAGGAGCTGTCTATACTCTAAAAACAGATTTATATCCTTTATTGCTAAAAACAATTGAACGAACTATTTTAGTCACGATGGTACTCTTCTAACTGAAGCAGGCTGTTACAAATTATCACTGGGAACTAAGATGGGATTTAATATGGAAGAAGTTAGAGAAATAGGAACTGTAAAATGGTTTCATAATGGAAAAGGATATGGATTTATCACACGAGAAGGTGGTGAAGATGTATTTGTTCATTACTCAGAAATTCAAACAGATGGTTTTCGTAAATTAGCGGAAGGACAAAAAGTTGAATTTACAATCGCTGAGGGTGAAAAAGGCCTTCAGGCAAGAGAAGTAATTGAGATCGAAGAATAATTTAAAAGGCACCGATAATGGTGCCTTTTTTCTTTCCTAACTATGCAGTGGCTAAAAAATATCGTTGTTGATCTCCTTACTACAATCGTTATTGCACTTGCGGTATTTTATGAGGAAACTACACTTACCTACATCGTTTATGCATACACTATTTTAATGTGTATTGCACGGCTTGCCTCGTTATTAAGTCGTAATTTTCAGAAAATCACTCAAAGAAAAGTATCAGAAGCTCCTATTTGGGTGTATCATTTACTTTATTTTCTTAACGTTTTAATTTTAGGTTTGGGAATGTGGTTTATAACAGCAGCAGGCTGGATATTTATTTGGGGTGTTGCTGCTTATGTACATAAAAGGCAATCAACGCTTTAGATTTTTAAGATATTGAATAGATTTTCACTCCTTTTATTTTTTCTTTTTACAACCGTTTTTTTTCAACAACCACTTTTAGCCCAAAGTGATGACGGCGATAAACCTTCAGTTGAACATAATTTTCGTCCCGGCATTTCTTTTAACTACTCTCCACATAGCTTTAAGGGATGGGGCACCGTCCAAAATAGCAAAATGGTTTTTGTTAATGGACAGTTATGGCATACTTCTGTTAAACCTAATAACGTATCGCTAAGAATAGGATCAGAGCTGATTTTTACTCATTGGGTGCAGTATCCTGAAAATGGAATTGATGGTCCCAGAGATCAGCGAGTCGGTTTTGGATTAGTGCCTTTCCATTTTGTCGTGCCTTTTTCCAATCATCCAATCACCCCTTTTGTTTCGGCCTCTTTTGGGTTGATTTTTTTTAATGACCGCCTCCCCGCAATTGACGGTGCAAGTTTAAATTATAAGCTTAGCAGTGGATTGGGAGTGGAAATAGACGTTGGAACAGACCATAAAGTACAGCTGGGTTACCGTTTACAGCACATATCAAACGGAAATAGTACCGTAGAAAACCCAGGGATAGATTCTCATGTTTTTTTTGCTAATTTTATTTTCGCTAAATGGTAGCTTCTATCCAATCTGCAACCCCGTTGATACATGTTTAATTCACAGGATAGTTACGATTTCTACGATCGGGTACCCATCATCCATAATTTTTCGGATGTTGTTGATAATAAACTTTATCAACCTTTACCGGATGACTGGAATCTTGTAATTACAGACATTCGGGGCTCAACAAAAGCCATCAAAAAAGGTCAGTATAAGCAGGTGAATATGGCCGGCGCGAGCGTTATAACGGCAATTTGTAATGCGTACAAAGATATAAATATCCCTTTCGCATTTGGAGGCGATGGATCAACCTTGGCTATTCCAAACCTTGATACCGAAAAAATAAACGGCCTCCTTAAATTTTGTAAAACTGCTGTTAAAAATGCCTACGGTTTAAATCTTGCAGTTGGCTGCGTACCCATGCGACAAATAAGAGAAGCCGGGCATAATATTAGTCTTGCAAAATACATTCTTTCTAATCTTATACATCAGGCAATTTTTTGGGGTGATGGACTTGTTTATGCCGAGGAACTCATCAAAAGCCCTGAATGGAAAATAGATAATTACTCAACAATTGAAGCAGATTTTTCGGGCCTTGAATGTCGATGGAACAGTTTTCCAAGCAAGAAAGATGAAATTGTAGCTTTAATCATTAAAGCCATTCCGAACTCGGAGGAGGAGAAATCTGAGCTTTATGAACAGTGTATCAAACACATCGAAGACGTGTACGGAACCGCTAAGGAGTATACACCGGTTTTAGAGGATCAGCTAAAGCTAACCGCAAAACTAAAAAATATTAATGTCGAACTTTCGCTGCGTACCCACCCCTCAACTTTTTGGAAGAAAATAAAGTACGCTATTAATGTTATTTACATGCAGTTAGCCGGATGGATTTTGATGAAATTCGATATTGAAACGAAATACACCAAATGGGGAGATTATAAAAAAGATTTTGTACAGCATGCTGATTTCAGAAAATTCAGTGATGCACTAAGGCTGGTGGTTTCAGGTACTGTAAAACAACGAATGGAACTCCAAAGTAGATTAGAGGTGCTCTACAAAAAGGAAAAAATTGCATTTGGTTTATGTCCATCTTCTGGTGCTATAACAACCTGTTATGTAACTAATTACCAAGGATATCATGTTCATTTTATTGATGGATCAGATGGCGGTTACGCAAAAGCTTCGCAGGATCTTAAAAAAAGGCTTAAGAAAATAAGTTAAGTGTTCTTTGTACGTTGGGAATGTAATCGGACTTTTAAAAGTTTTGTAGAAAAATCACTCAATGCATCTATTATGAAAATTCTACTGTTGCTTATCATTACAATTTCGACCGCTGGATTCGCATTTGCTCAACATTCCGGCACAACTCCCGAAGACCATCAACACTTTTTAGAACAAATTACTTATAATGAAGCCATGGAAGATACAGACGACGATAAAAAAATTGTAAAATCTGAAGAGGAATGGAAAAATTTACTTAGCTCCGGCGAATATCGGATTCTTCGAAAACGTGGCACCGAAATGCCCTATATAAATGAGTACGATGGGTTTTATGAAGAGGGTGTATATGTTTGCAGAGCGTGCGGAAATCCAATGTTTCACTCAGACAGCAAATTTAACAGCCGTACCGGATGGCCGAGTTTTTACGAGCCCATTCGCGAAGGCGCTGTTGGCGAAGAAGAGGATAACAGCTTTTTTATGACACGTACCGAAACCGTTTGCGCTCGTTGTAATTCACACATCGGTCATGTTTTTGATGATGGCCCTGAACCCACCGGTTTACGATATTGCATGAATTCTCAAGCGATGAAATTCATCCCTAAAAACGAAAGCGAATAACCTACTGTGATCAGGTAAGTTTTTCGATAATAGACTCATGTTCCGGAAATGCCTGTTTTAACTTGTAGGCATCTCCCATTTCAAAATCTCCGAAGTCGAAACCGGGAGCTACTGTGCAACCGGCCAATAAGTATCCATCGGGTTGATCAACACTCACCCCAAACCAGCTGTGCGCCGGCACCACGTGCTGAAATTGATATCCTGAATCCAGATCGCTCCCCAAATAAAGAGTCTCGTAAAATCCATCAGAATGAATAATGTGAATAGTGGCAGAAGATCCTTCGTAAAAATGCCAAATTTCATCAGATTTAATTCTATGAAACTTCGATCTGTCTGTCCCCTCAAGTAAAAAATAGATGGAAGTCCCAAAAGATCTACCTGCAGGAAACTCGCCCTCCCCTTCTATTTTCTCATCACTGCGATACATCTCTTTAAAATATCCTCCCTCAGGATGAGGTTCTAAATCCAATTTATCTACTAAACGTTTTATCCTACTCATTAGTGGTACACTTTTATATTTTGATTTTTTTCCTACTTACCTGAGTTCGATTAATAAAAAACACATGAAAAAGTCTCCCCTAACAAGGGGAGATATAGAGGGGTGTTCGCTGGATTTTACGATATTCTGATGAACATCCCCCTGTTTCCCCCTTTTTTAAGTCTCTTTTGATGCCGACACTTCGGTGGGAAAATTCCAATAAATAATTTATTAATTGAACTCAGTTCACTTAGATTTCCAACAAAATGTATTTATTATCGTATCGGGAAAATAATTGATAACGAAAGATTACCCTATGCAAAATCAAAATCAACACAATCAAAGAAAAGCTGCCAGAATTCACGAAGCTACTTTTGAGCCACGGATTAAAAAGTACTTTTTTTGGAGCGGAATTCTCATTTTAGCCGTTACCGTAGTTGGAATAATTCTCATTCCTATCTGGGCAATTGCAGGACGTATGTATATTAACAAATATTACGATGCCCTCTTTTGTGAACTTACCACAAGAGCTCTCAGCTTTAGAAAAGGAGTTCTTTTTAAAACGGAGCGAACCGTTCCTCTTGATAAAATTCAGGATCTTACATTTAAAGAAGGTCCTGTTCTTCGCTATTTCGGGTTGAGCTCACTCTACATTGAAACTGCCGGTCAAAGTGCCCAGCAATCATCCGATATGACTTTAATTGGAATTGTGGATGCTCATAAGTTTCGTGCTATGGTAATGGATCAACGAGATAATGTTACCGATCACCAATCTAATTCAACATCTTCTGAGGATTCAGAACATTCATTGGCTCCAATTCTTAAAGAGATTAATGAGAATCTGAAAAAAATTGAGAACAAATTGACAAACAATTAGTTGAAACAAACCAGACCGTTGTAGTTCCATTTTTAAATAAAAACAATGTCAAATTATTCAGCTCCTTTTAAATCCATCACTTGGGTGGATGATCACCTTTCTATCATAGATCAAACCTTTTTACCTGAACGAGAAATTTACATAGACCTTAAAACACCGGGTCAGGTTTGGGATGCCATCAAAAAACTAAAAGTTCGTGGTGCCCCGGCAATAGGAATAACCGGAGCCTATGGACTTTATCTGGGAATTAAGAATTTAAACGAAACCAAGTTTGAAACGTTTTACAGCGAATGTAAACGAATCGCTGATTATCTCGACTCCTCACGTCCCACAGCTGTAAATCTTTCGTGGGCACTAAACCGAATCTTAACCACCATCTATTCCCGCAAAAATTCTACCATTGACGAGTTAAAAGAACTGGCCTTAAAAACTGCGATTACTATTCACAACGAAGATATTCGTTTGTGCAAATCCATTGGGGAACATGGTAAAGACTTGGTTCCAAAAAATGCCCGAATATTAACACATTGCAATACCGGCGGACTTGCAACGGGCGAATTTGGAACGGCATTCTCAATCATTCTTCACGCCCATCATGCAGGAAATGTACAGCAGGTATGGGTTGATGAAACTCGTCCCCTTTTACAGGGATCACGTTTAACGGCATGGGAACTCCAAAAAGCAAACATCCCTTTTAAACTTAACATCGATTCGGCAGCCGCGTTTTTGATGCAACAGGGATTGGTTGATTTAGTTGTAATTGGGGCTGATAGAATTACACGAAACGGTGATACAGCTAACAAAATCGGTTCTTATAGTTTAGCCGTTTTGGCAAAAGCACATGACATTCCTTTTTACGTTGCTGCCCCCTATTCTACGATTGATATGGAGTTAAAATCCGGCGATCAAATCGAAATTGAACAACGAGATGCCGATGAAGTAACTCACTTTGGGATGAAATCCACAGCACCCAAAAAAACATCCGTTTACAACCCCTCTTTCGATATCACTCCGGGACGTCTGATTTCGGCGATTATCACAGAAAAAGGAATCATCAAACCGGATTACGAAGAACATTTTGCGATGTTATTTGACTAATTAGCGATCTTAAAAGTGTGTAACCCATGAGAAATTTCTTGAATTGTAAAAAGTCTTAAACATAAAAAAAGATGAAACACTATTGGCTATCTCTTGTTGTAAAGGTATAAATCTAAATTACGTTTAAATAAATACTAAAAAATTATGTATAAATTATTTGTCGCAATTGTCTTTGCGTTTGCTTTTATGGCTTGTCAGGGAGATGGTGCAGAGGATCAAATGTCACAAAATCCATCCATGCAACAAGATCCACAGCAGGAAAATCCTATGCAACAACAAGAACCTGCTACCCAAATTGAAGTTTCTGATGAAGAACTTGAAAACTTTGTAGATGTGTCTTCTGAGCTTCAGGAAGTACAAATGGGATCTCAACAAGAAATGATCGCTGTTGTAGAAGAAGAAGGCCTCTCAGTTGAAGTGTATAACATGATTGCTGAAGCTGAACAAACCGGTCAGTCTACTGATGATTTAGAAGTAAGCTCCGAAGATTTGGAAAATTATGAACGAGCATCAGAGCAAATCGCTGAAATGGAACAGGAGATAGAACCTGAACTTGAACAGATCATCGAAGAAAATGGAATGGAAATGGATCGTTTTCAGGAAATAAATATGGCACTGCAACAAGATCCTGAGCTTCAACAACGTATACAGCAAATGATGCAGGGAAGTGGAACGATGCAACAGCAAACTCCACCCACAGAACAGAATTAACTAAATCTTTGCTTGTACCGCGAATAAGCCTGTCATTTAAAATGACAGGCTTTTTTTTCCGGTAAAAAACATTATTTAAATTTCTTCCAATGCTTCACGAATTCGATCTTTTCTGATCATCCCGTGCGATTCACTCCAATAGACTTCTCCTTTATTTATGATCAAGATTTGTGGGGATTCATGCCTTACCCCGGTAACCTTAGCTATGTAGTTTGAAACAGGCCGATTCTGTTTCACATTTATAAAATGAAAGTCAGCTTTATCTTTATACTCTTCCAAAAACTCTTCAACTATCGGCTTTGCCATCACACTGACTCCACAAGTAAAACTATGTTTATAGATGATCTGAATTTTGTCGGTATTCTTTAAAAGCTTTTCAACTTCCGATTCAGTTTCCGGAATCATCCACTGATCCGGCAATTTAGGTGGTGTTCCACCTATCATTCCACGTAATCCGCTAAAAAAACTCATAATTAATCATCCCCCATACTTATTCCAATATCTCGCGCAGTTTGAAGTGTATCTCCATCAAGCGGTACAAGTTTCATCTTATTGGCAACATCCGAAATTGGAATGCGCTGTATCCTATTTTCCCGCATTACAATTAACTTATTCATATCATTTTCCTCAATAGCGCGAATTGCTGCTGCACCAAACCGGAGAGAGATCAATCGGTCGTAGGTGCTGGGAGTTCCTCCCCTTTGCAAATGGCCTAATACTATAGAGCGTGATTCTTTGCCAGTTATATCACTCAGTTTTTTGGCAATATATTCATCAGCACCACCAAGCTGTTCGGCCTGACCCACAACCTTTCCTTTCACAAATCGCTCCTTTCCCTTCTCTATGGCCCCTTCTGCAACCACAATAATTGTATAGTTTCGGCCTGCATTTTCACGTTCTTCAATCTTTTTGGCAATGGAATCAAAATTATACTCCACTTCAGGAATTAAAATCACATCAGCCGAAGCGGATAGACCTGAGTGCAGTGCAATCCAGCCGGCATATCGCCCCATAACTTCAACCACCATTATTCGCTGATGAGATTCTGCGGTTGTTGTCAATTTATCAATCGCTTCTGTAGCCGTGGTAACTGCGGTATCAAACCCAAGAGTTATATCACATCCCCAGATATCGTTATCGATCGTTTTGGGGATACCCACAATTTTCAACCCTTTTTGAATAAGTTTATGTGCAATTTTCATGGAGCCGTCCCCGCCAAGTGCGATTAGCGCATCAACGTTATGTTTCTTAAAAACCTCAATGGCTTCATCGGAATGGTCCTCCAAAACCCAGCTTCCATCTTTTTTTTGATACGGCATTTCGAAAGGATTTCCCCGGTTGGCGGTTCCTAAAATGGTTCCTCCCTGCATGGTTATTCCTCTCACTGTCCTTGGGGTGATGGGTATAAACGGCTCATTTGTATAGAGAGATCCGTATCCGTTTTCGATGCCCACTACTTCCCATCCTTTGCGAATGGCTGCCAGTGTTGCTGCACGTATTGCAGCATTTAAACCGGGAGCATCGCCGCCCCCGGTATTGATTGCAATCTTCAAACCACAACCTTGGTTTGTAGTTCCAGTCTCTGAAGTGCTAAAGCATCATGAAGTTGAGTCATGCCTAACCCTTCACGAACAAGTACGGGTTGATCATCGGTCAGATCAACAATGGTAGTTTCATTTGCAGTAAGTGGCTTTTGATTATCAACAACCAAATCAACGAGGTTATCGAACCGACTCAGATAAAGCTCCCGATCGCCAGAATCCGGCTTTCCATGTTCCACATCAGGTAGTTTTGCCGTGATTGCCATAATAGGTCTGCCAAGCTCTTGAATGGTTTCCAGACAGATCGGATAATCGGGTACCCGAATGCCAACAGTTCGTTTTTTGGGATGGGTTAGCAATCGGGGAACTTCTCTTGTTGCGGGCAAAATGAATGTAAAAGGACCGGGTACAAGTCGTTTTATGAGTTTAAAATTGTCATCGGTCAAATTTGCAAACGTAGAAACGTGCTCCAAACTATGGCACATAACAGAGAGGTGATCTTTTTTTCCCATCTGCCGGATTTTTCGAATGCGATCCATTCCTTTTTTATTTTGATAGTCACAAACCAGGGCATATTGACTATCGGTAGGGATCATCAAAACTCCTTCATTGAGCAGTTCATCCACTAATTCAAAAATCTGTTTTTTCTTGGGGTTTTCCGGGTGGATTTTTATTCGGTTTGACATAAGGTATTTAGTTAAAAGTTAGAATTAACTCTGAATATCATCACTCGTATTATTCAGATTACCATGTTCATTTAACAACGTGTACAACTTATTAATAACATACATTTCAACATTTGTCAACGATTACTTTAAGCGAACTGTTGGTTATATTGAAAACATTAATCATAAATCAAATAAGAGAACCAATGGAAACGAAGATTAAAGCATGGTGGCTGGGTCATTCAGCTTTTCGGATAGAATCACAATCAGGGAAAATTATTTATATCGATCCCTTTCTTTCACAAAATCCTACAACCCCTGAGGAGTTTAAACATCCTGATGATATAGATTACATCTTGCTTACACATGGCCATGAAGATCATGTTGGTGATACGCTGGAGCTTGCCGAAAAAACCGGCTGTACGGTTTTAGCTCAGGTAGAACTTTCGCAATTGCTTAAAAAACATGGTTTAAAAGAAGAACAGCGGATCGAATTCAATAAAGGCGGAACCGTTGATTTTGATGATTTTTCTGTAACGCTGGTGAATGCCAATCACAGCTCATCATTCCAGGGAGATTATGCGGGCGAAGCCGGTGGACTCGTTCTTTCGTTCGAAGATGATATCTGTTTCTATCACATGGGAGACACTAATATTTTCAGTGATTTGGAAATTTACGGCTCCATTTATGAACCTCATGTAATTGCTGTTCCCATGGGAGATCATTATACAATGGGTCCACAAGAAGCTGCACTTTGCTGCGAAATGTTGGATGCGGAAGTAGCTGTTCCCATTCATTATGGTACATTTCCGCCACTTACAGGTGATCCCGAGGAATTCAAAGAATTCACCGAAGAATACTGTGATACTGAAGTAATTATTCCAAAAGCCGGAGAACAGTTTTTGGGCGATTAATGTAGAACATCATATCTCAAAAGAAATCAGCACCCTGTTAAATTTTAGCAGGGTGCTTTTTTTTAATTTTAAAATGAATGAGAATCACACCTGAAGTTTATATATTTGAGACTATTTTTAACAAAAGGATAACATTATAGATGTCTTTATTTAATATAGCCTTGAATAAAAAGGTGCTGTTTTTGGTTTTGATTTTCCTATCATTCTTTACAGCTCAAACTGTAAAAGGACAAACTTCGCTAAGTGATGTAGGTTTTTCAGGAGTGTTTTTCTTCTCTTTCGAGAACACCACGTTCGAAAATGAGACTCAAAACGAGTTTGCGCTTAAAAGAGGATATATCACATTTAGAAGAAATCTGACCGATGATATTCAGGTTCGGTTCACGCAGGATGTATCCATTGACCGACAAGGCGATGGAGAAGGCGATATTGAGCTTCGTCTTAAATATGCACTGGTTAATTATTCGATGGGTGATGCGGGAATTTTTAAAAATTCGAACATTGAATTTGGGGTAGTTAATCGTCCCTGGATAAATTTTGAACAAGATGTAAATGACTTTCGATCTCAACGATCTATGTTCCTCGATCAAAATGGGTTTTTAAGCTCTGCAGATTACGGAATCACATTCGAAACCGGGTTCGGGTCAAATTTAGAAGGTGAAAGTAGCAGTGGATTAAAATCTAATCCGGCGAGATATGGCAGTTTTTCCGTTGGAATTTATAATGGCGGTGGTTATTCGTCATTGGAAAAGAACAACAACAAATTGTTAGAGTCGAGACTTAGCTTACGCCCACTTGCTGATTTACTTCCTGGATTTCAAGCCTCTGTATTTGGTGTTTTAGGGAAAGGAAATATTCCGGAAAGCCCTGATTTTAACTTGTTAGGAAATGCGCTTTCTTATGAGGCCCAAAAATTTAATATGGTCGTTCAGGGATTCTTAGGCGAAGGTGATGGATCAGGTCAATTTGTGGAAAATCTGGAGGCCTATAATTTAGAGGGATGGAGCATGTTTTTTGATATTCGTCCCTTCAAGTTTCCACTAAGTTTAAACATCCGGCATGATGAGCTTTATAATGCAGATCTGAATCACTTTATAAACCGACAAAGTATTCTTGGTTTGGCTTATATTTTTGAAAATAAATCAAAGTTGATTGTTGATGTTAGCTCAACCGATTTTCATGAAAATATGAATGAACCCGACTTTTACCAGATTGAGTTCATTACAGAAATTAGATTTTAATTTCTTTCAAACTCCACTATTGTTGTGGCAACAATAAAATGAAGGGGTAAAACCCGCAATGTTTTTCGTTTAAAAATCCTCGCATATTTCAGTTGTTAACACTATCAGAAAGGAAACATTGCGGGTTTCTTACGAAGCTTCAAAATTCATAACACTATACGTACGAGTTTAGAATAAAAAAGACTACAACTCCCGTTACTGATACATATAGCCAGATTGGAAGGGTCCACTTTGAAACTTTACGATGCGTTTTAAACTTTCCTGAAAATGCAAAATAAAAGCTGGTAAGAACCAGTGGAACCACAAATGCCGAAAGTATGATGTGGGAAATCAATATGGTAAAGTAAATAGGACGAATAATCCCCTCCCCCGGAAATGGTGTATGACCTATAAAGTTATGATAGAGCAAATAACTGATCAAAAACAGAGAAGACGTTACAAAAGCCGTAGACATAAGCTTCATATGTGTTACAAACTTCCGCTTTCTAATCGCTATGAACCCGGCTACAATAAAACAAGTACTTGCACTATTTAAAAGAGCATTTAAAGCTGGTAATTGCTCAACCCAACTGGCAGATGTTTCTGCTGTTTCTTTAAAATATAATAGCCAAATCAAGAAAAGGAATGCAGCAGTACTTATCAGTAAAATAACTCCAATTGCTTTTGCTACGCTAACTTCTTTTAAGAATTGTACCGTTACCTTTTCGTCCAGTGATTGCTCCATAATTGTGATAAGCTGCTACTTTTAATTTCAGACCTTAATTAATGAAAGCATCAATATACTCTTTACGGGTTTCTTTCGCAGTTGTAGATTCGGAATTATTTTATAAACCTGAGTTCGATTAATAATGTCGTTTATCCCCCCTTTCTGAGGGAGTCGGACGGAATCCCTATATCGTAAGTGAGCAGAGACGAGGTAGGAAGGCTGAAAGCCTCAAAACAGATCGTCCCTGAGATTCTAATTTGTGCTATTTCAGGCTTTCAGCCTGTCGGATTCGGATAGAAACCAACTATAATCTTGAAATCTGAGTTCGATTTAAAACACTTTATTAACCTGATTTACAATCGAACTCAGGTATAACTTTAAAAGGCAATCATTCTCAAAAATTTTGGGTTTGAAAAGATAAATTTTCATCGATCAACCTTAAGTTAAATATCAATATTCTATTTTGATATGTGATTTTCATGGTTACAATTCACATCCTGACTCCTAAATTACTACAAGCCAGCATCTTTTATATTAGACAAACATTAAATCAATTCATCCTGTACATGAATCAAAATTGCCTAAAAAAATAAGGCGATTTATAAGCAACTTTATTCGATCTGTCCTATCTTGATTAGTAGTAACTGCCAAAAGATGATCTAAGAAATTATTTCATCTATTTAGAATGATTTTAAATTCATAACAAGTAAACTCATGGGTGTATTCGTTATTAATTTTTCGGTACTTTCAGACCATTCTTTACGCTTGGCAACTGTATTAAATATCAACAGGTAACTATTCTCCATTTTTTATGGCTCAGATTTTTCCTAAGTGGGCAAATGAAGCACCACGTCGATTATTAATTTGTATCATCATTCTATTAAACGCAGTTGTATTTGGCGTTTGGTACTTTTTCTCACCTGAATTTACACAAGTTGGCTATGCACCGGAGCAGCCTGTTCCATTTAGCCACCAGGTACATGTGGGACAGTTGGGTATGGATTGCCAATACTGCCATACTCAGGTGAAGGATTCTAAACATGCCAATATCCCGGCTACGCAAACCTGTATGAATTGCCATAACCAAATTAAAACAGACAGCGAAGATCTTCAGCCTGTTCGCGATAGCTGGGAATCCGGTGAGCCCATTGAATGGGTAAGGGTGCATATGCTGCCTGATTTTGCGTACTTCAATCACTCCGCTCACACAAATATTGGCGTTGGTTGCGAATCATGCCACGGACGGGTAGACAGAATGGATGTTGTACAGCAGGCCGAACCACTTAGTATGGGATGGTGTATTGATTGCCACAGGGAACCCGAAAAACATATCCGCCCGGTAGATGAAGTAACCACAATGGGTTATAGCGTCGAAAACCAAATTGAAGTGGGTCTTGAGCTTGTTTCTAAACAAAATATAAATGCGCCAACGTATTGTCAGGCTTGCCATTACTAATTCTATAAAGCTGAACGAAAGAACAGTATTTAATTTAATTTTCCGCTGAGAATGAGTGATCAAACAAAACAAAATAATTATTGGAAAAGCTTAAACGAGCTTGCCCAAAACAAAGAGTATCAAAAATTCGCAGAACGCGAATTTCCCGAAGACGCAACAGAAATGACCGATCAGGTTTCCCGACGGAGCTTCCTTCGGGTAATGGGTGCTTCCATTGCTCTTGCAGGTTTTGCTTCATGCAGAAAACCTGTTCAAAAAATTCTTCCTTACTCCAGGCAACCTGAAAACGTGGTAGTTGGTAACCCTAATTACTACGCAACAAGCATGCCTTTTCAGGATGTTGTTACAGGGCTCGTTGTAGAGAACAATGAAGGACGACCTTCTAAAATAGAAGGTAACACAGATCACCCATCAAGTCGTGGGAAAACAAATATTTATCATCAGGCAGCCGTATTGGGAATGTACGACCCTGACCGATCGCGTCATCCACGGCAGGATAACACAAAAATATCCTTAGATGATTTTGTTTCCTTTGCAGCTGATCATTTTGAAGACCGCCAACAAGGCATTCTATTTATAAGTGAAGCAAATTCATCCCCTACTTATAATCGTCTTAAAGAAAATGTTTCAAGTGAATTTCCGAATTCCAATTGGGTTACGTACGAACCTTTTGGCGAGGATAATTCTTTAGAAGGAACCAATCTGGCATTTGGCCAAAGGCTTAGAACACAAAATCATTATGATATTGCAAATCTGGTTGTTTCGCTGGATGATGATTTTATGACTCCTTCTGCACACAAGAATAGTGTCGAAAATGCTCAGCGTATTTCTGAAAGAAGACGGGTAAGAAGTACCGAAGATACCATGTCGCGTATTTACTCTGTTGAAAATTCTTATACAAACACAGGTTCTTATGCTGATCATCGACTTAGGCTGAAGTCATCAGAAATTGAAGCTTTCACTTTTGCCCTTGCAAACCGGTTATCAGCGGGTGTAAGCGGTTTATCAGCTTATGATAATGTCAGTAATGAATTTTCTTCCCACGAATGGATAGATAATCTGGCAGCCGAATTATTGCAGAATCGTGGAGAATCTATCGTTTCCATCGGTGCTGAATACAGCCCGGCCGCTCATGCAACGGTTGCTGCTATTAATAGCGCACTCGATAATATTGACAATACGGTAACGTATCACCAACTGCCATACAGATCTGAGCAAAACGAACAGGAAGCTTTTGTGAATGCCGTTTCAGAAATGAATGCAGGTCAATATTCTACGGTTGTTTTTGTGGGAACCAACCCTGCTTTTACAGCTCCGGCTGACCTTAATTTTACTGATGCCCTTACCAACGTTGGCACAAAAATTCATCTATCCGATTATTACGACGAAACATCAAAACTCTGTGATGTTCATGTAAACAGAGCGCACTTTTTAGAAGCTTGGGGTGATGGGCTTTCCTACACAGGACAACGATCCATCATTCAACCTCAAATTTTGCCTTTGTTTGATGGATCGAGTGAAATTGAATTTCTTGACACCATTATTACAGGTGAACGTTCAACCGGATATGATTTAGTACAACAAACCTGGAACGAGTATTATCCAAATAATTTCAGCAACCAATGGAATGCCATTTTACATGATGGTATAGATACTGAAAGTGGTTTTGAAAACGTAAGTGTATCACTGCAAAATAATTTCGCTTCTGAAATTCAACCCGAACTATCGGTTGAAAGTACAGATGGTATTGAAATTAACATCAAACCTGACCCTACAATTTTTGATGGTCGGTTTGCCAATAACGGCTGGCTTCAGGAGCTTCCCGATCCCATGACAAAAATTACGTGGGATAATGTTGCTTTGATGAGTCCCGCAACAGCTATCTCGTTAGGAATCAGCCCGGAACGAAGCTTTAGCAGTAATGAAGTTCCCACGGTACGAATCGAGACCGGTGATTCATCAATAGAAATTGCCGCATGGATACAACCCGGACATGCAGATAATTCCATTACCTTATATACCGGCTATGGCAGACAAAATATTGGTAGAGTTGCTGATGGTGTAGGTGTAAATACATACCCATTACGAGTTTCAAACTCTATGTTTTATCAAGCAGCTGAAGTTTCTGATACTGGGCAAAAATATGAGATTGCATGTGTACAGGATCACCACAGTCTGGAAGGGCGTGATATGGTAAGATCTGCTTCTATGGATGAATATAAGGAGAATCCAGATTACACCTCTTACGAAAGTATACATGGATATGAAGTACCCGGTAAGGCCGAAGGTGATGATCAAGGGCCCATTTCACTTTTCAATGAAAATTACGGGCCGGATTATCAACCCCAATGGGGAATGGCAATTGACCTAAATGCATGTTTTGGCTGTGGAGTTTGTACCATTGCCTGTCAGGCAGAAAACAATATTCCTGTTATTGGTAAACGGGAAGTCGGCCGTAGAAGAATTATGCACTGGATTCGCACTGACCGCTATTTTGAGGGTGATGAAGATAATCCAAAAGTGTATCATCAGCCGGTTCCATGTATGCAGTGCGAGCTTGCTCCTTGCGAAGAGGTTTGTCCGGTAGCGGCAACCACCCATAGTGAAGATGGGTTAAACCAAATGACCTACAACAGGTGTATCGGTACCAGATATTGTGCCAACAACTGTCCCTTTAAAGTTCGAAGGTTTAACTTCTTCAACTATGCGAAAGAATATTTAACCACTGGAGACGATCCCGAAATTATACAAATGGCCATGAACCCCGAGGTAACCGTTCGTTTCAGGGGAGTTATGGAGAAATGTACTTATTGTGTACAACGTATAAGTCGTGCCAAGATTGATTCCAGAATAAAAACCGGATCTCGCAAGCCGGCTGATTTAACCGTTCAAACCGCTTGCCAACAGGCTTGTCCCTCAAACGCCATTACTTTTGGTGATTTAACAGACAGAGAAAGTGTTGTTTCGCAGGATAAAATGAACGAACGAAATTACGTAATGCTGGAAGAGATTAATGTTCGACCAAGAACGTCTTATCTGGGCAAATTGCGAAATACAAATAACGAGCTGACTTAACTCAACCAAGATATTCAATCGTAACTGATTTAACATGAGCAAAACGTACGAATACGTTCCTGAACCGGCACTGGTTAAGGGAAATCACGATTTTAACAGTATCACCGCATTGGTGACTGATATCAACATACGACCTACACCAAAATTGTGGTATGTTGCTTTTGGATTTGCAAACATGCTGCTTTTACTCCTTTTATCTTCCATTGCTTACCTCATTTGGGAAGGAACTGGAATTTGGGGGTTAAATCAACCCGTAGGATGGGGTTGGGCTATTATCAACTTTGTTTGGTGGGTTGGAATTGGACACGCAGGGACATTGATTTCCGCTATTCTTTTCTTATTTAGGCAAGATTGGCGTACCGCAATCAACCGGTTTGCTGAAGCCATGACCATTTTTGCCGTAATGTGCGCAGGTATTTTTCCTGCTATTCACGTGGGTCGAATTTGGGTAATTTATTGGGTTTTCCCAATCCCCAACTCCATGTCTGTGTGGCCAAACTTTAACAGTCCCTTACTTTGGGATGTTTTTGCTGTATCAACCTATTTTACAGTTTCACTCCTTTTCTGGTATGTAGGCCTCGTTCCTGATTTTGCCACACTTCGGGACAGAGTAAAGAGTAAATTTGGTAAGATTATTTATGGAATTGGAGCCCTTGGCTGGAGAGGAAGTAACCGTCACTGGTGGAACTACGAAAAAGCATATATGATTCTTGCCGGATTGGCAACTCCACTTGTGCTTTCTGTTCATACTATTGTTTCTTTTGACTTTGCGGTGTCTATTATTCCAGGATGGCACACAACTATTTTCCCTCCATACTTTGTTGCTGGTGCTGTATTTTCAGGATTTGCCATGGTACTAACGTTGATGATTGTCTGCCGCAAAATCTACGGACTCGAAGATATTATGACCGTAGATCACATCGAAAAAATGAACCTCATTATTTTAGTGACCGGTTCCATGGTTGGGTTTGCCTATCTGATGGAATTCTTTATTGCATGGTATAGTCAGGTAGAATACGAAAAGGCTATTTTTATACTTCGTGCTGCGGGACCTTATGCCTGGGCATATTGGATTATGATTACCTGTAATGTGCTTTCGCCTCAGTTCTTTTGGTCTAAAAAACTTCGAAGAAACGTCACATTTACATTCATTATATCGATTGTAGTTAACATTGGAATGTGGTTCGAGCGATTTGTTATTACGGTTACATCCCTTTCTACCGATTATCTTCCATCATCATGGGGTTATTACTCCCCTACTATGTGGGATGTGCTTACTTATATTGGAACATTTGGATTGTTCTTCACATTCTTCCTCCTATTTCTTCGGTTCCTGCCAATGGTAGCTGTTGCCGAACTAAAAGGTGTATTGCCACAAGCAGACCCTCATAATTATAATGAGGATGGAGAATATGTTGAGCCTACTGTAGAAGTACCTGAACCTAAAAAAATTAGTGCAGAGTGATGAGTACATTAAAAGACAATATTTACGGGGTATTAGCGGAGTGTAAAAACCCAAAACAGTTGATTGATATAGCTCAAAAAGTCAACAACAGTGGGTACAAAAAATTTGACACTTTCAGCCCTTTTCCTATACACGGGATGGATAAAGCCATGAGCTTAAAAAAATCTAAACTGGGATGGATCGTTTTAGGACACGGTTTACTTGGACTTACCGGCGCCTTTTCCATGATCTATTTTATGATGGTAGTAGATTATCCATTAATCATCGGTGGAAAGCCATTTTTCAATCTGCCAGCCTGGATTCCTGTTATGTTTGAACTAACCGTTTTACTTTCAGCATTTGGCGCCGTATTTGGAATGTTTTTTCTAAATGGACTGCCCAAACTAAATCATCCTCTTTTTTCATCAGAAAATTTCAAAAAAGCTACTGATGATGGATTTTTTATCTGTATTGAATCAGAAGATCCACAGTTCGATAGCGAAAAAGTTCAGAAACTACTAAAAGATGCCGGAGCTGAAAATATTGAAGAAATCCACGATATCTCGTGAGCAAACAAATCATTTTTTAAGAACCAGTAAGTTATGAAATTGGCAACAACACATATCACAGCACTGATACTTATTACCCTTCTGATGATGGGCTGTCGTGGACAACAATCAGAAAATCCCCCTATTTCGCCTCAGCAAAATATGCAGTTTCAGGATCGATTTAATGCACAGGAAACGAATTCATTTTTCGACAATAACATGTCTATGCGGATGCCGGTTGAAGGAACTATTGCACAGGGTCAACTCCGCGATGATGTAAATCTATATGAAGGAACCGATGAAGACGGAAACTATATAGAAGAAAATCCTATGGATGAAACCAGATCCTTTCTTTACCGAGGAAAAGAACGATACGATATTTATTGTCAACCATGTCATGGTGGTACAGGTGATGGCCGTGGCGTAATTATGACGGGGCAATATGGCTATGTGCCCGCCCCTACTTTTCATAGAGATGCAAGTTATGATATGCCCGATGGCGAATTTTATTCTGCCATTACAAATGGGGTTCGTAACATGCCCTCCTATGCCAGTCAAATTCCTGTTGAAGACCGATGGGCTATTGTGGCTTATATAAGAGCATTACAAAGAAGCCAAAATGTACCGGAAGATGAAATGGATAATTTTGATGTTGATATAAACCAATTACAGGAAGAGTATCAAGCACAACAGGCTCAAGCGGAGGCAGCAGCTGAATTGTTAGAATCAGACGGTGAAGAGGATGAAGAACCTACGGCAGAACTTGGAGAAGCTTTGTATACACAGTATGTATGCAATTCCTGCCACTCTTTGGATGGATCAAGAATACTCGGCCCCTCGTTTGCTAACCTGTTTGGAAGCGAAAGAAATTTTGAAGACGGATCTTCTCAGGTTGCTGATGAAGATTACCTTTATGAGTCGATAGTTGAACCCGGTGCCAATATTGTCGAAGATTACGATAATGTTATGCAATCGTATGACTACCTCTCAGAAAATGAACTACAATCGTTGATTGAGTTTATTAAAGAACAATCAGATAATTAACGCCCAGCGAAAGACAAATATAAATGGCTTCACATAGTCCTAAATTAACAGATTCTGTACAACTTCCTTCGCAACTGGATGCAACAAAAACCTTTTATGGTATTGGTGCATTTGGTTTAATTGCCAGTGGCGTTGGATATTTTCTTAATTCAGAGCAGTTCTTGTTCTCATACCTGACCAGCTTTGCTTTTTTTACAAGTATCGCTCTTGCATCTATGATTATGGTGATGATTCATCATATTACAAAAGCAGCTTGGGGTACGGTAATTCGCAGAATTCCAGAGACTTTTGTATCAAATATATGGATATGGGGAATTTTCATTATCCCCATAATATTGGGCATGGGCGGTCTTTATCACTGGACAGATCCCTCTTATGTAGCAGACGACCCAATTATGCTTGGGAAAGCACCTTACTTAAACGAGCCATTTTTTGTGATTCGTCAATTAGTTTATCTCGGTATCTGGGGATTTTTGGGATATAAGCTTCACAAAATATCCATCGAAATGGATAAAACTAATGATTGGGGGTTAACCAAACTTCTTCAAAAAATTAGTGCTCCGGGCATCTTGTTATTCGCACTTACTGTAGCTTTCGCGAGTTTCGATTGGTTGATGTCTTTAGATGCACACTGGTTTTCTACCATGTTTGGGGTCTACTTCTTTGCGATGAGCTTTCAGGCACTATTCCCGGTACTCATTTTAATGGTATTCTGGTTCCACAAAAAAGGAATGCTTCAAAACACCGTTAGAAAAGCACATATTTATGATTTAGGGGCTTGGTTCTTCGGTTTTACTGTATTCTATGCCTATATCGCTTTTTGTCAGTTTTTATTGATCTACTACGCGAACATCCCGGAAGAAACGTTGTGGTACTACCACAGGTTAGAAGGATCGTGGGCATTTATTACCTATGGTTTGATTATCGGACGATTTTTGATCCCTTTTATACTGCTATTAAACCGCGACAGAAAACACAATAAAAAGATATTAATTTTTGTATCTGTATTAATTCTTGTGATGCACTTTATTGAGCTTCACTGGATTGTAATGCCGATTTTACACCACCACGGAATTGCCGTTAGCTGGTTAGATATCACCACATTTTTAGGACTTGGAGGTATTTTTATGGGACTGTTCTTTAGCACATTGCGAAAGCACAATATTGTACCCACAAGCCACCCTACCCTATCGGAATCGCTTGACAAACACTATCACCAATAATTGTTTGATATTACACAATTGCCATGAGTAAAGATCCAAATAAGCTTAGAGCTGAAGAAAAATCGAGAATTGTTGAAGAAGCAATTTCCGGTGGTAAAGAGAATATTAAACCTACTGCCGAGAAGTATGATATTGATGTAGAACTTCTCGAAACATGGGTACGCGAAAAAGATGTTACATACGTTTTCACTCCAGACCATTTAGATGACGAAGAAAGCATAGATCTGGAAGTTACAGATGAGTTCGCCAGAGATTATGAATATGGTGCAACACCGGATCATCTCAACTATCCAAGACTTATTTTTTGGGCACTATTTGGTACGTCCGTTATATTTTTGATGATACTCTCCATTTTCTATATCCATGATTTTTCATACGAAAGTTTTGGACAACAACAGTCGTCAGAAAGTATCTATTATGATATTGGTGAAATGGAAGAGCGCAATCAGGTTATTCTCGACTCTTATGGAGTTGTAGACCTTGAAGCTGGTATTTATCGAATTCCAATTGACAGCGCTATTACGCAAATGGCCACCGACTGAGGAGTATAATTATGAAGAAAACGCTGAAAATCTTATTTCTGATTTCAGTGTCGATGATGTTTGTTCAAACATCCTTTGCGCAGTTAAACCAGGCAGTTCCCGCTGATGTAGAAGGTGTGGGAGTAGAAGAGAAACTTGGAAGTACTATCCCCTGGGATCTTACATTTGCAACTTCTGAAGGCGATTCTGTTACCATTAAAGAATTAATGAGTAGCGGAAAACCGGTTCTGCTTAACCCGCTTTATTATGATTGTCCATCATTGTGTGGATTGGTTATTGAATCCGTTTATAAAGTTGTAAATCAGCTTAGTTGGAATCCCGGAGAAGATTATACAATTATTTCATATAGCATTGATCCAACCGAAACTCCCGAACAAGCTGCTGAGGAAAAACATGAGATTATGGCGAGTTTTAATCGTCCCGGAGCCGAAGACGGTTGGCACTTTTTAACCGGCAACGAAAAAGCAATTGCTGAGCTTTCTGAAGCTATTGGATTTAGCTATAAATATGATGAAGAAACAGGTGAATATTTGCACTTGGCAAGCATCATGTTAATTAGTCCGGATGCCGTTGTTACACGGTACCTCTATGGTATAAATTTCTTGGAATTTGACCTCCGTAATGCCCTTTATGAAGCTGCAGACGGCAAAATCGGATCGACTATAGAAAGGGCTGTTTTATACTGTTTTACTTACGACTCGGAATCACAAAATTACGTTCCTGTCGCCATCAATATTATGAAGTTGGGTGGCTTGGCTACCATGCTTATTCTGGGTATATTCCTCATGATTTTATGGAGGCGCGAACGCGGGTCATCAACATCACAAAATATAGAGTTTGAGAATGAATAGATTTAGTGAATACATGCTCCCCCCTGCCAAAAGCACGAATGCTGGCGAAATAGATGCATTGTTTCATTTTGTAAATGTTACAAGTGTTATACTTCTCGCTGGAATTACAATTGCAATTATCTATTTTTCATGGAAGTACCGAAGACGTTCAGAAAATGACGTAACTCCGGTTATTACCCATAATAGTAAACTTGAAATTACATGGTCTGTAATTCCGTTAATTTTGGTTTTAATTCTTTTTGGCTGGAGCTTCACAAGCTATACAAATGTAACCACAGCTCCGAATGATGCTTATGAAATTCGTGTAGTTGCCAAGAGCTGGTTATGGGAATTCCATTACGATAATGGTGCCGTAAGTGTAAACGAACTTAATGTTCCGGTAGATCGGCCGGTTAAACTTGTTATGAGTTCGGATGATGTTATCCACTCTTTCTATGTACCTGATTATCGTGTTAAAGCAGATGTGTTACCAAATAGATATACATCCGTTTGGTTTGAAGCAATGGAGATAGATGATTCAGTTATTTTCTGTACTGAATATTGCGGTACCCAGCACTCAAACATGGACGCAGTTGTTCAAGTACTATCGCAGCCAGATTTTGAAGAGTGGCTCGAAACGGGTGACCAAATTGATGAAGATATGCCACCTGCCGAACGAGGTGAGGCATTAGTGTCTCGACAGGGTTGTCAGGCTTGTCACTCAACAGATGGTTCAAGCCTTGTTGGTCCTTCATTTCAAGGCTTATGGAATAGTGAACGAACTACAGAAAGTGGTGAGACGATTACAGCGGATGAAAACTATATCCGGGAAAGTATCATTGAGCCGGATGCAAATGTTGTTGAAGGATATGATAATGTAATGCCTGCATACCAAGGTACTATTTCAGATCGCCAGATCGACGATATCATCGAGTATATAAAAACATTAGAATAAAGATATGCCAAGTTCAGAAACACCTAAGAATATACGAAAGCTACAAGTTAAGCGATTCAAGCCGGAGGAATCTCCTAAAAAACATTATTTAAATTCTGAGACAGGGATTTGGAACTGGATGACGACCGTAGATCACAAAAAGATTGGGCTGATGTATTTGGCATCCGTTGCAATTTTCTTTTTTGTAGGCGGTCTTCTTGCTTTGCTTATACGAACTGAATTATTAACACCTGCACGTACATTTATCGATGCAGATGTATACAACCAAGTATTTACGCTTCACGGCGCAATCATGATTTTCTTCTTCTTGATTCCGTCCGTTCCCGCAGCACTGGGCAACTTTATTCTCCCCTTGCAGCTGGGAGCAAAAGATGTTGCTTTCCCCCGTTTAAACCTTGCAAGTTTCTATATCTACACAATTGGTGCAATCTTTACGCTGATTGCAATTTTTACCGGTGGTGTGGATACAGGCTGGACTTTTTATACTCCATACAGTGCCGAAACAGGTGGTAACGTATTGATGATGACTCTGGGGATATTTATTCTCGGTTTCTCCTCCATTTTAACAGGAGTTAACTTTATTGTTACCATTCATAAAATGCGTGCCCCGGGCCTGACATGGAATAAACTTCCACTAAACTTATGGGCGTTATACGCAACCAGTTTAATTCAGGTTCTTGCTACACCCGTTCTCGCCATTACAGTTTTATTATTATCTATGGAACGGGTATTGGGAATCGGTATTTTTGATCCGGCCCTTGGTGGTGACCCTGTCCTATACCAGCATTTCTTTTGGTTCTACTCACACCCTGCTGTTTACATTATGATTGTACCCGGGTTTGGTATTATTAGTGAGGTAATCTCCACTTTTTCCAGAAAAACAATTTTTGGGTACTGGGCTATTGCTCTATCCTCACTTGCCATTGCATTTATTGGATTCCTTGTTTGGGGTCACCACATGTTTACCGCCGGACAATCGTCTTTGGCTAACATGGTCTTTTCGTTCCTAACGTTTCTCGTAGGTATTCCAACCGGTATAAAGATTTTCAACTGGTTGGCTACCATGTATAGAGGCTCGATAGATTTGAAAGCGCCCATGTTATATGCGATGATATTTCTTTTCTTATTCACAATTGGTGGGTTTACCGGAATTATGCTCGGATCACTTGCAGTAGATATTCACCTGCACGATACCTATTACGTTGTCGCTCACTTCCATTATGTAATGATGGGTGGAATGGTAATGGCATTCTTTGCAGGATTACACTATTGGTGGCCCAAAATGTTTGGTAAAATGTATAACGAGTTCTGGGCTCGTGTGAGCTGTATTCTTGTATTTATTGGTTTTAACATGACTTTCCTTCCTCAGTTTGTAATGGGATCTCAAGGAATGCCAAGAAGATATTTCAACTATATTGATCAGTTTCAGCCATTTCACCAACTCTCTACAATGGGTGCATATACCATGTTTGTTGGATTTATCATTATGGCATCATACTTGACTTATTCACTATTAAAAGGCAAACAAGCACCTGCAAACCCATGGGGTAGCCGCGCTTTGGAATGGCAAACACCATCTCCTGCCCCACTACACAATTTTGACCACACACCGGTAATAATCAATGGTCCTTACGACTATCATAAACCGATGTCAGAATTCCAGTTGGGAATTGCCGATTCACACCATGATCCACTTGATGAACACCACGGCGATCAACAAGTAGACATCAAAACAGAAACTTCCGCTTAAAAAGCATAAAACATCTTAGAAAACATGTCTGAACCTTCTGCAGTTGAAGAAAGACCCTCCCATTTACAGCATCATTTTGTTGACTCCGATCAGCAATTTGACTCCGCAAAAATGGGAATGTGGGTATTTTTAGTCACAGAGATTTTATTTTTTGGAGGCTTATTTGTAGCCTACATTGTTTACCGGTCTTGGTATCCCGAGCTTTTCCAAATGGCTTCCGTAGAACTGGACACCTTTTGGGGAACCGTTAATACCGCTGTTTTGATTGGTAGTTCTCTCACTGTTGCCATGGCAATTCGCTCAGCTCAGCTGAACCAAATAAAAGGACTAATGATTAATCTTTGGATTACCATTAGTCTGGCCTGTGTGTTTATGGTGATTAAATACTTCGAATATGTTCATAAATTTGAAAAAGGGATTTTTCCCGGCGAATATTACGCCTATGAAGGTATCGCCCATGAGAAGGCAAATATCTTCTTTAGTATCTATTACATGATGACAGGCCTTCACGGCATCCACGTTATTATTGGAATAGGACTTATGATCTGGCTTGTTGTAAAAGCCAGAAAAGGTGTATTTAGCAATAAGTATTATACTCCCGTTGAAATTACAGGGCTCTATTGGCATCTTGTGGATGTCATTTGGATTTTCTTGTTTCCCCTACTTTACCTCATCGATTAATAACGAAAAATATTTATAGACCATGAGTGATCATCATCATATTTCTTCTGCTAAGTTTCTTTGGGGTGTAGGTACCGCCCTTTTTATACTTACGTTTTTAACAGTTGCCGTTACATGGATTCAGGTACCGGAACCCTGGAATGTTGTCGTTGCAATATCTATTGCAGGTGTTAAAGCAGGAATAGTGGTTACCTTTTTTATGAATCTTTACTGGGATGCTAAATTCAACTCCATTCTACTGTTTACGGGTCTTGCATTTTTCCTTCTAATGATTGGTATTACACTTTTAGACACTTTGTTCAGAATTGATCCAATCCCCTCTTTTTAAAAATTTGTTTCGTTTCACAAAAGCCGATTTCCTAACGAAATCGGCTTTTTTTGTTTACATTTATAATGAATATCAAATTGAATAATATCCTATGTCAGTTAAACCCGTTGTGATCGGTGATTTAGAACTTTACAAGATCGAAACAGGCCGATTCAAACTCGATGGTGGCGCAATGTTTGGTGTGGTACCCAAAACTCTTTGGAACAGACAAATTGAGGCCGACGAAACAAACCGCATACCTATGGCCACAAGATGCCTGCTAATCAAATCAAAAAAAACAGATCGAATTTACCTCGTGGATAATGGTTGTGGAGATAAATTTAATGAGAAAATGACTTCCATTTATTCACTTGATTACGATCATAGTGAAATCCACCGATCTCTTGCTTCTTTAAATGTAACTGCCAAAGACATTACGGACATCATCTTTACTCACCTCCATTTCGATCACTGTGGAGGAACTACTGAATATGATAAAAATGGTGAGCTTAAACACTGCTTTCCAAATGCCACCTATCATGTAAACGAACGACACTGGCAAACGGCCATCAAACCAAATGCCCGTGAAAAGGCAAGTTTTCTGCCCGAGAATATTAATCCCATCAGACAAAGCGAACAGCTAAATCTTGTACCGGATCGCCACAAGTTTGAGGAAGGATTATTAACAATCTCAGCAGATGGTCACACAATTGGCCAACAACTGCCATTTATTTATGATGATAACAGATCGTTAATTTATACCGCTGATCTGCTCCCTACATTTGCACATGTGCCACTTCCATGGGTAATGGGATACGATATGCATCCCCTGCAAACCTTGAAAGAAAAGGAACTTTTTTTGAAAGAGGCAGCCAAGAAAAACTGGTATCTCTACCTTGAGCATGATGCAAATCACGAAATCATTCGTGTTAACGATCAGGATGGAAAGTTCAGTGTTCGCGATCACTTTTTATTTGAAGATCTCGTATAATTAACATCCAAAAATGCAGTTATAGCTTCTGCATTCACCTTTATTTCACCCTATATTCAACCGTCGAATTATTCCATTGATGACAGATAAGAATAAACATATTTCTACTCTTATCGCCTCCATTGAGGAGAAATATGGAAAAATTCAGCGGAAAAACGTGCTCTCAGCAGTTCTCCTTTTCTGTTCACTTTTTTTGATGGGTTTCCTGCTTTTACAAGTCCTTGAATCCGTAAGCTATCTTTCTGCAACGGCAAAAATAGTGTCTCTTCTACTAATTGTAATTATAGCCGGAATATCTATCTGGTTGTATCAAAAAAAACGAGAGTTTAATGGGTTCCATTCTTTTTCGAAAGTTTTTCTTAGACAGCAAAAAACGGATGGCGAAAACATTGCTAACCTAATTGACCTTTACACTGATGGAAATCAAAAATCATCTGTTTTTTATGATGCAGCACTTGCCAAAAATCTTGATTCGGTAAATCTGAACGATGTTAATGAAAACCTAAATCAGTTTTCGGTCAATTCTAAAATCCATAAACAGTTTTTAGCCACATCAACGATATCTGTATTTGTTATTGGAGCAGTTGCTTTATCAGCACTATATAATCCTGATGGGTTACATCGCACAGCAAATTTCTGGAATAGTTTTGAAGAACCGAACCCTTATGTGTTTACTATTGAACCCGGTTCAAAAACAATTGAACATGGACAAATCATCGCTCCAAAAATTACTTTTCAGGAAAATAGTCTTCCAGATAATGTATACATATCGCTGAAAACAAATGTTGAAGATGAGTTTCGGGAACGTCCCATGAACATCATCAACAGCACCGAGTATATTTCAAATGAAATAGAGTTGACCAATTCCATTGAATACTACATTACGATGGATGGGTTTGAAAGTGAATCGTACCAAATTGATGTACAGCTTCAGCCTCGATTTGAGGAATTATCAGTAAATGTTATTCCTCCCTCCTACACCCAACTTTCTGTTGATGAACATGAATATCCCTTTTCTGATCTTGAATTTTATCCCGGATCTACAATAGATATTGAAGGCAAAGCCAATAAACAAATCGATTCGCTAAACATTGTCACTGACGATTCTGCTACTCCTCTCCATTCAGATAACCTATTCTACTCTCATCGTTTCACGCCTCAAAAAAGCGACACGCTCTCTTTTGAGATGGTTGATAGCGACGGACTAAAAAATCGGAATCCATTTCGAATTGTCACTCAACTGCAGGAAGATGAATTTCCAATTGTTGTCATTCAGGAACCAACCAATTCCGCACAACAGGCAAATCCAACGAATCTTGATATCATTTATCAGGCAACGGATGATTTTGGATTAACATCAGCTGAGCTGCAATGGGAAATAAAGCGGGCATTTGTTGATCAACCCATTTCCGGATCTATGGAGCTTTCTGTTCCCCAAAATGGACGATCTACATCAATAGACTGGGATTTATCAGAAAAAGATCTCCGGCCTCGGGATGAAGTTCAATTTTGGATTCGTGCTCTCGATAATGATGAAGTGGGTGGCTACAAATGGGGAGAATCTCAACGAGTATCGCTACAAGTTCCATCACTGGCAGATTCCTTTGAAGAAATGGAAGCCGGTGAACGGGATGTTCAATCCGAAATGGATAACATTTCTGATAATTTTGACCAGATGGAACAGGAATATGAACGTTTTATAGAGCGTTTGCGAGAAAATCCTGATGGCGGGTTTGAAGAGCAGGAAATGCTGGAAGATGTCTCCGAAAGACAGCAAGAGATTGACGATGCCGTTAAAGAAATGAGGGATCAATTTGAAGAACTTCGATCAGAAATGAATAAAAGCGATAACGTTTCTGAGGAAACAAGACAGTCTTATCAAGAACTACAACAGTTAATGGACGAGCTGGATGATCCTGATCTTCAAAAAGCGTTAAATGAGTTGCGAAATGCAATGGAAAATATGTCACCTGAGCAAATGGAACAGGCTTTGGAAAATGTGACCTTCAACGAAGAGCTCTACAGGGAACGGCTTGAACGTACCAAGGAATTGTTCAAACAGATTAAAATGAATACGGATCTGGACAGGCTTGCTCAACAATATGAAGATCTTTCAGAACGCGTGGAGGAAAATCCTGAATCCACACTTGAGCAACTTCAACAAGAGTTGGAAACAGTAAGTGAAGATGTGGATCAAGTATCAGACCAACTGGATAATCTGGATAGTAATCCTCCCAAGAAGTCAGAAGAGCAGCTCAAAAAAATTAAAGAAGATGCTCAAAATGAACTCAATCAAATAAAAGAGCAGCTTGATGAGGTTCAGGAAAATGCAGCGGATCAAAGCGAAAATGGAGAGGCGTCTCCGTCAGAAGAAGTGCAACAACAACAGCAACAGATCAGCGAAAAACTAAAGGAAGAAGCACAAAAATTTCGGGATAGTGCTCAACAAATGAGTGGTCAACAAATACAGGTAAATATTTTAGCACTGCAACGTTCTCTGTATACACTTTTAGATCTTTCCGAAGCTCAGGAGGATTTAACAATGCGATCAGAAGAAACCCAAAATCGTAGTCAGGGATTTGTGGAACTCGCCCGGCAACAGAATTATGTAACCAATCAGTTTTCTGCTGTGGCTGATTCTATTTTCGAAATCTCATCTGAATTACCTCAAATTCCAAATCGGGTAAACCGTAAAAAAGAAGAAGTAGAACGGGTCTTAGAGCGATCTATTACTGAGATGACGGAGCGAAATCAACGCGGAGCTACCATAACTACACGGGAATCTTTGGGGGGTATAAATGATCTTTCATCAACGGTCGCTTCCCTTCTGGATCAGCTGATGGATCAGGAGCAAAATGGCGGCGGACAAGGAGGTGCCATGTCAATGCAGCAGATGATTGAGAACCTGCAAAAAATGTCGGGCGAACAGCAGCAGTTAAATCAGCAGCTGCAGAATATGGTGAATGATATTCAGGGCGACCGGCTAACCCGGGAACAATCGGAGCGATTGGACCAAATGGCTCGTCAACAAAATGAAATACGAAAACAGCTTCGGGAATTGCAGCAAAGTGGAGCGTTGCGTGAGGGTGACGGAACTTTAAGCGATTTACAGAGAATGGTTGAAGAGATGGAGGATTCCATCAACGATATGAGAGGTGGAATTACCGATCCTATAATGATTGAACGTCAGCAAAATATTTTATCTCGAATGTTGAATGCTGAACAGTCGATGGATCAGCGCGGAGAAGATGAAGAACGGGAAGGCTCGCGTGCCGAACAAATGGCTCGTGAATTTCCACCGGAAATGACTTTAGAGGAACTAAGACAAGAAATACGATCCAGACTACAAGATCCAAACTACACGAAGTTCAGTGATGAATATCAGCAGCTTATTCAGCGTTATTTTGAACAGCTTCGGCGGTTTGATGAATCAATTTTACCCTGATATAATCCCCAATTTATGAGTAAGAAGAAAACCATTCTGGATGAAGTGATGCAGTTCATAGAAACTGAGAAGGAGCTGTATGGCGCATTCACACCCAATCTAAATAAAACCGTTGTTGAAAAGATGGGTCCCGATGAATCGTCCGATGATAAAAAGGTTATTGAAGAGCTCAAGAAACCCACACTTGATGATTTACTTAAAAAATGCTCTACCCTTGAAGAACTGAAACAGTTGTGTGAACAGAGTGACGAGTTAAAAACCGATCTTGAAAACACAAATCTCGTTTTTGGTGTTGGCAATCCAAAAGCTGATCTAATGATTATCGGCGAAGCACCCGGTGAACAGGAAGACATCCAACGTGAACCCTTTGTTGGTCCTGCAGGTCAGCTGCTCGACAAAATTTTGGGAGCCATAAATTTTAGCCGTGATGAGATCTATATTGCCAATATTCTGAAGCACCGTCCGCCTGATAATCGAAACCCTAATGATGATGAACGCAAACGAAGTCTTCCTTTTCTTTTACGACAAATTGAACTCATTCAGCCCAAAATTATCCTTTGCCTTGGAAAGGTATCAGGAACAACTCTTCTGCAAAAAGATGATGCGTTAAAAAATATGCGGGGTACTTTTCACAAATTCAAAAATACAGATCTGACTGTTACTTATCATCCGGCTGCACTTTTACGTAAACCAAAATGGAAAAGACCCACTTGGGAAGACGTACAGATGGTGCGAAAACGATATGATGAATTGGGGGGAAGACCCTGATTTAAATTTACGATATCAAAATTAGCCCCTGTAATACCTTGAAGTGATGACTGTAAAAAATCAAAATTTATCTAAGGTAAACTCTCTACTTTTTGTTACTTTTAAAATTCATTTGATCAGAGAAATTGTGCTTTACATTTAGTGACTTATTAACATCCATTAGGGTGGATTTATTTACTTCTTAAGCTCTGAAACACATCAAAAAGAAGTATATAACATTAAGTTCTGATCATTTTTCTGTTGATTGATTTTTTTAATCTTGTAACTTGCTCAAATGGCCAAATCAAACGGCTCTGATTACCAAAATAAAAAAAACGACCAATCGCTTGTCAGTGGTGGACGAATTCCTCCCCAAGCGGTTGAAGTTGAGGAGTCTGTTTTAGGAGCCATGTTAATCGAACATGAAGCCGCAACCATTGCTCTTCAGTTGCTAAGACCTGAAGATTTTTACAAGCCTGCACACCGGCACATTTTCGAAACGCTACGGGTTTTATATGAGCGCGATAATCCCCTTGATCTGCTCACGGTTGAAAATGAACTTCGGGACAATCATCTGCTGGAAACCGTCGGGGGCGGTGGATATTTGGCAGATCTGACCCGTTCAGTAAGTTCAGCTGCCAATGTGGACTATCATGCTCAGATTATTTCTGAGAAAGCGATCAAACGAAATTTGATCCTGCAATGCAATGATATCATCAAAGAAGCATACGATACCACATCTGATGCATTTGATACATTGGATGCTGCCGAACAAAGAATTTTCGAAATTGCAAATACTAAGAACCGTTCAAGTTCTCAGGCCATTGGTGATATTTTAAAAGATACTCTCCAATATCTCGAAGATCTTCGGGGAAAACCATCCGGTGTAACCGGAGTTCCTGCAGGACTTGACGTTGATAAACTTACATCCGGCTGGCAAAATGGTGATTTAATAATTATTGCGGCTCGGCCATCGATGGGAAAAACCGCGTTTACCCTTACCTGTGCTCGTAATGCGGTTTTGCACCCCGATGAAAGCCTGCGGACCAATGTTGCCATTTTCAGTCTTGAGATGTCATCACAACAGCTTGTTCAGCGATTTCTAACGATGGAAGCAAGGATTGATGCACAGGCTGCCCGAACCGGCCGTTTAAAGGATGATGAATTTAAACGTCTCATTGAAGCTGCAAGCAGGCTCTTTACAGCCAAAATTTTTATTGATGATACTCCCGGGTTAAGCCTGATGGAACTTCGAACGAAGTGTCGTCGACTTAAAAGTGAACATGATATTGGTCTTATTGTTGTGGATTATTTACAGCTGATGACCGCCAGTTCCAGAGATATTGGAAGTCGTGAACAAGAAATTGCAACGATCTCCCGTGGACTTAAAGGATTGGCAAAAGAGTTGAATGTACCTGTAATTGCACTTTCTCAGCTAAGCCGTCAGGTTGAACAGCGAGGTGGAGACAAACGTCCACAATTGAGTGATTTACGTGAATCAGGATCTATTGAGCAGGATGCCGATGTTGTATGTTTCCTGTATCGACCGGAATATTATGGAATTACCACTACCGCCGAGGGACAATCCACCAATGGTTTAGCAGAACTGATTGTCGGCAAGCAGAGAAACGGACCGATTGGATCATCAAACATGTACTTTGTGAAACAGTACGCCAGATTTGAGCGTCTGACCCAGGCAGAAGACGAAGAATTTGAGGGTGGTGCCGATATTCCTTCTGATCCAAATCAGGGTGGTTCAGCTCCACTTCCACCACCGCCTCCGCACAGTATCGGTGGAGATGATGATGCCCCTTTTTAGTTTTGGGTTCGATTATTTATTCTGAACATGAAAACTCCCCCTTAATAAAGGGGGAATCAGGGGGATGTTTATCAGAACGTGGAAAAACCGATGAACACCCCTCTAAATTTCACTACGCTTACGCTACGTGTTCAAAAAATGAGCCCCTGTTAGGGGAGACTTGATACAAAGCTTTACTCCTCCACCATCTCTTCAAAAAACTGATCAAATTCACCTATTCTACGTTTCCAATTGAGATGTTTATTGATATTCTGCAAAGATGATTTTGGCAACGGTTTAACATTTCCGGTAAGTAGATCTTTTAAGATATGAAACAGATCGTCCTCTGTTTCGTACAGAACGGGTGCATGCAAAAGTGGATTATGGAGAGAGTTTGGTATCAATTCCGGATAGTGTAGTTTATTGGGTACCAGAGGGTGGCACCCACAATAAATAGCTTCCATAATAGCCACACAGAAAAATTCATAGGTTGCAGTGGAAACGACTATATCTCCTGAATGGAGAAGTTTGCTGTAATTCTCAACGTTTTCTACATAACCAAAATGGGTGATTTGATCTCCAAACCGTTTCCATGCCTTTTCGAACTCTTCCGGTTTTTGATGTTTTGTATCGCCGGCCAAGATCAAATCAAACTCCAGATCGATATCATTTAAGCGATTCAATACTTTAAAAAACATTCCCGGGTTTCGATCAAACTGCCAGCGTTGATTCCAAACGATCACCGGTCGTTCATTATCTTTTCGTATATCCGGTTGTTCATCAAAAACACTTAAATCCAAACCGGGATAAAGTACCATGCTTTTTTCGCGAATTTGATCAATGGTGTTAAAGTATTTGTCATCCGGAAAGTGTTCCAAAAAGTTGGGAAGTTCCTGCATCAAATCATCCAAATGAAATTTGCTCGAAAACAGAAGGCGATCTGCCGACAACATACTCAGGTAATTGATATAGCAATACGTAAGATCGCGCTGTTCCCCTTCCGGCATGGGCTGTGTTAGCTGATTTTCGTGCATCACCATTACCTTAGGTGTATATGCAAAACGCGGGTTTGTCAATGCGAGGAAAGCCGGCAGGTTGGTCATACTGCTAATTAGCAAAAGATCGATTTCTTCCTCAACGTGACTGGTCATCTCAGCGAGCTTTACCGAATCCCCGTGCATTCTCCATTTCCAGCCCTTATAGTTCAGCTTGATAGGAATAATGTTATGGGCAGAATTTTCCTGTAAGCCTTTTAGAAATGCTTTATGCGAGCCGCTGTAAAATGGTTCAACCGCGAGTATATTCAAGTCGCTTCCCTTTTTGGTTTTTAGATATGATGAATATAGGACTCCCGCGCTACAAGATCATATTGTTTGTTATGTGGATTCTGAATGGGGGCAAAGCATGCCTCGCATTGAATTCATGGAAATACTCCCTCGTAATTATCGATAAACCATTGGTTTAGCCCTTATAAAAGAAATTCGGCGTTCCTTGTTCATTTTGCCTTGATGCAAAACGAACCAAAAAATCAAGGCTGCGGATTTGCTCCGGCTGTATCGCAGTGAACTCCTTTGACTACTTAATCAATGGTCTAGCTACTCAAAAGTTGTTAAAAACTCATAAATCGCCGTTACTCTCAAGAGAAGATCAAGGTTGTCGGCCGGAATGATTAAGTAAAAGCGGTCTCAGTCGCACTGCGATAGCTGTTCGCCTCCACGAATCAGAGGCCGGCTTGATTTCGAAATAAGTATAAAACCCCTTAATTATAGCTGATGAGCAACATTTAAATATATATTTCAAAATACCTACCGAAACCGATTATTAATCTCATCAATGGGCATGTAAACCAGCGTCGGTTTTTGCAGCGGATCGTGGTACGGTTCCTCGCAGGCAAAGAGCTGATCAATCAGCAGTTCCATTTCTGATTCCGATAGTTTTCGTCCCCGTGGAATAGCGGTTCGGGATGCAAAAGCGATGGCGATTTTTTTCCTGGAATCTATCTTTAATTTTTGATCCAGCTCCCGGTACTGCTGCAACATCGATTTTAATACCACCTGCTCATTGCCAATGTCAATATCTGCCGGTACGCCATTGATGATCGCAGTATTTCCACTGAGAAGTTGAATGCTAAATCCCATTCGCTGAATAATTTCGTGCAACTCTTTAAGCAGTGAAAATTCAGTCGCAGAAAACTCGATAGTTTGCGCAAATAAAAGCTGCTGAGTGCCCGGAATAGATTCTTCGGTAGCTCCCAGTGTCTTTTCGTAGATGATGCGCTTATGGGCGGCGTGCTGATCAATCACACACATTCCTGTACGTGTCTGCGTTAAGATATATCGGTTGTGAAGCTGCCAAAATCCACGGTCACGGGTTTCCGGCCGGTTCTCGCCGGATTTTGCCGATAAATTATCGTGTTGCTGATCGGTATCACCATAAAGTTGTTCAGCTGATTCGTTACCGTTGGGTCCACGCTGCCTGAAATTAATTCGTGACGGCATCTGAAAATTTCCATCACCGCTCTTCTTTTTCGGTACATTTTGAGAGAAATTCTCAAAAGACGTATTGAAATCATCTCTTGCACGCTCGGACTGTTCCACATCGGGAACCACAAAATATTCGTTGATCGCTTTTTTAACCACAGATCGGGTCAGCTGTATCACACTTCGATCATCCTCAAACTTCACTTCCATTTTTGAGGGGTGAACATTTACATCAACCAGATCGGGTTCTATTTCTAAAAAGATACAGTAAAACGGATATTCATTCTGTTTTGTCCAAGCATCAAACAGACTCAAAATAACATAGGTAAGATACCGATGTTGAAACGGTCTCCCATTCACAAAAAGAAACTGCTCTCCCCTGCTTTTCTTGGCAAGTTTTGGGTCAGCCAAAACTCCATGAATCTTAATTAAACTAGTCTCTTCTTCAAACGGAATAAGACTTGCACGATACTGCTTTCCGAACAGCTCTGTGATTCGTTGTTCGAGAGTCTGTTTGGGAAGTAAATAAATCTGATCACCATCGGCATGCATTTCAAACGCGATATCAATGTTGGAAAGCGCTGCATGCTGAAACGTTCGGATGATATGACGAAGTTCTGTAGCATCGGTTTTCAAAAACTGTCGGCGTGCTGGAACGTTGTAAAAAAGATTTCTTACAGCAATTGAGGTTCCATCATCCGTAGCCGTTGGTTCCAGTTTTTTCTCCTCTCCTCCCCAAATTTCCAATAATACGCCGGCATCGTCCTCTACTCTTTTAGTCTTCATTTCTATCTGAGAAATGGATGCAATGGATGCCATCGCTTCGCCACGAAATCCCATCGTACGGATTCGGTACAAATCTTCGATGGATTGAATCTTTGATGTGGCATGACGCTCGAAACAAAGACGTGCATCTTTTTTTGACATCCCGCACCCGTTGTCAATTACCTGAATGAGAGTTCTTCCTGCTTGCTGAATTAATAGTTTAATTCGATCCGCTCCGGCATCAATAGCATTATCAAGTAGTTCTTTGGCAACCGAAGCCGGACGCTGAATCACTTCACCGGCGGCAATTTTATTCGAGAGCTCCGGCGGCATGGGTCGGATGATAGATGAAGAATCTGTTTCGCTGGTACTGTTCAACTGATTTTTTAAGATTTGTTTGAAATTAAAGTACTGAAATCACCCAAACGACAATAGCCAAACCTACGGCATAAACAAATACTTGAGCACCTTGTTTCGGACGTTTGCGCCTCATCTTAATACTAATTTTTCGCTTTCGCTTCTCCTCCTCTTCAGGATTATAGTAGCGAAGTGGCATGTTGAATTTTTTGGGCTTCGGCCGATGGCCAAACATTGGTTTAATCATAATGACTCCGTTTTTCCTGTCTTAACGTCATTTCAACTTCAACATTGCAAAGATACTATTTGAATGATTCAATATGCAGTTGAATCTGCTTTAAATTTTTTAAAATCCTCTAATAAGCAAACGTAACAGATTTTCGCTATTTTAAACGAAATTAATCGCAATCTAATAATGACTACATGAGCTTCGACAAATTAACGAAACCCACCAAGGGAACGGTAATATCCAATAATCCTGATGGAACCGTAAATGTTGGCAACGATCCAATTGTGCCTTACATCGAAGGAGACGGTATTGGAATTGATATTTCTCCCGTAATGAAAAATGTTGTAGATAGCGCCGTTGAAAAAGCATATAACGGCGAAAAGAAAATTAACTGGTTTGAAGTCTACGCAGGAGAAAAAGCACTGGAAGTGTATGACAAAGATTCTTGGTTGCCTGAAGATACCCTTAAAGCATTTCAGGACTATAAAGTAGGAATTAAAGGCCCGCTTACCACACCCGTAGGTGGCGGAATTCGCTCATTAAATGTAGCTATTCGTCAGAAATTAGATCTCTATGCATGCGTGCGTCCTGTAAAATATTACGCGGGAACACCCAGTCCGGTAAAACAGCCGGAATTGACTGATATGGTTATTTTCCGAGAAAATACAGAAGATATTTATGCCGGTATTGAATATCAGACAGGAACTCCTGAAAACAAAAAGCTGAAGGATTTTCTTGTTAATGAACTTGGATCAAAAAATATCCGATTTCCCGAAACTTCATCTCTTGGCATCAAGCCAATTTCAATTGAAGGAACCAAACGTTTGGTTCGTGCTGCCATCAAATACGCCATTGAAGAAAAGCGTGATAGCGTAACGTTGGTTCACAAAGGAAACATCATGAAGTTTACAGAAGGAAGTTTCAAAAACTGGGGTTATGAGCTCGCTAAGGAAGAGTTCGGGGCTAAAGAGATTGACGGCGGTCCATGGTGTAAACTCCCAAATGGAATAATCATCAAAGATGTGATTGCGGATGCATTCCTTCAACAGATTTTAACACGTCCGGCTGAGTATGATGTCATTGCTACGATGAACCTCAACGGTGATTACATCTCTGATGCCCTTGCAGCTTGTGTAGGCGGAATTGGAATCGCACCGGGAGCCAACATCAATTACGATACCGGAATTGCCGTATTTGAAGCTACTCACGGAACAGCTCCAAAATACACCGGTCAGGATAAAGTAAATCCCGGATCACTCATCCTTTCAGCGGTAATGATGCTCCGTTATATGGGCTGGGGCGAAGCAGCTGATCTGATCGAAAAAGGAATCGAAGCGGCGATCAGCGACAAACGAGTCACGTACGATTTTGAACGATTGATGGAGGGGGCTACTCTCTTGAAATGCTCAGAGTTTGGCGATGAGATTGTCAAAAATATGTAACATCCCATTTTACATGTAAAGCCCTGTATGAAAATGCAGGGCTTTTTTTGTTTAATAATTTTTTCCAATCCTTATTGAAACAATTTCAGATTCTTTTGGTCTGATGATTCCCCTGATAAATCGTTGACAGATAGTATATTGTGGGTTTACGTTTCAAAATAAGATCATCAAAACTGCCCTTTCCTTAAAATTCAATCGCAGTTTTTATGAATGATTAAAAAAAAATCCCTGTTAAAAAAGTAAGTTCACAGTACCCCCCTATTTATTTAATAATAGTGGTATGAGATATTGAAGTGAAAGAAGTTTTAGCTCTATAGGTTACCATGAAATTAACAAGAAAACAGGCTTTAGATTTAATTCCATCCATTCTCGATGGGGAAGCTACAGAAGTCGAAAGCCATGCTTTTTTTAATTATATAGATGAAGATCTTGTTGTAAGAAAGCAGTTTAACAGCTTAAAAATTATCAAAAAGCTTGTCAAAGAAAAGTTTAAAAAGGATAAAGCACCGTATCATCTAAAATGCAGGATAAATGAACTTATTTCGGATATGGAGTGGGAAGAAAAATGCTTTTTCAAAGTTGATAATTCGCCCAATTCTGTTAAAAATGATATTCGGGATTCATCCAGTTCAACCTCTTCAAATAGAAAGGTAATTTACAAATTCCTCAAGCCGTTTCGATATCTTACAGCAGCGGCGGTTATTCTTTTTTTATCATTAATTACCATCGAATTACTTGAATACACATCTACTGATCCGGTACCGGTTTCTCAAAGTCTTGAAGAGATAGTATTCAAACACTTCGAAAACTCGGATGATGTTTCCGAAATTCTTACTTCTGTAACCCCCGAGGATATTAATCATGCATCTGAATATTTAGAGGCTGAATTATCATATTTCCCACGAATGCCTCTGTTTGAAGGGGCAGAAATTACAGAGGTCATGTATTCAAGTTTTATTGAGAATTATAACACTCCTGTTTTGAAGTTTCATCAAGAGGATATGAATGAAAATATCTATGTATTCGCCTTTAAGCTTGATGAGCTTGAAAAAGAGCAATCGATCAGGCGTGATCCCGAAGCGGTAAAACATTGCCAGAAGTACGATGATTATCACATCCGTGAGGTAAATGGTAAACACATAGTTTCTTGGAAATGGGGTGATTATTGGTACGCTGCCGTTTCAAATCACAATGGCAATGATGTAATTGCCATGATGGAACCCATGGAAGAAGAAAGTAGTGACTGGTAACCGGTTTTATGTAGAACCTTCCAAAGTTTGAGCAGAGCAAAATCCTGAAAGAGTTCGATTTGTTTTAGTTTTCAATGCGTCCTTTCACCCTGTCATCAAACTCTTCATACCGCAATCTCTCTATAACTGCTTCTCTGGCTGATTCATCAAGCACCTCTAATGCATCTAAAGCTTTGTAGCGAATTCTTGGGTCAGGATCATCCAGTAAGGTATTCAAACGCTGTTCCCAGCTATCCGAATCCCCATCAAACTCCAACATAAATTCAAGCACCTGGTAGCGAATAGAGATTGGAAATTCGCTACTGACAAACGTTTCAGAAAATTGTACGGATATTTCTTCTTTCCCCTTTTCGGCCAACAATTCAAGCATTAACGGCACCGAGGTTAACGTGGGTTCTTGTGTGATGAGTGCCTCAACAATATTTTCAAAAGCATCCGCATCTGTAATTTCAGCTAACGATTTTACTGATTGGCTCCTCACCTCATCCGATTCTGTATTGGTAATTAATGATCTAAGTCGGCTTATTGCCTGAGAATTTCCGTCAAAGTATGAAAGTGAATAAGCAGCTGCTTTTTGAACCGGTTCGTCCTGTCTTTCATTTGCACGCTCCAAAAACAGTTGATCTGTTCCGCTGGCACCTTTTGTCAAATCTGCCAGCGTATACAAGATGGATGCATATACATCCCCATTCGTTTCCCCATTTAAAGCATCACGCATAGCAAGCTGTAAATCGGGATTGTCAGTAACTTCACTCAGGGCTTCAGCTGCTTTTATTCGTTGCTCAGGTTCGTCTGCATTTTGAAGCTGATAAATCCAAAACATGAATGGTTTGCTTTCGGATAGTATAACATCATCCCGCTCTTCAATGGTAAGTACTATATTTTCAATACCGGCAGAAACACTCAGTTCTACTTCATCTCTGGCGCCTGTAAAAGTAAGTTCGTGATTGTTCACCCCATCAAATGTAATCTCTTCAACTTTTACCGTCACAAGTTCATCAATACTTCCGTTAACGGCTTCAAAAAGTATTCTAACCGTATTTTCCTGATCATCCCAATTCATTTCAACGGAATATCCGTACTCTTCAATCTGCTCAACTTCCGGCTTTTCAAACTGCGGACGTTCCGTAAATGGCTGACCTGTTTCTTCGTATAAAAATTCACTAAACCCTTTCCAGTCGTAAACCTTTTTATCGGAATCAAACAGTGATTCTATAGAAAACTCAATGACATCATTCAGCGCAGAATTGTTTTGCAGATAATAGTTCCAGCTGTCTACATTTTCAAACCGGAATTCGTCATAAAATGATCCACCATCTGTTTGTGGCCATGTTGATCCGCCCGGCAAATTCAAGCCTAATTCATAAGCAAAATATCCATTCAAAATCTGAATGGCATCTGGTTCATTCCACTGCTCATCTCGCAGTAATACTCCAGCCCATTGATTCATAATTCCAAACTGAATCTGTTCCGACAAATTTTCATTTGAATCTACCAAAATTACACCAGAACCGGCTTTCCGTGTTTCCCACATCACATCATTCAACACCACTACATGCAAATCCCTGTGTGGATAATCCACTCCTGTCAGCTCTTCCAATTCGCGCAGGGTACTGTCAGCCATTGAAAAAATCTCATCCCCTACTTGCAAATCCGATATAGCCGATTCCTGGTAAAGAAAAATTTCATTATCATTTATAGTTCTCGACTGTTCTTCAAAATCGCCTACTGCAAAAAAGAGAGATGTAGCCGGTAAAGCATAACGGCTTACAAATCGTGTAGACTGTTCGTCAATGGAAATCACTTCATTTTCCGACCTGTTTCCATTCGCAACCACTTGATCTGATGAGGAGTATATAAACATGATATCCGTCGAAAATGAAACCCGTGGATGATCAATAATAGGCAGCCAATGCTTTGTAGAAAGAGGCAAAAGCGACGTAAAAATGGTGTTATTGTAATTTCGGTGCAGGCCAAACTGAGGGTTTGCTTTATATACAATGCTGATTTCCGCCGAATCACCTGCCGCAAATGGATCATCTAAAAAGATGATTAGCTGATCTCCCGACACTTCGAAATCCATTGTTCGTTCATTTACAATCACATCATCAACCTGCATTTGAACCGCATCAAACATCAGCGAATCAATATCACCAATAAGAAAACGAACATCATAATCAACCTCGCCTTCAATACTTCCTAAATCGCCGACCCGAATTTCAGCATCCATATGGCTGAACTGAACATCCATTTTTCGGAACTGTTCATAGTCCGTATTTTGTGCTACGGCAATTTCTGCTGTGAACAATACAAGTAGTAAACATTTAAAAAGGAATAATCTGAGCATATTTATTTGAAGAATGAGAGAATTTCTGATTTTAAATGCGGATTTGTTGAAATCGCGTTTCTGGTCTCAATGGTTTCAACACCCGAAACATCCATAAAAACGCCACCGGACTCTTTCACTACCGGAAGTAACGCTGCCGCATCCCAAATATTCAAAATCGGGTCGAACATGATATCTGCCCGTCCGGTTGCCACCATCATATGTCCGTATCCATCACCCCAGGTTCGGTGTAAACGGGTTGATGTGAGAAGTTTATCAAATGGCTGATCAAAATCATACTTTTTAATGTGCTCGATATCGGTTGTTAAAAATGTGGCTTGATCGAGTTGCTTACAATCCCGGATAGTGGTTTTCTTCCCGTTCAAAAAAGCTCCGCTTCCAATGGCGGCCGATACCATTTCCCCTAAAGCAGGCGCGTAAATAATACCAACCTGTGGTTTCCCTTCAATTAAAATTCCGATGAGCGTGGTATAAAAAGGCACGCCATGTATAAAAGACTGAGTGCCATCAATTGGATCGAGAACCCAAACCACATCGCTATCTTCGTTTTCCGAGCCAAATTCTTCGCCAATGATTCCATGATCCGGAAACTGTTTTTTGATCTCTTCACGAATAATTTTTTCGGCATTGCGATCTGCATTGGTCACCGGGGAATTGTCTGATTTAAACTCCAAGTCAAACGACTTATTAAAATAGTCGAGAGTTGAATCCCCTCCTTTTCGGGCAATTTTTTCGGCACTTTCTCGAAGTGCATCTAACGTAAAATCCATCTGGGTTTGTCGAAACTTTAGGTTATTTTTGTGTACATAAATTTATTGATTATAAAACAAGATGTAAGATACAATTTCCATGACCGATTCTCAGATTTTTGAACATATAGCTGACTCCCTCCAACTTTCAGGAAAACAGGTGCAAACCGTTGCAAAATTTATTGATGAGGGGGCTACTATACCTTTTTTGGCCCGTTACCGACAAGAAGCAACCGGTGGACTTGATGAAGAACAGCTGCGGGCTGTGCGTGATCGCGTTGAGCACCATAGAACACTTGAGGATCGAAAAGCAACCATTTTAAAAGCCATCAAAGAGCAGGACAAGCTCACCCCCGAGCTCGAAAAGAAAATAAAGAATTGCAAGGATCTGAAAACACTCGAGGATCTCTATCTGCCCTACAAGAAAAAGCGTAAAACACGGGGTGATATGGCCAAAGAAAAAGGTCTTGAGCCGCTGGCACAAATGATTTGGGATCAGGAAATAGAGGAGGGAGATCCGCTAACGTATGCCAAAAAATTTGTGGATGACGAGCAGGAACTTCCCGATGCTGAAACAGCACTCACAACCTCACTCGATATCGTTGCTGAGTGGATTAACGAGTCTGTTGAAGTGAGAGATGCATTGAGAAAAATCATCCGGCGTCATGGGCATATATCAACCAAGAAAAATCCCGCCGTAAACGAGCGGACCAACTACGAAGATTATTACGAGTTTAATGGTCGGGTAGCACACATCAAACCGCATCAGGTGCTTGCGATCAATCGTGGCGAGCGGGAAAACAAAATTTTTGTGAACCTGGAGCTTATCAAAGATCAGACTTTGGAACATTTAGATGATAAAGTCATCACCAATGAAGCATCCATTTTTATTCCGGCTCTGCAGGATGCGGTTGAGGATGCTTATAAACGTTTACTTTTACCATCACTGGAACGGGAATTACGAAACGAATTAACCGACTCCGCTGATGAACACGCCATTGAAACATTTGCCACAAATTTGAAAAGTCTGCTGCTTCAGCCACCGCTTAAAAATCAGGTGGTAATGGGAGTAGATCCGGCGTTTAGAACCGGCTGTAAAGTTGCCGTTGTGGATCCCTATGGAAAATACTTAGCCGGCACAACCATCTACCCTACCCCGCCACAAAACAAGATCGAAGAAAGTGCGAAAGTCGTAAATAAATTAATCGACGAACATAGTGTTACACTCATCGCCATTGGCAACGGAACCGGAAGCCGGGAAACCGAACAGTTTATTGCTGATGTGATCCAGAAGCGAAAGGAAGATCATCCCAATGAAGAGCTTCACTATTTGATTATCAACGAAGCCGGGGCATCTGTTTATTCGGCATCGACCATTGCACGGGAGGAATTTCCGGATTTAGATGCCGCACAGCGGGGAAATATTTCCATTGCGAGACGTGTGCAGGATCCGCTGGCAGAACTGGTAAAAATTGACCCGAAATCTATTGGTGTGGGATTATATCAGCACGACATTAATCAGGTACAACTGGCCAAAAAACTGGATGATGTGGTGGAGACCTGCGTAAACGAAGTGGGAATCAACATCAATACAGCAAGTTCTTCACTGCTTTCTCATGTATCAGGACTAAGCAGAAAAGTGGCTCAGAATATTGTTAGTCATCGTGATAAGCAGGGTCAGTTTAGCAGTCGTGATGAGTTAAAAGATATACAGGGAGTCGGTGAATTCAGATTTCAACAGGCGGCCGGATTTATGCGAATTCCTGAAGGAAAGCATCCGTTGGATAATACCGCTATCCACCCGGAAAGCTACGAAGCAACGGAAAAACTTTGCAATCTGTTTAGTATTGATATGGACAAACTTTCAGAGGAAAAGTCAAAAATCGAATCTGTGTTTTCTAACATCAATCTTGAAGAAGTTGCAGGTCAGGTAGGAATTGGAGTTCCCACACTTCAACTGATCATCGAAAATTTACAGAAACCCGGACGTGATCCTCGTGAATCACTTCCAAAACCACTGCTCAGACAGGATGTACTTAAAATGGAAGATCTGGCACCCGGCATGAAAATGGAAGGAACCGTTCGTAACGTTGTTGATTTCGGAGCTTTTGTGGATTTGGGTGTGAAACAAGATGGCCTGCTTCATATCTCACAAATGAGTACCGGCAGACAACGAATAGACAATCCTCATGACGTCGTTTCCGTGGGAGATATTATAGAGGTTGAGATCAAAAATATCGATATTGAACGCGGACGAATAGGACTGGCACTCGTTAAATAAATTAATTTTAATTTTTTATCACTTTTATGAATCCATCAGACATTACTGCTGACGTACAAAAAACTGAACACGAACACCATCTACCAATTTACAAACGATATCCGCTCACGTTAGAACGTGGCGAAGGGGCATTGGTTTGGGATTATGAGGGGAATGAATACCTGGATATGCTCGCAGGAATTGCGGTAAACAACACCGGTCACTGTCACCCAAAAGTTGTGAAAGCGATTCAGGAGCAGGCCGGAAAATTGATACACACGTCCAACTTTTACTATAACAAGCCACAAAGTGATTTGGCGAAATTGTTGTCTGAACTGTCCGGTTTAGAGCGGGTGTTTTTCTGTAATTCGGGAGTTGAAGCTCTTGAAGCGGCACTGAAAATTGCACGGAAATATGGAAATAAACAAGGCAAAAAAGGAGATATCGTAGCTGTTGAACGTGGCTTTCACGGGCGTTCACTTGCAGCGATTGCTTTGGGGAAGGAGAAATATCAGAAAGGGTTTGAACCGATTCCTCAAGGATTTAGCACGATTCCATTTAACGATATAGAAGCGCTTGAAAATGCCATCACAAGTGATACAATTGCTTTTGTCTTTGAACCGATTCAGGGCGAAGGTGGCATTCATGAGGTCAGCGAAGAGTTTATGAAGCGTGCCCGAGAATTGTGTAACGAGCATGATGCACTATTGTTTTTTGATGAGGTTCAGTGCGGAAATGGACGAACCGGTAAATATTTCGGATACCAGCACTTTAATGTCCAGCCTGATATCATTGCAACAGCCAAAGGATTAGGCGGTGGATTTCCAATTGGAGCGGTGATGGCAAGCGAAAAAGCTGCCGGTGCTCTCGATTATGGAGATCATGGAACTACGTATGGGGGAAATCCTCTGGCATGTGCGGCGAGTTTAGCTGCGGTCAATGCTATTTTGGATGAAGATCTGATGACCCAAGCTACTGAAAAGGGAGCTTATCTGATTGAAAAAATCAGAGAAAAAACTCAGGACCTGGATGTGATTAAGGAAATCCGCGGAAAAGGATTGATGATTGGCGTGGAATTAACCATCCCCGGAAAACCTGTTGTTGAAGAGATGCTGAAAAACAAGGTTTTATCGAATGTAACCATGGAAACGGTCATTCGAATTGTGCCTCCGTTAGTGATCAGTTATGATCAATTAGATCACTTTGTAAATGTATTTACGGATGCGATCAGACACAGTTTAAATAGTTGATTAAACTCTTCCCCATGAGAGGATGTGCAAAAAAGAAGTGAGGTGTTCTAAGTAAATCTCCCATTGAGGGGAGATGAAAGAAACGGTAGTTCCCGTTTCTTTCTGAGGGGTGTCCCTTTAAGCCGAATTATTCACGTGTGTATGGGTGAGTAACTTAAGGCGCTGAAATTACTGTGTTTATGTTATTTGTATGATAGCTCAAATTTGGGTGTAGATTTTAGCAGCGTAATTTTAATGTGTACTGCCTTCGCCTTGTTCACCCCCGAACGTTTTTCGGGGCTTAGTGAATAATCCGGGTTAAGCCAATAAATTATTTTTTCACTTCCCCATAACTACACCCCCAAAATCATCTAAACGATGATTGTGATCTCCCCTCAATGGGAGATATTATTTCTTTGAGAGGATGTCCTTTTTGCCCATTCATTTGTTTCAGATATTTTTTTATCTGAGTCAGATTTGAGCCCAACTTTTGGCTCACGGATCAGCGATCCGTGCTACGTTAAATTATCGTTTCTTATTACCAATGGTATTGAACTTGAATCGATACACATTATCACTACCGGTAATGAAAAGTTGATCAAGATCTTCTCCACCCCACTCAAGATTTGTGATTTGCTCATCGAAGGGAATTCGGTGTAGTTCCTCTCCATCTTCATTAAAGATGGTAAGTCCATTTGGACCGGTGGTGTACAGATTTCCACGGAGATCGGTTACCATTCCATCAGCTCCACCTATTGAACCCATTTCTCCAATATTCACAAATAATTCAGGGGAGTGCAGATCTCCACTTGAATTTACCTGAAAAACCATAATATCTCCGGTTTCAGAATTATTTATGTACATCAACGATTCATCCGGTGAAAAGACCAACCCGTTTGGAAGGTTGAATTCATCATAAATAACAGTCAGTTCCCCAACGGGTGAAAGCTTATAAACCCCACTAAAATCGAGTTCTCTTTCTTCATCATTGACTCCAAAAGGAGGGTCTGTAAAAAAGATGTTTCCACTTGAATGAACGGCAATATCGTTAGGACTATTGAGCCGGCTTCCTTCAAAACTATCTGCGATAACCTCAAGAGTTTCATCAGACTGTAATCGTGAAACCGTTCCCTGATGTTGAGCTAAAAGAATATTTCCATCAATATCAGCCTGAATTCCATTCGAATTCCCGGATTCTTCAATAAAAACATCAACTCCTTCGGTTTCTGACCACCTGAAAACCTTATTTGCGGGAATATCACTAAAGAGGAGAAATCCATCCGGATGCCAATAAGGACCTTCGGTAAATTCAAAATCCCCTGCTATTATTTCGGGCTCTGCCCCCTCCACTAAAAGTGGCTGGGTTTCATTCGCACAAGAAATTGCGAATAATAATACTATCATAAACAAAGCAAACTGTACCGTTTTTGTCATAATCTTATATTGATTAAAATTAAATATTTAGTGAGCATAACTTACTCATAAAAAAAGGTATTCCCCATAAAATGGAGAATACCTCGTTAAAATGCTGATCAAATTCACGCAAATACGTCTTTAATCTTTGAGAAGAACCCTTTTTCACGTGATTTTGCGTTCGCGGGGTCGAAATGATCTTGTCCGCGAAGTGCTTCAATGTGTTTAAGTTCATCTTTGGATAAATCTTTTGGAATGTAGACATGCACTTTTATGAACTCATCGCCCGTACCGGTGTTATTCAGTCCTTGAATTCCACGTCCCTTCATGCGAAGTAATTTTCCGGGTTGAGTTCCCGGCTCTACTTTCACTTTTGCCCTTCCTTTTAGCGTGGGTACTTCAATACTCGTTCCAAGCACTGCATCAGGAATACTCAAATTTAAATCATAATAAATATCATTTCCATCCCGCTCAAAATGCTTGTGTTCTTTTTCCTCGATAATCACAATTAAGTCTCCGGGTTCTCCGCCACGAATTCCCGCATTTCCCTGTCGTCTTAATGTGATATAATTTCCTTCAGCAACACCGGAAGGAATATTCATGGTCACTTTGTCTTCAGATCTTTTTCGTCCTTCGCCTGAACAAGCAGAGCACTTATTTCGGATAATTCGTCCCTCTCCCCTACAGGTTGGACAAGGTTGTACATTTACAAACTGGCCAAACATTGTTCGGGAAACCTGCCGGACTTCCCCCATTCCGTTACAGGTAGAACAAGTTTCGAAATCGGCTTCGGTTTCTGCGCCGGTTCCGTTACAGGAATCACATTTCTTTTGCCTTTTCACTTTTAGTGTTTTCTCAACACCCTCTGCAATTTCTTCCAAAGTGAGTTTAACCCGAACTTTCATATCTGAACCGGGCTGACCATGATTACTTCTTCTCCTGCCTTGTGAGCGGCCTCCAAATGGATCTCCTCCGCCTCCACCACCGAAAATATCACTGCCAAAAATATCGCTGAACCGACTGAAAATATCTTCAAAATCAGAAGCCCCACCGCCTCCGCCAAATCCACCGCCATTCATTCCTGAGTGGCCAAATTGATCGTAACGTTGTCTTTTTTGTGGATCGCGCAGAACATCATAGGCTTCTGAAGCTTCTTTAAACTTCGTTTCAGCCTCTTTGTCCCCTTTGTTGCGATCGGGGTGATACTTCATTGCCAACTTTCGATAAGCCTTCTTCAGCTCCGTTTCGTCAGCGCTTTTACTTACTCCTAATACGTCGTAATAATCTCGTTTAGACATGAAATGCGTTTTTTATTCGCTTACAATTACTTTTGCGTGTCGCAGTGTTTTATTACCAATTCGGTAGCCATTTTCGATCACCTGAAGCACTATTCCACTTTCTATGGAATCGTCTTCCGGTTTTTGGCGAAGCATGGCATCGTGTAGATCTACATCAAATGGAACTCCTGCTTCATCAATTCTTTCTACGTTATAACGTTTCAGAACTTCCTCAAATTTACCGGCAACCAATTTAATACCATCTAAATAAGAAGGAGAAGCATCCGCCTCTTCCATCGCTTTTAGTGTTCGAAGCAGATCATCATTAATAGGCAAGAATTCTTCGAGAGCTGATTTTCTGGCGTTCTCAAATGTCTGTACGCGATCCCGATCAAGCCGCTTGCGCATGTTATCCATTTCGGCAGCTTTACGGAGTTGAGCGTCTTTAAGATAAGTTACTTCTTCTTCCAGTTCTGCAATCTTCTGTTGCTGTTCTTCTAAAAGAGTATCTACTTCTTCAGAAACAGTTTCAGCACTTTCTTCGGGCTGTTCTATTTCTTTTTCTTCAATATTTTGTTCTTCGTTTTTAACCATATTCTTATCAAGAGTTACAAATTGTTAAAATCTTTTCAATATAGCTTAGAGCTATCTACAGTTAGTCTTAACAGCAAACAACGTGCCACGTCTTTAGCTAACTCTGTGTGCTGACATTGTTTCACTACATCTGAAATTATGCGTCTAATTATCCTTCGTAAAAGAATTCAATCATATTTCCATCGGGGTCTGATGCAAAAACAAACCGTCCCTTTTTACGATTGGCAGGCCCACTCAAAATCGTTACTTCATTTTCTCGTAAATACGTTGCCATCTCATCCACTTTATCGGATGAATCCAGATAAAATCCAATATGATCCACCCGAAAATCACGAGAGTTGGGATCGTAGCTTGTTTCTGCCTCAACAATTACCAACGTATCTTCTTTTCCGATTTTATAGACGGCCATGCTTTGCCCCATTTTTCGAACCAGTTCAAACCCAAGAATTTCTCCATAAAAGTTCTCTGCTCTTTCGATTTCGTTTACACGAATGGTCATGTGATTTATACCGGAAGGTTGAAAATCCATATTAAATTGTTGATTTATCAATTTTGTTTATTGTGTCAATAAACTACGAAGTTTGCTATTATCTTTTCAGTACTATTTTTAAACCTTTAAAAGCCAAAACCCTCTGTGGCTACACTCTATATTGTTGCAACACCCATCGGAAATTTATCTGATTTTTCACCCCGCGCAATTGATACACTGAATTCTGTTGATCAGATTGCATGCGAAGATACACGATCATCAAAAGTACTTCTTCAGCACTTTTCAATTGATAAACCGGTCTTTTCGTTTCATCAACATAATGAGCATCAAAAGATTGGTCATATCGCAAATCTGTTAAATGCCGGTTTAAACATTGCCATTATCAGTGATGCAGGCATGCCCGGAATTTCTGATCCGGGATTTTTAGCCACTCGTACAGCTCATCAAGAAGGCCATACCGTCTGTACTATTCCGGGCCCCGACGCCGTTACTACTGCCCTCGCATCAAGCGGCCTGCCAAGTGACCGTTTTATATTCGAGGGATTTTTACCTCCCAAAAAAGGGCGAAAAACCCGATTGGAGGCTATTGCTGACTCTGAAATAACAACCGTAGTTTACGAAAGTCCACACAAATTGATTCGCTTCTTAGATCGTTTTTCTAAATTTGCTGCGCCCGAGCGATGGATTTGCATTGCCCGGGAGCTCTCCAAAAAGTTCGAGGAAATAGATCGTGGACATCTATCCGAAATCACCGAGGAGTGGAAAAACAGAGACTCTATTAAGGGTGAAATCGTCATCGTAATCGCCGGAAAAAATTATACTGAATAGATGAACAAAAATACATTTTGGAATAATCCCTGGTATCTGACCATTACTGCCGCCATTTTTCTCAGTCTTGCCTTTCCTCCAATTAATCTGGCAATTCTTCAAATACCCGCGTTTGTCTTTTTGTTCAGGGTGGCGCTTATCAGCAACAGTACAAGGCAGATGATTTTGTATGCTTATCCATGTTTTGTGCTTTGGAATTTGTTTACCACGTATTGGTTGATGATGGCAGATCTCGCTGCCGGTGTAGCCGCGATTTTGGCAAACGCCGTCTTAATGCTGATACCATTATGGCTCGCACGAAAAATGTTTTTAAGTAAACTAAACCCAATCCTTGCATCATTTTTAGCCGCGGCATTTTGGGTCAGCTACGAGTTTTTGCATCACAACTGGGATTTGGCCTGGCCGTGGTTAACTCTCGGAAATGCGTGGTCTAATTTAACGGGTGTGATCCAATATATTTCTGTCACCGGAGTTTTTGGCATTAGTTTTTGGGTTGTTTTCACCGCAGCACTTGCCTACCAATATATCCACACAAAATCCAAATACTTGCTATACAGCACATTATTGATATTTTTTGCCTTTCCCGTTTTTTCGGCACTGGCAATGATCGTTAGCGTCAGTGAAGAGGGTAAACCGGTTGAAGTGGTGATTGTTCAACCCAACTCCGATTCTTATACCAATTACGGCGGAATGGAATCGCTTGATGAACTGCTCTCCAAACTTCTGCGGATGTCCGGTGAAGCTGTAACCGATGATACAGATGTAATTATCTGGCCCGAAAATGCCGTAGACGCTTCTTTAACTCTTGAAAATGGATTTACAAGTCGAATTCAGGATAGTTTACGAGTGTGGGGCACAGAATTAATCACCGGAACAGGATTTCTTAACTATTATGAAAACGGAGAAATGCCCGTTTTGACCCGCGGCACGGCTGATGGCAGAAGATACAATGTGTATAATGCTGCATTTCATATACAGCCTGGGGAACGAACCAATTTTTATGAAAAAGGAAAACTTGTTCCTGTTGTTGAACGATTCCCCTTCGTCAACTTCTTTCACCATCTTGACATCTATGGTTGGATAAACTGGGCAAATCTCGCCGGATATGGCCATGGGCAAGAAGCTAAAGTGTTTAATATAGATGGCGGAAAAACACCCGCCCTGATTTGTTACGATTCTGTTTTTCCAAGCTGGGTGAATCAATTTGTGAACAACGGGGCAGATTTTATCACCATCATCACAAATGATGGCTGGTGGGGCGATACCAGTGGTCATTCGCAGCATTTTGCGTACGCTCGATTGCGGGCGATTGAACATAGAAAATGGATTGCAAGATCGGCCAATAATGGAATTTCAGGGATCATCTCTCCGGATGGAAAAATCCAGCATGAAACCGAATATTGGACAGAAGACGCGTTTTCGTTCACCATCTACCGAAGTGATAAAAAAACGTTTTACACTGCATACGGCGATTGGCTCGCCTACCTGATGTTGATCTCGTCCTTCTTTGGATTATTCTACAAACCTGAGTTCGATTAATAAATTATTTAATTGAAAGTCCCCCTTAAAAAAGGGGGAAACAGGGGGATGTTCATCAGAATATCGCAAAATACAGTGAACACCCCTCTAAATCTCCCCTTGTTAGGGGAGACTTTTTATGTGTTTTTCTATTAATCGAACTCAGGTTACAACTACTATCAATCCAAACAAGAAGAATCGCTTTAATTCGAGCGGATATTGATTCGAATATTAAATCGAATATCGTGGGTAGTCCGTGCAAATGTTCTCGAAGACTTCGGGTTGATGTTTGTGTAGCTGTACTCAAAGTTCGATTGCAGCGTGCTTGAAAAACGGTATCCAACCACCAAAGAGCCGTTAAATCTCGACTGACCCGACACCCTCGTCTCTCCAATTTCATACGAAGATGGATTTCTTACAAGCTCATCACCATCAACCTGTAACGCTCTCGACAGATCCGATTCCAGTGAAAAACGTTCCTCTTTATCATCAATAAAATTCCCGTTAATGGTAATATCTACATTATTCGTGGGGTTTATGATAAACGGTATCCTGAAATTTCGAATGGTGTAGGCTAACGATAATTTTACTCCATTCGACGATCGTTCTATAACCTGAATATTAGACAGCGACAAACTGGTTACTTTGCTTGATTCATAGCCAACTTGGGTTCTCAAACCATTATCCCACGTAACATTTAGCTGTGCCAATGGAGAAAAGCGTGTTTCTACATTTACGGAATTGGGTTCAAATTCAGGCCTGAAATCCTCTACACTAAAACTCCCCACATTCCGGCTGATAACTGCCCCGGGATCATTATTCAGGCTCCATCCCATTCTGTAGCTTCCTGTATAGGAATGTGTCAGTGATGCCCGTTGCATAACGTTTCCAATAAATGGCAAGAAACCCTCAATTCCGGTCCAGTTGATTCTCCAGTTTGGCAGTGGAATTGGCGTGAAGTTTTTATCCCCCGTTGAGTTGCTCCTGCCAAGATAGGCCTCTCTAAAATCTTCCTGAAGAGTTATACGGTTCAACAGCGTTCGTCCGTCTCTACTGCCCTGTTCATCCGAAATTACATTTTCGCCGGGTACAATATCATCAAAAGCCGTTTGTAATTGCCGATCAAATAATTCTCGATATCCCGATCCAAATGCCAACACTGAAGAGGAAATATTCCCCGAAGAACTCAAAACCGAAGAAAGTTGGTCAGACGGATCAAGCGTATACGATTCCGTTACTCGCTCATCCCATCGGGTTTCCCAGTTTAAATCCACAGATAAATTGCTGAAAGGGGCAAATCTTGAAGTTAGTGTTATATTATCATCATACGTATTTGTTGATGGAAGCTGAATGGTTGATTCTCCATCAATATTTCCAATTAGCTGATCGGTGCCAATTTGTTCTGCAATCCCCAACCGATACCCAAAACTTGGTGAAAAATTATCTTCGCTGAATAGATCATAAATTTGTGATCCTCCTCCATAACCTGCCTGTGAGGCTGTTTTTGAATTATTATAATTGATATCCACATCCTGGATACTCAATGCTGCCAATAGTATTTTTCTACCGTAATAAACAAATTGCTCATCTATACCACGCGCTTCCGATTCTTCTTCCGTTGAACCTGCTTCTCGTTCGCGGCCCTGCTCTACATCAGCATTTACGGCATTTTCGTAGAGTTCCGATCTTCTTAGCAGGTTGTTAACATCTAAACTAACGGTGTGATCAAGCCGGAATGTGTTGGAAACTCTGGCACCCAAATTTGATTGAAAAGGCGCATTTTCCCACCTAAAACCACCACCATACCGAACGGTATAATTAAACCAGTTTAACGCATTAATCTGATTTAACCTCGGTTGCCAACTTGCGGTGTAATCTTCGTTATAGGTACTTCTCCTTGGGGAAAGCGTATCTGCCACCAGATCCCGAAATACTGAAAATGTTGGAATGGGTTCAAACGCATCCTCATCCACTCCTTCAAGATCTGCATCACGGGTAGTAAAACGACTTAAATCAAATGTATTTCTGGCCTGAAACGTAGTGTTAATGGATCGAAAAAGATTATATCCAAATCCTACTCCGGTATCATACGTGAAATTGTGCGTTTGTTGCAGGGGAAATTCATCCTGACCCTCAAGAACTCTTCTTTTTCTCTCTTCAAACGTTCGCGCAGTGCTAATTGAAGTCGTAAAATTGTTGGGCATATAACCCAGCTGAATACCGGAAACCAAATCAAAAAGAGGCACATTATCCAAGAAACTCAACGGACGAATAAACCCTACATTCCGAAACGAATGGCTGTACCGAAGTGACGAATTAAAGTTCCAGTTATCTTGATAAAGCTGCTCAGGATTTCGTCCAATTCCGGTGTTATAATTATAACTGAACGTGGTATTATCAAGTGTATAACGCGCCAGCCTATTTCGAGAATTACTCTTCGATACATTAGACAAGTTCACCGCATAATTTTCCAGATAGGTTTCAACATCCCTTCTTTGCTCCTCAATCGCATTATCCTGCATGTTCTCGGATAAACTTTCATTTGCCCGAATTGCATTCTCAAAATCATCAAGCCGGATATCCCCCTGGTTGGGTAAAAACTTTGGAATGGATGATGACCTTCGGGTTGATAAACTCAACGGAATATTCCATCCGTACCGCTCGGGAATAAAACGGTGCAGATTAAATGTGCCGCTTAAATCATACGCCAATTGATTGTCTACCCTGCGCTGACCCAATCTCGAATTTAAAGCTCCAAAACCCTGCGTTTGTCGGGTTACATTTCCATCAACGGTTGCAAAATCAGCGAGCTTAAGATTTACCTCTCCATTTGCAGCCCAACCGGTTTCATTATCATAGCCGGATACACGAAGTTCGTTAAGCCAAACTTCGGCATCCAACAGCGGTTTTCCTGACCCACTTGGATCTTCGGGATCAAAAGGATTTCGAATGCCCATCCCAATTTCAGAAATCCTGCCCAACGATGGATTTCCCCGAATTCCAACAACCGCTCCCGGGGCCGCATCTTCCAGTATGTCGGATCGTTCATAAAGAGTATTTATATCCTGCCCTACATCCTGATCTCTAAGTTGTTTTAGCTCGTTAAACGCCGATAGAACAATATTCATACTGTTTTCGGCATACCGCCAAACCTGCTCTCCCTCTTCCCTTAGCTGGGCATTATTGCTGGGATCGAACGACTGGTAGGGATAATTTAAGTCCGATGGGGTGATGGGTTGACGATACTCGTAATAATTATTTTCAAGATCATTCCCGAATCGCATTACCAGTTCAATTTCCTCTCTATTTTCATATCCTTCTCCGTGTACAAACATTCTCATATTCGAGTAATCCAACAAATTTAATCCTCCCGGATACACACGTTTTACAAGCTGGAGTGATTGTCCACCTAAATTCTCAACCTCAAGCACAATCGACTGTTCATTTTGCAGCGATTGAAGCTGTGACCCACGGTTTTGAGCACGAATCCCCCCAGCCGGTTGGCGATAAGGAGTAGGTGTCCGATTCGAATTTTCCTCAATGTTGATTGTGCTCACTTGTAGCTCTGCATTCGGGTCACTTTCGTCATTGATGGTTTCATCATCCCGCCACTGACTCCCCACAAAATCCATACTTGCAAAACGCATGGTAAACGGTTGCCTGTAGCCCGACATCCACATCCGCATATAGGTGATGTTCTGAAAATCGTTGATGTCGCCAAAACGCCTTTCAAATTCTTCGAGGGGAATTCGCACCTGGTACCATCTATCCTGTTGGCGACTCGCAGGTACACGATCTACGATATACGTTCCCGGAGTTCCGATCTCTAAATTTGCCTCATCGGCGGGGTTAAAATCAATCTGATACTGAAAATAGGCATTGGTCAAATTCACCGTTGATGGATTTACCAATCCTTCCGTATCCGGCCTGTTTGTAATCGCCCGTGTGTCCTCCTGATCGAGAGGAGTATTCCCCTCCGGAAATCCCAATAACCGATGAAATCGCTGATGCAAAAGTTGCCCATCAAGCTGTGATTCTCCATAAAATGTGTAGCTGTCGTTAGATGGATCTTCTAAAATATCACGAAACTCACTGCTTTCTTCTCCATACTGATCCCGCATTTCATTTATAAAATCAGAAAAAATATTTCGTTCATTAAAACCATTAATCCCCCCTGCAGTAGGAAGGCCATCAAGCCCAACATCTTCTAAATCTCGATTTTCACTTGAAAACTGTCCCTCCGGGGGTACCTGATTTGCGGGGATTACCGAGCGGGGATTGTCCAGGTTATCGAGGATCAAATTATCGGGATTCAACGCCAGGCCATCTTCGGTATTTATCCGGGAATTAGGAACCACATCTTCCGAAACCAGCCCAATATCTATATAAATTTGCCCGTCATAATCCTCAAGCGTAGCATCGCCGGGTAACCTGCCATTCGGTAAAATGGGTTGAACCCAAAACTCGATAAACTCAATGTTGTTCTCCGAAAAATCTTCCTGGCCCGATGGGATTACAGTGGTCATTCCCCCCCATGTATCCTCGGGTGTTTGTTCTAACAAATCCCTCAAATTCATATTGTAATTATACGGGCCCCGTTTTTGAGGGTCGAAATGAATATCCAGTGTATTGATAATCTCTTCCTGTGGATTTTGCGTTTCCCGACCCGGAAATACATCCGTTACCCTCACAGGTTCTGATTCGTCTGTAAAGGCTACATCATCCAAAATGGATGAAATATTTCTGGGAATGGTATAAAACGAAAATTTTCCTCTATAATCAGACCTGTCTCGGCGCGATTGTTGGTTTGATGCAGGTTGTCCCGGAAAGTCATCCTCTTCAAAAAGCTGCTCATCCGGTCCGTATCCGGGAATTGCAGACGGAGCGGCGGCAATGTGCCATCGATTGGCATTTAAAAGACTGAGTTTAATACTCGAACCTTCAAAATCATCGATGAACGAAAGTCCCTGCTCTTCATCAGGAAAAAGTTCATCATTCCGAATGGCACTTCGTACAGCTCTTGTTTCCGCTACTCCAGGCCTAAGCTGGGCAAATTCCCCACTCAAATTCAGTTCAGATGATTCCCGCGTTTGCAGGAGCGGGAAAGCATCCAAAACACGGGTTATAACTGGAGCGTCGAACCGTGCATTGGCATCAAAACCAAAAACAGTATTGCTGATGGGTTCATCACCAATGCGAATTTTATCATCAAGAGGCCGTTCATTAAAACGGAAATAAGTACCGCCAAAAATAATGTCGCGGTTCACTTCATATTCAGCCCTAATTCCTGTAAACGTTTTCTGCTCGATGGAGGTAAGGGCTTGGTTCTCGTACTCAATGGTGATTTCCTGTCCCGGAGCGGTGTACCTATCATTCAAAATAGTAATGCTGCCAAAGGAATAATCTACCTGATAATCCACATCTTCTTGCAGTTCAACCCCGTTCGCTTGAACTTTTACGGATCCTTCAACCAATGCAATTCCCAATGCGTAATTTTCTTGAACACCTCCTTTTGATACACCACTAAACTGATAAAATCTGTTTTTTGAGTTTTGCGCTGCATTGCTGCTGCGTTCATTGTAAAGCTCATTATATACCAATCTTTCCGTTTCTTCCTCTCCCACCGGTGACCCCCCCAAAAGTTCTTCAATTCTGCTTCCAAATGGTTCCAGATATGGAAAAATAATTCGTCCTTCCAATGCATCCAGTGTACCTGTCCCAAAATCAATCTGGTTATCGGGATTTAATGCGCCTTGGGTATCTACCCTGTCGAGCCCTAAATCCTGAAGCAATGTAGGGTCTCGTCCGGGCAGTCGATTTCGAGAGACATTTTCTTCCGTAAATTCAAGTTCGATCTCCAGATTTTCGCGGCTGATATTGGTAACTCCCAGCGAATAAATATTTCGCATGGTTAACGGAAATAGCCGGTGATCCGTTGATACATTTCTGGGCCGTAACATTTTTAAATAAATACGATCACCGCCCCCTTGGTTAATTTCACCCACGGTAGAAATCCCACCCAGAGCGTCCCGATAATTGTACGCAACGGCAAGCACTTCTCTCGAACCCAAAGATCGCCTAAGGGAAATATATCCCGAAATTTTGTTGATGGTATAGTCATCGCCTTCAACCAATGGCGTAAAAAATCCCTCTTCAAAATTCCGGGGATCCCCCACCTCTAAATCACTTGCAGAAACACCATTCTGTGGATCTCTGTGCTGATCCAATATTTCATCCGAAAACGGATCTTCCTCATTTGTAGGAGGCGAATACGTGCCATCACCATTCTCCACCGTACCTAAATCAGCGAGTGCAATTGCGCGGCGTGATGATTCATCCGACTGCACCGACTCTCTTAAAACCCACACTTCCACATCAGCAATTCTCAGGGTTTGATTTAGCTGCTGAGGATTGGAAAGACTGTTTTCAAATTCCTGACGAGTATAAAAATCCAAATAAAAATGGCGATCATCTTCGTAATCAGCCGGGCGAATTTCAATAGTTTGTTCCTGCGATCCACCACTGATGGTTTCCACATTGGTTTCACCATCTTGCTGCGAAACGATGGATGTTAATCGCAGCGGACCAAATTCAAATACGGATTTAATTCCAAATAAAGCCTCACTTCCGCGGATCAGAGAGTTACCCGTATTCATCGAAACATTACCCATTTCAATGCTTTTTATAATCTCATCTTCATAGCCTTCATACGCGATACTTAACCTGTTTTGATAATCGAAGGTGCGCTCGGTATCCCAATCGGTCTGAATAGTCAGTTTATCACCAATCGTCCCCTGAATGTTAAGCTGTAAATTCTGTTCAAATGTAGGATCAATCCGGGTTCGCTGATCTTCCGGCAAATTGATATCATCGGGTGAATGTTGAATAGACGCACCTACGTTCATATTTGCCACCCCGTTTACCCGCAGATTTACTTCCGGTTTGCCAAAAATAGATGTAAAGGCAGATTCTTCACCACCGGGAATATCCAGACTAAAATCGAGCAAGCCACGCTCTCTGTCTTCACGTTGCTGTGTTTCCCTAATTAATAACGACCAGTTCTCCCTAATCGAATTTCTCCTGTTTTCTTCTGCAAATCGGTTGAACTCCCGATAAGTTGGGGCACCGGATTGAAATCCATAAATATACTTTTGAGCAAAAAAATCACCCTGTGCGGTCTGTTCAATGCGAACTTCTTCGGTGAGGAGAGTAAGAAAATAGAGTTTGGGAATGGGCCTTAGAAAGGGTTCTGTAACGGGCCTTCCAAAAATGGGGCGGAAATATTGCCTTATTTCATCAGAACCGGTAGTATCAGCCGGAGCAGCAGTTTGTGCATATAATTCTACCGCTGAACCCAATAGAGCCATCCAGAAAAAAACAATAATAATGCTTAAACGACGTAATTTTCTCACAGATAAAAATCAGTACGGATGATCAGTTAGAAACTTCATAAAATTTCAATTCCTGTATATACAATTACACATTTCTCGTATTCTGTAACGTCGTATCATTCAGTCGATAGGCAGTGATTTTGTTAAATAAATGTTGCAGGCGGTTGATAATAAAGCTTTCAGGAATATGTTGAAAATTAGAACTACTTAAAACTCTGAATTGAATACCATTTTTTCTCTTCTAAAGTTTGAGCCCGTATATTGTAAACTATGTTAAATCACGTACAAAGAGATTTATTAAAAAAACATGTCGGACCTTTCCTGTTCTGTTTTTTTACAGTGATGTTTATCCTGTTGATGCAGTTTCTGATTTTGCACGTAGATAAACTCGTCGGAAAAGGCCTGGCTCTATCAATTGTAATAGAATTGATTTTAAACAACCTTGCCTATATGGTTGTACTGGCCGTTCCTATGGCGGTTTTGGTCTCAACACTCATCGCATTTGGTAAATTTTCGGAGTGGAACGAACTCACCGCTATTCGTGCCGCAGGAATCAATCCTTTTAAACTTATTTTCCCGGTTTTGATAGCCGGCTTTTTCCTGTTTTTAGGAATGACCTATTTTTCCAACTTTGTGCTACCGGAGGCAAATCATAAAGCCCGCTCTCTTTTTATTGATATCAGAATGGCAAAACCGGGTTTCGATCTACAAGAAGGAACTTTTTATGAAGGCATAGATGGCTACACATTTTTGGTGCAGAAAATTGATGCTGATACTGACACACTTCGTGATGTAACTGTTTTTCAAGCTCAAGTGGGTGATCGTTATCGAGCCTATATTCGGGCAAAAACAGGTTGGCTCGAAAGTGAAGATAAAAAAACCCTCTCTTTATTTTTGAATAATGGCTCTATTATGCGTCATGTACCCGGCGAGAGGCGCGGAGATGAAACCATGGAGAAAACGGATTTTAAACGCTATAGAATGAGTTTTGATCTGTCTGATCTGGCCTTCTCACGAGCTAACCCGGAAAGCCGCACAAGAAATGATCGTACCATGAGTGGCCAGGCCATGCTTGCCGTTGTAGATACATTAAACAGGGAAAAAGAAAGCCAATATTCAGTGCTGGTTTCCAAAACCAATCAGGAAGAAGTTCTCCCTTTCCAAATGGAAAATATAGATAGAGTGGTTCCAACCCGCAATTTGGAACAAGACACACTTCGCTTATATCATTCAACCTTTGATCCCATAAATCTGATCCATCACCCACAGGCACAGATATCAGCTTTAAATGCTGCTTTAAATAGTTTAAACAAATATCGATCAGACCTGGATAAATATCAAAATGATACAAGTTGGCGAAGTTTAAGGGTCGCAGAATTTTTGGTGGAAATTCACAAAAAAATATCCATTCCATTTGCCTGTGTACTCTTTGTTTTAATTGGTGCCCCAATTGGCATGTTAACGCGCAAAGGAAATCTTGGCGTTGCCGCACTTATCAGCTCCGTTATTTTAACTGTCTACTTTATTGCCATCATCCAGGGCGAAAAATTTGCCGATCGAATGATTATTTCCCCTTTTATGGGAATGTGGGCTATTAATATGTTTCTCCTTCTTACGGGTTTGATTTTACTCTTACACATTAGCACATCATTTTCACTTTCAAATCTGTTTAGAAAGGATGAATAAAATTGATCGTTATATTTTTTCCCGGCTGCTTACCATCACATTTTTTGTGCTGGCCGTACTGATATGCATTTTTATTCTGATCGATTTCTCCGAAAATAGTGATGATTTTACAGATAATGGCGCCACAATGGCCCAGGTTTGGAAAAGCTACTATCTTAATTATATCCCCGAAATGGTTCGGCTTGTCAGTCCTGTTGCAGTATTTGTAGCCTGCTTGCTGCTCACCGGACAAATGACAGAACGACTCGAAATTATTGCTATTAAAGCATCAGGAATTAGCCTATATCGTTTGGTTGTACCCTATATTTTTTTCGGATTGATGCTGGCCGGAATTGTCAGTTATCTCGATGCTTATGTTATTCCACAGTCTAACGCTGATAGAATTGAGTTCGAAAACGAATATCTTAGCAATGCCGGTGAACGAATAGACAGGGGAACGATTTACCGGCAAGAATCGGATAGTGTAATCATTACCTTCAACTTTTTTGACCCACAAACAAACATTGGTCATCAGGCGCGAATTGTAGAATACGATGAAAATAAAATTACACGAATTGCGGAGGCCAGCCGGCTTCGATGGAATGATTCTTTATCTGTGTGGAAAGTAGATCGATATGAAGAAAAGGTATTTGAAGAAAAAGGATTTACCCAGCGAGATACCGTAGACATAGAACTCCCCTTAAATTTGTATCCGCGTGATTTAGCACGCCGTAGTTCCGACATTTATCAACTCACCTATCCTGAAGCATTTCAATATATCGAATCCATTCGTAGAGTCAGTGCCGGTGGTATTAATTTACCTCTAACTCAGCTCTACGGACGAATTGGATACCCAATAGCTATTTTTGTTGTTTGCCTCATTGGATTTGCCCTCGCCACTGAAAAACGAAAAGGAGGAAGAGGATTTTACATTTCAGCCGGATTAACGATCAGCTTCATTTACCTCGCCTTTATGAAAGTAATAGAACCTTTTGGAGCTGCCGGAACCGTTTCGCCGGAATTTGCAGCCTTTTTTCCACACGCTTTGTTTTTAACGTTTGGTATTGTACTCCTACTCATTGCCAAAAAGTAAACTACTGAGGTTTTCCAATTCAAAGCGATCTGGCAGAGTATCCGGCGCTTTTCCGAATTCCTGAAAGAGTCGCAATTCTTGTAGGGACAAGTTGGCTTAAGTGAAGTATTTGAAAAATAGATTAGGTTGAATAGATCTCCCCTTGAGGGCCCCTTGAGGGCCCCTTGAGGGGAGTTAATGTTGAGCGTTCAGCGAAACATTGGAGGGGTGTCCCACAAATCAATGAAACTTATAAGATTTTTCATCCCTCAAGACACCCCTCGCATAATCATCTAAACGATGATTATGATCTCCCCTCAATGGGAGATCTTATACACACTACGCTTCCGGCGTAGGCCCGCGATAATTGAAAGGCATGTCAAACTTCTCTTTGGATTGAATTTGTCCATGCTCACTTTCGTATTTCCGCAGGTTTTCGGTCAACGCAGTACACAAACGTTTTGCGTGATCCGGCGTCAGCACCATTCGTTTCACTACTTTTGCCTTGGGAACTCCCGGCATCATGGAAATAAAATCGAATACAAATTCTGAGGGGGAATGGGTAATCATCACCAGGTTCGAGTACGTTCCCGATGCCTCATCTTCTTTCAATTCTATTTCAATCGGCTTTCCTTTCTTGTTCTTTTTTGGATCCATTTTGAGATGTTCTTTAACTAAAAATTATAATTAACTGACCTTGAAGCGTATGAAGTGAAACGGAATTCCTTCAAGCGTCAGGGATTCACTTGTTAAAAGAACCCTCCAAGGGTTCTAAACCCTTGGAGGGTTTGCAAAGCCATAGACTCACAGAAAATTATTTTCCCGCATCCACTCGTCATTGTAGATTTTTGATGTATATCGCGTTCCGCTATCGGGCAGAATAACCACCATCACATCATCTTTGGTCAGGTTTTCTTTTCTGGCATACTCAAGTGCACCAAACACAGCAGCTCCGCATGATCCACCAATAAACAGGCCTTCCTTTTTTGCAAGCGAACGGGTCATTGTAAAGGCGTCTTTATCATTTACCTGAACCACATCATCAATCAAATCGAAATCCACATTTCCAGGAATAATATCTTCGCCAATTCCTTCTGTCAGGTACGGCTTGATTTCGCTTTTGTGAAATTCGCCCGTCTCAAAATACTTCCGATAAACCGATCCCACACTGTCCACACCAATCACTTTTACATCAGGATTTTTCTCTTTCAAATATTTAGCCACTCCTGAAATAGTTCCGCCTGTTCCCATTCCGGCAACATAATGTGTGATTTTCCCTTCTGTCTGCTCCCAGATTTCAGGGCCCGTTGTTTCGTAATGAGCTTTGGTGTTACTCTTATTATCATACTGATTTGGGTAGTAAGAATTTGGAATCTCCTGGCTTAATCGCTTAGCAACTGAGTAGTAACTTTCCGGATCTTCGGGTTCCACATTTGTTGGACACACTTTCACTTCTGCACCCAACGCCCGCAACAGATCAATCTTTTCCTGGCTCTGTTTGTCCGTAGTTGTAAAAATACATTTGTAACCCTTTACGGCCGCAGCAAGCGCCAAACCCATTCCGGTATTTCCTGATGTCCCCTCAATAATGGTTCCACCCGGTTTAATCAATCCGGCTTCTTCGGCGTCTTCAATCATTTTCAGGGCAATACGGTCTTTAATACTCTGACCGGGATTTAAGTACTCCACTTTTGCTGCAACGGTTAACGGCAAATCCGCAACCACTTTGTTTAATTTGACTAATGGAGTATTGCCAATGGCTTCTAAAATTGAATTATGAATCATAGTTTAAGGTCGTTTCTCGATTTAGCGTAAATTTGTTTTATCATCAAAGATAGTAAAAATTGTCGGGTGATTTTGAAGCGTATTTCCGTTTAATATTTGTATTTTCACACAATGTCATCAATTAAAATAGACCATACTTTTTTCGCTTCCATTTCTCCACTGCTTTTAGGACTCTTTCTGCTTCTTTTTCCATGGAGTGATCGTTCACACACTACGAAATCAAATCAGCTGGATTTGGCTGCTGTGGATACCGTTCGGGTACTTCTTTATGATACAAGTCCCCCAAATACGATCCACATCAAACCGCTGGAGAGTTCTCTGTATTTCTATATCAATGATCAAAAAATTGAAGTTTCGCCTGATGACGAACGTTTAAAGATTGGGATTAAAAATAATCAATTAACGCTGGAAATTGGTGAGCAATCTTACCAAACCAAATCACTCAAAATTGTCAATGATCATGGTTTAACGCAGCTACAGTCTGATCGATTTGGTTTCCGTTCGTACCGCGGTGAATTTCACATCAATCCTCACCCATTACGTGAGGCGTTACAGATCATCAACTATGTACCGCTCGAGGATTATGTGGCATCGGTTGTGGGGAGTGAAATGAATTTTACGGAATTCGAAGCCCTGAAAACCCAAGCGGTGGTTTCCCGGACGTATGCGCTTTGGTCTATTCAAGGATCTCCATATCAACATTTTGATCTTAAAGATTACGAGGCCAGTCAGGTTTATCTTGGAGCCATTCCATCCAAACCCTGGTATTTGGACGCGGCTTTATCAACCCATGGAGAAATACTCACGTGGAGTGACAAACTGATTTTAAGTTCATTTTCGAGCACTTGTGGGGGAATGACCAGCAATAATGAAGATGTGTGGAGCGGCAGAGCCCTCCCCTATTTACGATCCGTATCGGATCATGAAATGTGTTCCATTTCACCACATCACCGGTGGGAATTTGACATGAAACTTGATGAACTGAATACAATACTTGAAGATCGATACGATTTTAAAGCTGTGGATTCATCTATTGATTACGATAATTTGGGACGTGTGAACAATATCACGTTCGTGGATCGTAATAAGAAAGATCTCACATTTTCCGGAAATGAGTTCCGACTTCTTATCAACCGAAATTATACGCCACTTAGCATACGAAGTACTCACTTTAGTTGGCAAGAAAACGGGGATGAAATTCAAATTTCAGGGAAAGGCCTTGGGCATGGCGTGGGACTTTGCCAGTGGGGTGCAAAAGGATTTGCCCAAAATGGATGGGATTATAAAGATATTCTATCCTTTTACTTTAGTGGTACAAAAGTCGTAGATTTCCACTCCATCGAATCACAAAAAATAGAACTGCACAAATAACCAATGTTTTTAGAACAAGATAAACCCAAAGATTACGATTGTGGATATAACCTTGACTTGATGATCCGGGCGATACCCAGAATTGAAGATCATAACGAGAGAATCCAATATGCCAAACGTGTTGTTGGCCTCATCAAACAGAGCCATCCAAACTGGGTAGAAAAAAATGGCCAAAGTAAAATGGCGTGGGATTACTTTTTTGAACTCGCCGAATTTAACCCGACTGATCATGGAATACGAAATCCATTTGATTCAGGAGATGTAGACGACGCAAAATAAGTGATCAATCCTTTTTACTCCACTTTTTGCTATAAAACCTCCTGCGCTGAAAAATAAACGGTATAGTGGGTGCCTTCCGTAATCCTAAACAGTCTATCCTGTTCTCAGATTTCATTCTGCATAATTTGAGAGCTTAGCTATTATTTATTCACTTCGTAAACTTTCTACAGGATTGGCCACCGCTGCTTTTATCGATTGCCAGCTTACGGTCAGCAAGGCAATCACCAAAGCAGTACCTCCAGCCAGAGCGAAAATGCCCGGGCCAATTTCAATTCTGTATGCAAAATCAGCCAGCCATTGGCTCATGGCATACCAAGCGATGGGGATGGCGATTACAAATCCCAAGATCACTAATTTGACAAAGTCTTTGGAGAGCAGGGCTACGATGTTGGCTACGGAAGCGCCCATCACTTTTCGTATGCCGATCTCTTTGGCCCGCTTTTTCGCCATAAAAGAGGTAATACCAAAAAGACCAAAAGAGGCGATGATGATTGCCAAAGCTGCTAAAAATGAAAGTATTTTCATAAGCTTTTGTTCACTCTGATAAAGACTGGCCCATGATTGATCCAGAAAATTATAATCAAATGGATAGTTCATTTCATGAGCTTTCCACTGTTCTTCAATATAGGAGAGCATACCAGGAACATCCGAAGTCGAAAATTTGATGGTGAGCAGTGTATACCTTGGGGCAATTTGCATGGCCAATGGGGCAATTTCCTGGTGCATGGATTCATAGTGAAAATCGCGTACAACTCCGATAATTCTTCCACCTTCTAATTCTCCTTCAATATCCATTCTCTTACCCACTGGGTCTTCCCATCCAAGAGTGTTGGCGAGGGTTTCGTTTATAACAATACCGGTTTCTGCATCGGTGGAGCGGTCTTCATCAAAAAAGCGGCCACTCACTATTTCCATATCGAAAGTTTCAACCAGATCATAGTCATCAAGCCGCATAATGTTTGCTGTCCAGGATTCATTTTCAGGTTTTCCTTCAGGTAGAATCGTAAAGGCAATTGTGCCGTGTCCGGGTATATGGCTGGCACCTGTTGCATTCAATATATTCGGATGCTGTAGCAGGCTGCGTTTGAAAACATCAAAATTATCGGCAATGTTAGTGCCTTCGATCGGTAGGGTCAGGAGCTGTTCTTGATTAAATCCGAGATCTTTGCTTTGTGTGAATTGTAGCTGTTGATAGACTACAGCTGTACCAACAAGTAATGCAATGGTAGCGGCGTATTGAACAGTCACAAGAGTTTGCCTGAGAGCGAACCGGCCCAATAAAAATTGAGTGGGCCGAAATGCATTTGAAGGTTTGAATTTTGAAAGGATGAAAGCCGGGTAAAGTCCCGATAATAGAGTTGCTGTAACACCGATTGCTGCTAATAAAACCAAGATAGAAATATTGCCCGACAAGCTAAGATGCATAGCCTTTCCGGTGAATGTATTTAACCATGGAAGTAGAGGCTGGATTATAGCCACAGCAATGGCTGACGACAATAAAACGATCAAAAAAGATTCACCGAGAAACTGAAATATAAGCTGTTTTGGCTCAGCTCCCATAACCTTGCGAATACCTACTTCGCGTATTCGTTCAGTGGCCCGGGCGGTAGAAAGGTTCATAAGATTTATACATGCAATAAGTAAGATCACACCGGCTATTATAGAGAACACATAGACATATGTTCTGTTTCCTATTCTTGTGTTTCTTGTATGCAGCAAGTTTGCCGAACCAAGATAGATGTCACTAAATGGTTGGAGGTATAACTGATATTGATCTGCACGTTCTGGAAAGTGGCGTTTCATGAAATCCGGAAATTTTGATTCAAGCATTTCAGCATTTGCAGACTCTTCTAAAAGCAGATAGGTTAAATGAACCTGAGTCAGCCAGTTGTTCATCCACAGAAAATTAAGCCCCCCATTGCCCGGCACGGTTGTTGACCAGGATACAAGTGCATTGAACTTCAGGTGTGAGTGACGGGGTGGATTCTTGGCAATGCCGGTTACTTCATAATCAAAATCATTAAGCCCTGTTACGGTTTGGCCAATTGGATCTTCATCACCAAAAAGTCGATTGGCTGTTTCCTCTGTTAATACAATAGAAAAGGGAGCCTCTAATACACTCTCAGAATTTCCTCGCAAGAGTTCAAAATTAAAGACCTCAAAAAAATTGTCGTCAGCAAAAACAACATCCTCGAGCATGATTGAAGTTTGATCTTTTTTGGTCAAAATCGGGGCAAACCAGGGAAGAATACGTACGGCTTGTTTTACTTCAGGATAATCTTCGACAAAAGTTGGCCCCATCATGCCTGATGTAATAGCATGATATTCTTGTCCTCCTTGTTGGGGAGTTACTATTTTGTTCAGGCGATAGAGGTTTTCTGTATTATCATGAAAATGATCAAAGGAAAGTTCATCTTCTACAAATAGCAGCATGCCAATACAGCAAGCTATTGCGATGGACAATCCTCCAATGCTGATAGCAGTATCTAATTTATTTTTATTAAGATTTCGCCAGGCAATTTTGAGGTAGTTTTTAATCATAATTTTAAGCTTTCAGCGATCAGCCGTCAGCTTTCAGTCCATCTGATCTGACGGCTGAAAGCTGAGTGCTGATGGCTATTTTTAAACTTTCTAAGAGGTTTATGAATCTATATTCAATAAATATGCCAAACCCTGAAAAACTACTTAGAGCTCGTTTAAAGACTGTTATCACATAAAAATATGTTCGGTTTTAAACACTGGGTGTTCGGAAGTGAACGATATAGTTATTCACTTCTTAAACTTTCTACGGGGTTCATCAGGGCGACTTTAATAGATTGCCAGCTTACGGTTAACAAAGCCACTAAAAGTGCAAATCCTCCTGCTATAAGAAAAATATCAATGCCTAACTCCGTTCGATAGGCGAAGTTTTGCAGCCATTTGTTTAACGAAAACCAGGCAAGCGGAGAAGCTATGGTAATAGAAATCAAGATCAGCTTAGCAAAATCCCTGGAAAGCAACAGGATGATTCCGTTTACACTGGCACCCATAACTTTACGAATCCCAATTTCTTTTTGTCGCTGTATGGAAGTGATCCCCGCAAGCCCGAAAAGTCATAGACAGGCTACAAAAATGGCAAAGAGGGAGCTATAGGTAATGATCGTATGCCATCGCTCTTCAGCCCTGTAGAGATTATCCATGTCTTCATCCAGAAAGCTGTAGGAGAAAGGGACTTCATTGGTAATAGATGCCCAGGTTTCCCGGAGTTTTCCAATGGACTCCGTCATGTTATCCGGTTTTATACGCACCATGAGATTCAAAATCGGATCGCGGGGATTCATGTACATCATTGCAGGTTCGATGGCATTTTCAAGTGTTTGATAATTAAAATCCTCAACTACTCCGATGATAACGGGGTTTGTCATCCAACCCCAGTCGATTGGGAAGTTTTGGCCTACATCGGAAAGATCCAGCCCATGCTTTTCTAAAAAAGTTTGGTTTACTATGATGCTTTGGGTGGAGTCGGATGCCAGTACTGGGTTAAAATTACGCCCGGCTATCACATTCATTTTTAATGTATTGATGTAATTCGGCTCAATCCGAAAAACAGCAGTTTGCATCTAAGAAACGTGGGGCATTGCGGAGCACTTTCCTGTCCGCCCGTGACAAAGGTAGCCACGAAGAACGAACCCTGCGATAACCACTGTCCGCCCCATGTTTTCTTAGGTGCTGTTAGTTGCCGTTATTTTTTAACCAATTTAATAAGTCTTCAATAAATTCTTTTCTAATTTCTGCCTTGTCATCTTCATACATTGCATGACCTGTTTCGTAGATATTAATCACGTAGTTAGCTTTCCCGATCGATTTGAATCCTTTTTGAAGTCGGTAAGCACTTTCATAAACCGGCATGTTGTCATTTTGGTCTTTTGATCCATAGGCAACGAATACGGCTTGATTTACTTTTTCCCAATAATCCATGGGGTTGAATTCTATATTAAGTTTTATCCAATCCCAAACCCAAATGTTCGGGCTACTTGGAAATGTTTTGGCAAAAGCTGACCAATTTGATGAGTCCAATTCGGCAAATCTTTTTTCTAATGGTGTCCAATTTCTATCAAAGGCATATTGCTTCATTAAAACATGTAGGTCTAAAACTTCTTTAATTTCATTAGGTTTCAAACCTTCCTTAATTGCCGTGTTCGTTACTTCATGTACAATTTGTTCTTCAAGAGTTACTGCGGCTCCTACAATGTCAATTACAAACTTTATTGTTGTGTCTTGGCTTGCAGCAATTGGAGCTATAAAGCCACCTTGACTTAACCCCATTACTCCAACAGCATCAAGTTTCATTAAACTCTTTAAATGATGAATTGATGCAATGACATCAGTTGAAAGGTCATTAAAAGAGGAATTTTTCCAACTTCCTTCAGATTTTCCGCTTCCTCTTTTATCAGGAAGTAAAACGTAATAGCCATTTTCAGCTAGAATTTCAGCAAATGACTTAGCCCATAGATTTGTTCTGTCGCTATTACCCGAGCCTTGAATTAATGCTATTCCAATTTTTTTATTCGTCTCATTAGGGGTGTAGATGTCTGCAAAAAGTGTAAGGGAATCACTTTTAAAATTCGTTTCGGTAACTGAAAAGTCTTGTCCAAAAATGGAATTAGTTAAACAAATAATTGAAATTGTAGTAATTATAATAATTCTTCTCATAATATTCGTTTTTTTATTGCACCTAACGTTGGCATATCACCAATGCTGTTCATGTTATTATCAAAGCAATTAAGCATCAGGCAAATTAAAGTTAGAATGATTAGAAAATTTATTATTGATATTTTGGATGAGCTTCTCTAATCATATATAGTAAATTATATACTTCATCATCATCCACATCGGCATCAATACCTAATGGACCTCTTTTAATTTGACTCCAGAAGTCGACCCCCTTTTCATTCACGCGATGCACAACTACTAAGTCCAGGTAGGGAATTACAAAAGTAATATGTCCACCGTCTCCACTTGTGAAATAGATGTCACCCTCAAAACCCATATCTTTGTTTACGTAGATAGTCCCGTCCTCAAAAATCCACCACATATAGCCGAATTTTAGGGTATAATACATTTCAATATTTACCGGATCCCAACTTTTATTAATCCACTCTTCTGAAAGAATCTGTTTATTATCCCATTGCCCATTATTCAAGTATAATAATCCATATCGAGCCATATCACGGGCACTGGTTGAAAACATATAAGCAGGATGCTCAGAACTATTGCCCATGAATTTTTCTGATCTGCTGTCTTGGGTGATATAGGTTACATCATCAGAGTTAAAATCCTGCATTTGCAGTGGTAAGGCAATTTCGTTCTCAAAGGCCTCACCAATTCCTTGTGAGGTGATATTTTCAAATATTGTTCCAAGGGCATTAAACCCCCAGTTATTGTAGTACCATTGTTCACCAGGCTTGTGAGTACCCCTATCCGGCTTATCTTCTTTCCACGAACCTAATTCATATAAAGCAGAATGATATACACCTGAAGTACTTTGCAGAAGATGCTCGATGGTCGCTGTTTTATCCAGGTCAGTAAGAGGAGGTGAATCCGTTATACCCAATTCTGCAAGTGAAGTATCAAGGTTAATAAGCCCTCGGTCCCAATAGATTCCATACAGGCTGTTTAACAAACCCTTTCTCATAGATTGAGTGAGATATGTTTGATCCGTAGCTCCCCAATCGTAGACTAATACCCCTTTGTGAATGACCATTAATGCTGCGGTTTCAAGGCTGTCAGCATAATTTCCGATATTAGTTAGTATCTCCTCATTCCATCCAAGTTCATTTGGGCGGTCATACACAATCCAGGAGTCGTCCGGGAAATGATAAGAACCATTTTTAAAGGCCACAGTATCAATGTGAGCCGAATCAGAAGGGTGAACATCCTGATCTGAAATATCAGGAGTACCGCATCCGGATAGCACAAGGGATAATATGAAAAGGCAAAATAAACATGTGAACAGAATCGATTTTATCATGATTGTGAATATTTAAGTTGGCATGGTACATGCCGGAGTATACGATACCGCTTCACTTAAGATATACTATACAACGTAGATGGTACTCCTAATTTGCAAATTCGGACAAATCGGATTGTTTTTGGAAGGCTATAGGCGTTGTTCCTGTTTGTTTTTTAAAGGCAGAATAAAATGAGGACTTGGAGTTAAATCCTGCTTCTTCCGACAGGGCCTCTATGGTCAGGTGACTAAAAGACTGGTTATTCAGTAGCCGTTTTACCTCTTCAACCCTATAGAAATTAACAAACTCATTAAATCCCTTACCAAAAACTTGATTTATCAGTTGAGATAATTGATAGGTTGGTATTTCCATATAATCTGTGAGATCATTCATGGTCAAACCGGGATTCGTATATACTTTATCCTGTTCCATAAGCTTGAGCAATTTCCCGGAATAGTGGCTGATTTTATATGTAGAAAGATTTACAGAACCGGATCTATTGTTGAAAGTCAACAGCCGGGATGACTTAAAACCGAATAGGGTTAATACATACACACATATAAAACCCGTTACCGGCACTAACTGTTTAAGAGCTAACAGATCAGAATAATAATATCGTATCCACTGTGCTATATGAACGCACATTAATAATCCTGCAATTATTAACAACCAATTATAGGCCTCATCTTGCGTATTTACTTTTTGTTTATGCGAAAATAGGGTTCCCAGCAACCACAAAGTATAGAGTTGCAGGTAAATTAAGGGTATTAAACCGGAAATTGTACCATTTTTGAGGCAACGACAAGTGCCAACTGGAACAGTATATAAAGGGATAGCGGGATGAAATGAATAAGAATAGCTTTTCTTAATGGATTCGGTTTGTCCAGAAATCTAAGAGTTAGAAAATATAGAAGCGGTCCGGCTACAAATGTTAGACCGAATTCAAATACTTCGAAAAAATATTTTGCGCTGAAAAAGTTTTGGTTTGACAGACTTATAAGTATTAGTGTCAGACTAAATATCAGGAATAGAAAAGATAGCCATCTATTATGGCGATTAACCTTTCGTTTCACAAAAAAAATACCCGCCAGTATAGCAGCCTGAACTATACCAAGAAGGCTTAATAAATTAATTATGGAATCCATAACAGATTGGTACTTATTCTAGAAAATTATCTGTGATTATATTTACCGTTGCTACGAATCTGCCTACAATATGATACATTTGTCAATAAATAAAGCGGGAGGAGCGGTATAATGCCCCAGCGCATAACGGATGTGGAGATTATGAGTTAATAAACGGTTAAAATTTTAAAACAAGCTACACCGGAAACCAACAGGACGTCCGCGTCCCCAGTTAATGCGCTTGATATAATTCATGTCCTCCTCCCTAAGGCAAACACAGACAGAATCTTTGGAACCCGTGTGTGAATGAACATACCTCCAATTATTACAATCAAAATGGACGGCAATCCCACTGTAATCTGTGCTGGCCAACTAGACCACATAGTTACGAGCTGTGCTACACCTGCAGCCACCAATCCTACGTATGACCAGCTTATAAAATACGCATGAAGTTCGAGCCACGAAGATGCTGGACGGCGCAGGAAGGCCGGGATGAATCCGCTGACAAGCGTGAAAAGACTAACTATCGCAAGAATGTGGAATGGGCCTATGCCGACTGCTTCTTCGTAGACCAAAAGTGCACTAATGTTTACTGAAAATAGAAATATGGCATAAAAATAGCCGAGTAACCGATGCCTACTGTCACCCTTCGGTTGAAAGGCTACTACCGCACCAATGATCAAGGCTGCTATCGCAAATATTACGTGGATTGTTCCCAGCATCTGATTTAAGTTCCTTTGTTGTTTCGGAAGCCTAAAGGCCGTGCGTTTAACCGGCTTGGCCTTTTTGATTAGGAATGTAATTATAACCCCTAATTCCTTCAAGCCAACAAATTCTGAACTTGTAAACAGCGGCCAAGTCAGCGCTTATAAGGCGATTAATGGTAGGGTTTAAATTTATCTAACGCTGTTACCGCCCAGTGCTTCTTCCTCTGTATCTTTAGTTTAATATTGTTGTAATTCTACTTTAAATTTCTTCATCAAGAACGCTATAACAATCCCTTGAGCAAATGTTCCTATAAGGCATAAAGTCAGTTCAAACAAGTTCAGCAAGAAGGGTTCATGCAGCAATGTTCTATATATGAACCACTCTTGAGGTACCCAATACAACAACCATATAAAAAATCCAAACCACAAACCCTTCTGCCACCATTTTTCACCAGGTAGAACGGAAAATACCCGTGGATAAATAATACCGTAAACTATGCTGAATATAATCAGTCCCAAAACGGATGGAAGTAAATCTCGCTGTGGTGTAATTTCAAGAAACAGTTGACTTTGAAATTCGGGATTGTATAATATGGATTGGGCTACTGGTGACATAAATAGCCCACCCATTATCATTTGGCTGACTATCCCAGCAATAAGCCCAATAAATACTTTTTCGAATAGTGAATTTTTACTATTCATTTTTCATCCTATTTAGAGTTAAAGAAAATGAGATAGCTTCTTGAACGACATACTCAGAAAGTTCATATTCTTGATATCAAATCAATAGGTCTCATCTCTCGAATAAAATAGATCCCGTCAAAAACTGACTTCCATTTGGCAGTATCATGGTTGTATCCCAATGGGTAAGCAACGAATCTTTCATCAAGCCAAAAATTAGAATCTGTATTTCTTAAGGTTGTAAATAAATAATCTTTCCCAATTTTGAGAGCTATTCCTTCATAACTAATTGTATCGGGTATCGGGACATCTATTATCTCTTCGTACTGTTTGTAACGATGATTATCCGGAAATACAGTCCCTATCCGGCCTGAACCTGCAGTAAAAGCAATGCTGTAATATGTGTTCCCAAAGTAATGATGTAAGAAATCGCCTTGCGGGTAGTACGGGTAAAAACCATAATCTCCCGGATTCAACTTTCTTTCAATCTGCACCATATTTCTTGCAAAGTGAGCAGAGGCTCCCCATAAGATGATCTTCTCATTCTTATAGAGTGAATCAGCCAACCAGGTAACCCTTTCGTACATGGACTTATCGCGGACGATATTCCAAAAACTCCCAGCGTATTTACTCTTTTCATCCATTAGAATAGACTGAAGCGTTAAATCATATACTCTTAACTTTTCATTGTCAGTACTGGTTGATAGCGATTCAGCATTTTCCTGTAACTGCTGTTTTAAATCCTGAATAATTTGCTTGGCGATATTTCTTCCAGCAAAAGTAAACTCATTAAATATTTTATTTCCAATTCCACCATATATAGAAGAAATAAGACTGTCAACGGCGAGGCTGTCAGTCTGAGAAATATCAGCGTTAGTAAGTTCTCCTATTTCAAATACTAAAGAGCTAATATTTGGGACACCATCCGGTACTTTTTCCCCATCAAATCCGGCTAACTTAAGTGGATTGCCTGTTTGGTGAGTATTATAGATATATTCATAAACAGGAAAAGATTGCTTATTTCTTGACCAACCGGCATATTTGACAGAGGTTTCTAAATCCTGGCCACTCTTTATTTTTTCATTAATAAGCCAGTGGCCATAGAAACCATATTCAAAAGCAAGCACCGTGAATCCAAATTCCTGATGAAGTAATTTCACTAGTTCTGTTTTTTGAACAAATGTTGCCCCATCTTCATGGCTTGATTCTCCCAAGGCTAAAACCCGGATCCCGGCTAATTCTTTTTTTAAAAAATCTTTAAAATCCTGAGTAAAAGGTTCGCTCGTAGATTCAACGGGAACTACTGAATAATCCATTACATTCAGACTTTTTTGTTGACTGATAGCATCTGGAGTTGTCAACAATTGAAATAAGCCAAATAATACAACGGATTTTACTTTCATTAATCGATTTTTTTAATTGCTTTAAAGGCTACTTTTTTTGCTGAACTAGACTTTTCGGATTAGGCTAATTTTTAGAGTTTAAAAAAATGGGCCACAGATTTAAAACTTCAATAATACTCCATGTACGAATTAGTCAATAAAACTGTTATTAGGAAAAAACTTTCATTAGTTATCTCATTCTTTCATAATTAATTCTCCAATTCAATGTCCATGTAGTGCCGCTATCATCAGAAGATTCCCAATCCCATGTCATAGATTTTTCTGAGATATCATAAAAAACCATTCTCTGCGTAAACTGTCTTCCATCTTCCATTTCACTTACAGCGGTTTGAAAAATGCGCTTCTCGCCTTCAATTTCTCCGGTAAAGTCAAAGTATCCCCCGGTATTATCTGCCCAGGCTTGTTTCCAGCGTTCTAATCTTGGTTGATAAACCGATATACTTGTCCCTTTAAATCCTTTATTGCCACCTTCTAAGATCCGAAAATTCTCTTGAATAACGGTTCCATCCAGTGTTTTCTCAACTATGTTTGTTCCCTTCCCTGTTTTTCCTTCTCCTTCATCCCAGCTAACCTCCCACTCTCCAACCCAAAAATCAAAATATTGTTTAGGCTCAAGTTCATTGATGTTAGTTTGTGCAAAAGTAAATAATGGGAATAAAAATAAAGTGATGGTTAAAACTGTTTTTTGCATGATAATTTTTTTTAGTTGATCTGAGGCAGATTATTGCTTTTATAATTTATAAAGTCAAATTATCCGCAGTACACTAAATTGGTTTTTAAATTTTCAGCGATCAGTCGTCAGCTTTCGACCCGTATTTTCTAACGGCTGAAAGCTAATAGTTGACTGCTATTATTTATTCACTTTTTAAACTGTCTACGGGATTCATCAGCGCTGCTTTTATCGATTGCCAGCTAACTGCCAATAACACAATGATGAGGCAAATGCCGGCTGAAATCACATAATTCCAAACATCCAGTTGAATTTTATACTGGAAGGATGTTAACCATTGCCGCGTAAACCAGGTGGCGGTAGGTATCGCTATGATCAATCCAACAGCAAACCACTTGATAAAGTCTTTGCTCATCAATCCTATGATCTGAATGATACTGGCACCGAGCACCTTTCGTATTCCAATTTCTTTTTTTCTACGTTCGGCTGTAAAGGCAGATAATCCAACAAGTCCTAAACAGGCGATCAGAATGGCAAAAAATGCGAACGTTGTTAATACGGAGTTCAGCCTAAACTCTGTGCGGTAGAGGGCATCGAAGGAGTCATCCAAAAAATTATATTGGAAGGGAACGGTTGGCACAATCGCTTTCCAGGTCTTTTCAATATCCGAAACTACGGCAGGTAAAGAGGTTCCTGAGCTGATCCTCACTCCTAAAAACCTGGAACTGCCAGAAGTCGGGCTGATCATCAGTGGCATAATTTCCTTCTTCAGTGAATGAATGTGAAAGTCTTTGACCACGCCTATAACGATCTTTGTTCCGCTGATACGGTTAATACTTTTACCGACAGGCTGTTCCCAACCGAAGCTTTTTGCCGCTGTTTCATTAATGAGTATAGACTCAATTAAATCGGTGGCAATGGCTTCGTCGAAGGGCCTGCCTGATACCAATTCCATGCCAAAGGTTTGTATGAAGTCCTGGCCTGCTACGATATGTTCAACTATTAATCCTTCTTCATCTGATTCATAATCTTCTATTTCACCGGCTTCAAGGAATGAAATTCCACCTGCTTCTCCGGGTTCAAATGAGCTGGCGGTGACGTGTTCAATTCCTGCGAGCGACTCAATCTGTGATCTAAGGGTTGGTAGTTGGTCGTTAAGTGCATCGGTATTGGGAATCATAAGAACCCGGTCTTGTTTCAAACCAAGTTTATTATCCTGAATGAATTGCATTTGTCGCTGTATGACAATGGTACAAATAATGAGGGCTAAAGAAATTGCCAGTTGAAAAGTAACCAGGCCTTTTCGCAAGGAACCCTTTGAATTCAGTTGTTGCTTTGATTTTAAAGCCTGGATGGGTCTTAAGCCGGAGAGGTAAAAAGCCGGGTAGATTCCGGCACCACTTCCCACCACAAACCAGAGTGAGAGGAATATGCCCCAAACACTTGGGTCAAGCCATGAAATGCTTAGGGACCTTGCCATCAGATGATTGATGGTGGGAAGAAATAATTCTATTAGTATGGCAGACAACAGTAGAGCGCAACCAACCGTGATATAAGACTCGCCCAGATACTGCTTGATAAGCTGTCCGCGCATTGCTCCTGATGTTTTACGGATACCGACTTCCTTTGCACGTGATGCCGCCCGTGCGGTAGCCAGGTTCATATAGTTAATGCAGGCAATGAGCAATACAAGAAAGGCAATAGCAGAAAATAAGTACACATACATAATATCTCCCTGGGGAAGCTGCTCAGAGCTGACGTTAGAATAAAGATGAATATCAGTGAGAGGCATGACTGACAGACGAATAGATGGGTTTTCAGGATCTAAATTGTATGCATCAATAATATAATCGTCCCCTACCTGAGCAACCTTTTCCTTGAATGACTCTGGGTTTGCTTGTTCCCGGAGCAGAAAATAGGAGTATACACCGCCGGTTCTCCATGAGGATGGGTCGAAGCTACTCTCTGAGGTCTGACTTTCTCTCGAGCCAATAAAATCAAGTCTTATGTGAGAGTTGTCAGGGAAATCAGCATAAACACCGGTGACAGTATATTCCCGTTCATTATTAATAAGAAGAGTCTGTCCTAAAGGGTCTCTATTTGGGAAATATTTCTGTACCGATAATTCCGAAAGAAACAGGGTATAAGGTTGTTTGAGTGAACTGGTATCCCCTTTCAGAACGGTGAAAGAAAATACTTCAAAAAAAGAAGGGGTGGCATGGGCGAAGTATGGCTCATAAAAGAGATTATTGTCTTTGCTAATAATGGTATTATCATATTCCATGGCTACCTGTACTGCTTCCTCCACTTCCGGTACATCTTTTTTTAGTACAGACATCAGTGGGTGGCCAGTCCAGGGTAAGCCTACCCAGTCGCCACTATTCCGGTATTCATTGGATACCCTGTAAATCCGGTCTTTATTCTCGTGAAATTGATCATAGCTCAATTCCTTTTTCACATATAGCAGAATGAATACACAGCAAGCTAAACCAATAGCCAGTCCTGTAATGTTAATAATGGAATAGAGCTTTCCTTTGATGATATTGCGCCACGCAATTTTGAGGTAGTTTTTGATCATTTTTTTATGCTTTCAGCGATCAGCCGTCAGCTTTCAGTCCGCATAATCTGACGGCTGAAAGCTGAGAGCTGACGGCTATTTTTTATTCACTTTTCAAACTGTCTACAGGATTCGCCACGGCCGCTTTAATAGATTGCCAGCTTATGGTTCCCCATGAGGTAATAAGAACCGCCATTGCTCCACCAACCAATAGGAATAGAGAAAACTCGATTCGATAGGCAAAATCGTTGAGCCAGCTGTTCATAACAATGTAGGATACCGGCATCGCTATGGCCAGGGCAAGAATAATGAGCTTGGTGAAATCAACGCCCAGAAGCATAACAATGTCCCAAACGGAGGCTCCCAATACCTTTCGAACGCCTATTTCTTTTGTTCTTCTTTCTGCCGTAAAGAGTGAGAGCCCAAATAAGCCAAGGCATGCCAAGAAAATAGCAACGGTAGAAAACCCTAAAATTGCATTCCCAAGGCGTTCTTCCCGATCGTAAATAGCCCCAAATGTGCTGTCTAAAAAGAAATATCCAAAAGAGGCATTGGGAACTACATTTGGCCACTCTTCCTGCATAAAAGCAATGGTTTCCGGGGCTTGTTCAGGATTTATTTTAACAGATATATAATCAATCTGATTGGGCCTGTTCATAAGTACAAAAGGCTGGATTTTTTCATGCAGTGACTGATAATGAAAGTCCTTAGCTACTCCAATAATCTCGCCGGAATTTCCCATTGATCGATTTTCGATGACTCTTCCAAGAGCCTCTTCAGGGGTAAATCCAAGCTCCAATACAGCCTGTTCATTCAGGATCACGTTATTGGTGTCAGCCGGAGTATCAGGCCGGAAAGATCGGCCTGCAATGAACTCAATATCATATACATTTGTATAATCTGCCTCAACGGTATAGCGCTCCCAGCGGTGATCTTGTTCGCTTCCCTGCAGTCGAAAAGTATTGGCATAGGTAAAAGTAGCAAACATCAAATGGGAGGAGGCGGTAACGGCTTCAATGTTGCTGTTTTGTGTAAAGGCATCTTTAATACGATTTAGGTTAGGGATGATGGCTGTATCCCTGTGAATAGGAATAACCACAATTTGCTCTTCAGAAAAACCAAGCTCTTTGTTTTTTACAAACTCCAGTTGTTTATATACAACCAGAGTGCAAACAATCAGGGCACCGCTTAATACAAATTGAAGAGTTACCAAGGTTTTTCGGAGAATAGAGCCTTTACCTGCTGTGGCAAAAGTTCCTTTCAATACATCACTTGGATTAAATCGCGATACAAAAAGGGCAGGATAGGCACCTGCTAAAAGTATCACAAAAAGAACCCCAATAAATACAGCTATCAGGGTAGCGGGGTTGGAAACGATCATACCGATACTTCCCGCCGGGATGAAGCCATTTAAAAAGGGGAGGATAAGCTCAACAATGCCAAAACTGATGAGTATAGCTAAAACCATCATCAGGCAAGCTTCTAAATAATGTTGGGACACAAGCTGAGAACGTGTTCCGCCTAACGTTTTTCTTAACCCAACTTCCTTAGTTCGCTTTCCGGCCTGAGCCGTAACCAGATTGATAAAATTGAAGCAGCCTAAAGCCAGAATAATGATGCCGATGATTATTACGGCATAGAGCGTTTGAGCGCTTCCGTTAATCTCCCACTCTGCTACATCAAGATTGGAATACAAATGTATAGAAGTGAGTGGTTGTGCGTTTACCCGGTACTCAGATCCGGGGACGTTGAAATATTCATTTTCTAAGCGGGATGCTTCCGCTAAGATGGGTTCCAGATCAGTGCCGGGTTCAACTAAAATATATCCGGGTACAAATAAATTTACCCACTGATCAAAAAACTCTTGTCCAACCCCACCACCGGCCCAATAATCATCTGCTGCGACTTTGATATCTGCTATAAAATCGAAATGAAAGTGCGAATTCTCCGGGAAGTCTTTCATCACGGCAGTTACGTAAAAAGGGATGTCCGTTTCTCCCTGGAAGTATAAAGGCTTGCCGATTGGATTTTCGTCTTCAAAATATTTTTCAGCAGTAGATTCTGAAATAACAATGCTCCGAAATTCACCTAATGGATTTTCTTTATCTCCGGCTGTGATCTCAAAATCAAAAAATTCAAAAAAAGTATCTTCAGCCCAGCCAAAATTATCTTCATAAAACACCAGATCTCTTTCCGGATTTGAAACGGGCATAGAACGGCGGTATTCCCAAACACGCAGGTAATTTTTGACTCTGGGAAAGTTTTCTGCAAGATGTGGTGCCATTGGCAGAGGCACAAAACCAACCTCACGTTCTATATCTTGATTTATACTCGATGTGGTAAGCCGATAGATCTGGTCTGATTTTTCGTGGAACTTATCATAGCTTAGTTCATATGCGGCATACATTCCTATAAGCATTACAGAGGTGATAGCTATCGTCAAGCTAAGAATAGAAAGCAGGGCATAGCTTTTGTTTTGGGTGAAATTTCGGAAGGCAATTTTGAGGTAGTTTTTTAGCATAATTTTTAAGTTTTCAGCGATCAGCCGTCAGCTTTCAGTCCCCCTAAATTTGACGGCTGAAAGCTGAGAGCTGACTGCTATTTATTATTCACTTCTTAAACTTTCTACGGGATTCACGATAGCTGCCCTTATGGCTTGCCAACTTACCGTACATAAAGCGATAAAGATCGTTCCTGCAAAGCCGATTACAAAAACAGCCGGGTCCATATCAATGCTGTTACTTATATTTTTAATCCAAATATTATTCAAAAAGAAGGCCGATAAACCACCGATGGCAATGGCAATAAAAATCAGTACTGCATATTCTTTTGTTAATAACAAAGTGACATTTCGGACCGATGCACCAAGGACTTTCCTTAATGCAATTTCTTTCGTACGATTTTCCGTGGAATTCATAGCCATTCCCAACAATCCCAGACAAGAAATCAGGATGGTGAAGAATGTGATTAAGGAAAGAATCTTGATGAAATCGCTAAAAACGGAAACGATTGGATTTGCCTGCAGCTGGTCATCAAAAATTTGATATTGAATAGAATATTGGCTTCCCAAGTTATACCACTGCTCTTTCAAGAAAGGCAGGAAAGAACCTGTGCTACCCGGGTTCGTTTTTACAATGGCGTAATAAAAGTGATCGGGATTATTCAAAAATATTGCCGGGTCATTATTTTGCAGCGGACTTGAGGATATAAAATTTTCGGTCACTCCAATCACCTGATAGTTAGTCTCTTCCACTGTTAGCGAGGCGCCAACTGCTTGTTCAGAGGATCCCAGATTTAAATCCTTTACAGCATTCTTGTTTAGAATTACAGAATTGAAACGATCTGATCCAAATTGGGGATTGAAGTTACGTCCCACCGCCAAAGGTATATTCATTACATCCAGGTAGTGCTCGTCTACCTGGAAAGAATTTGCACGGATTCTGTCGGGGATAGAATCAGAAGAAACCCACATTCCGCTTACCGAGCCAAGGGCAGGTATTTTGGAAGAGCCGGCTACTTCTTTCACGCTGGGGCTCACCGAAATAACCTGTCGGAATCGTTCGTAAGGAACATCCTGAAGGGCAACATTGACTATATGTTCATCATCAAAACCGTAATTGGTATTGGCCATAAACTCAAATTGCCGGTAGAGAAAAATGGCAGAGATGATAAAAATGATGGTGAATGAAAACTGAAATACGATAACTGTTTTTCTTAGTAATCCGGAAGATGCTTTGCCTGTATCTGATATTCCTTTTAAAACCGATGCAGGCTTAAATTTCGAAAGATATAGGGAGGGATAAATTCCGGCCAGGAATCCCATCAAGATGCTAAATCCCAAAAAGACGATCAGGATGGATAAGTTGGTTTCAACATTTGTTTCAATTTGTGTACCTGATTGGCTTATGATGTAAAGGCTGTTGAATTCAGGTACCAGAAGCTTCAGCATTAAAAAAGCGCCAATTAAGGCTATAAATGTAGTAAGCAGAGATTCAGTGATGAATTGTTTGACGACACTCGTTCTTTCTGCGCCCAATACTTTTCTAACCCCAACTTCCTTCCCTCTTTTAACCGAACGCGAAATAGTGAGCGTTATATAATTAAAACTTGCGATCAGGATGATGATCAATACAAAAGCACCTAAAAACCAGATAACGACCCCCGGAATTACGGTGCCAATTTCATTACTTAATACTTGCCCAAGGTTGATTTGGGTCAACGGCTGCAGCTCTAAACCGGCTATAGAAGAATGGTCAGTTTCCCTGAAGTTACCTTGAATGACAGCAGGAATCTGAGACTCAATATCCGCTTTTTCAGTTCCATCGCTAAGTAATACATAGGTGTAGGAATAGGAGATATGTTGCGTCCAGCCGGTGGCGCTTTCTTCGGGTTGTATAGATGACATCGAAGCCAAGGCTTCAAATTTGAAATGCGATCGAACATCATCATTTATAATACCTGTAACCGTATATTCCCTGTCTCCAAGCACGGTTAATGTTTTCCCTAAGGGCTCTTCGCTGCCAAAGAATTTCTTGGCGGCGCTTTCCTTTAAGATCAAGCTGCCGGGATTCAGGAGAGCCGTTTCCCGGTTTCCTTCAATAAGGTCGAAATCAAAAAGTTCGAGAAAGTCAGGTTGAGCGTATAATCCATCAATTCGGAGAATGGTCTCATCGCTATACTTTGCTTCTCCTCCAAAAGAAGCGCGTACATGAGTTGCTTTTTGAATACCACTATAATCTTGCTCTAAAATGGATGCCAGTTCCGCCGGTGAGGTTGCATACCAGGTGCCCGAAGACTCACTCGAAGGCGTATAGTCCATAATTACTCTATACAGATCATCTTTTTGCTCATGAAATTGATCGAAGCTTCGCTGATCAAAAACGAATAAAATAATGAGCAGACATACGGACATACTGACCGCTAACCCAAAGATGTTTATGGACGAGTACACCTTGTTTTTAAGCAGGTTTCGGATGGCGATTTTGAAGTAGTTTTTCAGCATAAAGCAGTGTGTTAGGTGTAGTAGGGTTTACGTCCTATTCGTTAACACGTATACATATTCGGACTTATTTTCTTAATGATATTCAACTAGTCTCGAATAGTTGAATATTTAGATATACAGTTGGCTTTTAGGAATAACCCGATCCATTTTTTAGCAGAATCCCATCCTTCATGTTTATAATTCGATTGCCATAAGCTGCCATTTTTTCGGAGTGGGTGACTTGTATGATCGTCACACCTTCCTCGTTCAGCTTTTTGAACATTTCCATAATCTGCTCGCTTTGCTCAGAGTGCAGGTTGCCGGTGGGTTCATCGGCTAAAAGCAATTTCGGGCTTCCAATGATGGCTCTTGCCACACCTACTACCTGTTGTTGTCCGCCCGATAGCTGAGGTGGAAATAGATCTTTCTTGGCTACAATGTTGAATTTATCCAGCATCTCAGCGACCATAGCCTGCCGCTGTTTTCCTTTCACTTTCCGGTACAGAAGCGGCATCTCGATGTTCTCATACACGGTCAATTCATCCAGCAGGTGATAGGCCTGGAATACAAACCCAATATGGGATTTGTGATACTTCGATTTCTGCTTTTCGCTGAGGTTGTGCACCGGTTCACCAAGGAACTTATATTCGCCTTCGGAGGCGTCATCCAAAAAACCAAGAATATTAAGCAGTGTGGATTTTCCCGCCCCACTCGGCCCCATGATTGTCACAAATTCACCTTCGCTAATATCCAAATTTATTCCATTGAGGATGAAGGTTCGTTGGAACCGTTTGTCGATGTATTTGTCGATATTTGTTAGTTGGATCATATGTTTTGTTTTGAGCAATCAGCCGTCAGCTGAAAACTGAGAGCTGATGGCTATTATTTATTCACTTCTCAAACTTTCTACGGGATTCATCAATGCGGCTCTGATTGCTTGCCAGCTTATTGTTAAAATGCTGAGCAACAGTGCTAATATACCGGCTCCCAAGAATACACTTGCTCCTAACTCTGTATGATAGGCGAAGTTTTGTAACCAACTATTCATCACCACCCATCCTACAGGTATTGCAATGATGATGGCGATGGCAACAAGTTTCACAAAATCAGTGGTTAGCAACGTTAAAATATCTGATACAGAAGCCCCTAAAACTTTGCGAATGCCTATCTCCTGAATACGGGTTTCGGTAGCCAGTAGTGCAAGTCCAAATAATCCCATGCAGGCGATAAAAATGGTCACTCCTCCCCCAATCCCAAACAAACGACCGGCTCGAATCTCAGCCTGATAACTTTGTTCAATCTGTTCATCAAGAAAACGGTATTCCATGGCTGTTTCAGGATCGAATTGTTCATGAACTCCTTTAATCTGTTCGATGGTGGCCTGCATATCGTTTCCAGTCAGCTTGACTGAGAAAAAATCGATCACTCGAATTGGATTTGCCCAATAGCCAATGATCACAGGAGCAATATTCTGGTGCATCGATTGAAAGTGGAAATCTTCAAGGACACCTGTAATCTTAATCGGACTATTTACACCGGAGATATCCAAAAACGAACCGACTGGATTGTCAAGGTTGAGGGCTTCTACAGCCGTTTCGTTAATTAAAACGGAAAGCGAATCAACGCCTTTGTTGCCGGTAAAGTTGGAACCGGCAGCCAACTGTAGGTTATACAGATCCAACATATCCTCATCAAAACTCATAAAATAAGTTTGAAGAGAATCTGCAGAGCCACTTTCAAGGGAGCGAGAATAAACCTGTTCGATATTATTCCCGCCAGGCACTCGCGAAGAAGTTGCAGCTGAAACTACACCCGGGATTGTTTCCAGCTCTTGTTTCATCGCTTCAAAACGGGATCGCACATTCCCATGGTTGATATCCAGAACCAGTGTCTGTTCCCGCTCAAAGCCTAAATCAACCGACTGGATATAATTCATCTGTTTGTAGATAACCAACGTTCCGATGATCAGTACAATCGACAATGCAAACTGTGTTACCACTAATACTTTGCGGAGTGTGAGGTTACCAGCTTTCGATTCGGTTTTGGATTTAAGGGCCCGGATGGGTTGGATCATTGCAAGATAAAATGCTGGATAACTGCCGGAAAGGATGCCCAATGTCAGCCCCATACCAAATAAAATTCCAAGAATGGTCAACACTGTTTCGCCATTCAACAAAAATTGCTTTCCGGTCAACTCATTAAAAAACGGCAGGCTCAATTCAATGAAAAAGTAGGAAATTGCACAGGCCAAAAGTGAAACCACTACGGACTCAGATAAAAACTGGTAAACAAGCTGTTGTCTCTCAGCACCTGCGGCTTTTCGGATACCGATCTCCCGCCCGCGGCGAGCCGAAAGCGCTGTAGCGAGGTTCATATAGTTGATACCTGCAATTAGTAGAAGAAACAGGGCAATCGCCGAAAAAATGGTTACGTAGAAAATATTTCCATGAGTACGTTCAACCCCGAACTCAATGTCAGAAGAATTGAAATAGATATCTGAAAGAGGTTGCAGGTAGAAATTCCGGGCATCAGAATTTGATTCTTTTTGGTTTTCAACAAAACCTCCCAGTTTTGTTTGAAAGGAATTGAGATTGGTTGATGGGTCCAGCAAAAGGTAGGTATAAGCTCCGTAGGCACTCCAGTCGTTTAGGTATTCGTTCCAATTGAAGCCTGTATTTAACCGAGAGATTGCATAGTCGAACTGTATGTGAGAATTTTCCGGTACATTTTTTATCACTCCTCGTACGGTTACCGGTGCAATGCCATTGAATGGCAGATTCTGTCCGATTGGATTTTCGTCACCAAATAGCACTTCAGCTGTTCGTTCTGTAATAACTACTGAATTCGGATCTGCCAACGGGTTCTCTGCATTTCCCATGACAAACTCAAAATCAAAAACCTGGAAAAATCCCGGGTCAGCGAGCAGATAGTTTCGTTCATGAACTCGTTCTCCTTTCCACAACATATCGATGTGACCGCCCGGTTGATAAACGCGAACCATCTCCTCGATTTCCGGATAGGATTCGCCAAGTGTTGCTCCTAAAACCGGTGCAGTTTGGCCAAAGTACCGAGTCCCTTGATCGGCATTATCCAAAATTTCTACAATTCGATAAATTTGGTCTGATTTTTCATGAAAGTTATCGTAGCTCAATTCATCATTTACGTACAAATAGAGCAGTGTAGCCCCGGTAATTCCAATCGCCAGGCCCAATACGCTGATCGTACTGTAAATCTTATTTCGCCGGATAGTCCGAATAGCAATTTTAAGGTAGTTTTTTAGCATAATTTTTAGTGTTATGGTGCTATGGTGTTTCAGTATTGCAAAGTGTTATAGTTTGTATTCCCTTAACACCTTCCCACAGTAACTCCTATTCAACAAGCGTGCCAAAGTGTCTAACCCTTTATTAATAGCTATCTGAAGGATCCGGATTGTACGGTTTCACAAACTTTGTGTTCACTTGCGGACAGTTTGGAAAAACTAAAATTAGTAAACAAAAATTGTTGGATAGCAGAAAATGACAGTATTATCGGGGCAAGTTCGCCGAGCAATGACTATCAATACCTAAAAGCTGACGGCTCACAGCTATCCCGCATGAAACCCTTCCTGCATATCCACCACGTGTCCATCGAATAGATGAATAACACACCGGACGTAATCGGCATCGTGGGACTAGTGGTTACCATTTAAATATGTTTTGTCAAGATTTATAGCAGATTTAATCTGTGCGAATGGATTCGACAGGATTTCTAAGTGCTTCTTTTATAACCTGATAACTAACAGTCGCCAAGATAATACACAAGGAAACTAGAAGCGGAACCACAAAAATATCTACTCCAGGGTTCAATCGGCCACTTTCTGAAAAATTCTGAAGCCAAAGGTTCATCCAAAATAGTACGAATGGCAGTGCAATGGCCATTGCTATCATCAAAAGTTTGAAATATCCGGTATAAAAAAGTCGTAGGATGTCGTAGGCTGAAGCGCCTAAAATCTTCCGAATACCGATTTCACGGGTTTTTTGTCGTATTGAGAAGGAAGAAAAACTAAAGAGTCCCAGCATGGCAATTCCCATAGCCAGTACGGAAAAAACAAAGAATAGAGACTGTGTTTTCTGTTCGGATTCATAAACTGCTGCAAACCTGTCGTCCACAAAATCATACGTAAACGGAACATCGGGTAAAAAATCTTTCCAAACGTTTTCAATATGAGAAATTGTCTCTGGAAATTGGGAAGAGGAACGAATCTTGGCAGAAATTGTCCAATAATATGGCTCATAAACAACCATAAAAAGAGGTGAAATTTCACTATGAAGCGACAAGAGATTAAAATCTTCCACAACCCCAATCACTTGTCCATCCCTGCCGAATGCATTTAGTCTTTTCCCTATTGGCTCTTCCCATCCCAGAGTCTCCACAGCCGCTTCGTTAATAATGAATGCACGATCGGCATCGGTCGGCCGCTCTTTTGAAAAATTTCTCCCTTCCTTTAGAGCAATGCCGTAAGTATCCAAATAGTGTTCATCAACGGAAATCCAGTCGAACGTAATGGCATTGGTTCTATCTTCAGCTTCAACTTCTGCTGTTCCACTTGTTTTGCTTACTCCGGGGATGTACGAAGAGAGAGCAACATATTCAAGCTCCGGATATTGAGAGATCTGACTTATAAATGTCGCCGGTTTTTCGCCTAAATAGTTGGGAAACGTTATGATCTGCTCCTTATCATATCCCAGATCAGCATTCAGAACAAAACGTACCTGCTGATGCACAATGTAGCTTGCGGAAATTAGCATTATTGTGGTTGCAAACTGTGTGATTATAACTCCTTTCCAAAATCTACCTGCTTTAAAGCCTGAAGAAGAATATTTCAATAAAAGTGAAGAGGGATTGTGTTTAGTCAGTACTAATGCGGGATAAATGCCAGCAACAGATCCGATTACGACCGCAACCAAGACCATCGGTAAAAGAAAAGGTAACTCTGCCAAGTGGGCTATGGTTAATGATTTTCCAGTCAGGCTGTTAAAATATGGAAGAAGTTCAAATGCGAGTAACAAGGCAACCACCAAGCCGCAAAGTGAAAGAATCATTCCTTCCGTTAAAAAAGATGCTATTAATTGACCTCTTCCGGCTCCATAAGCCTTTCGGATTCCTATTTCGTTTGTCCGGTTCATAGATCTTGCAGTAGCAAGTGTTGTAAAGTTAACACAAGCAATTGCCAAAATAATCAGTGCTATAAAAGGCAGAATGTAAATCGTTGTACTATTTCCGTTCGGTGCAAGTTCACCTTGGCCAGAGGAATACAAGTGAATATCCGTTAGCGGCTGTAAATAATATGTTATCCGACGAGAGATTTCAGGATCTTTGGGAAGTTCATTGATCTTTGTTTCTAACTGATTTGCAGAAACCTCTTCGTTCACCCGAATGTAGCTGTACGCCATCTGAATCTCGTCGATGCTCCATCCATATAATTTTTCTGCAACAGCTACATCCGTAATCATATCAAACGAAAAGTGGGTGTTTGAGGGAACATCTTCAATCACCCCGACTATTGTCAGCGGCACTTCCTGTCCCTGAAATTTCATTATCAAAACTTCACCAACCGTACTGGTAGTGTTAAAATATTTCTGTGACGTTGTTTCAGTAAGAACCACGCTGTTTGGAGTCGTTAATACCCGCTCAGGATTCCCTTCGATAAATCGAAATGTAAACAACCGGAAAAAAGAGCTGTCAGCAGCCAAAATATTTTTCTCCAAAAATTGTTCTTCGTTTGTTTCCACGGTAAGCTCTGCATGTCGGGTAAATCTCGTTTTTAGCTCAATTTCAGACAGAGAGGAAAGTTGTTCCGGCAAAACACTTCCATGAAGATTGGCAAAACGGCTGACATACCCATCATCCATCATTGCCTCATATTCTATTCTGTAAATACGATCCGCATTATCATGAAATCGGTCATAACTCAATTCATCCTGCACATATTTAAAAACAAACAGACAACAGATCAAACCCACGGCCAAGCTTAATACACTAATCAAAAGATAAATCCTATCTCTCAGAAGATGTCGGATTGTCAATTTTATAGTGTTTTCAAACATGAAATCCTTCCTGCATATTCTCCGTCACCACATGTCCATCGAATAAGTGGATTACCCGTCTGGCATAGTCGGCATCGTGGGGAGAGTGGGTTACCATTACAATGGTGGTTCCGGCTTCGTTGAGTTCAGCGAGCAATTTCATCACTTCATCACCACGATCGGAATCCAGGTTACCGGTTGGCTCATCGGCAAGGATGAGTTTGGCATTGGCTACAACAGCACGGGCAATGGCTACGCGCTGCTGCTGTCCACCGGATAGCTGTTGCGGAAAGTGATTGCGGCGGTGCATCATCCCCATCCGTTCCAATGCGGTTTCCACTTTTTCTTTGCGATCAGCAGAATCAACACCGAGATAAAGCAGCGGAAGTTCCACATTTTCGAACACGGTGAGTTCATCGATCAGGTTAAAACTCTGAAAGATAAATCCAATGTTTCCTTTTCTGAGCTGAGCCCGCTCTCTTTCTGAATGATCAGCGATCTCATGTCCCAGAAAACTATATTCGCCTTCGGAGGGATTATCCAAAAGCCCCATAATATTTAGCAGGGTCGATTTCCCACATCCCGAAGGGCCCATAATGGCTACAAATTCCCCCTCGTTGATTTCGAGGTTTACGTTACTTAATGCGGTAGTTTCAACCTCTTCAGTTGTGTAAACCTTTTTTAAGTTTTTTGTTTTAATCATGGTTTCTGTATTGAGTTGTTTTTTAAAAAAAATTTGGGAGGAATTAGGTTTTAGATGCTCTTACTATTCAATCACAAGTACCTCATTATCTCCAAAAGTATCATAACCCGAGGTGATGACTTTTTCCCCCGGTTCCAGCCCAAACTGTACTTCAAAGTATTCCGGATTTTGACGGCCAAGTTCTATATCTCTGCGATATGCACGTCCATCCGCTTCACTAACTACAAACACCCAATTGCCGCCTGTAGTCTGATAAAATCCGCCACGTGGAATTTGCACCGCACTGGCTGATTCTCCCAGTTCGAGCCGGATTCTCAATGTCTGTCCCCGCCGCAGGTTATCTGGTGCATCACCTGCAAATTCCATATCCACTTCAAACTGCCCGTTGTTAATCACGGGATAAATCTTGGTGATCTCCAGCTCGTGGGATTGTCCATCAAAGGTAAAACTTCCCCTCAGTCCGGGGATAATCCGCGATAAATGATATTCATCGATGGCTACACGCACTTTGTAACTATCCAAAATATCTACCTGCCCGATTCGCTCTCCGGAAGAAATCGACTGTCCCTGATTTAGTTCAATAGTACTGAGCTGACCCGAAATAGGTGCTGTAACCGCAAGGTTTTCTAAGATTTTCTGCACTGCATTCAAATTTTCGTACATCCGTTCTTCAGAATTATTGAGCTGCTGCAACTGAGTAATTGTTTGAACCGAATCTTTTTGAAACGACTCATTGGTAAGCTCATATCGTTTTTTTTGATACTCGTAATTTTCTTTGGTGGTTTGAAATTCCTGCTCTGAAATCAGATCGTTCTCATTTAATCTCAACTGGCGTTCATACTGCGATTTCAATATCTCCATTTGAGATTTTGCGTTCGCCAATTGTTCCTGGAGCTGAAGTGTATTTTGCTCCAGGTTTAATCGAGAATTTCTCACATTATTTATTTGATCATATAGCCCCGATGTTTGTTGCATAACCTGCAATTGAAGGCCCGAATTGGTGAGTGTTAAAATGGTATCACCTTGCGCCACCATGGTTCCCGATTCTAAATAAACTTGCTGAACAACACCACCCTCTATCGCATCTAAATAGATGGTTTGAATCGGCTGAACCGCTCCGGTAACCTGAATAAATTCCTGAAATGTATCTTCCCGAACTTCTGAAATGGTAATTTTATCTTTTTCTACATTCAGCGTAGAACGTACATCCATAAACCAAAAAGCATATACGCTCAAACCCATAAATGTAAGTATCCCAACAATCATCAGGATGCGTTTAGGCGTCCAGATTTTCTTATCAATTTTTTTGTCCATTCCCATACGGGTAAAGCCTACGTATATTTTTTAATGATTCAGCTATCAGCATTATTTCAAGATGCGTGCCAAACTAATTCAACCATCGGTAACGATGAAATAAGTATGATTTTTACCTAATTAATGTTCACATTCCAACAGTAGATGTTCGATATCGGACAGTTTTTTTTACCGACATTAGCATTAAGAATAAAAGTAACCCTATTGATATAATGGCACGAAATTGGCTAAATATATTACAGCTGGATGCTTGTTAATGTGCTCAGATATATTTGAAAATGAAAAAAAACGGACGAATATTAGTAGTTGATGACGACATGGATGTACTGAATGCAGCACGATTGTATTTAAAGCATCATGTTGAGAAAGTTGATGTAGAAAGTAATCCCAAACTCATTCCTTCCCTTATGAAGGAGTATGATTACGATTCCATCCTGTTAGACATGAATTTTCATGAAGACGTAAGTAGCGGAAAAGAGGGGTTTCAGTGGCTTGACAAGATCCTTGAAATAGACCCGGCAATGGCGGTGGTTTTGATAACGGCTTACGGAGATGTTGAAAAAGCTGTACAGGCAGTAAAAAAGGGAGCGACAGATTTTGTACTAAAACCCTGGCAAAACGAAAAGTTGTTGACAACGGTAACCTCGGCAATGAACTTAAGTCAGTCCAAGAGAGATTCTGAAAGACTACGATCCCAAAATGCGGTTCTCAATGCTGATATGGAACAGCCTTACCAAAATATTATAGGAAAGAGCCGAGCCATGGAGCAGGTCTTTCAAACCATTGAAAAAGTAGCCAAAACCGATGCGAATGTGCTAATAACCGGTGAGAATGGTACAGGGAAAGAATTGGTGGCACGAGCTTTACACCGGCGATCCCACAGAAATGAGAATGTTTTCATTACGGTGGATATGGGAGCGTTAACAGAAAGTTTGTTTGAAAGTGAATTGTTTGGTCACGAAAAAGGAGCGTTTACAGATGCAAAAGAATCCCGTGCCGGACGCTTTGAAATTGCTACCGGTGGTACGCTTTTTCTGGATGAGATTGGAAATATACCGATCCAGCTTCAGCCTAAATTATTATCGGCACTGCAAACGCATGAAATCCGGAGAATCGGGTCTAACAAAACAACTAAAATTGATATCCGCTTGATCTTTGCAACAAATGTGAATTTGACTGAAATGGTTGAAAAGCAAGAATTTCGGCAAGATCTGCTGTATCGAATTAATACCATAGAAATAAAACTTCCAACTCTTAGGGAACGCACAGAAGATATTCCATTATTAGCTGATCATTTTCTTAAAAAATTTCGAACAAAGTATAAAAAGAGTATTGCCGGTATTACCGATCAAGCGATCGACTACCTTCAGGAATATCATTGGCCGGGAAATATTCGGGAGCTGGAACATGCGATAGAACGGGCAGTGATCATGACCGACGAAAAGGAAATTCAGAAAGGTGACTTCTTACTGACTTCGCCTTCCGGAAATGATCAGAAACTGCCGGTGGCGGGATTGAACCTTGAGGAAGTCGAAAAAACGGTGATCCGCAAAGCGATGGATAAATATGATGGGAATATTTCGCATGCAGCCGAGGAGTTGGGATTGACCCGGGCTTCGCTGTACCGAAGATTGGAGAAGTATGGGCTATGAGAATTAAGACCTGATATTTACAAAAAGGACGTCCTTTTTGTAAATATCAGGTCTCACAACATTTTGAGCCTGACATGATAGTCTTCACCTATTCAACCTAAATGATTGTTAAACGGACACAAAATGATTAGATCCTTTCGGTTCGGCATTCTTATACGCGTGTTGCTGCTGGCAGCAACGCTGTTGGTGTTGATGTATCTGATTCTGGACACAAGCTATTATGTGAGTGTGTCAATATTGGGGGCAGTGATTATTGGACAAATTATCGCGTTGGTAAAATACCTGGAGCGAACTAATATATTATTGACAAGGTTTCTCGAAGCTATTCGCTATTCCGATTTCACGGGTACATTTCGAAATAAGGAAATGGGCAGTAATTTTGATGAATTGAATGAATCGTTTAGTGAAGTTATAGAGCGGTTCAAAGAAGAGCGAAGTGAAAAGGAAGAAAGCATTCGTTACCTGGAAACGGTGGTACAGCATATTGGTATCGGGTTGATATGCTTTAATAGAAAGGGAGAAGTAGCTCTTATGAATACTGCAGCAAAGCGATTGTTTAAAGTGGCAACATTGAGAAAAATAGAATCACTGAAAGATATTTCGGAAACACTTTTCATAACAATTCAAAAATTGAAAGGTGGTAATCGAAGTTTGATCCGGGTTTCAGTTCAGAATGAGACCTTACAGTTAGCGATATATGCAACGGAGTTCAGGATGCGGGATGAATCCTATAAATTAGTCTCCTTCCAAAACATCCATACTGAATTGGAAGAGAAGGAAATGGAATCCTGGCAAAATTTAACTCAGGTTTTGGCTCACGAAATCATGAATTCCATAACGCCCATTTCATCCTTATCTGCCACGGTAAAAATGCTGCTTGAAGAAAATCTTAGTTCTGAAGCTGAGCAAGTTTCATTAAACAGAGAAACGGCAAAAGATGTTACAGATGCCTTAAATACAATCAGTAACCGAAGTCAGGGGTTGATCCGTTTTGTGAATTCATATCGGGATTTCACCCAAATTCCCGAACCAAATGTAGAGATCTTCAGTGTAAACGATGTGCTGCTTCGTACCGCAAATCTGATGAAAACACAGGCGGAATCAGAAGGTATCACTATTGAGGTTCAAACCGAACCGAAAAGCCTTGAACTAACGGCTGACCCACATCTGACAGAACAAGTACTTATCAACCTGGTTAAAAATGCGATCCGGGTTTTAAGTGATCAGGATGGTGGAGAGATCTTGATGAAAGGAGGAATTGAGGAATCGGGGAGGATTGTGATCAAGGTCTGTGATAACGGGCCAGGGGTTAAGAAATCTGTGTCCGAGAAGATCTTTATTCCATTTTATACGGTAGCCGCAGATGGTAAAACGAAAGGCTCAGGAATTGGGCTTAGCCTTTCCCGGCAGATTATGAGACTGCATGGCGGAAGTTTGATATTGAATTCCGAAAAGGGAAAAGGGTCTATCTTTACGATGCGTTTTTAAAGTTTCTTGTTGAAAATGCCTGACGGGATTTTTCCGATCCTGTTACAGGGCAAAACACTTCACCTTTTACTTTGCTTTCACAAACTTTCAATTTATATTGAAAGTACTTGATTGACGAACCAAAAACTTGTGATGAACAATCAAACTACAGACAAAGACAGCTCTACTGAGTTTATCGAAACTCTTGAAAGCAAAGCATTTACCTCGTTTTTATATAATCTCTCATTTCAGAACTTTTCTAACGATTCGAAATGGATTTCTGTGACCCTGCCAATTCCGGGAATTGATCCGCTCGCAGCCTTAGAATTAGATAGCGATCATCAGGAAAAATTTTACTGGGATCATCCCGAACAGAAAATCTCGATTTCTGCCGGCGGTAAAATTACCGAACTGAAAGCAACCGGCACGGAACGATTCAACGAAATCGCTGAGAAAACCATAGAGATCAAGAACAATATTGCTGCATTCAGTTCCATAAAGCATTCCATGGCAGGTCCACTTTTTTTGGGTGGATATTCGTTTGGAGATCATAATATTAGCCCTATCTGGAACCGATTTGGAGCTGCCCGATTTATCCTTCCGGAATGGATGCTCATCAAAAATGGAAATTTACACCTGTTGACGCTAACTATTGAACGAGGCGAGAAACAGGTACACGATATTTTTCAGGAAATTATTGAGCGGGTAACGGCTTTTATAAACCTTGCAGGAACCATTGAACACAGCGCTCCAAAAAGGAAACGGCGATCGAACATTGTGTGCAGCCTTCAAAATCCGGAGGATAAAATACGGTGGCTTAGCAATGTTGAAAAAGCAAAGAAACTGATCAGCGAAGAAAAATTTGAAAAGATTGTACTTGCCCGGAAAATCACTGTAGAATCAAAATGTCCGTTGAACCCAACCATAATGGTGCACAATCTTCGGCAAAAATATCCGGGATGCTACAACTTTTTAATTCAGCTTGATGCAAATACATCATTTATTGGTGCCACCCCGGAGAGACTCGCTTCGTTTGAAAATGGCACTTTTCTCACTGAAGGATTGGCCGGGAGTACATCGCGCGGAAAAACAGCGCTGGAAGATGCCTCTCTTGCACACTCGCTAATGGGGAGTAAAAAAGATCGTGTGGAGCACCAGTTTGTGGTTCGGGCGATCAATGATAATTTGAAACCGTATAGTCTTCAGGTGGAGCATCCGTCCCAGCCACAGGTTAAAAAATTGCAAAACGTTCAGCATCTGTTCACGCCTATTTCTGCATCAATCAAAAATGGGATTCAGATTCACGAGCTCATTCAAAACCTCCACCCTACTCCTGCCGTTGGCGGTTATCCGCGAGATGAAGCCACACGCCACATTCAAGATATCGAGCAGATTGAACGTGGCTGGTATTCAGCGCCGGTTGGCTGGTTTAACTTGAATGGGTCTGGTGAGTTTGCCGTTGCCATTCGGAGTGCTCTTTTGCATGATCACAAAGCGCATCTTTATGCCGGTTGCGGAATTGTGGCCGATTCGGATGCGGAAACAGAATGGCACGAAACGCTATTAAAGTTTGAGCCGATGATGGACGCAATAAATCAGTTGGATGAGCTTTATGACTAACCATCTTGGATGGACGTCTGCAATTGCCAATTCGTTATATGAGCAGGGAGTCCGTCACGCTATTCTCTCCCCCGGTTCGCGTTCCACCCCGCTAACTCTGGCATTCGCCAATCACCCCGGGTTTGATAAAACCGTTGTTTTAGATGAACGTTCTGCAGCATTTGTCGCACTCGGAATTGGAAAAGAATCAGGCATTCCCGCAGTTCTCATTTGTACATCAGGTAGTGCTGCTGCAAATTATTATCCCGCAATTATTGAAGCAAAAGAATCGGGAGTTCCCCTGATTGTATTAACGGCAGACCGTCCTCCCCACCTGCGCGGAATCGGAAGTTCACAAACCATTGATCAAATAAAACTTTTTGGTGATCAGGCCGTCTTTTTTCATGAAGCGGGTGAACCGGTAGATCAGGAAATTGACATTAAAAGAATTTCCCTCGCAGCGAAACAAGCCGTGCATGATGCCATTCGAATTGGAGGTGCATCACACATCAACCTACCCTTTCGAAAACCTCTTGAACCGACTCAAGATCAGCTTGAGAGCGCAATTGACAGCATGTCAAAATTCTCATCCGTTAAAGTAAAATCAAAAGCATCAATCCAGCGAACCATTCGGTTTGATGAAGAGCTTTCTGAGCTTTTCAATCAATCAAAGAAACCGTTGATTATTGCCGGGCCTTCAAATCATCATCAATCTCTTGCTGAGACTGCCACTGAACTACAGAAAAGACTATCTGCTCCTTTACTTGCCGAACCGGGATCAACCCTTTCCCCGAAAAAAGGACTTTATCGGTTTGAACAGTTTTTGAAAAACAAGGAAAATCTGGATTCTCTAAAACCGGACTTGATCATTCGAATTGGAGATCAACCGTTTACGAAATCCCTGCTTACAGCCATGGATGTTTGGTCTGATGTGGATGTCATTCATTTTTCGGGACGAGAAGCGTGGCAGGATTCAGCAATGAATACAAAACTTCGATTTGTGATTAATCACACTGATTCCATTGACTATTCGTCTATCAAAAAAAAACCGGCTACAGGTTGGCTAAAGAGCTGGAATACATCAGAAAATAGCTCTGAAACTTCACTAAAGAATAGTCTTAAAAAAAGCTCCTTATTAAGTGATGGACACGTTTTTAATCACATCAGCAAGATTTCTGAAGATTGGAACGTGATGATTTCCAATTCACTGCCCGTGCGTGATATGTCTCTTTTTGGGAAACCCACGGCTCATCATTTCGTAAATCGCGGAACGGCGGGGATTGATGGAATTTTGTCGACCGGAGTTGGAATTTCAAGATCATCACAAAAACCAACGCTTTGTTTGATTGGAGATTTGGCTTTTCTGCACGATTCAAATTCACTGCTCACCCTTCAAAAAATATCTACAGCTTTTGTGGTAATGATCATCAACAATCAGGGCGGAAATATTTTTCGAATGCTTCCAATTTATAATCAAAACAGAACCGATTATGATGAGTATTTTGAAACTCCACAGAATGTAGATATCAAACATCTGACGAAGGCTCATCCCATCGACTATCAGAAAATCAGTTCGCTTGATGAGCTGAAAAATCTGACGTTATCTACTGATTTGTCAAAACCGCTGATCATTGAGTGCGTAACGGATTCTGACGAAAGCATGCGCATTCGCAAAGAACTTTGGGGGTAGATGAATGAAATGTTTTGCAAATAGATCGAACTATTATCTTCAAATTCACCAAAACAACTCTGACCTCCCCTACCTGATTCTTTTTCACGGATTTATGGGTTCAGGAAAAGCTTTTTCAGGGTTGATTGATCCACTTTCTGAGATTTGTAATCCTGTAACCATTGATCTGAAAGGCCACGGAAAAACGACCGCAAAACCATCAGCCAAAGAGTTTGATACATCTGAGCAGATCAAAGAATTACATTCAGTCATTGATCGTCTGCAGCTCCCAAAATTTTTTCTCTATGGGTACAGTATGGGAGGACGGCTGGCGCTTCAGTTTGCTTTGGAAAACCCATCATCCATAAAAGGAATGATTCTCGAGAGTACGCACTGTGGAATATCTGACTTGGAAGAACGGAAAAAACGAATGGAAACCGATGAAAAACGGGCTCAGGAAATTGAGCGTCATTTTGATAAGTTTCTATCTAATTGGACAAAACTGCCACTTTTTCAGGGTGGTTCTAATGCTTCATCAGACTACCTAAATATTTTGAAGCAACAAAATCCGTCGTTAATGGCTTCATCACTCCGAGGTTTTGGTGCCGGAAAAATGCCGGCGGTTTGTGATCAGCTTTCCACCTTCAATTTTCCTGTTGGACTCATCGCAGGTAAAAACGATCAAAAATATGTTGAAAAGATGACGGAAATGGCTCAACTTTGCCAACAATCTGAACTCGAAATTATTGACAACGCTGCCCACAGGGTACACGTTGATCAACCCGAAAAGCTTACTCAATTTTTAAAACACTTTATTCAAAAACATCATGGCTGACTGGAAAACCGTTAAAGAGTACGAAGATATCACCTACAAAAAGAGTAACGGCGTTGCGAGGATTGCCTTCAACCGGCCAGAAGTTCGAAATGCGTTTCGTCCTAAAACGCTCTACGAAATGGAAGAAGCGTTAATTGATGCGCGAGAAGACACCAGCATCGGGGTGATTTTACTCTCCGCCGAAGGTCCGGCTAAAGATGGGGTGTATGCGTTCTGCTCGGGCGGCGATCAAAAAGTGCGTGGTAAAAAAGGATACGAAGGCGGTGATGGCGTTCAGCGACTGAACGTGTTGGATATTCAGCGGCTGATCCGCTTTATGAGCAAAGTTGTGATCTGTGTGGTTCCGGGATGGTCTGTTGGCGGCGGACATAGTCTGCACGTGGTTTGTGATTTAACTCTTGCCAGTAAAGAGCACGCCATTTTTAAACAGACAGATGCCGATGTTGCCAGTTTTGATGGCGGATTTGGTTCCGCACTTCTTGCCCGACAGGTGGGTCAAAAACGAGCTCGGGAAATCTTCTTTCTTGGCAGAAGCTATTCCGCACAGGAAGCCCACGATATGGGAATGGTGAACGAAGTGGTTCCGCATGAAAAGCTGGAAGACACCGCGTACCAATGGGCACAGGAAATTCTGGAGAAAAGTCCGACAGCCATCCGCATGATCAAATTCGCCTTCAATATGATTGATGATGGAATGGTGGGTCAGCAGGTATTTGCCGGCGAAGCAACTCGTCTGGCCTATATGACCGATGAAGCCGAAGAGGGACGAAATGCGTTTTTAGAAAAGAGGAAGCCTGATTTTAAGAAGTTTCCCTGGTTGAGTTTGTAGAACCCACCCCCAGCCCCTCCCTACAGCGCAACAGAACGCTGCAGAGAGGGGAGTAAATAATTTAATCAATGAATAAAAAAGGCTGAAAGCCTGAAATATCTCAGCCCAGAGCAACGCTCTGGGTAAGGTGAATGAATCCTAAATGAGGAGGCTGAAAGCCTCAAATAGAGTTATCGAATTTCAAAGATGGTTTCCTTTTTTTTACTCAAAAATGTAAAGAAGGGAATACTATATCAGGCTTTCAGCCTTTTGGAATGACCGTGCGTCATGTGGCCTATGGCGGTGCCATAGGTTGAGGTGTTTCAGGCTTTCAGCCTTTTTGTGCACCCCTCACATCTTCTTGCCTATGGCGCAATGCGTTTTTAGTATGAACGGTTTATATCTAACTCCTTTTGCGTATTACATTAAAATGGCATTCAAAAAGCTGAGTTGTTTCAGTTTTTCAACCTGCGGAAATCCCCTACATTCATTTCTTACTGTGTTCCCATAGGCTGAAAGCCTAACCTATCTCAACCCAGGGCAGTGCCCTGGGAAAGGTGATGAAACAAGAACATCAGGCTGAAGGCCTGAAATAGCTTAACTAAAAAGTGTAAGGAATTGTGAATATCCGGTTCATACTATAAAATCTATTATGAGCCAGTCCATATCAAAAATTTATATACATCTCACTTTTGGTACCAAGAATCGAAGCCCATGGATTAATGATAAAGTCGGTCCTGATATGCATGCATATATGGCATCTATCTTTAAAGCAACCGATTCTCCCGCATTAATCATAAACTCCGTTTCAGATCATGTGCGTGCATTATTCCGTTTATCAAGAAATGTAGCTTTATCTAAGGTAATAGAGGAAGTAAAGAAAAATTCATCCAAATGGATGAAAACTCAACCTGGGATAACGAATCAGTTTTATTGGCAAAGAGGTTATGGGGCATTTTCAGTTAGTGGTTCTAAAATTGATGTTGTTTCTAAGTATATAGCGAATCAACAACAGCATCACATGAAAATGACCTACAAAGAAGAGATTGAGAAACTCATGAAGAGATATAATGTTGCAGAGTATGATCCGCAATATTTTTGGAAATAGTATGTCTAACACGCTTAGTAGCTTGTACTATTTCAGGCTTTCAGCCTTCGGTGCATCGACGAATCACGTGGCCTATGGCGCTGCCATAGGTTGAGTTGTGTCAGGCTTTCAGCCTTTTTGGTGTAAAAAATCTGAAAGAATTAATAGTACATAAAAAAACCTCCCCCCTTTTTAAAAGAGAGAGATTTTTTGAAAATATTGACCGTTGTGATTCCTACTTCACAAACAACATTTCGCGATAGATTGGCAGTGGCCAGTAATCATCTGCGGTGAATCGTTCGAGCAGATCAACAGCATCACGAACCTTATTCATCGCGGGAATCAGAGTCTCTTTGTACTCCATTCCGGTTTCCAGAATTGTGCCGGTTCCCAATCCTTCCTGAGCTTCCGTTAATCCGGTCAGGGCTTCGCTGAGTTGATTTAACGCATTGTTCACCGTCACCAACATCGACTCGGCTCCTTTGTGATTGATTCCAAGTTCTTTGGCATCCTTCACGGCAGTTGACAGCTCATTCAAGTATCGAATAGCTGCCGGATATACCATCGTTCTGGCAATCGCTTCGGTTGTATCCACCTCAATGTTCAGAGTTGTTACATACTGCTCGGCAAAAATCTCCTGTCGTGAATGTACTTCCCGTTCACTAAGAACGCTGTACTTTTCAAACAGATCTATATTTTTCTTGTCAGACAAGACCGGAAGCGCATCTGCTGTGGTTTTCAGGTTCAACAAGCCCCGCTTTTTCGCTTCTACCTGCCAGTCGTCAGCATAACCATCTCCGTTGAAGATGACATCTTTCGTTTCTGAAAATGAATCCCGAAGTACTTCTGCAAGTGATTCTTCAAGACCTTTATCACTAACTGATTCTTCCAGTTTTGTGCAAAGTTCATCAATGGCTTCCGCAACGATGGTGTTCAGCACGGTAATTGGAAATGAAATGGACTGGCTTGATCCCACCGCGCGGAATTCAAACTTGTTGCCTGTAAACGCAAACGGTGAGGTTCGGTTTCGATCTCCGGCATCTCGTGGAAGTGATGGAAGAACCGGAGTTCCAAGCCCCATCAACCCGCTTTGCTTCGATTCTTTTAATCCACCATTAAGTAATTGATGGATAATATCTTCGAGCTGCTCACCGATAAATGCGGAGATAATCGCCGGTGGAGCTTCATTTGCCCCTAATCGGTGATCGTTTCCGGCATGGGCAATAGATGCTCTCAACAGATCCTGATGCTTATAAACGGCACGGATAACGGCAGAAAAGAAAAAGAGGAACTGCATATTTTCGTGTGGACTTTCGCCTGGCTCAAGGAGATTATCCCCATCTTTGGTGCTCATTGACCAATTTAAGTGCTTTCCACTTCCGTTCAGTCCATCAAATGGTTTTTCGTGCAGGATGCATTCAAGTCCATAATTTTTGGCAACTCGTTTCAGGGTAATCATCATCAACTGCTGATGGTCGGCTGCGATATTGCAATTTTCAAAAATAGGTGCGATTTCATACTGACCCGGGGCCACCTCGTTGTGACGTGTTTTTACCGGAATTCCCAGCTTATAAAGCTCGCGTTCTGCTTCAAGCATAAACGATAATACACGGTCTGGAATCGATCCAAAATAGTGATCATCCAGTTCCTGGCCACGCGGCGGTTTCGCCCCTACAAGTGTTCGGTTTGATGATACAAAGTCAGGACGTCGGTAGTAAAACTCCTGATCGATCAAAAAATATTCCTGCTCACATCCAACGGTAGATACCACTCGATTGCTCTCCTTTCCAAAAAGCTTAAGCGCACGTTTTGCCTGAGTATCCAACGCTTCAATAGATCGGAGAAGTGGTGTTTTATGATCCAGTGCTTCGCCTGTCCATGATGCAAAAGCCGTTGGAATACAAAGATACTTTCCGTTCTGATTTTCAATCAAAAATACGGGAGATGTTGGATCCCACGCGGTATATCCACGAGCTTCAAACGTTTGACGTACACCACCATTTGGAAAACTGGAAGCATCCGGTTCACCCTGAATTAATTCTTTACCGGAAAATTCTGCAACCGCTCCGCCACCCTGATTTGGCGTAATAAAACTATCATGCTTTTCAGCTGTCGCTCCTGTCAAGGGCTGAAACCAGTGAGTATAATGAGTCGCTCCATTTTCGGATGCCCATTCTTTCATAGCCAGCGCAACAGCATCCGCTACAGACGAGTTTAACTGCTTTCCATCTTCAATCGTATTCTTTAATTCCTTCCAAACTACTTTAGGCAATCTCTCTTTTAGAGAGTCTAATGTAAGTGTGTTCTTACCGAATATTTTAGCGATCTGAGAATTCTTAAAATCACCATTTGTACTGGGGGTCCAGCCTTTCGCAGCAGCCAGCGTATCATAGCGTTGATTCGATTGTATCATGGTAAAATAAAGGGTCAGGTTAATGTGTAGTTTTATAACGAAGAAAAGATATTGGATTTTTACTCTAAATAAAATTAATGAGTTAATATTTGATAAAAAACTTACTATAAAAGATTAATCGTGATTTATTTTTAATTAATTAATGTGAAAGCGCTTTTATTTTAAATATTTCTTTTTTTGATATTTTCCATGGGGGTAGTCACTAAACTTTTAAAGCGGGTATATTAATCTGTATCTTTTTAAACCTGAGTTAATAATTTTCTCTTTTATAAAGGGGTGTAAAAATCTTCCGCCGGCTGGCGGAGAGATTTAGAGGGGTGTTGGAAAACGAAATAGTTAAGATAATTCGAATAATGAATTTTGTAGCAGATAGAAAATCAAAAACGATTTATGTCCCTGAATTAAGTGACATTGAACATCCCCCCTCAATCTCGCTGGCGCGTTCAAAAGATGAGCCCTTTATTAAGGGGGACTTAATTGAACTCAGATATAAGCAAAAAAACTCTAACCCCTGAACCAAAATCTCCTCCGTTGACTTCCCAAAAACTATCCATTTGGTTTGATGCCGCTCGCCCAAAAACATTAGCCGCCGCTTTGGTCCCTGTAATGGTTGGGGCCGCTCTTGCGTGGAACGATGGGCTTTTTAGACTCGACACCACAACTGTCGCCTTGTTTTGCGCATTTGCTATACAAATTGGCACCAATTTTGCCAACGACTATTTCGATTTTATTAAAGGCGCAGACACTGACGATCGGGTTGGATTTCAGCGTGCAACGGCAACGGGCCTTATCTCATCCCGGGCAATGCTAACAGCAACAATTATCACAATGGGCATCGCTTTTTTGGCAGGACTTTATCTGGTTTGGATAGGTGGTTTTGTGGTTCTCATCATTGGAATTTTGTCCCTTCTTTTTGGAATACTCTACACCGGCGGACCCTTTCCGCTTGGCTACAATGGTCTCGGCGATCTGTTCGTCTTTATCTTCTTTGGATTTGTTGCCGTAATGGGAACCTATTATGTAAATGCGCTCGAATGGTCAATGATCAGTTTTTGGGCATCTATTCCTGTTGGTGCACTTGCCGTAAACATTTTGGTGGTCAACAATTTGCGGGATATTGAGCAAGACAAAATGGCCGGAAAAAATACCCTCGGTGTGATGTTTGGTGAAACGGCACTCAAAATAGAATATATCTTCATGGCCATTCTTTCCTTTTCTGTGCTCTTCTATTTCTTTATGCTTGATGATTTTTCACTTTGGATTTTACTCCCCCTTTTTTCACTCCCATTCCTCTTTAAAATCGTTTATGATATTCAAACCAACACCAATAAATCACAACTCAATCAAACATTGGAACAGACCGCTCAATTTATGATTTTGTACGGAATACTCTTTACTGCCGGCATCATAATTTAAACTCATGGTTAGCCTCCACTCGTTCCAACTTCCTTTTAAAAAACCCTTCATTACGGGCAAAAGAACATTTATGGTTCGAGAAGGAATCATCATTCGATTTCAAGACGATACAGTTGATGCCATTTCAGAAGCCTCTCCCCTCCCCGGTTTTTCGGTAGAATCTCTTGATGAAGTGCAACGCTTCCTAATAGAAAATTCGACATTGTTAAACACATTTTTCGAGACCGATTTTACCCTTGATGACCTGCATCAAAAATTATCTTCTCTGCCCAATTCTCCATCCCTTCAATTTGCGCTGAGTACACTTGGAATAGAAATTATTTGCCAACAAAGAAAAATTACACTTTCTGATCTTTTTGATCAGCCATTCAATTCCTCAATACAGATAAATGCCGTGATTGGTGCAGGATCAGCAACAGATCTGGCCAATCAAATTCAGTCAGGGATTAAGGATGGTTTTACGGTTTTTAAAGTGAAGGTAGGTTCAGAACTTCATCATCTCCCAAAAACACTATCAACCTTATACAAACAATTCCCAGACATTTCTTTTCGACTTGATGCCAATGGTTCCTGGCCTTTAAATAAGGTGTCGGAGTTTTCTGATGCGTTCAAAAACCTTCCCATCGAATATATAGAGGAACCTGCCAATTATCAGTCGGATGAAGAGTTAGAAAAAATCATACAGAAATGTTCGTTACCGGTTGCTCTTGATGAATCACTGAAGGACATCGAATCTCTTCTTCATTTTTCATCAAATGAAAAGATTGCTGCATTTGTTATAAAACCACAATTATTTGGATCTATTTTGACTTTATTTGTCACATTTCAGCGACGAAACCATCTTATACATAAGTGTGTGTTCACAACGTTGTTAGAATCTGTGATAGGTAGAAATATCGTTGGGTTGATGGCCGGCTTGATGGGATCATCAACAAAAGCTCATGGTTTGCATACCGGAACCTTGTTTGATGAAGACATTGCTTCGAACCTGCCCATAAAAAATGACCGGTTTATAACAAAACCATCTATTGGTTTTGGACTTCGCTTTAAGGATTTAAATCAAAATTTAACAAAATTGGTTTGATGAGGACATGATAAATAAGACTGTCCCAACATTTGATTTGCCAGACCCGGAACTAAATTTTCTGGCGACTGAAAATGGACTGTTCGACTACAAACATCTATATGGGTTTGCCAACTGGTTTAGCAGTGAGTTAAAATCACACAGGATTGACGAAGATAAACCTTTGGCACTGCTATCAGAAAATAGTGAAGAGTTGGCTTTTGTTGTAGGAGCCTGTTTTCTGTTACAAATTCCATTTGTTTCACTGAGTGTAAAATCCACAGACAGGGAACTCCGGGAACAGATCGATTCCGTAAATCCATCCTTATATTTTACGGATGAAAATAATCTTAAGCGGATCGGGAACTCTCCTTCCATTTCAGTTTCAAAAAAACAGCTGGGCAAAACGTCTACCCAACTATCGGACTTTTCGGTTGGCAAGCCGGAGTTACCATTAGGCCTTTTTTTAACTTCCGGCTCTACGGGTTCACCAAAAGTAGTCCCCGTTTTACGGCGACAAATACTGTTTGGGGCAAAAGCATCGGCCGAAAACTTCAAGCCGGAGCATAATCGTTATTGGCTGCTCTGTTTACCCTTGAATCACATTGGTGGTATTTCTATTATTATACGGTCAATTCTTTACCATTCTGCTGTTTATTTAATGGATAAATTTGACCCCTATCAAGTTCACACATTCCTGACCGAAAATAAGCTTTTCCAGATTGCGTCACTTGTACCAACAATGTTAATGGAACTGCTTGATGATCCTCTTTTTCAGGTACATATGGAGTTTAAAGCCATTCTTTTGGGCGGCGGCCCGATTTCGCTGGAACTCATCAATCAATCCATAGAACGGGGGGTACCCATTGTGTCCAGCTATGGAATGACGGAAGCCTGTGCACAAATTGCTGCCAACCCCATGTTAAAACCAAGCGGGGTTTATTATCCCAAAAAAAGTGTGGGCAGATTATTCCCTCCTAATAAGGTAGACGTTAGAGATCCCGCTACGGGAAAATCGCTCCCCAAAAAAGAAGTGGGATTGATTTGGCTGAAAGGCCCACAGGTGTTTGATGGATATAAAAACCAATCGTTGAATAAATCAGCCTTTGACAAAAATGGCTGGTTCAATACCGGTGATTATGGGCATGTCAATCGGTTTAACCAACTTTTTATAGAATCGAGGAGAACAGATCGTATTGTTACGGGGGGCGAAAATGTAGATCCTGTGGAGGTAGAAAATGCGCTGAATAGTCTATCCGGGATAAAAGAGTCTGCGGTGTTTGGTTTACCTGATCCCAAATGGGGAGAAAAAGTAGTGGCGCTGGTTGTATTGGAAGATGAGGGGCTTCGGTTAAATGAAATAACACCAGCTTTAAAAAGGGTTTTACAGGGCTATAAAATTCCTAAGGAAATAAAAACCGTTAAAAGCCTGCCCAAAAGTTCACTCGGGAAAATAAAACGAAATGAATTGAACGTTCTCTTTAAAAACAGCTCTTCCTTATAATAGATCTACTATGAATTTGAGATAAGAAAGTAGTTTTCAGCAGGTCATCCCCCTGCTCTCTGCGTTCGCTTTCCCCCTTTAAAGGGGGACTCTTTAATATTTCAATATAAATAGAATAATCTTCTTAGAAGGTCACAAGTAATTGAAGTCCTGAACCTTAAAATCTCTTAATTAAAAAACGTTAATTGGCTTTTCATTGTTTATTAATGGAGCTTACGGCTAAAATAAATTTAACCCCAAGTTATTGAAGACCGCACTATTTACGATCTTGTTCTCATTCTTTTCTGTTTGTTCTTATGCTCAGGAACAAGACAGGTCACAATCTGTGTCTATAAATATTTCAGCTACTGTACAAAGTACTATTGAGCTCATCACAATTCAAACACTGGATTTACAAAATGCTGATCGGGATGAGAGTATAATTGAAATTGATCCTGGTGCAAGCTCGAATGCAGGAAATATGGTTGCCCGGGGAAATCCGGGTTCAGAATTTCGCCTTAACTACCTCGAAGTACGGGAGCTGACAAATGCTGAAGGGAGCGGAATTATCTTTTTTGAATATCGTGTTGCTGGAAATACCGTTGATGAACAAAACACTTCCGAGTCTTTAAGTCAAGAAGTGAGAGAACTTCAATTTAATGATGAGGGTGAATATTATTTATGGGTTGGCGGACGTGTAGATCTCTCCAATGCAGAGCCGGGAAGTTATACCGGCGACTTTACCATAGAGATCGAATATATTTGATATGCATTTTTATAAACCGTGTATCGTAATGAATAAGCTCAAATTAAAACTTATAACACTTTTTTTTATAACTGCAGGTTTTGCATTAGAAGTAGGCTACACGCAGGAGATTAACTTTAGTGAGTATCATTCCTATACAATCACATTGACCAATGTAAATTTAGACGATCTGCTTTTTGAAGGCCCAATTACTTCAGGAAGTGGACAACATTCAGTAGAACTTGCGGATGCCCTTGCTTTAGAAATTGAAGGAGTGAAATTTCTGGATGTTTTGGTGGATATCACTCAAATTAGCGGCGGAGGATACTTAACCCTGGATGGACAAGAAACAACGGATGAAGATAAGCGCATCCCATTTACACTTGAAGCTGCCTATGCAAATAGAGGGAATAACAATATTGCCGATGCAAAATTAATGACCGTTGCATCAAACAATGCTTCCGAACGATTCCCAATATTAGCTCGGCTGAGTCAGGCTCCCGGCCCACCACCTCCACCACCAACCGCAAATTTCAATCAGGCAGCCGTAAATGAAACTGCCTATATTTACTTATACGGCTCTATTAATGTTGGGAACGTGATGGCCGGTACATATAGTGGGGATATTCAGATCACGGTTGAATATCAATAAATGATGAACAAGAGAAGAATCTATATTATTGTTATAACCATTATGAAGACCCTCTTGCTTCATATCATCTTTTTTATGTTTGCTTTTAGCGGCACGGCATCTGCTCAATTTTTGAATATTCAATTAGATGTAGAGCCTGAGGTGGATACTATGATTGAACAGTCTTTAAATTTTGGACAGGTAGTTTCCAACACGGGAGAAGTTAATATAGGATTGGGCGATACGAATATGGGAATCTTTAGGGTAAGTGCCCTTCGAAGCCAGAAATTGCTGATTACAGTAGAGCACTCCAATGAACTGCGTTCGGTTAGCAATAGTAACAACGCCACCATACCCTTCGATATAGAAGCCGCTTATACAAATTTTGGAGTAAATGATTACCGCCAAAGCACTCCATTTACTTCTGTAATTGAAGAAGTATTGATTGAAGGGCCACCCATAAACCCCACTGCTACATGGTCGAGCGCCTATGTATACATTTATGGTTCGATAGATATTGGGAATATACCAAGCGATATATATACCGGTGAGGTACAAATAACTATCGTATACGAGTAGGTTAGAGTGTTTTAATTAAGAACCTCTAATTTGGAAGAGTTCACAAACTGCCGTTTCTTTGACATAGAAATTTATTACAAGGCTTTTAACAACCCCCATAATTTACAGACTTATGAAAAAATTACTACTTATTACTATCGTGTTTTTATTTGCTTTTACAGCAAATGTTTTTGGTCAGGAGACTGCTGACGTAGCAGTTTCAACAACAATAGAAGGCAGTTTAACCATTGTTAAAGATTCAGATCTAGGATTTGGAACTGTATCATCAGGAACCACCGAGACCATTGCACCAGATGCAGCAGAAGCTGGTAGAGTAGATATTAGTGGAGACGTTGGTGAAGATTATTTTATAGGTTTACCAGAAACAACTACTTTAACAGGAGCTGGCGACGATATTGCGGTGACGCAAAGTTATGTAGGAGATGGTGATTCAGGTAATCAAGGCACAGCAGGTGCCTTAACAACCGGAACCGGAGGAACCATCACTACAGATGCTACTACAGGAGAATTTTATATTTGGATAGGTGGGGAATTCACTACTGATCAATCCCAAGCAAACGGGGGTTATAGTGGGACTTTAACTATTACTGTTTCAAAAAACTCTATATAGATTTTAAATAACCATTTCAAAGCCCCATAATTTCATGGGGCTTTTTTTATTTGTATTATCTGTGATAACGTACAATAAATAATACAACAGATGAGAAATTCTTTACTCCTATTCATTTCCACTTTCTTGCTTTTGCTCACCGCTCAATCCGTTGCGGCTCAGGTAACTATCTCTCCTACCGCTGTCTTTTTAGATCAAGGTTCTAATGTTGGTTCTTTTTATGTATCAAATCCTGCAAACAGTGCCGTGGAAGTGCAGCTTACATTTGAATTTGCTTACCCGCAAACGGATGACGACGGAAATGTAAGGCTAAACTACGATGATGCTGAGGCAGAAGAACAATTTTCTCTCGAACCGTTTTTAAGAGCTTTCCCCACTACTTTTGTGTTACAACCAGATGAACGACAAACCATACGACTCATCGGACGAATTCCCTCTGAAAATAATGACGGTATGTATTGGTCTCGAATGAGGGTATCATCAAGCCAGTTAACCCCTCCTATTGGTGAAGCAACAGAGGGTGGGGTTTCAGCTCAGGTTTCTTTTCAGATTGATCAGGTAACCGCTGTATTTGGACGAAAAGGGGATGCCACAACAGAGTTAACCATCCATAGTTCTTCTGCAAATCTACATGATGACAGTCTTGTTATTTTAACAGATGTAGAACGAGATGGAAATGCCCCTTTTATTGGAAGCGTAAGAACCCGGGTTACCGGTCCAAACGGGAATGTAGTAGATGAACGACGTTCCTCAACCTCAGTTTACTTCCGAAATAATCAAAAAGTAGAATTTCAAACGTCAGATTGGCCATCCGGTCAGTATAGTGTTGAAACATCGTTTGAGTCGCAAAGAAATGATATTTCTTCAAGGCATCTTATTCAGATTCCCGGAGTGACTGAACGTGCAACATTTACTATTGAGTGAAACAAAGATGTATCCTGATACCAATAATTCTATTTGGTTTTTTATTGTCGGGTATTCCTGAACAAGTAAAGGCCCAGCAATCCACTTCTGAACAGGAAGTTCTTCTACAGTTTCGCTATCAGGGTGTTGTTAATGAATATGTTTCAACTCTTTACGTTGATGAGCAATTCTATCTCTCCATTTCCGAATTTTTCAATGCTCTGCGGATTGATCATCAAGCAGATACCGGAAACCTCATCGTAACCGGTCGCTATCTTGAAAAAGGAAACTATACCCTTGATTTTCAAAATCGTCAGGCCACGTTTAATGGTCGTACTATCCGGTTAACAGCTGATGATTATATCACCACTGAATTCGGATTTTATATTACCCCGGAAGTTCTTAACGATCTCTTCGGATTAGATTTCCTTGTCGATTTTGGGAATTTAACGATTAGCCTGCAAACGGATGATACCATGCCCGTCGTAGCTCAACGAGAACGGGAACGGCAACGAGAGCGGATAAGCAGAACCCAACGAGAGTTGTACCGCAGTTTTTATCCACTTCAATACGACAGACAAAAAAACGCATTTAGGGCCGGATTTATCGATTACAATTTAACCGGCAATTATACAGATGGAAACAATAGTTTTCTATTTAATACGGCATTTGGGGCAGAATTGGCCGGAGGTGATTTACAGGGAACCGTATTTGGTAATATCTCTGAAACATCGTCTTCACTTCGGTCTACAAATTTACGCTGGCGATATGGCGTTAGAGATAATGATTATCTGAGTAGAATCATTGTTGGGCAATCCACTGCCCAGGGTCTTTCCCCTGTTTCTTACACCGGTGTTCAAATTTCGAACGAACCCATCGAACCACGGTTTTTATACGATCAAACCGTTTTTTCCGGTTCAGCTGAACCCGATTCTGAAGTTGAACTATACAGGAACAACACTCTGGTTGATTTTCAGCAAGCGGACCCAAGTGGTAATTATCGTTTTGTTGTACCCTTAACGTATGGTACCTCCTCTTACAGTATTCGTACTTACAGCCCAACGGGACAAATGAATGAGCGGGAGGCACGAATTCAAGTACCGTTTAATTTTCTTCCGCCCGGCGAAGTAAATTATACTGTTGATGCAGGGCGATTGGATAATCCTTTATCAGGTTCTCTGGATCGTGGTTTACTAACCAAAGCAAACGTGGCAGGTGGATTAGCAAATTGGCTGACCGCGGAAGCAGGTGTTGAATATTTTGAAGATTTTCATACCAACCTTCCAACATTTTCAGGCGGACTTTCATCACGATTTCTTACAAACTATTTGGTTTCCCTCGAAGCAGCAAATGATGCCTTTTACCGCGCTAACTTAAGTGTGATTTATCCTTCAGCAGCAAGTATCAGCACCGAGTATACTTATTTCAATCGGCAGGGGGGAATTTATAATCCGGGCCGTAATGTATCTCGTTTTCGTACAAATATTTTCACTCCTTTTTCTATTGGAGAATTTCCCCTCTTTTTCCGATGGGCATTTACCAGTGAAGTGCGAGAAACCAGCCGGGTTAATCGCTATCGGGTTGATTTAAATACACGGTTGGGGCGCACAAATATTCGATTAGGCTACAGTGATAGTCAGATTGGCACGTTGGCCTTTGAAACCAGCCCTACAGCTCGTATCACGGGTTCAATGACGTACACCCTGCCTCGGTCAAGATCCATTCCCTCCCTTATACGTGGAGTATTTACAAGGGCTCAGCTTAATTACATTCCTTCCTTACAAAAAGTAGAAGACGCTGAATTACAATTTAGCAGGAGTTTTTTACAACAGGGTCGGTTTCAATTATCTGCCGGGCGGAATTTTGTGGGTAATTTCAATTTTTTCCGGTTTGGGCTAACCTTCGATTTTAACCGGGTTCGCAGTAGTACAACCGCACGTTCAACCCGTGGAAATTTTAATGCCACACAAAGTATTCGTGGATCAGCAGGTTTCGATTCCAATAACAAAAATACCTTGTTTACAAACCGTCAGCAGGTGGGACGATCAGGTGTTGCTGTTCGCCTGTTTATAGACAATAATAATTCCGGTACTTTTGATGATGGAGACGAACTTATCCCAGAAAGAGTTATTCGTGTAGAACGGGCCGGCGGACGTACAGAGATGAAAAATGGAATCAACTATATCACCCAGCTTCAGCCTTATCGTCAGTATAATTTAGCCATCAACAAATCGGCTATTTCAAATCCATTAGTTGTACCCAGCGTTGAAAATTTTTCGATTGTCACAGATCCAAATCAGTACAAACCAATTGACATCCCCTTCTACACATCCGGAATTATTGATGGACGTGTTAACCGATCTGTAAATGGCGAAGATGAAGGTGTAGGTGGGCTTCGACTTTTTTTAACCCAGGTAAATACACCCGAGGGAATGGAGCCACACACCGAAGAATTACGCACTTTTTCTGATGGAAGTTTTTATGGGTACGAAATCCCGCCCGGAGATTATGAATTAGAACCTCAATCGTCACAATTGGAATTTCTTAATTTAGTTGCTAATCCTGAAAAATTACTATTTACTGTAGAAGCTTTGGCCGAAGGAGACTTTAAAGAAGGCATGGAAATAAAATTGGTTACAGATGAGGAAGGTGCTGTCTCTGAAGAACCTCCTGAGGATATTGTTGTATCTGAAGAAGGTGATGCTCAATCTCCTGTAGCTGATCATCTATTACCTGCATACGAACAATACTCTTCTTATGTTGATTCCACACTAAGATTGTTGATAGATGCTCAAAACGCATTCTATGAAGGTGAACACTTAGAGGCTATTGAATTAATTAATGAGTCTTTGGAAAAATTTGAAACAGCTCAGGCTTATGCTTTAAAAGGAAGTATTTACTATTTATTGGGTAACAAAATGGAAGCGCAGCGTAATTGGGAGCTTTCTTTAAGAAACAATCCGAACATTTTTATACCCGATGAAGAAGTGTTAGATCAGGTAATATTAAGTTTTTAAAACTTTATTTTACCATTTTCTTTCGTTTATTATAGACCATGCTCGGAAACTGTACAACAGACAAAAATCTATCAAAATCCTCTTCAGGATTAAGAAGTAAAGTATGTCTATACGTTATGTTTTCGTTGATTCTGTTGATTCCATCCATTTCAATTGCGCAGTCGCAATCAACAGAAATTCAGATTGCTCAACTCGAGCAAAATTATGATGCTCATGTAAGCAGCATGTTATCTAATTATTTCGAAAGCGAGTCATTTATTGTAAATGTGACTATTAACGCCGAAATGATAGATGAGATTACAGGTTCAATAAGAGACCAAATTACTCGTGAACCCAGGGGAAATATTACGATGCCGGGGCTCCCTTATTTACCGGATGAACACATTCGGCCTGAACAGCGAATACAAACGGAAACCATAACCCGGGAAACCACTTCGAAAACTCTTCGTCTGCTTAATATAAGTGTGAATGTATTCGCAGACACATCCTACTCGGATCAACAGATTGAATTTATGAATCTGCTGACAAATATTGCCGCAAAGACGAATCCGAACAGAGGAGATATTGTTGAAGTTTCACAAATATCTATCCCTGGATTTGAAAGAAATATTACACCTGATGCACTTCCCGAAACGGATGAACCGGATCTTGTAGCTCTGTTCAATCAATATATGCCCGGTCTGTTTTTATTGTTGATTATTCTTCTATTTGTTGCCAATCGTTTTCAAAGCCCTTCCGGTGAAAGGTTCAGCCAAATCAGGACGCTGAAAAAAAGAGATGAGTACAAAGATGATATTTACGAAGTAAATCCTCAATCCTCTTCTGAATCAAATTTTAGTGAGAAATTTATTGAGCAAAATGATTCGTTATCTGATATGCTCGATCGTGTGATGAAACTATTTATTCAGTCCCCACGGGATGTTGCACTGCTATTTGAGTATTGGATCAATGATCATTCAACAGAAGGCACTCTTAAGGCTGCTAAAGTTATCCAAACCATTGATAAACAGTTATTGAAAACGTTAGAATATGATTTACCAGCCGATGTATATCGTGTAATTCAACGTGAACTTGACACGTTGCCAGCTATGGATGATACTGAACGGAAAGATATTACTGAAAAATTTCTGCGTATTTTTAGGGCAGAAATCACACAGAATAATAAAAAATCAAAATATGGTCAGCTAAAACTCTTTAGATATCTCGACCATATGTCGGATACGCAGATAGAAAAACTACTACATACAGAAACGGCCACCACTGCCGCCATTACCCTTGATTATCTACCAGTAGACAGAGCAGCCAATGTATTAGAGAATATGCACTCAGAACGTGCAGCAGAAGTAATGATAGAAATTGCAAATGTGTCACATTTAAGCTTCAAAGAATACAATACAATTTCTTCTCAATTATTTAGTAGTGCTATTGCCATACTCAAAAAAGAGAAACAGCAGAAAGAAGGATTAGAACACATGATGCCTTTGCTACAAAAGCTGCCGCTTAAAGATCAAAAACGATTTATTGAGCAAATGAATGCTATGGGCTCAGCCGTAGGAAAAGCAGCAAAATCAAAGGTCATCATGCCGGAGCAAATTCCCGCTATGGATCCATTCATTATAAAATCCGCAACCCAACATTTAGATACACAAACCTTACTTCATGCTATATCTGAATTTAATGATGATATTGTCGATTCAATTCTTTCGTTCAGACCCAATAGGGAACAAAAATTAATACGTAAAGAACTTTTACATGGTGCTTCTTTAAATCCGGCGCGTATCAATCAAGACCAACTTACACTGATGAATTTGATCCGGGAAAAAGTACTTGAATTAAATCGTTAACCAATAGTTTTCATTCAATTTCAACCTCGAATTTCATATCATATTCTTTAATAATTATCCTAATATTGATTACGGCCATTGGATGTAGTTCGTCCGGTGAACTTACAGATACAGAAGAGCAGGTAACTGAAGTTTCAAATGAGCAGCCTGAGAATGTCATTCCGGATGAAGAGGAAATTGTAACGGAGCCTGAAGACACCAAACAGTCTGAGCTTGAAGATCAGCAGTTAGCCATAGCAGAAAATGGATTAAAGATGCAATTTCAAAGTGATGCAAATAATATCACCCACCTGTATGTTACCGCTCAGCAATTATTTTATAATGGAAATAGTGAAGAAGCTTTGATATTAATACAACAAGCAAACGAAATACGTGGTAATGCGGATGTTAAAGCGTTAAAAGGGAGTATTTATTTAAGCTTAGGTAACCGGGAAAAATTTGAAGAAAACTGGCGAAAAGCATTTGAATTGGACAGCACTGTTCCAGTACCCTCTATTCCAGTAATTGAAAGGGAATTAAAAAATCTTGGCTTAATTGATTAAACACTGCTCATATTTCTAAATCATTCTATTGATGCGAACTTCAATCCCCACCATTTTAAGCTTCTTGCTCTCCATCTTAGTTTTGGTTTGGGGTGTATTAGTTGTAATAGGCATTATCGATTTACAGTATTTACCGGAACAGTATGATTTTTTAAACCTGCCAAGTTTTGCCATTGTTATAGGTGGGGTTTTATCAAGCATATTTATAAGCACTCCCTTTCAAGATGTACTCACCTCGCTCCGGAATAGCATGCGAATCTTTTCGCAAACAAATATAACTGAAGAATCACTTCAAAGGGATATCGAAAAAGTAATGGATTGGAAACGAATGATTAATGCTGATCGTAACCGTTCTTTTTTGCAGCTTAAAAATGAGTATGAAGGAACTTTTGAAGGCTTCATATTTTCCATCTTAGATACGAACTATCCAACGGAAACTATTCGGGAAATTGGTGAGAGTAATATTGAGGATAACTACGCAAGAAAAACTCGAATAAACCAGATTATTGCACAAATGGGAAAAATATCACCGGTTTTTGGTATGATGGGAACCCTATTTGGTTTAATTATTATTTTAAGCGGATTTGAAGATATTGATTACTTACTTACCGGGCTTGCTGCCGCATTGATGACCACTTTTTATGGAATTGCCATTGGTAATTTTGTTTTTCTTCCGGTTTCGAGAAAACTCAATAATAATGCCGCTCTTAACTATTTCCGGGATAAACTGATTCTTGAAGGAATTATTCTCATTGAGGAAGGAAATACAAGCTTACAGATCTACGACAGACTTACTGCTCATGTGCAGAGCAACAATTCAAAATCGGTCTGAAAATACCTAAAAACATGAGGATCAAACCGGGGAACTCTAAACACTCATTTTTTCCTTCACCCACTCCTGAACCAAAGAATGATTCCGGTTGGCAGGTAAGCTATTTAGATATTATTACTCTTTTGTTGGCTTCATTGATTATTATTTTGTCTGTTAGCCAACCTCAATTATCTATATCCGACTACTTTCAATCAACCGGTGAAACCGAATATCTATTAACACCCATTGAAGAAATTAAGACAGAGCTTGAAGAACAACTTCAGCAAGATATAGATCAGGGAAGAATTTCTATTATTCGGGAGTTGAACGACTTAATAATCACATTTAACAACAGCAGGCTTTATCGTCCGGGAGAGGCTACTTTGATTCCAGAAGCACGTCCATTGCTTGATAAAGTTCTTAATGCTTTACAAGCCACATATAACTTCAATTTTAATATTGATGTGGAGGGACATACTGACAACACACCCATTGTTGAAAGCTCCTACCCTTCAAACTGGGAACTTTCTACTGCAAGAGCGGCTAACGTGGTTAAATATCTATCTGATTTGAATTTTGATGAAAGACGGTTAAAAGCATCAGGATACGCCTATTCACGTCCACTCGTACCAAATGAAGACTCTAATGGAAATCAATTACCGGAAAATAAAGAGCAAAATCGAAGAATTGTTTTGCGCATCTATCATGAAGAGAATCAACTAAGACAACCGCAAGAAACATCTAATTCTATTTCATCAATAAGCAACAACTGGGAAAATTCAAATTGTACTTATAGTTTGCAAACAGGAGGGTATCAGACGTTATACAACGCAATGGAAGGGGCAAGAAAAGCCAATAATAAAACTGATTTTGATTTTCGTCTGACTTACAACAATAAATTATTTTCAGTTAGAATGCCCAATGTATCTAATCTTTCTGAAGCAATAAATTTACAGCCTTGGATGAGCCAGAAACTTGTAAATAATCAGATTGCGGTTATACATCAATGCGATCAGGTGCAATGGTTACATTATCAAATTCAACTTGGATCTTTTCAGCAGCAGAATAATGCAAATCGGTTTATCTCTGAGTTAAAAGAAAATTATGATATCGATGCGTTAATAGGTCAAAACGATTCAATGAAAAAAGTAGTGACTCAATCATTAGAAGGCTTAAAGACCGTCGATAAACTTTTAAAAGAAATTAAGCAAATACAACCCCTGGCTGATTCATTTATCATTTACGACTCAAAAAGTGTTCAAAACTCTGAATTTCTATATCAACTGCAGTTAGCTTCATTTAATACGTTAAGGGGCGCAACACAGTTTCAGAAGATTGTATCCAAAGAACTTAGATTAACACCTGAGGTTCAAAAAGTTGATTCTTTATTTGTGGTAGTTGAAAAGCCTATTAAGAACTGGGAACGCCTTCTTGAAATGAGAAAAGAAATTGAAACCTATACTAATAGTCCATCGATTATCCACTTGATTGAAACATTCGATAATGAAATAGCTGCTACTTTATAGGTATTGTATGGTTGCTACTTTTCTACCTGAATAATGTCCTTCACCAATCGCTTTTCCTTCAGTTTTACCGGTCACTTCAAATGTAATTGAACCATCATTGTTGTTTCTTTGATGTACATCAGTTGACAATTCTACTGTTGTCGCTCCATTTGTAAGGTTCAATTCATCATTCAATTCGCTTATCATCACCACACCGTCGGGCAGTGATACAGAAAAGTCTCCTACTTTAAAACTCTTAGCGTTGGAATAGGTTTCCCAACCGGGTTCAAGTTGTTGAAAATTATTCATTACAATAGAGCTTCCACTTATCACTTCTACTTTTACTTCCATTACAGCAGTTGAGCTATTTTGTGCATTACTTAACTCAGTGACTGCTAAAAGTAGAAAAGCAGATAAGATGTATTTAATTGTTTTCTTCATAACCAACCCTCCTAATCTTGTTTATGTATGATTGGCTGAAAACAATATATTAGAAAATTCTAACATTAGAAAGTTCTAATGTTTTAAATCATACGGAATTTTATGGTATATGCATTTAAATATTCCTCAAGTAGGTTTTACAAACATTAGAATTTCACCAAACAAAAAAAGCCTTAGGAAATCCTAAGGCTTTTGAATAATTCTTGATAAAAACAGTGTTTTCTGTACTTCTATAGAAGCATCGAAAGCGGATTTTCGAGCATTTGGCGAAGCGTATTTAAGAATTGTGCAGCTTTTGCTCCATCAACTACGCGGTGATCACTACTCAGTGTAACTTTCATTCGTTTTCCGGGAACTACTTCCCCGTTCTTAACAACCGGAACGTCGCGAATAGCTCCTACCGCGAGAATGCATGCATTCGGTGGATTGATAATGGCCGTGAATTCTTCAATTCCAAACATCCCAAGATTACTAATGGTAAACGTACTGCCTTCCATCTGTTCTGGTTGAAGTTTTCTGTCTTTAGCCAAACCTGCAAGTTCCCTGGTCTCTGAAGCAATTTGGCGCAGGTTCTTTTTATCGGCGTGTTGTAATACCGGTGTCATCAACCCTTCATCAATAGCAACAGCAACCGCAACATTTACATCTCCGTGCCGGCGAATCACATCATCCATCCATGAAGTATTAATATCGGGATGACGACGAAGTGCAGCTGCAGAAGCTTTTACCACAATATCATTAAAACTGATTTTTACATCACTGATTTCATTCAGTTTAGTACGAGCTTCCATCGCCTCTTCCATATCGATGTCAATCGTTTCATAGAAGTGTGGATTCGTAAATTTGCTTTCTGACAAGCGACGCGCAATGGCTTTACGCATTTGCGATATCTTCACATCTTCAGATTCTGTCTGCTCATAGGAAACAGCAGTACCGGATGAAGCTTCGGAAGGCTTATAATCTTCAATATCTTTTTTGATGACTCTGCCGTCCGGCCCTGATCCATCAACAGATGCGAGATCTATCCCTTTATCTTCAGCCATTTTACGGGCAAGAGGAGATGCCTTAATACGTCCGTCACCTTTTTCAGTTTCCGGTTTCTCCTTGGAAGCTTTTTTCTTTTCCTTTCCGTTTACATCATCCAGGATTGGATCGAACTCTTCTTTTTTCCCGGATTTTTTATCCTCTTTTTTGTCATCTGACTCTTTCGGTTCAGCTTCTTTTTCAGGCTCAGAACCGCCATCCAATAACCCACTGATATCTTCTCCTTCTTCACCAATAATGGCCATAATGCCACCCAGTGGAACCGCAGATCCTTCTTCCACCATAATTTTTAGAATGGTACCGGAGTCGAAAACTTCCACTTCCATGGTAGCTTTATCGGTATCCACCTCTGCTATCACATCACCGGAAGAGACCTTATCTCCCTCTTTCACATTCCATTTAGCGATAACACCTTCTTCCATGGTGTCGCTCAGCTTTGGCATTTCAATTTTTTCGGCCATAATCGATTATGATATCTTGTTAGTTATTTAATTTCTTAAGTGAATAAATCACTATCGGTATGTTACTGAGTTTACAGCTTCAATTACATTTTTTGCATCCGGTAACCACAAATCAAATAGTGGTTTAGAAAACGGGGCATTTACATCAGGGAGTGTTACCCTTTGTACAGGGGCATCCAAATAATCAAACGCTTCTCGCTGAATCAAAAATGCTACCTCAGATGCCAATCCACCAAATGGATGCGACTCATCTACAACCACACAACGGTTGGTTTTCTTTACTGATTTTACAACCGCTTCTGTATCAAATGGTTTGATGGTTCTCGGGTCGATAATTTCTGCCTCAACACCATCCTTGGCTAACTGTTCAGCTGCCTGTTTCGCTATATGATACATTTTTCCTGTAGCAACAATCGTTACATCATCCCCTTCGCGTTTAATTTTGGCCTTACCGATTGGAATCGTAAAATCCTTCTCATCAGACACCTCTCCTTTCAACCCATACATCTGCTCCGATTCCATGAAAATCACAGGATCCTCATCACGAATAGCCGATTTCAACAATCCTTTTGCATCACCGGGTTCCGATGGATAAATCACTTTTAACCCTGGAAACATAGCCAACATCGCATCATAAGCCACAGAGTGAGTTGCACCTAATTGACCGGCCGATGCATTGGGCCCCCTAAATACAATAGGTATTGAAACTTGCCCCCCAAGCATATAACGGGCTTTAGAGGCGTGATTAATAATTTGATCCAGTGCCAACACTGCAAAGTTGAACGTCATAAATTCAACAATAGGCCGAAGGCCATTCATTGCAGCGCCTACGCCAATGCCTGCAAAACCAAGCTCGGAAATTGGAGTGTCGATCACCCGTTTAAAACCGTATTTATCCAACAGGCCTTCTGTTACTTTGTAGGCACCATTATATTCCGCAACCTCTTCGCCCATGATAAAGACATCCTCATCATTATTCATTTCTTCATCAATTGCCTGGCGTAGTGCTTCTCTAAATTGTAAAACAGCCATATTTCAGCTTAAAGTTTATTTAATATTTCGTTTAACGCGTTTAACAGAAATTTTTAGTGGTGAAAATAAGGCTCGCCAGCAAACATATCTTCATATAGAGCTTCATCCTCAGGAAATGAAGCATTATCAGCAAATTCCACAGCTTCCAATACTGTATTTTCTATATTCTCTTCTATTTCCCCAAGCTCCTTTTTGGTAGCTAATTTTTTGTCGATGATATAGCTTTTTAAGCGCTCAATAGCATCCGTATTCTGATACTCTTCCAGTTCTTTTTTGGTTCTATACTTCTGCGGATCAGACATAGAGTGCCCTCTGTAGCGATAGGTACGAATCTCCACAAAGTATGGCAGGCTATCTTTTCGAACTTCCTCAGAAATTTTCTTCATGTTTTCATACACCGTAAAAACATCCATACCGTTAAAAACGGCATTTTTCATTCCATAACCATTTGCCCGTTCATAAATTTCATTTACTGTATGTCGGCGGGCAGCAGTTCCCATAGAATATCCATTGTTTTCAACTACATAAATGGCAGGCAGTTTCCACAGCTGACTCATATTCAACGTTTCGTGCAACGCACCCTGATCAACGGCTCCATCTCCTAAAAAGCAAGCCGTAACGCGTCCGTTATCTTTATATTTATTCGCAAAAGCGAGACCACCACCCAGCGGGATGTGTCCGCCTACAATTCCATATCCGCCCCAAAAATGCTCTTTCACATTGGCAAAGTGCATAGAACCGCCCTTCCCTTTTGAGCAACCATCAGCTTTACCAAAAAGCTCGGCCATTCCGGCTTTAGGAGTCACACCCCGAACCAATCCCCATCCGTGATCACGATAGGCAGTAATAATATCGTCATCATTATTCAACGCAAATGATGTGCCGGTAGAAATGGCTTCCTGACCAATATAAAGGTGCAAAAAACCGCCAAATTTACCTTTTTGATACATCTGCATGGCACGCTCTTCAAAACGGCGCTGCAAAAACATCTGCTCATACATTTCCTTTACCTGGTCATCGCTAATGCCAAGCTGTTTATGCGTTTTTTTTGTGGCTTCGGGAAGATCAACAGCTTTGTCAATTTTGCTATTATCGTTGCCATTATTCCCGATAGGGGTAAAGATCGCTTCTTGCTTTTTCTTCGCCATCGTTATTTAATTCTATTCAATTCGTTTTTATTACAGACTTAGAGTATACCCAAAATTTCAGAAATTTTCAGCTCCTAATCACAACTGCTGTTCAATCCACTTTGCAGCTGCGGCAAATGCCTCGTCCACTTTGTCCGGAAACCGTCCTCCGGCTGTGGCAAGGTTGGGTTGACCGCCGCCGCCACCTCCAACAATTTTTCCTAATTCAGAAACCAATGCACCGGCTTTAAGGCCTTTTTCGATTAGATCTGATGTGATTGCAGCCATCACAAATACCTTCCCATCTTCTGTATTTGATGAGGATAGCACAATTACAGAACCTTTTGATTGCTTCTGCAGGGCATCGTATCCCATCTGTTTTAGCATGTCCATATCGGCGCCGGAAATTTTCCCGGTAAATAAGGTAACCCCTTCTATGGTTGTGCCCTCTTTTAAAACTTCCTCTAACTGACCGCCAGCTTCTTTTTGCTGAAGTTTTTGTAGCTCTTTTTCGAGGTTTTTATTCTGTTCAAGAAGTTTTTCAATCTCGTCGATCATATTCTGCTGGGTGCCGATCGTTCGCTGAATTAATTCAACTTCCTTCTTTTCATTACGTAGCAGCTGATCTGCTTTTTTCCCAACTACTGCTTCTACCCGACGAATTCCGGCGGCGGCTGATGATTCACTCAAGAACCGGAAATAGCCGATTTCTCCGGTTGCACGGACATGTGTTCCACCGCAAAGTTCTACGGAGAAATCAGGATCAAATGTAATCACCCGAACCTCATCGCCGTACTTTTCATCAAACAACATCATGGCTCCCAGTTTTCGGGCTTCATCTATTTTCATCCATTGCTCAACAAGCGGAATATTTTCCTGAATTTTATTATTTACACGCTCCTCAACGGCGTCCAATTCCGATTCTGTAACTCCCTCAAAGTGGGAAAAATCAAACCGAAGCCGATCGGGTTCAACCAGCGATCCTTTTTGTGCTACATGAGTTCCCAACACTTCGCGCAATGCAGCGTGCATTAGGTGAGTTGCGGTGTGGTGTTTTTGAATTTCTTCTCTTCGCTCTTTATCAACTGCTGCTTTCCATATTCCGGATTTGTCTTCGGGTAGCTTATCCACAAAATGTTCAAATCCATTTGATGCTTTCCGAACATTTCGCACATGAATGATCTCACCATCTTTTGTGAGCGTTCCGGTATCCGCAATTTGTCCGCCGGACTCTGCATAAAATGGGGATTGATTCAGATAAAGCTGTGGATTTTTTTCATCATCCTTAAAAGCTGTAATAGTCACTTCTGATTCGAGCTGATTGTACCCCACAAACTGGAAAGATTCCATCTCAGATAAAATTTCAATCTCTTGAGACTCCTCACCACCGGCAAATTTTCCGGCAGCACGAGCCCGTTCTTTCTGCTCGTTCATCAACTTATCAAATCCTTTAACATCCACTTCCAAACCCTTTTCGCGAGCCATCAACTGCGTGAGGTCAATAGGAAATCCATAGGTATCATGAAGTTTAAAAGCGTCTTGTCCCGCAACTTCTTTTTTGCCTTCGGTCATTTCATGAAAAAGTTCTATTCCCTGACCCAACGTTTTAAAGAAGCTTTTCTCTTCGGCTCGAACCACATTTTGCACATAATCGAGCTGACCTGCAATTTCAGGAAATACATCTTTAAACTGAGCTCCTAAAACCGGGACAAGTTTATACATGAATGGTTTTTTGAAGTTTAACTGATCCCATCCATACCGAATAGCTCTTCGCAAAATTCGACGAATTACAAAACCACGTCCTTCATTGGATGGAGAGGCTCCATCAGCAATCGAAAAGCTGACGGCACGAATATGATCGGCAATAACACGCATCGCAATGTCGGACTTTTCGTTTTTGCCGTAAGGAATTCTGCTCAGGTTTGATATCTCATCGATAAGCGGAGTGAAGATATCTGCGTCGTAATTGGATGTTTTCTTCTGCAATACAGCACATATACGCTCAAATCCCATTCCCGTATCCACGTGCTGATTGGGCAGGGTTTTCAGTTCGCCACTTGGCTGACGATTGTATTGGATAAACACCAGGTTCCAAATCTCCATCACGCGGGGATCATCCTTGTTCACCAATTCTGCGCCGGGCTGTTTCTTTCGCTCGCTATCGGGGCGTAAATCGATATGCACCTCGGAACATGGACCGCATGGACCGGTATCGCCCATTTCCCAAAAATTGTCTTTTTTATTGCATTTTAAAATGTGACTGGCGGCGATCCCTGTTTTTGATTTCCAAAGGTCTATCGCCTCTTGGTCCACGGGTAATCCATCGGAATCATCCCCCTCAAAAACTGTGGCGTACAGGCGATCGGGATCAAGGTCCCAGCGATCAACCAGTAGTTCCCATGCCCATTCAATGGCTTCTGCCTTGAAATAATCACCGAACGACCAGTTTCCCAGCATTTCAAACAGGGTGTGATGATAGGTGTCATGCCCAACTTCATCAAGATCGTTGTGCTTTCCACTTACCCTGATACATCTCTGTGTATTTGCAGCTCGTTTCCAGATTTTCCCTTTTTCTTTATACCCTGGTTCTTCTCCCAAAAATATGGGTTTAAACTGATTCATCCCGGCATTTGTAAAAAGCAGTGTAGGATCGTCTTTGGGCACTACAGGAGCACTATCTACAATGAGGTGCTCTTTTTCTTTAAAGAATTCAAAAAAATCATTTCTGATTTCAGCAGATGTTTTAACTGACATAAATCGTTTGGTTCAAACCTGAAAGTTGATAAAATATATACTATTAGTTTACTGGCATGAGTGTATCAAACCGTATTGAACACCCAAATCATAGCAGACGTTAAAAATAGGAAAATTTGGATTGGCCATGAAATAGGAAAGTGTTTATTAACGGCTATTTACGCCTGCAGAAAGAACCTTTCTTAACTTGGTGTGATGTTCTGTATATTTGCATTCATTTTTAATGTATTGAAAACCAATGAAACCCATATTCAACTACTTCCTTAGGGGGCTCCTTTTTGCATTTCCTCTTTTTGCCACTTTTTATGTAATTACCGCTCTTGTAAACTGGATCGACAATACACTTTACAGTTTATTATTTGGATGGCTACCTTTTGAAATTCCCGGCCTTGGTATTGTAACCGCATTCTTTTTTATCGTATTGCTTGGATTTTTTATTACGAAAGCTATTTCGAAACCTATCATTACCTACTCGGACAAAGTTTTCAGTAAAATTCCTGTGATAAAGATTATTTATACGGCATTTAAAGATCTTACAGAGGCATTTGTTGGTGATAAAAAACGGTTTAATCAACCGGTAATTGTATCTCTGATAGATGGAATTGACCGCGTGGGATTTATCACAGCTACGGATCTGTCGCTGCTTAATCTTGAAAACCGTATTGCCGTTTATTGTCCGCATTCGTACAACGTATCAGGAAATTTATTTCTCGTGGATCCATCATTTGTTACCCCTCTGGATATTGATCCATCCGATGCTATGAAATTTGCTATTTCAGCCGGAGTTACTCATATCGACCAAAAAAAGCATAAAATATAATGTCATCACCTTTTCAAAAGTCTGAATTAACGTCTATTCGAAATAATTTTCCACATACACAGAACGGAATTTATCTGAATCACGCAGCCATTAGTCCGCTTTCACTCTCTGTGAAACAGGCGCTGAATTCGTTTATAGACGAGCGACATCTCTCCCCCATTGAGAATTTGGAAAACAGCATGGAATTAACGGAAGAAACCCGTGAGCTGATTTCGACCTACATCAACGCAGGTTCGCCGGATCAGATTACGTTTATGGGAAATACTTCGGATGCAATTAATGCCGTGGCCGGAGGATTTAACTGGCAGCCGGGTGATGAAGTAATTTTAAATACCATGGAGTTTCCCACCAACGTTCAACCCTTTCGGATTCTGGAATCAAAAGGTGTGAAGATTCGGTATGTGCCTCATCAAAACCATCAAATAAGTGTAGAAAGTATAGCTGAATTTATTACGCCGAAAACAAAGATGATCTCCATAAGTGCTGTACAATTTTTAGGCGGATTTAAGGCTGATTTAAAAGCCATTGGCTCCTTATGCAAAAAGCACGATTTGTATTTTGTAGTGGATGGAATTCAGGCGTTGGGCGCAACTCAAATTGATGTGCAGGAAGCAAATATTGATGCCCTGGCGGTTGGAAGTCATAAATGGATGATGGCTCCTATGGGATTGGGAATTTTGTATCTCTCAAAAAAACTCAGCTCTAAACTCAACCCAGTTAAAACCGGATGGTTGTCGGTAGAAGAACCATGGGATCTTTTCAATTATGATCAAAAATGGCAGCCGGTAAATCAACATTTGGAAATTGGAACTCCAAACATGCTGGGAATTGCCGGACTAAATGCATCAATAAAGACAATGGTTGATGTTGGGGCGGATTTAATCACCCGACAAATCTGTTATCTCACTGATCATATATATAGCCGATTGGGTGAAAAAGATACTATTACTCTTCTTACATCTGCTGATAAAAAGAATCGTTTGGGAATTGTAACTTTTTCTGTTGATCAACATATTGATTACGATACCGTTGTTAATGAGCTAAAAAAACAAGGAATCACTATCTCTTCCAGAGAAGGGTTCTTTCGATTTTCACCTCATTTTTATAATACTACAGAAGAAATTGATTCAGCAATAGAAGCTATTTTCGATCACTTATGAGAAAAACAAATCCGGAATTAAAAACACTATTCAAGGACATCAAAGAGCTTATTACGCGTACCTTTACCAAAGCGATTGATGATGATATTATGACCCAGGGAGCTGCAATAGCCTTTTATACTATTTTTTCAATCGCACCTCTATTTATTTTAATTATCTCCCTGTCCGGCATTTTTTTAAGTGAGGAGATCATCACTGCTCAAATACAAGAATATATGGCAGAACTTGCCGGTGAAGATATTGCAAGCAGCCTGAATGATTTTTTACTTGAAATGTCTTATACCACTACAGGTTTTTGGACCACAATTATTGCTGCTCTTACCGTTGCTTTTGGGGCAACTACAGTGATTGCCCAATTAAAATTCACGTTGAATAAAATTTGGAATGTTGCTGAATTAGAAATGAATTCCATCTGGAATTTTCTGCTAAATAGAATACTGTCAATCGGGATGATTATTCTTATTAGCTTGCTCTTGCTGGCGTCTTTATTGGCAGAGGCTATAGTTGGAATTATTTCCGGTTTTTTTGTTCAGGCTTTACCCAATCTCGATCTCGATTTTTTTCGGATTATTTCTGAGTTAACAACCATAGGATTTGCCATCTGCTTTTTTACTCTGATATTTAAAATTTTACCGGATGTTAATGCCCGATGGGTTGATATTTTTGTTGGAGGGCTCGTTACTACTATTTTATTTTTAATCGGTAAATATCTAATTGGGCTATACTTCACAGCAAGTGGCGTAGATGCCGCTTATCGTGCTGCAGGCTCACTGGTCATATTTGTGGTTTGGGTCTATTACAATATTCAAACAATTCTACTTGGGGCAGTATTTACCCAAGTCTATACCGATATGTTTGGCGGTAAAGTTCTTCCCTATAGATTCGTGATCATGAGAGAATTCGGAAAAAAAACCGACTAATTTGTAACAAACCGCCGTTTCAAAAGTCTATACATAACACTATGGATATACTATAATGCCTTCATAGTTGTTCTATTACTGGATAGTCCGATTTCGTGTTTGTTATCCATAATTAGTTTCACGTGTTCTCAACATTCATTCAAACTTTTAACCGGTTTTGAAAAATAAGGTTTATTCCTCTCAGACGGGTATAAATAGGAAATCTGTTCAAGAAAAGATTTTACAAAATAGACAGACCTACACACAGGAAAAAAAAGTAAAAGGTCCTGCAGTAGATTTATTTTATCACGAATTAAAAGACCAATCTCCTAAAATGAGAAGGTTTTTAGATCTCTTGTTTGGCAGCTTTTTATACGTTCTTTACCTTCTGCTAAACCCTTTTATTTTTGCCTATCTAAAACTATCAGGAGTTGACTCACCATACCGATATTTCAACGGAATAGGTCAATTCGGCAATATCTTAAGAGTCAAGATCTACAATATTGGATATTACCAGTCTGTAGATGATGATGCGTTTTCAAAAACTACATCTCCCAATCATTTTCTATACAAAACAAACCTCTTTAAACTTCCACTGGTTATCCGGGTTTTAAAGGGCAATATGTCTCTTGTTGGTCCTCAAATTCTTAACGATAAATTTGCACTGGAACTGATTGACAAATACACCGATTTTCACAAACGATTTGCTCCCAAACCAGGAGTGTTTTCCCCGTCATGCTATTATAGATTTGAGAATAGACAGGATGATTATAGTAATGAATTACGCGATGATCTTAATTATGCTTCCCGGCAAACATTAAAAAGCTATCTGAACACACTTTAATTTCGGGATCAATCCAAAACGTTTTGTTCAGTTCCGCGAACTCACGTCGTCTGACCTGAGAATTGAGGATTAGTATAATACGCAGGTCAGCGACACTACGCTATACATCTGTACAATTCGCGGATCAGCACTACTAATAAACCTCTTCGAACGTTCTCATCGAAGGCTTTATAAATCGCTTAAATTTATCCTGAGGAATTTCATCAAGTGATTCAGGAAGCTCTTTCTTGATCTCTAAATATTCAGCCAAATTCTGTCTTACAAGCTGCTTATAAATTCCTGTTTCCATTCCCTTCATTCCGCAGATATAAATCAGCGTATTCTCTTTAGCAAGTATTGGATAGAGTAACTTTTCTTCCTCCTCAAGCTGAGTTTGTACATAAAACTTAGATCCATCCTGCCGACGAGCTTCACGAGAAATGGATTTTAAATAATGAAAATTTTCATGTTCTTTGTCAATTTTTTCAAAATAATCGGCATAAAGAAGATCCGTTCGGTACGGACAGCCAAATACCAAGGCGCAATCGTTTTTATAATCCTGCTCAAACAATTCCTGAATCATTCCACGAAATGGAGCAATTCCGGTTCCTGTCGCAAAAAAGAGATAGTTAAAATCCTGTGCATTTTTCGGCAAAAGAAATCGCCGTCCACTGGGACCCGTCATTTGCACTTTATCACCGGGCTTTAAATCAGACAGATAGTTGGACGCAATCCCCAAATAAAGTTTGTTCTCCAGCTCTTCAATGGTTCGTTTCACCGTTGTGGAAATCAGATGTTTTTTTCCATGCTCGCCAGCTGTTGGCGACGATACAGAATACAATCGCAATTTATGCGGACGACCTTTTTCATTTTCCCCAGGAGGTAAAATCCCAATAGACTGACCCACTCTAATATTATTTTCCAATTTTGTGCCGGCAACATTAAATGTAATATGCCGAACAATATTAGGGCTCGATTCTTTTGTTACAATGTAGTTTTCAACCACCTCAACCTCTACAGGATCTTTGGGTGAATAGATGTTTAAGTCAACTTCCGGAAGAATAATTTCTGACATAAGTGGTAGGTTGCAGTAGATTTAAATTAATGCCTGATAAAATCAAGCCGTTAAAATAACGTGATAATTGGTTAAAATCATGTATTCGTCAATGGAAAGTCTATAATCGAGTTTATATAACTCGCCGAGCGATCAATCGTGTGTGATGCAATTAAAACAATAGCGCCATTTTTCTTGGCTTCAATCAACATATCCAGTACAATTTCTCGGGTTGATACATCCAGCCCCCGCATGGGCTCATCCAAAATAAGTAGCTCGGGTTCAATGATAAACGCCGCAGCTATCTGTGTCTTCTTTTTCATCCCCGTGGAGTAGGTTCCAATTTGTTGATCTCTATCCTCCATAAGTGATAATGTATCAAGCAAACTGTTGATTTTTTTCAGGGATTCCTCATTCCACTTTTCCCTGCTGCGAACCACCCATTCCAATAATTCAACAGCAGAAAGGTGCATCGGCAAACTTTCCTCATCATGAACCAATCCCACATTTTTTAAAAATGCCTGAGGATCTTTATGGATATCAATTCCATTGTAAATCACCTTTCCATCGGTCGGGTAAGAGTTCACGGAAAGCAATCTCAAAAATGTGGTTTTTCCTGATCCGTTTGGACCAATCAACCCGATAAACTCACCCGGTTCAAACGTAAAGTTTACCGAAGAAAAAATGGTTTTTCCTGCCCGAAACTGCTTTGATATATTTTCCAGTTTTAACATCACAATTAATTATACGATTTTCTTTTCTGAAACAGACTTCCTGCCAAAGAAACCAATAATGCCGACACAATATACGTCCCCAAAATCAACATCTGGCTTTCGAATGATGGATACCCAAAAAGCCATGAATTTAGGTACACACTTACAACAAGTAATAAAATCCAGCGAAATTGCATCCAAAAGCGGGATAAAATCCAGTTTGATGTTGATCCAATCCAGCCCTGCCACCAAACGGGGGCAAATTCCGGCAGCACGGAAATTACGATTACGGCGTGATGAATCAGCGCAAACAGTAACCAAAGCGAAACCATTGTATCGGCTCCGGGACGCTGGTACGAAATAAACCAAACCAACAAATGACCAAGCATCAACACACGACCTGCCGGAAATTTTCGGTCCAATTGTAACAACAATGCCCAAACCTGACTTTTCAGCGGTTTAGGAACCCACCACAATTGGTGAACCTGAACTTTTTCCTTCTCCTCGTTGCCCTGAATGGTGACCCCAAAGAATTCACGGAAAAAAGCATTCGTTGCGTAATAGTATTTATGAATTTCGCTATGGGTTTTTCGGTACGATATCAAACCGAACATTAGCACAAGCATAGCCGGAATCAATTCAGTAACCGAACCAAAAGAGTTATAAAGTACGGCTCCGATAGAAACGGCAATCATTCCTACAGAAGTAATTAAAACCGTATTTATTAAACTGGGAATAGCGCCGGGATCGAGCGGATACTTTAAATAATCGGCAAATTTTCTGCGCATCTCCCGCCCTTTTTCTGATTCCTTCCAAAACTGGGAATCAATTCCACTTCGCGTATAACGGCTTACTCCCAATAGATAGAGTCCCAAAAAAACAGAAACCCCCACTCCCAAATAGATGAATTTGGTTGATAAGTGGGATAAAGGGTCAATCAAATCGCCAAAACAGATCACAACAATCAGCAATAAAATTCCTTTTCCTAAAACAGAGGATCGCTGAAAAATATGTCTGCCAATTCTTTTTCCGGAAACATTTCCAAGCTGAAGTGAGGAGGAGTAAGGATCAGGAAATAATAAAAAAGGAATGGAGAACGCGATCAAGCCGGCTGTAAAAAACAAGAACATCCGCAGCGCCACTACCCTTTCAGAAATGGATTCTGTCCCTACCCAAAACAAACCGATGGCAATGATAATCACAGAAATGATTACCTGACTCCATAACGATCTATTTATCAGTTTTGAATGTATGATTCTATTTCTTTGTTTTGGCTGAACCGTAAGCGATCAAATATAAGGGAGTTCGAATACAAATTCGTGCATCTTTTAGTATCGTTTATACAATAGCAATTTATGATTTGCAGTCAGATCTGACTTACCCGGATTATTCACCAAGAAATTCGTATGTGTGCAAGGCGAAGTTAAAATGGCGCCGTGAAGCGTACATGCGTACGTTGATCAAGCTATTTTGACTTCAACGCAGTACACGGGCTAATTTCGCTGAAGTCAACTTCACCCAGATTTGAGGTTATACTGTTTGAAAATAAACTCAATAAAATCAATGGTAAATTCATCTATTTATAATTATTCGTGAATAATTCGGGTAAACTTTTTTGATGCATCTTTCATATATTGCCATTGGTTAAAAAAGCGGTTCCAAAACGATCATTTGAAAATAATTTAGCTGTATGAAATTCTACGTTTGCATTAAACAAGTACCTGACGTTTACGCCCCACTTCAAATTAAAGATGGTCAGCTCGTGCAAGATGCTGACAGAAATGTTCTGAACGCTTACGATGCTTCCGCCTTGGAAGAAGCTCTCGTTTTAAAAGAGGCTCACGGCGGCGAAGTTGAAGTAGTTCTGATAGGCCCCGAAAAAGGAAAAGAAACCATCCGAAAAGGCTTGGCAATGGGCGCCGATAAAGGAACACACATTATTACCACTGGTGAAGAAAACTTCGACTCGTTTGTATATGCAAATTTATTGGCAAGCTTTTTTAAGGATAAAGAGTACGATTTCATCTCATGTGGAAAGCAATCACAGGATACAGATGCCGGCTTAACCGGAAGTATGCTTGCTGAGCTTCTTGATCTTCCATTTGCTACCAACGCCGTTGGACTTTCTTACGAAGACGGACAGTTGATTGTAAAAAGACAAGGCGATGCCGGGCAGGAAATTATTGCTCTCCCCTCACCGGGATTGGTAACCTGTTCAAATGATATGAATGACCCTCGAATTCCAAGTTTGAAAGGAATTATGCAGTCGAAACGGAAACCGGTTGAGTCTGTTTCTATAGATGATTTAGGGATTGATGAATCCATTACAGCAAAAACAAAAGTGCTGAGCTTTGAAGAAAAATCAATGCGTGAGCCGGGTAAAAAATATGAAGGCGAGCCCGAGGATATTGCGCGGGAAGTTGCACAGCTATTGGATTCACAAGAGAATCTTGTCTAAACCTATTCTAAAAAATTAAACTGAAAGAATTTTATGAGTACTCTACTTACCTACATCTCTGTAAATGACGGTAAAATTAAACGATCATCCCTTGAAGTATTGTCGCGATGCAACGAATTGGCAGAAGCCAGCGGGCAATCGTCTGCAGCGCTGGTTGTTGATGCACATGCAGAACAATATGTTGATCAGCTAAAAAATTACGGGGTCTCCACTGTTTATTTGATACAGAATCCCATCTTTAAAAATCATCTAAATACTCCCCTACTTCGTGCACTTTCACTGGCGGTGGATAAAGTAAATCCATCCGTTTTTGCTTTTGCATCAACTGAAAGTTCAAAGGATGTTTTGGGAGCACTTGCTGCTAATAAAAAAGCGGCTTCACTTTCTGATATGTCCGAATTTGAACTGACAGATAACGGTGTAAAAGGGAAACGTCCCGTAATGGCTGCAAAGATTGTTTCGAATGTTGAAGCGGAAGGCTCACCGGTAATTCTATCGGTTCGATCCGGTTCGTATGACGTGGTAGAAAAGTCATCAGATCCAAATGTTGAAACCATCGACTTTTCGTTTGATGAAGGAGATCTGAAAATTACCCTCAAAGAAATTATCAGCGCTTCCGGCGATAAAATTGATCTTTCAGAAGCCGAAACCGTTGTTGCAGCGGGACGAGGAGCAAAAGATGAAAAAGGACAGGAACTTGTATCAGAATTGGCATCCATACTAAATGCAGGAATTGGCGCTTCACGGGCATTAACGGAATCAGGTGTGTATGATCCGAGTTTGCAAATTGGTCAAACCGGAAAAGTAGTTTCTCCACAGCTCTACATCGCCATTGGAATTTCAGGGGCCATTCAGCACGTGGCAGGCATGGCTAACTCAAAAGTAATTGTAGCCATCAATAAAGATCCCGATGCTCCCATTTTTGATATTGCAGATTACGGAATTGTCGGAGATCTCTACAAAGTACTCCCTCCTTTTATCGAAGAACTGAAAAAAATCAAAGCGTAACAAATTCGGAATTGTTAATGTTGAATTTTGAATTGCCTGTTATCTACAACCTCTATCAGGGAGAATTCAAAATTTAGAAATTCAACATTCAAAATTATTAGTCTATGGAAGAAAAATTTGATTGTATAATCGTTGGTGCCGGTGTTGCAGGACTCTCTGCCGCAATGACTCTTGCAAACAACAATATGAAATTTCTCCTGATTGAAAAAGGAGAATTTCCCGGATCAAAAAACGTATCAGGTGGAGTATTGTGGGGAACCGATCTTGCAAAACTCGTTCCTAATTATTGGGAAGAAGACGCCGGTTGGGATCGATACATCAACCAGCGCAGATTGACGTTTATGGATGATCAATCCACGTTTACGGTTGATTTTAAATCATCTCACTTTAACGAACCTCCTTATGCCGGAGTGGTTGTTTTACGGTCCAAATTCGATAACTGGCTTGCCGAAAAAGTTCAGGAGGCGATCGATAAAAGTGATTATGCAATGGACTCTTTTATCGCTCCCAACATTTTGGTTGAAGAGATTCTTGAAGAGGATGGAAAAGCGGTTGGTATCCGAACCGGCGATGAGAAATTCTATGCTGATTCAGTAATTCTTGCCGAAGGAGTCAATAATCTTCTTACCAGAAAAGTGGGGCTACAAGATAAGTACGTCCCCGCTGATCATATGCTGACAGGAATTAAAGAGATTATTCGGTTTGACCAAAAAGTGCTTGAAGATCGATTTCAGCTCAATGGAAAAAGCGGAATGAGCAACGAGTTCGTTGGTTACGCCACAAATGGTGTTGAAGGTGGTGGATTTTTATACACCAATAAAGACACCATCTCCCTGGGCCTTGTTTTAGGGTTGAAAGATCTTCGCGAAAAAGGTCAAAAACCTTACGATATTTTAAATGAGTTTAAAAAACATCCGGTCATTGCTGATACGATTCGTGGCGGGGAAGTGGTTGAATATTCAGCCCACGTGGTTTCATCCGGTGATAAACGGGTAATGCCTAAAAAGTTGTACAAAGCCGGTCTGGTAGTTTGCGGTGAAGCAGCCAATTTATTGATGAACGCCGGCAAGGCCATTCAGGGAATGGATTATGCCATGCGATCCGGAATTCTTGCTGCAGAAACCATTACGGAAGCTAAGAAAAATGAAGACTTCGGTGATGCAGCTATGAAGAAATATCAGGATACACTTTCTGACAGCTACATCATGAAAGACATTAATAATTTTCAGGATGCTGTTCATCTGCTTCACGATCCCGTGATGACCCAAAAAATGCCGAATTTAATCTGTGACTTTGGACGTAATTTTTTCAGTATCAAAAATGAGCCCACAAAGAAAGCACGCGAAATGCTAAGTGATTCCGTTAAAAAGCACGCATCCTATTGGGATCTGATTAAAATTGGAGCGAAAGGTGCGAAGGCTTTATAATATGCATAAAATTCATGTCCCCTCTTGAGAGGGGATTTAGGGGTGTGTAAAAAATTAGACACTTAAAGTTACACCCCTCGCTGCCGGAAAAACACCGGCACCACTCCCCTCAAGGGGAGATATTACACATTCATTATCCAAACGAACATACCTATGAAACTCTTAACTCTACCCGAACGACTGGGTCTTGTTACTTACCGAAATCAAGCCAAATCAGACATCAAACCACATATAAAGGTTGATACTGATATTTGTAATTCAACTTGTCCGCATAAGTGTACAACGTACGTTTGTCCTGCAAACTGCTATACTATGGATGAAGCCGGGAAAGTGCATTTCCAGGTGGAAGATTGTATTGAGTGTGGCACGTGTATGTATGCGTGTGATCAGGGTGCGGTAAGCTGGGAATTTCCTGATCCGGAAATTGGTCGAGGCGTGACCTGGAACTTTGGATAGAATCATAAAAAAAGCCCTCTTTGAAGAGGGCTTTTTTAGTTGCGGTAAATTAGTAACAAATTTTAAATAGCAATTTGTAAACGTGTTCCTTCATTTATTACTTCTACTTCTTTTTCAACGGTTCCGTAACCTTCTCCTTCAATCGTTACGGTTTGCATCCCGACATTAACTTCCTTAACGGTGAATGTTCCGTTTTCTGAAGTTGTAACAACTTCATCTCTGTCTGCAAATCTTAATTCAACATTTGCGATTCGTTCGTATGAATCCTCATCTACAACAACGCCAATAACATCTGTAATTTCTTCTGATGTTAAAGAACTGGGTGAAGAACATCCTATACCTATGAATAACAATAGTAGTACCGACGAAATTAATCCTTTATTGAGCATATCAAGTGTGTTTTTTAATTGATTGTAGTTAATCTATACACTTTTCAACTACAGATAGGATCATTTTGTTTCGCGAAAACATAAATCAGCTATTTACACATCAACGGTCATTTATTATTTTTAATTTCAGTCCAATTCAAAACCATTAACAAGCTGTTTTTACAAACTAAAAATTAAATTTTATAAAAAGTTAACAAATGAATTCTCTATAAGAATCGTTACCTTATGGAAGCGATTCCATAAAATTTTAAAACAAAGAGAATAATGAGTTTAGACGTGTTAGAAAAAGCGACCCATATGTCATTTGAACTATCAGAAGATCAGCAAATGATAAAAGACAGTGTACGTGATTTTGCTGAACGACATATTGCTCCTACAGTCATTGAGAGAGATACAAAAAAGGAATTTCCTCACGATATAATTGAGATGTTAGCTGAACAAGGATTACTGGGAATTTATCATGAAGAACAATATGGGGGCGCCGGTTTCGACACTGTGAGCTTTTGCCTCGCCATAGAAGAAATTGCCCGGTGGGATGCCTCCCTTGCGCTTACAGTAGCTTCACATACTTCTTTAGGAAGCGGACACATAGCCCTTGCGGCCAATCACGAACAAAAATTAAAGTACCTCACTCCTCTCACTAAAGGCGAAAAACTGGGCGCCTGGTGTTTGACTGAGCCCGGATCAGGAAGTGATTCATCCGACATGAAAACCACGGCTGTTCGAGATGGAGATGACTGGATTATTAACGGGAGTAAAATTTTCATCACACAAGGTTCTGTGGGTGATATTTATGTGGTGCTGGCAAAAACAGATCCAACTCTTGGCACAAAAGGAATTAGTGCATTTATTGTGGAACGAGAATTTGAAGGCGTAAAGCCCGGACCTCCAATGCACAAGCTTGGAATGAACTCCTCTGACACAACAGAAGTGGTTTTTGAAAACGTAAAAGTCCCTGGTGAAAACTTATTGGGAGAGCTTGGTAAAGGCTTTGTGGATACTATGAAAGTACTGGACGGCGGACGAATTGGAATTGGTGCCCTCTCTGTTGGAATTGCCCGCGGAGCGCTTGAAGAGTCCATGAAATATGCCAAAGAGCGAAAGCAGTTTGGAAAATCTATTGGTGATTTTCAGGCCATTGAGCACAAAATGGTAAATATGGCCGTTGAGATTGACGCAGCAAGATTGTTGGTTCACCGTGCAGCCTGGAATAAAGATCAGGGCAAATCCTTTACAAAAGAAGCTTCTATGGCAAAACTGTTTGCCTCAGAAATGGCCGAACGCGCCACTTTGGATGCCGTGCAAATTCACGGTGGATACGGCTACACAAAAGAGTACCACGTAGAGAGATTTATGCGTGATGTGAAGCTGATGACCATCGGTGAAGGAACTTCCGAGATTCAACGATTAATTCTTGCACGTATCATTAAAAATGAGCTGGGGTATAACAACTGATTTATTCCAAGTGGCTTTAATCTTATTTTTTAAAAAAAACCACCATTAATCCCGGTGGTTTTTTTATTTTGTCAGACATAGAATCAATAATCCATTTTCTTACTTTTCTTTTAGACTAATTTAGTACTGAAAATCAATCCTTATGGCTTCCAACTCTTTCAACATCAACGACCCTTACCTGTTTGAATCAGAACTTTCCGAAGATGATCGTATGATCATGGAAACGGCACGTGAATATGCCCAAACCAAGCTTGAGCCGCGTGCGCTAAAAGGAAATCAGGATGAAGTATTTGATATGGATATTGCCAAAGAAATGGGCGATTTGGGTTTGCTTGGGGCTACTATTGCTCCTGAGTATGGCGGCGTAGGGGCCAGTCAAACCGCTTATGGTTTGGTTGCGCGAGAAGTGGAACGGGTGGATTCAGGGTACAGATCGTTTATGTCCGTTCAGTCTTCTCTTGTGATGTACCCTATTTCAGTTTTCGGTACGGAAGAGCAAAAACAGAAATTTTTGCCAAAACTGGCAACCGGCGAACTAATCGGGTGCTTTGGGTTAACAGAGCCAAACCATGGCTCTGATCCCGGATCCATGGAATCTACTGCCGTTAAAGTGGATGGCGGCTGGAAACTAAATGGCGCCAAAATGTGGATTACAAATTCCCCCATTGCAGATGTGGCCGTCGTTTGGGCAAAAGCGAAAGAATCGAAAGATGACAAAGGAGTTATCCGCGGGTTCCTGCTCGAAAAAGGAATGGACGGATTTACGGCTCCTCATACCAAGCACAAAATGAGCTTGCGTGCTTCATCAACCGGAGAACTCGTTTTTGAGGATGTGTTTGTACCTGACGAAAATATATTTCCGGAAATTCGCGGTCTTAAAGGTCCTTTTACCTGTTTGAACAGTGCCCGGTATGGAATTGCCTGGGGAGCCATCGGTGCCGCAGAATTTTGTTATGAAAAAGCCCGACAGTATATGCTCGACAGAAAGCAGTTTGGTCAGCCATTAGCTGCAAACCAGCTTCCTCAAACCAAAATGGCAAATATGCTGACCGACATCACCTCTATGCAAATGATTGCCTGGAGATTGGGCCAACTCAAAGATCAGGGGCGCGATCATCACGCCATGACCTCCCTCGCTAAGCGTGATAATGTGAGCAAAGCACTGAACATTGCACGGATGTCCCGTGATATGCACGGCGGAAACGGAATTTCCGGTGAGTACCGGGTGATGCACCACGTGATGAACCTGGAATCCGTTCACACCTACGAAGGAACCTACGATATTCACGGCCTGATTTTGGGGAGAGAAATTACTGGAATTCAGGCGTTTGTGCCGAAGGGAAATGGGTAGTCATACTGAAATAGTGCAAGGATATCCTTGTGCTCCAGTTTAGTGCTTGAAAAGCGCCACGCAGGTGCAAGACCTGTCAAACACACCCCTAAATCCCCTCTCAAGAGGGGACTTTTACACTCTTGAGGAAAGCTTCATTCTTAACACCCCTCTAAATCTCCCCTTATTAGGGGAGACTTTTTCAGATCTGGTTCGTAGCTCCGCTGCGAACTCAATCAGTAGTAGCTCTGCTACGAAAGGATTTTATTCGTCCCTAATCAACAGAAATCATTTCAAAACCATACCTAACCACTTCTTTGAAACCCATATCATTTTGCTCAATGGTGTAGGCTGATCCACTTTTAACGAGATGGATGGGTTTATCGAAACTCACTCGAAAAGTAGCTGTGATGTTACCGGTGCGATCATCAATAATCCACCACTTCAATTCATCGCGATTTTCTGTGATTGTTGATATCCAAATCCGATCTTCATCATCGACAAGCATTGAGTAAAATACCGGCCACTTTTCCGGGTAGGTGGCACTTTCTCGAACACGAAGTAGCTGAACATTATGACTAAATCGTGGATGAATAATTTCATCAGGATCTAAATCATACCGGTCAAACGGTAAATAATAGGAGTGCAGATGATTGCCATCATTATCGTGAACGTGGATCAAAAACTCGTCTGAAAAAGCGGAGTAAATCCTGCCATTCTCAGATATTGATAAAAGTGGCTTTTCAGGAATTGGCAGAAGAAAAGGAGCTGGCTTTCCGGTATAATCACCCACGAGATAACGTACATCGGGCTGAGAAAGAATAGTATCAGAAATAACCTTACTGTTTTCATCAACGGCATAATAGCGGACCTCCCCTTCCGGTTCGTACGCAGGATTTCTATCGCGTGTAAAAGCCATCAAATAAGAATCATCTTCTCTAACACTGACGAGATTTGTACTAAAACCCGACCACTCATTCGGCAAGTGATTCCCATCAGGATTTAAAGTCAATGTATCTTTCAACTCACCGGATTCTATCCCAAAAGCCGTTCTTCTGTTAAGTTGATTATCCAAAACATGAAGGATCTCATTTTGAATTTGAAGGTCGCCGATTTCAAAAAACTGCCCCATTTCTTCGCCATAGTTCCCAAGACTATCTCTGTACGACCCATCACTATTAAAAATATGTATATGACGCCGATTCCAGGATTCTCCGGCAAAATAAAGGGTTTCCTTTTCATCCACGGCGATCGCGGGAATATCTTCTAACAGCAGCGAATCCGTAAAAACCACTTCTTTCTCTAACATTACCGAACCGGACTTGAGAGAATCATCCTGAAGAACGATCAAAGAATCAATAGCCTGAACGTGAGGAGGTATTTCGTCAGAGTTTTCTGGCGTACAATTTGCCATCAGGATTATTGGGGCAATGAGTAGAAGTCTGTAAAATATTATTGATGAAAAACGGATATTGTGTAGCGTCTGATTGATGATTTTCTCTATAACTTAATAAAAATTTATCGAGCAGAAATCGTTGCTTTAATAACGTTGTCTCCAACTTGCAGCCGATCAACTACATTCATACCGTAAACAACGTTGCCGAAACGTGTGTAATGTCCATCCAAATGCGGAGCCCTTTGGTTCATCAAAAAATACTGACTCCCTTCGGTGTCGGTTCCTGAACTTGCAATTCCCAACGCTCCCCTTTCAAAAGAAAGTTGTGATGATTCTGTTGGCAAAAAGTAATCCGGACTCCCAACACCATTTTGCAACGTAAAATCACCGCCCTGCACCACAAAGTTTGGAACGACCCGGTGGAAAGGAACGCCATCATAAAAACCCGAAGTTGTTAAACTGTCAATAGAGGAAACGGTAAACGGCGCACGTAATGGCTCAAGTTCGATCTCTATTTTTCCTTTTTCCGTTTCTAAAATCCAGTGCGGACGGCTTCCTAATTCCTGCAAACGATTCCAGTCAGGCGACCGAAATCTGTTGTCCTGAGCTACATCGAATTCTAATTCGTTTAGATGATGATTTAATCGAACGCTTCCAGCATCAACCAGCTTATTAATCCACTCATTTGATTCCGCTTCAAATCGGTCAAAGTATACGGTTGCTAACACAGCAAAAATTTCACGATGCTGCTGTACATCTAACTTATTAGAGTTTTCAATGATGGTTAAAAACTCCTCATCAGAAAATAGTTCAGAATCCATTAAAAATACCTCAGTACCTGTTATCAATATTCGATCTCCTCGATCAATAATATCATAAACCAACTGTTTCACCTGTTCGGTTTGATGTTCACTTAAATTACCTTCTATCCACAAATTCTCCAGTTCATTTAAAGCAGAAAGTCCCGCAACTCCACCCGATTCTGTCAATTCCATAAGTTTGTTGGTGTATTCCTCATCAGAAAGAAAATGCTGGTAAACCGGTAAAATGCTTGGCATCAAATATGGATTCTTGCTCTCGGAAAACTCTATTTTATGTTGATAGGCTAAAATATCACGCTCGTTTTCAGATAGCAGACTGAGAGATTGAATAAAGAGTTCATGATTTCTGGAAGGTCTTGTAATGTTGATTTCAATCCAATCAAGCAATTCATTTGAGACTTCATCAAGTTGCTCCAAACTTTCCAACGTGGCAATGGCTGCATGTGGGTTTTGATGGCTTAGCAATCGTTTGATGGATTCATCTTCCGGTAATTCAATCTCACCCAAAACTCGTGCAAGTTCTACCGAAAGCTGTACATGTTGATTTAATTCGGAACCTGTTCGATTCTCCATTACGAGATTCCAACCCTGCTCGCCGGTAATTTGAACCAGCATTTGATCCAGTTCCGGATTTTCATTTAACCCAAAAGCTTCCCATTTCCCTATCAGATTAGATACCCATTCTTCATTCCCTTGAATATCATTTACTCGATTGCGATAAAATCCATACAGTAAATTTCTCCGGTGTTTTTTTGATGGTGCATCGAAAGCAAGGTCAAATACAATCAAAATTTGTTCCTCCGAAAACTCCACCCGGGTAGCAATTCTACCAATTGCCAACGCGCAGGATTCATGATCCACTATAAAATCAGGTTGTTGTAAAAGAAGGTCAACAGCTAATTCATCACCCAATCTACCGAACACTTCACAAACTCCTTCAGCTTGAAAAGCTTCATCCATCAAACCGTTTTGGATTGATGCGATTTGGTCTCTGCTCAAATCATGAAAACTGAGTGCCCACCAGGCAGAGTAACTATTGACTTCTTTGACACGATTAATTAACTGATTGATGTCCTCAACATCGCTTTTTGCAATCGCCGACCAAACCAGCTCATTTAAATATTCATTTTCAAAGTCCGGCAGCGAAAGCAGATCTTCCACGGATCGCGATTCCATTGCCTGCTGATAAACGTGAGCCTCATCCACGTTCAAATCAAACGTGTGAATGGGTTCATTCTCACAGCCAGTGAAAAACATCAACAAAACAAGCAGGGAAACAGAGCCCGTAATTAATTTTAGTTGAGCATTGAGTTTAAGGCAGGAAGTTTGTTTATTACACATATATTATACATTAAATAAATTTATCTATGGATCTTGCCCAGCTTACACGAAAACAGAAGGAATTTTTCGATTACATCGTCGAATATAAAAATGAACATGATGTATGGCCAACCTATCGGGAAATTGCGGATGCGTTTAATTATAAGTCACCCAACAGTGTAACACAAAATATTCAGGCATTATTAAAAAAAGGATATCTGCAGCGGGGTGATGATGACGAATATGACATCCATCCTAATTACAGTGATCGTGTCGGTGGTCATGCAGCAAATACAGGAATTCCCGTTAAAGGACTTATTGCAGCCGGCTATTTACAGGAAGCTGTAGAATCAAACCTCGGTAATATTACCCTTGAAACACTATTTCCGAATATGGATAGCATGTTTGCACTCCGTGTATCAGGAATGAGCATGAAAGATGCAGGTATTTTTGATGGAGACTTTGTACTGCTGATGGACAGCGACGTAAAAGATGGGGATATTGGTGCCGTTCTGTATGATGGGGAAACCAGCCTGAAACGGATTTACTACGGCAAAAATGGGTTACGGCTTGAACCCGCTAATGAAGAGTATGAAGATATAATTGTAGAGCCCGATGTTTTTGAGGAGGTCCGAATTATTGGCAAATATATTGGTCACGTAAATAAAACGGGAATTCACCGGGCTGTTCCAAAAAGAATGGCCAGTTAAATTGGTTTTGTTTCTTCTGTTGGGTCTGAAGCTAACGGCTTAGAGGTGTCTTTAACTGTCACGATTTTACCGTTTGCTCCTTTACGAGCTTCAAACAGTTGAGAGTCTTTAATCCAGGCGCGACCGCCATCATGTTGCAGCTTTTTTCCGTTTTTAAATTTGAACGCCTGCTTGTGTAAATCGGGTAAATTTTTCATGGTCTTTTTTTATTTTCAAAATAGTTGATTCGAAGTTAAAAAACATCCTCTTTACCTTTTTGAATTAAATCAAAAAGCTATATCTTTCTCTTCTATCAAAAAAAGCAATTTAAAGAAATTAACATTATGTACGCTATCGTAAAAATTGGCGGACATCAGTACAAAGTTGAAGAAAACAAGTCTATTTATGTGAATAGATTGAATACTGATGATGATAAAGTAACTTTTAAAGACGTTCTGCTTATTAAGGATGCTAAAGGCAAAGTGAAAATTGGAAAGCCTACTGTTAAAGGCTCTAAAGTTGAAGCAAAGATTGTTGAGCACCTTAAAAGCGATAAAGTAATTGTCTTTAAAAAGAAACGAAGAAAAGGATATCAAGTAAAAAATGGCCACAGGCAGCATATTACTCAACTTCAAATCGATAAAATTTCTTAAAAACAGAGATTAGCAATGGCACATAAGAAAGGTCAAGGTTCAACAAGAAACGGTAGAGATTCAGAATCGAAACGACTCGGCGTTAAGAAATATGGCGGTGAAGTTGTTCGCGCAGGAAACATTATTGTTCGTCAGCGTGGCACCAAATTCCATCCCGGCATAAATGTAGGTCGTGGTGGTGACGATACATTATTTGCGCTCAGTGATGGCACAGTTACTTTTAGAAGAAAAAGTAATGGAAGAAAATTTGTTAATGTAGAAGCTGTAGAACAATCTGCATAGTTTTTTTTACAAATTATTTTGAAGCCTCAATGCGTTTGTGTTGAGGCTTTTTTTATTTTAGAAATATGAACTTAACCATTCCCCACTTCCCACACCTTCAATATGGAACGCTCTTTTGTATCGGAAGAAATTACTCCGAACATATTGAAGAGATGAAAAGCGAAAAAACAGCTGACCCCGTAGTGTTCTTAAAACCACGCAGCAGCATCATCCATAACGGTGATTCCATTGTTATTCCATCTGTTTCATCTGATGTTCATTTCGAAGCCGAACTTGTGGTTTTGATTGGTTCAAAAACAAAAAAAGTATCTATAAATGATGCATTGAATTCTGTTGAGGCTTTCGGCATTGGAATCGATATGACAGCAAGAGATATTCAAGCCGAAGCAAAGAATAAAGGACTCCCCTGGAGTTTGGCAAAAGGGTTCGACACATTTGCTCCGCTTGGTAACTTTCAAAAATACACATCCGATATAGATCTTCAAAAACTTTCCCTGGAGCTTCGAGTTAATGGCGAAGTCCGTCAGTCTGATACTACATCAAAAATGATTTTCACCGTCTCGCAACTCATTTCATATCTCTCTCAGCATTTTACTTTGTACCCCGGCGATTTAATTTTTACCGGCACTCCAAAAGGAGTAGGACAAATCAATCCCGGAGATAAAATTGAGGCGAGTCTGGGTGATCAACAATCATCACTATCTGTAGATGTTTCGAAGTAACTTAAAATTTATCGGGATAACACTATTCCTTTTTTTCCTGCATATCTCTGCAGGAGCTCAAAATCTCTCCTTTTTAGGTGATTCAACAGAATATCTTTGGCCAACCAATGCAAGTACGTATCTCACTTCTACTTTTGCTGAAACCAGATCCGCCCACCTTCATTCAGGAATTGATATCCGAACCTGGGGACGCGAAGGATATGAAGTTTATGCTTCAAGAGATGGAAAGTTATCGCGAGTTGGCGTAAGTCCCTCGGGATATGGAAACGTTATTTATCTACAGCATCCAGATGAATCCTATACTGTTTATGCCCACTTAAACCGCTTTGAAGAAAATCTTCAGCAATACGTAGATTCCATTCGCACCATCGATTATACCTTTGAATTGGATGATCGTCCTCAGCATGAGGTTCATTATAAAAAAGGAGATCTAATCGGATATACAGGCTCTACAGGGGTGGGGCCGCCTCATCTTCATTTTGAGATTAGAACTCCAGATAATGAACCTGTCAACCCTCTTCTTACGAACCTAAAATCTTATATAACCGATACTCTTCCTCCTGTGTTTTCTGCTCTGGCTATTGAGTGGCTTCATCCTAAATCACTTCATCTTCAGGGACATCAAATAATATCTCCGTTAGCGAGCGATTCTACGATCACTGATTTTGGGAGGATCTTCACATCTAATCCTGTGGGACTGGCTTTAGATGTTTATGACGGAGCTGACCGTACATCAAATGTATACGCAGTCCATCAATTACTAATGACGGTTGATGATGACACACTATTCTCATCAAAAGCGAATCAGTTTTCGTTTCCGGAAGATCAAATGATGTACCTCGACCGCTCTTACCCTATTCTTGCACAGCTAAGAAGAGGTTTTCAGCGACTCTATATTGTTAATGGGAACAGACTTCCTTTTTATAAAAAAAACCGGGGGGTTATTGCATTGGACAAAGGTGAACACGAAGTTAACATTATTGCCCGCGATATATATGGAAATGAGAGTCATGCACGTTTAAAAATATTTTTTGAAGAAGATCATAAAATAGATTCCATTTCATCGGTTCCGGCGTACCCATCACCAAACAAGTTTGCTGATATTCCAAAAAGCGGGATATCTGTTCCACTCTCGCCGCGTAAAACTCCCCGATATTATCTGACAGAGCAGTTTGAGGAGCGAAATCAAAAAGAAGTCCCTTATGAATCTGTGTTCTATTATTATGATGATTTAAATCTTTTGGAAGCCACTCTTTCGTCTGGAAAAAGAGCTACGGTTCATTCTTTAGATCAAACCGTATCGCTACAAATTCCTCCTTCAGCTCTTTATGATTCACTGAAAATTAAGATGAGAATAGGTGAATATAATGGATATCCGGCATTTGAATTTTCACCCAATCGATTGCCGATTCAGAATTCGATGGCATTTCGGTATCAACTGCCTGACCATCTTGTCAACGATTCTCAAATCGGACTTTATTCTTATGATGAATTTAGGAATCGCTACTCTTTTCTAAATTCATCAATCCGAAATGGAATACTGAGAGCTGAATTAAAAGAATTCTCAGAGCTTCGAATTCGAAAAGATATTTACCCCCCATTTGTGGGAAATCCACGGATTGAAAAAAATCTTGGGGATAATTATGTGATTATAGTTCCTACAGTTGATGAGATGTCAGGAATTAATTATCAAAGATCTAAAATCACGGTAAATGAGAAAAGAGGAATCATCGAGTATGATCCCGAGAATGATTTTCTGATTTTTTACAGACCCGGATTTGAACCCAAAGACATCAATAAGGTAGACCTTTCTATTTATGATGGAATTGGAAACCGCATTACAAGAACAGTTACGGTTTCCTCTCCGGATTAGATATAGGCAATACAACTAATTTCTACCAATACATTTTTAGGCAGAGTTTGTACAGCAACGGTTTCACGAGCCGGTGGATTTTCCCCAAAGTGGCTTCCATAAATTTCGTTTACTGTACCAAAGTCATTCATATCATCAAGAAAAATCGAACATTTAATAACTTTGGAAAAGCTTGTGCCTGCCTCGAGCAAAACCTCTTTCATGTTTTCCATTACCTGTTTCGATTGAGCTTCTATCCCACCATCAACAATTTCCATCGTTTTAGGATCGAGTGCAATTTGGCCTGAGCAATAAACAATATTGTTGTATACAACGGCCTGACTATAAGGTCCAATCGCTTCAGGAGCTTTTGATGTTGCTATAATTTTATGATTCATACTATTTGTGTTGGAACATTAAAATTTATCTGTGCTTGAATATAAAGATATGGAGAGTCTTTCTTTGGGAAATTTCTTTCTCCATCACGCATTGCGATATCCTATCGTATTGATTACTTTTAATGGATATTTTAAATGCAATTATAATTCATATTCAAAAAAATGAAGAGTCTTAAATATATACTCATCCCTTTTGTTATTATTGGTTTTTTATGGAGTTGTGAAACAACAGATCCCTTTGTCAGTGACATTGAAACACATATGGTTTTAGGCAGCTTTGATGAAGCTATAGCAGAAGCCGATCGCGTGTTAGAAACTCAGCCAGATAATGGTGTTGCTCATTATTATCGAGGAATGGCAGTAGCTTCAAAAGCACAAACCGTTGATCCTCCTGTCGATAGAAAGTCTTACTACGAAGATTCAAAAGGTTCTTTTGAAAAAGCTGAAGAATTTATGGCTCAAAGGGAAACACCCCCTGAGGAATTAAATGATATTAATGATCTGGTTACTGAATTTTGGGCCTATGAGCATAATTCAGCTATTGAATATTTAACTGAAGACAGCGTAAGAACTTCAGTAGATAGCCCAGACCAAATTGCTATGGATCATTTGGATAATGCAATAACAATTCAGCCCGACAGTGCATTAAGTTTTATTGTTCTTTCTTCTACTCAGTTTAATACAGGTGATATTAGCAGTGCGATTTCTACGTATGAAGAAGCAATGGAACGACTTGAAAATCCGGAAATTGAGGATTATGAGTTTTTAATCAGCCTTTATATCGATCAAAATCGATATGAAGATGCAGAACCATTGACCCAGGAAGCAATTGAAACCCATCCTGATGAGGATCAATTCGTCCAATTTCTTGCAGATATTTATATTCAAATGGACAATGTGGATGAAGCAATCGCTATTATTGAAGACTTGATTGAAAGTGATCCTGACAACCCGCAGTACTATAGAGTATTAGGCACACAAATTTACCAGAATGTAACGGCTATTAATAATGAGATATCTGGGTTGTATGATCAGGTATTTGAACTCGAGCAAGAGGTTCGATCGTTATCAGGAAGTGAAGCTGAAGAAAAAGAAGGAGAGCTGGAATCAATTCAAGCTGAAGTTGCCGAACTGGAAGCTGAGTCAGAAGAGCTCACTGAAATTTCGATTAATCAAATGAAAGAAGTAATCCGTCTTGCTGAAGATGATGATGATGCATACAGCATTCTTGGAATTATTCATCAGAATCGTGCAGCAAGTTTGTTTGAACGCCGAAACGCAATTGTAGATGACAATGAACTTGCAAGTGAACTTGACGAACTGGCACGGGAAGATTTAATGGCGGCGATGGAATATTACGAACAAGCAGCCGAAATCAATCCGGAAGAACCTGTTTATTGGGAATCTTTGTTCCAAGTTTACACAACATTAGGAATGGAAGAAGAGGCTCGTGAAGCAATGAATAAAGCTGATCAACTATAATTTTATTACATAGATTTTATGACGCATTTCAAAACCCGAATGACAAGTTTAACGCTTGTCTTCGGGATTTTTTTTACCCTATCCTGTAGTACACTATCACTGACAAACGAGTCAGCTGAATCACTTTATGAAGATGGAAAATACCAGAGAGCTCTCTCGTCTGTAAATAAATTTCTTGAAGAAAATCCTGATCATGTAGAAAACAAGATCTTAAAAGCTCAAATTTTAAGAGAAATTACACTCGAAGAGCAAAATCCATCTGATCGAAAACCATATTATCAAAACTTTAAAAATGTTTTAGACGAAGTACGTTTTACCACTGAGGACTATCAAGCCCGCACCGACAGTATTTTAGTGAACGCATGGAGCTTTGAGCAAAGTGAAGGGGTTCGGTACTTACAAGAAGATGATACCGATACTTATGAAATTCATTTCGATCGCATTATAGCTCATTTAGAAAATGCCTCTACAATTATTCCCGATAGCTTGAATACTTACAATTTAAAAGCTACCACATTTTACCGCCATGGGGATACACAAAAAGCTATATCAACCCTTGAAAATGCAGAAAACAACGGTGTTACTCTAACACCGGAATCCCAAGAAAAAATAGCTTTTCTTTACTTGGAAAGTGGAAATCTTGGCAAATCAATCGAAATTTACAAGGAATTAGTAAATCAGTATTCTGATAATCAAGAGTATCGCCACGGTTTAATTAATGCGCTGATTTTAAATGAAGATCATGAAGAGGCTGTTACACTTTTAAAAGATCTTTCAGATGAATATCCAAACAGAGATGAGTACGTTGAAGCACTTGCAAGTGAACAGTTTTTTCAAGTTTCTCAAGAAATAGATGAGCTTGCAACTGGGGAAATAACAAAAGAAATTGTTACAGAATTTGTTACGAAATTAGAAGAGATTGGGGAGCTTTTTCAGGGCATTGATTCTGATCGGCCTGCAAATGAAGATCATCAGTTAAGGATAGCCTCTTTTTATACAGATGCCGGTATAAAAATCAGCTCTCTAACTGAGTATTCTGAAGAAGAACTCATGGAAGAAATTTCTTCTCATGCCGAAGATTTTCATCGCTATTCCCTGCCCTATTGGCGACAATTAACAGAATCTTATCCTGAAAACAGAGATTATTTTCAAAAGCTTTATGAAACTTATCAGCTTTTAGAAATGCAAGAAGAAGCCGAAATGCTGGAACAACAAATTAATTTTTAAACCATTTATGAAGTTTAACACAAAAGCTATTCACGCAGGACAAAAAAACGAAGAGACAACCGGCGCAGTGATGCCTCCTATTTTTCAAACATCAACCTATGCGCAGAAAGCACCCAATGATCATCAGGGATACGATTATGCCAGAGTTGGGAATCCAACCAGAACAGCATTGGAAAAACTTATTGCAGGACTTGAAGGGGCAAATGAAGGAATCTGTTTTGCAAGTGGTGTAGCCGCTATGGATGCCATTATTCGTATGTTTAGGCCTGGCGACCATATTGTAACAACAAACGATTTATATGGTGGTAGCTACAGGCTCTTTACGGAAATGTTTGAGCCTTTTGGTATAAAATTCTCGTTTGTTGATATGACAGATCTATCAATGGTAGAAGAAGCTATTACCAAAAATACCAAATTAATTTGGGTTGAAACCCCAACAAATCCACTCTTAAGAGTTGTAGATATTGAACAAATATCGAATCTTGCCAAGAAAAACAATATTCTTACCGCAGTTGATAACACATTTGCGTCTCCCTATCTGCAACAACCTTTATCACTGGGCGCTGATATCGTAATGCATTCCACAACCAAATTTTTGGGTGGCCATTCTGATGTAATTGGTGGAGCAGTTGCAACTTCAAATAAAGAAGTAACCGAAAAATTACGCTTTCAAATAAAAACAACCGGAGCCGTTCCCGGTCCTATGGATTGCTATCTCACATTAAGGGGAATCAAAACTCTTGCTGTACGAGTTCAGCGATCTGTTGATAATGCCAAACAAATTGCGCAATGGCTAACAGAGCAGCCCGAAGTAGATAGGGTTTATTATCCGGGACTAACATCGCACCCTCAACACAAATTGGCAAAAAAGCAGATGAATGATTTTGGAGGCATGGTGTCTTTTAGCCTGAAAGACGATTCTGTTGAAGCAGCCGGGAATTTAATGAGTAAAACCAGCGTATTTACCCTGGCTGAAAGTTTAGGCGGAGTAGAATCATTGATCAGCCATCCTGCATCAATGACTCATGGATCAATCCCAAAGCCGTTACGTGAAAAGGCAGGACTTTTTGATTCACTTATTCGCTTATCAATAGGTATTGAAGATGCCGAAGATTTAATTAACGACCTGAAACAGTCACTGAATTCATAAATATTTTTTAAAGTTATTAGTGAAATGAAAAACGTAGTTATAGTTGAAGCAAAAAGAACACCCATCGGATCTTTCGGTGGAAGTTTATCATCCTTTACAGCTCCCGAATTAGGTGCAGCGGTAATTCTTGAAACCATTAAATCAGCAGGGATAAAACCCAATGACATTCAAGAATTGGTAATGGGTAATGTTTTAACAGCAGGAATTGGCCAAGCCCCTGCACGTCAGTCTGCAATAAAGGCAGGATTATCAGATAAAACCCCTTCAACAACTGTGAATAAAGTATGTGCTTCCGGGATGAAATCGATTATGATTGCCGCGGATCAAATTGCGTTAGGTCAGTGTGATATTATGATTGCAGGTGGTATGGAAAGCATGAGTAATGTGCCATATTACCTTCCAAAACATCGTTTTGGCTCTAAATTAGGACATTCACAAACACAGGATGGAATTATTAAAGATGGGCTTTGGGATGTTTATAACGATTACCACATGGGAAATGCCGCTGAATTATGTGCAAGTGAATGTAACATCAGTAGAGAACAACAGGATGAATTTGCCATTACATCTTACAAGCGCGCAATTAAGGCTCATGAAGATGGAGCTTTTTCTGATGAAATCACCGTGATGAAAGTGACTGATCGTAAAGGAAATGTTACCAAGGTGAAGATCGACGAAGAGCTTGGAAAAGTAAACTTTGATAAAATTCCCGGTTTGCGACCTGTCTTCGACAAAAAAGGGACAGTAACAGCTGCAAATGCAAGCAGTATTAATGATGGGGCTGCTGCATTATTACTTATGAGTGGAGAAAAGGCAAAAGAATTAGGACTTAATCCTATTGCCAGAATTAAAAGCCATGCAAGCGCAGCAAAAGCCCCCGAATGGTTTACAACTGCACCTGCTGATGCCCTTCCAATAGCATTTGAACGAGCCGGGATTACCAAAAATGATGTCGACCTTTTTGAGATAAACGAGGCATTTAGTGTGGTTTCACTTATCAATAATAAACTGCTCGAATTAGATCCTGAAAAAGTAAATATACATGGCGGTGCTGTAAGTATTGGTCATCCAATAGGATGCTCAGGAGCAAGAATAATGGTAACACTATTGCATGCGCTAAAGAAAACGAATGGTACATTAGGAGCAGCGGGAATTTGCAATGGCGGCGGTGGAGCTTCGGCCATGGTAGTTGAAATGCTCTAACATTAGGATTTTTATATTCAAAACCATCTTATTGACTTTCACAATGTGTGAATGTATTATCTGATGAGTTAATTGTATTCAAATCATGTCTTATAGAGTTAAAGCTACAGTTTAAGAAAACGTTTCTTTTATAGATTAAATGTTGCCAATAAACAGGTTAAAAACCTCGTTTACTATTACATTCTATTAAATAAACTGTTAATTCAAAGCTGTCGAATATTTGGCTGCTCCTAAACTACATCTTTATATAATCGCTTTTTAATATGAGAAAATTAGCTTTATCAGTGACAGCACTTTTTTTATTAGCTGGAGCTTTTACACAAGTAAATGCCCAAGTTGGAGTAACCGCTGTCCCTTTTCTGCAAATTGAACCCGATTCTCGCGGTGCCGGAATGGGTAATTCAGGTGTGGCGTTGGCTGATAATGCTTCTGCACTGTTTTGGAATCCGGCCGGCTTGGCATTCCAAACACAAAATCAAATCAGTATAACACATGCGAATTGGTTACCTGCATTTAATGCCGATCTTTTCTATGATAATTTGGTTGGTACCTATTTTATAGATGGTATTGGTACAATTGGTGGTCATATTACTTTCTTAAATTTGGGTGAACAGGTTCGTACTGATGAAACAGGCCTCGACATGGGGCGTTTTAACAGTTTTGAACTTGCCGGTGGCCTTTCATATGGTTTTGAAGTAAATAGAAACCTTGCTTTTGGAACCGGTCTTCGTTTTATCTACAGTTCCTTAGCAGATGGTGAAGTTGGAGGGCAAAAAATCAATCCCGGTTCAAGTATTGGCATTGATTTAGCAACTCTTTATAAAACAGATCCGTTTATGATTGGTACTCGAAATGCCAGTTTTAATGCAGGTTTGAATCTTTCAAACATTGGTCCCAGCATTCAGTACACCGATAATCCTCAAAAAGATCCGCTTCCAACTGTTTTACGAGTTGGATCTGCATTTACTTTTGACTTAGATACACGAGGGTTAAATACGTTAACCATTGCCAATGATATCTCTAAAGTAATGGCCAGAAATGAACGTATTGCCGGTGAGAATGACGATCCGGATACTTATAAAACTATGGGGTCTTTCGAGGCATTATTTAAATCCTGGGGATCTTTCGAACGCTTTAATGGCACTGAAACGGTTTCCCTTAGTTTGATTGATCAATTGATGTTTGGTACCGGTCTTGAATACTGGTATAACAATCAATTTGCCCTACGAACAGGATATTATCACGAACATGAAGAAAATGGTAATCGACGATTTGTAACGCTCGGAGCCGGACTACGCTATAATGTGATTGGAGTTGACTTTAGCTACCTTTACACTCTTGAAGAAGACCATCCTCTTGCTAACACAATTAGGCTAAGTCTGCTGCTGGCATTTAACTAAGTTAGCAGTACTTATGGTTCAAAATAAATTTCTGAGCAACGTTCTGTTTATGGTAACGTTGCTCTTTTTTTTGTCTATCGGTCAATCCCCTACTTTAGGACAATCGATTGCAAACCATCCCCTCTCTTATAGCATAAATCATCACCCCGAAACAACGTTTAATGGCACTCTGCAAATTGTAGCCATAATGATTGAATTTCAATCAGATACAAGTGCTTTTACTTCAGGGGATGGAACATTTCGCCCAGGAAGTATCCCCTATTTGGAGAATCCCAAAACCAACATTGATCCTCTCCCACACAATCAGCAATATTTTGAAGCTCATTTGGAGTTTGCTAAAAATTACTTCACACGAATGTCCAAGGGTGAACTGGATATCAAATATACAGTTCTTAACGATATTTACACTCTGCCCAATAAGATGGAAGCCTATTCACCCATTGGAGTTGATCCATCTCCTGAACCATTAGCACAACTTGCCCGCGACGCATGGAATGAAGTAGAAAAAGATGGTGAACTCCAGCTCGAGTTTCAACCCAATGATCGAACAGCATTTATTTTATTTCATGCAGGAGTTGGGCGAGATCTTGAATTAACGGGTACCACTCTCGATAAAACCCCACAGGATATTCCATCTGTATACTTAGGCAAAGACGCTTTTTCAAGGCTTTTTGATGATCCATCCTTCAGTGGATTCCCAATTAACAATGGTAATTTACTTGTCCAAAATACCCTTCTGCTGCCAAGAACACTTTCCCGTGCAGGTGAAGATGTTACCGGTGAAACGTTTGTTCTTCCACTTTCAATCAATGGAATGGTAACCGCACAAATAGCCAGTCATATGGGCCTCCCCGATCTTTTTAACACGCAAACCGGCGAATCGGGTATCGGACGGTTTGGATTGATGGATGGAGCAGGAATATTTTCATACAATGGTCTTTTTCCGCCGGAAATGTCTGCCTGGGAAAAAATTTATGCCGGCTGGGAAGAGCCATTTGAGGTCGATTATCAAACCGAACAACGCTTCGAATTACCCGCAGCAACGTTGCGAGAAGATCAAAGTATTGCCAAAGTACCCATCTCTAATAGTGAATATTTTTTAGTTGAAAATCGCCACCGAAATGTGAACAGTTCCGGGGTTACACTCACAATTCAGAAATCTGACGGCTCTACCATAAATCAAACATTTTCGAACTCCGATACTTCTTTTGTTTTTCAAGAATCTGGTTTTGCTGATCTGTTAGAACCCGGTGTCGTTGTTGATGTAAATAACTACGATTTCGCGCTGCCGGGTGGGCCATCCGCGGAATTGGATTCTACCAAAGAGTCCGAAAATAGCAGGATGCTAAATGGAGGAATCCTAATTTGGCATATAAACGAAGGGATCATTCGGAATCAACTTTCCACCAGATCAGGAATAAATGATGATCCAAATCGCAGAGGAGTAGAGTTGAAAGAAGCAGATGGTGTACAAGATATTGGCAGACCAACCAGCATTGGTTATTTTCAAAATGAGGTGAATGGCTCCCCGTTTGATTTTTGGTGGAGCGGAAACGATGCATCTGTTATTACCGCATCCGGTAACATCACACTTTACGAAAACCGATTCGGCCCCGATACTACTCCAAATAATTCCAGTCAATCCGGGGCATCCTCTTTTTTTGAACTCGACAATTTTTCTGATAATCTGCCCATAGCTTCAATTAGCATAAAACCGGTAAACCCAAATCCAGAGCTTTACGATCTTGTAAATCGAACATCTGATCTTAGCTCACTTTTTTTCACCCATTCTGATGATGATTACTGGAAATATTATCCTTTGGGAATTACGCCCTTTATGTACGACGGAGAAGTTTATGCATTAATTCCTTCTCAAAACGGAATTTATTTTTACGATTTATCATCCGGTGAAATTATAGAAACGGAGACTCAAACAGAAAGCATTCAGCAACCTTTTGTTGATGAGGAACTTGGAATCTTTTCTGTAGCAGATAACCCACTTTTTGCAGATGAAGAACTCGATGTGTCCATTTTTGAATGGTCTGATGATCAAGCAACCGAATTCTGGCAATTTTCAGCACCCATCAATCGTGGATTTATCAGCTCACCACAGCAAAGCAGACTTCAGTTTGATTTGACTTCTTCCCTCGCGCAAATTTCATCTCAAGAAATCGACGATACATTCTACCCATCAAACCGACAATTTTCGTTGCAAATAAACGGCTATCATTCGTTTTTTGAAGAAGATGGACTGTTAACCAGAATTACACCCGGTTCCACATTTACATCAACCGTAAATAATACAGACAATTTTCCGAGAGTCCACACAGGCCTTATTGAACGAGAGAATGATCAATACTTAACGTATGTATTGTTAAAAGACAGACTGATTTTATTTGATGAAGATCGTGAACTGGAACTTTTTAGATCAACTGATCTCGATTGGCCGGCCTTTGCTGATTTTACTGATGATGGCGAATTAGATGTCCTTCTGGTGGATCTTCAGAAAAATGTGCTTACCGCCAAAAATTTAAATGGAGCTATTTTAAACAACTTTCCGATCTCTCCACCAAATAACGTTCAATTTATTGGAACTCCGTTGATTTCTGATGTCACAGGTGATGGATATTCCGACATTCTACTTACAGGTCAGGATTCCTCTTCGTTAAATATTTATGGTTATAATCGTCACGGAGAACTGATTGAAGGATTTCCACTATTTGTTGGGGGAATTGAGGGACAGACAGATCAACCTATGCATCCGGCAATTATTGATGAGAATGTAATTGCGGTAAGTCATACAGGCGATCTTAAAGTCTGGCAATTTCCCAATCTGCAAAACACACTGTGGCCAACTCGTTATGGAACCGGTAATAATAAAGTTACAGGGAGAAAATCAGATGGCGATATCATTAGCAGAGATTTTGGTATTTTAAATACTGATGAAACCTACAATTGGCCGAATCCCGCCCGTGATGAAACCACACTTCGTTTTCAGACATCGGAACCGGGAGAAATTAAAATTAAAATTACAACTATCAGTGGTCGTTTGATTTATGATCAAACCATTGAAAGTCGTGGTGGAGCTCCGGAAGAGATTCAAATTGATACTTCATCGTGGGGCAGTGGTGGATATCTTGCGGTTATAACCGCACGGGTAAACGGTAAAACAGAACGAAAATTGGTAAAAATAGCAGTGGCCCGATAATTGGCTGATCGTAAACATATCATTCGAATATTCAATTTATCTATTCTCCTTTTTGGAGTTTCCCTTGGATGGGTACAGGCACAAATTAGTCCGCAGTTTTATGAATACCCGCAAAATCATCTCGATTGGTACACCATAGAAAGTGAACACTATTATATTCACTATCAAAAAGGCAGCGACAGAACGGCTCAAGTCGCATCAAAAATTGCAGAAGAAATTTACAAACCGGTTACATCACTTTATGGATTGAAACCATCAAAAAAAGTGAGCATCGTACTTCGAGATCGAGAAGATTATTCTAACGGAGCCGCTTATTTCTTTGACGATAAAATTGAGATTTGGGTTCCGGCACTTGATACACCTTTACGCGGAACCCACAGCTGGATGAGAAATGTAATTACCCACGAATTCACTCATATCGTGCAGTTGCAGAGTTCTATGAAGAGAAGTAAATCTGTACCTGCCATCTATTTTCAGTGGCTTTCGTACGAGGATGTGCGACGGCCGGATGTGCTTTATGGATTTCCAAACGGAATTATCACCCTGCCCTTTGCCACCGTGGCTATTCCTGCGTGGTTTGCTGAAGGGACGGCTCAATATCAGCGGTCAGGGCTGGAGTATGATTACTGGGACAGCCACAGAGATATGCTGCTTCGAACCCGAATACTGAGTGAAACCTATCTCGATTTTGTAGATATGGGCATTTTTACATCCAAAACCAGTCTCGAACGGGAGACGATCTACAATCAGGGTTTTGCGTTTGTAATCTATCTGGTAGATCGGTTTGGCGAAAATGTTATTTCTGATATTTCACAATCTGCGGCTAACAGTGGTAAATCAAATTTCTCTTATGTAATAAAAGATGCCACAGGTGTTAGTGGAAAAGAGCTTTTTGATGATTGGATTGTGGATCGAAAAGAGTTTTATCGGAATCAGACTTCTGATTTAGAAATCTCATCTACCGAAGTTATAGAGGAAGACGGATTTTTTAACTTCTTTCCACAGTTTAGCCCTGACTCTATCTGGTTTGCATACCTGACTAACCGCGGACGGGATGATAGCAGAACGTCCCTGTTGCTAAAAAATGGCGATCAAAAAATTGAGGTTGCCCCACTTGGGGGATCAGAGTTGATGGATGATGAGCAGCTATATAATTTTTCTCACGGAATGAGCTCAAATGCAGGGCTTGATCTGATCAGCACTCGGTATTCCTTTTCGCCGGACAGTGAATTCCTTGCATACAGTAGACCTGATGAAAACCAATATGGTGAAACTTATCAAGATATTTATGTCTATGATTTAGAGGATGAAAATAGTTCTCAGGTCACCTTTTCACAACGAATTCAGGAGCCTGCGTGGCATCCTACAGAAAATAAAGTTGCCGCGGTTCGTCAGAAAGAAGGAACACAAAATCTGGTGTTGGTTGATATAGATTCGGGAGAAATTTCTCACTTAACTAACTTCTCCTCCGGCGAAACAATCTACACACCGGTATGGCATCCGAATGGTGAAACCATCTACTTCGCTACGGCAAATCAACGTACAAGAGACATTTTCCGGTTTAATGTAGAAACCAATCAAACAACTCCACTTTTTGAAGATAGATTGATTGATTATCGTGATCCGTGGGTTGATCCATCCGGAGATTACCTCTATTACTCTTCCGATTCCAGCGGTATTTTTAATATTTATCGTTATCACTTTTCGTCTGATCAACATGAACAACTAACCAGCGTTCTTGGCGGAGCTTTTATGCCGTTTGTTTATGATGATCAACTCTTTTTTTCCGAGTTTAGGCATGACGGATATAAAATTGTGCGAAGCGACATCAAACCGATAAAAAAAGATGATGAGATGTTAAACAGGCCAATGCCATTTGAGGTTTACTCTTCGACCCCTGTTGCCCGCGATACCATCCAAATGCTCAATAAAATCGATGATTCTGAGATTGGAGAACTACCCATCGATAAAGATTCCTACTCCGATACACCTATCGAATTTGAAATTGAAACAAAGTTTGGATCTGATGAAAGAACATGGCAGCCCTATCGTGAAACCACAACAGGGCTCTCCATTTTTCCGGTTGTTCGGTTCGATAATTACACTAAATTAAATGGCCGTAATTCCCAATTATTAAAGCAGGGAAACTTCGGTTCTTTGGGTGAAAATCTTTGGCGCGATATGAAAGTTGGCGCCTATCTTTCATCAAGAGATGTAACCGAACGATTTTCTATTTTTGCCGGTGGAATGATTGGATTTGGCTCCACTCCTTCTGACGGATTTTCTGATTTTATCTCTCCATCCAGACTAAACAATCTCGATAGAGATCTCTTTTTTATAGCTGAATATCGTGGTCTCCCCTTCATTAAACGAAGTTGGTCTCCAACCATTAGTGTGGAACTTTACAATTTGAAACGAAATGTGCGTGATGGCCTCAGCATCGAAGAATTTCCTTGTACATCCTGTTTGCCCGAATCTACATCCGTTGATATTCGGTACAATATTTGGGAAGCGAATCTCTTTTTAAGGAGTAAACTCAATCGTTGGAGTTTGTTTGAATTGGGCGCCTCATATTCTCCTTACAATGTAGCAACAGATGGATTCTTTTCGCGAGAACTGGATCAATTTATTCCCGGCTCAACATCGGAATATTTTCGTGGAAGTACGTTTTCTGCAGCATATTATACAGAAATTATTCAACCCACTCGTCACTATGACATAGCCCCTATTGGACTGAAAGGAATGTTTCGCTATAGATTTCAACCAAGTAATTTACTTCAGGAATTTGAGGTGAATGACGGGGTTTTATCACCGGTTTACGAAAACATCAAAAATCACTCTCTGGAGTTACGATCGCGTGTTGGGTTTGCTGTGGGCGAGAATAGTACAGGAATGATTACAACCCGCGGTTTTACCTATTTAAATAATCCGGAAGATTCTTTCTACCTCGATTATATTGGTGGGTTAACCGGGCTTCGTGCTTACTCGTTTTTTGCGGTGGGTGGCCAGCGTTCAGGATTTATCCGAACATCATATCTTACCCCGTTGTATCAAAACATCAACAAACAGGCAGGACCATATACGATTGATAAAATTTTTGGCCACCTATTTTTCGAAACAGGAAATGCATGGGGGGGCCCGCTTGAAATTGGAAATCGATTAAAATCAGGATTGGGGGGAGAACTTCGGGTTGCATTAAATGGTCACTATCTATTTCCACTTAAATTTTTCGTAAATGGTACTTATGGATTTAACAGTTTTAGCGTAACTCTGCCCGATGATTTTGTAACAGAATCAAACGATAATCGGGTGACATACGGAAAAGAGTTTCTGTTCTATCTTGGACTAACCTTCGATTTCGATCTAATATGAAATCTCTCTGTCTGATCATCATATTATCTGTTGGTTTACCCATTCTATTGATGTCACAATCTTTAGAAAAGCATCAACAAAAAATCACAAAAGAAAACTTCGTTACACCCGTACTGGAAAGATCCATTACTCCTGAAGATTTTGGAAGTAACCTACAACAAACCTTTACCGATCAGCCCGGATTTGCTTTCCTTTCCTCTGCGATTATCCCGGGATCGGGTCAAGCGGTGAATAAAAATTGGTTTCGTTCAGGCTTATATTTAGCGATTGAAGCAGTTTCCATATATTTCATGCTTGATTACAAAAACCGTGGACAACGTAGGGAGAGAAATTACGAGCAGTATGTGGATCAAAACTGGAGCGTGGTTCAATACGCAAACTGGATTATTGATTATCACGAAATGAACGGACTCAACAATCCATATCTTGCTGATCTAAAAACGATGATGGAGGGGACTTCTGCGAGTTTTAATACCTCAATTGACTGGAATAAAGTAGATCTTGAACTACTTCGAAATGCAGAAAGAAATACCGCATATATTGTCACAGATAATTTTGCCGCAAATAATTTTTCCCACACTTTGCCGGGTTATGGTTCCCAACAATACTACGAACTGGTTTCAAAATACTACCAGTTTCAATCCGGCTGGAATGACTATTATGAATTTCATCAATCAAACAATATAAATGCGTACCAAATTGATCGAAACGGCAGAAGTACCAGCCCGATGTTTTATGAGGGAGTAAAAAGAGCACAACGGTTTAATGATGATTTTAGATTCTCAAAGAATTTGCTTTCCCTGCTCATTGCAAATCATTTTATTTCTGCATTCGACAGCTATTTCACGTTTAAACTGAAACAAAACAGGATTATAACCACTACAAGCGTCATTCCGGGACAGCAATTTCAACTTCGATATAACTTCTAAGAACGTGAAGAAAGTCTTATTTTCAACTATGGAAACGATCAAAAAAATCTTTACCAGTAAACTTTTTTATTCCATTATTGGAGGTTTGGTGAGTGCAGGAATTATTTTAGCTGTCGTGCTGGAATTCTTCATTATGCCAAACTTTACAAACTTCAATCAGGGAGTAACTGTACCTGATATAACGAAAATTTCACTTGAAGAAGCCCAGGAAAAACTCGAGCAATATGGATTACGACATGAGGTATTAGACCGTCGAGCAAATTCGGTTTATCCGGCTGATTATATTATTGATCAGGCTCCTGCCGCATTACAAATTGTAAAGCCGAATCGAAAAGTATATCTGACTGTAAATACTGAAGTAAGGCCAACCGCTGTAGTGCCTGATGTAGTGAGCCTAACGCTTCGAAATGCGGAGATCCAGATCGAAAATTATGGATTTGAAGTGGGAACAAGAAGTTATGAATCATCCCGATTTCGAAATACTATTTTACGCCAATCCCTGGCTCCCGGTGATACGGTTGCACGCGGAACGACCATTAATTTAGTTGTTAGCGATGGGCTGGGAGATCGCATGGTGGACGTCCCTGAAATTGTTGGGGAAAGCTTATCTGAAGCTCAGCAACAAATACGACGAGCCGGACTGCGGGTTGGTGAAATCCGATTTGAAGCCAGCCGTGATGTTGTACCGAATACCGTTCTGTCTTTCACACCAAATGAGGAAGAACTAACCGAAGGTGAAACTCTTACACTTGTTGTTTCGGAACGGTTTGATGTACAAGAAGAATCAGAAGGAGGCGCGGTTGATGCTGATACCACTCTACCACCCCCACCCGATTCCATTGACAACGATAATTAAAAGCCAGATAATGAACTTTTCACTTCCCGTATTAGCACCCTCTATTCTTGCAGCCGACTTTGCCAATCTTGGCGATGATATTAAAAACTGTACCAAAGCAGGTATAGAATGGCTGCATTGTGATATCATGGACGGACATTTTGTACCCAACATTAGCTACGGTCCGATGATTGTCGAAGCAGCCGGAAGAGCAGCTCCTGATGCTTTTTTGGACGTTCACCTTATGATTGAAAATCCGGATCAGTACATCGAATCTTTTGTGGATGCGGGAGCGGATTTAATTTCTGTGCATTACGAGGCATGTCCACACCTTCACCGAACCATTCAGAATATTCAGAATCAGGGATGTATGACAGGAGTTGTCATCAATCCGGCTACTTCTGTTTCGGTTTTAGAACCAATTCTGGCTGATGTTGATCTGGTTCTGCTGATGAGTGTAAATCCCGGATTCGGAGGGCAAAAATTTATCGAATCTACCTACGAAAAAGTGAGGGCTTTATCGATGATTAAACAAGAGAAAGACTATAATTTTTTGATTGAAATTGATGGTGGAGTCGGATTGCAAAATATTCAAAAACTTGTACAGGTCGGAGCAGATGTACTTGTAGCGGGAAGCAGCGTATTTAAGGCTGATGATGTTCCATCCCGAATTAAAGAACTCAATAAAAAAGCAAATGCTGGGAGCCTAAAAACTGTTTAGTAAACTTACGTAATATCAAATTTCAAAAAAGAACCACTATCGAGACAGAAAGACAAGTATCAGAAGAAGAAATTTACATTGAGGATACAGATCCTACCGTAATACTTGGTTTCGGAGATAAGAACTTAGCGCAACTGGACAAGGAGTTCCCCGAAACAAAAATTTCCGCGCGGGGAAATCGTATAAGAATACTTGGTCCGGAAGAGGATTTAGACATTTTACGTGATATCATCAACGAAATGATATCCATGGCAAAACGGGGCGGAAACGTCACTCCCGGAGATATCACTACCCTGCTTGCCCTTGCAAATAAAGCAGAAGGCACTGGCGAAAAATTATCTTCATTTGAACAGGAATCAGGTGATGTAATTCTTCACACCCACACCGGAGAAGCCGTTGGCGCTAAAACCCCCGGACAGAGAGCCATTGTAAAAGCTTCCGAAAATAACGATATCCTTTTTGCAATAGGACCTGCCGGAACCGGTAAAACGTACACATCTGTAGCGCTTGCCGTTCGAGCCCTTAAAGCCCGAAAAGTGAAGAAAATAATACTGGCTCGTCCTGCCGTGGAAGCGGGTGAAAACCTTGGTTTTTTACCGGGTGATTTGAAAGAGAAAATCGACCCATATCTGCGGCCATTGTATGACGCTCTTGAGGAGATGATCGAATACGATAAACTCGAATTTCAGCTGGCAAAAAATGTCATAGAAATTGCCCCTCTTGCCTACATGCGTGGCAGGACTCTAAACAACGCTTTTGTCATTCTTGATGAAGCTCAGAACGCCACCAACATTCAGATGAAGATGTTCCTCACCCGAATTGGATTTAACAGCCGGGCAATTATTACGGGTGATGTAACTCAAACGGATCTTCCCAAAAAGCAGGAATCAGGTCTGATTGTCATCCAAAAAATCCTGAAAGATATTGATGGAATTTCATTCGTCTATCTCGATCAGAATGATGTGGTCCGCCATAAGCTTGTACGTGATATTATTGAGGCGTATGATAAATTCGAAGAGAAAAGAAAATAGATTTTTGATCCAGAAATTCACTAATGAGTAACGAAAAAAATTCAACACTTCCTGTTTATCCTTTATATGAAGGGACTTTTTCGGTTGGACTCGACAAAAAATTCAACAGAATTGATCGAGATGATCCTCCCAATAAAGGAGCACTAAAACTTTCTATAAATCCTTTTTTAATAAAAGACGGAGATCGCAATATTCTGTTTGATGTGGGTCTTGGTGAATTCGGAGTCGATACTTCTACTGATACAATTAAAAATAACCTTGCTGAACAGGATATTGAAGATTTCGAAATAACTGATATTTTTGCCAGTCATCTTCACTGGGACCATATTGGTGGACTTGCCGGTCGGGAAAGTGGTTATTGGGAACTTACATTTCTCGAAGCAACACTTTGGATTTCAAAGAATGAGTGGGAAAAGCTCATGGGAATGCTCGACAAACAAGATGAGGATAAAGCCGATTTTATCAGCTTTGTAGAGTCAAAGGCAAAAATTGAATTTCTTGGCGATGAAGAAGAACCTTTACCTCATGTTCGAACAAAAAAAATTGGTGGACATACTGAATTTTCCCAAGCCTTATTTTATGAAAATAGTGATCAGAAGTTTCTAATGGCCGGTGATGTGATTGGAACCAGAGGTGAAATCAACCGAAACTTTGCCGCCAAATATGATTATGATGGCAAACAAAGCATGAACGTTCGGAATGAATTGAAGAAAAAAGCCTTTGATGAGGATTATGGTATTCTCACCTATCATGAAACCCATCACCCCGTATTTAAACTGATCGACACTGAAGATCATAAAAGCTATACCATCAAAAACCTGGTTTAAAAATGGCTCTCCCCTCCTATATCTCGGAAATTACCGATTATCTACAGAAAAAAGGCTTTCCAAAAAAAATTGACTCTGCTATAATTCTGGGATCAGGTTTGGGGAGTTTCTCTGATGTGATCGAAGATGCCATGCGAATTCCCTACGATGATATTCCAGAATTCCCCACCACGTCTGTTCAAGGACATAACGGCGAACTTATTTTTGGCAGAGTTTCAGGTAAATCAGTACTCGCATTTTCAGGACGATTTCACCATTACGAAGGTCACGAATTTTCAAAAGCTGTTCTTCCAGTGCATCTGGCTAAACAGTTCAACGTTGATAAGATTATCATTTCAAACGCAGCAGGTTCCATCAATGAAAATTTTAAGGTTGGTGATTTAATGGTAATTGATGACATTGTTCGTCCGTTTCATTCTATTGCCGCTTTTCCGGGCGAAAAGTTCAGATACAACCACTACCCTGTTGCCGATAAAGTGAGAAAACTTGCGGCTGATATTGGTCTGGAAGTTCAGCGGGGATCATACTTATTTGCTAAAGGACCTAATTACGAAACCAAAGCAGAAATTCGCGCATTTCGCGTTTTAGGAGCCGATGTTATTGGGATGAGTACTGCACCCGAGCTAATGGAAGCCAGTCGCCTGGGAGTTCAGGCAGCCGCCGTTACAATGGTTACAAATATGGCTGCAGGTGTTACCAAACAGAAATTGGATCACTCCGAAGTGAAAATCGCTGCCGAAAGCCGGAAAGATGATTTTGCCCGGCTGGTAACTGAGCTGATTAAGAATCTTTAACAAGTGTTTCATCACATAACAACGTTGGGAGATGCTGAAATAAATTCAGCATGACTTATATAAGAACGTCATCGCGGGCTTGCTCCGCGAACCCCTATCCCGATCTAAAAGCCCATAGTTTAAAAAGTACTACTCACAATCCCGCTTGGAGATGTTGATCCCGAAAACTTTTGGGAAGCATGACTGTCAAAACTAAAGCAGGCTTTTTTGATTGCCATACTGACTTAAATACTGCTTCAGTTTCACTTTTTTCCGAGTGCTTTCGCTTGTCATATAGCGAAGCTTTCCAAAAATAGATCTTTCCTGCCAGGCACGATCAAATCGTCCAAAACACCAAAATATTCCGGAATAACTGTTTGGGTCACGACCGTCAATCGCATATTTGTTGTTGAGCTCTATCAAATATTCAAGCGCGGTTTCGGGGTTAGGTGTCCATTCAATTACCTTCTTTCCCCACAACATCCTCAGATAATTGTGAATGATACCATCCTCACGAAGTTGTGTCTGCGCTGCATTCCAAATTTCATCATGTGTTTGTGATTGTTCAAACTCCTCAAAACTATAGATGAATTCCCGTGGATCATCGCGATGTTTGTCCATCGATTTTTGTACCCAATCAGGCAAACTTTCAAACTTATCGTAATCAGGACGGTGATGAGCAAAATGAAATCCCACTTCCCTCCATGTTATCACTTCATCAAGAAAACCGTCTACGTTTGGATCCCCATTAAAAAAGCCACCGGTTGATCCTTTATTGAATGTAATGCTGTTCAAATCCCATCCATCAGGTTGATATTTCAATACCTCTTTTACAATTTCGTATTCAGATATTTTCCCAAAATGAAGCCATGGGCTTAGCTGACTCGTTTTTTTCTCATCCGGATCATTTCTCTTCTCATCATAAACCATCAAACCATCTTTTATGAATTTCTCCATCATCCCTAAAGCAGCAGATCGTCCACCATGCCAATCAATAGGTTTTACGAGATGATCAATATCCAAACCAGAAATGAACCCTAAGATGTTATTCAGCGCATCTTTTGCATCCGGAATATCATCAAAGAGAGAATCAGACAGGTCTATTTTACTCTTATTCTGTATTTTTTCGAGAGGATTTTCTTGAGGAGGATTCGTATACGCCTCAATGAAATTTTTCTGCATGATTTTGCGAAAAAAGTAGGCACTGTATGGATCTTTATCCGTCAGTCCTAATGGAATCAACCCGTTGCTGTCAACTGTGATATATGGAAGATCCATCTCCTTTGGATAGGTTTCATTCCGTTTTCTCATGATGAATACGGGATACTCATCGGTTACTAAAACCGAGGCTTTTGCTGAAATATCTTTAAGTAGCTTTTTATACTGTCCCGGGGTTTCTTCAACAAAAGAGACATAGTTCAAATCCTGATCTTGAGCATAATCAAGGTGCTCCTTCATTCCCTGCATCATAAATGTGTGCGAACGATCTGTTGCCCAGGGATAATCACAGGAAAAAGCTTCTAAAATCAAAAGTGGTTTATCGAGCTTGTTTGCCCACCCGATAGCATATTCCAGTGCAAAGTTATAATGGAATCGCCGGTGGATCTGCATCCAGTAGAGAACATACTCTCCATTAGGATTAGGCTCTTTTCCATTTCTTTTGAAAACACGATGACTATTGAAGTTTTTCATATCTCCGTCAACATGAAAGTTTGGCAATGAATTCCTAATTCTTACCCTTTCCGTTGTTTGCACAAATAAAAAAGCCCCACTTTTCATATAAAAAAGAGGGGCTTAAACTTATTTAAAAAAGAAATCGACTATACTGTCTCCTTTTTCTTCTCTGATCGTTTTCTTTCGTTATGATCCAAATGCAGTTTGCGAATTCTCAGGCTTTTCGGAGTTACTTCCAGCAGCTCATCAGTATCGATAAACTCAATACACTGTTCGAGACTCATTTTCTTAGATTGTGAAATTTTCACTGAATCAGACGTTTGAGTCGCACGGTGATTGGTCAGGTTTTTCTTTTTAACCACGTTAATCACCATATCATCGGCTCTGTTATTTAGTCCAACAACCTGACCTGTGTAAACAGGGTCTGTTGGTTGAACAAAGAACTGACCGCGATCCTGCAAACCTTCAAGGGCATAAGGGGTAACTTCTCCTTTCTCCAGAGAAATTAATGCTCCACGGCTCCGGCCTGCAATTTCACCTGCATACGGACCATACTCCAAAAACTGCTGGTGCATAATTCCCGTTCCGCGGGTTTCTGTCAACATCTCGCCTCTGAATCCAATCAATCCACGAGAAGGAACTTTAAATTCAATTCGGTTATTTTCTCCTTCCTGAACCATAGAAGTCATGATCCCTTTTCGCTGCTGAAGGTTGTCGATCACTTTATTGCTGTAGTCGATGTTTACATCAACCACTACTTCTTCATAAGGCTCATGGACTTTTCCGTCAACTTCTTTGTAAAGTACTTCCGGTCGGGAAACGGCAAATTCAAATCCTTCTCTTCTCATCGTTTCGATTAGAATAGAAAGCTGTAATTCTCCTCGTCCTGCAACTCTGAAAATATCAGGGTTATCAGTTTGTTCAACATGAATAGAAACATTCGTACGTATCTCTTTATTCAAACGATCTTTAATCATATTTGATGTCACATAATCTCCTTCCAAACCGGCAAGTGGAGAATTATTTACACGGAAATACATCGCCATTGTTGGCTGATCGATATCAAAATATTCGATCGGTGTAGGGTCTGATGCGTCCGTTAATGTATCACCAATTCCCACAGCGTCGTAACCGGCCATGGCAAAAATATCACCTGCATTTCCCTTTTCAACGGGTTCGCGGTTCAATCCGGCAAAACTATAAAGTTTGGTCGCTTTACCTTTTGCTTTTTGATTTCCTTTACGGTCCATCAAAATAATATCCTGGCCCACTTTAATGGTGCCCTGCTCTACTCTACCAACGGCAATTCGCCCAACATAATCATTCCAGTCAACACTACTCACCAACATTTTAAAAGGCGCATCGTCCTCTTGTTTAGGTGATGGAATATGTTCGATAACTTTTTCAAAAAGAGGAGATAAATCCACATTTTCGTCCTCAAGATTGTTTTTGGCAATCCCATCAATCCCGATAGCATAAAGCACAGGAAAATCGAGCTGATCATCATCGGCATCTAATGTCACAAAAAGGTCGAAAATCTCGTTTAAAACGGCATCCGGACGCGCATCTTGTCGGTCAATTTTATTGATCAGCACAATCGGCTGATAACCCAACTCCAAAGACTTGCGAAGTACAAATTTTGTTTGCGGTAATGGTCCTTCTGCGGCATCAACCAATAGAATAACACCATTTACCATTTTAAGAATCCGCTCCACTTCACCACCAAAATCGGCGTGACCCGGAGTATCCACAATATTGATTTTAGTTCCTTTCCAAAGTACCGCAGTGTTTTTTGAGCTAATGGTAATTCCCTTTTCTTTCTCGAGATCACCCGAGTCCATAACTCTCTCTTCTACATGTTGATTCTCTCTAAAGGTACCACTCTGTTTGAGCATTTGATCAACCAAAGTGGTCTTTCCATGATCAACGTGAGCGATAATCGCAATGTTTCTAATATCTTGTTTCATAAAGGTGTGTATGCTTCCTCTGCCGACATAATGCGACAAAATGTAAAATTAGGATGTTTTTTCAATTTTACTTTGAAAATCGAAAAATTGATAGCCTTTAATATACTGTTTTTTTAGGAAAGTTTCTGAGTATTGCGGAGAATCTTAAGCGGATAGAAAATTTATACAAAAAAACTAAAAAAATAGGGAGGCTTTTATTACCTCCCTAAGATTTTAATTAAAAATAAAACATGATTGATGCAGTAAAGACGTTTCCATCAAAGTTTACATCCTCAAAGGATTCATCACCCGGGTCTGGGTCTAAATACATATAGCGATAGTCAAGGCTCAGTGCTGTGTGATCGGTGAACCACAACTCAGTTCCAAACCCGAGATGATATCCAAATTCGAAACTGTTTTCATCACTAAATCCTAAGTCATCAGCACCATCGGAATAGGTATATATTGTATAGTATGCTCCTGCTCCTACCAGACCATAAGGAGACACATACTCACTTAAAGGTGCAAACAACATGAATGATGCTGTTATAGGTACAGAACTTGATCTTGCAGTATAATCTCCAAAATCGTATTCCTGACGAGCCCGATACTCCAGTGAGCCTTCCAAACCTACTACTGCACCAAATTTTGCACGTGCCTGCACTCCACCATAAAAGTTTCCATCTTCTGCATCTCCAGCATGATAGAAACCTAAACGGGGTCCAAATCCGAAAGTATTCTCATCTGTTGCACGATCAGCAGAATATTGTGCCGATGCTGAAAATGTAATCGCTCCCATAAAGAATACCAGTAGTGATATTAATTTTTTCATTTTTCTCTCGATTTTTGATGTTAAAATTACCCTTAATTTAAAGGGTAGAAAATTCATTAAGTTCCTAAAAAACGTCTATTAAGTTATTCTATTAAAGTTTTTTTCGCATGGATAGGATTTACTTATTGATAATAAATAGCTTACAAAGCTGCACTTATTTTTTCTTTTCACGTTTGGAGTATGTGTTAAAATTTCCAATAATAAAGTAAGTGATTAATTTTCAACTGTTTTTAAATCAAGTTTTAGATTTTATGGATTTAAAATTAACAGATCAACGATTTATCGTATGTGGAGCCAGCAGCGGATTCGGGCAAGCCATTGCCAAACAACTTTTGATTGAGGGGGCGCATATAGTAGCCGTTGCTCGTCGGGGTGATAAGCTGCGGGAAACTTTTGGGCATTTTAAAAATCAAACCGAAATAATCGAAGGCAGTCTTATTTACAGCGAAACCATCGATAAAATTGAAAAGACCGCCAGAAAAGGACAACTACATGGTGTTGTATTTAATGCCGGTGGTCCGCCAACAGGAACACCTCTTCAAACAAACATGAACGATTGGGATTCCTCTTGGCAACTGGTTATGCGCTGGAAAATTGATCTGGCGCTTCGCCTCGCCCCAATGCTTGTGGATAAAAAATATGGACGAATGCTGTTTGTGGAAAGTAAATCCGTAAAACAACCTCTACCCGCTTTAGCTTTAAGTAACGCATTTCGAGCTGGAGTTGTAGGCTTTGCAAAAACCCTCTCTACTGAAGTAGCTCCAAAAGGCGTCACTGTAAACATCATGGCACCCGGAGCTCATGAAACCCCGGCTATTGAGCGGGTTATCAAAAATAACAGCAGTACTCTTGGCATCTCTTATGATGAAGCCAAAAAGAAGATGGAAAAGAATATACCGGTCGGACGAATGGGGACGGCTGAAGAGTTTGCTTCCTTAGCTGCATGGCTTTTATCTCCTCACAGCAGCTATGTTACGGGTCAAACGTTGAGCCATGATGGAGGAGATATTTCAGGACTTTTTGGCTAAATAAAAACTTGTATGAAAACGTTTCAAAAAGTGATCACATTAAAACCGAAATCCCGTGGATTCCATCTGATCACAGATGATATTCTAACCCAATTTCCAAAACTGATAAATATTAACGCCGGAATTGCCCATATTTTCATCAAACATACAAGTGCAAGTTTAACCATCAATGAAAATGCAGACCCGTCGGTCAGGCGAGATTTTGAAACCCATTTTAACCGAATGGTCCCCGAAGACACCTCTCTATTTGAGCATACCCTGGAAGGACCTGATGATATGACATCGCACCTTAAGAGTTCTCTTTTAGGACATTCAGTGTCTATTCCCGTTACCAAAGGAAAATTTAATCTGGGTACGTGGCAGGGGATTTATCTCTGCGAACATCGTAATAATGGTGGAAGCAGAAAAATTTGCGTTACCATAATAGGTAGTTAGAAAGTAAAAAAGCACTCTAATTCATGACTAAGCAGCTATATTTTATAGCACTGTTGCCACCGGAAGAGATCAGGCAGGATGTGCGGCAGTTAAAACTGGGTATGAAGAAACGGTTTGATGCGTCTCACGCCTTAAAATCTCCGGCACATATAACCCTGCAAATACCTTTTCGAAGAGAAGAAAAAATGGAAAGTGAAATGATCGGTTCACTTCAAAAATTTGCTGCCGATCAATCAAAGTTTATGATCAGTTTAAATGGATTTGGTTCTTTTCTACCCAGAGTTTTGTTCATCAAAATAGAAGATCATCAACCGGTTCAGAATCTCCATTCAAAAATGAATGTGGTTTTAATCAATTCGCTTTCCTTCACCCAAAAAGAGATTAAACAACAACTTCATCCACATTTAACGATTGCCACCCGCGATTTAAGCAAAGCTGCCTTCCATGATGCGTGGACTGAATATAAAGATCGGGAGTTTAGGGCTTCATTTGATGTAAACAGCCTTTATTTACTCAAACACAACGGTAAGTTCTGGGATGTTTTTAGGGAATTTCCTTTCAATACGTGAAAGATTAAATCACCCTACACAGATTTTTTCAACTTCAGCATCCGGGTGGTAAGATCTTGGTGTTGTGGCTGAACTTCTTCATCCATTTGTGACACGTGTTTAACGTCTTCAACTGAATAAAAAGCATTGGGCGCGTGCTCGGTAACAAGTTGGGCAAGTTCATTCCATCGTTTACGTTTCGCAACGGTGAAGATAACTTTTACCGGTCCAAATTTTCCTTCCCCATCAACAGATGTCACTCTAAAGTCAGCTTCTTTTAGTTTTTCGATGAGTATCTCTTTCCCACTGCCAACAATTATTCTGAACATCTGCACGCCCATCTTCATTTTTTCTTCAATATACATACCGATAAAGTTACCGGCAGCAAATCCGCCTGCATAAGCTATATAGTTCATCCAGTTATCAAGATTTTGGAAAATCTGTACCACAATAATAATCCAGAGAAGCACTTCTACAAATCCGAGCATTGTTGCCTTTGTGCGAAACCCTTTTGAGACAAACATGATTCTTAATGTGCCGATACTAACATCAATTATTCGGGCAAAAAAGATAAATAGCGGAATATAAACAGCCGGAATTAATTCGAAGAATAAAAACAAAAAGGTGAGGATTAAATGAAAGATTCTAAATCAGGATAATTAAAAAACTATAAAAACTAAAAAAGGATGTTACCATCTCTGATAACATCCCTTTTATGCGGAGAGAGAGGGATTCGAACCCTCGATACCCCTTTCGGGGTATACTCCCTTAGCAGGGGAGCGCTTTCGACCACTCAGCCATCTCTCCAAGTGTGTCAAATCAATAAAAATATTTTTCTAAAGAGCCTCAAATATAGCAAGCTTTCCGTCCATTCTGCAACCTTCTTTTCAAAAATTTAAAAAGAAATCCTTAAAACAATCAGCATTAAAAAAATTGATTTTTTATCGGACTTAAATCTATGATACAGTGCTTTTTATCCTAAAGTTATTCATCCAAAATATAAATCTGGGCAAGGTTTCTTCCCTCTTGAGCATAATCCAATCCATAACCGAGCACAAAAAGATTCGGGATCTTAAAACCTGTGTACTTAATCTTTACTTCATGATGCGTGGCTTCGTGCTTGTGCAACATTGTAGCAATGGATAGAGATGCGGGTTCAAATTGGGAGAGTTTCTTAAACAGATAATTCATCGAAAGACCGGTATCAACGATATCCTCCACCAAAATTACGTGGCGCCCCTGAATATCAGCATCAATGTTTTTCAGATCATGTACCTGGCCCGAAGAAACTTTTTCATCCCCATAGCTGCTCAATTTCAAAAAATCGACTTCGCAAGGAATGTCAACATACCGCATTAAATCTGCTAAAAAAATGAAAGCACCATTCAATACCCCAATAAAAATGGGTTGTTTATCTTTAAAATCCTGACTTATCTGTCGCCCCAGCTGCTTATTGCGCTGTTGAATCTCCTCTTCTGTCAGGTAAACACGAAATGGTTCCCCATTGATATTAACTTTCTCAGGCAGATACTGATTCATTAAATTATATTTTCTATCAAAACTATAGTTTCGGTTTTTGATGTACACTTTACTTCTTCTGAAATCACACCAAACTGATCGTTTTTTGTTAAGTGAGGGAATATAACGGCACAGATCTTTCCATCAAAAGATTGTAGAACTTTTGCCTTGTTTTTTTCTACAGCTGATACTTTTTTGTTGGCCAGCAATTTTGCCACCGACTGTGATCCTTTCATTCCAAAAGGCTGAATTTTATCCATTTCATTCCATGTTCGTATGGTCAAAGGCCAGGTAAATCTATCCACATCGAATTGTAAGATGGTTTCAGATATGGCATGATCCCACTCTATCATGGAAATTTCCACGGGTCCTATTTTCTTTTTTTTGTGTGATAGATCTTTTTTTGTAAATGTGATTTCCATCTGTTTCTCAGTGTTTCGATCTCTCAGCACGAATTTATGGCGATCCCGAAACAAACTATAATCGTCCGAAACTACAATTTTAGCGCCGGTTTGGAGGTTTTCAAGCTTCTCTACCTGATCCAAAAATCCGGTAGTAACAGAGAGATTTGACAGTGCATCATTGAGAAATTGCAGGATTAATGTCGGCCACACTTTTTTGTTGATGGAGAGAAACTTTTCCCTGTCCAACGTTCTGTCATCCATCCTAACCCGCTGAAGCAATTCCCCCGCAAGCAGCTCAAATTCCGTTGCCCTTTCCGAAACCGACAGCAGATTCTTCTGCCACCCGGGAAAAAGTTCGTTCAGCTGAGGTACCCATTCATTGCGTAAAAAATTACGGGCATATTTGGATGACTCATTACTTTTATCATCCCTGAATGGGATATGGTTCTCTTTTGCAAACTCTAAGATTTCATCTTTTTGAAGTGATAAAAGTGGCCGAAAAAGATCTCCCTCCAAAACCTGCATTCCTTTCCAGGATGAAAACCCGCTGCCACGTAATATTTTTTGAAAAATCGTTTCCAGCTGATCGTCACGATGATGTGCCGTTACAATATAATTTGCGCCTGTCTCACTCTTTATATCTCTAAATATCTGATATCGCCGATCGCGTGCCCAGCCCTGAAAATTTTTTCCTTCCGCTTCTTTCGGATTTAATTTTACAGAAACACAATCCAGCCCCCACAACATGCAAATTTCTTCGACCAGCTCCTGATCCGCATCAGATTCCTTTCCTCGCTTCTGATAATTACAGTGAATAACTGTAGTTTTGATGTTGTGCTTGTGCAAAAGATAAAGCAGCACCATGGAATCAACGCCCCCACTCACACCACAAATCATATGTGGGTTCGAACCCGCCAAGTGATGATTAATCGCTCGGTTAAACTGCTGCACGATCGGTGATGATTCGAATTTGCTCATGTGAAAAGGTATTGACATCCAGTTCATCATTCAACATCAAACAACAGCCTTTTTCATCAACCCCTAAAAATTTGTGCTTTTTACTGGATTCGGTTCCATTTATGCTAAGATTGATCCAATCGCCATATCCAATAATTTCCCGGCTGATGTCTTTTTGTAAAGTGGGATCATTTTTAAGCCAGCGTGTATACATGTGTTCAATTTGTGATAATAAATCCGCCAGTATAATTTCCCGAGAATGGGTTGATTTACTTTCTATTGCTATGGAGGTAGCCGAATTTTTTAGCAGGTTACTAAATTTGGTTTGATTAATATTCAAGCCAATTCCAATTAAAACACGTTCGGGCGCAGAGCCTAAAAACATACATTCTGTGAGTATTCCACCCAGTTTTTTGTTGTTTACAAGAAGATCATTCTGCCATTTTATTTGAATAGTGCTATCAATATAAGGTTGCAGAGACTTTTGTATAGCGTAGGCACAACCGAGGGTAAGTAATGACATACGCCCGCCGGATTTCGGCTTAAAAACCATCGTGAAGGTTAAATTTGCACCCGGTTCAGCTTCCCAAAATTTCTCGTATTGACCTCTTCCTTTTTCTTGATGATCTGTGATAGCTACCATCCCTTGTGTTATATTTTCAATCGGAATTTTTTTAAGATATGAATTTGTAGAGGGTAACTTTTCTTCATATAAAATTTCAGAACCAAGCCAGCTTGTGCGTAGTCGATCCCGAAATTGGTTTATGTTAAATGGAGAAATCATGTTCTATTTTTCGGCTTCCAGAAGGAAGTTCCTGTTCTAAATTCTGATTCACATTTTTACAAGAAAATGTCTTTACTCTACTGAACTTCTAAATACTTTTGCTTTCTATCCACTTCTTTAAATAAGAATCAATTAAATGAGTTTCATGTAATGATAAAATTTTATCTGCCAAATCTTGGAGTTCTTTTTTTGAGCTGTTACAAAGAACTGCCTTTACCTCCGGAATGGAATTGGTAGTCATGCTTAATTCGGTAATTCCCATTCCTAAAAAACAGGCGGCAAGCTCCGGTTTGGATGCCATCTCTCCACACACTGCCATTGGTATTCCCGCTTTATCTGCACCAGATTTTGCCAACGCAATAAGTTTCCACACACTTGGATTTAACGGTTCGAAAAGCTTCGAAATATTTTCATTCCCGCGATCAACCGCCAGTGTATACTGAGTCAAATCATTTGTTCCTACGCTAAAGAAGTCCACTTTCTCAGCGGCTTGATCTGCCATCAGCGCGATACTGGGTACCTCTATCATTATTCCCAGAGGAATTGATTTATCAAAAGAAATGTTCTTAATCTCTAAAAGTCTTGCCACTCGATGAACAGACTGTTTTACCTCATCAATTTCCTCGAGCCGTGATACCATCGGAACCAATATTTTCAGTTTACCGGGATACTCACCGGAAACCCTTAAAATAGCTTCGAGTTGCTGATCTAAAAGAACAGGCTTGTCCAATAACATTCGAATACCTCTCCATCCTAAAAATGGATTGGCCTCTGCTTCATAATCATCCAAAAGTTTGTCGCCGCCGGCATCAAACAAGCGTATTGTTACTGTCTCCCCATCAGCGGCGTCCAACACAGAACTATAAAATTGTATTTGATTATCGACATCAAAATTTTTGTGCTGAAATAAAACAGTTTCAGTCCTTAAAAGCCCAACGCCTTTTGCCCCATGTGTTTTCAGCCTTGGCAACTCATTCAAAAATTCAATATTTGCACGAAGGGTAAATGCAGAACCACAGTTGGTTTCATTTGGTTTTGTAACCCAAACAAGAGATTCCTCTCTTAATTTTATCTGTTTCTTTTTTCGTTTATTAAAAAGAGATTGTTCTTCATCATTTGGATTAAGAATAATTTCGCCACTATCTCCATCCATTAATACTTTAGGACACGATTCGCAATCAAAATTTTCCCAATTTGTACCAATCACACAGGGTATATTTAACGATTGTGCTAAAATGACGGCATGAGAAGTTAGCCCGCCCTTCTGCATTATCAATCCGGCAATTTTTTGTCTGCTCAACTGAATCATCTCTGTTGGTGACACATCATGAGCAAACACAACAGAATTCTCTGCTACTGATAACTCTGAACCTTTATTTTTGATGGTTTTTATGAGCTGATCACGAATGGATACAATATCAATCATTCGCTCTTTTGCCCAATCAACCCCCGATTCATCCAGTAGTTCGATGTACTTATTAAAGGATTCAAAAATGGCATAGACAGATCCAAAATGCTGTTTGGAAACCTTTGCACGGATATCTTTTAATAACTGCGGATCGTATAAAACCTGGATCTGGGTATCCAGTATGTTCTTAATTTCTTCATCATCGGAAACATTTTTCAGGTGGTTAAACTCATTTATTACATACTCTACAACTTCATTCACCTTATCAATCTCTCTTTTGGCTTCCTCATCAGAAATTTTTTCAGGTTTCACAACTGTATTCGAATTAGGCATAATCCATGCCTTTCCAATACCAATTCCACCGGATGCAGCAATCCCCTTTAAAACCACTGATTGTCCTGCCTGCTCTTTAAGCTGAGTCATTCTGCAACAAATTTATTTTCAATCAATTGACTAATTTCTCTCATGGCATCCTCCTCATCCGAACCTTCCACAATTAACTCCATTTCTGCGCCATGTTCAGCAGCAAGAGTCATGATTCCTAAAATACTTTTCCCATTAATTCGATACCCATACATCTCGATAAAAAAGTCAGACTTAAATTTAGAAGCCGTCTTCACCAATTCTGATGAAGGCCTGGCGTGGAGTCCCGACTCATTTAAAATTGTTACTTTTTTTGTAAGCATCTATTAAAAGGGCTAATCGTTGTATGCACTTATCGAAATGCGTTTAAAGCAACGGTGAATAGATTTCATGCATGAGAAAATACAGAAAAAAATAACCAATTCAGGGATTATATAAACAAGAGGAATTTAGAATAGTTTCAGTAGTATACCATTTAGAATGGAGATGAGAATCCCGTAAATAACTGCCCACCAAAAGCTTTTTATTGATAATCCATCAACAAATTTATCGATGATCATTAAAATCCACGCGTTGATAACAAGGATAAAAAGACCGAGTGTGAGGATTGTAACGGGAAGAGTAAGAAAAACAATTACAGGTTTGATGATCATATTAATCAACCCTAAAAGAATAGCCACTCCTATTGCCGTAAAGTAGCTCTTAATTTCTACTCCACGAAGTATTTGGGCTACAAAGAAAATAACTAAACTATTGATGAGAAGAATTTTTAACATGTCATCCAGGATTATGTTTATTTTTACTTCTTTACGGATGCCACAAAAAAAAGTTTTCTTAATTATGAACTGGGTTCATTATCAATCTCTAAGCCAATTTACTCCTGAGCATCTTTATTTAGTTTTAAAACTTCGACAGGATGTTTTTATTATTGAGCAAGATTGCATCTATCCTGATATTGATGAACTTGATCCACACTCTGAACATCTGTTATTGTTTGATGAGAAAAATAAACTTATTGGATACCTGCGAATTGTACCTACAGGAATGAAGTTCAAAGAAGTTTCTTTGGGACGTATCGTCATAAATATATCTCACCGCGGAACAGGGTTAGGTCGGCATCTTATAGAAAAGGGTATGGAATTAGTTTTCAAAAAAGAAGACGATTCCATCCGAATTGAAGCCCAGTTTCACCTTGAGAAATTTTATTCTGATCTGGGATTCAAAACCACCTCAAAACCATATGATTTGGACGGGATTCCTCACATCGAAATGCTTTACAGTTCCTGAAAGGAATTTGATTTTCTCTTATTGAAAAAAATTGCAGCGACAATTTCTTAACCCGATAGGGTATTACAATAAGTAAAGTAAGATATTTATCCGGTAGTTATAACGATAGCAATAACAACAAGAAGAGCTATTTTAAAAAGTAAGGTTTTCCAATTTTTCATCTGAGAACTAACACGTTTCATGAGCTAAAGAATTTGAACTCTATAGGTAATTATTTTAGAGATTAACATCAAGTTATCCACAAAATAAATTTTTGAGTACACTACATTTTGTATTGTACTATTAAAGAGTAGAGTAAAAGAGAAATGTTACATTAAAATTTGAGTTTTTTGTAATTACCTTTCCAGCTTTTTCTTTTGAAGAGTTTTCGAATTACCTACAACACTGATTGAACTCATTGCCATTGCAATTTCTGCCAACACCGGGTGCATCCAACCTATAATAGCTGCGGGAATCATTACAATATTGTAGAAAAATGCCCAGAATAAATTCTGCCGAATTTTTTTCATTGTAGCCCTGCTAAGGTTAATAGCTTTTATCACACTCATTAACTCTCCATTTATCAATATGATAGAACCTGATTCGATAGCAATATCCGTTCCTGTTCCCAAAGCGATTCCCACATCGGCTGATGAGAGCGCCGGAGCATCATTTATTCCATCACCCACCATAGCAACGACCTCTCCCCTATTCTGCAGCTCTTTTATTTTCGCTTCTTTCTCATCCGGCTTAACTTCTGCAAAGTAATCTGTCATTTGAAGTTGATCCGCAATAGCTTTAGCCACTCCTTTTTGATCCCCCGTAAGCATCACCGTTTTGTAGCCTAATTCCTGTATTTCTTTAATGGCTTCAACTGAATCTTCTTTAAGTGTATCTTTTATTGCAACCATTCCTTCAATCGAGTTATTCACAATCAGGTATATAGTAGTTTTACCTTCACCTTCAAGTTCAGAGACCCGTTGCCTGACCTCAGAATTTATTTCAACTGAATATTTTTCAAGAAGTGCCCGATTGCCGGCCAACACTGTATCACCATTAACTTCTCCTTTCACTCCCATTCCTGTGTGCGATTGAAAGTTTTTGACATCTACACCATTTTGAACAGCAGAATAATTTGTGATTGCTTTGCTGAGTGGGTGTTCTGAAAGATTTTCAACAGCAGCTATTTTTTCAAGCAAACTCTCTTTATCAATAGAATTGAATGTCAGATAATCTGTGACCTCTGGAGTTCCTTTTGTCAATGTACCCGTTTTATCAAACACAATAGTAGTTACTTCCTGTAATCGCTGGATTGCTTCTCCGCGCCGGATTAATATTCCATTTTCTGCTCCCAACCCTGATCCAACCATCAATGCCGTTGGCGTGGCCAATCCCAATGCACACGGACAGGCAATGACCAAAACGGCAAGTGTTGCAAAAAAAGCTTGGCTAAGAACGGGAAGGTCTGTCACTATCCAAGGCAAATAGTTATCCCCAAGTAAAAGAATGGGTTCGAAAAACTGGGGAAAGATCCACCACAGAAAAAAGGTAGCTGCAGCTATAAATAAAATAATGGGAACAAACACAGCCGTTATCCGATCGGCAAAATCCTGAATGGGTATTTTTGAACTTTGTGCCTCTTCAACCATCTTGATAACCCGATTTAAGAACGTATTCTCACCAACCTCCGTAACTTTCACGCGGATGGTTCCCTCCGAGCTGATGGTCCCTCCCACTACATCATCCCCAACAGATTTTAGTACAGGCATGGATTCGCCCGTTACCATCGCTTCATCAATAGAACTTTGTCCATCAACGATAGTGCCGTCTGTAGGAATTTTTTCTCCGGGACGAACCAGCATTGTATCACCGGGTTTTAACTCTTTAGCATCAATTTCCAGCTCTTCCCCATTACGAATTACGCGAGCTTTTTCCGCTTCAAGAGTCAGAAGTTTTGTAATGGCCTCAGAAGCCCTGCCTTTAGCTTTCGTTTCTACATATCGACCGGTTAAGTGGAAAGCCATGATCATTGCCGCAATACCAGCAAAACTGTACATCATTGAGTCACTAATTCCCAGATAATAGCTTAAGGCCATGAAACCTGTCAATAACGATGCCACTGTTCCAATGGCAATAAGTACATCCATGTTTGGATTCAGATTTTTCGACGAACGCCATGCTCCTACCAGCGTTGGCCACCCGGGGTAGAATATTACCGCAGATGCGCCAATGGTCATCACTGCTTCCATTACCACATGAGATGTGAAGTGAATGCCCAAAACCATTTCAAGGAACATCCAGATCATCAGCGGAGCTGTGACCCACCAGCTGAAAACCATTCTCCATTTTGCATCATCCAGCTTTTCCTTTTCCCGCTTCCGTTTTTCTTCAAGCCGGTTCTGGCTCTCCCGATTTTCCAGCGTTAATGTGTAACCCGAATCTTTTACAGCTTCTTGCAGTTCTTCAACAGTCGTTTTTCCCTGTTCAATTTCTACTCTTGCTTTCTCGGTAGTTAAATTTACATTTGCTTTCGATACACCTTCAACTGAATTCAGCGCTTTTTCAACCGTTCCGGTGCAACCCGCACAATGCATTCCTGAAACCAAAAAATTGAGCGTTTCTGTTTGAGGTTTTACCAAGTCATACCCTGCATTTTTTACAGCTTCAGCAAGATCATCAAAACCCATCTGTGAATTTTGTTTTAGTTCCACCGTTGCTTTTTCAGTGGCAATATTCACCTCAGCACGTTCAACTCCCGATACATTGTTCAGTGATTTCTCGACACTGTTTGCACATCCGGCACAAGTCATTCCTTTTACGGTATACGTTTTTTTATCCATCGTATCTCCAGACTTATTTTAGATTTATTTCTAAAGAAAAATAGGGATGAGCTGGTCTTACCTCATCACGGAACCCTGCTTGAGATGTGTAATTTTTTTAGATTTGATCCAGTGATCGCCTTGCAGACTTGCCTGATCGATACTCCGTCACGGTCATTCCAGTCACTTTTTTAAACTGATTGGAAAGATATTGAACGCTACTGTATTTCAGTTTCCACGCAATCTCACTAAGCGTCCATTTATTATAGCTCAGCAACTCTTTTACCCGCTCGATTTTCAATTCTATCAGGTAAGATTCCACCGTCTTTCTCTCCACTTCCGAAAAAATATGGCTCAAATAAGAGTAGTTAAGATGTAGATGATCAGAAATAAACGCTGAAAGCTTATGCGGATTTTTATTCTCTTCGAGATGGGTGACATAACTTAGCAGAAGCGTTTTTACTTTATTCACGAGCTCCGTCTCGCGGTCAACAATCAGCTCGAATCCTCTCTTTTTCAGTAGTTCATCAAACCGATTGACTTCATTTTCTTCCAACTTTCGTCTAAACGATGCAGACCCCAACTCAACAAAATCAACCGGAAGTTCCAGTTCTTCGGTAATTTGAGATACAGATTCCACGCAGCGCGGACAAACCATATTTTTGATATTCATTTCCATATTATAACAACATATCAAACATTGGGAAAAATTCCTTCCAATAATCTATGAAAGAATAAGGCACCATAACCTTTGTTAGTCTGATTCAAATTCTTTGGTAGTTGATTGTTTGAATTGACGGAAGGTCATTACAAGTGGTGTCACGACCAATAAAAAGGATGGAATATTGATCATCCAAACATTAAAATAAGCACCATGCAGTATAGAGATTGTGCTATCTGTTACAAACCAAAGAAGAATAGCCCAGAAAATAGCATGCCAAGCCCATTTTTCACGATGGAGAAAAGAAAATCGTACTATCATTGTTTGCAGAAAAAAGTATCCGGCAATCGTCCCCCCAATAATTCCGAAAAAGAATGTTCTTATTTCTGACGTTCCCTCCTGAAGTATTCCATCAAAAAAAACCTTTTCAAGTGCAGCAGTATGATAATCAAAAAGAATACTGTTTGGAAAAAATGCAATCATTAATCCAATAAACAAATTTAGTATACTTATAAAAAACAACCAGTTATACCAGAAATTGAAATGACTATTCTTCATAAAAATGAAAATTTATTCCGACTCTAAATCAGGAGATGGATCTTTACTCCACCGTCACACTTTTCGCAAGGTTTCTGGGCTGATCAACATTACAACCACGGTTAACCGCAATATAGTAAGAGAGTAATTGCAGGGGAATCACTGTAAGTAATGGTGTAAAGCAATCGATCGTTGAGGGAATGTTTACACAAAAATTCGATAAATCTTTTACGTCACTATTTCCATCATATATAATAGAAATAATGCGTCCCTTACGAGCTTTCACCTCTTCAATATTTGAAATCATTTTATCGTTGGTATGATCCGTTGCAGCAATGACCACAACCGGCATCATATCATCAATCAAAGCAATGGGTCCGTGTTTCATTTCTGCTGCGGGATAACCCTCCGCGTGGATGTAAGAGATCTCTTTCAGCTTCAAAGCTCCCTCAAGGGCAACCGGAAAATTATAGGTTCTGCCCAGATAAAGAAAGTTGGGGGCATAGGTAAAGAGTCTTGCCATTTCCTGTATGGCTTCATCACTCTCATTTAAAATATGTTCTACCTTTTTGGGGATACTATCTAATTCTTTGATCAATTCCGTGGCGCGGGCTTTGTCAATATGTCCTTTTGCCTGACCCAACTGAATAGCCATCATTGTTAATACAGCAACCTGTGCGGTAAACGCTTTGGTTGATGCAACTCCGATTTCCGGTCCGGCATGTGTAAAGACTCCTGCATCAGTTTCACGGGAAATGGTAGATCCAACCACGTTGCAAATTCCAAGAACGGTGGCTCCTTTTTCCTTAGCCTCGCGCAGTGCGGCAAGAGTATCGGCCGTTTCGCCACTTTGTGAAATCACCAGTAGCACATCTCCTTTTCCGATTAATGGATCACGGTAACGAAATTCGGATGCATATTCTACTTCAACAGGAGTTTTTGCAAGGTGCTCAAACAGATATTCGCCAACTAATCCGGAATGCCAGCTTGTACCACAGGCGGCAATCACAATTCTGTTCGCAGACACAAGCTCTTCCATTACGTTTACCAATCCTCCCAGTTGAATAGTTCCATCTTTAGGGTTCAACCGGCCACGAAGACAATCAGCAATAGACCGTGGCTGCTCAAAAATTTCTTTCAGCATAAAGTGAGGATAACCGGCTTTTTCGATCTCTTCGATTCCCATAGCCAACTCATGAATTTCTTTAGTGAGCTTTACATCCTCAATGGTTTTTACCTGATAATCATCTTTCGTCACAATCGCCATTTCACCGTCATCGAGGTAAACTACTTTATTGGTGTACTCTACAATGGGTGATGCATCCGATGCAATAAACATCTCACCATCTCCAATTCCCAAAAGAAGTGGAGATCCTTTCCTGGCAACATATACTCTGTCGGGCTCATCAATATTTACGATGGCAAGTCCATAGGTTCCAACAACTTGTTTCAATGTCAGCTGAAGTGCTTCCTCAAACGAAATATCTGATGTGGTAAATATTTCTTCGATCAGCTGAGCAATGATCTCAGTATCGGTCTGACTTTTAAACGTCCGTCCTCTTTCGATCAGCTTTTTCCGTAAAGACGTATAATTTTCAATAATACCATTGTGTACTACAGCGATTTTTCCACTCTCACTTAAATGAGGGTGAGAGTTCGTATCGTTGGGTTCTCCATGAGTTGCCCATCGCGTATGGCCGATCCCAATTTTTCCGGTAATTTTACTCGCAAGTAGATTTTTCTCGAGATTGATTACTTTCCCCTTGCCTTTTTCGACACACATTTTACCGTTCATCATCGCTACGCCGGCTGAGTCATATCCCCTATATTCTAACCGTTTAAGCCCTTTTACAAGTATTTGTCCCGCGTCTCCTTCACCAACATACCCTACTATTCCGCACATATTTTCTTTTGATTTAGTCTATTCTTGGTTTTTGGTTAATTTAGACATCTATTAAACCATAAAAAAACAAAAAAAGAGATACGATTTGAGTTTTATAACCTGCTATTTCGAAGATGAGTTTCTTGAACATTTCCATCCTTTAACCTTAACCAGGCCTTTGCATGATTTGCGTGTAGGAATTTTAACGTTGGGTGAGAAGTGGGAATACACTCTTAATAATAATAATTCCGTAAAAGGAACAATACGCCCGGAACTAAAGGGGGTCTTTCCTGAGCAAAAACCAGTTTCCGATAATGAAACTGTACTTTGGATTAATCCGCGATATTTACCAACAGAGAATCTGCTCAAACAGATTAGATCATTAAAATCGGGAGAAGGAATTCATTGCGATGATCATTTGATTGTAGCAAATGTGGAAGCGGCAGTGCACAATACCTGGCTCAAAACCGGAATTAACCTTGATCAGGTTACACTTTTAGAAGTTGATCAAACCGGGCTGCAGAATGTATGGCAGCTTTTTCAATGGAACGGACAGGAAATACGACAGGACCTGAAACGAATACCCTCTTTGAAGGTTGCAAATAGTAAAGATTATCCCTATTCCTCTTTAGTGAACAGTGACCAAATTTTTATTGAAGATGGAGCGATCATTGAACCAGGAGCGATTTTAATTGCAGAATCAGGACCTATCTATATCGGTAAAGGAGCCCGGCTAATGGCTAATTCTGTGGTAAGGGGAAGTGCCGCTATATGTGAAAAATCCGTCGTAAAAATGGGTGCAAAAATTTATGAAGACACCACCATTGGTCCCGTTTGTAAAGTCGGTGGAGAGGTTTCCAACGTAATTTTCCATTCGTACTCAAACAAGGCTCATGATGGATATGCAGGAAATTCTGTGTTTGGTCAGTGGTGCAATATTGGTGCAGACACCAATACATCAAACCTGAAAAATAATTATGGAACCGTAAAGTTTCGCGATTGGGCAACCGGAAAAGAGCTGGATACAGGTCAACAGTTTATTGGTACAATTATGGGTGATCACTCCAAAACCGGGATTAACGCAATGCTAAGTACCGGTACTCTGTGCGGTGTTTGCTGCAATCTTTTTTCTGATGGATATCCGCCAAAATTTGTCCCTTCTTTCAGCTGGGTAAGTGGCAAAGATTTGGTGCCTTATCACTTTGATAAAGCAATTGAGGCAATGGAAAAGATGATGAAACGCCGAAATGTGGAACTAACACCGGCCTACCGAAACATGATGGAAACTATTTTAGAATCTTCTTAATAAGAAAAGCTGAGGTTATCCAAAAATGGCACTGAATTGTAGTAATGTTATCCCTATTGTCATACCGGACCCCGATCCGGTATCTCCCCACATCAAGTGCGGGATGACACCCTTTTTGGACAGCCTCCAAAAGGTAGTTTACCGTTCTTTATTCTAATATTCAAAAAACACTAATTTATGCTAAAAAATTACCTGCCTTTTATTTTACTTTCACTTCTGTTTCTGTCTGGATGTATGCAGGAAAATCAGACAACGAATGACCGTGAAGAACTCAATTCACTGCTCACAGAATTTTTAGAAGGTGCTGCGTTTGATGAAGCCATCCACGACCGGTTTTGGGCAGAGGATTTGATTTATACAAGTTCCACGGGAGAACGATTTGGTAAGGATCAAATAATGTCTGGTTTTGAAGATGAGAATTCTGCTGAACCGGATGAGAATCTACCCGTTTATCATGCAGAAGATGTGGATATTCGGCTTCATGGAGAAACCGCCATTATAGCTTTTCGATTGGTTTCTACAGTTCAGGAAGATGACGAAACCGAAACGTCCTACAATTTAAATACAGGTACATTTCTAAAACGAGATGGTTTATGGCAAGCAGTGGCCTGGCAATCGACTGTGGAGTAGGTAGGATGGAAAGTTTAGCTTTCATTACTTTGTTAAAGTGAGATGCGATTAAGAAAAATCCAATCCGATTAGACAAATAAGAGAAAAGGGACGTAATTAATCCCCTCTTGAGAGGGGGCTGAGGGGTGTGTTTGATGAGCTCTATACGAAGAACAAGATCATAAATTAAAAATACTTTTTCTCTCCTGAACCGTAATCTCAATCACCCTCAAAACATTATCCAGATCGTTAAAAATCTCTTCATCCCAAAAGCGGATGAGTTTTACTCCAAATTTATTGAGTCTTTTTTCTTTTCTGATATCACGAACTTGGTTTATTTCCAATAGATGCGAATAGCCATCCAATTCGATACCCAAATACAACTCTTGGCAGAAAAAGTCGATGATAAAATCATCAACAGGCCTTTGACGATGAAAATCAAATCCGTGCATTTGTTTTCTCTTCAGATAATTCCACAGAAAAACTTCACTTTTCGTGCTGTTTTTCTTAGTTCTTTGGCAAACGCTTTTAGTTTCGGATTGTAAGGTATAATTGGACGTTTCATGGTACATGTATGAACCATGAATGTGGGAATCCTTACAGAATTAATTTGAAATTATTGAGTTTAACTCTTAAACCATTTTCATCCTCAACACACCCCTAAATCCCCTCTCAAGCCACACTTGGTCCCGATTCTTTCGGGGAGGGGACTTTTGGTGCATCACTTTAAGAAGTTTAAAATCAAATGATAACAAAACATTACTCGCGCATCAGTTTTTTGTACTGAATACGATGGGGCTGATCTTCTGTAATACCTAACCGCTCGCGACGATTTTCTTCGTATTCCTGATAGTTTCCTTCGAACCAGTTTACCTGGCTGTTACCTTCAAATGCCAGAATGTGAGTAGCAACCCGATCGAGGAACCACCTATCGTGAGAAATTACAACGACACAGCCCGCGAAATCGAGAATGGCTTCTTCAAGTGCCCGCAACGTATTCACATCCAAATCATTTGTCGGCTCATCCAAAAGAAGTACGTTTGAGCCTTCCTTCAATACTTTTGCCAAATGGACGCGGTTTCGTTCTCCACCGGAAATCTCAGATACTTTTTTCTGTTGATCGCTCCCGCTAAAGTTAAATCGAGCCACGTAAGCACGAGAATTCACTTCCCGGTTTCCAAGTTTAAGAATATCGTTTCCATCAGAAATTTCCTGCCAGATGGTTTTTTCAGGATCCAATGGTCGACTTTGATCTACATAACCAAGCTCCACTGTATCACCAATTTCGAGCGAACCATCATCCGGCTTCTCTTCTCCGGTAATCATTTTAAACAACGTGGTTTTCCCCGCGCCGTTGGGACCAATCACCCCAACAATGCCACCGGGCGGAAGACTAAACTCCATATTTTCGACAAGAAGCTTATCATCATATCCTTTTTTGACTCCTTTGGCTTCGATCACTTTATCGCCCAGTCGGGGCCCGGCCGGAATAAAGATCTCCATCTCTTCACGTTTTTTACGGCGATCTTCCGACAGCAGTTCCTCGTACGAATTAATCCGCGCCTTGCTCTTCTTCCGTCGACCTTTTGGATTTTCACGAATCCACTCCAGCTCCTGCTGCAAGGTTTTTTGTCTCTTTGATTCCTGCTTTTCTTCCGTTTTGAGCCTGTTTTGCTTCTGTTCCAGCCACGAGCTGTAATTTCCTTCAAACGGAATTCCTTCCCCTCTGTCGAGTTCCAAAATCCATCCGGCCACATTATCCAGGAAGTAACGATCGTGAGTTACGGCGATAACGGTTCCTTCATATCGGGCAAGATGTTGCTCCAGCCACCCAACAGATTCGGCATCCAAGTGATTTGTAGGCTCATCAAGCAGCAATACATCCGGTTTTTTGAGCAACAATCGACAAAGTGAAACACGTCGTTTTTCCCCACCGGAAAGATGCTCCACGTTGGCATCAGCAGGCGGACAACGGAGTGCATCCATCGCCTGTTTTAATTTACTGTCGATATCCCACGCATCAATTCTGTCAATTTTCTCCTGAAGCTTACTCTGCTTTTCAATCAACTTTTCAAAGTCGGCATCAGGATCGCTGAAACCTTCATTTACGGCTTCGTATTCTTTAATCAGATCTATCGTCTCCTGCACACCCTCTTCCACAATTTCTTTCACCGTTTTTGATGGATCAAGCTGAGGTTCCTGACGCAAATATCCGAATGTAATTCCTTTTTGAGCTGAAATATCACCCAAATATTCTTCATCCTCACCTGCAATAATTCGCAGCAGTGTACTTTTCCCGGAACCGTTCAGTCCCAAAACGCCAATTTTTGCGCCATAGAAAAAGGAGAGGTAGATATCTTTTAAAACTGTGATGTTGGGTTTGTAGATTTTACTAACCCCGTTCATCGAAAATATAATTTTTTGATCACTCAACAGACTTCAACTTTGATTAGATGTGCAATGAGTGCTAAAAGTACAAAGATTGTAGCAATTAGCAGAACTCCTTTTTAGGTATTTCTTAAGTAAGAATGAGAGCAAGCTGTTACTTCTCCTAAAAGATTATGATCAAGGTAAATAGGAAAAAATATAATCAGTTATTACTTTCGAAAACGTACTTATTATCAATTTTAAAAATTATAAATGACTTCACGAAGAAACTTCTTCAAGCTATCCCTTCTTTCCTCTGTTACCTTAGTTCCCGGATTTTTAAAACAAGGAGCAGAAGTTTTGTCAAAACCGCCAGCTAAAACCTCAAATCGCCCTCTGTTTTTATCCACTTGGAACCACGGGCTTGCTGCCAATCAAAAAGCGTGGGAAGTGCTGAAATCTTCCGGAAGTATTCTTGATGCCGTTGAAGAGGGAGTAAAAATAACAGAAGCTGATCCGGCCAGCCGAACCGTGGGTCTGTACGGTCTACCCGATCGGGAAGGGATTGTAACACTGGATGCATCCATCATGAAAGGGAATGGAGAATGTGGGGGAGTGTGTTTTGTGCGACAGGTAAAACACCCGATTACTCTTGCCCGAAAAGTGATGGAAAACACGCCTCATGTACTTCTTGCCGGTGAGGGAGCCCGACAATTCGCAATCGCCGAAGGAATGCCGATGGAAGATGAAGTACTCCATCCGGAATCAGAAGAAGCGTATGAAGAGTGGTTAGATGAGGAAGAATATCGACCCATAATCAACATAGAAAATCATGACACCATAGGGATGATTGGTCTGGATGAAAATGGTCAGTTGGCCGGATCGTGTACTACCAGTGGCCTTTCGTATAAAATGCACGGACGGGTAGGCGACAGCCCGATTATTGGGTCAGGGCTTTATGTGGACGATGAAGTTGGAGCCGCCACAGCAACCGGTATGGGTGAGGCTATCATGCGGGCATCAGGGAGTTTTTTGGTTGTTGAACTGATGAGGCAGGGACGTTCTCCTGAGGAGGCTTGCAAGGAAACAGTGCAACGGATACTATCAAAAGAGAACAGCAATATTGACGAGTTACAGGCTGGATTTATAGCTGTCAACAAAGATGGTGAATACGGAGGATATGCACTTCGGCCGGGTTTTAATTTTGCAATACGGAATGAGGAAGGAAATGTAATGGAAGATGCACTTAGTCATTTTAATGAATAGGGTTCAATTCTGGATGCATGGTTCTATCTTACCATTAATGTCTGATGAAAGTTCTTCTTAACCCGACTTCTACGATCAAAAAAGTATCAGGGCCAACTCTTTTGATTGAGCAATAATTAACATAATATCTGTGATGAAATTTTTATTTACAGTTGCTTTATTTGCTTTATCCGCTTGCACTACCATCCAAATTACCGAGCATGATGCATTTGACTCTCATAAAACGATCACACCTCAACAATTCAACTATCCACAGTATAAACTCCACGAAATCACGTTGGAAACAATTGATGGTGAACAACTAAACAGCTGGTTTTTAGAACATGAAAATGCCACTTCCACTGTTGTTTATTTTGGCGGTAACGGTTTTTTGATGGTAAAAGCCGCTCCTATAATCGAAGCGTATTCAAATATTCCGGTCAACTTGATGATGCTTGATTACCGGGGCTATGGGTTCAGCAGTGGAGAGCCTACCGTAAACGGGATTTATATCGATGCCAGTACAGCCTATCAATTTGCAAAAAATAATTCTCCCGCTCCTACTGATAAAATTTTTATTCATGGACACTCGATGGGATCTTTTCTATCTGCCTACATTTCCGATACAGAAGAGGTTGATGGCTATATTTTAGAGAGCCCCATTACGGATATAGAAAGCTGGTCGAGAAAACTCCTTCCCTGGATTCTACGACCTTTTGTCCAATTTGATATCGACTATTCCATCAGAAGTCAGTCAAATTTAAGCCACGTGGCAAATATCGATAAACCCTTGTTGATCCTGGGAGGATCGGATGATGAAATCGCTCCTTTTAGTATGGCTCAAGAGCTTGAAAAACAATCGGGATCAGGTCAAAAACGGTTAGTAGAAATTAGCGGAGGTACCCATTATAATCTCCCGAGATTTATGACCTATAAAATGGCCTTGGAAGAGTTTTTGGCAAATTAACTTTTTCTGCTGGCAACCCACCACAACAGGATAATATCATAAATAGCGTGAGCAATCATTGCAGAAATCAACCCTGCATATTCGTATAGAAACCCGAGCATCATGCTAAGGCCAAATAGCAATATCCCAAAGAGGATATGTCCGGCGGATTTGAATTTAAAATATCCATGGATGGCCACAAAAATGATGGAAGTTAACCAAATGCCAATCAGCGGTTGCATTGCTCCACGGAAAAGTATCTCCTCGCCGACACCGGCAAAAAGTGAAAGCTGAACTCGATCAAAAGCAGTAAAATTACTGTTTTTAAGCACCTTAAAAATTGCGAAATCTTCTAAAACAGGTCCCATGGGCGGACGTGTGGAAAAAAAGATAATCACTCCTGCAGCAGAGCACCCGGCGAAAAATCCATACAGCACTTGTATAGAAATAGAATATCCATGTTTAAATGCAGAAAGCAGGCTCTCATCAAAGAAAAAATAGTACAACGTAAGGGCAGTCAGTGTATAAAGGGTAAATGAAATTAGGGAGAGGCCCATCAGTTTTTGGCCTGATAGACTTTTCCCAATATCTACATCTTCATTTTCGGAACTTTCGGAATCCATCATACAAAAATAAGATCACTATTGAAGTGGTTTAGTATCGATAACTTCTTCCAACTCATCGAGGTTGATTCCCAGCTTCACTTCCATCTCTTCAAGGGTCAGGTTTTTGGTTTCAGGCATAATTTTCCACACAAATATCAGCTGCAGAATCATCATAAATGCGAAGAAAGCGAAAATTTGAGCACCGGAAAAAGCACTTAACACCGATGGCGTTACCAGCGTGATGATGGCTGCAAAAATCCAGTGAGTACCTGAACCGAGCGACATCCCGTAATCCCTGACAACATTCGGGAAAATTTCTGAGATAAATACCCAAATAACAGCCCCTTGTCCCACAGCATGTGCGGCGATAAAGGCACTGACAAAAATGACCACAACTACACCTTCGGCTCCGGTAAAAAATGCCCAGGAAACGCCTGCCAGTGAAAGAATATATCCAAAAGAACCAATGAACATGAGTGGCCGTCTGCCTATTCTGTCAATCAGGTACATGCCCAGAAGAGTGAAAAGTAAGTTTACTACACCCAGTGAAACCGAAGCGCCCAGCACATTTCCGGCTTCAACTCCCGCTGATTCAAATATTCGGGGTGCATAATAAAGCACAAAATTTACCCCCGAAAGTTGGTTAAAGAAAGCGAGTAGAAAAGCAAGGATAATTGGAAACTGAAATCTTTTAGAGAAGAATACCGTTGCTTCTGCCGTTTTGGAAACAGATTTCTTAATCTGAAGAATTAATTTACTGATATCCTCTTTGGGGTTCAGCTGCTCAAGCAGTGATTTTGCACCGGTGATATCATTTCTCTTCAACACTAACCAACGTGGACTTTCAGGAATTCCTAATACCAGCAGCAGGTAGATCGAAGCGGGAATGGCTTCTACACCCAGCATCCAGCGCCAGGCATTTTCGTCAAATGTAGTGCCAATCCAATAGTTAGAGATGTACGCAATTAAGATTCCAAACACGATATTGAACTGATAAAGTACCACCAGTTTTCCGCGATTGTTTGCCGGAGTGATTTCAGAAATATAAATTGGAACGGCTACAGATGAGGCACCCACTCCCAATCCACCAATAAAACGTGAGAATGAAAAGAAATACGGATCGGGTGCAAAAGCCGAACCCAACGCAGAAGCAAAATATAAAATCCCAATCCAAAAGAGGGTCTTTCTTCTACCGAAACGGTCGCAGGGAATTCCGCCAAAAAGTGCACCTATAACCGTACCCCAAAGCGCCATCGACATAATAAATGTGCCATGAAACAGGTCTGATGTTTCCCAAAGGTTTTGTATGGATTGTTCAGCACCTGAAATTACGATGACATCAAACCCAAAAAGAAAGCCCGCAATTGCGGCAACAATACTGGAGAGTAGAATAGATTTTGTTTTAAACATAAACGTAGTTTTTATAAGTAGTTGGCTAAAATCACTTTCAACAAGTACAGATTTTGACAAGTAATTTCCAAAAATTTTATTTCTTCGGGCTCAGCTTTTTTAGTTATAGAAAACTCAATGTTGAAGTTTGAATCTCTTTTAGTACTTTCATTCAAACGTAATCATCAAACCAGATAATCTTATGAATGATATAACCCGGGGCAACTTCCTGAAAATTTCTTGCGGTTCAATTGCGGCTTTATCTATCGGTGGACTTGCCGGTTGTGCAGCAAGACCTGTAAATTACACACCGCTGGGTGTTCAACTTTATTCTGTAAGACATGAACTGGATGAGGATTTTGAGGGAACGGTAGCAAAACTTGCGGAGATGGGTTACGAGGGATTGGAATTTGCTGATTATCACGGCTTATCTGGTGGAGAAATCAAATCCATTCTTGATAAATATGATCTGCACTGCTGTGGATCGCACGTACGAATGGATGTTCTTCGTGGAGATGCATTTGAGGAAACCGTGGCGTTTAACAAAGCGATGGGAAATGAGTATTTCATCATCCGATGGATTGAAGAAGATGAGCGCACGGATCGGGAAACATTTATGCAAACGATTGAGGAGTACAACGAAGTTGCCGCAAAATTGGAAGAACACGGAATGCGATTGGGCTATCACAATCACGACTATATTTTTGAAAAATTTGGAGATGAGTACCTTTGGGATATTCTGGCAGAAAATACGGACGATCGGTTTATTCTGCAGCTCGATACGGGTCATGCCACTCTGATGGGGATTGATCCTGTTGAGTTTATTCATCGTCATCCGGGACGTACCGCATCTATTCATGCAAAGGCATATTCTGCAACCAATGAAGAAGCAGTAGTGGGCGAAGATGATCTCGATTGGGCCGGAATTATTGAGGCATCTGAAAGTGTGGGTGGTATTGAGTGGTATATTCTTGAGTATGAAATTGAAGGCGTTCCTCCCCTTGAAGCATTACACTCTTGCATAAATAACTTCCGGGAGATTCAACGTGGGTGATAAAGTAAAAACCCTCCAAGGGTTCGGAACCCTTGGAGGGTTCGCTTTGAATATACTTTTACAAAGTAATCCAGCGTTTAATTTTTGAATCTTTCAAATTATGCTGTATCGTTCGGTCTGAATCAGAAATTGAGTTTATACTATATGCTAAATACATCTTCTCTACCCGCCTCCCTTCTACCTTTCGTACTATTCATTTTTATTGCTTTTATGGGTTGTTCAACCACAGAAACTGCTACTGAAAATACCAATCAGCAACAGCGCGATTTATCCGAAATGGAAGCTCTTTACTGGGAAAAGATCAACGAATCACGCATGAATTTTGTGGAAGCCGATGTTGATTTTATGACCGGTATGATTGCCCACCATTCACAGGCGCTCATTATGTCTCGTTTAGCACCGGAAAATACATCAACCCGCTCCATTCAAGTTCTTGCAAGCCGAATTATTAATGCGCAGGGTGATGAGATTAAATTTATGCAGCGTTGGTTAAGAGACAGAGATCAACCGGTACCCGAAGTCCATATTGAGGGACTAAATATGATGATTCACGGTATGGAAGGTGAGACTGGTCACGGGGGTCATGGAATGCACGACCATCAAACTATGCCCGGCATGCTAACACAGGATCAACTGGAAACATTGGCAGCTGCTGAAGGACGAGAATTTGACCGATTATTTTTACAAAACATGATTCAGCATCACGAAGGGGCAATTATAATGGTGCGAACACTATTTGAAGCAGATGGAGCTGCCGCAGATCGGGAAGCGTTTGAGCTGGCATCCGGAATTAACGCAGAACAGATTACCGAGATAGATCGAATGAATTTAATGCTCGAAAATATCCCGGATGGTAAAGATAGTTGATGATTTTTTAACAAATCGAATTTTTTATAAACCTAAACTAATACCAACAAATAACACTCATATGAAACATTTATTCCCGGGGATTTTGCTCGCTCTTGCCGTCACTTTTGGCGTGTATAGTTGCGCACCCTCAGAAATGACACAAGAACAAGACGAAACGTCTAACGTAATGCCGATATCGGAAGCGGACCAGCCAAGCCCTGATCCCCGAGTTGGTTTAGAAGGCGGACTTTTTGACGCTGGCGAAACTATCTGGAATTTGGAAAAAGTATCTTCCACTCCTCCACCGGAAGAATTTTTGGGTTCAATGGGAACGGACTTGGCGTTTAAAGATAATTACGCCATTCAGGGTAACTATAATGGGTTTATTGTTTGGGACATTACCGATCCTGCAAATCCTGAAGTAACCGTCGATTTTTTATGCCCTGCATCTCAAAGTGATGTATCTGTTTACGGAAATCTTCTGTTTGTATCAGGTGAAGGCCTTGGCGGTCGACTTGATTGTGGCGAAGAAGGTGTTAACGAACCGGTAAGTGAAGAACGGCTTCGTGGAATTCGAATTTTTGATATTTCTGATATCGAAAACCCCGAGTATGTTTCTAACGTACAAACCTGCCGTGGATCGCACACTCACTCTGTATTGGTAGATCCTGATGATGATGAAAATGTGTTTGTATATGTTTCCGGTTCTGCTCCTGTACGACCCGAAGAAGAGCTACCGGGATGTACAACTGCTTTCCCTGATGAAGATGAGAACAGTTCCCTTTTCAGAATTGAAGTGATTCAAGTTCCTTTAGATAATCCACAAGCGGCTGCCATTGCAAGTTCACCCCGAATTTTTGATGATCTGGAAGCCCCCCCAACAAGAGATAATATGACTGCTGAAGACCGCGAGCGATTAGAAGAAGCACGTGAAGCAGGTGCTTTTATTGGAACCATGCAGGGACAAGAACGAGTGATTCCGGACGGAATGGTTAGAAATTTTCTCACACAAATAGTACAAGAAAGAGAAGGAAGCCAAATTACAGCAGAAGATAGTGCTGCCCTGCGCGACCGACTCCCCGATTATATTGATGAAATGCTTGCCTCACGCGGCAGAAGTTCTGAAGCTCTTGGCCCAAACCAGTGCCACGATATTACACTTTATCCGGAATTAGGAATTGCCGGCGGAGCTTGTGAGGGTTATGGACTCCTGCTTGATATTTCGGATCCCGTAAATCCAACACGGATTGATGCAGTTGCAGATTCTAACTTTGCATACTGGCATTCAGCCACCTTCAACAATGATGGTACAACCGTACTATTTACGGATGAATGGGGCGGTGGTACACAGCCAAAATGTACTGAAGATGATCCCTATGAGTGGGGAGCGAACGCCATTTACACCATCGAAGATGGGGAAATGGTATTTCAAAGCTACTTTAAAATGGATGCTCCACAAACAACCGCAGAAAATTGTGTAGCTCATAACGGTTCAATGATCCCTATTCCCGGACGAGACATTATGGTTCAGTCATGGTATCAGGGTGGAATTAACATTTTTGATTTTACCGACCCTAAAAACCCGATAGAAATGGCTTTCCACGATCGTGGACCAATCAATCCGGAACGAATGGAAACCGGTGGTAGCTGGTCTATCTACTGGTACAACGGACTGTTAGTGAACTCAGAAATTGCCCGTGGACTCGACATTTTTGAACTGATGCCAAGTGACTTTGTTACCGAAAATGAAATTGCAGCGGCCAATACCGTAACAATGGATTATCTGAATGCACAGGGTCAACCTAAATTTATCTGGCCGGCTTCTTATGCACTTGCACGTGCCTATGCCGATCAACTTGAACGAGGCAATGAACTGGATAACAGCAGTCTGCAAATGATTCGAAGAGGACTTACTGATGCTGAAAATGCAAACAGTTCACGCAAATCCCAATTGCTGAATGAGTTGGCTTCTGAGGTTGAAAACAGAGCAAATGGTTCATCAAACGGAACAAAAGTAACCAAGCTTGCCGAAACGCTGAAAGAACTTGCCTCTGCTTCTTAGCAAATGCACTGGTTAAAATTTTAAAAGCCGACAGCTTCTCAGCTGCCGGCTTTTTTTATGAAAACACATGACTTACCGCCAAACGCAGACAAAAACCGATATTCAGTTTTGATCTATGCCGCTTGTGTCATTGTGATGATTATCAGCAAAAAACTTTTCGACCTGTATGGTGCGGACAGTATTTTCAATTTGTTGCCGGCCTAACGAATGTTTCCGATTCACGGAAAGCAGTACAGAATAGATTGAGGAAACCACAAACTTATGGCACCCTTCCGTTCCCACCCTGTAGTACACTTCAATCATTTGTTTGCTAAAATCGTGTGATGTATGCAGTACATTTTTAAAATTATGTGCTTGAAACCCATCATTTTCGTCTATTTCCTTCAGTGCACCTTCCACCAGTTCTGTAACTTGCTTAAACGTATACTCTCTGTTGATGGCATAAAATCCAGAGTACGTATCCACATGCAACATGGCATAATAATTGGTAGCAATAATCAAAATTGTATCGTAAGTACTTTTAGGCGCTTCCCCTTCCGTACCATACTTCATAATCAAATCAGCCGTCATTGGCGCAGTTTTCGAGAGGCACTCGATAAATGAAATGTTCTTATAGTAATATTCCGCCAAATTTTGTTTGATTGCGTTTAGAGCCCTTTCCTTATTGATATCTTTCGAATTTTTATTGAAAAGCAGATCAGTGAGTCTCATCATTACACTCTCTTATTTAGAATTAAAATTATGTAAGCCGAATGCCCGTAATATTGATCGTATAACCCCGGATATTTTAATCTCGCCGGTTTTCTAAATCGCGGCTCAGGCGATTTATTGATAACTTTTCTACAGCACAAAAGTGCTATTAAATAGATATAAATATGCAGCAACAATCACATTACAATATTTTTATAAATAGTTGTATATGTCCCATCATTACATCAAAACAGATCAACTACACATCATTGATAATTGCTAAGTTATGGGTACGTGACTTTCACTCATTTGTAACGGCAATTCATGAATTGCCGTTACAAATGCTCAAATAAAGTTTTGTATTTTCTCCAAAGAACCGGCTCCAAAACCATTTTCTAATGAACATCCGTACAGCTTCAAAAAAAGACATTAACCAAATTACAGAGATCTACAACCAGGCCGTTGAAGCCGGATATAAAACGGCAGACACAAACCCAAGAAGTACAAAAGAAATGACGGAGTGGCTGAAAAATCATACTCCGGGAAAATATCCCGTCTGGATCGCTGAAGAGAACCAATCCATTGTAGGCTACCTATCACTTAGTCCCCACCGGCCGGGCCGACACGCACTACGTTATACCGCTGAAGTCAGTTATTATGCGTATTTTGATCATCACAGGAAAGGTGTGGCATCACAACTGATGAATCATGCCTTAAATCAATGCCGGAACCTGGAAATCAAAACGCTCTTTGCCATTCTTCTCGAATCCAATACTCCGAGTATTGCACTTCTTGAAAAATTCAACTTCAAAAAATGGGGAGCCCTCCCCCGCGTTGCCGATTTCAACGGTGAAGAAATCGGTCAGGTTTATTATGGATTGAGGGTGTATGAGTGAATTAGAAGAACAAATGGCACATCAATTCGCAACAAGAAACCTTTCAAAGTTGGAACCGGTCGTTTGCTAAATGCTATCAAACTGTTTTTGAGTAGGATTTACTTGGGTTTGATTGTTCTCTATACCCATCAAATATCATCGCTACATTTCGCAGAAATAGTCTTCCGGTGTCAGTAACACTGAACCCGGTTTGATCATGTATCAACAGCTCATCTTCTTCTAATTCAGTGATATAAGTGAGTTCCTTTACAAAGGTATTTTCAAAATTGATCCCGGTTTCATTAAAGAAATCTTTGTAATTGATTTCTCCACGGCACATTATTTTCATGATAATATTTCTGCGAAGCAGGTCTTCTTTCGTCAGGGAAACTATTTTTTTTACCGGTAACCGGTCACTATCCAGCCAATCATAATATTCCGCAAGGTTCTTCGTGTTTTGATAGTAAAAATCGTTCCCCATCGAAATTCCCGACATTCCTAAAGCGATCATTTCTAATTCGGCAAGAGTACTGTAGCCTTGAAAATTCCGTTGTAGAGATCCATCATCCAATGCTCTACTCAACTCGTCATTCTCCCGTGCAAAATGATCCATCCCGATAAAACGGTATCCTTCGTCAGGCAGGCGCTCAACTGTATCAACAAGCATGGAAATCTTTTCTCCGGCGGAAGGAAATTCCTCCTCCTTTAAAAGTTTCTGTGTGGGCATCAACGACGGCACATGTGCATAGCTATAAATGGCCAGCCGGTTGGGTTGCAACATAAGCACTTGGTCAAGCGATTGCCGAAAAGTATTACGATTTTGGCGTGGCAGGCCATAAATCAGATCAAGGTTGATGTTTTCAATACTGTGTTTACGAAGATTCTTAGTTACATTTTCGGTCTGTGTAAATGGCTGAATTCTGTGAATCGCTTGTTGAACTTCTTCATTTGTATCCTGAACTCCCAGCGAAGCACGGTTTACGCCTATTTTCTTCAGTGCTATAATATGTTCTTCGCTGCAGGTACGCGGGTCGATTTCCACACTGAACTCTACTTCAGGATGTACAAAAAATTGATCTTGAATTATCTGTCCTAATCGTTGAAGCTGCACCGGAGTCAAAAATGTGGGTGTGCCACCTCCAAAATGAATCTGCTTTACTGGCGATTCCGGGTGAAGTGTGCGTCTGACAAGTTCTGCCTCTTTCTTGATGTAATCGAGGTAAACCTCTCCCTTTTCACGGTCTTTTGTAATAATTTTTGTGCATCCGCAATACCAACAGAGAGAAAAACAAAATGGGATATGAAAATAGAGTGATATCGACCGGGGAATTTTTGAACGAGTTTCAAAATAGTGCTTAAGACGGTGGTTATTCTCCGCTTCTTTAAAATGTAGGGCGGTTGGATAGCTGGTGTAACGCGGCCCGGGTATGTTGTACTTCTCAACCAGTGAGTATATATCTGTTGTTTTCGTTTTCATATTGAAATCTGTTAATCCATCAGAAGGGATTCGAAATCCCCGTTTTCCGTGAGTCGTAAATTTTCAGATTTACCTTTATCAGCCAAATCTTTCAATGATGTTTTCTGCAGCATATCGCGAATTCCATCACGAGTTTCCGCCCATTGATCATGCAGTGGACATGGATTTTTCAGGCCACATCCCGGCAGACCCAAAGCGCATTCCGTAAGTAATTTTGGTCCGTCTATTGCCAGTACCACATCCACCAACGCAATTTTTTCTCCCGGTTTAGCAAGGCGCACGCCCCCATTGGGCCCTTTAAAGGATTCCAACATGCCATCTGCGGTTAACTGTTGCAGGATCTTCGTGAGAAAATGAAATGAGATTTCAAGCTTTTCGCTTAGTCGTTTGATTGGGGTAAACTCTTCCCTATTTTTTGTTGCCAGATAAAGAGTAGCACGCAGGCCGTAAACACAAGATTTTGATAGTAGCATAAATTACCTTTTTGAGAGTCTTTTATCTTAAAATAGATAGTTTAATATAAGGTTACTGTAAAAATTATTAATCGTCATTCATTTGCCGAATTTTTTGCAAGTTCAGCAAGTGTTACTTTCTCCATCATCTCCAACATTCCTTCTTTTATCCCCGACCACTGATCGTGCATTGGGCATGACCTTTTTACACCACAACCCGGAAGTGCCAGGGCACAAGAATCCATCGAACAACTACCATCAATCGCATTTACGACATCCATAAAAGTAACCCGATGTGACGGTTTTGCTAACTTCACCCCTCCGTTAACCCCCTTCTTGGAATCGATCAGGTTGGCAGCATTCATTTTCTGAAAAATCTTAGTTAAAAAGTGAAATGAGATATTCAACTCATCGCTCAGTTCCCGTATGGATACATATGTCTTTGTATCCCGCATGGCCAAAAGCATAGAAGCCCGTAATCCATATTTACATGATGCTGAAAATAACATGGTTGGTTTGATTTATACTTCTTTCAATTAGGAGTGAGTTCTATAGCTAACCACACGTTTCCACATCAATCCCGCAAACAAAAAAGCGCTTATCAAGATGGATGTTCGTCCTGCTAATGCAACAGACTCCAGAAATACAGACATAATTAGCAGCCATATTCCAAAATTCAGGACAATAACGACTGTCCAGGCCATTCCTTCTGATCCCCTGCCCTTATCATGAAGGTATCTCGGAAATATCCAGTAGGCAGTTCCCATCACAAATTGAACTAACCAACCCCAGATAGCCATTTCATAATGTATCGGCAGCAGTGCCCACGTCGCCGGATGCAGCGGCATAGCTTTATGAATCAGTAAAATTGATCCAAGTGTAACCGCTACTAACAGATACAGTAGAGATAGTCGAATCATCCACACGGATTGGTTCGGCATCACGCCCTCGCTGTTTTTCGTTTCTTTTTAGGCTGTACACGCGGCCATATTTCAGCAACAAACAACAAGAATGCCAACACCTGGAGCGCGGCTGATAAAACCACCACAATCGGCACCAGCGATCCACTTGCCAACGGAAGAAACGGCTCAGACAAAAATCTCACCACCAATCCACTGTTCAACGCAATAAATGCCCCAACTGCCAGTCGTGACTGTTCCTTTTTTCGATCCCTCTTTTTTCGAGGAAACATCCACACCGACACGCCCATAATCACCTGGGTAATCCACCCGATGACCAGCATGTGCCAGTAAACCGGTAGCAACAGTGCAGATATTTGCACAGAAGGCAGTTCCGCAACAAATGCCAGTATCACTCCTATGCAGAACCAAACTATTCCTGATTTAATAAACCATCGCGTGACAGAAGGCATAATTCAAAATGTGTTTTTAGCAGGTTCTTTTTTAAGGAAATCTGCTTTTTGGGTTAGTTTGTAACTCGTCATTCTTATCCTCTTACAAGTGTTACTGCGTAGAATAGGATGGCAAGCCCAATCAACAAGTTGATTCGGCCGACCCAGCTCGATGCTTTTCTGTATTTCCGAGTCTTCGCCGCTTCCGGTTGAGAATCCATCAACTCAGACGCTTTCGGTCCAAGCCAAAAGTCATGGATACCGCTGATGATCATCATCAATCCAAACAACTCAAGTTTCCTCCTAAGGGTGATGCCATAACTGCCTGACCAAAAATCAGCCGACAGAAGTGTATCTACCGTAAATCCTTTTCCAAGCAGGGCAAAAATTCCTGTTACAATCAGCAGTGGAAAAATCAACCAGCTGATTCGGCTGAAACGAGTACCCAGTTCAGTAAACAAGAGTCCACGGCGCTCTTTTAGTTTTCCTCGCGTTGCGGGTACCAGCACGGCAGCTGTAAACAACATACCGCCAAGCCAGAACGCCACAAATACAAGGTGAATAAAGACAGACCAAGTGTACATTTTCTAAATGAAATTAGAGGCTTTGTGTCTATTCCACATCTTCTTAAATCAGCTGTTCAGCTTTTTTGAACAGGATATTATTTTCAAGATGAACGTGCTTGTGCAGATCTTCCTCAAAACCCGATAAATTCTGATAAAGAATTGTATAGGTTGCACACGCATCTTGGGGAGTAGTAAACTGATTACTGAGTTCACAGATCTCCGCCATTAGAGCACCGGCTTTTTCATGATCTTTTTCCATACGTTCAAGTTCAATCTTCAACGCCTCGATCTCTTCATCAGCAGGCACTTCTCCATTCTGCCGTTTTTTATAGATGGTTTTGATCAACGGAAATACCCGGGTTTCTTCCTCATTCAAATGCTCTATCAATTCATTGGAGAGCGTCACAAATTTTTTAAAAATTTCTATATTTTCAGGATGTCTTTCGCCATGAACTTTTGCAACTTTGGCTGCATAGGCGGAAACCTCATCCGTTTTCTTCCGAACAAACGTATGGTGAGTGTTGATGATGTAATCCACCAAAAAGTCAGGCGTCCAGTCATTGTAGTTATCTCCGCTGGATCGATTTACCCATGGGGCAGATTTCAACTGTTCAATCAGTTCATCCGGGTCCACCCCATTCTTTTTACAGGCTTCGGCAAGACTTATTCCGCCACCGCAGCAAAAATCAATTCCATACTGTCGAAAAACAGATGCCCAATGATAATTATCACTTACAATTTCACCTACTGTGCTTTCTTCTAATTTCATGATCTAATCTTATTTTTTGTTATCAGTCAGATGCTGATTGAATTATTTGAGGAAATGAAAACCAGGCCTTTTTCAGACCGGGAATCCAAGTTTTTTATGATAGGTTTATTGAACTCTTAGTATTCCCTTCATGCCGCTGAAATAGTGGCCTGGGAATGTACATACGTATTCGTAGTCACCCGACTCTTCGGGAACTGTAAATTCGATCACTGATGTTTCTCCACCACCAATCATTTCGGTGAAAGCCACCACCTGATCTTCCAGATTTGGAGCGATATATTCATTATCCGTGGCAGCCATAGACTGCGTTACAAAATCTTCCACATTAACATCTTTATCTACAATAGCAATGTTATGTGCCATAGCTGTTGCAGGCATATTGCTTACAACTTCCAGCTTAATCCTGATTGTTTCACCAGGTTCTGCTTCAATTAGAGTGACATCAAATTTAAGATTATCCATTCCTTTCACAGTGATTTCACGGACTTCACTATCCTGAGGATTTGCCATCACCTGAAATGATAACATGGTTGCAAAAAGGGTAATTAAAGTTACTTTGATTAGATTTTTCATGGTTTTAATATTTATAGGTTTGAAAAAGTGATTTTTGGTTTCTTTAGGTTTGCTTGTTGATTAAGCTATTTCAATCAAGATTTTGATGAGATCTCCCATCAGGGTTTGTGTTTAATATCGTTTCGATGTATTTAGCCGCTTCATCCACGGGTTGATTAAGACCTTCCAGCCGATGAATAATTTTACCCTCATCATCCAATACGGTTACAAGATTGGAATGAGCAAAATGTCCATCCCCTTTCTTGGTATATTCCACGCCTAAAAGCATCGCCAGTTCACGAATGTCAGACCGGTTTCCTGTAATGAAATGCCATTCAGGAATATTCAGCTCTTTTTCTTCAGCATAGGCATGAAGCCGTTCAATCGTATCATTTTGGGGATCGAACGTAACGGCAAGAACCCGAACATTTTTCCTTAACGACTCATCGACAGCCTTAAACACACGATTAGCATCACGAATTAGAATAGGGCACACCTGCACACAATTCCCGTAATACATCACGATAACAACCGGGTTGCCGGAGAAATCAGACAACTTCAGGGTTTCATTCCTGTGGTTTGTCCAATTCGCAGACATATGAAACAAGGAGTGCTCCATATTCACCTCTTTGGGATTCAGTGCATTATTGTTGGTGTGATTTCCGTGTCCGTGCTGAGCCAATAAGGCTGTCGGCAAAAGAAAAAAAGCGAACAATGTCAGTGACAGTTTTTTAGTACGATTCATAAAGAACCTCCTATAGTTCAGGTTGTTGATTGTATGCGCACCGGAATCCAAGCATACCCGTTGTGCTGGTTGGTTTAAAACTCATGCGAGTGACATACCGGATCGACATAGCATAGCTGTAGATACTGTTGTCGCCTTTCATGGTACCCATCGTTCCACAGTCGATCGAAATATCTTCGCCAATCGGAGGCTGAAAATCTTCCACCCACTCCATCACCAAGCCGAACATATCCTTTACACCGTGCCGGTTTTCTATACCGGTAGATGCTACGGGCTGTGTCTTATCGGTATCTACAGCAGAGTACCAGCCAATTAAGTCTGCGCTGAACTGATCTGCCTCGACTGCTGACTCATGATCCATCAGTTGAGCGGCGTATTCCCATTCGTTTAACGTAGGCAGACGTCCGCTTTTCCATCCGCAATACGCATTGGCAGCAAACCAAGAAACCCGGGTAACCGGTAAACCCTGCAAAGATTCATCCCCATAATCCAGATCGCTTTTCCAATGTTTCAAATAACCGTTTTCGGCATAAAGCGCGGGAGTATAGGATCTTCTCCAATCAGGATTCTCCTTTAAAAATTCAAGGAATTGACCGTTTGTAACCGCCGTTTGATCCAGGTGGAATAGCTCCACTTCATTTGGCTCGCCTTTTACTTCCGGCAAGACGGAGTGAAACGATCCGCCGGGGATCTCGGCCCGGTTCTGACCGGCCAGAGGATAAAACACTCCCAAAATAAGACCTGTGAAGAGGGTTAGTAGAACGATATGTGTCAGTTTATTCAGCATGAATCTTGAGTTGGAATGAGTACTTCTGTAATGCGATTAGTGACCTTTCTGCATCACATGTATCCTATTTATAATCCTTGATTTACAACGCTGACAGGAACCTCACTTTGTTCGGTACGCTGTCAGGTTGTTCGGATGATTTACTTATTTCGTGGTCCCGCTTTAAGTGTACCTGTGGCACCTTTTTCAGCGTCGGCAAATTCGTGGTCAATTAGGGTATATTTCCCCTCTTCCGGGACAATGAAGTCCACTGTTGCCGAACCTGATGCTCCAAGCAGTACCGTTTGCATTCCTCTCATCTCATTAAACGGATGACCTTCCAACCATACGCGGTCGAAGATTCCACCAATCACGTGGAAACTCGATGTTCCACTGGGTCCGTTGTTTGAAAAGTGGATTCGCACGCGTTCGCCTTCATTTGCTTCAAGCGGTTGGTCGTGTAAAATGGTTTGATGGCCATTAAATACTACGTGTGAAGGGTTCACATTTTGTGCAGCCTCAAAGTCATATTGAAAAAGATCTCCCGCGCCTCTTTCCAGGTAGTATTCTGACTGAACCACCACGTATTCGCGATCCACTTCGTAATCGTCTGTGTATCCCTCCTTCGGTGATACAACCACTACCCCATGCTGCCCCATTGCAGTATGCATTAGTACACTTGGCGTGCCACAGTGATAGATATACGTACCCGCATAATTGGCAACCCAATCAAATTTGATTGTTTCACCCGGAGCAATAGTTCTCCATTTATCATCTTTAGCAACCGTTCCGGCGTGAAAATCCATGGAGTGAGGCATTGGCATTACAGAAGGTTTAGCATTCATATAGTTATTTTCGGCAATCTGTCGTGCATAATCAGATGAAGGAGTTGCTCCCGGATCTGTAATTACCACCTCTTCGTCCGAACGGTTTTTCATTGTAAAGGTGATTTTATCTCCTTCACGCACATGAATTACCGGGCCGGGAACCATACCACCAAACGTCCAGGCTCTAAAACTGACTCCATCAGCTACCTCTATTTCCTGGGTAAAAGTGTCCAGTCGAATTTCGTGATGCTTGTTTCCCTCATAATCAAGAGGGGCCAAATTTGGCAACATCGTAACGTATTCACCTACAACCGGCGGGCCATCATAATCTTCGGTATAAACCTCGGCTTCCGGCATACCAAACGTCATACCATCAATGGTGTATTCTGTACTTTGAGCCTGAAGTGTTGCGAGACCTGTTGCAAGTATCAGTACCAATAGTGTGGATATTATGTTTAAAGTTTTCATGGGTTACTCCTAAAATTTGTTGTGTGTAAAATTTATTTTCCGACATATTACCGGCTTTTGAAGCTGATCATTACATAGATTGATCAGTTTGTAGAAATGATATTGGCCTATACCTGCCTTGGTGGAGGAGCTATTTTGCTGTAGAAATGCATCAGCGTTTGTTCGTCCATTATGTGATATCCCTCTTGTGCCACAGTTAAATTCTGCTCTCCCGAAAATTGAACGACGTGCAGAGGAATGGGATAAAATTCGGTATCCAACAAGCTCTCGTTTTCTCCACTCATCCCATCTGCACACTCACACTCTTGATCGATTTCATTTATATCCTGTACAGGGCATTCAAATCCATTGTTGGAATGAAAAAGTTCAAGGAACTCTCCACCGGTAACAACAAAGTCTACCATCGGCATCACGGGCTGAATCACCCCGAGCGTAAAAGACAAAAGCAATATGAGAGAGTAAATTCGTTTCATTTGTATCGTTGTTTTGAACCCTGCTTTAAACTACGAATTACAAATTTAATATAAAAGAGTTTTTTATCTTTTATTATAATAATCACTGAAAATATCTTTTAACACAAAGCTTATAGAGAAAGTTTAATACTGTATATATCCCTCTATTATTATTTTATAAGGGTTTTTACGGTCCTATTTAGCTGAACCAGATTGTTTAGAGAACTTTAAAGACCTTTATAAGGTATTTAATACTATTTTGTCTTCTAATAGAATGAAGTTATCTTTGTTTTTTGCTACCAGATAACTGAAATAAAACTTATGTATCATAACCAACACCAGTTTCATATTCCCGTTATGGGAACCGGCCACTCCATAGACAGCCCCATCCGCGTTGCGCATCTTGGAATCAACTCTGTAATTTCTGTTGTGGATGATCTTCTCTGCGAAAAGATCCGAAAACACTATTGTAAGGAGTTCAATTTATTCTATAAGAATATACCACAATCTGCAAAGGATGGACGTGCTGAACGAATTACCGCCTACCTCGATATGGTAAGCGATATAGTTACCCAAAAGTTTGAAACCCTTAAAAATCTGAGCCTCCTCGATGGAACGGATAAAGACCGGTATTTTAAACTACTTCCAAAGTCTAACCCGCTAAAAAGCGCCTACCATTTTATTGAGTCGCTTTCAGATACAGAGGTTAGAGAGAAATGGGTGCAAGAACTGACCGGCCGTATGAAACCCGGCTCCATTGATGTGAATATTATGGCTAAGGTGGATGCACTTCGAATGGATAAAGAGGATAAACCAATGAGTTCGGAGTTCAGCGATGCAAGTTCAGCCCTGCGTGGATTTGCTAAGAGTAAATTATCCTCCAGTTTGGTGCTTTCAGCTGGATTTAATCCGAGACTGTATAATTACCTTTCTGAATTTGAAGATTTCTACAGGGATGCATCAGGCAAAATAAAAAAATCAATCATCCTTAAAGTCAGCGACTTCCGATCAGCCCTGATTCAGGGAAAGTTTCTGGCCAAAAAAGGTCTGGAAGTGGCTGAATTCCGAATAGAATCGGGACTGAACTGCGGTGGACATGCCTTTGCCTCCGATGGCCATCTGCTGCCGGTGCTGTTAAAAGAATTTCGCGAAAACCGAAATCGACTCGTGGAAACATTCCAGCCGATGATTAAGAGTTATTATGAGTCGGAAGGGTTGGAATACCCGCAGCTTTCTGATGAACAAATCACGCCAAAGATAACAGTACAAGGAGGAATCGGTACCAGCGGAGAGATGAGACGTCTGCTCGATGATTTTAAAATGGATGGTACGGGATGGGGCAGCCCGTTTTTACTGGTTCCTGAAGCCACATGTGTGGATGACTTTACCTCGAAAATTTTAGCAAGCGCAAGCGAAAAAGATCTTTATCTGAGCAACGTATCTCCACTTGGAGTTCCTTTTAATAATATTAGAGGTTCCGTTCAGAAATTCATACCAAAGCACTTGCCGACAAAGGAAAACCGGGGTCTAAATGTCCCAAAGGTTTTTTGGTATCTAATACCGAGTTTACAGAGAATCCTATCTGTACGGCTTCTTCGCAGTATCAGCTGTTAAAGATTAGCCAGATTGAAAAGAGTGATCTTCCAACAAACAAAAAAGAACAGAAGAAGAACAAAGTAATGGAGAAAACCTGCCTTTGCACCAATCTGGGCACGGGATCAATGATTCGACTCGGAATCATGAAACCATCATACGGCCGCCAGGCGATCTGTCCCGGACCCAATGTAGCGTGGTTTACCCGCGAGTACTCTCTTGATGAGATGGTAGATCATATCTATGGAAATAAGGAATCACTGGTGCCAAAAGAGCGCCCCCACATGTTTGCCAAAGAGTTGGTGATGTATGTGGATTACATCAGTGAGATAATCGATCAGATCGAGCCCGATGATAAACAAATGTGGAAAAAGCTCAAAAAGATGAGAAAGAATCTTGAGAAGGGCATGGATCTTTGTTTGGAAATATCAAAAAGTGAACCCTATCAAAATGAAAATCTGGAATCTCTGCACAAAACAGTTTTAGATCAACGCTTGAGACTGATCATCCTATTTTGAGCCACATATTGAAAATGAATTATTACACCTAAACCTGCCAATTTTTATAACCGGCAGGTTTCCCTTTATTTGGAACCCTCACCTGTTGCTCGCAGCACTGATCCGAACTATTCTTTCTGCTTCATCACCTTCACTTTCCACTCATCAGGCATCGTCATCAAATATTCCCATTTGAACGGCTCGATGTTCTCCGCTTCCATCTGGTAATAAAGTGGTTTTGGGTCATGGTCGTTAATAAATACAAACGCTTCGCCCGGTTTTAATTCATCAAACGCTTCAAACACCATATCGTGGCGCCTGGCCGGCGGGAAAGGACGAACATCGAATTTGTTCACCACGCTGATATCTGTTGTATCAATATCGTTCTCTCCTTTTTTGGTGACGTGGATAATCACCTCGCCGGAAATGCTTTTCTGATATTGCCATTCATGTTCGCCTTCAAACTTCTTTTGAAATATGGAATGAATTTCCACCGGTTCTTCTTCAGCCCGGATCTCCATCACATCTCCCGGCAACATCATTCCATAGCGGTGGAAAATAGTGTATTTCCAGTCTTTTTTGTCGGCCTTTCGCAGATCGATCAGAGTAGAAACATCGTTGTCTTTATCCGCTTCCGAGTCAGCCGTTCGCGTTGCACGAACTTTCCACTCTTCAGGATCTCGTTTTAAATACTCCCAGCCTACTACATCGCCAAAAATAGATCGGAATTCATAATACAGCGGCTTTGGGTCGTGATCGTTGATGAATATAAAGCTTTCCCCTGAAGGCAGATCTTTGAAAAGTTTGAGCAGCTTTTCGTGTCGTTTAATGGGAATCAATGTTCGTACGTCGAGTTCTTCGGTTGTTGTGTTCAACTATGAAATAAATTTTAAAGTTAAGAGAAATTATTGGTCTGAAGAGGGTGTCTTATCCCGCCAGTAATTATTCGCTGCAGCCACGGTTTGATAGTGAATGGCAATTACTTGTGATGAGGCTATCAGTGCATCCGGATCTTTTGAATAGACATCCCGAAGCATAAATAGAACATCCTTATCCGGCTGCGTAGATGTAACTCCTTTTCGTGCAAGTTGTATCGCTACCTGAAATCCTTCTTCAGGAGTGCCGGTGATCAGGCTAAGTTCTGACTCCTCTTCTTGATCTGACTCCATATTAGATTGTCCATGAAGTTCGGTTATGGTGAAAAAGAGAAAAAGTGGAAGAAGTAGGGAAAGTGATTTCATGATTTTTAACTTAGTTGTGGTTTGATTACAAAAGCTCTTCTAAAAATTCCTTGAGTACAATTGCGTGATTGTGTGTTTCATCCTTTGCCGCATAAAGCAGACTTACATTCCGATCTGCAGCAATTTTCAATAGGCTTTCAATCGGTTTATTCTTCTCCGCCAATTCCGTTTCATAACGCATTTTGAACTCCTCGAACTTGCTTGGGTCATGATCAAACCACTTGCGTAATTCCGGTGACGGTGTGATCTCTTTCATCCAATCATCCAGTTGAGCTGCCTCTTTGGATACTCCACGCGGCCAGAGCCGGTCTATCAACACACGATAACCATCATTCTCTGATGGGGCTTCATAGATTCGCTTAATTTGAAAATTGCTCTGATTCACTACTCTTCCTTTCGATTTTAATGTCTAACAGACTCTTTGCATCGAATTTCTACCTTAAACGTAATCTTCTCTTCCGTGGAGTTTACATTGGGCGAATTCAAATCCTTTATTGTATAATCATAATCTTCATCATGATAACCGTCAATGCTCTTTTTGATCAAATTTACCAATTGATTTTTGGAAAGTGTTTTTAGTTGATTACACATAACATTCTCCTGCTTAGTGTTTTACCGGTACCTCATAGGTACAGGCGAAATCTCCTTCAGCGATATAATTTGTTCGTTCAACATTTTCATTAAATAACTTCCTGTAGAACATCGCCTCCAGTTTACAGGGCAACCGTGTTTCTTTCACCACTTCACTAAAAGGACAGTTGCACTCTTTTATGGTGACAGTTCCACTCTCTTTATCTGTTTCATATTCCGGCATAAAGCCTTCTTCCTCAAGAAATCCCATCAATTTACCAAGGCGAGATTTCATATCTTTTTCTGATGCCTCATCCATTCTATTGCGGGCTTTTTTCAGACGTTCCTCCCAGAAGGATTCAAAAAACAGCTCGATTGTTTTTTCTTCTCCTCTTTCCTTAAGGTATTTCAACAGCTCCCGAATCAGCTCCGATTCAGATGAAGGAAACAGCCGGTGGCCTTTTGGTGTAATCTGGTACTGAAGGCTGGGCCGGCCGGGGCCGGAGCGAATATATTCCCGGCGAATACAACCATCTTTCTCCAGCTGTATAAAATGTTCTCTGAGAGTGGTTTTGGCCAAATCTGTAGAGCTGACAGCCTCATCCATCGAAAGTGTTCCTGTCTTCTTTATCAGGTCGAGAAGGTCTTTTTTGGATCCCGTATATTTCATAATAGTAATCTTAAGACTATGAGAATTGTAGCTGATGCCTAATTAACGGAAATAGTTGTTTCTGTTCGATAGAGAAATATTTCTTCAACTGAGTGGACAAATCCGCCAGGTTCTTGTTCATGATTCTCAATGTTGAACACGCACCCTCAGGATTTTTAAATCCTTCACTAAACTTTTCAATGATCTCCATCTCCTTAAGAATTATGGGATAGTCACCCTCCACAATCTCAAGTGATCGACTTAAATCTTTCACTTTTCCATACAGAATCGATTCCCGTTGGTCGTTCAATTCTATTGCCAGCGGATATAAGGTTTCTTCTTCGAGAAAAAAGTAACGGTCAGTCTGTTTTTTTAATTTAAGAAAGTGCCATTCTATATCCTTGAGCCAGATATATTGATTTCCATGCACAAGCTGAACACGGGGCAAATCACTTTCTATATCATCTAAAAGATCCGTGATACAAGGTTGAATAGTTGTCGCCAACCATCTACACCATCCCGTTACATCCTCACCAATACTATGTTTTTGAGGCTCACTTTTAATACACTCCTCATTTTTCCGATTCTTCTTAATCCACTTCAAAAGTTCCTCTTCATTCCACTGACGTTGCAGGCAAACCGAACGCAACGTCTGATCTTGATACAGTTCCGGCTTCATACCAATTGAGTTCAAAAGGCTGGCTACATTTTTGTCAGCAGTAATAATCTGATCAATTGTGGCTTCGGGTGTCAGCTTTTTCAGGGATTTAGTAGAACTCATAAATCTATAATTGAAGTTAGTTCTCTGTTCTGCTTTTTAACTTAATCAACTTTCAAATAATTAAAAAGGAAAAAACCGTTTTTATTATTTTTTTTGGTTACCTTACAATTGCACTGGCACTTTTCTTCAAATACTGTAATTAAAGGATAGATGATTTTCTAATGACTGATATAACAAAAGAATCCGACGTACAGACATTAGTGCATGCATTTTATGATAAGGTGCAGCGCGATGATCGGTTGGGATATATTTTTAACGATTATGCCAAAGTAGACTGGAATCATCATCTGCCCCGAATGGTCGATTTCTGGTCGAATCTGATGTTTCAAACAGGTCGATACAAAGGCCGTCCATTTCGTCAACATTTACCGCTTCCGATTCAGCAGGAAGATTTCATCCGATGGTTATCACTGTTTAGAGAAACTGTGGATGAACACTTTGAAGGAGAGAAGGCAGATTATGCAAAAGAGATGGCTTCTAAAATTGCATCGGCATTTTCCATAAGAATGAAAATGGAGGGAAAATTTTAATCTAACATCCACATTTATAAATACTGAATTATAATATGCTCCAAATAGAATCTATATGGCTTACGTAGTAACCGAACCCTGTATTAAGTGTAAATACACAAATTGTGCGGCCGTATGTCCGGTGGATGCATTCCGGGAGGGATCAAATTTCTTGACTATAGACCCACTTGAGTGCATCGATTGTGATGCTTGTGTAAGCGAGTGTCCCGTGGAAGCAATTTATCCTGATGACGAGGTGCCTGAGAAATGGGAGGACTATATTGAATTAAATGAGCAGTTAGCCGAAGATTGGCAGGATTATATCATCAATGAAACCAAAGACGCTCTTCCCGATGCAGACGAATGGGCAGATGTTGAAGATAAACGGGAATACCTTATTGAAAAATGGGAATGAGCATGATAAAACTACTCCATAAAACAATTTAGCAATGATCAACGAATCAGACATACGAAGTGAGGCAGCCACGAAACTAAAGGATGTAATTGATCCTGAGTTGGGTGTGAATATTGTAGATCTGGGTTTGATTTATCAAATGTATTTGAGGGAGGGTAAAACATTTGTGGTAATCTATACCACCACAACGCCCGGCTGCCCAATGCGTCGTTACCTGCAGAGAAAAATTGAAGAGGCACTCCAATCTATAAAGGACATTGATGCTTTTGAAACGGAGATGGTCTTTGAACCCGAGTGGACAGTGGATATGATCGTGGAGGGAGTGGAATTTTTCTCTGTTCCCCCGCCGATATTATCTGATTACTAAAGTTTTAAGTCAATGATCTTTCTCTAATAAACTACACAAGTATTCCATAATGAATAAAACCGCTGTTCTGGATCTGTTTTTTGGGATTCTATTGGTTACTGCAGGAGTTGGCCTGCTTTTGGGACTATACACAGGATTGATTCGACTGGGACTTTCCATGCCCACCGCATTTGAGCTTGGGGCAATCGCACATGGCCCACTGATGATCAATGGATTTCTGGCCACCCTCATTTCACTGGAACGTGGTGCCGCCCTCGAAAAATTATGGAGCTATATCGCTCCTTTTTCATTTTTTCTGGCCACAATTCTACTTTTGACCGGTTCTGTTTATCCGGGTGGATTTTTTCTGTTACTGGGATCCCTTTTTCTGCTCATTATTATGGGGTATCTATGCTACCTTCAATCAGTGGTTCATCATTATATTATGGCCACAGGTGCCGCGGTGCTGTTTATCGGAAACATCTTATATATCCTACATTACCCGGTATATGAACTCATCGGTTGGTGGATCGCTTTTCCGCTGCTCACCATTTTCGGAGAGCGGTTGGAGCTGAACCGGATCATGCGTCCACCCAAAAAAGCACAACATCTGTTCGCCGGTCTAATTGCGGCTTGGATCCTTACACTGATCATCATCCACTTTAATCGCGATTCTGCGTGGCTGTTTAATTCAATTATCCTTATTGGAATCTCCGGGTGGTTAATTCGGTATGATGTAGCTCGTCGGACCATCAAGTCAATAGAATGGACCCGTTACAGTGCATGGTGTCTGCTTACGGGATATGGCTGGTTAATTATAGCCGGAATTCTGGGCATCTTTTACGGCCTTCCTGCTGCAGGTTTTATTTATGATGCACTGCTGCACGTCTTTTTTGTAGGATTTGTATTCAGCATGATCTTTGCACATGCATCTGTTATTATCCCCTCCCTTACCGGTAAGCTGGTTCCCTGGAGTCGTTACTTCTATCTGCCATTTTTCCTTCTTCATGGTTTTCTGTTGATCAGAATTTTGGGTGATCTTTTGTTCCAGTATTCTATACGATCGATAGGAAGCTATGGAAATGTGGCCGCTATTCTCTTATTTCTGGGTGGTATTATCTTTCAGTTAACCCGTGAATCCGTAAGAGAATTGAATAAGCGGAAAAATGTGCTTTAACTCTCTTTGCAATCCCTCTAAGTTGTTATGGTAAAAGTTAAAAACTCCGGAGAGCGGCATTCCGGAGTTCTATAACTTAAGAGTCTTACTATCCCTTAAAGATCTCGTAATGAAATGTGCCAATAATAGTCACTTTAAGTTTATCACCGGCTTCGAGCCCAAGCTCCTTCATGCCGCCACTGCCAATTCGCAGTAAATATGATTTTTTATCTTTATTGATAAAGCTTACCTGTCTCTGGCGTCCATTAATGGTTACCTGAACCGTTCGATTGGTATCGGGGAAGTGATCTTCAAAATCATCAGTGATTCGTAAGCTTCCTTTAGAAATGTCTTTTTCAGTGATAGAACTTCCTTTTGCCGGAAGTGTAAATGATGGATTCACAGTCTATAAATTTATTTAAGTTGTAGAATTAACAGCTTGTTTACTGCTAAAAATATTATTTCACACTATAAACCTTTCAAGTCGATTTATCAACTATTAGTGAAGAATGTTTTTCGTTACTGTACTTCGCAACAAAAACCCTCTATGGGTTTAAAATCTTGGAGTATTGTCATAAACTATTGTTTGCAGGGAAAAATCAACCAATTTTTTTTCACCTTCTTCTTCGAAATTGTTGCATGACAACCATCAACAAAACGATCATTGTAAGGGGCAAAACGAAGTATATCAAAACGGTACTAAGAATAGGCAGAGATGCGTGTTGAGTGGCAGCTAAAATTAGGTAGAGCGTATACACTACATAGTAACCAAGAAGCAGTGCACCTTCTCCCCTGCTGATGACTCCTCCGGTAAAGAAGATTGGCAAGCAGGCAAAAGCAACCGCGATCATTACGGGCAGATCAAAGTTGATAAAAGATGCCGAAATTTCAAGACCGCCCGGAGCAACAAGGGCTGAGATTCCAAGTACGCTCAACAGATTAAAGATGTTACTGCCTACCACATTTCCCACTGCAATGTCGCGTTCTCCACGAATGGCGGCAAGTACGGATGTGACAACTTCGGGCAGGGAGGTTCCTGCTGCTACTATGGTCAATCCAATAATAAGCTCACTGACCCCAAAGTATTGAGCAATCATTATTGCACCATTTAAAAACCACTGCGATCCAACCATTAGAAGAGCCAGTCCCACAATAACCAGAATGATATTTTTTGCCCACATTGATTTTCCGCTTTTACTTTCGGAGATCACCCGATCAGGCTCAGCGGCGTTATCTTTGCGATTTTGGTAGATCAAAAAGAAGATATAAACAAGGAGTCCGAGTACCAGTATAATCCCTTCGGTTTTGCTTATCACTCCGTTTAACGAAAAAAGAAAGACGACTATGGATAGGACGATCATCAACGGGACATCAAGCCGAAGCAGTTGTTTGGAGACCGTGAGGGGTAAAATCAGTGCTGCTATGCCGAGGATAAAGAGGACGTTAAAGATATTACTCCCCACAATATTGCCCAACGCAATGGCTTCCTGCCCGGTTAGGGATGATTTAATGCTCACTGCCAATTCCGGGGCACTGGTTCCAAAGGCAACGACCGTGAGCCCAATAATCAGCGGAGAAATTTTGAGTGAAGAAGCCAGTTTTGAAGCTCCTTTAACGAGCCATTCTGCTCCAATAATTAGAAGAAATAACCCTATGATAAAAAATAAAATATCCATCTTTTCCCCTGACCCGTTATTGATTTTCCACTGAGATCTCAGCCATCTGTTAAACCTGTATTAATTAATCGATTACTTGTAAGAATACATTTTTCAGCAGAGGTATATTTAAATCTAATGGTTTTTATAATTCCCCCGAAACTAAAATACGAATCTTAAAAACATACTAATATGCCAATCGTAAAAGTAATCGAAGTTATTGCCGGATCTGATAAAAGTTTTGATGATGCCGTGGAAAATGCGCTAAAAGAAGCGTCAGGATCTGTAAAAAACATCAAATCAATCTATATTCAAGAGATGAAGGCACAGGTTGAAAATAACAAAATCACCTCTTATGGTGTTAACGCAAAAGTTTCTTTTGAAGTAAATGGAGTGAAATAAATTCAGTTTAATTTTAAAAGATCAGAATTAAAACCCCGGTGAGTAATCATTTGGGGTTTTTATTTCTGGGTTGTAAACACTTAATTTGCATACCGAACTCAGATCCAGTATCTACCCAAAAAAGGTAGTTGATTGAGGCTAACAAACGTCATCTCGCCACGAAAGTATCCCGGATCAGGATTTCCCAACGTCGTTTTTTGACAGTATTTTACCAACGTATCAAACACACCCCTTAATCCCCTCTCAAGAGGGGAAGTAAAAGCAGCCCATAACGACATCACAATAATATATTTGTGTTGATTTCTATAAAAGAAAAAAAGGCAGCCCCTGTAAAACAGGACTGCCTTGATAATCAATTAAAGTAAAAGCGCCGGAACTTATTTCAAATCAAAACGATCCAGGTTCATTACTTTGTTCCAGGCTTTCACGAAGTCGTTTATAAACTTCTCTTCAGCGTCGCTTGTGGCATACACTTCAGCGAGGGCGCGTAATTCGGAATTTGAACCAAAGATCAGATCAGCACGAGTGCCGGTCCATTTTGGTTCTCCTGTTTTACGATCGCTTCCTACAAATACATCCTGCTTATCTGTGGTTGCCTGCCAGGTTGTATTCATATCAAGCAGGTTCACAAAGTAATCATTGGTCAGTGCCCCGGGGTTTTCAGTGAAAACACCATGCTTGGAATTGTTGTAGTTAGTATCCAGCACGCGCATTCCACCGAGCAGTACCGTTACTTCCGGCACATTCAACGTCAGCAGTTGTGCTTTATCAATCAGCATCTCTTCTGCGGTTGTATGGTGCTTGGGTTTGAAATAGTTACGAAATCCGTCAGCAGCCGGTTCAAGCCATGAAAATGATTCCACATCGGTTTGCTCTTGTAGTGCATCGCCACGTCCGGGTGTAAATGGCACAGTCACTTTATGACCGGCATTTTCAGCTGCTTTTTCGATAGCAGCAGCTCCACCAAGAACAATCATATCGGCCATAGAGATTTTCTTATTGCCAGACTTCGTGTTAAATAATGACTGAAGTCCTTCAAGCTTCTCCAGTACTTTCGCTAACTGTTCGGGATTGTTTACTTCCCAATCCTTTTGCGGAGCCAAACGGACATGTGCACCATTTGCACCGCCTCGTTTGTCTGATCCGCGAAATGTGGATGCGGATGCCCATGCGGTAGAAACCAGCTCAGAAATCGAAAGTCCTGAAACAAGAATCTTGCCTTTCAATTCGGCAATATCTTCATCATCAATCAATTCATGGTCAACTGCCGGAATAGGATCTTGCCAAAGCAGCTCTTCCTCAGGAACTTCAGACCCGAGATAAAGCTCTTTCGGCCCCATATCACGGTGCGTAAGCTTGTACCATGCGCGGGCAAAAGCATCTGCAAATTCATCCGAATTTTCATAAAATCTTCGTGAGATCTTTTCATACGCAGGATCTGCTTTCAGTGCAAGATCCGTAGTGAGCATAAATGGCGCATGTTTTTTGGCAGGGTCGTGTGCATCAGGAACGGTTCCTTCACCACCCCCATCAACCGGACGCCATTGCCATGCACCGGCAGGACTTTTGTATTTTTCCCATTCATACGAAAACAGATTATCAAAAAACAGGTTACTCCACTCAGTTGGCTTTTGTGTCCACGCTCCTTCAAGCCCACTGGTAATGGTATCGCCGGCTTTTCCGGTTCCGTGAGAATTATTCCATCCTAAGCCCATTTCTTCAATACCTGAGGATTCCGGTTCTGAGCCGAGGTGATCTTCCGGTGCTGCACCGTGAGTTTTACCAAAGGTGTGTCCACCGGCAATCAACGCAACTGTTTCTTCATCATTCATCGCCATTCGGGCAAATGTCTGTCTGATGTATGCTGCCGCTTTTTTAGGATCAGGTTCGCCATTCGGTCCTTCCGGATTCACATAAATCAATCCCATGTGATCGGCGCCAAGTGGTTTTTCCAACGTTCCGTCTTCGGTGTGGCGCTGACTTCCAAGCCATTCACCCTCAGATCCCCAATAAATATCTTCTTCCGGTTCCCATACATCTTCTCGTCCGCCTGCAAAACCATACGTTTCAAACCCCATGGTTTCCAGGGCAACGTTACCGGTCAGGATCATCAGATCTCCCCAGGAAAGTTTTCTCCCATATTTCTTTTTAACCGGCCACAGTAGAAGCCGAGCTTTGTCAAGGTTCACGTTATCCGGCCAGCTGTTCAATGGGGCAAAACGTTGATTACCTGTACCGCCGCCTCCACGTCCGTCCGTCACACGATAGGTTCCGGCACTGTGCCAGGCCATTCGAATCATCAGCGGTCCGTAGTGACCGAAATCTGCAGGCCACCACTCTTGGGAGTCGGTTAACAGATCAGCAATATCTTTTTTGACTTCTTTGAGATCGAGTTTGTTGAACTCCTCAGCATAATTAAAATCTTCGCCCATTGGGTCAGATTTGGAAGAGTGCTGACGAAGGACACTCAAATTCAATTTATTTGGCCACCATTCGCGGTTATTAGTTCCTCCGCCGGCGGTTTCTCTTAATGACCCATTGTGAAATGGGCACTTGCTTGCACCATTCTCTGCACTTTTTGGGCTTTCTTCATTTGCTTGATACGTATTCGCTTTGTTTTCTGAGCGTTCAGATTCTTTATTAGACATGCTGGACTTTGATTTATTTTTACAGTTGAGCTAAAATCTTATTCATTAAGGTACAAAATCACACGATCATATAAATTTGAACTCCGATAGAAATATCCTATTAATGAGATTAAGGTTACTTATGATTGGGTAAATTTATTTTGTTAACACTGAATTCCTCAAATCCGATGTTAGCAACAAGATAAGTCCTCCATATCCTTCAGCCTTTTAAATGGAAGGTGAACCAAAATAAAGAAATTGACCGTTGTATAAGTATTTGGGAATGCCTTATATTTGATGCTCTCATTAAAATGAGATGAGCCTCGGTGGCGGAATTGGTAGACGCGTTGGACTTAAAATCCAATTGGTATTTAAATGCCAGTGCCGGTTCGAGCCCGGCCCGAGGTACAAAAACACAACTTAAAAGCCCATTATCGGTGATTTATTCGCCGATATGGGCTTTTTTTGTTTGTGCTATATTTTCATCATTCCCCCGCGGGAACGGTTTCGTTCCCGGAATTTGGGTACAAATTTGGGTACAATGGCAGACTTAATAAAACGAGGTAAGCGATATTACATACGATTTCGGAAAATGATTGAGGGCGAACCCCGCGAACGCACTCTATCATTAGGTACAAATTGGAAGGATGTTGCCCAGGAACTCAAAAAGAAGCTTGAAAAGCTTGAGGATCAACGGGAGATCGATCCATACCATCCGGATTTTTCTATCGACAATGCTCTCTCCACCAATGAACCCGATATCCCCTACTCTGTTGATGTGGCCGCCGAACTTTGGCTAAACACCAAAAAGAAAAAATCACCCCGTACCTACATCACCTATAAAGCGCGGATTGAGAATTTTATCAATTACACGAACTGTGGGAAAAAGCGCCTTGGTTATATTACTGAAACCATTGTGGAAAGCTTTCTTTTCCGGGACGGGGTTAAGCCTGTATCTGCTAATTCGGATGCCAAACACTTAAGCGTTTGGTTCAATTACATGGTTGGGAAAGGATGGATAGCATCAAACCCGGTGAAAGGCATTAAACTTGATGAGGCAGAGATCAACTACCATGAAAAGATTCTTACGCCTAAAGAGTATAAAAAGCTCATCACTGCATTTGACGAGCTATACGCCGATAAAGAAAATTCACGACCGGAATGGTTTAAGCCAATGACAGCTTTGTACTTTTTTGGAGGGTTCCGGCTGCATGAAATAGCCTATAAATCTGATTTAAGTTATTCCGGATTAAAGTTCAAAAGTATTATTAATGATTTTGAAGTGATCTGGATTCCCCCGGGGAAAGGGAAAAAGGAACGGTTGGTTCCGGTAAGTAAATTCCTTAAACCGGCACTGAAAGAGTATGTACAAAAAAGAGGGGAACGAGATCCGGAAGAATATATATTCATTAATGAAAATCACTCATGGAAGGAACGGCCGGTAAGTGGATATCATTACAGAGAAATTTTTAGAACGTGCTGCAGGAAAGCGGGAATTTCAGATAATCGAATTCCACACGGCATGAGGCACGGACGGATCACGCAATGGCTTGAAGATGGGTTCTCGATGAAACAAGCTTCTATGATGGGTGGCCACTCGTCAACAAAAGTGACAGAAAGCATTTATTCTCATTTAAATGCTTCCGGATTAATTAAGAAGTTAAAGGAGATTGAAAAACGAAAGAACCAATAACCATGCAACGTTAAGAGATTAATCCACAATAGGTTAAACCGCTTTTTTTACTATTTTAGAAAAAACAATTTATTTAGAGAGAGAGAAAAAGGGGCAGGCTTTGAGCACCTGTCCTTTTTTATTTAACTCGCCACCCAAACACCGGCCGCAAAGCCACTGCCTAAAAACACCCACTTCCAGGGAAATTTCTTTTCGGGTTTAATTTCGGTGAATGATTCGATCTGAACATTAAAAAGATCTTCACTGGTAACAATACTGTGAACAGCCGTTCGGTCTTTTGTAATAGTTACAGCGTTATCGATCATCAACGGGCGCAGCATTTCAAGTTCCGGAGGATTGATAAATAATTCGTCATCTTTAATTCCACCGGTGGACGTTCCTTTCAGCAAATCATTCCCAAAAACGGCCGTTGCTGTTAATGTTGTATCTGCATAGGTATTCCCAGAGGGATCATCATTAAGCAAAAGAAGGGATGAAAGGGCTACATTTTGAGTTTTAAGGCTATCCCTATCAAGCCTTAAATCTGCATAGATCCGCGTATAACTTGCAATTTCTTCATCCTTCCGGTTCAGCCGATCCCGAAATTCTTCTTCTGTCCGCTTTAAACTATCACGGAGTACGTTAGATGTCACAATGGTATTGCGTAGCTCTACGGTTAGCTCATTGAGCTGTTCTTGCTGATATTCGGTACTGTACACTACTTTTGCAGGAACCATGTACCAGGTTATTCCGGAACTGATTCCGGCAACAATCAAAAAGGTGACAAGATATTGAAGGATTGAATTTTTCATGAATAAACCACCGGTGTAAAACTTACAATTCGAAAATAGTTACCTGGATGAATGCAACGTTCTTTACTCCACACGCCACCACCATCGTATTCACTTCCGGATCCATCCGGCGGACTTGTGTTACCGGCTATAATCTGTCCGCATTTCTGATCCCAATGCTCCACCATGGCTATATGTCCAAATATTCCGTTTCCACGACGGTAAATAGCTAAATAACCAGGCTTTGGCTTTCGTATTCCGGTTATTACATGACTGGCCTTTATGGATTTGCGCGAAATAAAATCACTGGCAAGGGCTGATCGCATTTCAGGAGCAATAACGGCGGGATCTGTGGGCTGATCTAAACAAAAACTTACGAATGCGGCGCACCAGGGATAACCGGGATTAAGCCCAACAGATGAAAGAAATTGATTTACCGTGGTACCGGTATTATCTCCGTTATCTACGGTTCCAATATAGGATTGCGCGATTTGTAAATGATCCGGAATGATAGGTTCGGGCGATTGCTCTGTTTGCGGTTGTTCCGGAACGATGGAAATGATTTCCACGGCCGGATCAGCGCTACATGAATTGAGCGCAAGCCAAAAACAACACAGCGAGAGCCAGTATCGTAATTGCAACGGCATTATTCCCCTCCTTAATTTCGTGAAGTGTATCTATTCCGCGTAAAACGTTCTGATCAATCAAAACACCAATAACCAGTACTACTGAAAACATGGTTAGCACAACCAAAAATATGGTAAGCTCTGCAAAATATTCAAAGCCTATATATAGTGAATAGATCGAACCGGCCACGAGTGCAGCCAGGAATAGTTTTGCTTGATGGGTCTCGTAAAGTCGTTTAATCATCGGAATTGTTTTTTTGTTCTTCTTTCTGCAGGGCTTCAAGATCCATGTCGTGAAAGGGGGGTGGTTTAATACTAAAGTTATTTTCTACACAGAGCTTTACAAGCCAACTGTACATACTCCAATAACGGGCTTTCCAAAGCATAATTTGCGAGTCAAGTCCATCAACTCGTTTTTCTAATTTATCTTGTCGTTGTAACAGGCCTTCGCGCCAAACGGTCTGTTCACTCGACTTGTTTTTGTCTGCACTCGATAAATAGTTAATCGCAGATGTTACAATAGCACCTATAGCACCGGCGATCACAAGGGGTAAGGATTCTTGCATTATACTTTGTTTACAGTTCACTTTTTCTGTTTTGGTAATGATCCACTGGTGGCCACGTCATACAATGCGTAGGCGGTTAGCCCAAATATGGTAGCTTTGGCTATCGTTTTAGGATCAAAGCTTGCAATTTGCGCCTTTATCGTTTCAGAAGGCTTTTCGGATTCATCATCCGAATCATCGGAAGAACCTCCATCATCGGAATAGTCTGAATCATCATCGTAATTATATTCACCGTCAGAATCTCTATCATCGGAATAGTCCGAATCATTTTCATCCGAACCATTTCCACCATCGGAACCATTATCATCATGCGTCTTTGAATCCTCAATTGCTTGGTTTGCATTTACAACGAACGTATCTACCGCATCAATCAAATCTTGTGTTACATTTTCTAATTCGTCCATTTTTACCCTTCTGTTTAGTTATAAACGTCTATATAAACCTTCCCTTCTTTCATTTAACTCCCTAATTCGATCATCAAGTGATCCACGGGTATTTTTAAGTTTTGCTTCAAGGCTTTTTACCTTTCCGTTTAACCCTTTCGCTTTACTGGCAATATTGCCCAGACTTACTTTTTCGAGTGAATTTAATTTGTTACGGGCGGATGCTAAACGAGAAAGCAATGAACTTGCTGTAGAAGAATCTTTTTCAAGATTAGAGATAGTACCGGATGTGGCATCCGCCTCTTTTTTTGCGTCCTGCAACGATTTATATTCGTTCTGCAATGAATTGACACTGCTTTCATAACTGCTAACAGTTCTTGAATCGTCAGATATCGCCCCAAGAAAGTTTCTTTTCTTTGGCTTGTAAACCGTCATTTTTGTGCTTCTAACTTTTGATGTAGAGTCTAATAATGGCATGGCTTTATTTTTTATGTTTATGGAAATAGTATGCAAGCACGAGTAGTACCAACGCGCCCACCGAATATTTAAAAAGTGGGGTTTTAACGAAGCTTACAACCGCAACCGGCACAAATGAGGCAAGGTTGGTGTTTACCGGCTGTTCAACTTTCGGAGTAATAACAACTTCTTTATCCTCCAAATCAGGCGTTACAATTGGCTTTAATAAACTCATGACGTTTTCTTTTTATGATTTTTGTAGTAGTAGATAGATCCAAACACCGCCGATCCAACCAGGCTATATTGAACGATTGGATTTTTTAACACATCCATAACCTCTACAGGAACTAAAGACGCGAGCTGTGCCGACCGCTCATTTTCTGCCGGAGGTTTGGCGGCCGTTGGAACCATTTCAAAATCTCCTGGCTTGAATGAATAATCATCTTTTTCAGATGATTCTTTTTTATTATCCGTTTTCGTAGTAGGCTTCTTTTTATCGTCCTTTTTAGGTGGTTTCGGATCGTTTTTAAGTGGCTTATCGCCTTCAAAGTAATCGCCATCATCGGCGTTAAAAAACTCATCATCACTACTTGGCTTTACTCGTGGACCGGCGGAATAGGTTGTGTCTAAAGTGATTTTTAGATCACTGAAATCGAGCTCATCTAAATAGCTGTAATCAATCTCTTCAAAATCCGGATCTTTTGGTGGTTGCTCTTCACCGCGTTTATGAGCATCCCAATCGAAATTTTCAAGTTTATCACCCATCGAAGCCAATGTTGATAGGTGTGTTTTACTTATTTTGGGATCCGTTACGGGATCTTTTTTCGGTTCCTTTGCCGGTTGTTTTTCTCCACGCTCATACGCATCCCAATCAAAATTTTTAAGCGAATCACCAACAGTTTCAAGATCGGTTTTTGGTTCGGTTTTTTTAACGGGCTTCGTTATACCGTACGATCCATCCTCATTTTGTCCGTAATTTGAAAAATCGAACATTCCTAAGTTTGAATTCTTTTTTGAAGGGATTAATACGCTCATGACGTTCTTTTTTGATTTGTTTTGATGATTGTTGCGGTGGCCACTCCCAATAACAGCCCAATACTTACAATGGGGAGATTTGCTTTTGTAGCTTCCTGGATGGATAGAGGAACCAAACTTGTACCTCCTAATATGCTGCGAACTTCTTTGCTTCGATCTATTACATCTTTGGAGTAATCCCCATCGGTAGTAACACTATCGGGATTATTACCTCGGTTAATCGCATTGCGAACTCTTGATGATCCGGCATTGTACGCGGCAAGTGCAGCGTTCATATCTCCGGAAAACCGGTTTAGTTCATCTTTTAAAATTTCTGCCCCAAGCGCTACAAATGCTCGTATATCGTTTGGATCTGCTTGCTTTGCGAACGGCCACATCTCAACATTTACCTGGCTAATTCCTTTACTCACTCCATCGGATCCAATCCACCCATTTCCCACAAGACCGGGGTAGAGGCCTAACCAACTTTCGCGGGAATCTTTTGCAAGCAGTATTTCTACAGGAATTCCGTAGAACTGTGCCGCTTCCCGGTAGTAGTCAAGCCAACCTTTCTGCCTGGCGTTTGATATTTGGTTTTGGATGGAAGTCATTTATAAAATTATTTGGCTGTTAAAAATGGGATTAATCATTTTGGTACACTCTGTATTCTTTTTCCGCATGAGGCTTTAGCTGAATATATGCCTGGTAGGGATCGGTGTTATCTTTGTCTGTAGTAATCCATTGCGGAAAACAAGCCGCTACGGCCTCACTGCAAACCTTTCCTTTGGTGATCGGGTTATTCATCCACTTGAACCAAATGGTGAATACAAAGGTTAGAAGTTGCCCAACACCATATCCGCGGCGGGCTTCATTCAATTCTATGCACTTCTCTTTTGCAAACGCTACCGCTTCGGGATCGGTGATTTCCAATCCAATGCTATACGGACGAGTTCCCCATTCTTTTCGCTTGAATGTGGGATAGGTTTGATGGTAAAACATAGCTTTTCGCCCTTCGTTAAACACCATCCCGCAATGAGAAAACATTTCGGAAATTTTTCCACCGTAGCGCCATTTCATAGCCAGACGGATTAGCCAGTCCGGAGTAAAGAGTTTCCCTTTGCTATGGGTAAACATCACAAACATACGTTCGGGATGATTAATCACATGAAGGTGAAAATCTGTGGATGGTAAAGACGATATTTTTGGTTGTTTATTTGTCATTCAGGTTTTGGATATCGCTCCTTAATTTCTTGGATCTTATCCAACCATTCCTGCTCTGTCGCTTCATTCCGTTTCCATTTCAGAAATAAAGGATCAGATTCATCCCGATAGGCGTTTCTGCGATTGTTTTTTACAGCCTGTAATTCATCTTCTGAATTTTCAGCTTCTACTTGCTCTTTTGTTTTAAACCAATTACTCATCTCTATCCTCTATTTTTCTGATTGTCCATCCTTCTTCATTTTTGGCAATCCCTGGTGCCCAAACAATCTCATAATCTTCACCTTCTGTTAGATCAGAAACTCCCGTTGGATTTACATAGCATTTTGAAGAGTCGTAATCACCTGAATCTATCCAATCACCTTCCCGCCAATGAGCTGGCCTACCCTTAATTTTACTTGCTATAATTGATTGCTTCAGTGTAACATGAAGTTCATTGCTTTCATCTCTAAAAGCATTGACTATTCCTGCCTGTCTTGTTTCTTCATTGCCTATAAAAGTTGCGCCTATAGGCATTTCCGATAAATCAATATCATTGATAGTTTCGTTTTCTATATTGTATTCTGGGTTTTCTCCCCAAGCTTCAAATTTAAGTTTCATGGTTTTTAATTTTTAAGGTTGCTCCCAAATTCCGATTGATACAAATCCAACATCGCGAGTAAAATCCCAATTACCTGATTTATATAACCTCCACTGTGTATCTGTGCATCTTAGGTATGTTTGTGCAGCACTAGCAATTTCAGTCGTACCTATTTTTATATCCCATGAGCCTGAACATATTTCATTAATAAAATTTTGAGGGTAGTCGACACGTTCATCACCAGATAAACCAAAGTTAACATTAGTTACTACTCTAAAATTAATCATTAAACCTCCCGCACAACGTGCCCAATAACCGTTAGAATTGCTATCAAATTCAATGATCTCAACTCCATTTACCATTGGCATATCTACAAAATCAGCGCCCTCCAATGACGCCTTTTGATCCAACTGTGACTTATTAACCGCCTCTTTTGGATCGACACCATCTGCAACCTTAAAGGTCTGTTCGGCATTACCTTCCTTGAGCGCCAATCCTTCAAGTACCTTCGCTATCTCTGGGTTTGTCTTAAATGATCCTTCCACGTTAATTCACCAATTTTTTAAATTCTACATTAAGAGATCCGGCCGCATCAGCGTCCGCATAGCTGAATTGTTCTGTGCTAAGTGCTATAAATATTCCGGTAGAAAGCCGTTGGTTAAACTTGAAGCTCCCGACTGTAACCGCCGTTAACGGCACTGATAATAGTGGTATAGTACCGGCTTCGGGTTCTGCAGCCGCATCAAATAGCTGTACATATAAATCCGCTCCGGAGTTATTATTTATTAATGCTGTTTTGAGTAGCGCCGCGCCACTATGTATAAGCGCTTTGCTTTCGCTCTGCACAGAATGATAATGTTCACTTCGTTTAGCGGCGGTTCTATTCTGATGCTGCGGCATAATCTCCTCGCTGTTTTATTCTTATAAATTCAGTTACGAGTACCGCTCCATCACACGGCGAAACAGGGTTAAATGTAATCTCTCCCGTATATCCGCGGCATACTACCGGCGGCTCCCATTCGCTGTCCGCTCCAATCATATTGCTAAATGATCGTTTGTCAGCCGTTCTTCCACTAAATGAAACATAGATACTATTGGGGCTGTCGTTATAGACAGTAAAGCCCACACGTTTTTTATTCTCGTTTAAAAGTAGTTGACGGTTATCAACACTATCTAAAGAGGCAAAAGTATGCCGGGTTATATTGGCTTTAATGATGTATTGATCACTATCCTCTGCCTTAATGATGTATGTATTCTCTGAACTCATTATTTACACCTGGTAGGTTTCAGCAATAATTGATACTTCGTCTTGGTTCACGGCACCTATGTTACTTACAAAGGCTTCGAATTGAAGGTTCTTTTTGAGTAACACCGGCTCAATGATAGACTTCATTCGGAACTCATCATTCAATGAGTCCACAAACCGTTCCGGAAAAATCCGTTGGTTATCTACATTGAAGCTCACAATCATATTATTTTCGCCGGTACTGCTTATGGCAATTCGGGCTAATTCTGTATCGGCAGTGGGAAGGCTCATTACAATTCTCTGCTGATCGGCACCGGCGGCAACAATTGCACTTCCATACGAAAATTGAGGGACGGGTAAAGATCGCCCTTTTTCTTCGTATTCAGCTATTTTATCGAGGTATTCAGGCTGATCGTACCCATTTAGCGTGATGCTTATATATTGGGACTCGTCAGACTTGTTCGTTACTTGAAGCTCTAAAGACTTGTTTTCTTCAATAACAATTCCGCCGGCAAAACTCCGGTTTTCAAACAAGCGCTTTAAGGACATTAATTGAACATTCTCGAACCATGTATCGCGGCCCTGGTTCGTTTTGGCCGTTACTGTAATTTCTTTTAGTGCTTCGGGGTTTTGCGCACTGGCCAAAAACCTATTGGCTGCAAATAATCCACCGCTTAAGCCACGGTATTCAAAAGTTTGTGTTTCACCGGCCGCAATGGTTCTGGCAACGGATGGGGCGTAATATTCTCCAAATTCTTTCATCTTTTCGTCGATTTAATAAAAGGGTTGTTAGGGTGTAAAAAATGACCCTGCATTAGCGCAGAGCCATTTTTGATTTTTTATCCGCTTAAGGGATTACTTAAGCATTTCTCGATATTGATCGAGTTCTGCTTCGGTCATTTTGGCTACATACATTTCTGCAGTAATTCCAAAACGCCCTTGTTCGGCAGCGGCCCAGTTCGCGGTTGATGGCCATACTCCGGAATTGAAGAGAAGCTCAAGAGTAAAGCTTTCTTGCTGCCCCAGATAGAAAAGATTATCGGGCTTTCGAACACCGGTAGAACCCAATGTTACTACGGTTTGGTAGGTATCCGCTCCTGTTGGACCCGTTGCAATGGAAATATTGTTGAAGTTCAGGTAATCCTTAATTGGATTCACAATATCCGCTGTCCGTCCCTGGTTGCTGGAAAGCACAAGCGTTCCATCATTCAGGTTATTAATGATATAGGCGGGATCGATATCGGCAGTTTGCCGTATCACTTTCATCAATGGATCAAGGGATATTCCCAAGATTACATGATACTTGCTCTCAGGGAAAGGATTTTGAGAGTAGTTGGTATCTACCTTGTTTGAAGAAGGATTTGATGGGAATAAAGAAACGGTTGAATCTCCGTTGTCAATTACTGCTTTACTGTAAAAACGTTCAATTTCAACGTTGTGTGGTACTGCTACTGATTGTTTAAATGACATAACATATCTCGTTTAGTATGTTTTTGTTGATTTGTTTGTTTCTCACACATCCAAATCACAGCTAAACAAGATCTTAAAGGCTCTTAGAACTGCTCGGCAGTTTCGAACCCAAAGGTGTCGCGCTCTTCCATTCCGGAAAAAGCTTTTCTGCCTTTAGATTTACTACTGGCAGCCGGTAACGAAGCTTGCGCTCGTCTAATCGGGTTTCCTTCTGTATCAAGCAGCATCCCTTCGGGAGTAACTACTACAGATCCTTGAGGAATATCAGCTAACAAGCTCGATTTATTGTAATCCAACGCCCCGGATAGATCTCCGGTTACTTCGTCAGGCAATAATTTTTGAATCGCTTGAAATGCAGAATTGTAAACCATACCACCGGCTACACCTTGAAGGGCTGCATTCTTTTTCTTGGCTCGGGTCGCAATTGCAACCCCAACTACTCCAGGCACCACGATTGGCGCGTACTCTTTCACGTTATCCGGTAAACCACTACCGAATTTTCGCATTGCATAACTTACTCCGCTAAGGGCGAATATTGTACCCAAAGCCGCCGCGCCGTACTGCTTATACATTTTTAATCCGGTGTCGGCGATGCTATTCGGATTTGATCGTTTTTTTGACATATCGTTGTTTTTTTTCTTTTTGTTTTGTCGTGTTTTCCAAGCTTTCTTACCGGCGGCAACCCTTCGAGGGTCTTTAGCGGCTTTTGACTTAGATTTTTTATTAGACGGATTGTCTAAAATGATTTCCCCGGGATTGCCCAAATATTCGTCTCCGGGATTTTTCGCATATACTTTTTCTGTTTCCATGCTTTACTATTAATTAAGGATTCCTCTTTCATCCCATTCGATCTTGTCAATCACCAGGATGTTACCTATTCGTCCAACCGGTCTTTTACCGGAATCAAAATCATGCTTATAGTAGTTTATCTTTCCTTTTTTATCGCCCGCTTGCATTATTTTGTCACTGGCGTATAATATTTTTTTAGCGGTACCAAACTGCTGAACGGATCCTTTCGGCCAGGTGATTTCAAGATCTTTTCCGTCTGCCTGGAAGTGGCTCCATTCCTCATATAATTTTTCGCAAGTATTGCAGTCAACCTTTTTACCGGACGCTTTCACCAGGGATTGCGGAATGATGTACAGCTTCTTTTTATCGGAGCTGCTGAACAGGAAGAAATTTCCTTTCAAACCTTTTGATGTGGTTAGATCACTTTCAAAATCAAGCTGTTCAACAAACCCAAGATGAACCAATGGCTTTTTACGGCCGTTTAATCGGAATAAATCCTTTTGAAGTGATTTTTTAGCTTTCTTCGTTTTTGGCTTTTTCTCCGGGACCGAATTTAATATCTGTGAAATTTCGTTTTCGTAAGCGGGAATTCCTGCGGTGTTTATATTCAAAATATGATCGGCGGCCGCTTGGGCTCTACTGGAAGCGCGGAAGAAAAACCGATTATCATCTTTCATCAACTTTTCCAATGCTCCTTTATATCCTTTCAAGTAAGAAGCGGAACTTTCGATTGTATGGAATAGTATTCCGGCCTCTGCACATAAAAATGAAGCTGTCATTTCGGCTACTAATTCCTCAAACCGATAGGCTTTTTTATCGTCCTCACTTCCATCCCTGGAACGAGTATCATTTCCTCGATCTAAACGTTTTGAATGGCCGGTACTATGTCCGGCTTCGTGGTAGAGAGTTGAATAATACTCTTGTGGACTTTTGAATGATTCAAATGTAGGCATGTTAATTTTATCCAGTTTTGGATAGTAAACAGCCTTGTTATCTTCAAAAACCAATCCAGGAGGATTTGGATATAGATCGTAAATCATTTCCGCAATCTGAATCCGCTGATCCGTGGAAAGTTTTTCAGGCGCTTCCAACTCTCCAAAATCAATCCCTTCAATTTGAGATCCATTGTAAAGATTATAGAATTTCAACAATGGGATTTTGGATTGTGCTGCAAGCTGATTGGCTGAAAATGTACTTAAAAGTGAAATTTTTGATCTATTGTTTTCCAGCCACTTGATAAACTTATTGCGATCCGGTGTTGAATAGTACAATTCCGGTTCGGCCTGTTCGTGCACATAAATATTATTGAAGTAAAAAGCATACTGGCCAACGGATCCCGCTTTTACTTTACCACCTAATTTTTCAACCTGTTTAAAGGTCAAGAAATACGGATTATCAAATCCACCTAAGACACGTATTTTTTTACCGTTATTATTTTTAATAATTCGGGTGAACATCAACATAATTCTGTTGATACCGCGATAGGCTTTTTTAGATATAAAATTTGTTGGCAAGGCATCCGGATAGTTTCCTGCAGAATTCCAGGGCATTCGCCAGGGGAGTTCTTTTTCACTCTCCATTAGCTTGATAATCTGATCCGTGATTGTCTGGTAGATATCGTCCGGACGAACTCCTTTATTCTCTCGGATATCATCAATTTCAACAAATTCAGGCGGCATTTCTTCAATCCCGTAGTATTCAGGATCATTGGGATTAATACGGGCTACATCAGATCCACAAGGATTTTTACGCGGCTCAATCGGCTTTGCTCTTAAGTCTACATCATGTTCGTAAAGTTCGCCAAGGCGGTTTTTACCGGTTGCAATGGTACTGGGCTTTCCATCTTTCACCTCAATAACACAATCTACATTGAATGCGGCGTCTGCGTTTCCGTAGAATTTTCCTTCTTTTGTGGTCTGAACAATCGAAACAAATAGAATTTCTTCCTTTTTACACCACTGGCGAAAATCATCAAAGTTCTTTAGCCGCTTATCATAAATGCTAAATGAGTCAATGAAAAGAATATCCAGTTTCTCATTTTTAGCATACTTTTTAACCGCGTCCAAATCTTCCGGATCATAAAAAAGCACATTGGTATCAGTGAGGCCGGTACGTTCAAGCTTTTCTTGCAATGTTGCGGAAATTCCTTCCTCTGCAACCATGTAAGCGGTCCGGCCATGTGCAGTGAGTTCATCGGCGAGCTGTAGCGCAACGGTGCTTTTGCCTGATCCCGGGCCGGAAAACATCAAAATAGATGAATTTTTTGCCGGTTGGCCAACAATCTGATCCCACGGAGCGCGAAGCTCGCAGTGCTCAAATGTCATTTCCGCTATTTCAGATGCGCTTATGCTCATTAATTACTTGTTTTTCTTGTTTTTGTATGCCAAAGCACCACCGACTACCGCAGTTAATACCAAAGATCCTATAACTACATTACTGCTAATTCCGGCCTGAATCGGGGCAAATTGTTTACTTAATTTTGAATTTGCCGCTTGTTGTTCTGCCGCTCGTTGTTCTGCCGCTTGCTGATTTGCCTTTCGCTGATCTGCCAGTATATCACGTGTTACATCTATCCAATCCTGTACGGCATCGTACTTCCATGAACCATCCCAACCGGCGGAATATGGAGTTTCACTTGCAATATATGCAGCGAGTTCTTTATCACTTTTACCAGCTGCAATTAGATTTGTGACTTTATCCACGAGATACAAGGCCTTTATCTCACTTATTTCATCAAAGCGACTAAGTGCCTTTACGAGTGATCCCTCACCAGCACTGCTTACATCCACGGATGCCAAAAATGATTTTCGTTTTTCTTTCATGACTTATTTGATTTTGAACCGATTAATTTTACAGCAAAAACACCGAGTGCTGCACCGGAAAGTAGTGCCGGTACTTGTGAAATAAGGGAGGCTTGAAACGCCTCTTTTGCGGGTTTTACCAGGTCGTTATTTCCGATAAACAACTTCTCGATGTCTATTTCTTCAAAATATTCGTTAAGTGCTGCTTTATGCTCGTTCGATAGATCCCGCAACCGGTTTCTATCTTTGGCCACGTCTGCAAATATGAGTGCACTTGTTAAAAAAGTGGCTTTATTTCCTTGAGTAACTTTGTCCAGGCCGGTAAGAATATATTTCTTAAAAGCCTGATCAGAATCAGCCAGGGGAAAAGAAGCACCCGAAACGCTATGTTCACTCATTTTGCTCATTTAGACGCTTTTTTAGTGTTTGGAACTACATTTTTTACGGCTTGATTGATAGTGTCACGATTCGCGAAAAGGAAGTAACCAATCAAACCGGCCGTTCCAACTTTAACAACCGTATTCATCTGTTCCCCAAGATTAAATACACCGGCAGTAAGGTAGTTTTGGGATCCCTTTGCAAAATTACCGGTATCGCGGCCGGTATCGAGATCAAGCCCTAAATCAATAGGCTGACTTGTATAAATTGGAATAATATCATCACGTAAAGCGCGATCAATTCCCTGTGTTTCGTACACATCAAGTACAATTAAATCCGTCCTGGACGGCTTGAAATTGTTTATTCTCATGTCGGCGGTTCCTTTACAATCATCCAAAAAGAAGCCGAAATTTGTTGTTAACGGCGCGTACCCTAATATCTGTGGGTTTTCAACATTGTATTCGCGAGCTACTACCAATACTTCGGGGCAACTAACACTCGATATTGGAAAACGCATACTATAACCGAGATTCCGTTGTGTTTGAACCTCAACTTGTAGGGTAGAAGGAATTCCGGTCGCCGGTTGACGATTAATCACCTTGGCATACTTTATTTTCAGCTCAAAAAACTGTTGAACCGCTCCTTTATCTGGATTGTTGCCAAGCATGTTCGGGTTTCTATGTTGTACAAGTGATCCCATTTATGAGTTCTTTTTGTTTAAACGGTAAATTCCATAAGTAGCAGCTGTTGCAACGCCACCGGCAATTAACCAAGGATTAATTCCGGATTTACTGGCACCGGATGCGGCTTTATTGTTATACAATTCAGGACTGTTTTCGGGAGTGTTACCGTTTCTAAGAATATCGATCCGGCGTTTGTATTCTTCCGTGGTTTCGTAGCTTTTCTGTCCGGCTTCCATAGCTTCAGCAACTCTATCCTGTATTTTATCGAAAAAGTTACTTCCTAAACCGTCTGGGGATGATGCAACTGAGTTTTTTTGGACTAATTTCATAGTGTTGTTTTTTACATTTAATCTTTAACCGCGTAAGCGACAATACCACCGGCCACTAACACAGCTCCGCCAAGTAACCAGGGATTCATTCCGGCCCGGGAATAAATTTTATTACCGTTTGTAGATGTCGTGGACGTTCCATTTCCTGAATCTGAATCCCACTGGGATGTTGTTATGGGTTCAGGTTTAGAGGTAGGCTTGGGTGCAGGTTCAGGTTTGGGTTTGGGTGCAGGTACTGATTTCACCGGTAAATTTTCCTCAACAAATTGATACAGCCGCGTTTTATTTGATGCAAAACCATCAGATAATTTTCTGCTATCGTGCAATTTAATTACAATATCGCCGTATTTTTGCCACGCTGAATACACGTTATCAAGTGCAGAATCACCAAAATTATTAATGTTCCAATAAAGAGAGGAATTATGGCCTTTCGCATCAACCCAATTAAAACCTACAGCTTTCAACTTCATGCGGCGAATACGCCGTTCGTTTGCGCCACCAAGAAAACCGGTGGATTTTTTTTCAGGTATTAATAATGCGCTTTTACGTGACATATTTTTAAACCGTTAATTTTTCATTGAATAAGCGATTGCGCCACCGGCTACTAATAAACTACCGGCAATCATCAAGGGTGAAACACCTGCTTTTGACAAAAAGGATTTATTTGTAGTGTCTGAATCTTCATCTGCTGAACTTTTAGTTGATTTAGTTTCATCTGGTGATGTTGATGAAGGGGTTGGTTCCGAATTTGTTGTAGTAATAGGTTCCGATCTGGTCCGGCCACCTTCTTCACTACCAGTCGGAGTGATGGTAACTAAAGCTCCACCGGGCGAATATGCATCTTCAACCCATCCAAGACCGGATTGATTGGTTTTATATAAAGGCATCAACATTGCACTTTTGCGGGACATATCAGCTTTTTAAACCGTTAATTTTTCATTGAATAAGCGATTGCGCCACCGGCCACTAATACAGCTCCACCAATTAACCAGGGATTTAATCCGGCTTGCGAGAAATTTTGCATTCCGGTTATAACTTTCCCAGTTGATGGGCTTGATTGCTCGTAACGTTGTCGGTTTTGGTTGTACCAAGCTGAATAACCGCTTTTGGCTTCACTTACCGGTATAGAGTTGCCGACCGCTAACACATGAGTTTTATTCTCATTTAGAAAGTCTATTGCCGGCTGCCCTTCACCTAATGCCCAATCAGCAAATTGAGCAACTTGTTTGTATTGGTCGCTATGCTGCTTACTTAAAATCCGTCTGTCTAATCCAGCAGCCCAAAGAGAATTTCTTGCTTCATCTCTCACAGCCCTTTTTTCCTCACGATTATTAGCAAATATACTGGCAAATGCACCGGCAGCCGCGGCCGCCTCCGATACCCAACCAAGATCTGATTGTTTACCGGTATTGATATCATAAACAGGTGTTAACATTGCGCTTTTTCGTGCCATAGTTGTCATGCTTTTTTGCGGTTTACAACCACATTTTTTTTGATTAGGTGCACCCGAAAGTGCTATAAATTTCTGTCCGTAAATTTGGCTGTCTGCTATTTCGTGACCGGCTTTTGAGTGCAGAGTCGTATCAAAAGGTTTCCACTGGCCGTTATCTTGGTAGACCAGGTAAATATGACTGTACAAATCCTTTTCGAAGGGATTGGCCTTAATAACTTTTAGCTGAACCGGAACGCCAAGGCTCGAAAGCAAGGCACCGGCCAATATTGAATGATCGTCACAGTCACCAAACCCATATTCAATGGTTTTAAGTGGACTTTGCAGATATTCTATTTCGTCCGGATCACGGACGTAGGCAATATTTTTATTTATCCAGTTGTAAATTTGATCGGCAATAGCTGTAAAGTCTCTCCGATCTGCCATACCGGTACGCGGATCTTTTGCAATTCCCTTCGTGATAGCAAATGCTTTTTTCCGTACTTCTGAATCTCCTTTAAACTTATTGATTTGAGCTTTCATTAAGTCTAAAACATGATCCAAACTTTTATACGGCTCACGAGAATAAGAGCGTTCGGGACGTCTCCCTACGGCTCCAAGTTCGGCTGTGGCCGGATGCGTGAGATTCTTTGATATGGGTAAAATTGCTTGCATTTAGCCTTTCAACCGGTTTTTAAAAATATTTAAAATGTCTTTGAGCACATCTTTTTCTTGCGCAGCTAAGTTTAGATTGTACATTCCATCCAGTGTAGAAATCACAACATTTACCGGCATCACGTTTAGCGCACTTTTTGCCTGCCCTACATTTTCGAGTAGCGGACTTACTACATTCGCCAGTTTTTCACTGGAAATGTTGTTTTGAATAGCGAACTGTACCAGGCTTTTTGCAAGATTCACCCAATTTTGGGGATCAATAGTTAATCCCTGGCTTTGAACACTCTGTACTTGCTGCTGCACAAAACCGGCTACTTGTTTGTAATCCGGATTTTCTTCGGTTAGTGCCTCTGCCGCACATTTAAATACAACGTTTACAAATTTCTGCATGATTTGAAGTGCTAATTCCTGTTTGTTTTGTTGATTGTCCGGTGCTCCGGAAAGATTTCCGGGGTTTTCTCGTGCCTGGCTAATTTGGTGGATTGGTGTTGGGGTGGCTCCGTAACCGGCCTGCTTGTTTTGCATCATATTTGTTAGAAATCCGCGTACACTTTCATCTTCAACGATATCTTTAACTGTACTCATTAGATCAAAACCGCCTTCACTATCGGCGTATTTCAAATCCATTTTTAACTCAAAATTCTCTTTATTAAGCTCGTCTAATTTCTCTTTAAGCTTATCTCGTTCCGCTTCAATTCGATCAATCTTTTCCTTATGTCGTTTTTCACCGGTACGTTCCAGTTCTATAATCTCTTGATTGAGTTTCCGGATTTTTCGTAACTGTTCGTCCAGGTCGGAATCACGATCTTTAATCCTCTCTTTTAGCCGCTTAACTTCCTGTTGTGATTCGTAGAGTTCATCTTTCAAAAAAGCATCTTCACGAGTGTTTGAAGTTGGTTTTTGCTCTTCTTTTTGTGGCTCATCAATAGAAAATGCTATCAAATGTTCTTTATTCCGGACTAAGAAACGCAGTTGGTATTCACCGTGGCCGTGAACCTGTTCAACCTGTTCAATATTGGTGTTATTCTCTTTAGTATAGGTTTTTAGAATGCGATAATGTCCGTTTTTACTCTTTAAAAGAGTTCCAAAAAACGGATAGTTTTCTAAGATTCGGGCTTTTGATGTAGCAAACTGATCAATGGATTCCGGAGGCGTGATTTCATCCGCGTTTAAATAACTATCCATTGGAGGACGCCCAACCTTTGCCGCTGATTCATCACGTTCAGAAATGGCAAGATCTCCGCCAGGGGAGAGGTTATCGCTTGGATATGATTTTATTGCCGGATCAGCCATTTTAAATATCTATTGGTTACTGGTTGGTTGCATAAAAAAATCCCAAACCCATCACGGGCTTGGGATCAGAGATCAAATAAATAGATAAGGGGTGCTCACGCCCTTAATCCTATATCCGATGTTTGTTGGCTCTGTGTGCTCCAAAAGAGATTGACTCATAGGTTCATGCGCAAACGACCCCGTAATTTGTCCGGGTAAATCGTTTTCAGCGTTATTTAAAGACCTATATTGAGAATCATTATCCGTTTGTAGAATGTGTTTATCATCACCTATATCTACAGTTGGATGGTTGAAATGGCTTTCCAGTTCAATGAAGGTATAATCAGAATGGCTGAATTCATCCAGTTCCAAACTTGGGATGGTAGATTCTGCTGTAACGGTAGAAATATCGTCTACATGGACGGTAGTTTGTACGGTTTCAGTGAAAGAATCGGCCTCCATAAAATAGGGAATGGCGAAAAGCAGAAATAACGGCAAGAGAAGCGTTAAAATGGTTTTCATGGCTTTATTCGTGGGTTAAATGTTGGTGTTGGATTTTCCAATACTGCTGTGACTGAAAATTAAACCCCAAAACCACCCCAATAAAGCGCAGACGGTGTTTTACCATTAAAAACACTTTTTAAAACTTTGTAGACTTCGAATTGGGTTAGATTGGCGAAAATGGACTTTAAATACCTTTAAATACCCTTTTTGAACCTTTTTTAGCACAAAAAACGCGGGGATAGCCGGTATGAACTCTGTTTTTAAGTGAATGAATAGCAAAAATGACCTAAAAGGAGAGTATAAACCCTCCTTTTTATTAAGTTTAAACGCTGTTTTTTAGTTCAAAAACAACAGAATTGAGAGTGGATTGCATTTCATTGAACAGATCATAGATATCGGAGTTGCTTTCGCAAATGCCCTGGCTTATTTGTGGGCCCCAGGGGAGATCGCTACCCTGCAGTAGAAAGTAGATGAGCGTATGATGTACAATTAAGCATGATTCAAGTTGGTTTGTATAGGTTTGAATCTCTTTAAGCTGTGATAAATGAGCTTTTTTAGTCACTTCTTTTGAATTTTTAAGCATGATAATATTGTTTCCGTAGTTATTATTATAGAAACAATCATTGTAGCCATTAAAGACCTATTTTTTGCAATTCATCATAACTGGCGATTGATCCGTACCTGGAAGGATCGCGCGGATAATCGGTTGTTATACACATATATTATCAGGCAAATGAGGTGCTCCATGAGCTTGATATTTAGTTCCAGATATAATTGTGCCTTTTTTAACGTCAAATACGTGCCACCAAACGACCGGTGTAGGTCTAAAATTTTCATCTTCCATTTTTTTACCAAGTTCAAATAATTCATCTTTATTTTCAGAGGATTTGATGAAATCATTTGCCCCACCTTCTGCATAGTAATAATATTCGCTTCCAAATAATGCATATCTCATAATCAATTATTGTAATCTCTTTAAGAATAGCTCCCATTTTTTCGATCGACTATACCTTTCGTACTTTCTTTTTGTTTTCCATGCAAAGTATTTACCCGTTATTTTTTGCATCCAATCCCAACTAACCAAAGAAGCCCACCAACTACTTCTTATTTCATAATCTAAGAAGGCTTTTAAAGAGGTTTTATCTACAGACGAAGCCTGATGTTCATATTGCCTTTGTTCTAACCTTCCTATAGGATCATTCATCATTTTTTATTTTGAGTTAATATTTCGGACGGCTGTGTCCGTTATCTGTCCGTTATTTCTCTTTTGGCCAGTTGCCAATTCCCATTATTTCACCACAGTAGATAATAAAGTCACCCTTTCCTATTTCGTCTACTATTAATTCATTGGAATATTCCCGTGGCTCAACATCCATATAACACTCCATAAACCCATCAAACTCACAAATGAAATACGGTTTATCAGAACCGTAGCCATTTACAAACTTTATATGAGTATAAACTCTTTCCATAATTCTATCAGAATCAAACAATCTACTTCTTATCCATTCGCTGTTTTTCCTGAACTCTTCCTTTTTTTCGCCTGTAACCATTACTTCAAACGGCTTCTTAGAAAGCGTTAAATGCAGACAACTCACAATTGCTTCATTTTGGCTCATAGTATTTTCTTTTTGGTTATTTATAAACTACCTGGACGGACGTTATTTTGGTGGAATAACGCTTAAATCAATTCTCCAATCACCGTAAATAGAAAGAGTGTAAACAATCCGTCCATGCGGCCTTACTTCATACTGCTTGAAATGGTATTCTTTCCAAATAGTATCACCTATACAGTCAGAAATAGCCTTTACTAATTCCGGATGTGGTTTTGATTCCTCCGTCCAGGCTACGGCAATTAAATCCATATCATTTAGCATGGATCCATGAACCGCTAAGGCATATCCACAATCAAGCGCTGCATTACGAAAATCGTTATACAATACAGCGTACACAGCTGATCTTTGGTTTTTAAAAACATCATTTCGATTCTTCATACGTCATGACTTTTTATCTAAAAATTTCTTTTTAATCCTGTAAATCACTTCATCCACTTCGGATTTTGATACTTTCAAGCTCCTGGCTATCCCTTCATTTCGTTTGATGATGGTTGGCCGCGGATCCAGCATATCCCGAATGTGCTTTTTAAAGTACGATGGACTTAGATTTAGCTTCTCACAGATATAAATCCTTGCCTCCTTAAGCGAGAATAGTTCTTCGTTGATTATTTCCTCGAAATCGTCTGGCCTTTCTTCTTTTGTCATGGTAGGATGATGGTTTTTTTGGTGTGTTTTAGTTGAGTAATCTGTCTTTAGATTATTTAAGTGAATTAAGCTTTTTAGTTTAATTATTAAACAGGGTGTTTTTTGGTAGGTGGAAAAAGTGTGTGTTTCTTTTCCCCCCATGTCTAAATCTAACCTTTCTAACCTTTTGCATAAGTTCTTGTTTTTATTAATCAATTCGTGGTTAGAAAGTAGGTTAGAAACGAAAATATTTTCTAACCCATTTCTAACCATTCTAACCCGTTTCTAACCCTTTTCTAACCTTACTTATAACCAGTACTAAATTAAATAATAATATATACTTAGATACTCTTTTTAGTCTTTGGTTAGAAAAAATATTCGTTTTTTGCATAATTGTTCGCACTAAAAAAGTGCAACTAAAATTTTTTAAGTTCAGAACGGAAGATCATCATCCAGTTCGTCTGGTGTGGTTTCAGTCTCGCTACTGTACTTGCTCACATACGGTTGCGCTTCTTCACCGTAAGGGAAAAGCTCCTTTAACAAGTTGTTGGAGTCAGCAACCTGTTTGTAGCTTAAAACATAGCTGTGCATTGGCTTGTTTACATCAACCCTGCTATTACTCTTATCGTAGTAGGTGCCATACCATTTCTTGGTTCCGGTATCGTAACCGCCGCATTCTTCGAAATAGTCTTTAAGAATCTCTTTAAACTGATTGTTGCTAATCGCTTTGTCACGTTTATACTCTGCATAGGCTTCATAAAGTTGACTTAGGTTTATATAAACTTCATTCTGATTGTTATTGTAGTGGAAATGCCAGCTCTCTTTTACGCGGCCGCTGCTTGCCAGGTAAATGAGCTGATTTAGAATTGCATTTTCTTTCTCGTTCGCCTTGGCAGCTGCAAATCGTTGAAGTAATTCATCAAGAATAAACGACCGGAACGCCGGATCTTCACCAAATATGTGTTCATAGCATCCTAAAAGCCGAATGTAGTTATCTGTTAACCGGTGTTCAGCTACGTACTTTTTGGGATTTTTAGCTACTTCCTCGTCCAGTTTGTTTTTATAGAGCAGATAGAGGGCTTTCACCTCCTTTTTGATGTTCTTTCGGGATTCATCGGTCTGATTCAGCAGCACATAGGTTGTGATCCGGCTTAAATCATCCAGGTTATTTTCAAACCATTCAAATAGATCGGAATCATTGGATCTGAATTCTTTTTTGTACTCGAAATAAACCACACGGCTTTCAGTTGCATCGGCCTGATCTACATCAAGATTAATCCGGAAATTGCTCGTTAAACTTAATGTACTCCGTATGGGAGTGAATTTATTTCGTCCGGCACGGTCTACATCAGATACCGTTCTACTTGTTTTATGGTAGTAGCCGTTTACATTCTGATAATCGATCTTTGAAAATTCAGGATTGTATTCATCATAACAGACCGGCAGTTGTGAGAAGTGACCCATTTGGTTTTCGATAGCCGCAATGGTTACTGAATTCCCTTTCATCTCCTTGGTTTTGTGGAGACCAAAAAAAGCGCGTAAAAAAGTGTTGAAATAGGTGGTTTTACCGGTTCCTTTCGGGCCGTACACATAAAGCATTACCGTGTGGCCGTTCATGTCATTCGCGAAATAGATATCTTTCTCGTACAAATGGTAGACTACATACGCCATCATTATTTTCGCGTAGTTTTTAGCGCGGCCGGTTGGATCTCCACCGCCAATAAGATCGATCAGTTTGGTTTTTACTTCTCCCAGGAATTCACCGGCTCCTTTCACTTCTTTATTTATCATTGGTGCCAACTGCTCTTTTTCTTTTAAAGACTGGTAGAGCGGAAGGGTAAACCCAACCTGATTGTTTACTATAAATTCATCGGCTTCGTTGGGATCTACAATTTTTCCCGGTTCATCTTTATAAGGTGGGCAGATTAACGCATTCCCGAATAGCCAGTAGGGACGTTTATCATAATCGGTTGGTTGTATAAATCCTACGTGATCCGGCCGCCGAACGATGGGTTTATCAAATTCCGATAGCAGCCATTTAAAAATAGATAATGGTTTCACTTTGTCGTGCCTGGACTGAATAATCTCGCCCATGGTGTACGGCCGGATTGATTTGTAAAAGCTTCGAACATCATCCAGGGATTCCGGTAGCACTTCAATAGTATCGGAAACATTGAGTTTGCCACGGTTCAGCTCTCTAATATTTATGTAGAATATTCTGCCTTCACGATCATCTTTGACGATTGAATTTATATCGATCGCAAAATCAGCTACCAGGCGTTCATCTTCACTGGTACTATAAATGTGGTTGTTTTCTTCAAAAAACAGATTCTTTGATAGTCGGGCGGTAGTTTCGTCCTCTTCATCATCGGTTGGATCCAGTCCGGCCGACACAGCTGCATCATCTGCGGTTTTTATGATATCGGTATCGAATGCCAGTTCAAGTAATTCCTCCTTACTGCCTCCGTCCATCAACCAATCGCTAACATCACCTTTATCGGGTAATTTTGGCAGATTTAGAATTCGGATGCTTTTTGCAATTTCTAATAGTTTGGAGGCTACCAATACAGAATGTTCTTTCCCCGGATCGTCATTATCGGGAAGAATAATCAGTTCAACATCTTTAAACGCCGGGTTAAAATCGTCCGACCATTTACCGGCTCCCATGGGAACCGTTGTAGATATCAATCCCCGCTTGGTTAATGCTTCCGCGTCCTTTTCTCCTTCTACCAGGAATACCGGTTTATCATCTTTTGCGGCCTGCAGAACATCCGGAAGATTATAAATCACTCTGCGAACTCCTTTCAGGCTCCATTTCCAACCACCACCTACGGCCGGAACTCGCTGCCGGAATGATTTTGGGTAAAAACGAACTGCTTCATACAGTAAATTTCTTTTTTCATCTGTATATGGATAGGTAGCAACAATTTCTTTCTTCTTTTTTAAGCTCGATTTTTTTTGATCGTCCGGATAAAGAACATCCCAGGTTAAATTGAGTGCTCTTAAAATATCTGACGTTTCGCAACCGGCATGGCAATTAAGGCTGATTTTTCCTGCTGCATTCTCCTTTATGGTAACAGACGGTGTATTATCCTGGTGGCAAGGGCACTGCGTTTGTGTGTAACCGGATCTACTCTCTACTTTTAGTCCACTGGCTTCAATCGTATCGAGTAGTTTTTGAAATCTTGTTGAGGTCATTAGTCAATCGGTTTATAAAAAATTGTCTGTTACGCGCTATAAATAATTATTGGTGTCAGTATCGGTGATTAGTAGACGTGAGCTGAATTGAGCTAATCTACAGCGTGTATGAAGCGCTGAAAAAGGGTTTCGCCCCTTTTACGGCTCGTTGAGTTTCTCCGAATTGGGGGGTGCGGGGGGAATGCAATAGTCATGTTGAGAGCTTTTTTTTTGAGTTGAGAGATTGAATAATGTCAAATCCGCCAAAAAGCGGCGGATTTGGTTTATATTTTATTTTGCCTTTACAGGGTCATAATGGACTTCTTTCGGTTACTCCCTCTTCAATAGTTGATAGGTTAAAGCCATCTTTAATAGCGTTTCTTACCCATGATTTAGGCCACTTACCTTTTTTGTATTTTTCTGGAAGTTTTCGGGAGTCAAATTGTTTATCCAAACTCTTGTTTAATGGCTCTGCAAAAACAGAATCGGTATCAAGAGTAAAAATGAATTGCTGCTTTATTCGACCACCAAATCTAAGTACATGGTAAACTGTTGTATGGTTTTCTGTGAATGCTATTAGTGATTTTGGGACGTGTGCCATTTTATTTACTGGTTTAATATTTGGTTTAAATTCGTACAGGGTGACAGCTGTTATCACAATCAATGAAACGGCTTGCCTGGAATGCTCTGCTACAAGTGCAGGGTTTAGCATTCGATTTGTTCGCCCGTTTATTCGCCATTGCCACGATATCCCAACCGGATAACCGTTTAGAGATAGGTACCTTGTACGTCTTTAAATACTGTTTAGCAGCGGCGCAGCCTTTGGGAGTTGGTGGAAATTGCTTAATCATGGTGAAACCTCAATTTTCAGAGAAAACCGCGAATAACGGCTTTCATATTTTAGTTTTAAGGGGTTAACTAACTTTACTTAATGCTATGGTATTGGTGCTTAAAGCCGTTTTTATCTCATTACTAAGTGTTTCCATCATGGCTTTCACAATTTTTGGCACCACACTATTACCAATGAATTTCTTTTGGTCTGTCTTATTTCCGGCCAGGTAATAATCATCCGGAAAGCCTTGTATTTTCTTTAGCTCGGTAACATTTAGCATTCGCGTTGTGATGTCAGTAATTCCATACACAAAGCAAAATTTCTTTATTTCTCGCATGGTTTTAGAATCTGTGGATTTAATTTTTGGGGTTTTCTCGCCAAGATTACTTTGCACTAAATAAGGTGGACGTTTATCCATGCTGGCAATTAGTGTGAAGCATGGATCCTCTATACTTCCACCTTTAGAACTGAATTGTGGGTTCATCAAAAAGGCACTTTTCACCTTCACTAAATTCATTTTAGGAACAGTTAATAAAGCTCCTGCCGGTTGATTTATAGATTGGTGTCTTGTTCCCTGGCTAAACTGTAGGTCAAGAAACGCCTGAACCATGCAGTGTTTATCATTTGGCATAATAGAACCGGCAGGAACGGAAATGCTTTGATGATTAAGAGGGGAACTAAACTGTTTATCTAACCATGTAGCCTTTACTACTGAATAATGATCTTTAGTAGGTAACGCCCCGGATGGATCATTAATCGATTGATGATTATGAACTCCTGAAAAACCTTTATCCAAAAATGCTGATTGCACCAACGCCATTCTATCCTTGGTTGTAATGGTTCCAGAGGGTTGATCAAGCGATTCAGTATTATCACCGTTACTGTAATACTTATAGATAAATCCATCACCATTGGCTACATACTTTCGCATTCCAGCGATAACCCTTTTTAATGTCTTTTCAACAAGCTCTTTTTTCCGGGTAAAAATAGATTTACCCTCAATTTCGAAATTGAGGCATTCTTTAACAGCATTCCATGGCTTAAGCTCACCAAACATATTATTCCCATCCCGATTATCAGAGTGTGTAGGTTTTGGCCAGGCTATAGGGAATCCATCTTTGGCAAATATCCCAAATAGCCGCTTTCTCTTTGTATGAGCGCCATAATCAGCGGCGTTTAACATTTTCCACTCATGGCGATACCCTAATGACTTGATTCTTTTTTGCCACGCAAGCCAATCTTTGCCGTTTTTACGTGATAATGGTTTCCCATTTTCATCGAGCGGCCCCCAACACATGAATTCCTGAACATTTTCCCATAAGAAATAATCAGGATCTATTGCATTTATATACCTGTCCATTTCATCAGGAAGGGAACGGCTATCAGCATCACGGGGCATACCGCCTTTCGCTTTGCTATAATTTGTACACTCCATTGAAGCCCAGAGAGCAACAATAGCATTCGGGTATTTTTGACGGTAATAATCAATGATCCGGGTTAATCTCCCGGCATCAAGTTTTCTAATATCTTCTGAAAAATGAATGGTACCGGGATGGTTATATTCATGACTTTCAATCGCTAAAGGATCATGATTAACACAAGCGACTACTTTAACGGGTATGTATTTTCCTAATCTTGCCTGAACAGCTCCGGTAGTTACACCTCCCGCGCCACAAAAGAGATCGATAAATAATATTATGGGTCTGTTATCGCGATCAATCATACTAAATTCACCTTTAAACTCTTCAACTTCCGAAGATCCATATCAAACCGGTTGCAGACACCTTTGAGCCGGACGTCAGTAGCGCGGCTGTGGGTTACACCAATGAGTGCGCACTTATAGAAATTGCGGTGGCCTAACTGCATTTTCCGAAGATGTTTGCAGTGTTCGCATCGTTTGGGATCCGTTTTGGACGCGGTTCGGTATTGTGCAGCTAAAAACCGCGAATAGTAAAACGAATCACCTTTTGCAGATTCAGGAACGGAGAGTTCCGGATCCTTTCCCTGGTCGAACAAACTAAGCTGTTTTCTTTCGGGCATGATCTCGATATGTATAAGTTGCGATTAAAAGCGCGAGAAAACGGATATCATCACACAGATGATTTGTTCGGGCACCGGCACTATCATAGATCCGTAGATTTTGGCTATCCATAACATGGCCATCCCAAAAACAGTGGTAGTTTATTTCTTTATAAGTAACCGTTTGCCGGTTCGAAGCCTTTGTAGTTATCATAGAGCGTTGATTTGTGGACAATAAAAAAACCGGTAACAGAATTGCTACCGGCAGCAGGGTTTTAAGCTTTCTTCCAGTGCTTTTCTCCTTTATCAGCATCGTTGTAATGCTTTACGCCGGAATGAAAGGCGGCTTGCGTTATTCCGGAAGGGAAGTAGTGCAGACTTACTTTATTTTCGGGGAGTACGGCATTTATAAGAGCTGCGCACTCGTTTCCGTTTTGATCAACAAAAACAGCGTTTTGACCTACTTTAATATTTATCTTTTTCGATTTTGCCATGACGTATTATTGGTTTTTAGTTGTGGCCGTAAGCGGCCGTTTAAGAGACTTTTCTATTAATTTTATTCAGTTGCGGCAGATAATTTTCTTCAAAGGCGGCCACTTCTTCATAACTCCGCTTAAAAGTCTGTGGTGATTTTATCGCACTGGTATTCTCCATAACCGTGAAATTCTGTTTATAGCTCTCAATCTCCCGCAAGTAGGGAAATACAACCCCTTCACATTGGTTTAGGGCATGAATCAGCATCAGCCGTTCTTTTTTTGTGAGATCTTCTTCCAAGAGTAGCTTGTTTCGTACATTGTGCCAGGCGGTTACTTTTTTGATGGTTTTGATAAATGCACTCATTGTTTTAAGGCTTTTAATTCCCGCTGCGCATTAAGTAGGATCGTAGCAACAGCTTTGTAATTTTTATCTTTATCCGGATCCGCGGTTTCGGCAGCTTCATCCAGTCCGCTAATATCAACCAGGTACGAGGCTGTGCCCCAAACATTGGTTCGAATATTTTTACGGCTTACATCCCCCAAGCCTTCTTTTACTTTTCTCTTTTTAATTGCTGTAGCCATGGTTATTTATCCTCTAAGTATTTTTTTAAACTTTTCTATTTCTTTCTCTAATTCGTCTACTCTTTCTCTCCAGTCATCGTTTTCTCTTTGTAATGATTCGATATGATATTTGTGTGCTTTAATTTCATCCATTAGATCTTTTTTTGACTTCTGAATGATCTCTAATGAATCAGCAATCCGTAATAGTGCACCGAGTGCCAAATCTTTATCATCTAATTCTATAATCGAGTCTAATTCTAATCCCGCATCCTTCCGGCTTTCTTCCCTGTATGACTTGAATTCTACCATAGCTCAACCCTCAAATATTTCATTACAATTGGTGCACACGGCTACAGGCACAGAAACATGCTGCTTTTTACCGGTGTTGTTTTTGGGATGAATGACAGAAAGAACCCCAATTTTATGAGCGGTGATAAACGTTTGGGACTCACACTCGCATTTTTGAAACGTTAGATCGTCTGCTGTGACTTCTACTGTTGTATTCGGCTGTCCGTTGTTTGGTTTATGCAGATCCATGACGATTATCTATAGATTTAGATTTAACTATTCGGCGGGTAGGCTTTGGTTCGGCCGGTATCAGTTCATTCATTTCTTCCATGCTTATAGAGCGTGATCCGGAAAGAGTAACCCCGAAAGGGATTTGTCTGGCCAATTCCCAACTCAACGTTTCAGCGAGTGTCAGTTTCAGGCTTTTATCAGCCATGGGGATCATCTCATTAATAATTGAAAAGGCGGTAGACAGTATCGCCAGGTAGTTAATACAGAGAGAATCGAGCATCGGGGCCGGTTCTTTGGGTAGAGCGGTTTTAACAATTGAATTTTCCATTAGAGCATTGATTAGGTTTAGCTTAATAAAAGTGAGACGGCAAGAATCATCAGAAAGAAAAAGCCGGTTAAAATAAGCGCGGAATAATCATGCATATTTGGCGGCTTGTTATTTGTTGAGGAATCAGAAAGCCAGGAATATTTTCCATGCTCTCGGGTTGCCGATTTGTAAAGTGTTTTATTCATAATGTGCGAGTTCTGATTTATGGATGTACCAAAAGCCATTTTCGCGGTAGGTTTTCGAAAACCGTCCGGAACTGGCGTGATTGGATATCGTTTTTGGCGTGAGGCCTACCAGGTAGGCAAAATCTTTGGTGGAGAGATATTCTTCTGTTTCGAGTCGTTTTTCGGCTTCCGCAACAGAAATTAAGTGATCCATTTCCGTTCTAAGCTCTTGTAACCGTTTAAGCACATCAATACGGCTAAATGTGAACGGTTGCCGCGTGTGGTGGATAGAGAGAGGGAGCGCGGCGGGAAATGCCAAGCCCATTAGCAATAACCCGCTGCGCTTTAACCTCCACAGGAAATCAGTTATATCAGATTTTTCTAAACTTTTTGGAAAAAGGCTCGTAACGCTATAAAAGTTGGGCTTATACATACGTTGTCCCCCCTTTGGCTTTGTAGTATTCGGGGAACTGCTCTTTGGCTTTATTTATGATGCTTTCAATCTCTGATTGAATCCATTCCGTTTCTTCATGACCCTGTGAAACACGTATAACAGCGGTGTGAGAGATAGATTTACCGGTATTGGGCGAAATAAGCGTTTTACTCCAACCGCGAAGCGAGATGTTCAGTAACCGTAAAGCTTCTTTTAGTTCCTTGTGTTTATCCGGGTACATTTTATTAAATTACTTACCGTTGGTTAGTTGCCACTGGTAAGTATAATCAGAACTGTATGATTATATCAAATTAATTATCAGATATGTATGATGTAAAGGATAGGATTTTACAGCTAAGTGCTTTATTTCCAAGCGCTAAAGCGTTCTTAAAAAAATGTGAAATAAATAATCATTCGTATATAACTGATATTAAAAAGGGTCGAATCAATAACCCAGGATCTGATCATTTAGAAAAAATTGTTGAAAAAACTGGATGTTCGGGTACGTGGCTGCTTACCGGTAAAGGAGAAATGTTTGAAAAAAGCGGGAAAAGTGAAGTAAGAGAAAATGCCACTCCCTATGAAGCCGTAGAAGGAAAGCTCGAAGAAATATTAGATTTGACTATTACCAATTTAGAGAAAGAGAAATTGCCGGAATTATCACTAGATACAGAATCGAGACTGGCAAAATTACTGTCGCTATCATTGGCGGCCAAAACTAAAAACCAATAAATAACACGATGATTAAAAATAGGCTACTGTTGATTATTGCTATAATTATGATATCAGTTATGGGATGTGAAGGGCCGGTAGGTCAACAAGGCGAACGCGGTTTAGACGGAAGTGATGGATCAGCAAATGTTCAAACTTTTTACCTTTCATGGGATGAAAATGATTTTGTAAATCCTCCCGAAAGCGGGTTCGATGATTTTTCGTATGTGGCATTTGAAGGTGTCAACCCATTAACTTCGCAAATGGTTGAGGAAGGAGTTGTATTAGCACATTGGTCGCCATTAGATGGGAATAATGTGTGGATTGCTCTACCGCATACTTATGAAGCCAGTAATGTTGTGGAAATGACTTATTTGTACGCAGAGGAATATTTTGAAATTTGGTTTACAAGTTTAACAGGTGACTTTATAGACGGTGATCAGCAAGTTGGAAGAGTTAAAATAAGCGTAATTCCCCCATCCCTGATTTAGAAAGTACAGATGCTTATAAAGCCCTGATAAATGACGGGTATTTTAACCGCAGGGAATGAAACCGTTCCCGCGATTTGGGTACAGGTTTGGGTACAAATCAAGAAAAATCACTCTTAACACTAACGTAATAAGGGTTTTTATTTGAACTTAAAATCCAATTGATATTTAAATGTCAGTGCCGGTTCGAGCCCGGCCCGAGGTACGAGCCCTTATCTGTTATACAGGTAAGGGTTTTTTTATGTCTATACATTTCTTTCAAATTACCGGGCGAGAAGCCAGACCTGAGCGATAGCGAAGAGCTGGTCCCGAATTACGTTCATCAAATTTCCATACCTTAATTCTACCATCGGGAAGCCCGGCCCGAGGTACGAACCCTTATCTGAGTTTCAGGTAAGGGTTTTTTTATGTCTATACATTTCTTTCAAATTACCGGGCGAGTAGCCAGACCTGAGCGATAGCGAAGAGCTGGTCCCGAATTACGTTCATCAATTTCCATACCTTAATTCTACCATCGGGAAGCCCGGCCCGAGGTACGAGCCCTTATCTGAGTTTCAGGTAAGGTTTTTTTTATGTCTATTAACTAAGCTAAAATATGCCCGGGCGAGAAGCTGGATTGTAGCGATAGCGGAAATCTAATCTCGAATTCAGTTGATCAAATTCCCATTAACTTTATTCAACCTTCACTCCCTTTTTGAATTCGGCGCAAGACTTCATCAGACAAGCTGATTCAGTAGCCTCCCAACGTACGAGCCCTTATCTGTTTTACAGGTAAGGGGTTTTGTACATAACAGAACCGGATTTGTCCCAAAAAGTAATCCGGTTTCCACCTATGATTAGGCAAGTTTTTACGGTACGATTCGCATATGCACTTTCTAATTAAGAAGACATCACTTAGTATTTAAAAACCTTGGGTTTCTATAGATTTTAAATCTTAATAAAAGTATAAAAAGAATCTACTATATCCTATAATTCTACAACCAATACTTTTAAAATGTAATACATAAATCAAAAATAAAGCGTATTTTACATTACAAATTAAAGGATAGACTTTGAGCATCTATTCTTGTTCAAATGTACAGAATTGATCATTCTGTACATTATTTTACCACGTGCATTCTATTTATAGAATCATATAATTTCAAGTTAGCTGATTATTCATCCAGAAATGAGAGGATTATTATGCTATCAAAAATTACTATTTGTGATGACGATCGCGATGATGTCTACCTATTTAAAGAAGCAGCATCAGAAATGAATCTACCTGCTTCAATCACCGTTATAAGTGATGGTAAGATGTTACTGAAACAACTTACTCGTTGTGAGGACGATAACCTTCCGCAGATTGTGTTTATAGATTTGCATCTGCATGGAAAAACTTGTGCTGAATGTGTAAGCGAAATTATGGGCAGCGATGAACTAAAAGATTTGCCTGTTGTAATTCTTTCTACAAATTACAACCAAAAAACAGCTGACTATTTTTACGAAAAAGGAGCATGTTACTTCATCAAAAAACCCACCAGTTTTAATACCCTTAAAAAAAGAATCCAAAAAGCTATAAACCTTATTTCAAAAAATAGTTCTCAGCCACCGAAGGAGGAGTTCTATTTAACATAAAATTGAATGCCTAAAATTGAGAGACGTTAGGAGGGACAGGACTTGAGCACCTGTCCCTTTTTTTATTAGACATTGGGTTCAGTACAACCTCTTAATTTCGAATACCGGGCTTTCCAATTGAATAAAGATTTACAAGTGTCGTAAAATAGTCGAACCATTCGGGTGAATCCAGAAAGGTCACCCACAATTGATCTATTTCATTTTCTGATAAATTTCCTTGTATATACTGATCTATCCTCTCTTGAATTTCAATTCTATTTTCTAACTCATTCATCATTTTATCTCTGTTTTGTACTCGTCCTTTGTAGAGTAAAACAATAGTTCTATGGAGATGTTCCGTTAATTTGCTTACATAATTTACCTATCCTGTATCTGGGTTTAATATTGCACATATCCCTTCTCTCCATCTCAACAAAAAAGTTTTATTTTCTCCGCTATTTTTACCATTCTGTAAAGATAGAGTTTGTTAAAAATCACAAGAGAGAAAAGAGAACAATATGATCCACCCTGATACAGAACTGCGTTTTATAAATAACCTTAAAGGCCGGGGAGTATTTTCCACAAAGCCTATCGCAAAAGGAACCCTCACCTATGTAAAGGACGATCTTGAGGTGGTTATTGAAGCGGACGATGAACGACTTTCTGATCCACGCTATAAAGATCTAATTGATACTTACAGCTTTATGGATCACGACGGCAAGCGGATCGTAAGCTGGGATCACGCCAAATATGTGAATCACTGCTGCCAGTGCAACACCATGAGCACCGGCTACGGGTTCGAAATTGCCATTCGCAATATTGCCGCCGGCGAAGAGATCACAGATGAGTACAGCATGTTCAATTTTCCGTCCAGCATTCAGCTGCATTGTGACAAATTCCCCTGCCGAAAATCCATCACCAGTCATGATCTAAAACTATATCACAAACAGTGGGATGAAATTGTAAAGAGCGCATTGAATCAGTTTCAGCAGGTTGATCAGCCTCTCGCCCCTTTTCTTTGCAACAAAACGGAGGCTCTACTGAACGAGTATCTTCAAAATGGAAATCACTATATTTCGGTGCTGGAACTTGCCTATCAAGAAACTACGGAAAATCAGTCGGGGTGATGTTTCCTATCGTGGTGCCCGATTCGGATAATCGGTGATAATTCCGTCTACGCCCATATCCAGCAGCCGCACCATCTCTTCTGTTTCGTTGATGGTCCATGGAATGATGGTCATTCCACGTTCGTGGATCTCTGCCACTAACTCGGGGGTGACATGCTCGTAGAACGGACTCCAGATTTCAGGAGTATAGCCAAGCAAATTGATATACGGATCAAGGGCGTTTATATTTTCATAGACCAACATTGCTTGCGTAACAGTGGGATCTATCCGCCGCATAGCAACCAGCGTGGCAGGATCGAACGATTGGATGATCACTCGATCTAACACTCCAAGTTCGGAAAGCTCATCATATAATAGCTGCGTAAATTCTTCGGGATGAGGAGTAAACTCACCATACCATTCAGGCTGACTCTTGGTCTCGATATTGTAGTGTACAGGATTTTTTCCCTGCTCTTCCACATACTCTTCAATGGCGATGATCGCATCAACCAAAAGAGGCTTCGACACCTCCATCAGCTGTTGATCGGGAAAGGTTTCTTGTCGACGAAGGCCCACATCAAACCGTATGGTTTCATCATACGTCATTTCATAAATATTGAACCCGGTCTCCTCTTCTTCAGAAACGGGAGTACCGTCCGGTTTTGTGCTGATCTGATGATTGAACCACGGCTCATGAGAAACAAGCAGCTTATCATCTGCGGTTACAACCACGTCAAGCTCTACGGTATCTACTCCGTGATCAATAGCCTCTAAAAACCCAGAAATGGTATTTTCCGGAACAAGCCCTCTTGCGCCTCGATGACCCTGGAGATCGTAATCGTACTGTTTGATACAGGCCGTAAATAAGATTGGAAAGATCAGAACGATAATAAATTTCATAGAATTATTTTTTATGGGAAATATAGAACCGGAATGTTAATTTGCCATCAATATATCATGATGGTTTTACTAATCAATTAAAATTTATTTGCCATGAACGTTCTCCTCTCCATTTTTCTATTTTTGCTCATCTCACCCATTGATGCATTCTCACAATCAACGTCTAACGAAATCACCACTTTCATCCTGGTTCGCCATGCAGAAAAAGTGGATGACAGCCGTGATCCGGATCTTTCTGAAGCCGGATATAAACGTGCTGATATATTAGCCAACATGATGGAAAATATTTCTTTTGATGCCGTTTATTCGACACCTATGATTCGAACAACCGAAACAGCCCGTGAAATTGCCGAAAAAAATGGTGTGGAAATCATTAATTATGACCATCTAAATCCTGATGAAGTAGCGGCAGAATGGATAGGAAAACATCGGGGTAATCATGTTCTTATTGCCGGCCATTCTAACTCCACTCCCACTTTTGCAAATGCACTTTTGGGACGAGAACATTTTAAAAAGAAGTTTGATGAAAGTGACTTTGGAAATATTCTTATCGTAACGATAACTTCTGATGGTGAGACCAACTTGTTACATATGAGGTATTAAATGTAGCTCGAACGTCCCCGTTCGAGTAGTCAAGAATTCGTGCAACACAGCTTTTACGATAAATAAAAAAGCATAATCTTAAAATCTTTTCTCTATTGAACACTTTTCGACGTAGGGAGGAGCTGGTGGTGGATTCAGACAAGGTGCCTAATAAAATTTGGTATTTATAAGCTCTTCAACAATCCTCGAACGGGGACATTCGAGCTACACAAAGTGCTTTCGCAAGTGACTAATCTACTCTTTATCTTTAGAAAAAAATAAGCAACTAATTACATTATGGACTCAGAAAAACTTCGCGCTCTTCAGTCACCACTCAAATCTCAGTATAAGGATGATCCGGAATCTGCGGTTATTACACTCTCCTCAGAAGGCAAAATTGGCGAGGGAATTACCTGCAAAGTAGACACAGGAAAAGCGATGGTTGAAGCGGGCCTGCACCCGGCAACGGGTGGAAACGGAATGGCAGTTTGCTCGGGTGATATGCTTTTGGATGCGCTTGTAGCCTGCGCCGGTGTAACGCTCAACGCCGTGGCAACCGCTATTGGTGTAAAGCTTAAGGATGGAACTGCGGTGCGTGCAGAAGGCGATCTGGATTTTCGTGGAACGCTTGGGGTATCAAAAGAAGCAGCTGTTGGATTTAAAAATATACGGCTGAAATATATCCTGAAAACTGATGCCGATGAAGAACAAATTGCGTCTCTGTTGAAGTTAACCGAGCGTTATTGCGTGGTTTTTCAAACCTTGAGCAGTCCTCTCTCCATCGAGGTATCACATTCCAATAATGGTTAAGGCCTCACATTTTGAATGGGTCCGTTGTATGCATTTTTCCGAAATGTATAGGTTAGGTGAAAACCATCTTTAGATTTTTGAACCCAATCTGCCTGAAGCTGACTCAGCAATGTTCGAATGATTAACAACCCAAAATTCGACTCTCTATCCATATTAAAATCCTGATCCAGCCCCTTCCCATAATCACGATAATGGATTGATACTTCATCATCCACTGAGTTGACAGTTAAGGCAATCCTTTTCTCACTTTTCGCGGAAAAACCATGTTTTAAGGAATTCGATATCAATTCATTCAACAACAATCCGCACGGAATAGCCTGATCGAGACTCAGATAAAACGATTCAATTTCTAAATCAAATTGGATTTCCCCTCCCCGGCCTGAAAACGACTTATTGATCATATCAGTCAAATGGGTCAGGTAAGTTTTCGTATCTATTTCATTCAGATTTTCTTGTTGATATAGAAGCTCATGAACCTTGGAAATGGAAAGAATTCGAGACTGTGTAGCTTTAAGAACAGAAAACGACTCTTCGCTAAGCATTTTATCAAGCTGAAGCTCTATCAATCCGTTTATAATGGCCAGGTTATTTTTTACTCTGTGATGAACTTCCTGAAGAAGCGCCTGTTTTTGCGAAATGATTCTCTTTAGTTCCTTTTGCATATTCAACAGTTCCGTAATATCCTGCCCCACAGTATGAACTGCCTTTTTTCCATTATAGATAAATGGAGTAGAGTTAGCTTTAATGAATTTTCTTTCACCGGTTTGGGCCATAATATCCAGTACCCGGGGAGCAAGAGCTTCTCCCTTTTGAGCGGTTTCTATTCGATTATTAAGTTCTTCCACAGACATTTCATCGTTTGGATGACGGACAAATTCCCCAATCAATTCCTTTGCAGAACTTGCTCCATATATTTTTGCCCCGGCGGGATTGATGTACTTAATTTTTCCATCAATTGAAATTTGAACCAAATCAGGACTTTGCTCAACCATATCCTTCCATTCACCTTCAAAATCATCAACAGTTTCCTGCCTCTTTGTTAAAATAAGCTTAGAAAGTTTTACTTTCTCAAGAAGAGTATTCATCCGTAAAGTAAGAACCGTTGGATGTATCGGTTTGATGATTACGTCATCCACAACCCCTTTGTATTTATCTAATAAATCAACTTTCTCTATTGGACAGATAAGCAGAAGGGGGACAAGTCGTGCAGGGGATTCTTCCTTGAACTGTGTTAACCGTTTCTTGTTCTTCATGAACATTTCGATATCCACTACGAAAATATCGACAGATTTTTCAAATTGCTTAACATCACGTAAAATCGTGATATCGAACTTCTTTAACGACTTTTCTACTACCTGTTGATCATTTTCATCCGAAAGCTGAACAAAAAAACTTCTTTTTAATGTGTGATTTATAGACGTTTCCATTTCCCCTCGCCACTCGTTATGGGGAAAAGTATACAATTATCAATTGTTTACAAATTAGAACGTAGTAACATATTACGTTTGCGCTACATCACCCAACTTTTTTAAGCCCTTCTTTTACCCACTCACGACGCTCTTTTGAGATGCCGACCACAATTGCGGGAACAACGAATAGAGTTAAAATAGTAGCAAAGGTTAATCCACCAATTACCGACCTTGCAAGCGGACTCCAGGTTTCTGATCCTGCCCCAATCTCGAGTGCGAGGGGAATCATCGAAAAGATTGTTGTTAATGCAGTAAGTAAAATAGGCCGCATTCTTCGCTTACAAGCCTGTAAAAATGCAATTAAATAGGCTTTATCCTTTACTGCAGAACGGCCCGTATATTGATGAATATAATCAACCAGTACAATTCCATTGTTCACTACAATTCCCACAAGAATCAGGATTCCAATATAAGCGGGTACACTTAACGACGTACCGGTTATAAAAAGGAAAATCAGTGATCCAAAGAAGGCCAGCGGAACTGTAAACATGATAATAAAGGGATCTTTAAAATTTTCGAAAACGGAGGCCATCACCATATAGGTGAGTAGCAGAGAAAATAAAAATGCGAAACCAAGTTGTTGTTGGCTTTCGTCCATATCTCTTGTAGAAGCGTCAAAATCGTATCGGTATCCGGCCGGCAGTATCACATCGTTTGTTAGAATTTCCTGAACTTTCTGCATACTTTCAGCCGGTTCGCCACGGATGCCAATATTAAGATCTACAAATCCTTCTCTGTCTCTTCTTGTAATACTGTTCATTCCCTGAGCAACCTGAAAATCTCCTACGGCCATAATGGGTATTCGAACGTCATCAACCTGTAAAACATCAAGCGCAAAAAGATCACTTCGATTTTGAAAGCGATCACGATCATTTCTTACCTGTATGGGAATTTCTCTTCCTTCTTCCCTGAAAAATCCGGCCCGGGTTCCTCTTGCCTGTGTTCCAAATGCGGATGCTATTTGATTTGCATTCACATCCAGTCTACTAATTCGTTGTCTGTCTAATAGATAATGAAGTTCCGGGGTGGGACGGTTTCGGCCTGTTGAAACGGTCATAATATCCGGTTCCTGTGTCAGTCGATCCTCAATTCGTGTTGCAAATTCCATCAGCACATCTGTATCCGGGCCAATCAGGCTTATACTTATTCCGGTTGGCCCCCAACCTCCACGTCCACCGGGTATTCCACCTCCTCCACTTACTTCAAGCTCCAGTTCAAGGTCCGGTGAACTGAGCATTTCTTCTGTTTCCGTTAACATCTCTACGGTGGTCTTGGTTCTATCTTGAAGATCCGTTAAAAGTACCTTCATTTCCCCTAAGTTTGAGTCGGAACTCCACCGCTGTCGTCCAATACTGGTAATTACTGTTTGAACTTCCGGACGATCAAGAAGCATATCTGAGTATTCCCGCATTGATTCTGCTGTATCATAAAGCTGATTTCCTGCTGGAAAGGTTACGCGTACTGTATATTCACCACTGTCGCTTTCGGGAAAAAATTCGCCGGGTATAGACCGGAATAGAAAGACAGATCCTACAATTACCACGAGAACAAAAAGTACAATCACTATTTTACGGTCTAATATCCAAAACAGGATTCGCCCATAATTTTTTTCAAGGGAGTGAATCCACTGGAAGGTCAGGCTTTTACGGCTAAACTCTTCCCTGCGCAGCATAACGGATGCAAGAACGGGGATTAAAATAATCGAAGCGATGTATGAACTTGTGATCGCGATGGAAATAGTCAATGCAAGATCACGGGTAATGGAACCGGTAACTCCAGAAACGGCTAAAATGGGTACAAAAACAGCCAGCGTGGTTAGGGTTGAACCTAACAGGGCGCCGGCAACTTCACTGGTGCCCTCCATGGCAGCCTCCATCCGGTTTCTGCCTTCCTCTAATTTGGTTGATATACTTTCTGAAACCACAATTGAATTATCTACCAAAAGGCCGATTGCAAGTGCAAGTCCGGTAATTGAGATAATATTTAGCGAGATATCAAGAAAATACATCGCAGCAAACGTTGCCGTCAGCGAAACGGGAATACTCATCGCTACAATAAAAGCAATTCGCCATCCTCCCATAAATAGTAGTAAAATGATTATAACGGCTACAAGAGCAATCATTGCTGATTGTGCCAGGTTAGAGACTGAGTTCTCAATGAATTCTCCCTCATTGCTCAACATCTGCATAGAAACACTTGCGGGCATTACCTCCCCAAAGTTTTCCATTTCTTCTATAACCGCTTCAGCAACTTCCAGCGTATTTGCATCAGATTGTTTTTGAATCTCTACTTTCACATTATTTCTGCCATTCACCTCTTCAAGAGATTCAATATCGGCATAGGTATTTTCTACTTGTGCCACATCAGAAACCCGAACAAATGTTCCGTCTTCATTTTCGCGGATCAGGGTTGCTGCGATCTCCTCAAGTGAACGGTAAATTGATTCTGCCCGAATACTGTAACTCAATCGGTCTGTTACCAGGTTCCCAATCGGAAGATTTACATTGTTACTTTGTATTGCATTTACCACTTCACCCGGTACAACTCGGTGCCGGGCCAAAGCATCGGGATCAAGCGTTACATAAAAATTCCGTTCCAGTCCTCCCCGCGTGTCTGCCGATGCAACGCCGCCAATTCGTTCAAATCGGGGCTCCACTACATCAACCGAAAGCTGACGAAGTTCGTCAAGTCCCATAGCATCCGATTCGAGACTTATTTCGATAATAGGCGAGCTATCAGGGTCGAATTGAAAGATGACCGGGTCGTTTGCTTCGGATGGAATTTCCGTACGAATTCGGTCGATCGCCTCCCGAACCTTCATTTCAGCCTGTTGAATATTGGTACCGGGATCCATTCGCAGAATAATAAAAGCTCCACCCTGTCGCACATTCGATTCCAGCGATTCAATTCCTTCTACTCCCATGATGGCTCCTTCAATAGGCTGCACTACCAGGCGAGACATATCATTCGGCGCCACATTCTGATAATTCACTGAGACCGCCAGCACCGGAATATTAAACTCAGGAAGTAGATTTACCTTCAGGTTTGATAGTGAAAACAGGCCAAAACCAATTACGATCAGCGACATCATAAATACCGTAACGGGCCGCTTCAGGATTTTTTCTGTAATGGTAATCTTTCTCATTTCGGCCTCAATTAATTTCTTGTTCCAAAAGCGGATCATCTTTATGAACAGCATCAAAACCCAACCGTTCTACCAATGAATTCACCATCATATACATACACGGTACTGCAAAGAGCATCAAGATAGTAGACATGGTGAGTCCCCCAATTACGGTTCTGGCCATTGGGCTCCATGTTTCTGATCCGGCTCCCAGCTGAAGAGCTAACGGAACCATCGCCAAAATAGTTGTAAAAGCGGTCATTAATATCGGACGCAACCTACGTGTGGCCCCATTTATAATTGCTTCAGATCGTTCTTGTCCCCGTGTTTGTAGGATTTTGATGTAATCGATCATTACAATTCCGTTGTTTACCACAATTCCTGTCAGCAGTACCAGGCCAACCATTGCCGTAACACTCACCGGAGTGCTTGTGATCCATAAAATCAGCAGTACGCCGGTTAGAGCAAGAGGGATGGTTACAATGATGATAAAAGGTTCTACAAGGCTTTCGAATTGAGACGCCATCACCATATATGTTAAGACGCCGGCAATAAGAAATGCGATCATCAAATAGTAAAACGATTGTTGTTGATCTTCCGCCGATCCGGCCACTTCGTAGCGATAACCCTCAGGCCAGTTTATCTGGTCCAGTACGCTTCGTGCTTCCTCTGTAGCGGTCTGTAAATCAATACCATCGAGATCTGCTCCCAGCTCAACCATGCGGTCCTGATCAACTCTAAAAATGGTTGATGGGCCTGTAAATCGCTCAATTCGTGCAAGATTTTTCAGGGGCATCCAGTCGCCATCGGGCGTTTGAATTTGAATCTCTTCGAGGGCTGTAGATTCTGCCCTATCAAATGAAGCAAGCTGAACCAGCACTTCAAATTCTACACCTTGATCCACAAATGTGGTAGCAATATCACCTCTAACCGCATTACTAACCGCAGTTGCAACCTGAGAAGTATTTAAGCCAACCCGGCTAATTCGTTCTCTGTCCATTTCAATTCGCAGTTCCGGCCGGCCTTGGTCGGCTGAACTAAATACATTTGAAATTCCATCCACCTCTCGTAATCCTGCAACGGCATTGTTTGAGAGTTCCTGCTTCACTTCCGGATCAAACCCAAAGATTTGTACAATCAATCCGGTTTCACCATCAGGACTCAACGGATCTTCCCGAAGCTCCCGAATATTGGCGCCGGGCACATTATTCATAGAGTTTAGCAGGGCAGCTGCAATTTCGAACTGACTTCGATCTCGTTCGTCAACCGAGACCAATTCGATCCGCACCGTCCCCTGATTTCCGCCGGGATTATCTGCACCCTCAATCCCAGATTTATCTCCATAATCAGAAACAACCAACCGGGCTTCCGGCACTTCATTTCGAATAATATCTTCAACCTGTTCGATAGATCTTTCCAGCTCAAACAGGTTTACACCGGGTTCCCGCTGTACTTCCAACACAATATTGTTTTCGTCTACATCAGGGAAAAATTCACCACCCAACAAAAAGTAGATGGGTAAACTCGCTAAAAGAAGCAGAAATGCCGCTGCAACAACCCATCCACTTTTCGGTAAAACTTTAGTCAGTGTTTTATTGTAAGAATCTTCCATAGAATTAAACATACGGGTGAGTTTTGGCACCACCCGATCGGTAAAAAATCCACCGACACCTTTAGTAATATTTCTGTAGAGGAATGTTATAGGATATATAATCAACAAAACCAGAAGTACCGGAATGGAAACAATTCGTTTCCACATGGCCTCTTTTCTCCAATCCATTACTTTTTTGAACAGAATGTCTTTTGTGGATGAATCCTTCTCTTCATCGGAAGTTTCATTTTCAAAAAACCGGGAGCTCATGACCGGAATGAGGGTGAGTGCTACCAATACAGAGACAATCAGCGCAAAGGATATGGTTAGTGCTAAATCACGGAATAAAAGTCCTGCAATGCCGGGTACAAACAGAACCGGCAAAAAGACAACCAACGTGGTAAGTGTACTCATCACCACCGGACCAGCCACTTCCTGGGCACCTTTTACCGATGCCACTTTCCCGTTTTCGCCATCTTCCTTAAACCTAAAAATATTTTCCAACACAACCACGGCATTATCAACAACCAATCCCACGGCAAGCGTGAGGCCTGAAAGAGAAATGATATTGAGGCTTACATCAGCCCAGCTCATAATGCTGAATGTGGTAATAATAGATATGGGAATGGATATTGCAACGATTAGCGATGACCGGCCGCTTCTGAGGAAGATCAACAAGATGAGCATAACGAGCAAAATAGCCTGAACACCTGTATATACAAGATTGCGAATTGATAATTCAATAAAATCGGCTTGATTTGTCAGCACATCGAGCTCCACTCCCTGAGGTAAAATAGACCGAATTTCCTCCAGTGAATTCATCACCCCGTTGGCTGCAAATACCACGTTGCTATCACTCTGGCGATATAAATTGATGATAACGCCATCACTTCCCTGAACACGTACATTTCCAATCGGCTGAGCAATTCCATCCTGCACATCGGCGATATCATCCAAATAAACCGGATTTCCATCCCTAACGGCAACAATGGTGTTTTTGATTTGATTAATATCCTGAAAGTCACCTATTGTGCGAAGCGAAAATGTAGTTTCCCCCTCCGAAAGTTCACCGGCCGGAACCTGAATGTTCTCTTCTCCAAGCCGTCCCGAAATGCTTCCTATATCAAGATCATAAGCCCGCATTTGAGCATTACTTATCTGCACATTTATCTGGCGATCTAATCCACCAGCGGTTACGGCAGATGCCACTCCGCCAATTCGCTCCAACCGTTGCTCAAGAAGCTGCGTTGAAAGTGTCCGAAGTTCCCTTGGGCTGCGGTTATCGGATGTAAGTGTAAGAACCACAACGGGTTCATCATTGGGATCGTAGGAAAATACCAGAGGCTGCTCCGCTTCTTCGGGCAAACTACGCCGGACTTGATCTAACCTTTTGCGCACCTCTGTTTCTGCAAAAAACAGATCTGTACCCCAGCTGAAATTGAGTCGCACAACGGTTGCTCCCTGGCTCGATAGAGATCGAACACGTTGTACTCCCGAAACACTTCCTACCGCTTCTTCAATTGGGCGGGTGATAAGTGTTTCCATATCGCCGGGAGCTACACCATCATACGTTGTATAAACGGTTATCGTTGGAAAAGAGACATCCGGGTAAAGATTGAGCCTTAAATTGGACAGGCCAAAAAAGCCAAAGCCAATTAAAATCAAACTTCCCATTAAAAATGTTATTGGACGCGCTACCGCAAGCTTTGATAGATTTTTCATCTCTTAATTATTGCTTGAACTGCTGGGCGTTTCATCATTTTGGTCGGTGCTCTCTAAATTTTCAATCTGTCCCTCAGAGGAATCTTGGGAACTTTGTCCTGCAATTCGAATTCTTCCACTATCGCGCAGGCTTGATTGTCCCGTTACAATAATCCTGTCTCCCTCTTCGAGCCCTTCGAGCACTTCAATTCGTTCCCCCTGTTCCAAACCAAGAGTAAGATCTTTTTGTGTCGCAATGGAATCTCCCTGGGCTACAAACACGGAATAAGATCGTCTTAATTCTACGGTGTTTGTTTCGGGCTCAATGTAGGTATCCACTTTTTCAATCATGGCTGCGCGTGGAATCACTAACGTATTTTCGCGTGTTTCAAGGGTAATCCTTGATTCTGCCAAGGCTCCCTGACGTAATTGTGGAGTTATTTCGGTAAGACTGACAACCACTTCACCTAATCCTGTAGTTGGATTCAATCGCGGACTCACCCGCGAGACATTTCCCCGTGCTACTATATCCTGCCGGTTAGACATACGAAGTTCAACCTCTTGCCCTACGGTCATTGCATCCCAATCATCCATCGGTAAAAATAACCGGGTTTCGTACCCAACTAAATTGGCTATTTCGAATACCGTTTCTCCGGTTGTAGCAATATCCCCCTCAGAAATTGTTCTGCTCAATACCACTCCATTTACAGGAGATTTAATTTCGGTATTTGCCAGGTTTTCGCGGCTTTGAGTGAGTGCGGCATTTGAAGCTTCACGGTTTGCACGGCTGTTTGTATACGCTGCCCTGGCTTCCTCAAATTCAACCGAACTGATAGAGCCGGATTCATAAAGAGTTTCTTGTCTCACAAACTGTGTACTATCGCGCTCAAACGTACTTTGGCTTTGACGAAATTGAGCTTGTGCTTGTTCGTACTCATCCTGAAAAGGAACATCATAGATTTTTGCCAACACCTGACCGGTACTTACAGAATCTCCCAAATCTGCATAGATTTGAGTAACCCGGTTACTTACCTGAGGGTTTACATTTACAACCTCTTGAGCTGTGATTGTTCCAAAAGCCCGAACTTGAGCCGAAATAGATGATGTTGAAACTGGGAGAACTTCCACGCTTGTTGGAGCACTATTGCCGCCTCCCATTCCTGAAAAATCTCCTGATGTATCTTCTGAATTGTTACCACAAGCTGATACGCTAATTAGAACAATAGCGACCAGTAAATACTTAATAATTGATGATTTCAAACTGTATGAACTGTTTTGGTTGATTAGATCTTAAAATGTACTACTTGTACTGATGAACTAAATTTTATGTTACAAAATTTAATTTGAATTGATCAAAAATGGAGCCGTTTAATAACGTTTTACAAATGGGGATTTAACCTGTTAGGTTTTTTGAAATCTGACAGGTTTTTGATGTAAAACCATAGTTAATTGATGGTCTGACTAACATCCCCCTAGCCCCCTTTTTTAAGGGGGACTTTCACGATCATGATTTAATAATCGAACTCAAACCCACGAAGTTTCCGTTGCTATAAACTATAGGCAAATTAAATCAATCGAATAAGTTTCGGGAAAAACTTCGCGGGTTTTCTCTACGTAGTGTACTCAGCATTAATACGTATATATTCGTAAGACAGATCAGAACCCCATCCTACCGCTTCTGCCAAACCTTCATTTAAAGAAAGAGTAATAGATATTGTGGAAGTTTTCATCTCCTTTTTAACCTCTTCCCTGCTATGGTCTGTAGGCTGGCCTTTTTCCAAAATCTGTACGCTTTTCCCTGTACCGAAATAAAGGTCTACTTTGTCGGGGTCGAAAGGAACTCCGGCTCGTCCGGCGGCGGCAAAAATGCGTCCCCAGTTGGGATCAGTTCCAAAAATAGCTGTTTTCACCAAACTGGAGTCAGAAATGGTTCGAACAATTTGTCGAGCGTCCTCTTCCGTTTTGGCTCCTTCAACCCGGTACTCTACCAATTTGGTTGATCCTTCACCATCAGATACAATCAACATCGCAAGATGTTTACAAAGCTTAATTAAATGCTCGAGGAAAAGATCATACCGGTCATCTTCTTCATCAATAATTTTATTTTCGGCCATTCCATTACACAGAATAGACACCATATCATTAGTGGATGTATCTCCATCCACGGTGATCATGTTAAAGGTTTTATTCACGGCTATTCGCAGGGCTTTATCAAGCAACTCTTGTTTGATGGCAACATCACAAACAATAAAGGAGAGCATCGTGGCCATGTTTGGATGAATCATCCCTGAGCCTTTCGCAATTCCTCCCATATGAATGTCTATTCCATCTATTTCAAATGCTGAGAATCCTTCTTTGGCAAAAGTGTCTGTGGTAAGAATGGCATTTGCAGCGAGTGAGCCTGCAATCTCACGATCAGAAAGCTTGCTCACACACTCTGTAATTCCTTTTAAAACTTTTTCGGTGGGAAAGGGTTCTCCAATCAAACCGGTGGATGCAACCAATACCGACTCCACGGGAATGCCAAGTTCTTCGGCTGTTTTTTCTGCCATGGCAATGGCGCCTTCCATTCCTTTTTTTCCGGTGCAGGCATTCGCATTTCCGGAATTAACGATGATAGCCTGAATAATTCCATCTTTAATATGCTTTCGGCTCAGCTTGATCGGCTCGGCACAGACCAAATTTTGGGTAAACACAGCCGCAGCACTCGCCGGTTTTTCGGAATAAATAAGGGCAATATCCCGCCGTTTAGATTTGATACCCATATGGGCACCCCAAGCTTTAATTCCGCGAACGTCCGTTAAATTATTAATCATGAATTATAAATTATGTAAGAAAAATAGTGTGAAGAAAATCATTCTAAAAAATCAGGGGTTAAGTGGCGGATTTTTGAGTCCCGCATTTTCCAGCAACCCAAACATCAGGTTCATGTTTTGTACGGCTTGTCCGGCAGCCCCTTTCATTAAATTATCGATAGCTGAAATGGTAATCACCCTGCCGGTGCGCTCGTCATGCGTAGCGTAGACATCACAAAAGTTTGAGCCCCTCACATTTTTAATAGACGGGGGTTGATCCATCACCCGCACAAAATGTTCTTTCTCGTAAAAGTTCAGATAAGCCTCGCGGATCAATTCATGATTTACAGCTTTTGCCGGAGTTGAATAGGTAGTGGTTAAAATTCCGCGATCAATCGGCAACAGGTGTGGCGTAAATTGCACCTGCATTTCTGTAGATGAAAGCGTTCCTAAAATGGTCTCGATTTCAGGGGTGTGACGATGGCTTTTTAATCCGTATGCAAAGAAATTTCCAAACTGATTCGGAAAGTGGGTGAACACTTTGGGTGATGCACCCGCGCCGGTCACGCCTGATTTAGAATCGATAATAATGGAATCTGTTTTTACCAGCCCTTTTTTAATAAGCGGAGCAAGTGCTAAAATGGACGATGTAGGGTAGCAACCGGGATTTGCCACAAGATCTGAACTGCGGATTTTATCCCGATTCAGTTCCGGCATTCCATAGGTGGCCACATCAATCATTTCGGGGCAAACGTGTTTCTTTTCGTACCACTTTTCATAAAGATCGGCAGAGTTGAGCCGAAAGTCTCCCGAAAGATCAATAATCCTAAAATTATCCAGCCCATGCTCTTTCACAAAATCCATGGATACGCGATGAGGCAGTGCCAAAAATACCAAATCCAGATCGTGGTCAGGAATATCCTCAATAGTTTGAAGTTCCATATCAAAAATACCTTCAAATGAAGGATGTAGCTCCGATATTTTCTTTCCCGCTTTAGACTGGGATGTGATGATTTTCAGGCTGATGTCCGGATGAAGTACCAACAGTCGAATAAGCTCAACTCCGGTGTATCCCGTTGCCCCAACAATCCCAACCTTAAATTTGGATTTTTTCCTTCGTTCAAAATCTCTTTTCGTTTTTGCCATACTACTGAATGGTTGTACCTGACTTCGTTTTTGTGAAAAGTTGTTTTAAAATAGCATTCTCTGTGGACCCATTTACAATGTGTGCAGCCTTTACTCCTTTTTCCAATCCAATCAGACAAGCTTCCACTTTTGGAATCATTCCACCTTTAATAATTGTATCAAAATAAGTTTTTGCTTTCAATGGAGAAATCTCAATAATTCTGGATTCGGGATCTTCAATATCCACCATCAATCCGTCTACATTTGTTACCGCAATAAACGCATCGGCTTTCAACTCACCGGCAAAATGTCCGGCAAACATATCGGCATTAATATTGTAATCTTCTCCATCTTCTCCTACCGAAACCGGAGAAATAACCGGCAGATAATTCTGATCAAGTAAACTACTTACAATTTTTGTATTGATTGATTTTACATCGCCCACAAATTCCAGATCAACGGATACATCATCCCCGCCTTCTGTAACTGAATAATGACGTTTTACGGCCTTTACCATCATCCCGTCCTTACCTGAAAGTCCCATTGCATTCGCTTGCAATTTATTAAGTCCCTTCACCAAATCCCCATTTACTTTACCTGAAAGGGCGATCTCCACTACTTCCATTGCCTGCCGGTCGGTAATACGGTGTCCATCAACAAATTTTGATTCAACACCTGCATCATCCAGCATTTTTTGGATAAATGGCCCACCACCATGTACTACAACTACTTTAATGCCCAATTGTTTTAAAAGCGCAATCTGGTAGAGAACATTTTTGCGGGAGGATTCATCAACCATCGCGTTTCCGCCATATTTAATGAGTACCCTTTTGTCTTTTAATTTTTTGAGAAGTTTATCATCAATAAAGTCAGGAGCAGATAGGTTTGACTTTCCAGCGTACATATACGTTTTATTTAAGATCATTCAATTGAAGTGTTAAGATAAGGCTTTGATGAGGAAATCGTTAGTATATATCTATTTAGCAAATTAGCACTCATTCTTTTCTGTATTTTTGATGCTCTTCCTTATACATTCTATCTCATTGATTAACAAAATCTGCTATGAATCAAACACTGCTTGTAGGATCGGAAAGTGAAGCTCGCCGAATTTTAAACAGAACGCTGGCAAAACGAAAACATTCAGTTACTGTTTTTGATGTGGCTGATGACGTAAAATCACTCATCAGCGAAAAAAATATATCCCTTGTTATACTTAGTGAAGTAAATGAGGAGACAATTTCATTGTGCCGGACAATCAGAAATCAACCGGATGGAAATGGAGTGGTCATCATAGCCGTACTTGATACCGATAAGCTGGAGTTGATTGATGAAATTATGGATGCTGGTATTGATCAATGCATTATAGAGTCTATTTATGATGAAAAACGACTTCATTTGCGACTCTCCTTCGCAGAAAAAATGGCTCGCGAAAAAGTACATCAGCATATCACCGAACAACAGTTACGCGAAAGCGAAGCCAAGGCACGAAGCATATTAGAAACCACGGTGGACGCAATTATTACTATCGATCCGCGGGGAATTGTTCAATCATTTAACAAAACAGCCGAAACACTTTTTCAATACCCGGCTACTGAAGTGATTGGGAAAAATGTTAAGATGTTGATGCCCGAGCCTTATAAACAGGAACACGACGATTATATTGATCGATATGTACATACCGGTGAACGAAAAATAATCGGTAAAGGACGGGAAGTATCCGGACGCCGAAAAGACGGGAGTACATTCCCAATGTATCTTGCAGTAAGTGAGGTTAAACTTCCGGGACATCATATTTTTACCGGAATTGTGCGTGATATCACAGAGCAGCGAAGACTGGAACAGGAAGTGCTGCGGATTAGTGAACATGAGCGGCGCAGAATTGGTCAGGATCTGCATGATGGATTGGGTCAGATGTTAACGGGTATTGGTTTGATCAGCAAAAATCATGCTCGTCAACTACAAGAGGAAGATCATCCATCTGCAAAAGATGCAGAGGAAATTACGGATTTAATTAAGGAAGCTGATGAGCATGCCCGCACTTTGGCTCGTGGACTTGTTCCCGTAGAATTTGACGAAAAAGGATTAGAAGCGGCATTGGAAAGATTACGGGCGAATGCGGAAAAACTTTTTGGGATATCCTGTTCGCTGGAAATCATCGGTTCACTTCACTTCGAAGACGCCACACAGGCAATTCACCTTTACAGAATTGCGCAGGAAGCCGTTAGTAATGCCGTAAAGCATGGAAAAGCCACCAATGTGTCTATTCATCTTGCAGCAACAGAGCAGCATATTCGATTACGTGTTTCGGATAACGGAAACGGGTTTGAAGAAGATTGGGATAATGATGGCGGACTTGGCGTTCGAATTATGCAGTTTAGAGCCCGCTTGATTGGCGGAAATCTCGAAATTAGCGACACACCTGATAAAGGCGCTGTTATTACGTGCACAATGCCTATTTTGTAAAGTGATCAAGTGGAATGATAATTTACTCTAATTATTTTAGATAAGATAAACTGTGACAACAAAAAAGAGAATTTATATTGTTGATGATCATCCATTAATGAGAAAAGGAATGGCAATGACGCTACAGGCAAACATTGAATTTGAAGTTTGTGGTCAAAGTGAAACGGCAGAGCAGGCACTTACCGAAATTCCAACTCTCAAACCCGATGTAGCCGTAATTGATATTTCCCTTCCGGGAATGAACGGCATCGAACTAATCAAACATTTACTGACGCAGTTGGAAGGGCTGAAAGTGCTTGTGGTATCACGCCATGATGAGGAACTGTATGCCGAACGGGCAATCCGCGCAGGGGCAAAAGGTTATTTGATGAAACTGGAAGCCGGTGACGTGATTGTAAGTGCGGTTCGACAGATTTTAAATGGTGGTATTTACCTGAGTGACAAAATTGGCTCGCAGTTAATCATGAAACTTGCGTCGGGTCAATCCACCGGAAATAACCCGCTGGAGTTGTTAAGCGACCGGGAACTGGAAGTTTTTGAACTGACCGGTAAAGGAGAGACCACAAAAGAGATTGCCGAACGGCTGCATGTATCTGTAAAAACAGTAGACACCTACCGCGCACGCATCAAAGAGAAGATGGATTTAAAGAACGCTAACGAACTGCTTCGTCGTGCTGTTCAGTGGGTTGATGATTCTATTTAAGAGTTACCTTCTCTACAGAATCTGAATTAGATTGATAAAATAAATCCCCTCTTGAGAGGGGGCATAGGGGTGTGTTCGAGGTAATCAATTAAGAATTATAAACTATCTCACTGTTTAGTTGGTTGATTAGCGGAAAAAAGGTTTAGACAAAAGCGTTGATGTGGGGCACAAGAAAATTCTTGCGCCATCTGAGAAAAGGGACTTTTAACCCACAAACAAAAAAAGCCATCCCGATTTTCATCAGAATGGCTTTCTTAAAATTCATAACAATCTTAACCGAGATACGCACGAAGTGCCGCGCTACGGTTGTGATGTCGTAATTTTCTTAGGGCTTTCTCTTTAATCTGACGAACTCGTTCGCGGGTCAAATCAAATCGTTCGCCAATTTCTTCGAGTGTAAGAGAATGCTCACGACCGATTCCGAAATAGAGTCGGATCACTTCTGCTTCCCTTTTGGTCAGTTTAGAAAGAGCGCGCTCAATCTCAACTTTCAGAGATTCACCCATCAATTCGTTATCGGGATCAGGAATCTCTTCGTTCTCAAGAACATCCAACAGCCTGTTGTCTTCACCCTGTGCAAAAGGAGCATCCATAGAGAGGTGACGGCCTGAAATCTTCAATGTATCTGCAACTTCGCCAACAGTCATTTCAAGACTTTCAGCCAATTCAGCAGCTGAAGGCACCCGCTCGTACTCCTGCTCAAGTTTTGAAAGCTCTTTACCAATTTTGTTCAATGCTCCTACCCTGTTGAGTGGTAAACGTACAATTCTACTTTGCTCTGCCAGTGCCTGCAAAATAGACTGACGAATCCACCAAACGGCGTATGAGATAAATTTAAATCCACGGGTTTCATCAAACCGTTTTGCAGCTTTAATCAAACCAAGGTTTCCCTCGTTAATTAAATCGCCCAAAGAAAGACCCTGATTTTGGTACTGCTTTGCAACAGAAACCACGAAACGGAGGTTTGCTTTGGTTAAATCTTCAAGTGCACGTTGTGATCCTTTCTGAATTTCCTTGGCAAGACGAACTTCATCGTCGGGTGTGATAAGTTTCTCTTTTCCAATTTCGTGCAGATAGCGATCTAATGATTCGGATTCGCGGGTAGAAATTCCTGAGCTTTTTGCCACTATTTGGGGTGTTTAATTAATGTGATAACGAAGTTCGGGCTTAAAAAAATAACTCTTACTTGTATACGATGTAAATAGCTATTTGTTGCTCCATTTTATGCTAAATCAGTAAGCTTGATAATATACCCAAAAAATTGAAAAAATAGTAGGATCAATTCTTCATTTTAAATCAGTTGAAGAAACGATTCTCCCTTTAATTTATTGGGGATGCCAAAAAGATTAAGTATCGTAGCTGAAACGTCAGAAAAGGTACCTCGCGTTCCCAAATCTACATTTTCTGCGCCACCTTTGTGAACCACAAGTAGTGGTACAAATTCCCGGGTATGATCGGTACTGTTATCACCGGGATCATTTCCGTGATCACCTGTAAAAATCAGAACATCATCATCTTTTAGTTTTCCGACAATAGCCGGTAACGCCCGATCAATTTCCTGCAAACATTCTGCGTACCCTTCAGGGTCTTGCCGATGCCCGTAAATCTGATCGGTATCAATCAAATTTGTAAAAACAAAACTGTGATCAATCCCGGCGCTCATCAAACTCAATAGCTGTGAAATTCCTTCAGCGTTGCTTTTGGTTTTTCGATACTGAGTAAATCCAACTCCCGCAAAAAGGTCCACAACTTTGCCAATGGAGTACGTTTTAACAGAATTTTTCTGCAATTCTGTTAAAAGGTTCGGTTCCGGCGGGGTGGACGAAAAATCCTTACGCTGATCAGAAATCCGTTCGTACAATCCGGGATTTCCCTCAAACGGCCGTGCAATGACCCGCCCCACTTCATACTCACCAACCGCAACATGGTTTCGTACAAATTCGCACCACTTATATAATTTTTCGGGAGAAACTACATCTACATGACACGCTACCTGAAATACACTATCAGCTGATGTATACACAATCGGGCGTCCGGTTTTTTGATGCTCCTCTCCATAATCATCAATTACATCTGTTCCTGAATAAGGCTTATTACAGAGAACATCATCAACCCCAATTTTATCACAAAATGATTTAATTACTGAATCCGGAAATCCATCGGGAAATGTTGGAAATGGTTTATCGAGATGAATACCTGCGAGTTCCCAATGCCCCGTTGTAGAATCTTTTCCAGCAGATACTTCTCGCATTTTTCCCCAGTTGGCCAATGGATTCTCCACAGGTTTGATGGATTCCAGCGGCTCAATATTTCCCAATCCCATAGCCTCAAAATTCGGCAGCTTACACTTTGTGATTTCACTCACATGACCCAATGTATGAGCATCTTCGTTTCCGTACTCTTTTGCATCTTCCTGCGCTCCAATTCCGAGACCATCAATAATTACCAAAAAACATCTTGCCATATCTCTTCTTTCTAAAATTACGCAGATTTATTGATCACCGTCGAAAGAGCTTTTTTTGCTTTCGAAACAATCTCGTGAACGTCTGTATCATTTTTTTCCAGTTTCGTATATCCGCAGCGAATTTCAACATCTATTTTCTGACCATCACTCAGCTCAATTGGTTTTTTAAAAATTTCTTCGGCTGCTCTCATCCACTCTTCGTGTTGATGAAGATCTTCGCTGAACAAAAGATAGGTCAGCACATAATCACTGTTAAATCCAATATATCCATTGAATCCTAATCTTGAAGGATTTAAAATTTTCACTAGTGTTTTTTGCAGTCTTTTTAAATCTTCAAGCCGTAATCGCGAGCGCAGGGTTTGTATGTTTTCGATCGTAATCAACCCAAACCAAACGTGCTGATTACTTATCTCTTTGCGGCCAATCTCTTTTTCAAGGGTCTTCTCCCATAAATCAGGAATAAAGCTTCCATACTCGGTAGTAAACAGATCTTCATGAACTGGAATTTTGCCCAAATTTACCTGTATGGATAGCGTTGCAATTCTCGCCAGATTAATCAGCTGATGTTTCGTTGATTCTTTAAACGTAAGCGGGTTTGCATCATACGCAACAACCACCCCGTGTCGCCTGCCGGAAATAATCAAAGGAATGGCCAACGTGGCTCCTTCTGTGTGCTGTTCATCCGTGGCAATTCGCTTTGGGTTTTGGTTAAAATGAATGGAAAACTGAGGCTCCCCTTTTTGCAAGGCATCATACACCATCGACTTTTCCTCAACCGCCAAACCTATAGAGAAACTCTTTTTTGCGCCGGATGACGTCATTACAGATGTCCACACATCCATCCCGCGCAACACCACCGAAACTCCACCTGTGGGAAGCAACCGCTGCATCTCCTCCATCATGGAATCCAGAATATCGACCCGATGGTGCTTGGGTAAAATTCGTGTTAATGACTCTTCGTAATCCACCCACTCCTTTTGATTTTCATGTAGATCTGTAAGTTCGAGATAGGTATTCAACACATTAATCAGCGCATTTTTATAGGCCGAAAACGTCTCCTGAACATCGGGGAGATTCAACGGACGCTCTGTTTCTACCCCGGTTATAGCAACCAATTCTCCATTATTGACAAACGGAATCAGCGTAATATTCTTAATCGGCACAAAATCGTAATAGTGACGAAGCTGTTCGTTTTCTACATCCGTACCTACTCTTAGTTGTACGGTTTTTGTGATGTCGATGTATTCACGCAGGTACATCTGCTCAAAATTAATTCGATCCTGAAACATCACGTTCGGCAGTGTTGTTGAGCTGGTTTCAAGAACAAACTGCTGCCTTGAGCGATTCACCCAATACATATATACCGTTTCAGCTTCCGTAGATTTTCGTAAAAGATGCACAACATCATCCATGATGTGCTTGAACTCGAGCAGAGCTTTTTCTTCTCGTTTTATAGACATGTGTTAGTTGATTTCAATTATCAATCTGATCGGCAAGGGTTTCTGCTTTTTCTACCATCGATTCAAACAGCGAAAGCCCGCGGTTCCAGAAATTTTCGTCCCGAATATCAATATCCATTTTTGCGATTAAGTTGTGTGGCCAATCCGAACCACCTGCTTCCAGCAGACCCAAATATTTATCCGCAAAGCCATCTTTGTTTGATGTATACGAATCATAAAGCGCAAGTACAAGAAGCTCGCCAAACGCGTATGCATAAACATACCCCGGCGTATGCAGAAAATGAGGAATATAGCACCACCATAATTTATACTCGTCCGTTAATTCAATTGAATCTCCGTAAATTTCTTCCTGCGTTTGAAACCACAAATCAGAAAACTGTTCGGTTGTCAATTCCCCTTCCTCACGGCGAGCGTTATGAATTCGATCTTCGAACCGGTTCATCGAAATTTGCCGAAATACAGTCGCAATAGTATCATCAATTTTACTCATCAGCAGTGCCAACTGTTCTTTGGGATCATCAAGTTTGCTCATCAATTTATTAAATACGAGCATTTCTCCAAATACTGATGCTGTTTCCGCCGTGGTCAATGGTGTGGAGGATTGAAGTTCCCCTTGTTTTCGCGCCAAATACTGGTGAACACCATGACCCAATTCGTGCGCCAGTGTTTGAACATCACGTAGCTGTCCATCATAATTCATAAACACATAAGGATGGACAGACGTAATGGTACTGGCTGAATAGGCTCCTCCCCTTTTTCCCGGTTGAATGGCCGCATCAATCCAGCCTTCATCAAAGAACTTTGCAGTGATGGTTCTCATTTCAGGATGGAAATCTCCGTACGCATCCAATACAATATTCTTCGCTTCATCCCAGCTTACTTTTGTTGATGTCTTCGTAATAGGAGCATATCGATCGTAATCGTAGAGCTTGTCGAAACCCAGAAGTTTTTTCTTAAGCTTGTAATAGCGCTGTACCAAATGGTAATTTCCTGTTACCGCACTTACGAGTGAGTCTACCGTTTTTTTATCGGTTTGATTAGCCAGATTCCTCGATGAAATCCAATCATCATACCCGCGAAGTTTATCATTTGTATGCTTGTCTGCCAGAATGGTATTGAAGATAAACGTGAGTGATCGGGTGTGATCTTCAAACGTATCGGTCAGTGATTTGTGGGCTTTTTTGCGTATTTCGCGATCGGGACTGTGGAGTTTGCTCAACACCTGCTGCTCGGTTAACGACTCACCTTCAAACTCAAATCTTGCTGCGCCCAGAGTTTCATCAAAATATCGGTTCCATGCTGCACGGCCGGTAACCGATTTTGCACTCATCACTTTTTCAGCTTCTTCGGTCAGTGTGTGCTCTTTATATCGGCGGGATGTTTCGAGGTAGTGTTTCCACGCTGCCAGTTCATCAGACTGAATCCACTTTTTGGCTTTTCGATCATCCAGTTTTAACCATTCCACATCAAAAAAGACAAGTTTCTGGCTCAGATCAGAACCCAGTTCACTCGCTTCCTGCAGCAATTTCCCCAGATCGGGATCTTCCGTATTCGTGGACCAAATCAAGTGAGAATATGAACCTATTTTCCCGGCTACCTGTATTAATTCTTCATATTCTGTTAACGCTTGTGCAAATTCACCGGTCGATAATTTTTGAACTTTTCCACGGTAATTATCTGAAAAGGTATCTGCATTCTTTAATAAAGCTTTTTTATCCGACTTTAGCTTGGGGTCTTTGGGAGATGCATACAGATCTGATAAATCCCATTTTACTTCTTCTGCTCCTGATAATTCTTCTTTGCTATTCTTACTCATTTACATCTGTTTTGGTGATCATTTTAAAGCTGAATATAACCAATCGGACGGCCTCTTTAAATGAAATTTTGAAAAAGAAAAAGGTCGTATTTTTGAATTAAAACCAATCGTTTTTTAGTTCAATATTGGTTAATTTAAGTGTCAATTCATTTAATGAAACAACTTTTTGATCTAATTCAATTTAGATGCCACGTAATCGCCGAAGCATCACCTTTAATAATTTGCTACGGATTTTGATTGCAATCAAATCATCAATAAATCAGAATATTCCATTTTGAAATCCCTTGAAGCTGTTTTTGGTCCCAACTCCGCACTGGTTGAAGAACTCTACGATCAATACCAAGAAGATCCAGATTTAGTACCCGATCACTGGAGAACTTATTTCGACGAAATTAATGGTAAAGAAGCACCCGCGCCTGCTCAAAAAGCGCCGGTTCAACCATCTGCACCTAAAGAGAAAGTACAGGAAACTAAAAAACCGGCTCCCAAAAAAGATTCTTCCCCCGTTCCTGAAACGGCAGAGCTCCAAAAAATTAAAGGAGTTGCATCAAAGATTGTGGAGAATATGGATGCCAGTATAGAAGTGCCAACGGCTACTTCGCTACGGGTTCTTCCCATGAAAATGCTTACAGAAGATCGGGCAATTATTAATCGCCATCTATTGAAAAATGGAGAGCCCAAAGCTTCATTTACTCATTTTATTGCGTGGGCGGTAATTAAGGCGATTAAAGAATTTCCGTCCATCAATAGCTACTATACCAATAAAGATGGAGATCACTACCGCGTAATTCCAAAACAAGTGAATCTTGGAATTGCCATTGATCTTGCCGGAAAAGATGGGAAACGGAATTTGGTCGTGCCAAATATTAAGGGCGTAGATAAAATGAACTTCAAGGAGTTCTTATACGCTTATGCCGAAGTTATTGACAAAGCCCGTAACGGCAACCTTGAAATTAGTGACTTTCAGGAAACCACAATTAGCGTTACCAATCCCGGAACCATCGGGACGATCTCTTCTGTACCCCGGCTGATGAAAGGCCAGGGCGCAATTATTGCCACAGGTGCTATCAATTATCCTGCCGAATTTCAATCCATGGCGCAGGATGTACTCAACCAATTGGGTGTGAGTAAAGTAATGAGCATCACCTGTACGTACGATCACAGAATAATACAGGGCGCTGAATCGGGATCATTCCTCCAAAAAATTCATCAGCTGTTAAATGGTGAAGAAGACTTTTTCGACAAAATATTCAAGGATCTCGATATTCCTTACGAACCCCTTCCATTTGGCGACGATACATATGAAGGCCAGTTAAATGGAGCAGGAAACACACTTGAGCATGATAAACGAGCTATTGCCGTTTGGCGGCTCATAAGCATGTACCGAATGAGAGGTCATGTTTTAGCCGATCTCGATCCTCTTGAAACCACACCGGGACACAGCCCTGAACTCGATCTTGAATACTACGGATTGACCCTTTGGGATCTGGATCGCGAATTTTATTGCGAAGGTTTGGGTGGGTTTAAAACCGCCAAACTCCGAGATATCATCAAGCTGCTTCGTGATACCTATTGCGGAAAAATTGGTGCAGAATACATGCACCTGCTTGATCTGGATGAAAGAAGATGGCTTCGTGAAAAAATGGAGTCTACCACGAATACTCCTGATCTTTCAAAAGATGACAAAGAGTCGATTCTGCACAAATTGAATCAAGCTATGGCGTTTGAGCAATTTCTGCACAAAAAGTATGTAGGCCATAAACGATTTTCACTGGAGGGCGCCGAAACCCTGATTCCGCTCATTCACTTTTTGATGGAAAAAGCGGGTGAAAATGATATTGAGAAGTTCTTTTTAGGAATGGCCCACCGGGGCAGATTGAATATTCTTGTGAATATCATGAACAAACCGTACCGAAAGGTATTTGCTGATTTCGAAGGAAATATCGATCCAGAAACTATTCAGGGATCCGGGGATGTGAAATATCATCTGGGCGCAAAAGGTCAATACGAAACCAACAGCGGGAAACCGATTGAAGTTGAACTCTTGCCAAATCCAAGTCACCTTGAAGCGGTAAATCCTGTGGTTGAAGGAGCTACGCGCGCTACGCAGGATCATTATGATGGAGAAAATCCCACCAAAAAAATTGTGCCATTGTTAATGCACGGCGATGCGGCTTTTGCCGGACAGGGAGTTGTTGCGGAGACGTTGAATATGTCTCAACTTCGTGGCTATACCACGGGTGGATCCATTCATGTCATCATCAATAACCAAATTGGATTTACCACTCTGCCTACCGATGCACGATCTACCGAGTATGCATCAGATCTGGCCAAGATGATTCTTGCGCCTATTTTTCACGTGAATGGTGATAATCCTGAAGCAGCTGTTCACTCTATTAAAATGGCGCTCGATTATCGTCAGAAGTTTGGTAAAGACGTGGTGATTGATTTAATCTGCTACAGAAAACACGGCCACAATGAAGGTGATGAACCTGCATTTACCCAACCGGGACTTTACGAGGAAATTGATAATCACCGAAACGTTCGCGACATCTATGTTGATGAGCTCCTGCGAAAAGGTGATTTCACTGAAGAAGAAATGCAGTCTATTTTTGATGAGTTTGATGAGCTTCTTCAGGAAGCATTCGAAGATGCCAAAAGTTCTCCCACTTTAGAAGTAACGGAGAAAATGCTCGATCGGAAAGAGAAGGGACAAAAAGAGTGGGACGAATATCCCGATACCACCCACCCTGTTGAAGACCTTAAAGAGATTGCCGTAAAATTAAACACGGTTCCCAAGGATTTTGATGCAAATCCAAAATTGCTTCGTCAGCTTGCAAAACGAGCAGACGCTGCTAAAAAGAATGCAAAAAAAATTGACTGGGGATTTGCTGAAGCACTCGCATTTGGTTCACTGCTAAAAAGCGGACGAATGATTCGCCTAACAGGACAGGATGTGGAACGGGGAACCTTTAGCCACCGCCACGTAGTACTTCACGGAACCAAAACACAACAGCGGTTTATTCCATTAAATAACCTCTCTGATGATCAGGGTAAGTTTTATCCTTATAACAGTTTATTGAGTGAGTTTGCCTGCCTGGGTTATGAATTTGGCTACAGTGCAGCAAACCTTGAAGCACTGGTTATCTGGGAAGCACAATTTGGTGATTTTGTGAACGGTGCCCAGGTGATTATTGATCAGTTTATCTCTGCTTCGGAAGCGAAATGGGGACAAAAAACAGCCTTGGTTATGACTCTTCCTCACGGGTATGAGGGTCAGGGACCTGAGCATTCTTCTGCCCGATTGGAGCGATTTTTACAGCTCTGCGCTGAGGATAACATGCAGGTTGCTAACTTCACAACTCCGGCTCAATATTATCACGCATTGCGAAAACAGGTATTACAGGAGAAGAGAAAGCCGATGATTATCATGTCCCCAAAGAGTCTGTTACGTCATCCGATGGCCGTTTGCAACGTTGAGGAACTGGCAAATGGAAAGTTCATGCCGTTCATTGATGATGAAACTCAGTCCGGAAAAGATAACGTAGAACGACTGGTTATCTGTTCCGGTAAAGTGTATTACGATTTGATGAATCACCTGAAAGATAATGAGAACGACAAAGTGGGAGTTGCCCGTTTGGAGCAGTTTTATCCATTTCCGAACAAAGATATTTCAAAAGCTTTGAAAGATTACAAAAATGTGAAGGAAGTGGTTTGGTGCCAGGAAGAGCCCAAAAACATGGGAGCATGGACATTTGTAGCTCCCCGGTTTCAAAATCTGTTGGATGATAAGATTAAACTCCGATATGCAGGCAGACAAGCATCAGCCTCCCCTGCGGCCGGACAGAAGAAAGTTCACGCAGCTGAACAATTGAAACTGATTGAAGAAGCTGTCGGCTAAAACGAATAGGCTTTCAAAATGAAAAGGCGATTGATGATAAATCAATCGCCTTTTTTATAAGATGTCACCCCGGCCTTGAGCCGGGGTCTCCACGTTTCGAAACGCTGAATGCAAACTCATAGAAAATAGAGATCAGGATAACTAATCCAAAGAAAAAGTAGCTATAAACGCTTCATTGTTATCATCATTTGCTATCGCATAAAGTGTTTCGTTGTTTTGATCAACGGTTATTCCCGAAACCTCAACATCTAAATTTAATTGCTCGATGGGATTTCCCTCCCAATCAAATACTAATACTTTATTTCCGGTTGACTGATTGGGGTCAGTCCGTTCCCGTCCTGAATACAAGGCATAAATGTACTCTTCAGTAACATCATTATCCCAATATCCCATTTTGTTATCAGCATCAAACATCACCGAAATTTGTGTCTCGGATGATTGATTCTCAAACTTGGGTTGGTGAGAATAAATCTGACTAACCTCCTCAATACTGTCATTTTCAACTCGTAGAATATCAAGATTCCCGGCTGTAAAATTAGCAACTGCTACTAATGGCTTTGTTGGGTGAAAACTAAAGTTTGATTGGTACGCCATTCCAAGATCACGTGTGCTAATCCCATCAAACTCATCCTCAAAAGGATAGTTTAAAAAAGTATTGATTAATTCACCGGATGTATCCGACAAGGCAAAACGGCCATCAGTAAACATTCCAGTTCCAAAAATACGATCATCGCCAATTTTTGAAATTAATGAATAACCTGTATTCAATTCATCTGTAGTGGAAACTGTAAATGCTGATGCATCAACTAAAATTGAATCAATAGATACTTCATTTACCGCAAACAACCGACGTTCGTTAATGGAAATGGTATTTGATGATGTTCGGAACATATAATTAAAATCCAGAAACTCATCCGGCCCTCTGCCTTCACGGCCAAATATCTGATAGCCCACCCCACTATGCCGATTTACCAATGCATAAAAATAGGTCTCTTCATTTACCTCAAACTGATCCCGAATGACCAGAAGTGAATCCATCACCAATAGTTGTTCCGGACCACCAAGTTCTATCCCGGTTAATTCAACTTCTTCATGAGTGAGTTCGATTTTTGTCTCGAACATGTCTGTTGGGTTCTCCGTCACTTCTATTTCCTGCTCATTCGATTCTACATTGCAGGACATTAGTAAAAGACTCAAAACCGTTAGATAGAATAAAACTTTTTGATTCATTTTTTATCTACTTGTGGAAAAATTGCATTTATATCAGACGATAATAAAGATCTGAGAAATAAACAGTTCACCTAAATACACTAAAAAATGAAGGGATATCAAAAATAATCAAAAAGTTTAATATTCAGTTTCTAATCTACTTTATATTTATCTCAACCCATTCTGAATCCCCTTGCAAATTCGACTAACCGCATCGTGGCTGTGCAAACTCTCCATGTGTTTACATCGTACAACAAAATCATAGATGTTGTCTTCTTCGTTGAGTTTATCGTAAAGAAGCCTTGCTGCGTCTTCCACAAATTTTTGATAAGCTCCATTCATTTCGGCAAAAGCCTGTTCATCTTCGCGTTTTACCATCACCTGTGTCTCGGTATGAAGGGCTTCACGACAAATTTTAACCAGATCATCTACAAATAATTCATCATACAACTCAACCGTAATGGAAGCTACACTTCGCTGACTATGAGGAATCGTTGCAACCTCTCTGGTCTCTCGTGCATGTTCTGATAATTCGTACGAACACGGGCATGCGCTGCTGTACTCAAAATCGAGATGCACGAACTTTCTGAAACGTCCGTACTCATCTATTTTTCCCTCAAACGAAACATCATAATACTGATATCCTTCCAAACCTGATCGCAGACTTTCCTGCAGCATGGGATAACTGAAAGAAAGATTCAAAAATGCCGTCTTGCTGTCCAGATTCTTTTTGTAAGCACGGAGAATATCTTCAATTTTTCCGGGATGAAAAATGTCATCTTTAAAGTCGTAAAAAGTTCGCATAATTCGACTCATATTAATCCCCTTTTTCCCGGCGCCGAGTCCTACATAACCATCTACGGAAGTTTCAAGAGTCTTTAAGTCACCGTTTGGTGTAGCATAGCGCAGGGGAATTCTAAAGTTCGAAATCCCGACTTGTTGAATGGGTACATTTGCGCCTTCAATTGAAGATGAAGGGCCATTTTGCAAATCCGGTAAGCTTTCTTTGTATTGATCCGTAACTGTAAACGTTGGATCGTAAAATCGTTTCAGAGCAGTTGTAATCATAATGATATAGTTCTAAGCACTTTCTAAATGCGAGGGTTAGGACAATATTCAGCAACATTTCTTTCGGTCTCAAACAACTTCACACTATAGAGTGTTGATGTGCCAAAAGCAGCATTGTTAATATCATCTTCAAGTTCCTGGAAAAATGCTTTGACTAAATTTTCTGAAGTCGGAATCATTCCCTCTAAAAAAGGGACTTCCAGGTTCAGATTTTTGTGGTCACACTTATCCAATATCTTTTCTTTGATAATCTTTTTTAGAATTCCCAGATCTATCACATATCCGGTATCAGGATCAGGCATTCCGGCAACGGTTACTTCCATCTGATAGTTGTGTCCATGCCAATTTGGGTTATTGCACTTTCCAAACGTTGCTTTATTCCACTCATCCGACTTATTTGGATTGTGCAAACGATGAGCAGCATTAAAATGTGATTTTCGGGTTACGTATATCAACTTGACTAAAATAGACTATTAGAAATTGTATTTGATTAACGATGTTATTTTAAATCGGGTTCCCAATTTTCAATCAATGCTGAAATAAATATAACACAAGAATAAACCACTTTGATGCAATGAGCTCTATCACTCAAATCAAATAACTGTAACATACTGTTTTTCTCTCTCATATATCTATGAGCCATATCAACTTAAAGATATAATCATTTTCTCACTATAATTAGATAAAGTTCACACAAAAAAAAGACCTTATCTCTAAGGTCTCTTCTACTCTCTCTTATAAAATTTTAGCTTCTATTAGTTAAAGTCGTACGTAAAAGAGAGTTTAAATGTTCTTCCGGGATTGTATGAACTATTGGTAAAAAACGTATCATTGTCTTCCTGATACTGTACCACGCTATAATCAAGAATGTTGCTCACCGAGAATGAGGCAGAAAGTTGGTTCATAAAACTCTTCTGAACTCTAAAACTAAGGTCCGGTATTGGTCGCTTTGATGATAACCGGTTTTCATCATTTAATTTTCCATATACCTCAAAAATATCAGGAGCTGCTCCAGCGCCGTTGGCAGCCAATCGGGGACCAAAAGCATTTGCATAGATGGCTCCATCCCACCCTCTCTCTGGATTTTCATAACTCAGCATTACATTAATGATGTACGGAGACTGAAACGGGAAAGCACGGTAAGGTTTGATTGATGAATCGAGTTGTTGCCTTACTTCAATTTCCTGATCACTTAAGTCTACCCGAGAGTTGATGTAGGTGAAGTTCGTGGAAAATTTATAGTTGGAAAGATAAGATGAAAGGAATTCCAGATTCTTTCTAAACTCTAACTCAAATCCATACAAGCGTCCACTATTGGTGTTGATATACTCATACTGAGGCTGATCAGTGGCTACATCCAGCTCAAGGACAATTGGGTTTGAAAAACTTTTATGAAACACACTTACCGCAAATACTTCACCTGCAGCAGGATAGATTTCATACCTCAAGTCGGTATTGGTAATGTTGGTACGGGTAATATCAGGATTTCCAACAATTGGAAATCCGCCCAACAGATCGAATGATGCAAAAGGTGCAAGCTCTCGCATGTTAGGCCGCGCCAGTGTTTGGCTTCCACTTAACCGCAGGTTAGACTCTTCTGTTAAAGCATATATGGCATTAAACGAAGGCAAAACATCTATCACATCAATAACTCCCTGATTCGCTGTTGAACTTGTAGAGCCTGAAATGACATTAAAGTCTGTTTTTTCAACCCGAGCGCCACCAAATATTTTTAATTTATCGGTTACATCAAAGACCCCCATCAGGTAGCCCGCTCCAACTTTCTCTGAACCCGAATAACTATTCTCAGGACGTGTTTGATCGCGATAAGTAAGTCCCAGAATTAAATCTCCATTATCATCCACTCCAAGAATACCGGTATTATTTGGTGAAAAGAAATCCTCATAATTTCCAGAAGCCTCACGAAAGCTTACATATTCACTGTTTGTTTCACTGGTTCCATTATTCTCTAACTGAAATCGAAATTCATCAAATGTTCTGTCTTTTTGTGTGTAATATCCACCGGTTTTAAAGCTTATACGGTTGTTCACATCATATTCAGCATCCAATTTGAGATTATAACTTCTGTCATCTAAATCACGGAAGAAGTGAAAGGGTAATTGAACTTCACGAACGAAAAAGTAGCTTCCCTGAGCATCTACCGGAGCCCCAAGAAATCTGGTATTGGGTTCGTATTGGCTGGAGTTGATGTAATTGCCTGACCATTTAACCTCAAAAGCATTAAATGAATGCCTTCCTTTAATCTGGTTATTAAAAAGTTCTCTTTGAGTAAAAGAGAGAACCCGGTTGTTGTATGTTCCAGAAGAGAGTGCTCCGGGATATTCACCATCAACCATGTCCAAAATAGACTCTGTTGCACTATTATTATAAATCGATGTAACTGTAAATTCGTTTACAGGGTTTAGCTGAAATGTTACGCTGCCAATATATCCATTACTGACCTTGTCGATACTTTCTGTTCCCCGGTTCAGCTGAAACGGACGCATTCTTGTAGAACTTCCGTCAGGTATTCTTGCACTATAATTATTGATCTCTCTCTCATCATATTGCACGTACGAATTACTGTAATTAACCCCAAAATTGTACCCTATCTGCTTGTCTCCAAAATTATGTCTGTTACCAAAAGAGACATTTAAACTGTGATCCATTTCCGGTGCACTGTTATCGACATTAAACTGCCGGTCAGAAAAGGATCTCATCGTAGAATTAAAATCTGCAATTTCCGTATCAGACATTTGATTATTCTGAATTTGTATCAAATATTGGTTCAACCGGTTCAGATATGGATTGTCTCTCCAGTTTTCATCATAAGCTCTTGCCCCATTATCGTAGCCAAACCTGCTAAATTCGTTTTCAATCGGCTCTCTTCTGAAGTTTTTATTAAACGTTGTTTGATCGTTATAGCTAAGTGATGTATTGATTTTCAGATAGTATTGATCGGGCAAAGATTTTGTGGTGATATCAACAGCACCACCGGTAAAGTTACCGGGTAAATCCGGAGAGAAGGTTTTTTTAACCACAATATTATCAACCATACTGGTGGGTATCAGGTCCAGACTTGCACTGTTTCTATATGGATTGGTTGTGGGCATCACTATTCCATCCATACTCGAAATACTGTATCGGTCACCCAAGCCGCGCATTACAATAAAACTACCATCTTCTACCGATGCCCCGGTTACTTGCCTCATTGACTCGGCCGAGTTGCTAAACCCAATGCGTTGAATTTCCTGAGCTGATATTCCATCCTGCATGGGAAGTGATCGTTTTTGCAACCTAAGCAAAGAAACTTCATTGTTATCAATTCTGCGGGCAGAAACGACAACCTCATCTAATTCCTGATTTGTATCTAAAAGGGTAATATCAAGCGTTGTTGTTTTACCGGATTCTATATCGATATCTTCAATAATTTTTTTCTGGTGGGTGATATAGGTTACTTCAATTGAATAAGAACCGGGTTCCAGTTGTAGATTATACCTTCCATTTATATCTGTTACTGCCCCATTATCGATATTGGGGATATAAATATTCACACCAATTAATTCCTCTCCGGTTTTTTCATCAATAATCACTCCTGTAAGAGTTCCCTTTTGTGCAAGTGCTGATCCTGCTATGGATAAGAAGAAGAGAAATAATAGAATCTGTTTCATCAAATTTTAGGTTTTGTGGTTGAATTAAAACTTCAATCAAAGCTACCTTTTTGATGCTATCGTTACGTTATCTTACTGTTACGTTTGTGTTAACAAAAAAGGGAACCTTTTAAGGCTCCCTTTTGATTCTATTCCGCAATGTGTGTTTAAACTTTAGTTTGCAAGATATCCGTAACGGGCAAGTGTAGTCCACCCTTCAATCCAAAGTTCACCTGAGGGATCGAAAGCGCCTACGTATGTGGTTTGATCTACATTATCATCCGCTACTGTTACTGCAATGACAGATGCATTTGCTGAAGAAGGAGTTGGGTTTAAAACACCGCATCCCTCTTCTCTACAAATACCACCCAATTCAGGATCTTCAAAAACGTTATCTTGATCGTTTAACCAAACTGCTGTTTCCGATCCATCGGCATCTCTTGACACTTCGGGATCAGTCACATTAATCATCGTTTCAATACTTGTTGCATTGCCTGAAAACCAGATATTTCCACCGATTCCAACACCATCACCATTTACATCAAGAACGGTTTTGTCATAAGAATCTTCGGCATCATTTAGATCTTCAATCTCAATTCCTACTCCATTTAAGTCTGTGATAATGGAATTATAGATTGAGTAAGCAGAACCGTCTCGCATAACAATACCGGGATTTTCTTCTCCACCTGCTGCATCAAGACCTCTACCAATTAGCGTCATGTTATACATTCTGGCAGTAGAATAAAGGGGTGCATTGTCTGGATTTGCTCCATCCCACTCGCCAACTTTATCAGATCCATTACCACCTTGAAGAGCAAATAAATATTGACCTGTTCCTGACCAACCAAGATCTAAGTCAAATGCATCATCTTCAGCAAAGGCAACACTAATATTTTTGATGTCAACAGTTCCACCAAAGATTTCGATACCATCATCAGCTGAAACAAAGATGTCGACGTATTCTATTGTTGTTCCTCTACCTACGCCACCTAATGTTAGTCCCTGAATTTCATTACCGGGACCAATTTCAGCACCGCTAAATCGTATGGAAACATATTGCAGAGTTCCGGAGCTATCATCTTCATCTGTACCGCCATACTGAGATCGTTCATCAGCATCAACAATTCCTTCAATCTGAATCGCATCGGTATTACCGCTGGAATACGCGGGGGCATTTCCAAGGATAATTAATCCGGCCCAAAGTTTAGAGTTTGTTTCATTTAAAGTGATATCTCCACCAAAAGGCTCTTCATCAAGTGCAGAAGTAAAGATAATAGGATTATCAGGAGTTCCTTGAGCATCAATTTGAGCATTTCGGGTAATAATCAATGATGTTTCATTTCCTTCTGCAACTGAAGACGGTTCTTCGAACCCTTGAATGACGGTTCCTGGCTCTATTGTTAACGTTCCACTTTCTACGAATACATAACCATCGAGATAGTAAACTGAATCAGCAGAAAATGTTCTATCACCATCAATAGACCCGGAAATAATTACGCCGTTATCCCGAATATCATCGGCATAGGGGTGTAATTCTTCTTCAGGCTCGGGATCTATTGGATCAACAGGATTATCATCTCCACAGGAAACCATCACTCCCAGGGCAACAACAATCATTAAAAAATATTTGAGTAAGTATTTAGAGTTCATACAATTAAAATTATGTTTGATTTTTGATTTGTGAGTTCCGGTTAAGCAACCGTATCAAACATATTCTAATAGTGTTATGCTCCTGTTACTCCAATGTTATGAAATTAAAAACACTCCCATTTGTTAATTTTTACGTTTGGAGTCACAACTGATCAAAACGATTACAATCCTGAATAACATCTGTTCTCTTCCTCGCAGAGTATCGCTGAGTTTAACGCAGATTTACGCAAAATATCTGCGAGGCTCAGCGGATTCATCTGCGGTTCTCTGCGAGAAAAAAGAAGGGGTATCCATTTTCAATCGACAATAAAATCTATCCCATATGAACAGAAACGAAGATTTTTAATGAATTCTAAACTATTTTGGACAGGTGTGGTTTGGAGTTTTTATTTCCTGAATAAAAAAAGAGTGTGAAGTCGCTGAGCGTAGCAAAGCGAAGTCGTGACGTCTCAAGTTGCAAAGCCTTCTAAAAAAAAGAAAAACAAAAAAGGCCTTAATTTCTTAAGACCTTTTTTAAATAATTTATTCTGATGTTTCAGTAAATACTATTTTTTTTCTTCGTTGTTTTCAACATCAGCCTTATTATTTACATCTTTGTCTTTCTTCTTGGTGGGTTTCTCAGTTTCAGAATTTACTTCATCAGAAGAAGAATCAGCTTTCGGTTCGTCACTTGATGAACCATTAGTCACTGCCTTTTTATCTGACGATTTATTTTCAAAAATTCCTTCGGGATATTTTCCGTTTGGCCGTTCCCCTAATAGTTCACGAATATCGTTATGGTTTATCACTTCTTTCTCGAGAAGCGTTTTGGCCATCATTTCCAACTCGTCTTGATGTTCTTTAAGTAAATCAAACGTTCGGGTATAATTGGTTTTGATGATATCCTGAATTGCACTGTCAATTCTTTGTGCCGTTTGTTCGGAATATTTTTTATTAAACCCATAACTATTGTTAGGATTATTTGAATCTTTTAAGGAAAGATATCCCAGTTCTTTACTCATTCCATACTCAGCAACCATGGCAAAGGCCATAGTAGTAATTCTTTCAAGATCATTTTGAGCACCTGTAGAAATTCTACCAAAGATAATTTCTTCGGCAACTCGTCCACCAAGAAGTGCACAGATCTTGTCATTCAATTCTTCGGTTGTCATTAAGAATCGATCTTCGAGTGGAGTTTGCAAGGTATATCCTAATGCAGCCAATCCCCTTGGCACAATACTTACCTTAAGAACTGTATCTGTATGTTCGAGGAACCAACCTACAATAGCGTGACCTGCTTCGTGATAAGCAACAATTTTTCGCTCATCCGCATTGATCAACTTATTCTTCTTCTCCAGTCCTGCAACCACTCTTTCAATGGCATCTTGAAAATCGACCATTTCTACCGATTTTTTATCGCGTCTTGCCGCTAAAAGTGCTGCTTCATTACATAAGTTAGCAAGTTCAGCGCCTGCGAATCCCGGAGTTTGAGAAGCTAATACTTTAAGATCAATTTCATCAGAAAGTTTAAGTTTTGTTACATGAACCTGTAACACCTGCATTCTTCCTTTCAAATCGGGCTTGTCAATCAGAATCTGTCTATCGAATCGTCCCGGACGAAGTAATGCTGAATCCAAAACATCAGGCCGGTTTGTGGCCGCCATAATGATGACTCCATTATCGGAGTTAAATCCATCCATTTCACTCAAAAGCTGATTCAAGGTATTTTCTCGTTCATCATTCGAGCTCATTTGCATGCCTCCTCCTCGAGTTCTACCGATGGAATCGATCTCATCAATAAAAACGATACAAGGTGCTTTTTCCTTTGCCTGCTTAAACAAGTCACGAACACGAGCTGCTCCAACCCCTACAAACATTTCAACAAAATCTGAGCCACTTAAAGAGAAGAAAGGTACATCTGCTTCTCCTGCTGTAGCTTTTGCCAGTAACGTTTTTCCAGTTCCGGGAGGGCCTACCAAAAGAACACCTTTAGGGAGACTTCCACCAAGATTTGTATATTTTTTAGGATTACTAAGGAATTCAACGACTTCTTCCACCTCAGCTTTTGCCTCTTCAAGCCCGGCAACATCAGCAAAAGAGACTTTACTTTCAGTCTGCTTATCGTAAAGCGATGCTTTATTTTTACCGATGTTTAAAACTTGCTGGCCGGGATTCATTCGTTTAAAAATAAATACCCAGAATGCAATGATAAGAGCAATCGGAATTAACCAGATTAGAATCCCACTAAACCAGTCTTCTTCAATTCTAACATCATAAACGATTTCATTTTCATCAAAAATAGCACGAACGTCGTCGCCCTCCAACATTGTAGTTGAAAAGCGTGGGATAGTTGGTTCTGATGATTGCCATCTGTTATCATTGGGTTCAGGCTTTTCAACAATACCCTCTTCAATAGCTTTTTCGGAGTATTCGCCAGTAATTTCTGCTTTATTCGTTATCAGAACTTCTTTTACATATCCCTCCTCAACATATTCGAGGAATTCACTGTACTTTATCCGTTCAGAGTTTTCTCCGGGAGAGATTAAAAAGTTAAATCCAATCAGAACCATAAAAAGCACAATAGCCCAAATAGGAAAGAGAGGACGCTTTTTTTTCTCGTTTTTCTTAGGGTTCTTTTTGTTTGAATTCTTTTTAAAAGAGTTCTTTGAGTCTGTTTTTTTCGTCATTTAAATACTTTGTGTAAGAAGATAGCCTTAAATATAAGGCTTTTTTATAGAATAGTATGTTCAACCTGACAGGTTTTTTACTTACAGGCAGTTGCACACTTAACGTACAGATAACAGTTTATGTTTTAAAAAAGATCGATTTTTATTGTACGATCTTCACCTGTATTAATTGATAATTGCTTTTCTTTGGATTCAATTTTACCGATAACAGTAAAATCCTCAATTTCAGTTTTCAATTTTTCAACTGTTTCTTCGGGTATTGTAAAGAGCATTTCAAAATCTTCCCCACCATAAAATGCATATTTATCAACATCTTCCTGCATTTCATCGGCAATATTTCTTGTTTCAAAAGAGATTGGAATTGCCGGGGAGTAAACTTCAATGCCTACATTCGATTTTTTCCCGATATACTGGAGTTCATTTACTATACCCTGTGTTACATCAATCATGCTCGTGGGTCTTATATTCAGTTTTTTAAAAGCATTTATCAAATCATAACGGGCAACCGGAACCAGCTGTCTTTGGACTACGTATTCATATTTTTCTAAATCGGGTTGAAAATTTCCTCCGGCTGTTTCCTCCCACGCTTTCTTTTCTCTCAATAGCACTCTTAAGCCGGCCAATGCGCCACCAAGATCTCCGGTTACACATATCACATTGTCTTTTTGAGCCCCACTTCTATATACGATATCTTCTTCAAGAGCGGTTCCAACTGCTACAACTGAGATTGCGAGAATTTGGTGTGATGCAGTAGAATCCCCGCCAGTGATCTGAACATTATAATCTTTAGCTGCTGCATCAATTCCTTTATATAATTCCTCAATCATTTGAACCGAATATCGATTAGGAATAGCAATGTTGATCAGAACCTGTTGGGGCTGAGCGTTCATCGCATAAATATCACTTACTGCCGCAGTTACTACTTTATATCCTAAGTGATGAAAAGGAGTATACGTTAAGTCGAAATGGACTCCTTCTAAGTAAATCTCTGATGTAGTACAAACTACGTTCCCATCTTCTACTTTTGCAATGGAAGCATCGTCTCCTATTCCTGCAAGAATGTCTTCTCTTTTTTTTCCTGTTTTAGACTCAAATTTTTCAATGAGTTTCGTAAATCCAATATCTTGGATGGTATCGAAATTATTTTTGGTCATATAATTCTAAAAAAAAAGGCATTTATCCCAATTGTTATGGAATAGATGCCTTAAAAGTTAATCTTAAATGTACTTAAAACTAAATTTCCCGAAGAGTAGAATAATTGATTCTAAGAGTACCGGCGTGCCGTAATTCTTGCTGGACATCGGTAATGGTACCAAACTCAGAATTTTCATCAACCCTAAGAGATACAATTAGTTGTGGTTCTTCCATTAACTTATCATACATAATGTTTCTGATACTATTTATATCATCAACAAGTGCATCATCAATCTGTACTCTGGTTTCACCTAACTGATCTCCACCAAGTCGTTCAGGTCCTATGTAGATATAACTTACAAGGCGCTTCTGTTCAATCTTTTCGATATTTTCGGCCTGTGTATAATCTACCTGAACCTGAAGTTCAACTTCACGAAGTACAGTTGTTACCATAAAAAAGATGAGCAACATAAAAACAACATCAGGCATAGCGGAAGTAGGTACACTCTGATTTGTTTTTGCTTGTTTCTTTTTAAATCTACTCATGTTGCTTATCCCTCATCTGGTTCTGCGATTGAAATTTTCTTCGGATACATATCATCGATCTCTTCCTTTTCAACACTGTCATCATCGAGTTCAGAATAAGGAACTCCAAAACGACTCATGGATGCCTCATTTCTTAACTCATTGTAGGCTCCCATAACTTCATCAAGCATATTAATATATACCCTATATGGAGTTCTACGATCAGTTTTGATAGATACAATTGCATCATCAGGTGATTCGGAAAGATTTGGATCCACTCCATTGTTGTCAACGAATTCTTTAATCCGTGGATTTACTTCAGATATGGCTGATGGTTCTTCATCAAGCAAAATCATACCCTGGGCATTCACAAGAATATTCAGAAGGTTCCGTTCACGAACCGGTGGTGGTTCAGTATCGTCCGGGATAGGAGGTAACATCAGTCCAATCCCCGTATCAACATTAATAGTTGTTACTACAAGAAAGAAAATCAATAGTAGGAAAGCGATATCCGCTAACGAAGAACCATTAATTTCCGGGGTCTCTTTTCTTCCGCTTTTATTGAACATTCAATTAAAATTTAAAGGTTCCGCGAGTGCTTGAGATAACGATCGATAGTATCATAAGAGCCATCATGGCTACTAACGTAGACATTCCGGCTTGATCAAGATCTCCAAACACAGCATAGGAAATTCCAAAAATTGCCAATGGTACTACCATCACACTTACTCGCTTAAGGTCGGACTTTCCAGAAACAACGTTCTTAATTCCGACACCAATAGCTCCTATTATTCCTATGGCAATTAAACCCATTGCCAATCCAATTACTAAATTACTAGCCATAACATTTATTCCTTTTAAAGATTCAAATTAGATGCTGGGTTACAACTAGCCTTGTTCTTCAGTATTCTGATCAGGAACTATTTGTTTGCCTTCTTTCATTAAAATAATAGAGTCGATAAGCGTAATTGAGCTTTCTTCCATATCTGCGATAATTCTGTCAATTTTAGATACACAGTAGTTGTACCCAACCTGAAGAATAATACCTGCTAAAAGACCTGCTGCAGTTGTTAACAACGCAATCTTAATACCACGGGCAACCAAACTTGGTGAGATATCAGCTGCTGCTTCAATAGCATCAAAAGCCTCAATCATACCCACAACAGTTCCAAGGAATCCAAGTAGTGGTGCAATAGCAATAAATAGTGCTAACCAAACCAATCCTCTTTCAAGGAAGCTCATTTCAATTGAGCCATAGGTTGTAATCGCTTTTTCTGCAGCTTCAACTCCTTCATCAGCTCGCATCAAGCCAGCTTGAAAAACAGATGCAATAGGACCGCGTGTTTGTGCACACAATTCCTGAGCCGCTGGTATTCCACCATCTTGCAGTGCTTGTTGAACATCAAGTATAAATTTACGTGTATTGATGTCGGCTAAATTCAGTGTAATTACACGTTCAAGAAAAATGGCTAATCCAAGAATGAGAGCGACAAGTACAGGCCACATCCACTCTTCACCTTCGTTAAATTTTTCTACTAAGACATTAAAAAAGCCAGCATCAGATCCTGCCTGGAGGATAAAATATCCGAAATCTGCTCCCATTTGTAGAACTGACTGAGCTATAAATGAAGTCATAAGGTTACTCCGCGTTATGTTTTGGTTATTCGCTTAATTTGAAGCAAAATGATAGATCATTTAAAAGTAAATGTCAAAGTGCATCATATGATTTAACACTCTTAAACTTCTAAAGGATCTACGTTTTACTAAGTTTAAAAATTATTTAACCTGAATATATTAGATGAGAGCCTTAACTACCAAACGTAATATTTGAATTATTTATTTTTTTTGATATGGTCTCTCAAACGGTTAGTTCATTTAATGTATCCTATTTTTTTTACATTCTGAAATGTTTTAAACAAATGATCTCATCACCCTTACCAATCATTTTAAATACATAATTCCTCAATACAAGCTTTAAATGAAGATTTATTGAACATCATGTCAATTATATACCCCCCACTTATAATTAAAAAAAGTAACTTTATCTTTGACGAAATTAGCTATAAATCATTTCGTGTATTTCACTTCATCTGTTATCATAAGTACCAAGTAATGAAAAAACTACTTGGTACGAGAATTTTTGAGAGTATAATATTTAGATTTGAATAAAATTAACCCCTTCTACCCTTTTATTTTTCCAGTAGCTTTTTAATACAACTCTACAAAAATTTACAAGTACCGAATCCTAATTCCCACTTACTGTTTGCCAATCAGTTTAGTTGAAAATACTGGATTTAGAGAAGCATCATCAAGCCTATTTTGACTACTTTGAGTCGCCCTTAATTGTTAGAAAACAAAAAAGGGGATTCGCCCTGAAAGCGATCCCCTAAATAGTACTTTTCACAGTAAAGATTACTCAGACTTTACTACCCAAACTTTAACCTGTGGCTTGAGATCTCCCAAAAGATCTACAGTGGCAGTATATTCTCCTAACACTTTGATATCCTGATCAAGACTAATCTTTCTCTTATCGATCAGAATTTCCCTTTCTTCAAGTGCTTCAGCAATCTGAATATTTGTTACAGTACCGTGAATTTTATCATCTTCACCTACAGTAACCGGGATAGTTACAGAAGTAGCTTCGAGCTGTTGGGCTAACTCTTTGGCTTTTTCAACGGTTAGTTCAGCACGTAAAGCTGCTTCTTTCTGGAGATTTTCGTACTCCTTAATTGCCCCCGGGGTTGCCATTACAGCTTTACCGTTTGGAATCAAAAAATTGCGTCCATATCCGCCTTTAACATCAACGAGTTCTCCGGCAGGTCCTAAATGTTCAACATCTTCTTTTAAAATAAGCTTCATAATATATTACCCTGATTTTATCTAAGATTTTCTGTTACATAAGGAATCAGAGCCATAAATCGAGCTCTTTTCACAGCTGTTGAAAACTGGCGCTGGTGCTTTGCACTATTGCCGGTTACACGTCTGGGTAAGATTTTTCCCTGGTCGTTTACAAATCGTGTTAAGGTATCGGTATCTTTGTAATCGATGTACTCGATACCTGCTTGTGTAAATTTACACTCTTTGCTTTTTAAATGTCCTTTCTTCGGGTGTGATGGATTATTAATCATAATGGTGTGATCTATTAATTATCGTCTTCAGTTTCTGCATTTTCTTCGTCATCAAAAATAACCGGCAAATCGCCTTTTTTCTTGAGTTCGTAGTGACGCTTCATTTTTGCGTCATATTTCAAGGTGAGGTAACGCATGATATCATCATTGATTCTCATATTACGTTCTACAGGCTCGATCGTTGAATGAGGAGCATTAAAGTAGACATTTACATAATATCCTGAACTTTTCTTGTCGATATCGTATGCAAGCGGTTTTGTACCCCACTCATCAACGTCAACTATTTCACCACCATTTTTTTCAATCTGGTTGTTAACAAAATCAACAAGCTCTTTAAACTTGTCATCATCCTGAACGGGATTCAGAATGTATAGCATTTCATAGAATTCTTTCTTCATCAGTATATGTTTTCTTCGGTTGTTTTCCATTATTGGAAACAGTCATTGTACTTTGCGCCAATGACAGAGCCTTCAAAGATAGGTAAAGATCAACTTTGATACAACGATAGTATCAAAGTTGTATTGGTTAAATAGCGTAGTAAGAAGAGATCAATTCAATCAATCCTGAACCGGGCAGCACTGGTTCAATACCATAATAAACAGTAAGGATCGCTAATAGTACAAGAGTATACTTAAACAAAGTACTTGGTGTTTTTAGCGTGTACTCTTTATGTGCGTCTTTAAAATAAAGATAAACCATTACTCTTAAATAATAATAAGCACTTGCTGCACTTGCCAATACACCAATAATTGCAAGGGGTACCAATCCCGCGTTTACGGCAGCTGCAAATACATAGTATTTTCCTATAAAGCCTACAAACGGAGGAATACCTACAAGCGAAAATAGAAAGATGGTTAATAGAACTCCCATTAATGGAAATTTAAACCCAAGCCCTGCATAACTTTCAATCTGGGTAAAGTCGAGGCCTTTGTTTCGTTCGTAGTATGCAATTACGGTAAATGCACCAACATTCATAATCGTATATGCGAACAAGTAGTATAATACCCCGGCGTAACCCTCGGCCGTTCCGGCAGCCAGACCTACCAACAAATAACCTGCGTGAGCAATACTGGAATAGGCAAGCATCCGTTTAACGTTATCTTGTGCAAGGGCAATAAGATTTCCGACTACCATTGTTAAAATCGCAACAACTTGTAATACGTTTGTCCAATCTCCGGCTTCGGTTCCGGGCAACATTCGGGTCAGGATCAAAACAAATGCAATAAATGTAGCAGACTTTGCAGCCGTAGCCATAAAAGCTGTTAACGTAGTTGGGGTTCCCTGATAAACGTCGGGGGTCCACATATGGAAAGGAACGGCGCCAATTTTGAAAAAGATTCCAACCAATAGTAAAGCGGATCCGGCAAGGAACAGAAGTGATGGCTCGGCAACTGCTGCAATTTCATCTAAATTTGTGTAGCCCGTTGCGCCGTAGATAAGAGCAATTCCATAGAGTAAAAATCCAGTCGAAAATGCACCCAGTAAAAAATACTTTAAAGCAGCTTCGGCTCCTGTTTTCTCATTTTTGATAAGGCCTGCCATCACATAAAGACAGATCGACATTGTTTCTAACCCAAGGAAAAATGAGATCAAATCGTTTGCGGCAGCTAACCCAAGCATACCGACTACAGAAAGTAAAATCATTGCATACACTTCCCCATTGTGTAAATCCAGATCCTTTAAATAATCTTTGGATACAATCACACTAAAAAGAGATCCGAGCAAAATTACAACGGATCCAAACGCAGCAACGCCACCATATACAATCATCCCGGAAAAAGCTGTACCGGATTCACCTGAAAGTGAGTTTATTGCTACTGCCAAAGCAACTATCAAACCACCTATGGATAAATAGTATACTTGATCTGCCCCTTTTTTAAAGGCCTCAAGTAACAAGGCAACAAGACCGGCAACGGCAACTATAATACCGGGTAAAAAAGCTGATAAATCGTGCAAGTAGTCCATTCTAATACGTTTTGTAAACTTTATCGATCGCTTTGGCCAGCGAAATATCTTTTTCTGTTACTTTATCATCGGCATCATGTGTACTCAATCCAATAGAAACGGATTTGTATACATTAAAAAGCTCAGGGTGATGCCCTTGTTCTTCTGCTTCAAACCCAACTCTCACAATAAATGAGAGCGCTGTTTTAAAATCACTAAATTCGAAATTTCTGTGTAGCATATCTTCATCAAACGTCCAGCTATCCAGATTCTCAAGTTCGTTGTCTATTTGATCGTTTGTTAGTGGCTTCATAAAAATTAGTCCTTTAAAACGATTTGCGATTCTTCGGTTTGATCTGTGAGCCCATAAATTTTTGCTGTCCATTCCGGAATATCATCAACCGTACTGTTTTCTAACACAGCAACGCTTTTGTTTTCAGATTCAGTGAGAAAAGTTTCAACCCATCCTTCTGAATATTTCGTAAAATCTACCGGACGAATTCCGATCCAAATCATAAAGAAAACCAACGGTACCAACAGAGCAATTTCTCGCGCATTTAAATCAAGCATTTTCTTGTTCTCTTCCGTCACCAGTGGCCCAAACATAACCCGCTGATACATCCACAACATATATACCGCAGCTAAAATCACCCCAAGTGCAGCAATTACAGCAAATGTTGTATTGCCATATAAATCAGAGTTGAATGAACCGAGGAGAATAAAAAACTCACCAATAAATCCATTTAACCCCGGAAGACCAATGGACGCCAGTGTGGTGATCAAGAAAAATACAGCAAGTACCGGAACACTTTTTGCAATCCCGCCAAAATCTGAGATCATTCTTGTATGTCGGCGATCGTAAATCATACCTACAATCAAAAAGAGTGCTCCGGTTGAAAGCCCGTGATTCACCATTTGTATAATCGCTCCTTGTACAGCAATTTGGTTAAACGCAAAAATACCCAATACTACAAAACCAAGGTGACTAACAGATGAGTAGGCAACCAGTTTCTTCACATCTTTTTGAACCATGGCCACAAGTGCGCCATAAATAATACCAATTACGGCAAGCACTGCAATCCATGGGGCAAACTCCATAAAAGCATTTGGGAAGATGGGCATTGTCACCCGAAGCAATCCATAGGTTCCCAGCTTCAACATAATTGCAGCTAACACAACAGAACCGGCAGTGGGTGCTTCCGTATGGGCATAAGGCAACCAGGTGTGAAATGGGAAAAGAGGAACTTTAATACAGAATGCAAGAGCAAAAGCCAGGAACATATAAGTTTGCTCAACCAATCCAATGGTGTATTCAGGACTTGATATAAATCTCCAGTCTGCGGTAAAGTTAATACCTGAAGCAGCTCCTGCATGGAATCCTAAATAGAGCAATGCAACCAGCATGATCAACGATCCCACAAGTGTATAAATAAAGAACTTTACAGTTGCCTGGATACGGTCTGCTCCACCCCAAATTCCAATGAGGAAGTACATAGGAATTAGAGACAATTCAAAGAAAACGTAAAACACAATCAAATCAAGGGCAGCAAATGCACCCAAAGATGCCGTTTGCAAAAGCAACAGCATGGAGAAATATCCCTTAGAACTTTTCTTTACTGAAGTCCATGACGAAAGAATGACAATAGGACCCATCAAGGTGGTAAGCATAAACAGTAACAAGCTAAGGCCGTCTAATCCTACCAGATATTTCACATCCATTCCGGCAAGAATTGGCGAGCCTTCTGTTACAAATTGTGGGATTGCAGAACTGGCGATATCAAAATTTAGCATGATAGGCACCGACAGCAAAAATGTAAGTGATGTAGCTAAAAAACTAACCCACTTAACAGCTTCGTCACTTTTCGCCAACAATACCCCTACTATACTTAGTAGCGGAAGATAAATTATAAGATTTAAAAGTAGCTCCATTTTATATAATTACGGCCTTTAAAAGAGTAACATTGAGAGAACCAAAATAACACCCAACACAAAGTACAGGGCATAACTACTGGCAATTCCTGTTTGAATATATCGTAGTAAACTTCCAGCGAGACGAACTATACCTGCTACGGTATTTACAAGTCCATCTACAATTTTCATATCAAAAACAGCAAGCACTTTATCCGAAAACTTAACTGTGGGATGCACAACCACACCTTCATAAAGGTCATCCAGTCCATACTTGTCTTTCCAAACTTCGTAGAGACCCCCAAAGGTGTTGGATATTTTTTGATCAGACACTTCTTGCTGATCATTACTATACATCCTGAATGCAACGTAAACTCCACCGACAGCAACCAGTATAGAAATCATCATCAATGCCCATTCGGCAGGGACAGAAAGTGTTAATGAAATATCAGATGCTATTGGAGAAAGCCAGTTTGCAAGCCAGTTAATATTTCCATATTCCCCAGTAAATGTTTTGGCAATAAAGTTGGGAAGACCAATAAAACCACCAACAATTGATAATCCTGCAAGCGTCCAAAGAGGAACAGTCATCGTTTTAGGACTTTCATGCAGATATGACTCTGCACCTTTTGCGCCTGAAAATAGTTGAGGCAATTTAAACGAACCATGGAAAGTTGTAATGGTAAGCCGGAACATGTAGAAAGCCGTTAAAAAGGCAGTAACCATTCCTACTCCCCACAATAAGAAGTATAAAGCTCCGGCAAACTCACCCATTCCCATATTAAAGGAGTGCATCAAAATTTCATCTTTGGAAAAGAAACCGGCCAAAGGCGGGATACCCGCGATAGCAATTGTAGCAATCAAAAAAGTCTTATAAGTGGAAGGCATATATTTCTTAAGCCCACCCATATTTCGAATATCCTGATGGTCGAACTCCACATCCTTTCCATCATCATGTAACTTGTGCTTTACATGTTCCATTGTATGAATTACAGAACCGGAACCAAGGAACAGGCAAGCCTTGAAAAAAGCATGGGTTACAACGTGGAATAATGCGGCAGTAAATGCTCCTGATCCCATCGCCAAAAACATAAATCCAAGCTGTGAAACTGTGGAGTAGGCCAGAACACCTTTTATATCATTTTGGGTGATCGCTATTGTTGCAGCTATAATTGCTGTAAGTGCACCCACAACTGCAATTAGAAGCATAACTTCAGGCGACATCACAAACATCTCCGACATTCGGGTAATCAAATAAATCCCAGAGGTAACCATGGTAGCGGCGTGAATCAGTGCAGAAACCGAAGTTGGACCCGCCATAGCATCCGGCAGCCATACAAAGAGTGGGAACTGAGCACTTTTACCCGTTGCGCCAATCAAAAGGAGCAGCCCAATCCAAAAAACCTGATCTCCGGCAAACATTTCGAGCCCGCCTAAAATCACATCAAAATCGAGACTTCCAACCACATCAAAAATCATAAACATCGCAATCAAAAATGCGAAATCTCCAACCCTATTATATAAAAATGCTTTTTTCGCAGCGTCTGACTTCGCCATATCAGAATACCAAAAACCAATCAACAGATAAGAACACAAGCCTACCCCTTCCCAACCAAGGAAAAGCAACAACAGGTTATTGCCAAGCACAAGATTAAGCATGGCAAAAATAAAGAGGTTCAGATAAGCAAAAAACCTCCAATACCCGGGATCATGCGCCATGTACCCAATAGAATATACATGGATAAGAGAACCAACTCCTGTTACAACCAACGCCATAATAAGAGAAAGCTCATCAATACGATAAGCTATATCTACATTTAGGGACCCAACTTCTATCCACTGAAAAAGTGTGGCAACTAATGCCTCCGAGCCCGCAGAAAATGAAATGAAAAAATATAAAGAGGCCAGAAATGGTATAAAAACGCACAAGCTTGCAAATACACCAATAAAAGATTTCTTAGCTCTGAATGACTCAGATCTTAAACCTACTATTCCATTTACAAGAAAGCCGAGTAGCGGTAAACCAATAATAAGACTTACGAGCGCTGTGGGTAACTCCATTCAACAGGTTAATTTATTTACTCTTTGAGATGACAATAACAATTGCCATGATTTTCAGGTGGCAAAGATACAAAAATCTCTCTCAAGATAAACTCAAAAGAGCGGAAAGTTCATCAATTTCTATCGTAGGCTTTTTACAGATCACTCGAAATCTTATTTACTACATTCTATTTTCAACTAATCAGACTCTTTATCCATTATTTTCAGGAACTCATTAAATATTGATAAAAAGTTAGAAGTTTTATTGCGCGTGATACTTCTTTTTTGATAAGTTTGACGCTCAATTACAAACGGCTCTTTTTGCGACCATTCGGGAATGAAAAAACTTTCTCTTTTTAATCTTGCTATGTCATTCATCTCTCTGATGATCTTTTGGATCATTATGAGTGGATTTTATGATTTTATCCATATCGGGTTTGGACTTTTTACAGTTTTGAGCGTGATGTTCATCAACTATAAATTAAAGATGTATGACTTCTTTGATGATGAAATGGATGACTTACGAAGCCTCAGATTTGGCAGAGCTTTTCTTTATATATTTTGGATGATTTACCAAATTGTATTGGCAGGGTTTCATGTAGTATCGATTATCATCAAGCCTAAAATGCCAATCAAACCATCTATTTTAACATTCAGGACTGATCTGCCAAGCGCTCACGCCAAAATGATTCTTGGCAATTCTATCACTCTTACTCCCGGAACTCTAACGATTGAAATCTCCGGCGACTTGTTTACGGTTCATGCTCTGGATGAGAATTCTTTTGAAGGAATTACATCAGACGAAATGCCACGCCAGGTTTTAAAGCTTTTTAGCAAAGAAGATCGACAGGTCATCCACGATGTAAATATCACACCAAGCAATAGGAATTAATGGAACAGTTTTTTCTATATAGTGCCGTTGCCCTCACCATTATTATTGCCGTACCTATTGTACGGGTATTAAAAGGGCCTACTGTTTTTGATCGTTTATTGGCAGCAAATGCTATTGCTACAAAAACCATCGTTTTAATCTGCCTGATTGGCTACATATTTGGACGAATTGATATGTTTATTGATATAACCCTTGCCTATGCCATTCTTGGATTTTTAGGATCGCTGGTAATAGCCAAGTACGTCTCTTCTGCAAGAAATATGAAGGAAAAACATGATTGATATACAATCCATTGCCAGTATTATTTTTGTTGTATTAGGCATCATTTTTATGCTCACAGGTAGTATAGGAATGCTTCGTCTTCCCGATTTTTATACACGCTCACATGCGGTTAGCATGAGTGACATGCTGGGTATTATTTTTGTGATTTTTGGATTGGTAATTTTTGAAGGATTTACCCAAAGCGCTCTCAAACTCATCCTTATTATTTTATTTATTGCTTTGGCAAATCCAATTGGCATTCACGCCCTTTCAAGAGCAGCCTATAAAAAAGGGATTAAGCCAATTTTTAATAAAAAGGAGGAGCCAAAATCATGATTTGGGAGCTCGAATTAGTGATCTATATCTTTTTATTGATCAGTGCAATTGTTGCTCTGGAAGCTGATGATTTATTAGTAGCTGTTGTAATGATGACCATCTTCAGCTTTTTAATGGCATTACTCTTTGTGGCAATGGGAGCTATTGATGTTGGATTTACTGAAGCCGTTGTAGGAGCAGGAGTTACGGGAATATTATTTGTTGTTGTCGTCTATCAAACTTCAAGAAAAACAAACGATTGAAATTACTTAAAGTTACCATATTAATTTTGTTTGCCGCAGTGTTGATCTATGCATCCAGCGGTCTTCCCTATCGCGGGGATCCTGATAATGTAATGCACAATGAACGCAGTATAACCGACACTGCCGTTATTGGAAACTATGCCATTCAGGAATCCTATACTGAAACCCATACCCCCAATATGGTTACTGTAATTTTAGGTGATTATAGAAGTATTGATACATTTGGCGAGCAAATAGTTATCTATACGGCCGGGCTCATTACAATGCTTGTATTACGCCGACGGAGGGATTCATGAAAGATAAAATTGAAAGTCCCATCGTTCTATTAGGCGCCCGATTGCTTAGTCCTTACATAATGGTTTTTGGTTGGTATGTTATTTTTCACGGGCACTACAGTCCGGGTGGTGGATTTCAGGGCGGAGCTCTTTTAGCTGCATCAATCCTTTTAATACGAGTTGCCGGCGGACGTAAAATCGGTGCTCTACAATTACAAGAAAAAATTAATACACCACTTGCTGTAATTGGAGTTCTTATCTATTTCGCAACAGGTTTAGCGGCAATTTTTACCGGTGGGTATTTTCTTGATTATGGATATCTGCCCATTCCGGGAATGGATCCTTCATGGCTTCGTTACACAGGAATTTTAATTATTGAAGTAGGAATTGGCCTCGCAGTTATGGCTATTTTAGTTATGATTTACGATAACATGGCACAGGGGGAAGATCGTGATTGATTTCTTTTTAGGACATTATGCATACTGGTTTACCGTAATTCTGCTCTGCGTTGGGCTTTATGGAATTCTTTTTAAGAAAAACCTGATCAAAAAAACCATTGGGTTATCCATTTTTCAGGTATCGGTTGTTCTATTTTTTGTATCTATCGCCTCAAAATGGGATGCAACCGTTACAGTAAGGGATTCCTCAATTCCTGTCGATCAGGTTGCAAATTATTTAAATCCACTTCCTCATACGCTTATGCTTACCGCTATTGTTGTTGGAGTTGCTACGTTAGGCGTCGCATTTACACTCCTTATTGCAATTTATAATCGCTACGGGACAATCGATGAACAGGAACTGTTAGATGAAATTCAATGATTGAGACACAATTGCCTGCATATATTGCATTAACATTTGTACTCTTTTCTGTTTTAATTCCACTTTTTGGAATGTGGAAAAAGGAATGGGTACAACCTCTGGCTGTAGCGGGGTCCGGATTGGCTGCAACGTTATCCATTTATGGATTCATCAGCTACCTAAACAGCGGGCCTATCCGATATTTCTTTGGCGGGTGGGAACCACCAATCGGCATTGAGTTTGTGTACGATGGTTTATCGGGATTTTTTGTTTTAGTAATTAATGTAGTTGCATTCTTGGTTCTGGTTCATTCCAGAAAAATTGGTCCCCTGGAATTCCCGGGCAAAGAAATGCCTTACTATGCGTTAGCCATGCTTGCAATGCTTGGTTTTAATGGCATGCTATTAACCGGCGACCTCTTCAACTTCTATGTCTTTTTAGAAATTTCATCGCTGGCCAGTTACGCACTTATTGCAATTGGCGAAAAACAAGCACCCTATGCTGCTCTTCGATATCTGATTATTGGTACTGCCGGCGGAACGTTATACCTGCTTGGTGTTGGATTTCTCTACACCGTTACCGGTACGCTCAACATGATTGATATGGCCGCTATGCTACCCATGTATGCAGAAAGCACGGCCGTTGTTGCAGCTCTAATTCTTATGATTGTAGGTATTGGTGTAAAAGCAGCTTTATTCCCGATGCATGGCTGGCTACCCGATTCATACACGTATGCTGCATCAAGCACCTCCGCTTTAATTGCCCCCATTGGTACAAAAGTAGCCGCATATATTCTATTCAGAATTATGCTATTCATATTCGGAATAGAATTGGTTGATGCTGTTGCTCCTTTATCCACCATTGTTGGAGTTCTTGCAAGTGTTGGAATTTTGTACGGATCAATAATGGCAATCGCTCAAACCGAAATGAAGCGTATGCTCGCATACAGTAGTGTATCTCAAATTGGATATATCATAATGGGTTTAAGCTTAGCAAATCCATTTGGGTTTGCAGGTGCCTTGCTTCACGTTTTAAATCATGCTGTTATGAAGGCATGTCTTTTTATGATTTCAGGAAATTTGAGAATGAAAGAAGGTCACACGGATATAAGTTTGTTTGATGACAGTTATCGTAAAAAATATCCATGGACAATGGCCTCATTTACAATCGCTGCCATTTCAATGGTAGGATTACCACCTTTAGCAGGATTCTTTAGTAAATGGTATTTGGCATTGGGAACAATCGACAATGGTAACTGGCTTTTTCTCGCTGTTATTTTGATCAGTTCTCTTCTCAACGCTGTTTATTTCTTTAGAATTTTAGAAAAAGTTTACATGAAGAATCCATCAAGCGAACAAAAAGAACCGTCTGATGGAGTACGTAATGAAGTGTCTTTCAGCATGCTGGCGCCTACGTCCATACTTGCAATGGGTCTAATTGTCATTGGATTTATGAACGCGGTAATTGTTGGTATACTGCTCGATATTTTTCCGCTATAAACTAAATTTTTAATCATCACTCACGATTGATGGATTTATCTATCGTTCCCTTATTAGCAATTCTGGTCTCCCTTTTTGCGGTGCCGTTTATTTTGTTGAGTTCAAAAAAACCCAATCTCAGGGAAACGTGGACTATCCTCGCAGGACTCATCAAATTTGGATTGGTCTTATCGCTTCTCCCAACTGCATTACGCGGAGAAAGTGTTGAGATTCATTTATTTGATCTCGCACCCGGATTACCCTTAGCCCTGAACGCTGACCCCTTTGGTGTTTTCTTTGCCATTATTGCTTCCGGTCTTTGGATTTTCACCTCCTTCTACTCAATCGGATATATGCGAGGGGCAGGCGAAGGTAAACAAACAAGATATTTTGCCAGTTTTGCTGTTTGTTTGTCAGCAACTATCGGTATCGCGTTTTCAGCGAACCTTCTCACATTTATTCTTTTTTATGAGATGTTAACGCTTGCCACCTATCCACTTGTTATCCATAAAGAAACTGAAAAATCTATAACTGCCGGTCGTAAATATTTGGCATTTACACTTACTGCGGGACTGTTATTGATTGCAGCTGCCGGTATGGTGTACACTTATACAGGTACACTCGACTTTACTCCGGGTGGCTTGTTTACAGAAGTGGATCTTCCGCAGCATATTATGCTCATCATCTTTATACTTTTTCTCGGTGGTGTTGGGGTTAAAGCGGGTATCATGCCCATCCACGGCTGGCTTCCGTCAGCAATGGCGGCACCTACCCCTGTCAGTGCCCTGTTACATGCTGTTGCTGTGGTTAAATCGGGTGTATTTGCGGTAATTCGGGTTGTCGGATTTGTTTTCGGGACCGATGTAATGGCATCGTATGGCTTAGGTGACATCCTCATTGTACTGGCGGGTACTACCATTATCATTGCATCACTTCTTGCCTTTGCTCAGGATAACCTAAAACGCCGGCTTGCTTATTCTACGGTTGGCCATCTGTCGTATATTGTGTTAGGTGTTGCGCTTTTAACCCCGCTCGGCATGCAGGGTGGCATTATGCATATTGCCGCGCATGCTACCATGAAAATCACACTTTTCTTTTGTGCAGGTGCTATTTATGTAAACCTTCACCGCGAAAATATTAGTCAATTAAACGGAATTGCAAAGGTAATGCCCTGGACAATGGCAGCCTTTACAATCGGTTCGATGGGACTCGCTGGCATACCTCCATTAAACGGTTTTGTAAGTAAATGGTACCTCGCCCTTGGTTCACTCGAAGGCGATATGATTGTTCCTTTAATAGTCTTAATAATTAGTGGATTGCTTAATGTGGGCTACTTTTTCCCCATTATTCAACGAGCCTATTTCCGGAAAGGTGAAGGGCTTGAAAAACATGGGGAAGCTTCGCCCTTCATGGTGGTGCCATTATTTTCAACTGCCATTTTATCTATTTTATTTGGTCTGTTTCCTAACCTATTTTTTAGCTTTTTTGATCTTGCAAGTTCTATCGCCGCCACATTATTTACCGGAGGATAATTTGAATCATCTAAACAAAATGATATTACTATGAAAACTTGGCACTGGATATCTCTGGGAGTTCTCACTGTGATCAGTTTGATCGTGGAGTTCACAATGTTAGCGGATTATGACTCGCACTGGTGGAACGCCGTACCCGCTTTCTACATCATCTGGGGTTTTCTCAGTTGTGTTGTTATTATCTATGTATCAAAATGGTTAGGAAAACTTTTCATCTTCAGAAGTGAGCAGTACTATGATCGTTGATTTTTTACTTATACCGGCTGTAATCGTAATAATTGGTGGTTTTATATTACCGCTACTGCCACAGAACCTACGTTCTTCTGCTTTTTTAGTATTTCCATTAATCGCACTTGCTACTCTTTGGCAGTTACCAGATGGTTATACGCTAACACTCCCATTTGGGAGTTATGAACTAGTACCTATTTATGTCGATTCTCTAAGTAAAATCTTTGGGACGATTTTTGCAATGATTGCAGTTATCGGGGGTATTTACGCATTCCATATTAAAGATCTGGGACAACAATCCTCTGCATTGGTATATGCAGGGGGCGCTTTGGGAGTCACATTCGCCGGAGACTATTTTACACTCTATATTTTTTGGGAATTGATGGCCGTCAGCTCTGCTTATCTGATCTGGGCAAGAAGAACAAAAGAAACAGATGAAACAGGTTTAAGATATCTTCTGGTCCACATTTTCGGTGGCGGTTTACTGTTAGGTGGAATTTTATGGCATACCTCAGAAACCGGCTCCATACTAATCGAAAGTTTACCCGATGTTTACTCATTTTCTTCTGTTTTAATTTTATTGGGAGTTGCCGTTAATTCGGCCATTCCACCGCTGCATGCATGGCTGGCTGATGCTTACCCAAAAGCAACAGTCACCGGTGCCGTATTTATGAGTGCTTTCACTACAAAATCTGCAGTTTATGTGTTAATTCGCATTTTTCCCGGATGGGATATTTTGATCTGGTTGGGTGTTGCCATGGCACTATACGGAGTTGTTTATGCAGTATTGGCAAACGACATTCGCCAGATTCTGGCTTATCATATTATTTCACAGGTAGGCTATATGGTGGCCGGTGTTGGTATTGGCACAGAAATGGCATTAAATGGTACCACAGCTCATGCATTCAGCCATATTTTGTATAAATCACTTCTATTTATGGGTGCAGGCGCTGTTATTTACTCCACAGGTAAAAGTAAGCTAACTGAACTGGGAGGGTTCGCCAGCAAAATGAAAGCCGTTGTCTTTCTCTATATGATCGGGGCATTTTCAATATCCGGATTTCCGCTCTTCAATGGCTTTATCAGTAAGTCAATGGTGGTGAGTTCAGCCGGTGAAGCACACCTTGAATGGGTCATGCTTTTATTAATACTCGCCTCTGTAGGTACATTCCTCCACACTGGTTTGAAATTGCCCTACTTCACTTGGTTCGGAGAATCAAAAAGTAAAATTACTGTGAAGCCCGTTCCTTTTAACATGTTGATCGCAATGGGTTTTGGAGCATTTTTCTGTACTCTATTTGGTGTAGCACCGGGACTTCTTTATCAATATTTGCCATACCCGGTAGATTACGAACCCTATACGGTTTATCATTTAGTTGAGATGACTCAGATCTTGGTCTTTACCTTTATAGGTTTTTGGATCCTTCGAAAAAAACTGGAAGGTGATGCCAAACTTGCCCTTGATACTGATTGGTTCTACAGGAGACCGGCATCTTTTGTAAGAAAAGTTTTTGTTGATAATGTTGACCGTACATTTGGTGTAGCGGATGATGCAATTTTATCTACTACACGATTTTTGACAGGGAAATTTAAAAACCCAATGGTGTGGTTAAACCCTTTTACCGATCAATCTAATGAAGCATCGCGATACAGCCCCGGTATGGAAGTGGTAATGAGCTTTATCATGTTCTCATTTCTTATCCTATCACTGTTTTATCTTCTGTAAAAAGTAAAAGAACTATTTTATATCAATCATGCTGACTCTTAACTATCCCTGGGTATTAAACCGGTAATCATCGTCCACATCAATCCACAAACCTATTGATATGCACTACCTACTCACTTATGAACTCGTTGATGATTACATCGAACGTAGAGCCGAATTTCGGGATGACCATTTAGCTCTTGCGTGGAAATCTCATAAGCAAGGTAACTTAGTCTTGGGTGGCGCATTGAGTGACCCAGCTGATAGTGCTGTACTATTATTCAAAGGAGATTCACCGACAGTTGCTGAGGAGTTTGCAAAGAATGATCCCTACGTTAAGAATAATCTTGTAAAAAAGTGGAGTGTACGATTGTGGACTACAATTGTAGGAAGAGATGCTTCTAATCCGGTAAATCCAAATGTTTCTGGAGAGTAAAAGATAAGCCGGTATGATAATTACACATCACACCGGAACAATCTGATTTTTACCAGCGCAAGAGATTTACTTTTGTAATATCCACCGAAAGATTGTTTCTAAAGATCGCTATGATAATTGCCAGTCCTACCACCGCTTCGGCAGCTGCAACAGACAGAGAGAAGAATACAAGTATCTGACCGCTAATATCTCCATGGTACGCACTGAATGAAATAAGAGATAAATTAACCGCATTCAGCATGAGTTCTACACACATAAAAATCACAATGGCATTACGGCGAATAAGAACGCCAATAATCCCAATGGTAAACAGAATTGCACTTAAAGCAAGATACCAATCAATACCGATCATTCAGCGTCACCTGTTTTTTTAACTTTATATTGTGCGATCATTAACGCTCCTACTACAGCAGCCGTTAAGAGAATGGCAGTCATCTCGAAAGCGAATAAATAATCAGTGTAAAATACTTCAGCTATCGCTTCTACAGTTCCCACCTGTATCATATCAGATGAAATCTCGGGGAGTATATCAGCTATTCCACCCAAACTGTAGAGAATTTGTCCAAAAATAACCACACCCAATAAGAATGCCATTAAGTATTTAACCCTAAACTTATCAAAAAGACTCTCCTCTTCATCAATATTCAAGAGCATGATTACAAATAAGAAAAGCACCATAATTGCACCCGCATAAACCAATATTTGAATCAGTGCGAGAAATTGGGCTTGTAAAAGCAGATATATTCCAGCCAAAGAAACCAAGTTTAATACAAGTAAGAGAGCACTATTTACAGTGTTCTTATTTAGTATCATTCCCAAAGCAGTAGCGATGGCTAAAACGGCAAGTAGTACAAAAGTGTAAGTTTCCATTCAGAAAGTTTTTTGTTAAGGCTCTGAAGGTAGCCAAATTTAAAAATGGCTTCAACTTAATTGATTCAGTTTTTGATAATTTTCTTTATTTCATTTCAAAAAAATCAAAAGCCACGGAGGGTTTCTATTTAATAGTATTTTACAGAAGTAATAAAATGAACTAAAAACGATACTTGTTTTCAAGAAACCAAAAGACTAAAAGTTTCAATCAAAGATTTATTTTTAATTATGACCTGACCAATTTTAACAGAAATTATACTAAGTTAAATGAATGTAGTATTCGTACTATAAATCTGTTAATTTTAGCAGATTGTACAAATAAGCCATTCAAATATTAATTAAACGGTTAGTAAGATGAAACCAGCTGTAGATATGCAAGCTTTATCAGAAAAAATTGATCATCATAGCGCATTTATTGATGATATTTATGACGAACTTGGAAAAGTAATTGTAGGTCAAAAATATATGATCGAACGACTTATGATTGGCTTGTTATCTGATGGACATGTTTTACTTGAAGGGGTTCCCGGTTTGGCAAAAACCTTAACTGTTTCATCCCTTTCCCAGGCAATTAATACCAAGTTTCAACGAATACAATTTACCCCCGATCTGCTTCCTGCTGATTTAATTGGTACCCTTATTTACAATCAAAAAGAAGCCGACTTTACAGTTAAAAAGGGTCCTATTTTTTCAAACATTATTCTGGCTGATGAAATAAACCGATCACCTGCGAAAGTTCAAAGTGCATTACTTGAAGCCATGCAGGAAAAACAAGTTACAATCGGTGATACAACGTTTAAATTGGATAAGCCTTTCTTGGTACTGGCAACTCAAAATCCCGTTGAACAGGAAGGAACATACCCTCTTCCCGAAGCTCAGGTTGACCGTTTTATGCTTAAACTTAAGGTAGGATATCCCAGTGAATCGGAAGAGCTGGAAATTATGCGCAGAATGGCAAAAACCGGTGATAAGCCTTCCTTAAAACCGGTTATTGATTCAAAAACCATTTTGGAAGCAAGAGAAGTAGTGAATCAGATTTATACCGATGAAAAAGTAGAGAAATATATTATTGATCTGATTTTTGCGACAAGATCACCCGAAAATTATAATTTAAGCGAGCTTAAAGATTTGATAAGTTTTGGTGGCTCTCCACGTGCTTCAATCAATCTAAATTTAGCAGCTCGAGCACACGCTTTTATGGAGCATCGTGCCTATGTAACTCCAGAAGATGTTCGATTTATTGCAATGGATGTTCTCAGACATAGAATTATTCCAACTTTTGAAGCCGAAGCTGAAAATATTACTCCTGAAGACATTGTGTCTAAAATACTTTCTACCGTTCCAGTGCCTTAGGGTTCAAATATTTTTCTTTTTCAAATTCATACTCTTAAAAAGAATTATTTACATTAAAATATCTACGTTTTAATTTGTAATAATTATGTTTAGACTAAACTGCACAAAGAAGATTAATATTAAAACACCTTTTGATTTTAGTCTATAAGATTTAAATGCGATTTTTATTCTGTTTACTACATATTTTTTTTGCATATATAATTAATTTTTGGTTCTTTGAAAAGTAATCTTAGGAGTAAAAAAATGTTAACAATATGAAAATAAAGTTAGTACCTCGAGAAAAAGTAAAAGTATCCAGAAAAAGTGTTTCAAAATATCAATCCCTCAAAGATGCGCTTTTAAAACTTGAACCGGGAGGAAATGCATTGCAGGTTAAGTATGATAACGACAAAGATTTAGTATCCTATCGTAATATTGTTTATTCATACAATAGAGAGAGTGAACAGAAAATTAAGAGTAGTGCCGACCCTATTAAAAACATTCTTTTCTTCTATGTTGAATAAATATATAAGTCTTACTTCTTAATAATGATAGTTTTACTTTTATTGAATACGTTATAACTGAATTAAGATTTATCTATTTATAAAAAAAGGGCATCTGATTAAAAATCAGAAGCCCTTTTGTATTTCTTAGAGATGTGAGTTTAACTCTTACTTCTTAGAGTCAGCATCTTTTTTTTCTTTTTCAGCAAGTTTTTCAGCTAATCCGGAAACTTCACCAAGAGTTGGTGTTCCTGTCTCCGTTTTCCCACTGTCTGCTTTCTTCTCTTTCTTAGGCTTGCTTGGTTTCTTTTTCTTGTCGCTTTCAATCTGAGAAAGCTCAATTGAATTGCTTGATTCATCAAACTCTACGACAAATCCACCCAGCTTATCACCTTCGTTAAAAGCTTCAGCCAAATCTTCGACAGGTTCTTCAAGTTTATCACCGGGCAAGAATGCTTCTGCGCCTAATGGTAATTCTATAAAGATGCCTTTGTCAGTAATCTTGGTTACTTCGCCTTCTACTTTTGTGCCGAGTCCATACTCTTCAGCATATTTTTCCCAAGGATTATCCTGAACTTGTTTGTGTCCAAGTGTAATTCTTCGGTTGTCAAAGTCAACGGCTAAGATTACGACTTCTAATTCCTGTCCTTTTTCAACAGCTTCATTCGGATGTTCAATTTTCTCAGTCCAGCTTAGGTCTGATACGTGAACCAACCCATCAATTCCGGGCTCGAGTTCAACAAATACACCAAAGTTGGTAAGGTTTCGAACTTCTCCTTTATGCTTGGATCCAACAGGATATCTTTCGAGAAGATCTTCCCATGGGTCTTTTTCAAGCTGCTTAACACCGAGTGAGATTTTCTTCTCATCTTCGTTAATATTCAGAACAACACATTCTATAATATCATCTTTCTGTACAAGCTGTGATGGATGTTTGATGTGCTGTGTCCAAGACATTTCACTAATGTGAATCAATCCTTCTACACCTTTCTCGAGCTCAATAAATGCTCCGTAATCGGCAATAGAAACCACACGTCCCTGAACCCGGAGGTTATCAGGATACTTGGTTTGGATATTTGTCCATGGATGAGGCTGCAATTGTTTCAACCCAAGAGAAACTCGTTTTGATTTCTCATCAAAGTCGATAACAGCTACGTTTAATCGTTGATCCAGTTTTACAATTTCATCAGGATGATCTACACGTCCCCATGAGAGGTCTGTAATGTGAAGCAATCCATCAACACCACCAAGATCAATAAAGACTCCAAAGTCTGTGATATTTTTCACGATACCTTCAAGTACCTGTCCGGCTTCAATGGTTTCAAGAATTTCTTCTCGTTGCTCTTCAAGATCAGATTCGATAAGAGCTCTGTGAGAGACAACAACGTTTTCAGCCTGCATGTTGAGTTTAACAACCTGGAATTCCATGGTTTTGCCAACATAAGCGTCAAAGTCGCGTACGGGACGGACATCAATTTGTGATCCGGGAAGGAACGCATCGATTCCAAATACATCTACAACCATACCGCCTTTAATTCTGCGCTGTATATAACCTTCAATAACTTCACCTGTTTCATGGGCTTCTTCAAGATTCTCCCACGCTTGCAATATATCCGCTTTCCGTCGGGAAAGGATGAGCTGACCTTCATGATCTTCTACTCTATCAAGGAATACTTCTACTTCATCACCTGCTTTTAAATTCTCGAGTACTTTATTAGAGAATTCGTTTACAGGAACAATTCCTTCCGATTTAAAACCGATATCAACAATTACATATTTTTCATCAACAGAGACTACAAGTCCTGTTACAATTTCTTTCTCCTCAATTTCACTCAGGGTGTCTTCATACATTCCCTCCCACTCATGAAATTCTTCATCGGTATAATCTTCTGATGCTGCTTCGAGTTGATCAAACGTAAATGTTTCTCCTTCTACATCACCGGAAAAAGACGTGATTACAACTTCCTCAGCTTCTTTACTCTCTTCGTTTTCTGCAACTTCTTCCGAAGTCGATTCTTCAACTACAGCTTCCTCAGCTACAGCAGTATCTTCTGTTTCTTCGTTATTGGTTTTGTTTTTTGAATCTTCTGACATCTAATTTTTGTTAAAATTGCCGTCCCTTAAACAGGGAGGATTATAGTTTACGTTTTAGTTTAATGTGAGTTTCTCATTTATGATAGTCGACATTTCGTCAACCTGTTCCATAAAAGTTTTACCGGATGTATTTATAAGTATTGCATCATCTGCTTTTCTAAGAGGATCTGATGTACGGTTCTGATCTTTATGATCCCGCATTTTCAAATTCTCAAGTACATCTTTATATGTAACATCTTTTTGATCCGATTTAATTTCATCAAACCTTCGCTTTGCCCGATCTTCAATGGACGCATCCATAAAGAACTTCAAATCAGCATCAGGAAAAACTGCTGTACCCAAATCGCGACCATCTGCTATATATGTATCACCCTTAACGAGTTCACGCATTATATTGTTTGCAAATGTTCGCGCATTTGGAAAAGATGCAATCTCACTCACATTATTGGATACCTCAGAGGTTCTGATTTTATCCGTTACATCAACATCGTTAACTGTAACCTTAAATTGACCTCCGCTGTATTCTACATGCAAGCGTACATCCAACAAATTTTTAAAGAACGTATTCTTATCAGGTTTACCCGACTCTATCCAGGTATAAGTTAACGCCCTGTACAGAGCTCCCGAATCAAGGAAATTGATACCGAGACGATTAGCTAATGCTTTTGCAGTTGAACTTTTACCGGATCCTGCCGGTCCATCTATAACAATAATCATTTAGAGACTGGTTAAAATAATTTTTTTAATCGTAACATTCAATCCGTTCTTGTTACTTAAATTTAATACTCTTAATTTTACGGGCTACAAAATAACGAGTATTAAACTGTAATAACTAATTTCTTATGCCACAGCATAAATCCGCAATAAAAAGACTTCGCCAAAGCAAGAAAAGAAACGAACATAACAAGAGCCGTCGCTCTAAAATGAGAACGCTCATCAAAAATGTTATGTCTGCAACCGATAAAGAAACGGCCGAAAAGCATTTAAATGATGCCGTAAGCTATATCGACAGAAACGCAGTGAAAGGAATTCTTCATAAAAATACTGCTGCCAGAAAGAAGTCACAATTAAGAAGACACGTCAACAACCTTTAGGCCATTGACTGACTCAAAAAAGAAGGCACTTCTTATCATTCTCGATGGCATGGGTATTGCCGAAGATACAAGCGTGAGCGCTGTTGATAAGGCGAAGAAACCATTTTTTGACTCTCTTATAAAACAGTTTCCACATGCAACTCTCTCGGCAAGTGGTGAAGAAGTAGGCCTTCCTGAAGGGCAATTTGGCAACTCCGAAGTGGGTCATCTTAATATTGGTGCCGGCAGAGTTGTTTATCAAGAGCTTACGCGGGTAAATAAATCAATCCGGACTGAAGATTTTTTTTCTAATGATGTTCTTGTGGAAGCCTTCCGCAAGGCAGAGAAAAAAGGAAAAATCCATTTTATGGGTCTCTTTTCTGATGGAGGTGTTCACAGCCACAACAGCCATCTTTTTGCACTTCTACGAATGGCAAAAAAGTATGATCTCGACAATGCTTATGTTCATGCGTTTACCGATGGGCGTGATACATCACCCCATGGCGGAGAAAACTATTATCAGGAATTTAAAAAACAAGCTGATTCTATAGGTATAGGAACTCTTGCTTCTGTAGTAGGCAGATATTTTGCAATGGATCGGGATAACCGATGGGAAAGAACACAAAAAGCTTATGATTTATTAGTTCACGGCAAAGCTCCTGTCGAAGAAGATCCCATTGCACTCTTTCAAAAATTATATAAAGAAGGATCAACCGATGAGTTTATCCCTCCACATATAACAAATACAGATCCCAAAAGCAGAATTCAGCCGGGAGATGTGGTTATTTATTACAATATTCGAGGAGATCGGGCGCGCCAAATCACTAAATCTCTTTTAAGTTTCGATGAAGTTCCAATCAATAAAATTGATCTGGATCTTCACTATGTATCCTTTACTTCTTACGATGAAACGTTTGGTGATCATGTACATGTAGCTTATCCACCGGTTCGGCTCGAAAATACCCTGGGAAAGTTTATCAGTGATAAAGGATTAAAACAGGTTCGAATTGCTGAAACAGAGAAGTATCCTCACGTAACTTATTTTTTCAATGGTGGCGAAGAAACTCCTAATCCGGGCGAAGATCGAATTATGATTCCAAGTCCAAAGGTTGCAACCTACGACTTGAAACCCGAAATGAGTGCCGACGTTGTAGCTGATAAATTATGCGAACAGCTATCAACCGAAAAGTATAATTTAGGGGTTGTAAATTTTGCTAACCCTGACATGGTTGCCCACACCGGAGATATGAAAGCAACCATAAAAGCTATTGAGTTTGTTGACAAACAACTTGAAAAGGTAGTAACCACAGCGCAGCAACATAGCTATGATATCATCATCATTTCGGATCATGGCAACTCCGATAAAATGATTCAACCTGACGGAAGCTCGCACACAGCTCATACAACAGCACTTGTTCCTGTTATTTTAGTTACAAAGAGTAAAATTTCATCCATTAAAAACGGAATTTTAGCTGATGTATCTCCTACACTTCTAAAGCTGCTTGGTATTGAGCAACCCAGCGAAATGACAGGTACATCGCTTTACTAAATAATTGCCTACATTATTTTATTATTTCAAAGCACTCGAAATGTTTGCTTTTGCTCACACTCAACACTACTTTCGTAATTAACGTGAACTAAAAAAAATCTTCACTCGTTACGTTTTGTAACTTAACAATCCAAATATAAGAAGGTCCATTATGGAGGGTAATTTTTCAAGTAAAGTTCGTGATGTAATCCAGTTTAGCCGTGAAGAAGCATTGCGCCTTGGTCATGATTACATCGGAACTGAACATCTTATTTTAGGAATCGTTCGGCTTGGTGATGGTGTAGCAATACGAATTTTGAAAAATTTGGATTGTGATCTATTCAAGCTTAAAAAAACCATTGAAGATACCGTTCGCGGAACGGGAGGAACCGTAACCGTTGGAAATATTCCGTTAACAAAACAAGCAGAAAAGGTTCTGCGTATAACCTATTTAGAGGCAAAACTTTACAAGAGTGATACAATTGGTACCGAGCATCTGCTTCTTTCACTTTTGCGTGATGAAGAAAATATTGCTGCACAAATACTCCAGCAGTTTAGTATTTCTTATGATGCAGTTCGAGAAGAGCTTGATCTTATCATCTCAGGTAACGCTCGCGATACCGATCAACCATCAAGCAGCAGATCAACAACCGCAAGCATACCATCATCCCCGAAAGGGTCACAATCATCAGGAAGTTCAAGAGAAAAGAAAATGGAAAAATCAAAAACACCGGTGCTCGACAATTTTGGTCGAGATCTTACACAACTTGCCGAAGACGGCAAATTGGATCCAATTATTGGGCGGAAAAAAGAAATTGAACGTGTTGCCCAGGTTTTAAGTAGACGTAAAAAGAATAATCCCGTTTTAATTGGCGAACCCGGCGTTGGAAAAACGGCTATTGCAGAAGGCCTGGCAACTCGTATTAACGAACGAAAAGTGTCGAGGGTGCTCTACGATAAGCGAGTCATTGCCCTCGATCTTGCAGCACTTGTTGCAGGCACTAAATACAGGGGTCAGTTCGAAGAACGCATGAAAGCCGTAATGAGTGAATTGGAAAAAACAGAAAATGTAATTCTCTTTATTGATGAGTTACATACCATAGTTGGGGCCGGCGGAGCAAGCGGCTCGCTCGATGCATCAAACATGTTGAAACCGGCACTCGCCCGTGGAGAAGTTCAGGCAATTGGCGCAACCACACTAAACGAATACCGCCAGTTTATCGAAAAAGATGGTGCCCTCGAAAGAAGGTTCCAGAAAATCATGGTGGATCCAACTTCTGTTGATGAAACACTTGAGATTTTAGATCAAATTAAAGGCAAATATGAGAAGCACCATAGTGTTCGCTATAGCGATGCCGCACTCGATGCTTGTGTAAAATTAACGGATCGATACGTTACCGATCACTTTTTACCGGATAAAGCAATTGATGCTCTTGATGAGGTCGGCGCTCGTGTTCATCTCTCAAACATCACCGTTCCAAAACATATCCTTGATCTTGAGGCTGAAATTGAAAAAACCAGCCATGAGAAAAATACAATGGTTAAAAAGCAACGGTTTGAAGAAGCTGCACGTTTACGTGACACCGAAAAACGCTTAATGGACGATCTTGATATTGCCCAAAAACAGTGGGATAAAGAGTCTGAAGATATCGTTTTTGATGTTTCCGATGATGATGTTGCATCTGTAGTAGCTATGATGAGTGGCGTTCCGGTGAATAAAATCAGCCAAAAGGAAGGTCAAAAACTATTGAAAATGCGGGAAGAACTTGGCAAAAAAGTTATTGGCCAGGACGAAGCCATTATTAAACTAACCAAAGCTATTCAGCGTACCCGTGCCGGATTGAAAGATCCTGCCAGGCCTATTGGTTCATTTATATTTCTGGGCCCTACTGGTGTAGGTAAAACAGAAATGGCAAAAGTTCTTGCCAAATACCTGTTCGACAAAGAAGAAGCTTTGATTCGGGTAGATATGAGTGAGTATATGGAGAAGTTTAGTGTCTCCCGGCTTGTGGGCGCCCCTCCGGGATATGTGGGTTATGAGGAAGGTGGAATTTTAACTGAAAAAGTCCGTCGTAAACCATACAGCGTTGTTCTTTTAGATGAGATTGAAAAAGCCCACCCGGACGTGTTTAATATTCTGCTTCAGGTTCTTGATGATGGAATTTTAACAGACAGTCTGGGTCGCAAAGTTGACTTCCGTAACACCATTATTATCATGACCTCCAATATTGGGGCACGTGATATCCGAAATATGGGTAAAGGGATTGGATTTTCAAGTTCTGAAGGTGCTTTTGATTACGCACAAATGAAATCAACCATTCAGGATGCCCTTAAAAAAGTGTTTAATCCTGAGTTCTTAAATCGAATTGATGATGTTCTCACATTCAAGCCACTCGAAAAAGAGGATATCTTCAAGATCATCGATATTCTTGCAGAAGAATTATTTACAAGAATAGAAAGCCTTGGCTATAAGCTTGAACTTACAAAAGGTGCTAAGGACTTTATCACAGATCAGGGATTCGATCAAAAATATGGAGCACGTCCACTGCGCCGTGCCATCCAAAAGTATATCGAAGATCCCCTTGCTGAGGAAATTTTGGAAACAAAACATCCTGAAGGTTCAACGATAAGAATCAAAATGAATAAGTCCAGAGATGGGTTGAGTTTTGATTGGACTGATACTGAATCCTCCACCGAGACGGATGAAACTGACGAATCAGAATCAGAATCAGAATCAGAATCAGAAAAGGAAGCGAAAACTAATTAAAAGAAATACCCGGCGTCGAATGGCGTCGGGTATATTTTTTCTTAAAAGTTAACTGTTAAGGTTACCGGTTGGTTTATTCCTTTCACTGTATAACTACTTGCCCCTTCTCTTTCGATCTTCACGTCTTTAACATCCAGTGCAGATAAGTTTGCATTAATATCGTTTCGGGTGATTTGTCTCAATCCTAAATGAATTGCTGTAATCCCGGGATCATTAATTGTGCCATCATTTTCACTTCCGTTAAAAACGAGAACGACTTCATCTTCAGCAAAATAAGTGGCTTTCAGAATTGGGGATTGTGATGTAGAACTTCCCAACCTCTCCCCTGTTGACACATTATATACTTGAACTCTGGATTCTGAATAAATCGTTAAATAATCAGCATTTTCGGACAGAACAGCTCCTTTCAAATTTATATCAGAGCTCATTTGAAAAATTTCATTTCCAAATCTATCAAAAACTGTTAGTTCGTCATTGGAACTCTCATTTTGAGTAATTGAAGTAATAAAACTACCTGAATCTGAGACATCCAGAAAAGAAATTACCCGATCGTTTTCGTCCAGGAAAATTTCATTATCCTCCTCTCCAAAAACCAATCTCGCTCTCGATGCAGCACTGCCATTTCTTCGAATCTCCGGATTATAAAGTACCACCGTACTCCCCAAACGGCTTGTTGCCAATTCTGATGTTTGTTCCCCATCCTGACTTTGCCCACTGTTTGAAACTGAATAAACTTGTTTACCATCTGCATCAAAAAAGGTGAAATTCGCAACATTATCTCTTGCAATAGACTTTCCACTTTCAAGTTGGTGCAGAGAAATCGTCTGATCACTTGAATCAAAAAACTCCAGTTCAGTGGTAGAAAGTTCAACACCGGAATGATCAATAGTTCGCTTCACCAACTCACCATCAAAATCTACTACTCCAATTTTACCACCCTCAGCGGAAACATCCGAAAAAATAGGCGTTTGATATTCTACACTTTCGGTATTCCCATCAACACGAATAAGAGAATTAGTTTTTATGAAATTCCCACCTTTGATTGGGAATGTAGTAAGAATATTGGAAGAATATTCTTGATCAACTTGAACAGAAACTGATTGAGCAGAAAGAATATTACTTAGAAAAAAAGAAAGACTTAATAAAAATAGTAGCTTCATTATATGCTTTTATAATAATGTTATATTGTTGCGCTCTAAAGAACGAAAAAAAGTTGTGAATTGCACTTATGCGTTACTCAATTATTATTCCGGTTTATAATCGACCCCACGAAATTGATGAGCTTTTACTCAGTCTGACTGAGCAGAGCTATAAAAGTTTCGAAGTTATTATTGTTGAAGATGGCTCAGATTCAAAATGTGATCATTTAGTGAAGCAGTATCAGGATGTATTAGATATCCGATACTATTATAAAGAAAACAGTGGTCAGGGTTTTTCACGAAATTATGGGTTTAAAAGAGCTCAGGGAGATTATTTTGTAGTATTTGATTCTGATTGCATTATACCTCCTCACTATTTCGAAGCTGTAAATAAAGTTTTAGAAACATCAGATATTGACTGCTGGGGTGGACCCGACCGAGCCGAAAGTTCCTTTACAGTCACTCAAAAAGCGATCAATTTTAGCATGACCTCTTTTTTAACCACAGGGGGGATTCGCGGACAAAAAAAGAGTTTAGATAGTTTTCTTCCCCGCAGTTTTAATATGGGCATATCTAAAGAAGTATTTGAAAGTACAGGGGGTTATAAAATTACACGGATGGGCGAAGATCTTGAATTCAGTATTCGAATTAGAAATACTGGATACAATGTAATTTTAATAGAAGATGCATTCGTTTTTCACAAAAGAAGAACGAACCTGATTCAATTTTTTAAACAGTTACATTTTTTTGGTAGAGCACGCATCAACATAAGTCGCTTTCATCCAGAAGAAATAAAATTTGTGCACTGCGCACCACTTCTCTTTTTTCTGGGATTAATTTTAATTCCTATCTCTTTTTTTATTTTTCCACCTCTCTGTTCAGCCCTTTTATCGATCTATTCCATTTATGGTTTAAGCCTGTTTTTAACGGCTTTATTTAAAGAAAAAAACCCTATAATCGGCTTTTTAGCTATTATAGCAGGGTATATACAACTTTCTGCATATGGAATTGGTTTTCTCTATGAATGGGCTCGTAAGAAATGAAATAAAAGAGAAAGTTTTCCGTAAATGAAATTGCATTCAGAATTGAAATCTTTTATCTTTTAATTCTTTTGACGAATTGAAAAAACGAAGTCAAAATTAGACACAAACAATTGTTCGAAAATTAAATTGTACTTTTTTTTATTGATTTTTGACACTCGGGGAGTGGTCCCGATGTATATCGGGAGTAGCGCATTCGCTTTACTCCTTCATACTTAAAACCACTTTGACATATTGATTTTTTTGACACTCGGGGAGTGGCGCAGTTCGGTAGCGCATTCGCTTTGGGAGCGAAGGGTCGCAGGTTCAAATCCTGTCTCCCCGACATATAAATAATAATGGGTTTTAAAATATCCCTATCATTACTTTGACTTATTTTTTAGGTGAGATAATTCTTAAATTGCGAAAGCAGTGCTTCCGCGGTTCAAATCCTGTCTCCCCGACTATATATAGTGACCAGCTATTAAATTGGTCTCTTTTTAAAATTGTTGATTTTGAATTTTGTGCGGGTGCTATAACGATTTTTGCAATTCAGCATTTGCAGTTCATTGTTTTGAGCGCCCGTAGCTCAACTGGATAGAGCAACTGCCTTCTAAGCAGTAGGTTACAGGTTCGATTCCTGTCGGGCGTACAAAAGAAGGTTAATGGCGACATGGCCGAGTGGTTAGGCAGAGGTCTGCAAAACCTCGTACGGCGGTTCAAATCCGCCTGTCGCCTCATTAAATTATTAAATTAGAGTCTGGTAGATTCTATACTAAATGCCGCGTTCGTCTAGGGGTTTAGGACGCCGCCCTTTCACGGCGGTAACACGGGTTCAAATCCCGTACGCGGTACATTAATGGAGCCCGTAGCTCAGTCGGTTAGAGCGCTAGGTTGTGGCCCTAGAGGCCGTGGGTTCAATTCCCATCGGGCTCCCATTATTTTTTGTTGATCTAATGATTTCTTAAGTCTATTGGCTTATCTAAATGCCGCGTTCGTCTAGGGGTTTAGGACGCCGCCCTTTCACGGCGGTAACACGGGTTCAAATCCCGTACGCGGTACAAGTTTAGTTTATAGCGAATATTTTACAAACGCTCTCTTATCTTTCCCCTTCTCAATCTTTAAAAGTAAGTTTAAAAAAAACTAACGCCCCCACCAATAATAAAGTCACTGCATTAGCTAATATAATGGGCAAATCTCCAATCAAAAGACCGTACACAAGCCATAAAAATACTCCTGAAGATAGTATCGAAAACGTTCCAAAAGATAGATCTTTAGCCGTTTTAGATTTCCAGGTTTTAATTACTTGAGGTAAAAATGCAATCGTGGTAAGGGTTGCGGCACCAAATCCAATAAAAGTAATGTAAGTGATTTCAGTCATTGTAGTTTTTTAAATTACACAGCTTTTTTTGCCAAAGCATAAATTCCATTTCCTTTTTTATTCGTTGTATAAAGATCTGCTACATTCATCAAAAAACAGAATGGCATCACTAAAGGATAGTACACAAATAAAGGAAGTAAAGCCATCAATCCAATATGGTTAAACCATATCATGGGATATTTTATGCTCAATATCCATGCTTTGTGACCCCAATATCCGTATGTATAGTGAACTTTTTCTGATATTAGATCGGCAGCGAATAGTTTATCTGCTATATCTGTTTTTGAGTATCCGGATCGAGCGTGTTCACCCACAAATGTATCTTCTTCATTTCCATCTTCCTCGGAATAATGAGATGGGGAGTGCATCAAAAAATATCCATCATCAGATAAGTAATTCGCTAAATTTTGAATCACGCGACTATCATCTTCAATATGCTCCAGTACATCAATACAAATAATTACATCATATTTTTGAGTGCTTTTAAATTCTAACAGATCGGCATATTCAAATTTTATTCTTTCTGCCTGAATATCTTTCCGAAAGTAATTCCTACAATCATTCAAATACTCTTCTTTTACATCTATAGAATGCACTTTCACATTCTTAAAGTTGCTCAAAATAAATCGATCGTATTGCCCAAAACCACTTCCCGCATCTAAAATCGACCATTCTCCTTTTTCATCAAACCGATTCCCAATATCACGAAGTAATCGACGGATATGCCAGCTTCTTAAAAAAAACAGATCGAGCAAAAAATAGAATAGTCTTCGAAGTACTTTTGAGTTTTTGATGATCCCCGAAAATTTATCTTTTACCGGATCATATTCAATCGTACTCATAAACCTCTCTTTGTTTCAATATTAGGTTTAAATTTCCGTTCGCTACTTCTGTTTATCAATTCACCCAAAAATCCAATCGAGAAGAATTGTACACCTATCACTACCAAAAGTATTCCAAGAAAAAACAGCGGGCGATTGCCAATCGGCTCATTCCATACGAGTTTTAAAGCAGCAATGTAGATGTTGATTAAAAATCCTATAACCGTAAAAACCACTCCGGCAGTGCCAAAGAAGTGCATCGGTTGGTTTCTGTACCGATTCACAAATAACAAGGTCAAAAGATCTAAGAATCCATTCATAAACCGGGAAATGCCAAACTTGGTTTTCCCATATTTTCTGGGGTGATGCTTTACTTCTTTCTCTTCGATATTTCCAAAGCCCTGCCATTTTGCTAACAGCGGCACATAACGATGAAGTTCACCGTAGAGATCGATGTTCTCCACCACTTCACGGCGATACGCTTTCAATCCGCAGTTAAAATCATGAAGCTGAATTCCTGTACTCCACCGTGTTACAGCATTAAAAAATCTTGAAGGTATTCTTTTTGTAATGGGATCGTGCCGGACTTTCTTCCATCCACTAACAAGATCACTTCCCGCTTTTAAAGATTTGATCATTTCGGGAATTTCAAAGGGATCATCCTGCAGATCGGCATCCATAGTAACAATATATTTCCCTCCGGCAGCATCAAAACCTGCCTGAAGTGCAGAACTTTTCCCATAATTCATTCTCAGCTTAATTCCTTTTACAAAAGAATTCTCTTCTGACAGTAATTCAATTTTTTTCCAGGAATGATCGTCCGAACCGTCATCAACAAAAATAATTTCGAAAGATTCCGATTTAAGTGCCTTCTGAATTTGTAAAGTAAGCTCCTGCAATGATTCTTCTTCGTTATAAAGTGGAATTACCACACTTATTCCCAAAGGGTGCTGAAACGATTGTGTAAGTTTATGTATATTTTGTTTAGCCAATGGCTTGTATATTCTTTAGAATCTTTTAGATTCCGTCAATGATTTAGAATTGAAAATAATGGATTTCAACGTTATGAAGAAATTGTATTACTCAATTGGGGAAGTAAGTGAAATTACATCGATTGAACCACATGTACTCCGGTATTGGGAAACGATCTTTAAAGATCTATCTCCCCGTAAAAATAAAGCCGGTAACCGAACGTACCGAGAAGAAGATTTAACCCTGATTCTTCGGCTAAAAGATCTTATTCAAACAAAAAAGTACAGTACTGCAGGGGCTAAAAAGATTGTTGAAGAGAACGCTCCTGAAAATCCCTTAGAAGAAAAACAACCGTTATCTTTAGAAGTTCAAAAAGATTTAAACGAAGTAAAAGTATTTCTCAAAAAGCTTTTGAAAAAGTTGTAAAGAGTCTTTTAGGTCTTAGATTGAGAAAAACCCACCATCAGCATATATAAAAATTCAACACAAATAAGTACGGATACACTTACTAAATGTAGCAACTGTAACACTCCCGGTATATTTAGCCACTCCATTCCAAGTCCCAAAAACATCTGGAGAATTATTAATACAACAATGGAATATCCAAGCTGCACAAGTTTTTTGGGTGCGTTTAGCTTTCTGTTGTAATAAATTAATCCCATCCCTAAAAGTATTACAATCCAGGAAAAGCTTCTGTGTATAACGTAGAGCCAACTGTCTAAATCAATCCATTCATAGCGAGGCAATTCTAAAACATTCTTTGCCACATCAACAGATTCTCTGACTTGAGTTCCAAGAATCAGCTGGACTAATGTGATCACCAACACGGCTCCGGAAATCCACAATAGTTTTTTCTTCGTGGAATCACTTAAGGAAATTGAAAGTTTATCATTCATAGCCCTAAAGGTTGCGAACAGAAGGGTATTTACTATGATCATTGCAACAACCATATGAATGGTAATCATACCTGCGCTTAAACCTGAACGCACAACCTGTCCGCCCAACCAACCTTGAAAGAGAACCAGTACAAAAGCCACACCGGAGGCAATGGTAATCACTTTATCTGTTTTGCGATACTTGAATGAAAATATAAATGTGAGTGTAATCAGAAATCCAATCAAAACCCCTACAAGACGATTTACATACTCCATCCAGGTATGAAATGCGTTAAACTGTGTAGCATCAAATTGAGACGGAAGTTCAGCTGCACTTGTGGGAGGTATCCACATTCCAAAACATTGTGGCCAATCCGGGCACCCGAGCCCGGCTCCGGCAGCTCTTACAAGCCCTCCAATTAAGATAAGTAACAGTGTAGCTAAAACTGTAGTTATGGCCGTTTTTTGATATAAATTCAGTTTCATTCAGTATTCACAATAAAGAGAGAATTTCTGTTGTGTAAACATTTATTGGGTTCATCGATAGACCCACAATAATGTAATGGTTATTCGTTAGAATAAAGCTTTTATAAACGTTCCCACATAATACATTTCATTTTTGAAGTGGATATTAAGGTAACATTTCATATTGAAAAAGGTTACTTTTAAGGCTTGTCACGCATACGTTTTTCATGGAAAATACAGAAGTAAAAACAGACTCAACTCATTACCTGCTCGGAACAATCAGCGATTATTACGAGCTGACAAAACCCGGCATTACACTTAGTGTTGTCGTTAGCATGCTCATCGGATTTTTGATGGGTACTGCCGGCTCTATCGATTATACATTGATGTTTCATGCGTTATTGGGCACCTATCTAATTGCAGCAGGTACAGCCGCTCATAATATGTTTTTAGAGCGCGGGCTGGATGGGCTCATGCACCGGACCAGTAACCGACCTATTCCTGCTTCACGCATCAGTCCGAATAATAGCGTCATTTTTTCAACGGTGATGATTTTTTCCGGGCTCAGTTATCTTCTGTTTATGGTAAATAGTGTGGCTGCGGTTGTTTCGCTGGCTACAACCGTTATTTATCTGTTTGCATATACACCACTCAAACGAATTTCTGCACTTAACGTATTTGTTGGAGCGGTACCCGGAGCATTACCCGTTGTTGGTGGATGGGCTGCAGCTACAGAAACTGTATTTGAACACGGCATGTGGATTTTATTTGGGATTCTCTTCTGTTGGCAAGTATCGCACGTAATTGCGATCGCCTGGGTTTGCAGGAAAGATTATGAGCATGCCGGTTTTAAAATGCTGCCAAAAAATGATCCCCATGGTGTAAAAGCCGCAATTTGGGTTGTACTACCCATGTTGATTCTTTTCCCCACTGTTTACAAACTCTTTGTAATAGATTTGGTTGGCTGGGTATATTTGGCAGGATCACTATTGTCCACAGCAGGATTTCTTTACTATGGCATTAAGTTTGCCATCTCCCGGGATATTATTACAGCTAAAGGTGTGATGTTTTCTTCATTCGCTTATCTCCCGCTCATCTGGCTATTTATTGTAGTAGACTGGATTGTGCTTTAACCGCTCCTTTCAGATCAACAATCAATCATTATAGAATGAGAAAGGGCATGAACTCTATCTCGTTTTGTTAATTAAGTGATGGATACTTTTCTCGATCCGCTTCACTTACCAATTCATAAACAGCCTCAAAAATATCTTCGCTGTTAGGTTTCGTAAAGTAATCACCATCACTCCCATACGCCGTTCTATGCTCTCTGGCAGTTAAGCATTTCGCTTCTGAATCTAAATGATAATAACCGCCCTGCTCCTCCAATACTTTTTGCATCATAAATGCTGTAGCGCCACTGGGTACATCTTCATCAACAAAGAGAATTCGATTCGTTTTCTTAAGTGATTCTACAATTTTGTGTTCTCTGTCGAAAGGAAGTAACGTACGCACATCGATCAGTTCAACAGAAATACCGGTTTTTTCAAGTTTTGGCAATACAGAACTAACTAAATTTAAAGTTGAACCATACGATACAACCGTGATGTCTTCGCCTTCCTGAAGAACTTTCGGTATTCCAAGGGGAACGGTAAATTCTCCGGGATTATTCGGAAGATTTTCTTTGAGTCTATACGCATTAAGCGGCTCAATAATCAGTGCAGGATCATCTCCTTGCAACAGTGTGTTATAAAATCCGGCAGCATCTGTTAAATTGCTCGGCACACATACATGAACTCCGCGGGCACCGTTCAAGATCATTCCCATCGGTGAACCGGCGTGCCAAATTCCTTCTAACCTGTGGCCTCGAGTTCGAATAATTACAGGGGCAGCCTGACCACCCTTTGTTCTGTAACGAATAGTCGCTAAATCGTCGCTAAGCCCCTGAAAGCAGTAGAGCAGGTAATCCAAGTACTGAATTTCTGCGATTGGTCTGATGCCCCTTAACGCAAGCCCAATGCCCTGACCAAGAATTGTTGCCTCACGAATACCTGTATCAGAAACACGCAGTTTACCATATTTTTCCTGCATCCCTTCCAAACCAAGGTTCACGTCTCCAAGCTGTCCGGCATCCTCGCCAAAAACAACGGTGTTGGGATATTTAGTAAAAAGTTTGTCGAAATTGTCCCGAAGTACAACCCTTCCATCCACTTTTTTGGAGTCTTTGGAATAAGTGGGTTCCACTTCCCCAATTTTTAGTGGAGAATATTTTGATTCGCTATAAAGATGAGAGTTATAAAGCTCTGAATTTTTTTCGAGTAGCTTATCTAAATAATTTTTTAATGCTGATTTTTCAACTGAACTCTTTCCCCGCAATTCAAATAAAACCGTTTTTGCTGATGAAACAATATCTCTGCGTAACGGACGAGTTTTTCGGCCAAGCTGACTAAGTATTTCTTCAATTATATCTTCTTCATGTGAGTTCAAAAGATCTTTAAGAAGGGAAATTAGCTGCTCTTTTTCTTCTTTAATGGGATCTTGAAAAGCATTCCAGGCATCATTTTTTCTCTTTTTTACCTCTTCTTCTGCCTCTTCGTCAATCGCATTAAGTTCCTCAACTTCTGCAATCTCCTCAGATAAAATCCACTCTTTAAATTTTTCGATACAGCAATATTCCTCTTCCCATTGGAGGCGTTCTTCACTTTTGTATCGCTCATGAGAACCTGAAGTGGAATGTCCTTGTGGCTGCGTAACCTCTTCAACATGAACTAAAACCGGCACATGCTCTTTTCTGGCAATTTCTGATGCTTTTTTATAGGTCTTTAACAATTCAGTATAATCCCATGCTTTCACGTTAAAAATCTCAAAACCGGGCTGTTTTTTAGTTCGTTTAAAACCCCGAAGAGCCGTTGAAATACTCTCTTTAATGGTTTGATATTTTTTTGAAACAGAGATTCCATATCCATCATCCCAAACGGACATTACGATTGGCAGTTGCAAAACACCGGCGGCATTCATTGTTTCCCAAAAATGCCCTTCTGATGTACTTGCATCGCCAATAGTACCCCACACAACTTCATTTCCTTTATTCGAAAACGTAGTAAAATCTTTCAGCTCATCAACATTACGGTACAGTTTTGATGCCTGAGCAAGTCCCAAAAGTTTTGGCATCTGTCCGGCAGTAGGAGATAAATCAGCTGCTGTATTTTTTGTCTCCATCTGATTCTTCCAATTTCCTTCTTCATCCAATAAACGCGTGGCAAAATGTGCATTCATTTGTCGTCCGGCAGAATTTGGTTCCTGTTTTACATCAGGATTTGCATAAAGCTGTGCAAAAAATTGCTCAGTAGTAATTTGATCAATAGCCATCATAAAGGTTTGATCTCGGTAATAGCCTGATCTAAAATCTCCCTTCTGAAAATATTTTGCCATTGCAAGCTGCGGAAGCTCTTTTCCATCACCAAAAATCCCAAACTTTGCCTTTCCCGTTAATACCTCTCGGCGTCCCAAAAGAGACATATTTCGGCTGATTTTAGCAATTTTATAATCGCTAAGAATTTCAGCTTTCTTCTTTTTGGAATATTTACTCTTTGTTTGGGTGCTTGACATAATTTCTTTTAGTTTTCAATCCCTACTTTCATCTCGATATGTCATCAAGTATGTTTTTAAATCACTCATTCTTCATCAAAAGAAAAGAGCTTGCTTTAATTTCAAATCTACTCTGCAAAACCGCCTTTCGTCATATTCATTGGGTCTAAAGCTTTCTCAAGTTCCTCATCCGAAAGATCTGTCATTTCTTTAGCCACATCAAACACAGGCCTGTTTTCTTTAAATGCTTTTTTCGCAATTTTTGCTGCTAAATCATATCCAATAAGTGGATTTAAGGCAGTCACAAGAATCGGGTTGCGGCCAACCATATCTTTAATCACCTCTTTCCTGGCTGATAAACCATTCACAGATCGATCCGCAAAGTTTTTGGCGACATTTCCGATTAAAGATATAGATTCTAACAGATTATGAGCAACTACAGGCAGCATCACATTCAGTTCAAAATTCCCCGATTGTCCGGCAACGGTTATAGTGGAATCATTCCCAATAACCTGCGCGCAAACCATAGTAAGTGATTCCTCAATCACCGGGTTTACTTTACCGGGCATAATTGATGAGCCGGGCTGTAATGCTTTTAGCTGAACTTCACCTAATCCACCATTTGGACCGGAATTCATCCATCTAAAATCATTTCCCATTTTCATCAAGCCAACAGCAATCGTTTTGAGCTGCCCACTTAATTCAACGGGAGCATCAACAGTTGCTTGTGCTTCAAAATGGTTTTCGGCTTCTTTGAACGATAATGAGGTATTCTTTTTAATTTCAGCAGCAAATTTACTTCCAAAATCAGCGTGAGTATTAATTCCTGTTCCTACTGCCGTACCTCCTTGTGGGAGTTCTAACAAACGCTCTCTGGCTGATTTTACTCGTGCTATACCCAGTTCAATTTGTCTTGCATATCCGCTGAACTCTTGTTCAAAAGTAATGGGCATAGCATCCATAAGATGTGTTCGACCCGTTTTTACAACATCTTTTAACTCATTTCCTTTACTTAGCAATTCTTCACGCAGGTGTTTTAGTGAAGGAATTAACTTTTCTTCTACCGTTACGCAAGCAGCAATTCGAATTGCAGTTGGAATTACATCATTCGAACTTTGTCCATAATTAACATGGTCATTTGGGTGGATGGGGCCTCCTGATCCCTCGTAAAACTCATTAGCACGACGAGAGATAATTTCGTTAGAATTCATATTAGTAGAAGTACCGGAACCGGTCTGAAAAATATCAAGCACAAAATCGTCGTCAAACTTTCCATCAATTACTTCTTGCGATGCTTTTTGTATAGCCTCAGAAATTTCCTGATCAAGTAAGTTTAGTTCCGCATTTACTATGGCAGCGCTTTTCTTTATAAGGCCTAAAGCGGCAATAAATTCCCTGCTGAATCGCAAATTACTGACTGGAAAATTCTCTGATGCACGCTGGGTTTGTGCGCCATAATATGCATTAGAAGGGACTTTTACTTCACCCATTGAATCTTTCTCTACACGGTAGTCACTCATAAATATCACTATATTTTGGAATTAATCACTCGCAAAATATAGGGTTTTTAGAGCTCAATCAGAAAGGAAGATGGAAACTACTCAGAGCTTTTTTGAATACATACGATATCTTTTATCAGGAGCTCCGCCAATTTTTTCGGCAACCCGGTTCATTTGTACGTTGCTTTCCAATATCCAGCCGATTTCTGATGAGTATACATCATGAATCAAACCGTTTTCTATAGCTTCTCTGTGTAAAAGTGCGTCTATTCCTTTCCCTTGATATTCAGGAATAACACCCATAAGGGCCGTTCGTATCTTATTGATTTTTTTTCTATTCCATAGAATTTTAAAAATTCCGGTTGGAAGGAGCTTTCCATCCATATTGCGAAATATCTGATTATAATCGGGTAACCCAACAGAAAATGCCACCGGTTTGCCATCTACCTCGGCAATGTGTGCAAAATTATCATCAACAATGGTTTTCAGATCATTTGCCAGATGGTCAAATTCAGCGCCGGATAGTGGAATAAATCCCCAATTTTTATTCCATGCCGCATTAAAGATTTCGCGGATAATTTTTATCTCTTCTTTGATTTTTTTCAAGCGGATTTTTCGAATAGAAATACCGGGAAGGCGTTTTTTTACGATATCCATAGCGCGATTCATTCTCTCACGGTCAACATTATCCTGATTTACCTCGTAAGTAAGCAAATCTTGCGCTTTATCAAAACCCGCTCCTTTTATAAGTGCATCATAATAGGGTTTATGATACGGCATCAAAATAGCCGGATATTTATCGAAACCCTCAACTAAAATCCCAATCTCATCCATCATTCCGGGATTTGCAGGTCCTAATACATCTTTCATCCCTTTATTACGCAACCAATCGGATGCTACACGAAACATGAGGTTTGCTGTGGGCTGATGATCGATACACTCAAAAAAACCAAAAAATCCTGTAGTTGAATTATGGAAGTCGTTGTACCTGTGATCAATAATAGCTGCAATTCGTCCGGCAGGTTTTCCGTTATGAAATACCAAAAAAAGCTCTATATCAGCATTTTCAAAAAAAGGGTTTTTCTCTGTATTAAGCAGTTTATTCTGCTCCATATATAGCGGAGCAACCCAATACTGATCTTCACTGTAATGATTATAAGGAAATTGTATAAAATCCTTTTTCTCTTCTTTTGTTGTAACAACAGTAATGGAATCAGTACTGAGATCTGAGCTCAAAATAGTATGCTATTAAGTGATTTTTGAACCGTTATTATCGATAATCCCGTGCTTAATGCCAACCTTTCTAAACGCCTCCAAAATGCGATCGAGTTGTTCATCCGTATGGGTTGCCATGTAGCTGGTTCGTAGTAAAGCCTGACCCTGAGGTACCGCCGGGGGAACAACTGCGTTTGAATAAACTCCAGCTTCAAAAAGATCTTTCCAGAATTTAAAACAATCAAATAAATCCCCAATTACCACGGGAATGATTGGAGTTTGACTGCTCCATACATTAAACCCAAGATTCTTAAGCTCAGTCCTCATATAGTCTGAGATTTCTTCCAGCCTTTTCAATCTCCATGGTTCTTCCTGTAGGATTTCCAAAGATTTTAAAACCGTGGCAACATTAGCAGGTGGCATACTTGCACTAAATATATGAGCCGGAGAGTGATGGCGAATGTATTCAATAACTTCACGATCTCCCACTAAAAACCCCCCTAAAGAGGCAAACGATTTTGAGAATGTGCCGCTGATTAAATCTACCTGATCTGTTAAATCAAACACAGATGCTGAACCTCTTCCGCCATCGCCAATAACCCCTATGGCGTGAGCATCATCTAAATATAATCCTGCTCCAAACTCTTTCGCAACTTCAACCAATTCAGGTACTTTGGCAATTACACCGGACATAGAAAACACGCCATCTGTAACAATAATTTTACCGGCATTTGGGTCGGCTTTTGCCATTAATGAGCGCAAATGATCGATATCGTTATGACGATATCGAACTGTTTTTGCATTGGAAGCCTGGGTTCCAACTACAATACATGCGTGATTGTCCCGATCAGAAAAAATGATATCATTCCTGCCCGCTATGGTTTGAATGGAACCTTCATTGGTTTGGTATCCGGTACTAAAAAGTACACATGATTCCTTGCCCATAAACACAGCAAGTTTTTCTTCCAGTTCGAGGTGTAAATCCAACGTACCATTTAAATATCTTGAACCGGTACATCCTGTACCATAAATATTTAGTACATCCTGAGCAGCTTTTATTGTACGCGGGTCATTTGTAAGTCCTAAATAGTTGTTAGAACCGGCCATAATAACTTCTCGGCCATCAATTTGAACAGTATTTCCATCTGTAGCTTGCAGTGGCTTAAAATAGGGATACAACCCCATTTCTTTAATCTCATCAGCTTTTGTGAAATTGTACGCTTTATTAAAAATCTTGTGATGTTCTATTTCGGCTTCAGATTCGCCCATTATTAAAAATCTTTATATTAATTACTTAACCAATAAATATAGGCAGTATTAAGTTTCTATCAAATTTTGATAAAGTACCTGTTAATTCCTGTTGGCAACGTCTTTAAAAAACGAAACATAGTGAGAGACTACGGAGTCCCAGCCAAAATGTTCCATAACATATTTTTTTGCACTGCTGGATATTTCTTTCAATTCAGTTGCAATTATTTCATCAATTTTTTTAGCAAAACTTTCTGAATTGTGACAATCAATTTTGTACCCGTTAACTCCTTGTTTAATTACGTCTTTTATTCCTTCAAGATCGGATGCAACAGCAGGAACGCCGTGGCTGTTTGCTTCCAACAATACAATCCCAAACCCTTCCATATCTCCCGGAACCGGAATATTTGGCATTATAAACAGATCTGCGGCTCCATAACAAGCATCAAGTATCTCACTTGGTTGCCTTCCCACAATAACAACTTTTTCTTTTGATCTACTTTCATTCCGGGCTTTTGTAATTGCTTCATTTTCCGGTCCGTCTCCAACAGCCAAAAATATTACATCATGAGTAATTTTATCTATCACATTTTCAATAAACCATTGATGGCCCTTCCGCTTTACTTGTCTGCCTACTGATAAGAGCAAATAGGAAGTTTTTAAATCAATATTGAATTTTCTTTCAATTAACTTTCTTGCTTCATCTTTATTTAGCTGATGATTTCTTTGTTCTGTTTCAAAACCATTTGGCAAAACAACTCCAATTTCAGGATCCATCCCCCTTTCAATGCACGCTTGTTTTGTTGCCAAAGAAACAGATATAACCCCGCTCAGCTTTTTAAACACCCTTGGCAAATACGATTGATACGCCTTAATTGGCAGAGTAACATCTTGCCCATGATTGATTGTAATGCAGGGCACATCCATGTTTTTTGACAAAAAAGGCAGAACTCCGGCTGTTACCATCGATGAAAAAACAATTACATCAGGTTTAAAAGAGCGAACTTTTGCCGGAATTTTCCAGAGTAACTTTATTAAAAAAAAGAACGTTTTAAGTTCTATATTTTTCCAGGAGGCTCTTTGAATGATACAATCTATTGTTACATCATCACGTTTTTTTAAGGCTTCGATCAACTGAATGCTAACATTTTGCATTCCGCCAATATTTTCCAACGGCTGATCTACAGGAGGGTGAGAATGAGAAATATAAAGTACTTTCACGCTTTAATTTTTTTCTGCAACACTTCGCCGTAATAGCTCAAGAGTTTTTTGTTGATCACTTTCCAACTATATCCTTTTGCTTTTTCAGTAGACACTCCACCCATTTTATTTCTGAGATCGGAATTTAACACAAGTTTTTCAATTTGTGATCTAAACCGTTCCTTATCGTTTGCTTCAGCCAAAAATCCGTTTTCTCCATCAACTATTAACGATTTACTACCGGCTGCATCAGCAACAACACAGGGAAGTCCGCTCGACATCGCTTCGAGCGTTACGTTTCCAAACGTTTCTGATTCGGAAGGAAAAAAGAAAATATCACTACTCGCATAAGCAATAGATAGCTTCCGGCCTTTTAAAAATCCGGTATATGCTGCGTCCGGTATCATTTCTTTTAGTTCTTCCATGGCAGGGCCATCTCCAACTATTAATGCCTTTACGTTAGAATATTCCTTTTGAAGATTATTTAACACATCAGCATATACTTGTAAATTTTTTTCCCAAACTAATCTTGATACAAAGGTAACTACGATATCATTTTTTTTAAAACCCATCTCTATACGCCAGCTTTCGCTCCGTAAATCAGGATTAAAATTTTCTATTTCAACTCCCCTTGCCCATACCTTAAAATTTCCATCAATATTTTTACTTTCAAGTTCATCAATCATAGATTTTGAGGGAACGTATACCTGTTCGCACTTTTCATAAAACCATTTCAGGTATTTCCACCCAATGGGTTCAATAAAACTCAGTTTGTAATATTTTAAATAGCTTGTAAAATGGGTATGGAATGATGAAACTACAGGTATATTATGTTCTATTGCCCATTTTAATCCTTTGTAGCCTAACAGGTCTGGGGTAGCAATATGAACGATATCCGGATTAAAATCTTCGAGCTTTTGCTTCGCATCTTCAGGAAAACCCATCGTTATTCTATATTCGGGTCGACCCGGCATTTCTATAGAGGGAACTGAAATTAGGGTGCCGTTATGTGCAACCGGGGGATTAGTAATAGTGGGACCAAATACCAACACCTCAGCATTATTCTGTAAAAGAAAATTAACCCATCTGTTTAGGGTGAGTGAAACCCCATCTCTGATATGATTATAATTCCCCGTTAAAAGGGCTACTCTAATTTGGTTCATATTGTTTTATATGCAATACTCATCTTCGTATATTTTCTTCTATTATCTTTGATACTCTAAGAACACAAAAATTATAGCTCACGAATATACAAATTAATGAACGCTTTTGTCACCGGTGGAACCGGATTTATTGGCAGCCATCTTGTTGATGCGCTCATCGCCCATAATTCGTTTGATGAAATTCGATGCTTGGTTAGAAATCAAGAAAAATGGCTTGAAGGTTCCGACTATGTCAAAATTAAAGGCGACCTTCACTCAATTAACGTAATCAAAGAAGCGCTGGATGGTGTTGATATTATTTTCCACCTGGCAGGAGTTGTAAAAGCGCAAACACAGCAAGAGTACGATTATGCAAATGTTGAGGCTACAGAAAATATTATTCGCTTAGCTGAAAAAACAGGGATTAAGAAAATCGTGATCCTCTCATCCCTCGCCGCAGCCGGGCCCAGTGATGGACATCCTAAAAAGGAATCCGATTCGATGAAGCCGATCAGTAAATATGGTGAATCGAAAAAACGAATGGAGAAAATGATCCATAGGATTGCCCCAATAGATATGTCTATTACTATTCTACGTCCACCAGCAGTATATGGACCGCGGGAAGATCAAATCTTTACCCTTTTTAAAATGATGAGTAAAGGATTTACTCCAATTGTAGGAAATGGATTTGAACCCAAACTCTCCATAGTATATGTACAGGATGTAATACAAGGGATTATAAAATCATCTGAGCAAAGTAAAACCGGGGTTCACACTTATTATATTAGTGGTGATAGAATTACCAACTGGAATGAAATAAAAGATATTTCTTCCACCGTTCTGGGGAAAAGCAGCATGTCGATAAAGCTAAAACCCGAGTGGGTAAAGAAAATTGCCGGAGTTGTTGAAACAACCGCATCATTTTTTGGTACATATCCCGTTATCAACCGTGAAAAAGCCAACGAAATGGTTTTGGAGTGGACATGCTCAAACGAAAAAGCAGAAAAAGAATTAAACTATATACCTGATTATTCTCTCGAAGAAGGTATATCCCGTACCTTACGGTGGTACAAAAAACACCAATGGCTCTGATTTTATGAAAAATATCTACTCTCTTTTTGTTCTTTGTTTTCTTTCATTTTTAATCACCGAATATGCTGACGCACAGTGGACCCAGGATTTCCGGGATCAAATGGACATATCAGATATTGTTGATATCGAAAGTTCACCTTCGCATCTGTATGTACTCTCAGAGTCGGAAGGCTTGGTTGTATTCAGGGCTCACAGCGATTCACTTCAATACCTCTACTCTTCTACAGGAATGCAGCGCCGTGGTGATCGGATGGAAGCAGACATTCGGTTTGCATATTTATATGGGCAAGGACGTCGCCTAACGGTAATTGAACCCACTTCCGTTTTAGGGGTTTATTCATCAACCGTGCTGCCCGAAGCTCCAAAATCAACCCAAAGAATGGGAACCAATCTCTACATTGCAATGGGTGAAACAGGGCTTGGTTCTTTATCTCTTGAAACTCCCGAAGCCGTAGATACTTCGCCCGAAATGGTAGATCAGGGTCGATTTAGAAACAGTTCGGTTCAGCATTTAGTAACTGACAATCATCGACTCCTCTATGTATTAAGCGACAACCGAAATATTGATATTTATCAAAGCGATTCTGAAGAGGAATCATTACGACACGAAGAGCAGGTTCAGCTGAATCAATCCATCGAAAAAATCTTTTTAACGGATGATGAATTAATTGGTACAGATTCAGAAGGGAATATTTATATGATTGATTCCGACGGGCAAACCCGTACTCTTGCAACTGTGGAAGAACCCGTTCATAAATTAAACATTTGGGATGGGTACATAGCCGTCCGAACAATATCCGGAAAAATCTGGATTGGAGAAGTGGATGAGGAACTGAACCTTTGGAAGGAAGAAGAAAGTGCAGGAAATCATTTTACTGTGGTCGAAAATAATTTCTATCTATCGGAATTTAATACCATCTCCCCTGTTATTTATGCAGATTCTCGTGAATCAGAAAATAACTCTGAAGAATCAGCAAGCGAAGAATTCAATTTAAAAAGCATCAGTAATGTAACTCTGCCATTTCCAAAACCACTCATTTTGCCTATAGAATTGGAATCATCACAATACAACATCGAAGATATTTCACTTAGCTATCAAGGCAGTGTTGATAATGCCCGGATTCGTGGAAATACATTTTTTTGGCAGCCAAATGCCAATCAAACCGGCAGACAACAGTTTACGATTACAGCAACCACAATAGGTGGAAAAAGTACATCAACGCAATTCTCTGTTGATTTACGACCATTTAATGCACCGCCCCGATTCACTCCTTCCCGCACAATTTCTGTTGTAGCTGAAGAGGATTTTCAATTGGAAATTGAAGCGTTCGACCCTGATGGGTTTAACACCGACCTTATACGATATCTGGGTGTGGATCTTCCAAATGGAGCGAATTTAAATGAACAAACCGGTGAATTTAATTGGGAACCATCTATACGTCAGGTGGGAACACACTCCTTTCAGGTAATTGCAACGGATCAATTTGGAGCCGCAGCCTCCCAAAATTATGAACTACGCGTAATTGAAGTAGATGAAGATTTTGATGAAGAAACTCAAGAGGTTCAAAATTAGTGCCCGATTTACCCGTAAACGCTCTTCTTGGCTGGTACCAAATAAACAAGCGAAAAATGCCGTGGAGAGACATTACCGATCCATACAAAATTTGGATTTCGGAAGTCATGCTCCAGCAAACCCGCGTAGATACGGTTATTCCATACTTCAACCGATTTATGGAAAAATACCCTACTGTTGATGATTTAGCTGAATCCGATCAGCAAAGTGTGCTTAAAGTGTGGGAAGGTCTTGGATATTACAGCCGTGCCCGGAATATGCATCAGGCTGCCAAAACCGTTTCAACCGAAATGAATGGAAAGATGCCCGCCAATTATGATGGACTCATCAAGCTAAAAGGAATTGGACCCTACACCGCAGCGGCCATCAGCAGCATCGCTTACAGTGAAAAAAAAGCTGTGGTTGATGGCAATGTTCTTCGGGTACTGTGCCGATTTTTTGGAATTCCTGATGATATTCGATCCGCAGGTACCAAGACGCAAATTCAGGGTTTTGCAGATGATCTTATTCCGGAATCAAACCCCGGCGATTTTAATCAAGCCGTCATGGAATTGGGAGCTACCGTTTGTAAGCCATCAAATCCGATGTGTGATGAGTGTCCGCTATCGGTTCAGTGCGTTGCTTACAATAGTGCACAAACCGAGGTCATTCCTTACAAATCTAAAAAAGCGAAAGTACCGCACCATCAAATTGCTGTGGGTTTAATTGTTAATAAAAACAATGAGCTTTTGATTTCGTTGCGGCAGAATAATGCTATGCTTGGTGGACTTTGGGAATTTCCCGGTGGTAAAAAAGAGGATGATGAATCTCTAAAAGAGACCACAAAACGCGAACTTGATGAAGAATTGGGAGTAGAAGTTTCTGTGTTTGATGAATTTATGAACCTGAAACATGCCTATTCTCATTTTAAAATTACACTACACGCATATTGGTGCAGAATTGAAAAGGGAAAACCATCACCTAAATCCAGCCAAAAATTAAAATGGGTGTCTTTAGAAGCGATTGATGAATTTCCATTTCCAAAAGCGAATAAAACGCTCATCAAAAATTTACAGGAGCTAAAGGACAATAATCTTACCCAATTCCTTAGTGAATCATGAGTTCTTCTCCCCTTAGAACAAGATCGGTAAAAGCACTTTTGCAGATGAAGCCTTATCTGGATGAAATTAATGATCAGGTAGAAAAACCGGATTATATCCATAAAGACCCGGTTCAGTTTATGCACGCTTTTACGGACAAAAAAGATATTGAAATTGCAGGGTTTTTCGCCGCAACCATGGCCTGGGGTCGCAGAGATATTGTTGTTGCAAAAGTGGACGATCTGCTAAAACGAATGGATTACGATCCTTATGCATTTGTTCAAAATTACAGCGCATCAGATTTTGAAGTATTGAGTGGATTTAAACATCGAACGTTTAAACCCATTGATATTCACGGATTGATACTTTGCCTGCAGAATATTTATCAAAACTATTGGGATTTTGAACAGTTCTGGAAGGAATGTTATCAAGAAGGGAATTCCTCATGCAGACCATTTATCGCCATCTTTCATGAAAAATTTCTGAGTCAACATCATGATGTAGCAGCACGTACTAAAAAGCATGTTTCCGATCCCGAAAAAGGAAGTACATGCAAGCGGTTATATATGTATTTGAGATGGTGTTGCCGAAAAGAGAGCAGTGTAGATTTGGGAATTTGGGACTTTCTCTCACCTTCTGAACTCTTGATTCCCTTTGATGTTCATGTAGCTCGTCAGGCCCGGAAATATGGTCTTTTATCACGGCGAACGGATAATTGGAAATCCGTGGTAGAACTTACCAATACCATGAAAGTTCTAAATCCTGCTGATCCTGCCCGCTACGATTATGCTCTTTTCGGAATCGGTGCCTTGGATTATCAACTGCCCAAAAAATTTCTACTCAACAAAGTTTAGCCTAAAGCTTCAACTATTTGGGAAATTGAGAAAGAAATAAAACCCAGAATTCCACCTGTCAGGTTCATTAAAAGAGAAAAAATGACGTACCCTATCACAAATGATGAGAGAATTCGAATCCAGTCTAAAAATGATCTTGCCATGAAATACGTTTTTTGAACCCATACAACGACAACGGCAACCAGAAATCCGGGGAGGGAAGAATGCATAAACGTATCCGTAAGCGGAATGTTTAGAAATATCCAGATCGGAATTAATACCAATAGACTAATTATTGCAACTCCTATGGCATAACTATTCAAGATTATGTGGGAGTAAAAACCGTCCATCTTAGATTTCAGGAAAAAATTACCCCCAATAGCTATTGCCGGAACCAAAATAAAAAGTAGACCAATAGGCAAAAACTGAGTTAACAGGCGAATATTTGTAGCTTCCATCCAGACGGCAGCATTTTGCATCTGTTCATTATCACCCACTTCCATATCGAGAGTCGGTTCAATAGTAAAATCAACCAGAAATGAATTGAATGTCACTACAAGCAAAATCCCAATCAAACAGAATTTAAACGGATGCATAAAACGAGATTCCTGCTCCTGAATAAATGGATCAATAACATTGCTGGGATGATTTACAGTGTTTTTGAGTGTATCAATGAATCTTGCGAGCATGGTAAATGTTTAAGCTAATGGATGAATTAATTTCTATAAATTATTTAATTATTCACACTGTATTTTTGAAAAATATCTCCCTATATTTCCTAACTGTAATAAATTACAAAACAAAGCTTATATATGATTGGAGTTAAAGTAAAAGATAACGAAAGTATTGACCGCGCTATCAACCGTTTTAAGAAAATGGTTACACGTTCCAGAAAGTTGAACGAATTTAGAGAGCGTCAGCAGTTTACAAAACCATCTGAAGCACGCAGAGAAGCATTGAAGAAGAGTGTTCGGGAAGAGCGTAGAAGAAGAAGAGATAACTACTAATTAATTTCACGGTCAAGCTGACCGTGGGACGATTGGTAAATCCTTTATCTCTTTTGAATCTGAGAAATGTATGCTGCATGTTGCAGTTTTACGTTTGTTTTGATAGCGGTTTTGCTTTTCGGTAAAACCGCATTTTCAACACCCATTTTTTCCGCTTCTCTAATTCGTTGCTCTGTAAATGGAATCCGACGGATTTCCCCTCCGAGCCCTACCTCACCAATGTAGATTGTATCATTTTCTGTAGGCTGATCTCTTATGCTCGATGATAAAGCCGCAATAACGGCTAAATCTGCTGCAGGATCTGACACTTTCAACCCACCGGCAATATTTAGGTATACATCCTGTCCGGTAAATTTTATTCCTCCTCTTTTCTCAAGCACCGCAATTAGCAGAGAAAGTCTTCGCTGATCAAATCCATTAGCTGTCCGTTGTGGCGTACTGTAATTACTGGGCGTAACCAATGCCTGCACTTCAATTAAGATAGGCCTGGAACCCTCCATAATACAGGTAACGCAATTTCCACTTACCGATGTATCCGTTCCCGACATAAAAAGCTCTGAAGGATTTAACACTTCATTCAACCCGTCTTCTTTCATCTCAAAAACGCCAACTTCCTGCGCCGGGCCAAACCGGTTTTTCACACCTCGTAATATCCTGTGCAGCTGTCCCTGATCCCCCTCAAAATGGAGAACCGTATCAACCATATGTTCCAGCATTTTTGGACCCGCAATGTCTCCGTCTTTGGTCACATGACCAATCATCAGCGTGGTAATTAATTCCTTTTTTGCAAGCTGTTGTAACATTGCAGAACATTCCCGCACCTGCTGTACAGATCCCGGCAGACTTGTCAGGTTTGAGCTGTACGCTGTTTGAATAGAATCAACAATCAACAGGTCTGGTTTAATTTTCCTTGCCTGTTCAATAATCTGATCGATATTAGAATCTGGGTAGATATAAAGATTTTCCCCTGTCAGCCCAATCCGTTCAGCTCTCTGTTTTATTTGTGATGGAGATTCTTCTCCGGCTACGTATAATATTTTCCACTCCGGACAGGTCTTGGAAAGTTGGAGCATCAACGTACTTTTACCAATTCCGGGGTCACCACCCAACAGCAAAAAAGATCCTTTTATCAATCCGCCTCCCAGTACTCTATCCAACTCCTGCATTCGGGTAGATTGCCGATCATTATCCTGAAACTTTACATCAGACAGTTTAATTGCACCGGCCGAACTTCCCGTGCTGATATCTACTTTGTGTTTTTTTGATGACTTCTCAGCCGGAATCTTCTCTTCAAACGTATGCCATTCGCTACAAGACGGGCAAACTCCCAACCATTTTGGGGAAATATAATCACAATTACTGCACTCGAACTGAACTTTTTGTTTTGCCACAATCTATAGATTTTTTATTGAACCGAAAGCTTTTGAGCAGATCAGCAAAATCCGGGAGATTATTCTATTTCGGACTGCTCAGGAACTAATCCTTCTTCTTTAATTTCTACTACTTTATGGTTGATGTACCATGCCATTGCAACAATTCCCAAACCAATACTTATATAATATGTAATAATTCGCCATACAAAAACGGCCAGGCCAATAAAAGACGTTCTGGCAATTAGAGGACCCAAAAATATAGCAAATAAACCTTCAACTCCTCCTGATCCACCAGGCGTTGGAATAACTAAAAATGCTAAATTCATTGCCAAACTTCTTAAAGTCAGTAATATTTCATCTCCAGGTAAGAGGCTTAAAATTACAATTACCGGCAATGCAATGCGGCAGAGCCAACTCATTGTGGTAAAGAAAAATGCCTTTAAGAAGAAGTCCATTGGCTTTGCTCTCAACTCGTAGGAATAGGTTTCCAAATTATCGGCTTCCGCACTCATCTTTTCTGAGAATTTTTCCAGATATGGCCATTTAAAAATCCAATTTATAATCCTTTTTAAGGAGGTGGGATTTACCATCAACCCATAGGTTAAAAATCCTCCATAAAGAAGAAGAGATGTGTAAATTAAAACCATTGTCAGATTTCCGACAAACCCAATTTCAGGAGGAAGCACCGCGTAATAAAATCCTGCTAATAACAAAATGGGTACAGCAAGGGCATACCAAAACTGATCCAGCAATACTCCATATAATATAATAGCTGAAGACTTACCGAGCTTTATCCCCTCCCGGGTCATTGCGTATGTAGCTACGGGTGCACCTCCAATTGTAGATGGTGTAACTGCGGAAGCAAAATCCCAGGTAAGTGTGGTTCGAAGAGAAGCCATCCAACCAATTTCTTTATCCGCAAGATATCGCAATTTGGCAGCAGAGAAATATACTTTCAAAAGCACAACTATAAGGGCAATAAAAAGACCCGGTAGCCGCTTTGGGGCTAAATGATCAAGTACTCCGGGTGTATAGGTAATATAAATTACGATACCCATACTGATCATGCTCAGCCCAATGGAAATAGCCAAATATCGGGCAGAAATTAAACTGCCGCTACTATTACTGTTATTTTCTATTGTATTCGACAAAACATCCGTTTTGATGAGTGCTAATGTGGGATGTTAGCTTTCTCCCTTTTAAAAAAGAATACGCTCTGCGATTTATTTCACAGAGCGTATTTTTACAAAGATATTTAAGCGATCGTGATATCATCATTAAGATATACATCCTGAATAAAGTTGAGCAATTTCACTCCCTCATCCATGGGTCGCTGAAATGATTTACGTCCACTAATTAAGCCCATGCCACCGGCCCTTTTATTAATAACGGCAGTTTTTACGGCATCAGAAAAATCATCGCTTCCTGAAGCACCACCTGAATTGATAAGTCCTGCACGACCCATATATCCGTTGGCAACCTGATAGCGGGTTAAATCAATTGGATGATCGGACGTGAGTTCGCTGTAAATTCGTTCATCGAGTTTACCGTAAGAAGAATCCCCGGTATTAAGTGCTTTAAATCCACCATTGTTCGTTGGTAGTTTTTGCTTCACAATATCTGCACCAAGTGTGGCACCTAAATGATTCGCCTGACCAGTTAAATCAGCTGAGGCATGATAATCATCACCACCTACTTTAAACGCAGAATTTCGGGTATAGCACCATAATACTGTAGCCATTCCAAGTTCGTGGGCATATTCAAAAGCCTGTGCTACATCTACAATTTGTCGGCTTGATTCTTCAGAACCAAAGTAGATCGTTGCCCCTACAGCAGCGGCACCCATATCATAAGCTTTTTCAACCGACCCAAACATGATTTGATCGTACGTATTGGGAAAAGTCATCAACTCATTGTGGTTGATTTTAACTAAAAATGGAATTTTATGGGCATACTTTCGTGATACAGAAGCAAGAACTCCAAACGTAGAAGCAACTGCATTACAACCACCCTCAATCGCTAATTCGACAATTTTTTCAGGATCGAAATACGCAGGATTTTTTGCAAAAGATGCTCCTGCACTATGCTCAATTCCCTGATCGACAGGTAAAATTGAAAGATAACCCGTTCCGCCAAGACGACCATGATTAAGGATCCGCTGCAGGTTATTTAATACACGAATATTTCTATCGGAGTGATACCAAACATCATCCACATAATCGGGTGATGGAACATGAATATTCTTTTTTGAAATTGTTTTACATACGTGATTCAAAAGTGAATCAGCATCTTTTCCTAATAATTCTTCAATGCCTTTACTCGCAAGTGCCATTGTATTTACTCCCGTTAGTTTTAATTAAAAATTGCCTTAAGCAAAATAATATACGTTATCATTAGCCAAATGGCTATCAAACTATCAGATCTTCTATTTTTCGTTACACATACAACAATTTTTTGTTGAACTCGAAAATGGTTTAGTCTTAAAAAACCCTTATTTTGTGCATTCATTTAATACTTGTGCTATGCAGATTGATAACATCATACTAAAAGACAAACCGCTTTTGCTCGCTCCGATGGAAGATGTTACAGACTCCCCCTTCCGACAGATTTGTCGTAAAAAAGGGGCGGATTTGGTTTACACAGAATTTATCAGTTCTGAAGCGATTATCAGAGACTCCGATATCGCTCAGCAGAAAATGTTTTTTGAAGAAATTGAACGGCCTTTTGGAATTCAAATTTTTGGCGGACGGGAAGAAGCCATGGAAGGAGCTACAAAAGTGGCGATAGCCAACAATCCCGACATCATCGATATTAACTTTGGCTGCCCCGTTTATAAAATTGTAAAAAAAGGCGCCGGATCGGCCTGCCTTAAAGATCTGGATATGATGGAGAGAATGGCGGGATCTGTTGTTGATGCAGCCGGAGATTTTCCCGTAACCGTTAAAACCCGTTTGGGATGGGATGATAGCACTATCCGCATTCAGGAAGTCGGCTTGATGCTCCAAAAACTGGGTGTTAAAGCCTTAACCGTTCACGCAAGAACCCGATGTCAGAAGTATAAAGGAGATGCCCGATGGGAATATCTAAAGGATTTGAAAAACACACCCGGATTGGAAATCCCCATTATTGGCAACGGAGATGTGGATTCTCCTGAAATGGCTAAAAAAATGTTTGACGAAACAGGTGTGGATGGCGTGATGATCGGCCGAGGCGCTATCGGTAACCCGTGGATTTTTGAGCAAACCCGGCACTATCTCGAAACCGGTGAGCTTCTACCCGACCCAACCATAGAAGAACGGTTATCACTTTGCGCAGATCAGCTACGTCTTTCTGTAGCTCATCATGACGAAAAATACGGCGTAATCATCATGAAAAAACATTATGGACAATACCTTAAAGGCATTCGAAATGGGAAAAAATTGCGAGGGGCCATCATGCAGGAAAAAGAGATGCAGCCCGTTTTAGAGCTGCTCCTCAATTTCAAGGAAGAAGAAACCTACGCTTTAGCATAAGAGAATTAGATAATTAGCTTGTTCACCTTCGAATCACAGTAATACCGAAGCAGGAGCTTCGGGTTACGTAAATCAACTTTCTGATTCATCTTTTTCTTTCTCCTCAGAATCATCTTCTTTCTTCTTTTCAGGACGTTCCCAAGGCTCCCAATCTAAACCAAGAGTATATTTCTGTATCCATTTAATCTCTTCTATATCACGTGTCCGCTGATTCCGAGGCTCTCTAAAACTATGCCCTTCCCTTTTAAAGTTGATATATCGGGTATCCACTTTACCTATATCTTTCAGGAATGTGAAGAAAATCATACTCTGTTCGGGAGTGTCCACACGGTCGTTTGCGCCATGTAAAAAGAGAGTAGGCGTTGTAACTTTATCAGCATGCATTGCCGGAGACATATCGCGGTAATTTTCAGGATTTGTCCAGGGTTCATCGCCAACATACCACAGCCGTACGTCATGATTAAAGCCAAGGGCATATTCCGAAGTCCAGTCAGAAACCATAGCTCCTAAAGAAGCTGCTTTAAAACGATCCGTTTTTGTAATGGTAGTTCCTCCCAAAATTCCACCATAACTCCATCCCCGAACGGCCATTTTTGTAGAATCAATAGCATTTTTGTTGATCAGCATATCCACACCGCTCATCAGATCCTCGTAATCGCCGCCGCCGATATCATTCATATTTCCTCTGAGAAGATCATCTCCATAAGCGGTACTTCCTCGTACGTTAGGCGCAAGCTGAGCATATCCCAATCCTGCCCAAACGTGATACTGCGGACTAAAACTGTTGGTAAAAACACCGGCCGGTCCACCGTGGATATGTAACAAAAACGGTGTTGTTTCGTTATTTTCCATTCCTTCGGGGTGATAGTAAAGCCCCTCAATTTCAAGTCCATCATAACTTTCCCACTGTACCACATCAAAAGATGCCAGCTGCAAACTATCCCGTATCATCGGGTTGATGTCTGTCAATCTGGTTCCGTTTTCCGGATTGCTCAAGTATGCCGTATAAAGATCGGGAGGGGTTAACACATCCTCTTTTCGATAGAGAATCCGGTTTTGATTTTCATCATAATCAACCACAAAAATAGAACCTTCAACATCCGTATGCTGTTCAACATCACCATTCACAATGTCTATTGAATAGATGTTTGAATTCGTACGATAAGTTCCATTTATAAATATTCGCGTACCATCTTCAGTTAATTGGTATGATCGAATATTTCCCGGAAAATTTTCAGAAATATTTCTGTACGATTTATCATTAACATTCATTTTCCAAAGCGAACCCTGCTTTAGCTCCCACTCATTGTCATCTGCTGCAGTAAAAATGATATGTTCATTATCAGGCAGCCAATTTACATTTCCTTCCGGCACTTCATTTTCGGTCAATTGAACTGCGGTGCTATCACCTACTTCAAGCAGGTAAATTTCCGACATATACTGCTGATTTCTTCGATTTTCGAACCGGGCAGTGTATGCAATTCTTTTCTGATCTTTTGAAATGGCAAAATTACCTACACGCTGTTCATCATGCGTAAGTTTTGTTTCTTCTTTACTTTCAACATCAATTTTCCAGATGTTACTCCACTCACCTTCTGTTTGTCCATGCGGGGCTTCATCTACAAACAGATGATCGTATCCGGCTTCATACTCTTTTTCTTCTTCTTTTGTTTTCGGAACCGATGCCACAAAGTAAATTGACTGACTATCATCACCCCACTCATAACTTCCAATACTAGAATCATGTTCAGAAAGCTGAACCGCTTCTCCACCGGAAGTTGGCAACAAAAACAGTTGAGATTTTTTATCTACCGTTCGTTTTAATGAAATATAATTTCCATCAGGAGAATATTTAAGGTCCGATCCGCCTTCCTCGCCCAAATATTGGTAAGATCGTCCGCTGTCGGCAGGCATAAAATAGTATGTGGTTTCTCTTTTGTTATCATCCCAGTTCAATACTGACTTTCCAAAAATTACAGAATTACCATCAGGAGAAATCATTGCAGAACCCAGGCGATTCATATTTATAACATCGTCTGTCGTCATCGCCCGTTTCTGGGCAGTTGCAGTCATTGTAAAAGCAAATGTTAGAGCAAGTAGTAAATATATTTTCATTATTGAGAGATGAAGTTAAAATGAGCAATGTAGAATTCTTTTTATGAGAACAAGACAATTATAACGAATTAAACCGAAATTTCACGGCAACTGACAATCTAATTTTATCGTAATCGAATGCAAGATCATTTTGTTCAGTGAGAGGAATTGAATAACCAAACTGAGATTCAAGAGTCACGTTTTTATAGTTTAGTCCGGTAAAGAAAGCCGGTTCAAAGAAAAATGCGGACGTTTTGTCTCCTTCATTCGCACTTGTATCTTCATATTCATAATAATTGATATAGGAAACTCTTGTTGATAACCCGCCATTCAATTTATCTAAATAAAAAGATGCATTATTTTGGAGAGAATATTTCATGTATCTGCCAAAAGCTTCTCTTTTCACATCATTATAATGTGCCCTTACAAGTTCACTTTTACCATTGCCAATGAGTCCCATAAACTCCGTTCTTCCATTGGTTCCTACATCAGTAAAATAATTAATTCCGCCCTCGGTATAGGAATAATATCGGCTGTTGTCCGCGGCATCATAGGCAACTGCAACCTTACCAAAGTTCGTACTTGCCACAGCTCCTACATTATCTGTGAACCCATATCCCGTTTGCACTCCAAAACCATTCAAGCCAAATGATCCGCTAACATGTCCGTCTCCTTTTTCTTCCATGAGTGGAATATGAGTGGGAGATGCCACATAAACTGATGTACAACCAGAAAATAATACAGGAATAAATAGAAACAAGATGGCTCTCATAGCAGTAGTATTTGTTTGCTGTAGAGTAGTTAATCAAGCCTTTCTTTACAAAACTTTTTCTTTAAAATAGGGTTGCAAAACATCAGGAACCGTAACATCTCCGTTTTCGGTTTGATAGGTTTCGAGAATCGCCGCTACAACTCTTGGCAGTGCCAAACCTGATCCATTCAAGGTATGAAGCATTTCAATTTTTCCGGCTTCGTTTTTAAACCGAAGCTGCATCCTGCGGGCTTGAAAAGATCCAAAGTTTGAGCATGAGCTTACTTCCAGCCATCGCTCCTGACCCGGACTCCACACTTCAAGATCATACTTTTTGGTTTGGGTAAATCCCATATCTCCGGTGCACATTAGCAATGTTCGGTAAGGAAGGTTCAGTTTTTGAAGCAGTGATTCTGCATGATCACGCAAAACTTCCAATTCCTTCTCTGATTTTTCAGGATGAACAATATTGACCAGCTCAATTTTATCAAACTGGTGAAGTCGATTTAATCCCCGAACATCTTTTCCATAACTGCCGGCTTCTCTTCGCCAACAGGGTGTGTGTGCGGCATATTTTGTGGGCAGATCATTTTCAGAGAGAATTTCATCCCGGTGAAAATTAGTTACCGAAACTTCAGCCGTTGGAATTAAAAAGAATTCATCTCGCTGAATCTCATACATCATATCTTCCTTATCCGGAATTTGACCGGTTCCGCGGGCAGAATCTTCATTTATAAAATAAGGTGTTTGCATCTCGGTATAACCGGCTTCAGAAGCCTCATCAATAAAAAAGTTAATGAGCGCACGCTGAAGTTTTGCCATTTTCCCCAAATAAAATGGGAATCCTGCACCCGTCACTTTTGAACCGCGATCGAAGTCTATCCAATTCTTTTCAGCAGCAATATCCCAGTGCGGCTTTCTCCAATCTTTCTCCTCAGGATTTCCCCAGGTTGAAAATACTTCGTTATCATCCTCAGATTTTCCAACAGGCACAGATGCATCCGGTACGTTTGGAATTCTATAAAGCAGATTATCCAGTTCTTCACGAACCGTGGAAATATTCTGCTCCAGTTCTTTAATTTTTTCTTTGTTGTCGCTCGTCTCTTTGATGATTTTTTGGGCTTCCTCTTTTTTGCCCTGCCCCATTAATTCACCAATCTTTTTTGCTTTAGCATTACTTTCTGCCCGTAGTTTATCAAGATCTGTTACCAAATTTCTCCACTCTTCATCTTTAGCAATTGCACGATCAACGGAAGTCGTTTCTTTCTCCCCTTTGTTAAGCATTCCTTGTTTTACAAGTGCACTATTTTCGCGAATGAAAGCAATATCGAGCATGATAATAAGCTAATTTTTTATACTAATTTTAGATTCTTCAAAGATACAAGTCAATCAGTGCCGAATGAAATTTTTTTCCGATCCCTAAATAACCAATGAGCTTTTGTAAATTCATCTAATTTTTATTGAAAAGCATTGTAATCTTAACTTATTTAAGATATTTTTAAGGATAATTAGAAATTTTAGGTCAAAGAGATCAATTATTATGGGTTATCAACTTGATGAAACCGATGTAAAAATTCTGAAACATCTGCAAAAAGATGGAAGGGCTCAACGGAATACTATAGCCGAAATCGTCCACCTTTCTGTGCCCTCTGTTTCTGAACGTATGAGAAAATTGGAAGAGCGGGGTTTGATTGCAGAATACAATGCCATCCTCGATTCCAAAAAATTTAACTTCGACATTACCGCATTTATTTTTGTAGAAGTAGACGGATCAGAAAAGTACACCAATTTTGTAGATTTGGTTGCTCAGCACCCCGAGGTGTTGGAATGCCACTCTATTACCGGAGATGGATCACATATCTTAAAAGTAAGAACTAAAAATACCGCTTCGTTCGAGCAATTTCTTTCATTGATTCAATCCTGGGATGGTGTTACAAGAACACGCTCCAATATTGTACTTTCAAGTTTTAAAGAAACCAGAGAATTGGCAATTGAAAGAACAATAGATATTAAAAAATAATGACAGGCTGATTTGCAGTACATCCTACTTGCAACCCTATTATTCTTTGGCTTCAATAATGCTGACCTCCAAACAGAGCCTCAGCAAGGTAACAGAATTGCTATATCTATTGAACAGGGTAACATTCCAACAAACTCCCAGCTACAATCTCTTTTAGAACTGGGAATAGTTCTTATCGAAACGGATCAGGTTGATGAGCTACCCGCGTCTTTAAGTAACCGCTTCTTTTTGCTCCTAAAATCCGGTTCCAGATATACTACACCTTATCAGATCAACAATAATTTTACTCGTTACCGCCAGGAAATTACTGAACGTTTTCAAGAATCTAATGAGCGTTATCCTAACAGAATTGTTGCGGTTAGTGTATTCGAATATCCATACGAATTAAATCCCGAATTTCAACAATCTGCGACTATTCTTGCTGACTCTCTACAAATTCAAATTCAAGTCCCTCTCTATTTCAAATCTCTATCAACTTCGTCAGATCTAATTCCAAGTGGATTCCAATTTGTTTCCAACCGGGTTCATTTTCTTATGAATGATTCGGCAGTTTCTTCATCTACGCATTTTATCCCCGGTGATGATGAACGACAAACACTTCTAACATTAGAAAAACAGCTAAACGAATCCCTTCGGTTTGATGACTCACTGATTATTCTTCCTGCTGAATGGCTGTTAAATAAACTGGAAGAAAATCCCGATTTCCAATTCATCATTCAAAAATATTTAAATGGCGAGCAGGTAACCATTCCATTACCCAACCAGAGTGCCGATAATCCCGGAGTTAATTGGAGCGTACTTTTACTGTTCCTAATCTGGATCAGCTTTGTTTTACACTACAAATATCAGCCTGTATACAGTCAATCTGCAGCTCGCTATTTTACAAACCATACATTTTTTGTAACAGACATTATGGAAAACCGATTGCGAAATCCGTTGCCCGGAATCTATCTTTTGTTACAGCATGCACTTATTACAGGATTATTCTTTTATGTATCAGCGCAAGTACTTTTCAGTGAAAACGGACTTCAAATTTTAGCGCATCATTTTCCATCCATAATTTGGCTGGAGTCTGTTTTAGGTTCATTCTTTTTGATAGGGATTATTTTGGCGCTAATCCTTCAATCCGTTTCTATTCTGTGGATTTATCTTTTAAACAATAAACTTCGATACTTTAGCCAAGTTATAAATCTCTACAGTTGGCCACTTCATATCAACCTGTTTTCAGTTACACTTTTGGTCATGTTTAATCAGGTGGGATTTGGTGAGAAATGGATTATGGCGCTGGGTATTATTTTCGGGCTCGTTTGGTTTTTCAGCTTCAACATTGCTGCCATTGACGGCGCAAAATTCTTAGATAAGTACCGCATTTTATATTTGTTGGCTACAGTTGGACTTCATGTGCTTATAGTGGTCATTATTATTTGGTTCGTCCTCTTTTCTGCTTCTATAACCGACCCATTTCGATTTGCAATATCCGCTCCTTAGCGTGAATCAGAGAATTTGTTTTCTCAATCTTGCAACCGGCAGTTGAAGCTGCTCTCTGTATTTACTAACGGTTCTCCTGGCAACTTTATAGCCTTTTTCTTTAAGTAAATTTGTAAGTGCCTGATCGCTGTATGGTTTTTGTTTGTCCTCATTTTCAATCACATCAAGCAAATAATTCTTAACCTCCCGGCTTGATACATCCTCTCCATTTTCGGTTTCCAGCCCCTCACTGAAAAAATATTTCAGTTCATAAACACCAAAATTTGTCTGAACATATTTTCCATTTACAACTCTGGAAATCGTAGAAATATCCATCTCAATTCTCTCTGCTATATCCTTTAAAATCATAGGTCTTAGACCTTCACCATACTTAAAAAAATCTTCCTGCAGAGCTACAATTGTTCTCATGGTATTCATCAGCGTATTCTGCCGCTGAATAATCGAGTCGATAAACCATTGGGCTGAATCAACCTTCTCCTTAATAAAATTCTTCGCTTGTTTATCTGAACGATCTTTTCCGGGCTTTTTCTTTAGCTGATCCCACATCTGTTTATATTCCGGGGAGATACGCAGCGGAGGAACATTTCTTTGATTTAACCGAATCACAAATTCGCCATCAGAATCATCCTCTTCATTTTCAGAAGGCTCATAAAACACCTCGAAATCCGGTTCAATATATTGCTGATTATCATCATTCGGATTGGCAACTGCACCCGGTTTGGGATCCATGCCTTTAATCAATTGAAAAGCACTTTTCAGCTGATTATCATCAATTCCAAGCTTACTTTTCAGCTTTTCAAAGTGCTTTTTTTCGAACGAACTCCATTCCTGATCAACAATTCTTATCGCATGTTTTTTAGAGTCTGAATCTTCAGAAATTTTCCGAAGTTGCGAAAGCAAACAATCTCTCAAATCTTTCGATGCGATCCCAACAGGTTCCAGATTCTGAATTTTTTTTCGAACATTCTCAACTTCACCTTCTTCAACCAAAACACCGTAATTAAAAGCAATATTATCAATCACTGCTTCAATTTCCCGTCTAAAATATCCATCTTCGTCCAACGAGCCCAAAATTTGGTCAGCAATCAACATCTCTTTCTCATCAAAATCGAGCAAAGAAACCTGTTTTTCTAAATTTTCGTACAGGGATTCATAATACGGATTGGGCAAATCTCGCCACTCCTGATCTCCACTGCTCCCGCCATAACTATTTCCATCATATTCTGTATTGTGCAAAAACGAATCCCAGTCGATATCATCATTTTGATCAACTGGATCAACATCGTTGGTTTCATTTTCGTCTTTTAATTCCCAATCAGATTCATCCTCCTGCAAGGTCTCTTCTCTTATTTCAGGATCAATCTCCTCCAATACCGGGTTCATCTCAATTTCTTCTTTTATTCGCTGTTCCATTCCCAGCGTAGGAAGTTGCAGCAGTTTAATAAATTGAATTTGCTGTGGAGACAGCTTTTGCTGAAGACTTTGCCTCTGACTAAGATTTTGACCGGTCTTCAACATATTAAACGTTCTCTCTTATTTGGTTACATGATTCTGAAAACTCATCAAACCACTCCTCTCCATATCGGCGGATGAGTGCTGTTCTTAAGAAATCTGAAAGATACGTTCCTGTTTTCTCACCATTGTCGCAACCATCGGAACACAGATCAGGGATATATTCAAAATTGGCAAATTCTAATCCTGCAATCTTCTTTAATCGAACCGGATATAAATGGCAGCTGATTGGTTTTTCCCAGTTAAAATCCCCGTTGTAATAGGCATTTTGTATAGCACAAGTAGCGACTCCATCTTTATCTTTCTGAACAAAAATACACTCCTGATTATCCACACAATTAATTTCGTAGCCTGATTCAGAGTCTCCTTTTATCACGCCTTCTTTTTCAGCAATTTCTACAGCTTTTGGATCCAAACGATCTTTCAAATTCTTATAAGCTTTTCTGAGAATCGGAATCTCATCCTTAGAAACAGGAGCTCCTGCATCCCCCACAACACAACATGCACCTTTACACAAAGTGATGTTACACGCAAACTTTGAGGTTGCGATATCTTCTGAAAGAATAACGTCGTGAACTCTGAACATATAGTAAAAATGTAATGAATTAGATAGGCTTAAAATAAGAGATTCTCATCCCGATGTTAACATAATTCGAAATATTTACCCGCTTTTTGCCGAATAGCACCTTTCATTTCCAAATCCAGTAAAACAGACATTAATTTGTAAGTTGGCTTTTCCACCTCCTCATTTAACTGATCGATATGAAGTTTATTACGTTCAAGTAATTCGCAAATTTGTGCCGATTCTTCATCAAGCTCCATCTCTCTCCACTCTTTTTGAACCTCTCCTTTTGTTGATTCTGCACTCCTTTCTGTCTCAATAGAAACTTCTGATAAAATATCTTCTATGGATTGAACCAATTTTCCTTGTCCGGTGCGGATCAAATAATTACATCCTTCTCCTTTCATATAATTCAGCGGATGCGGAATTACAAATACTTCACGATTTTGATCGAGTGCAGAACGGGCGGTAATCATACTTCCTCCTTTTACTCCGCTTTCAACCACCAATACACCGTGGCTCATTCCACTTACAATTCTATTTCGCTCAGGAAAATTAACCGCATCAGGTTTACTTCCGGGTGGAAATTCTGTGATAATCGCCCCACCGGTTTCTATTATTTTCGCTGCTAATTTTCTGTTTTTATTCGGATAGATCCAGTCAATTCCCGATCCTAATACTGCAATCGTTTTCCCACTATTCTTAACTGCGGTTTGATGCGCTGCCGAATCGATACCGTACGCTAATCCGCTGTTAATACAAATACGGTTTTCTACTAACTTTTGGCACCAGTTTTTTGCTTGATCCAACCCATACCTTCCCGGGTTACGCGTTCCCACCACAGCAATGCCAGGTTCATTTAACACATCAGGATTTCCTAAAAGCCAAAATAGAATTGGTGGATCATAAATATGTTTCAGTAACTCAGGGTATTCAGGATCTTGTATACCCACAATTTTCGCCCCAATTTCCTCTGTTCTCTTGATCACTTTATCAACGGCATCCCATTCATCAAATTCAACGATGTTTTTAGCCCTTACCTTTCCCATTCCGTCTATTTTCTCCAAAACAGGAAGTGGCAAGTCAAAAATCTCGATTGGATCTTCAACGTTTGCGTTGCGAATAAGTTTACGTACCGTGGGAGGCCCAAAATTGGGCACCTGCATCAGTGCAATTAATGCTCTATGATGATTCGTTATCTCCAACTGTTTGTAATTTCTCCCAAATTTTTTCTCTTAACACATCAATATTATGACCTGTGGCCGAGGAAATCTCTACAATTTCGATGACATCATCAACTAAAACCTTTTCATCGAGAATAAAATCTTGTTTTAGATCCATTTTTGTGATGGCCAACAACCTCGGTTTTTCCAGTAAATCAGGTCTGTATTCCTTTAATTCATGTAGTAAAGCGTGATACTCAGATTCAATGTCCGAATCGCATCCCACCAAAAAAAGCAGAAGATTATTCCGCTCGATATGTCTCAAAAATTGAATTCCCAGTCCTTTCCCTTCATGTGCATCCTCAATAATTCCGGGAATATCAGCCATCACAAAACTTCTGTAATCAGAAAAATTAACCACTCCCAGATTAGGTTCGAGCGTAGTAAAAGGATAATCAGCCACTTTTGGCCTTGCCTCTGATAGTACCGAAAGTAATGTGCTTTTCCCGGCGTTTGGAAATCCAACCAAGCCCACATCAGCAATTAGTTTTAATTCTAATTCAACAGCGCGTTCTTCACCCTGTCTTCCTCCCTGAGAATGCTGAGGAGTTTGGTTTGTTGAACTTTTAAAGTGCCAATTTCCTAACCCTCCAATTCCTCCTTCGGCCACAATCAGCCGTTGCTCATTGTCGGTAATCTCTCCCAACCTTTCTTTTGTATCTGCATCGTAAACAACTGTACCCAGTGGTACTTCAAGCAATTCATCCTCGCCGCTTTTACCGGTTTTTCGTGCAGTGTGTCCATCTTTTCCGTGTGGAGCCTTTACATATTTTCGATAACGCAAATCCAGCAATGTATTCAGCTGAACGTTTCCAACAAGCACCACATCTCCACCCTTGCCGCCATCTCCACCATCGGGTCCTCCCTTTGGAACATATTTTTCCCTGCGAAAATGGGCCATTCCCTGACCACCATTACCTGCTGTTACATAAATTTTAGCGTAATCGGCAAATCGCATATTTGTATAATTTAAAAGCTATTGATATGATCATAATGACAAGGAATTCAGATAATTCACTACCATTTTAACGGAATATCTCTTGATCGTTTTTTTACACTGCCACAGATAATTCTAAAGCAGGTGTTTTATCATCTAATTTTTGTGAAGAATAACTCTTAGCAATCGAGCCAGTCTTTTTTTCATTTTTTGCCTGGGCACAATAAAATCTAAAAATCCGTGATCTAAAAGATATTCAGCCGTCTGAAAACCTTCGGGCAGATCCCGTCCTATTGTCTGCTTAATCACTCTTGGTCCTGCAAATCCAATCAACGCTCCGGGCTCTGATACATTAAAATCGCCAAGCATAGCAAAACTTGCCGTTACACCCCCTGTTGTTGGATTAGTCATCATTGAGATATATGGTACGCCTTCCTTATCAAGCTGAGCAAGTTTGGCTGATGTTTTTGCCATCTGCATTAAACTTAAAACACTCTCCATCATTCGTGCACCGCCTGACTGGGAAATAATAATCAAAGGAAACTTCTTTTTTCGTGCGTGATCAATGGCTATACCAAGTCGTTCACCCACAACTGATCCCATACTTCCGCCAATGAAAGAAAAATCCATACAGGCGATCACAACATCCTGTTTTTCCATTTTACCAACGCCAACACGGCATGCATCAGTGAGTCCGGATTTCTTTTGAGTGGTCTTTAAACGGTCTTTATACTTTTTCCGATCTTCGAATTGCAAAGGATCTGTTGGGAGAATATCTGCTCCCAACTCGTCAAATTTTCCATCATCAAACAGAAACGAGAAGTATTGCTTACTGCCAATTTTAAAATGATAGCCACTCAATGGATCAACCCAAAGGTTATCTTCCAGTTCGCGACGGTGGATTGTTTCTCCGGTAGTCGGAACTTTAACCCACACGCCTTCAGGCATGTCTTTCTTTTTATCCGTCTGTATGTTCGAATCTTTTCTTTTAAACCAGGCCATCTGCAGTTTTTAAATTTATAAATGGACAACAAAAATAACGAATCTTAACCGAAGCTAAAATCTTAAATCATCTACAAGTTACTGTTATTTATTTGAGCCATGTTTAGATAGTTTGGCTCAAATAATTTAGCATCAGTCTTGGTAAAATAAGACTTTAAATAGGATTGATTCCACGCTTTGATAAGATTATTTGCCGAAATACCTTCAGGGCCAACGGTTGAAATTTTCAACCCCAATTGTATGTCCAACCTTTCCCAACCGGTACCAATAATTGTATCACCATTGGATAATTGCGATTCAATTTCACTTATTTCTGCTATTTCCGGATCACTGGCAGGTTTCAATTTCATCCCATTCCATTTAAATGTTTGCACATACAAATGCTCTCGTCGAGCATCAATCACAGAATAAATGGTACGGGCTGTTTCATCCAGTTCTACACCTGCTGCAAATGAAAACAGGGTTGGAAACGTGTAAAAAGCAACATCACGCCCAAACAAAAGTCCTTTAATAGCGGAGGCCCCAATTCGCAGACCCGTGTAGGAACCGGGTCCACCGCTGAAAAGTATTGCGTCTAAATCTTCAATCGTTGCGTTTGCCCGATCCAATAATTCTTCTATAAACGTAAATGTTCGCTCTGAATGAACTCCATGCCCTTCAATTCGTTTTTCCCAAATTCGTCCGCCTGTAACTTCCAGCGCGATTGAACAGACAGGAGTTGATGTTTCAATGGCAAGTATCATAGATTTTAATTTGTGATGTACCAGGTATTATCGCTCAACTCAACCCATCGTTGATAGAGCTGTCGAAGTTCTCTGTACGATGATACAGGAAACTCTTTTTCGCTAATATCTACCGAAAAGGAGTAATTGATATTTCTGCCTGATGCTGAATATTGTTCACTCAATTCAGCGCCTGAAAGTTCATTTGATCTGGCTTCACCAACACCTTCTACTTCATAACCGGCGGGAAGTGAAATAGTATAATCAACGGTTAATTTCTCAGGCGCATCCAATGTTACAGGCACATTTCTATCTGTTTCCTCAAATGGATTTTCGAACAGATATCCTACAATCATCGGCCTCAGTTCAAGCCCTTCCCGAAAACTTGCAGCATAATTTTCAATTTCAAATTCACCCGAAATTTCAATCTCACCGGTTACACCTGTATCACTATTTACGTTTGAAGAAGATACATTTGCGTTTTGATATACATCAAAAAAAGTAGATTTCACAATATCATTCATTCCTTCACCCCTTTCAATATCCTGCATAATTTGCCGCGCCGGATATCCCAAAACGTTGGCATTCAGTGTTCCCGTTAAATGACCCTCGGCGGAAACACTTGCATGTACAATAATATTTAAATCAAATACACTCTTGTCGGGTGAAATTTCTGTCCAAAGATAGTCTCTTTCTTTAAGAACAAACCCTTGATTTGAGTACGAATCAATAGGAATTAAATTGGGATAACTTTCAGGGTATGATGCATCCATAAAATACCTTTCTTCCTCGATTTCACTGTATAACAACATCTTGTTAAATTGATAGAGCGATGGAAAATCAGTGTTGATGCGTCCATATTCCCTGCCGGAAATGTACATTGGATGAGCTTCAATTCCCGCTCCTCGTAAAATCGCCATAAGAACCGTGTTTATTTCGGCTTGATCTGACGGTTCCCCTTCCAACACTTCTACAAGTGAATTTGCAGGAAATACAGAATGTAGCCCACTATACTGCACCGACCGGTTCACATATTGAAAAACAGAATCCTGAATTTCAGCTAAACCATCAAAACTTTGCGCTATTTCACGCCCGATTTCTTCCAGTTCCGGATGGGTATTCATCACACGAAACGGATTATAACTTCGGCGAATTTGAGCGGCTATATATTCCCAGGTATTTGTCAGTCGCTGACGAGGCAATCCAAATTCATTAATCTGAAATTTCATCTTACCATGAATATCTTCTATCGATGAAAGGTAGGGTTTCTCCTCAACGGCAGGAATATCCGTTGCTGACCAACGCTCTATGGAAATGGGTTCCGGGCGTGTATACGTAAAAATTCGAGGCACTGAGCTGGTGTCAATTCTCACTTCATTATACTCCACATCAAAATTGAGATTTTGTGACGCGGTTTTGTATCTCAAAAAAGGTTCGTTCTGCAGAACAATTGCTGCTTCTTTTGTTGGAACTCTGTGGGTAAAATAGAAATCGGGCAACTCTTCAATATATCTTCGAACCACGCGGTATTTATATTCCAAAACAGATCCGGCTCCTGCCTCAGGCATTTCGAATTCCACAATTTGATATCGGCTGTTCAGGTCAGATCTGGTGCTTTGTGCCGGATCGAGTGTTACTCTGCTCCCATCGGGTTGATGCGTGATTCCCTCGAGCTGGGTGATGACTTCCACCTCATCTTCACTGTAATATGGGATTCCCACCAGTGAAGCATCAGAAATTTCGAGTGGATCATCGCTATAAACTTTAATACGAACCAGATGATCCATAATCGCCTGAAGACCACCGGAACCCTCCTGAAAACGAACGGATGTTTCCTTTAAGAGAAACTCAAAAGGATAATTATGATCGGCCTCCATGGATAACATATCCGTAGAAACCTGACCAAATTTCGAGAAAATATTGGCGTCTTCAACAGCTTCATTTTCCTGCTGAGCTAATACAACTTCTCCCGCACTAAGAATAACAACAAGAAGTAAAAAAATGCAGGAAGAAAATCTCATAACCATTTTTAAGCTGATAATCAGTGACGCAATTTGTTCTCGATGAACTGATTTTTGTTATAAATCCCGATTGCTCGTCCTGTCATTTGTTGACCGATATAGGGTGAATTTCTCGACTTCGAACGAACTTCTTTCGCCGAATATGTCCATTCTTCATCCGTAGTAAACAGAGTTAAGTTCGCTTTATTTCCCTCTTCCAGTTTTGGGATTTCCAGATTCAAAATCTTTCTCGGGTTTGTGATTAGTTTATCAAGCAGTTGATTTAACGTGAGCTTGCCCGGTTTTAGCAATTGTTTTACTGAAACGCTCCACGCTGTTTCAAGACCAATAATTCCGTTGGGTGCATAAATAAATTCAACCTCTTTTTCATCCACAGCGTGCGGGGCATGATCGGTGCAAATCACGTCAATGGTTCCATCAACCAATCCTTCAATCATCGCATCAACATCATCCTGTGTTCGAAGTGGCGGATGCATTTTTACGTTTGTATCGAAATCACGTTTTTCAACTTCTTCATCGGTCAGATCAAAATGATGAGCACAAACTTCTGTGGTTACATTCACTCCCTCCTCTTTTGCCTTTCGAATCAGGTCAACCGCTTTTCGCGTGCTGATGTGTGCCACATGAATATGTCCGCCGGTAAATTCAGCGAGCAAAATATCGCGTGCAATCATTGTTTCTTCGGCAATTCCGGGAGTACCGTCGAGTCCTAGTTTGGTAGAAACATCGCCTTCATTCATATGACCGGGACGTGAAAGCTCCAGATCTTCCTCGTGGTTGATGATCGGCATTCCCAGCATGGAAGAATATTCCAGGGCAACCCGCATCACCTGTGAGCTTGCCACAGGATCACCATCATCACTAAACGCAACGGCTCCACCTTTCTTCATATCCGCCATTTCCGCAATCGATTTTCCTGCACGCTCTTTGGTCACACAACCAATTGGATGGACATCAACCGCCTCATCTTCTGATTTTTTTCGAATATATTCGACCACATCTCGGGTGTGAATTGCCGGTTTTGTATTTGGCATGCACGCAACCTCTGTAAATCCTCCAAAAGCTGCTGACCGGCAACCGGTTTCAATCGTCTCTTTGTGCTCGAAACCCGGCTCGCGAAAATGAACATGCATATCCATCCACCCGCCACTTACAAATGCACCATTGGCATCGAAAACCTCTTCTTTGTCCTGAGGTTTTAACCCGCTTCCAATTTCTGCGATAACTCCATCGCGTATTCGAAGATCCATCGTTTCTTTGCCATTATAGCTGTCGCCAACCGGTGTGCAGTTTTGTATGAGAAGGTTTGGAGTCATTTTCATAAAAATAGTAGATTTAATTTGATCAGAATATAGGCTGATTTCAGCTGAATTACGATTCCAAATGCTACTATGATGTAATTGGGTTCGTTTACGTAACCCGAAGCTCCTGCTTCGGCACCACTAATTTCAAAACCAATACCTTACGTGAGACGGAAATGGGGAAATTTGCTGTTGCATTTATAATAAATCCTGAAGAATATTTCTCAAAATCGACAGTTTCCGGACGGGGACGTCCGGGTTACATTGATTAAAAGATTGAATCTTAGAAGGAAATATATACTTCCAGCATCATAAATATCCCCGACTTTATTCTTGCCATTGCCCTATCAAACAGAGATTTTAAACGCTATGGCAAAACAAATCCCTTTTGCGTTTGATGTCGCTTCGGTAAGTGACATCACCAATCAAATCAAATCGCTGCTCGAATCGAACTTCATTGACGTGCTTGTGGAGGGTGAACTGAGTAATGTTAATCAAAGCCGAAACGGTCATATTTATTTTACAATAAAGGATGATAATGCACAGCTTCCTTGTGTAATGTGGCGATCAAAAGCACAGCAGCTTGGCGTAGAAATAAAGGATGGCCAACAGGTAGTGCTTGGCGGTGACATTCAGGTTTATGCCCCACACGGACGCTATCAAATGATTGTGGGCCTTGTTCAACAGGCCGGCGTTGGACGCCTTCAGCAAAAGTTTGAGGAATTGAAAAAGAAACTTCAGGCAGAGGGATTTTTTGATGATATCCATAAAAAACCACTTCCCGCATTTCCGGAGCATATTGGTGTGATTACATCTTCAACCGGAGCGGCATTCCAGGATATTAAATCGACCTTCGAAAAACGATGGCCAATGGCTACGCTCTATCTTCATCACGCAAGTGTACAAGGTTTACATGCAGCGGGAGAACTGGTTCAGGCGATAAAATTTTTCCAGAATCATCCCAAAGTAGAACTGCTGATTATTGGCCGTGGCGGTGGTTCTTTGGAAGATTTATGGCCATTTAATGAGGAGGTCGTTGCCCGAGCTTTATTTGCATCTAAAATTCCGGTAATTAGTGCGGTGGGTCACGAAGTGGATTTTAGTATTAGCGATTTTATAGCCGACGCCAGAGCCGCAACACCCACTCAGGCCGTTATGATTGCCGCTCCGGACATCAACGATCTAAGGCTCCAAATTGATGATTACTCAGGAACCATCGAACATCATCTAAAACAAAAAATCGAGCGATACCGCGAATACGTGCACCGGCTGGCACATTCGCATGCTTTGTTGAAAGTTCAGGATCGAATAGGTCATCATAAAAACCGGGTGGATTCTCTTTCCGATCGAATCAAGAGTCGGTTCGAGCGAAAAATTATGGAGCACAGATCAAACCTTCAGCGTTTACAACATGCACTGGAAACAGAAAATCCTAAAGCTCCTCTCGAAAAAGGTTTTGTACGAATTTTACAGCAAGGAGAGTGGGTGCGATCTAAATCAGCGTTTGCTGAAAAAGACGCGTATGATATTGAATGGAAGGATGGGGTTGTTAAGAAAAAATAGTAGAACTTAAGTAAACCTGTCAGGTTTTGATAAATGATGCTCTTTTTAAAAATTCTAAACCTGAAACCTGACAGGTTTTTCCAGTTTAAAACTATCTGCCCATCGCTTCAATAAATGCATCATTATTAATGTCGCTTCTTAATTGATTAATTGCATCTTCTCGTGCAAAACGAACTCTGGTGTAAATCATGTGGGTATTATTTTCCTGAACATGCTCAACGGTTTCATCAAGAGTAGAAAACTCCATATTTCGAACGCTATTCCTCAGATTGATGATAAATCCCGGTGATTCGTAGTCTGTTATTCCTTCATCTGTGAGTGACACTCGTATTTCCTCAGCAAATTCGTCAATAGAAAACTTCAAATTTTCTGTAGCCAGTTCCATTGACTGCTGATGTGCCTCGACGGAATCTGCTGCAACTGCTAACGCATAACCGGTAAACGCAACAGAATCGGCTTCGGAGGAAACTGAGTTATTGTACCAAGCAGGTGTTGATTCATCAACGGGTTCTTCGGTATCGGTTTCGGATTCTTTTGTCGTTGTTTCTGTTGGAGAGCACGAAAAAATAAATCCAACAAGTAAAAGAGCAATTACAGATAATTTCATAATTAGTTAAGCTTATAATATCCGATGGAACCGGATTCGGTTTCAATTTTTAGATTTAGTGAGTTACCATTGTTTTGAGATTCTTCAATTTTTTGCTGCAAAACGCTTAAGGTAGCAACCTTTTCTCCATTTATCTCAAGAATTTTGTAGCCTTGTTTTAAACCACGCATTTGAGCCGGTGATTCACTATCAACCCGATGAATATACAAGTCCAATTCTTGTGGATCTTCGGGTGATGCAAGTCCCTGAACCGAAAATCCCAAGTCGTTAAATTTTTGATATTCTATTCCTGACCCGTTTCTACCTTCAGGGATTTCTTCAAGCTCATTATCCTCCGGCTCAAGCAGTTGTTCTTCGAAAGAAAGTGGTTCGGGTTCAGGTCGTACTAATTCTTGCAGTTCAACTTCTCTGGTAAGAATTTCTCCATCACGCCAAATGGTAAGGTTAATTATTGTGCCCGGACGAAACATGGCCACTTTTTCCTGTAGCTGATTGGATTCGTTTACTTCCTCTTCATTTACCTCTAAAATAATATCTGATGGGTTAATCCCTCCTTTATTTGCAGCGCCATCTTCGGTTACATCCGATACAATTACCCCTCTTATACGTTCTAATCCGGCTCTTTCTGCTAATTCGTCATTTACAGACTGTATACTAATTCCTAACATTCCACGCCTAATTTCTCCAAATTCTATGAGATCTTCAGCCACTTTCATCGCCAAATTACTTGGAACGGCAAATCCATATCCCTGATAATTTCCACTTTGGGTAGCAATTGCCGTATTAATTCCAATCAGCTCTCCACTTGTATTTACCAAAGCACCACCACTATTTCCCCGATTGATTGCAGCATCGGTTTGTATAAAACTTTCAATTCGTAAAATATCATCAATTATTTGAACGTCACGTCCCAATGCACTTACAATTCCGGCTGTTACGGTTGATTGGAGCCGCAACGGGTTACCAACGGCTAATACCCACTCTCCTACTTGAATCTGGTTAGAGTTACCAACGGTAAGCTGTGGCAAATTCTGTTCATCAACTTTTATGACTGCTAAATCCGTACTTGGATCTCGCCCTACAATTCGTGCTTCGTACGTTCGCTTATCTTGTAATGTAACGGTAATTCCATCTCTTACGGCATGTTCTACAACATGATTGTTTGTAAGAATATAGCCATCACTCGAAATTAAAACTCCCGAACCTACGGTATTTGCCCTTGGGGGCATAAACTGTCTCCACATCGAATCCTCTTCCTCATCCCCATTTCCCCGAAAATTCTGACTTCTTGTGGGCACAACTGTTTCAATATAAACCACGGTAGGCGTCACATTTTTAGCAATAGAACTGAATACGAACCGATCATCTATTTTTTCAAGATCTTCATTCGTCCACATTGGCATTTCGCTTCGGTTTACTTCTGTATACCGAACTTCGGCCAGATCAAAAGAAAAAGACCCTTGACGAATTAGCGTGATAATAATTCCAACCAATACTCCAATCAAAAGAAGTAAAACACCCGATAAAAATTTATCTCTTATTTTCATAATCTTTCATCAAAAGCTGCTCAAAAATTTTGTCAGATTTTCGGGGTTTTATTCCCTCAACGTGATATTTAAAGTACCTATCCAGATAAAAAATCAGATCACTAAGTTCATTCTCTCTAAAATTGATTTCAAAAATGGATGATTTCATAGAATGGAGTGATTCATTAACAAAGGCAAATTGATTGGGTGTCAATTTTATGCTCTGATCATCCAACGCCTCACCTGATAATGTTCCCGACTCTATATTAATGTAACCGTTATTTTCGCCAACTTGTTCCCCATTAGATTGCAATCCTATGCCCATTAATTGAGCCATTCGAATTTGAACGTATGGAAATATTTTTCGGGAAATAAACGGTTGTTTTTCGATCCAAGGAAGAAATTTTAGCAGAAAATCAAAAACCGGTTTGTTCTGTTCATTTTGATGGATTAGCTGTTCCGTCATTTCCATGGTTGTAATTACAAGCGCCATCTTTTCGACGTCCGTTCGAATTTTATCCAGCTTTTTTAAGTAGGATGCATCAGACAGTGTTTGAACAGACCGGGTTGATTTGTTGTAAAAAACAGCCTCTATAATTTGTCCCGGCACTAAAAATGCGGCAAACTTGCTTTTAGGTTTACGTGCTCCCTTTGCAATGACAGCGATTTTTCCATGAGATTCGGTAAAAACCGTAGCAATAATACTCGACTCCTTAAAGTCTATGGTACGCAGTACAATGGCAGGAGATTTTTCAATCAAGATAGTACAGTTTAGGAATCGGTAAATAGAACCCGGAGTACACGATACAACTAATCACTAATAATATGTTTGTCTTCCAAATATTGAACCATGGCCGGCAAAAATGTCAACGATGTTAAAAGCGACATTCCTATTCCTATAACAGCCATCACCCCAATGGATTGCAGTCCGGGATGAGTTGTAAATAATAATCCGGCAAAACCCATCATGGTAGTAAGAGAGCCAATTGTAATATGTTGGCCAGTACTGGAAAGTACATCCCACATGCTCTTTCGTCCTTCATCCCTGTACCGATGTGCAAGATGCACCCCGTTATCACAACCGATACCCAATATTGCAGGAAGAACCACAAGGTTGTAGAAGTTGAACTTTAATCCAAAAATTATCATCACGCCAAACAAAAGCAGCAGGCCGATAATGAGAGGGATAAGTGCTATAATTGCCCATTTAAAAGAGCGGAATGAAAACAGAATAAAAATAAAAACAATCAAAAATGTTGCGATTACCATGTAGGGGCTTTCGGTCCTCATTAAATCCAGCATGGAAGCCGCAACAATGGATGTACTTCCGGCGTGATAGGTTTTTCCGTTATCGAGAGTGATTTCAGAGATTTCATTTTTAAAACCGATGGAGTTTAACCCATCAGATAAACCCACATTTGGGTAAACAATAACAAAACGTCCAATTTCTCCATCTCTGGTTATAAACCGGTTTTTCAAAAAATCGGGAATTTGACCTTCAGTTAACGCTTCTCGTGTTTGAGATGCCCGTCGCAACAGATCCAAATCCTCATCATCCTGCCCCTCAATAAAAGAGTTTTGCAGAAGCCCGCGAATATTTGAGATACTTTCAAGTTTTTCATCTTTCATATCTTCAAACGGAGGAAATCGTTCCTGAAGAGCTTCAACCTCCATAATCATTGTTTCAAGATTAGAACGTTTTCGCTCTCTCAAAATCTCCAGGATTTCAAACACATCTTCGTCCGTATCCGCAATAACAAACGCCGGATTTCTTCGGTTTGATTCGTCAACACCACTTGAAAAATCCCTGAATTCCCGGTATTCAGGAAATTCCGGTTCCAGCTTTCCGAATTCATATTCAAACTTTAAATTCCCCGAAAATGCAACCACCACTGCAGAAATAAATAACCCAAAAAACACAACCGAACGTGCCATTGGAAATCGCTTAAACAGAGGTTTTTGCTCAATTTTTTCTGATCTCGGTAATAATAAAATCCAGTTCCATCTTTCGAAGATCACTAAGATTGCGGGTAATACGAAAAGCATGCAAAAAAGCGCGAAAATGATTCCCAGCCCAGCAATAAATCCAAATTCAGAGAATCCCCGGAAATCAGCAAACATCAATACAAAGAGTGCAAAAGCAGTAGTTAGTGCACTCACAATAATCGCTGATCCGGTTTTTTCATACGTTTGCACCAAGCTGTTACCAACCGAAATTCCATCGGCCCGCATTTCAATGTATCTGGCGTAGTAGTGAATTCCATAATCAATGCCGAGGCCAAATAGAATTACAAACAGTACGGACGTCATGGTATTTAAAACTCCCAGTTGGGCATAGGTAATGCCAAACGTCCACATTAAGCTTATCATTAGTGGAACCCCAATAATAATCACAGGAACCGGGGCCCGAATTAAATGTGAAGCAAACGAATGGGTTTGAAGGGCCCGATCACTGCGACGGTAGTTTATATATTTTTTCGTCGAAAAGTACAGTAAAACTAAAAGTATAACGCTTGAAAATCCAAGGGCAAAGCTATTCATTACATCACTCATAATGGAGTCGAGCTCCGTAAGGTGACGTTTTAACCTCCCACCAAATTGTACTTCCATTTCAGGGTGAAAAGATTCCGGATCCAACGATTCTACGAGCTGGCCAAATTCCTCAAACATATCTTCGAGATACCGGGTATCACTTCTCGAACCGGATGGAAAAAGCGTAACAATTGCGAGGGTACTATCTTCATTAACAGGATATTCTGAAGGAACTAAAATATCATAACTATCCCGAAAACGGTTCAAATCGTCATCGTCTTCTCCCACCGTTTCCTCATCTTCGTATTCATCTTCAAAATCTACGTAAAATGGATTGGCTTCTTCTCTGGCTTGATCAATTTCGGATTGTAAATACTCGGTAATATCATTCAGTTCCTCCATTGTGGCTAAATAGAGAGCATTATCCTTCAAAAATTCAGTATTCCTTCGAAATTCAGCACGATTGAAGAATGGAGCATTGTAACGCTCGTAGTTCATCTCCACACTTTTTTCAACGATCAATTCGGCAAACTCTACATTCGCCTCAAAACTGGGAGATTTTATAGCCACTTGCATCTCCGTTTCACCACCTGAGATTTCCTGCAATTGTTCCAAAGCCTGAACATTGGGATTTGATGGAGGAAGCAGGTTAGCGAGGTCCGTATCTATCTTCAGTTTTAGGGCGTAGTTTCCTGCAATAACAGCCGATAGAATAGCAATGGCAAGTACCCAAAAAGGATACTTCACATTTAACCGTATAAGGGGCGTGAAAAAATGAATTAATTTTTGCATAAAAGAATAAACACGGAAGTAAGAACGTAAGTTTATTAAGACTAAAAGCTAATCAAAGTCTTTAATTAGAGACCGGATGAAGCTCAAAATTATCGTAATCTGCTTTTGTGTATGATTTTGTATCATCCGAAGCACTTAATATAAGTAATGCGATAGGTCTTTTTGGAGGTTTTTTATCAAAAAAGTGTTCATAGTCTTCTACTAAATTTCTTTCAAATGTTTTCCATTCCCCGATGCCTTCTTTTCCGGTTCCCACTACAATAATTCGCTGCCTTCCCCTAAGTTTCGAGAACTCTGTGCCAACAGGATACTTTGAACTCCACGTATACCGGATAGATACAGGTACTGTTTGAAATAATATCCGGCTTGTATCAAATACGATATACACACTCGCGGCCACATCGTTTCTATCATTGCTATTTTCGTCACCCCCTTCAGGAATGTTGTGTATACGCCAATCCCAACGTAAAAGGGGCGTTTCGTAGATATTCAAACCTTCTTTATCTACTAATGGAAAATTAAGGTGCTTTGCCTCAACTCCCTCAAAGCGTAAAAACTTATTATCCCATTCTTCTTCAACTCTGTATTTATATTCACTTTTAAAATGTTCTTCATAGGTTGCAGGAATATTATCACCATCACGATTATACCATTCATTAGGTAAAGATCCTTCACTATAGTGCTGAAAATCCTCAAGATACACCACCCCGTTTGCACCAAAAGTAATTGAATTTATACCGGACCCATCTTGTGCTGTTATTTTTTGAGTCGAGAGCAAAAGGAAAAGAGCAAATAGAAAGCAGAGAGAAAAGTACTTCACTTTATCAGGTTTATTCAATGAATATTTATAAATTTGATTGCCAACGATTTAGCATCCAAATACGTATTGAGTGAACGTATTAATTAAAGGCTTTTACATATACTAAGTTCCCACTATTCAAAGGACCAACAAAATAGAAACTATACATTTTTATGAACTTATCATCTGCTAAACGCGGACTTAAAGTTATTGGAATTGCGCTTTTAATTTATGGCGTTCTTGTAGCCTCTCATGAGGGTGAATTTTGGCCGTTCAGTATTTACCCAATGTTTTCTCAAGCAGGAAATCCGTGGACACGAGCTATGGTTGTTGATGTTACCGATCTGGATGATGAAGAGATATGGAACAGTTATTCTTTTGATGATCGTACCGCCGGCGTTGTTCCCGTTCTCGATTACAAAGTAGATCAGATTGATTTCTCTAATTTTGTATCTAAAACTCAAAATTGGACCGATTCACGGAGATCTGCGCTTATTCGCATGTTTGGTGCCGATCAAATTGGCGATCGCCAGTGGATGGTTTCGAAAGTCAGAGGTGAAATGGCAGGGCCCGACTCAGTGGCGATTCGCATCCTTCCTTTCATAAAAATTTCGGCCGACACTACCGAAACAAATCCCAACTTATCAGAATCCGGTTATTTTAGGAGGGACCAATGAGCTGGACAGAAAAACTATCTTATCAGCTTTTTGACCCCGACAGAGAACAAACACCGGGTGAAATTGTTTTTTTTAAACTCTTTGAGCTCTTTGTTCTTTTTTATGTTATCAAATTTGCATGGGAATGGGGAATCTATACTCAGTTCCGAAATGTTGAAGTTGTATTACCCCTCGGACTGGCGAATTACATAGATGTCTCTGTCTTTTTTGATTATCACCTTGCTCTGATCAACGCCGGTTTCATTACCCTTTTATCTGTTGCCAGCTACTTTCGTCTGGGATTTAAATGGCAATATATGGTTATGATGATACTGCTGCATATTCAGTATGTAGCCCGATTCTCTCAAGGGGAAATTCCCCACAGTCAAAACCTGATCGGAATGGCCGTATTCTGTTTTGCAATCGGTGCGTTGTTCTTCCCTGATAAAAAACAGATGCCGCGATTTGTAATGGGTTCTATCATCTTTTTTATTGGATTGGGATATACCTCAGCCTTTTTCGCAAAGTTGATCGGAACGGGAATTACCTGGTTTGATGGCCGTCATTTATGGCTTTGGATTGGCGAAAAGAGCATTGATATTTTATCGCGGGAAGGGTTTTATAATCCAAATTTTTTACAAACTCTTGCTTTGAAAAGCACAGCAATGGCATCCCTTATTTTATTGATTGGATGGATGACTGAATTGATTGGATTTACCCTTTGGTGGAAAAAACTTAGGCCCTACACCACCCTACTTCTTATTGGCATGCATTTTGGAATTACAATGACAATGAATATTCGGTTTGATGCATTTGTAATGCAGCTGATTCTGGTAGGATTTCCGTGGTATCTGTTGTTCGACCGATATATAAAAACGACCCCAGAGTTTATGAAGAAATGGATTTAGCTGTACTCATTAATTTTTTTATTCCCAGCCCAAACACAATTAAAACGGCTGCAGAAACAAGAACCACATCATGCAGAGACGGTTCGGCTGAAGTCATTAAATAACCCGTATTGCTAAGGACGCGAAGTATCAGAAATAGCGAACCAACAATTATCGCTACACTCCACACCCATTTATCATCATTCATTACACCATATTTTTTTTCTGACAAAAACCCCACAATTTTTTTCAAATACTGAAATACAGAATCCCATTTAACAAAAGCCGCATATATTAAAAAGTTGACTAAAAACGGCATGTTCAGTGTCATCATTGTAGAAAAATGAAAAATGGTGGCGCAACAGATAAAAAGGCGGGTCCATCCGGCTTTCCAAACTGCAATTAAAAACCCAACCTCAAAGATGATAGTTGCCCAATCTAATAATTCCCAAACAAAGGCAGCATCAAACCGAACAGCATATATAGCAAGTAGTTCTTGTCTTTCACGAACAAAAAACTGGTTGAACAAGTGTCCCCGGGTAGCCTGAGTGGATGGGTCCAGCCATCCACCCAATATTTTGGGGAATCCGGCAGTAAACATCATAAAACCAAGAAAAAGCGCAAGAAGTACTATAGGCCACCCCTCCACGGATACCTCTTTTTTTTCGGAAATTGAATCTACTGAAAATGAAGCCCCCCAATTACTAAATGCCATCACAACCGGTGTAACAGAAAGAAGGATTTCATGATTGATTTTTCCCAGGCTAAACATAAATCCCTGTAAAACCAACATACTTAAACCAGCCAAAATAGAGGACCATTTGGTTTTAAAACCTACTAAAACACCTACCCAGGATACCATCAACAGTCCGTGTACGAACCGTAAAAAGATTTCGGGAGGAAATTCATCAAACAACATCATAGGGCCAGGCGGAGGTGTAAAGAACTCATCCGGCAGTGATTCCAAAGTGGAATAAAAAGCAACATCAGGAAATAAAAATATCAAGAAAAAAAGAGCCGCAAATATACGATAGAGGGCAAGTCCATTAGCAGTGGGTGAATAGCTGTTAAAGATCCAGCTTTCAAACTTAGTGTTCATCATCTCTGTTATCTGCAATTATGAAATGATTAATTGTAATAACTGAATCAGGCTCTAGCGATAGATACCCGTCCCCGCTGTAATATTCTACGAAATGATGAACTGCCAGTTTATCAATATCAAAGCCGGCTATGTTTGAGGCTTTTTCCAACATCCATATTCGTGTATTTTCATCATACGATTCAATCATTTTTTGATCAGAAAATCTGGCACTGATAAAGCCTGATGTCATAGAGCGAGGGATTTCCGAAAAAAACTCATTGGAAGACAGTTCAGCAACTTCATCCCCTGCAGAATCTGTCAACTCAAATTCGATCTGCTGTATTTCATAGCCCCCATCATACACATACACATTTTTAAATCCCGGAAAAACAAACGAAGGCCACGGCTCGCTATGATAATAGCCCACAATTCCTACTAATCCATATTGAATTGGCAGATAAATTATAAAAAACAGAAATACCCTTTTGACAGTTTTTCTCTTCATATAGAAACTAAGATAATAGATTCTTTTATAAGTTTTTCGCACAACACCACGTAATTTCTTTATCTTCGCTCTGTATTATCAAACTTATTTTGACAAAAAATCATCGAAATGTCCAAAGTTTTACACTTTAAAACCACCTATTTAAACCGCTCAGAAACATTTATAGATCGGCTCGTAAGAAATCATCAAGAGTTCGAACCTGTTATTGCAACCTGTTATAAACGTGCTTATACAAATGGGTTAAATGTTTATGAAATGCCCAAAAAAGGGGGAGCAGGACTTACAAATAACATCCGTCTTAAACTGAACAGTAGTCCCGGGTTTCTGTATGATGTTTTTGAAAAAGAGCAACCTGATTTAGTTCACGGACATTTTGGACTCGATTCGTACAGACTGATCCCACTAATCAAAAAATTTAACGTTCCATTTATTGTCAATTTTTATGGGCATGATGTCATCAGACTTCCCCAGGAATTTGGGTGGACAACCCGGTACACACGGCTACGAAAACACATGGATTGTGCAATTGCCGGCTCGGAAGACATGAAAAGAAATCTTATTAAGCTCGGATTTGATAAATCCACTATTCACACCATTAAACTGGCTGTAAATATTGATGACATCCGTTTTCAGCTACGGGAAAAGGCTTCACCGAAAATTATGATGGTCGGGCGTCTTGTGGAGAAAAAAGGATTTACCAATGCGCTGAATGCCGTAAGTATGCTACATAAACAGATGCCGGATATTGAAATGAATATTTTTGGTGATGGTGAGTTACTGGAGGATTTAAAATCGGAAGCCAAATCATTAGGAATTGAAAACCACGTACATTTCAAAGGATTTACTGATAACCCTGAAATTATCAATCAGCTTTATCAGCACGATATGTTAATTGTGCCAAGCGTACAGGCCAGAGATGGGGACAGGGAGGGAATTCCCCAAACAACTGTTGAGGGAATGGCCACAGGAATTCCGGCTATCGCTTCAGATCATGCCGGGTTGCCGGAATTGATCAAAGATGGGGAAACAGGATTGCAAGTTCCCGAAAGAGACGCCAACGCGATTAAAGAAGCTATCATTAAGTTGGTTAAAAATCCCGAATTCGTGAAAAAAATAAGTTTAAACGGACGTAAAATTGTAGAGAAAGAGCATAATTTAAAAACACAGGTCAAAAAAATGGAAGATCTATATAAATTGCTTTTACGATCAATTTAGGCCAGAAAATATTACTGCGAAGAATCACTGCTGGTTAAAAATTTGAGCATAATCCAGTTTTTAAACTTCTTCCAGTCGTCGGGTGTGATTACTTTCAACAAAGTTGCTGTAAAGCTGAAAAGAATCAAAAAGCCAATAATACTAAACAGGAGTCCGCGGATAATCATATCAGGATCAAGAAAGCTGAAGCGGGCAAACCACATTGGAATGGCAACCAAAACAGATGTTCCTAATACCCGAAAATAAAAGGGAAAGGGAAGTACTTTAGAGATGGGCAACTCCATATGGCCACCAATTCTACGAAGCACTACAAACCAATTATAAAAATTAGCAATCAGCGTTGAAAATGCCGTTCCGTTTATTCCCCACATTATTGTAAATGGAATACTTAAAATAATGTTTGCAGCCACAAGATTCAGACTTACATAAAATATTCCTTTCGTATCGCCAAAAGCCTGCAAAATACTTCCATAGTGAGTTACTCTCATCAGCACAATGAGGTTATAAATTTGGAATGGTAACACAGCGTTGGAATAATCTGTCCCTTCCGATTCTGCAATAAGTGAAATTAAATCAGGTGCAATAATTACCGAAAGAATGGTGAGTGGAATGACAAGCAAACTCACCTTTTCCACGCCTTTATACCATAAATCAAGCAGTTCTTCTTTTTTTGAATCGAGCTGAAGACTTACATAACGGCTGATCAGCACCGATCCTACTGCAAAGGGGATTACCCTAATGATGGGCACTTCCTGGGCTCCAATCGTGTATTCAGCGTATGCAGTGGCGGGGAGAAGAATCGAAACCACAAATTTATCAACGTAGCGGTTTATTTTGTTGGTGAGGGCTGAAAATCCAAGTGGCAGCGAAAAATCTACTTGTTGACGGAGAGATACTTCTGAGTCATTTAGTTTTCCCTTAGGCAAAGCTATTTGAAGCCAAATAAACGAGCCAATAAATCGAATCACTCCGTAAATAACCAGGCCGTACACTGCAATGTCTAAGCCGTAACCAAGTGCCAGTGGACCTATCAAAAAACCAAAAGTCATCAGACTGGTAATCATTTCGTACCAGGCCGATTGCTTCTGTTTATCTAAAGCCAGCAACACGTTTGTAGTTGGCCACGTAGGAATTTCGAGAACGGCAAGCAGACCCATCCACGGCAATAAATCCTGAACCTGAGTTACGCTTAATGGATCCCATTCTGTTAACAGTGACGGAGCAAAATAACTGACAATCAACACAAAAATTCCGGCGACCAAACCGGTGCCTAAAAGAATGGCTGTTGTTTGTGCAGTGAACCCTCTCTTTGCGCTACCGGTAATTCGTTCAAAATAGTAGAATACACTTTCCGGGAAACCAAGTGTTGCCAGATTTCGGGCAACTTCGTGGATCATCAACAGATATCCGATAATGGCAAAATCTGTTTTTGACAGAAGCTGAATTGTAGCAATAACAATTGCCAGATCAATCACGGTTGTGATGATGCGGGCAAAAACCACAACTCCCGCTTTTTCCGATAAGCTTGCTTTTTTTTCTTTAGCCATCCGAAGTCAATTCATCCATAATTTTTGATAATTGCTTCGCTGTGCTACGAGCCGTAAATCTGTCAACTTTTCCGGTATTCCTTTTAGAAAGGAAAAGTTCATTTTTATTTTCAACACAATCATTCAAATATTGAGCGATTTCAGAAATGTTATGGGTTGAAAATTGAATTCCTGCACCCGTTTCCTGTAAAATATCGGCTATTTCCGGATTGGGCGCTATCGACAAAATGGGTTTTTCAACCTGTAAATATTCCCATAATTTAGCGGGAATAATATGTTTCCGCTCTTCATTAGTACTTACCAGTAACAAATCTGCTTTGTTTAAAACGCTGATTGATTGTTGAGGTAAAACAGGATTATGGATAATAAATTGATCTTGCAGCTGATATTTTTTTATCCGGTTCAAATCATCTATTTCCATCTCTCCAAAAGAGTGAACTCGTATTTTTTTTACTGCTTCAGGATTTTTTGATGATAAACTTTGAAGGGCTTTGATAATTGGAAGTGCTGGACTCAATCGCCTGAATCTTCCAAAAAAAAGGATATTCAAATACTCGTGATCAAAATGAACTTTCCACTTTTCTGATGAGTCATTAAGGGTATCATCAAAAGAGTTATAAATCGTAGCGGTTTTTTTCTCATTCAAATTATAATGATCCCTGTATAAATCTTCCGTGCTTTTCGCTGTAAAAGTCAGTTTGTCGGCATTTTTAACAAATTTGTTTTCCCAATGGCGGTCTCTTTTTGATGAAAATCCCGATCGTTTTCTCAAGTTCATCTCCGAAAGAGTCCACGGATCTCTAAAATCGGCAATCCAGGGTTTTGAAAGATCTTTAGAGAGCTTATTTCCCATCCAATGTCCCGACCATGGATCTCCCGTACTCCATATCAAATCGGGATTTATTAGCTTTACCTGTTTTCGTATCCCACGATACTTCAGCCAAAAAAGGAGCATCCAGGAATCTAATGGAATCTGTTTATCAATCCACTCCGACAACTTAAAACTTGTTGATTTATCTGATTTTTTTTTCTTCTCTGATTTAGAAGATGAAGAAACGGTTCGATCAAACGGAGGAGAAATTTCTATAATTTGAATATCATCCAGAAGCCTTTTTTCTTTTTCGGACAATCTGTTTTTAGAATCTTTAATTGTCAAAACAACCGGGTTCCATCCTTGTTCTTTTAGGTGAATCACAAATTTAAAAGGACGGAGGGAGCCTACACGTCTTCTGGGCACAAAATAGGGAGCAATCATCAGCACGGTTTTCATAGAGCTACCCTGCGGTTTTATGTGCAATTGTGGTTATCAACTATTAAGCGATTTTGTATTCGGTATCGGTAATATCTGAGTGAATTTCTTTCCAAATACGATCTGCAAAATCAAAGAAAGGCTGTTTTTGATGATACCATCCAAAATGTAAACAAAATGGTGTTACATATAAATGGTCCCTTTTTCCGGGGAAAATTGTAAGGAATTTAAGCAATAGTTTTTGGATCCATTCAACAGGAAATCCACGTAAGTTATAAACGGTTTTATTGGAATAATAGAGACAGGAAACGGTTTTAAAGTCGGTATCGTAATCAGTAAAATTTTCAATAAAATCTAACTGAGGGCTTATATAACCATAAAACCAAGGATATACCTGAAGTTCTAATTTTGACATAGCCATTGCCAAACTCCATTCGCAAGACTCCTCACTCCTTCCTGATTCTTCCTTTCGGCTTCTAAAATGAGTGAGGTGCTTATCATTCAGCATCTTTTTTGCCCACTTGCAAACCTTTGCTGTTAATTGATAATCAGATGCATAAATCATACCTGATTGGACTCTGCTTAAATAGGTTAAACCAAATTTTTTAAGTGTACGGTTTCGTTTTCTAAACAGCACATCCTTAAGTATGCCGAATCCTTTTGGGCCTCCAAAAAAGTTGTCTGACGTTTGATTTCCGGTAATTGTATATCGATACGGTGAAAACGATTGCCAGAGTAAATCAGGATTTTTGCACCAAATAATATCACTGTCTAAATACAGATTTTTTTCGAAAGGCATAAATCGATCAACATTATGTTTAAATCCTGTTATTGATCGATTTTCTTCGGGTAGAATATAAACTTTGGTGAAAAGGTGGTTTAACTTTTCACTCTTTAGCAGCTCGGCATGATGTTCTGAGCAAAAAATGGCAATCGGTCTTTTTAGGTCATATCGCCGCAGAGTTACTACGCTGGCCACAGCATGATGGAGGTATTTCTCTTCACCATATGTATTGTATACATATCCTTCACCATCTAATTTTTTCCCCGAAAAAGAATCCCGCATTGTTATAATTTATGTTGATGCACGCTCAGCCCGCCGCCTAAGGTTATTTATCAATGCATCAAACCCTCGCTGACGGATAATACTTTGAAACTGACGATTGTATGATTCAGCGGTTGAAACTTCATCAATAATAAGATCTGTTACAACCCACTCATCTTCTTTCTTTTCCAGATTGTATCCTACCGGAGTTCGCACATTATCGATACGTGCAGTGGTTTCAACTTTTGCTGTACTATTTGTCACATCAATACTGTTATAGGTAACATCAGCTCGATAAATATCCAGTCGGTTTAAGGAATTATCACGAATAATGGTTGAAAACAGAGATACAAATTCGTCTCGTTCCTCCGTTGAAATTTCCTCGAAAGTACTGCCCAACGCTTGTGAGGCCATGTCTCTAAAGTCGATAACATCATTAACGATGTTTTTTATTTCATCCCGCTGTTCTTGGGTATACTCATTTCCTTTCGGACCCAACAGCTCTTTGATTTGCGCATCTCTTTCATCCAAAAGCTGACGGATTTCCTGCTCACCATCTTGTGCATTTACAGCAGAAAAAGTAATAACTGATAATAAAAGAATTAAAAATTGTTTAGCTAACATAATTTATTGGGTTAATTTACACTCAATTGAGAAATAGACAATCCGGCAGACTTGTACAAGTCTGCTATCTTCTTATTCATATCGAACACATTTTGTTTCAGCTCGAGCCTTGTTTCTAATTCTGCCTGTATAGCATCCGTTAAATCTTCCACATCTCCAAACCCTATATCGTAATTTAACCGTTCGTGTCGAACCCAATTACGGGCAGTTGTAAGTGACTCATCGGTTTGTTGCACTCTCTTTTCCGCAACTATAGCTTCTCTGAAACTTTCATTCAGTTCCAAAAGAATACCATCACTCACTGCATTTTTAAGATCAGATACTCTTCGATGTTCTATTTGGGCTCTTTCAACATTTTTTTTCATCGAGGAGAAATTAAGGTTCTGACGAATACTCAAGCCCACAGCGGCTGAAGAATAATTTGTGCTATTTCTAATAAATGGATTTGTTTGGCGGGGCCTGTTTGGGGTATTTGCATAACTTCCTGAAAGTCCCAATACAAGTGCCGGATAATTTTGTGCCTTCACAGCTTTAACTTTACTACTTATAGCTTCAATGCCTGAATCAACTCCTTTTAATTCCGGCCTTGATTGTAATGCCTTCTCTTCGTAAAAACTATACGATTCAATTTGTAGAGGAACGGGATCAAGAAAATCTTCGGCAGGCAGATAGATATTCCCAGTATTGCCAAGTGCCCGTTGCCAAACCCTTTCAACAAATTGAAGGCTTTGTTCCACCTCTACTTTCTGTACTTCAAAATCAGATTTGAACATCTCAAGTTTAAAAATATCTGATTCTTTTAAATCAGGATCACCTTCTTCCTGCATCTCATTTAACCTCTCTTCAACTTGTGTTAATTGGTTATCGGCATCTTCTAAAATTCTTGATATTTCAATAGCCAATAAATAACTATAGTATAATTCGTAATACTGTAATTCTATTTCCGCTTTTTGTCCTTCAAATTCATATTGAGCTGCTTCCGCTGCTGATCTCGCAGCTTGTACTGCGTTATTGATAGCCCCCCATGTAAAAATAGGCTGAATAGCGGTTAACTCAGCTCTTGTAAAAACAGCCCAATCCTCCCAGTCATTTTCAAGATTTGGATCTAAATAAAACTGGCCGGAAGGTAAATCGGTTTGGCTTACAACTCCGGGTACTACCCCATGTTGGGTATTTAGTTCTAATTGTGGAAGGAATCGCTGAGATGCGGCTTGATCAGCATCATTTTGTGCTAAATCAATTGCCCCTCTTTCATATTCAATTTGACCTGATCTCTCCATGCTCTGCTCCAAAAATTCAGAAAGATTCAGCCTTAATGTATCCTGTGCCTGCAATCCCGCGGAAACAGATAATAGAAATGTGAGTACTATAAAAAATCTAAAATAGATATTGTTCATCTTTGGTAGGGTAATTAATAGCTTTGGGGCTATCAACGAATAAAGAAGATGTTTATTTAAAAGAAAAGCCCCAAACTAAGTTTGGGGCTTCTTTTTGCGGAGGGAGAGGGATTCGAACCCCCGGAGACTTGCGCCTCAACGGTTTTCAAGACCGCCGCATTCGACCACTCTGCCATCCCTCCGGTTTTAATTGTCTTCCAATGCCTGAGCACCTGAAACAATTTCGGAAATTTCTGTGGTAATTGCACTTTGTCGAGCCTGATTATACTTCAGTCTCAGCTCTTGTTCAAGTTCTTTTGCATTTTCTGTAGCATTGTCCATAGCAGCCATTCTTGCGCCCTGCTCCGATGCATTGGACTCAAGTACTGCTTTCCATAATTGCGTAACCAAATAAACAGGAAGAAGTTCATTTAAGATAGATTCAGTGTCCGGCTCGTAAATATAATCCGTAGTTGACACTTCTGATATTTCACCTTCATTTTGAGCTATTGTTTCCGGCTCAATTGGAAGCAATTGTTCTACAATTCTATTTTGAGCAATGACTGTTCTAAACTCGTTAAATGCCAATACAACACGATCGTATGTTCCATTTGTAAACTCTGCTATCACAAACTCCATTATTTCAGAAGTATTAGAATAACTTAGATCATCAAAAAAACCGGGATGAGTTCCTACAACTGAGTAATTACGTTTCTTGAAATAAGCACCTGCTTTTTTCCCAATTGTAATAACATCTAATGCCTTATCATCAACATATTGCTGATAATTTTCAAAGATCGTAGTCTCAACAACCTTAAATAGATTGTTGTTAAATCCACCGCAAAGTCCCTTATCTGAACCGACAACCAAGAATAAAACCCTATCAACACTTTCAGGTTTTCTTAACAACTCATTTTCTGTTGTACTACCTGATTGCAAACGTACAACCACGTCTTTCATTTTTTTGGCAAACGGACGATTTGAACTCATCTTATTTTGCGCTTTACGCAACTTCGCAGCAGCAACCATTTTCATGGCTTTTGTGATCTGCTGAGTATTATTAACAGATGAAATTCGAGTCCGTATGTCGCGCAGATTGGCCATTAATTATGCTCCTTTAGTGGCTGTTATTTGATCGATTGTGCTTTGAGCAGTTTTAACTAATTCCTCACCAAAAGCATCATCTAAAACTCCTGATTTGGAAAGGCTCTCCATTTCATCAGAATATTTAGCGTTGATCGTTTCGATAAATTGATTTTCAAAAGCTCGCATCAGTTCTACTGATAATTGATCAAACAGTCCTTCATTATTGATTTTCAGAAGCGCAATTTGTTGCTCCACAGGAAGTGGGTTGTATTCTCCCTGTTTCATCAATTCAACAGTACGTTCTCCCCGTTTTAACTGACGTTGAGTCGTTGGATCAAGATCTGATCCAAATTTTGCAAAAGCTTCCAATTCGCGGTACTGAGCCAAATCAAGCTTAAGAGTACCGGAAAGCTTTTTCATTGATTTTACCTGGGCAGACCCACCTACTCGAGAAACCGAAATACCCACATCAATTGCAGGCCGGATTCCTGAGTTGAATAAGTCCGTATCAAGGAAAATCTGTCCATCAGTAATAGAAATTACGTTTGTGGGAATATAAGCAGACACATCACCGGCCTGTGTTTCAATAACCGGTAGTGCTGTTAAAGATCCACCACCTTTAACCAATGGTTTTAATTCTGTGGGTATATTATTCATTAATGATGCAACTTCATCATTATCGATGATTTTAGCAGCACGCTCTAACAATCGACTGTGGAGGTAAAATACATCTCCCGGATATGCTTCACGGCCCGGAGGTCTTTTCAGCAGTAGTGATAACTCACGATATGCAACAGCTTGTTTTGATAGATCATCATAAATAACAAGGGCATGTTGACCTGTATCACGGAAATATTCACCAATAGCAGCTCCGGCAAATGGGGCAACGTACCTCATTGGTGCTGATGAACTTGCTGGCGCGGATACAACTGTTGTGTATTCCATCGCACCGTTTTCTTCCAGTGTTTTTACAATATTAGCTACAGTTGAACCTTTTTGTCCAACGGCAACATAAATACACTTAACCGGCTTATCGCCATCCTGTGTAAATTTTTGATTGATAATTGTATCAATGGCAATAGCAGTTTTACCTGTTTGGCGATCACCAATGATAAGTTCTCGCTGCCCACGGCCAATAGGAATCAAAGAATCAATTGCTTTTAAACCTGTTTGAAGAGGTTCATCAACAGGCTGACGATAAATAACTCCCGGTGCTTTTCGCTCAAGGGGAACATTGATAGTATCACCTGCAATCGCCCCTTTCCCATCCAGAGGACGACCCAGTGGATCAATAACACGTCCTAAAACTCCGTTACCGACATTTAATGAAGCAATGTTTTCAGTTCTTTTAACAGTATGCCCTTCTTCAACATTATTTGAAGAACCAAACAATACAATACCCACATTATCCTCTTCAAGGTTCAATACCATTCCCCTGACAGGATTACCTTCTTCATCCACCGAATCCGGTAAAACAACCAGTTCTCCGGCCTGTACTTTAGATAACCCATGAACACGGGCAATACCATCTCCCACTTCGAGAACGGTTCCCATGTCATACACTTCTGATTCTCCGTCAAATCCGGATAGTTGTTTTCTTAAAATTGCTGATACTTCGTCAGGTCTTACTTGACTCATATTAATTCCTAATTTTTATTCTGCAGTTGTAACTGCAAACTTATTTTTGAGCTGACTAATTTTATGTTTTACACTACCATCAATAACGGTGTCGTTTATTTTAATAATAACTCCACCACGAATACTTTCATCAACCGAAAGATTCATTTTAATGGTTTTTCCTGTTTTCGCTTCAAGGCTCTTTAAAAGCTCGCTTTTTTGATCCTCTGAAAGAGTAGAAGCTGTGGTTACACCGACTTCTAAAATCCCTTCGTGCAAGTTGTAAAGATTTATAAATTCCCTGCTAATTTCATTTAATCGATTTTCTCTACCTTTTGATACGAGCAGATTAATCAATGAAAATGATTCTTTGGTAACATGAGGCTCAAAAATGGTATTGAGAGCCTCTTTTTTATCAGTAGATTTAACAATTGGACTTTTTAAAAACAGCTGAAGATCTCTGGAACCGGAAGTGGTAGCCTCGATAAAAAGCATATCCTTCTTAGCCTGCTCCAGCTTGTCCAATTGTAAAACCGTTTGTAAATAGGCACTGGCGTAGCGCCGTGCTACTTTCGAAATCATTTCTTAGTCCTTAATTCTTTGAAAGATCTTTGATAAAATTATCAACAAGGTTCTTATTTTTCTTTTGATCAAGCTCAGCGTCTATAATGAGTGAAGCGGATTTGATTGCCAGTTCGGCAACTTCTTCCCGTAATTCGCCAAGAGCTTTCTTTTTTTCTTGTTCGATGGTTTGCTTTGCATCTACAAGAAGTTTGGCAGCATCTTTTTTGGCACTTTCAATCTTTTTAGACCGCAAAAGTTCGGCATCTTCAAGAGCTTCCTTTCGAATTTTTTGAGCCTGAACTTCAGCCTCTTTCATTGCTTTATCGTTATCTTTAGAAATCTGTTCGGCTTTAGCTAACGCTACTTCTGCAGCTTCTAAAGAATCCTTAATCTTCTTTTCACGGTCGTTGAGTGCCTTAGCAATGTGAGGCACCGCATATTTCCCCATTAGAATGAGGAATACAATCATGGATATTAAAACCCATATTGCAAAACCGGTGTTAAAAGAGAGTATTCCGATTACGCTTGCCATAAAAGACATTTATTTAAATTAATTAAGCAGTAATGTTAAGTGCTAACAGAGCACAAACAATTGCACCAAAAAGAGCTACACCCTCAATAAAAGCTGCTGTCAAAATCATTGCACCGCGAATATCGCCGGTTGCTTCTGGTTGACGAGCGATACTTTCAACGGCACTTTTACCAATCATACCAATTCCAATGCCTGCTCCGATTGCGATAAGTCCAGCTCCAATTCCTGCGCCTAAGAATCCCATATTATATACCTTATTTGTTTGTTTATTAGTTGTTTTTAAACATGAACATCCGTCGCAGTTGCAACGTTGTTTTCATGTTCGTGATGATGTTCATCTACTGCCATTCCAATAAAAACTGCAGACAGTAATGTGAAAATATACGCTTGTAATAAAGCGATAAAAGCTTTTAGTATATAAAGCAGTGCTGTAAGCCCTACCCAAAATACACTTGACGTTAACCCAACAGCGGGGCCAAATAAATCCGTGAAGATAAAAATCAGACCTAACACGCAAACAATCATAATTTTACCGGAAAGCATGTTGGCAAAAAGACGTATAGCTAATGCAAATGGTTTTGTAAATAAGCCAATTATTTCAATTGGGGTTAAAATCACCCTCATTGCCGGGTGCACACCCGGAAACATAAATACATGCTCCCAGTGATCCCTCGAACCATTCCACTGTGTTATAAAAAATGTTATTGTTGCTAATGTTGCCGTTACCGTCAAATCGGCTGTTGCAGCTACCCCCCAAGGCAACAAGCCAAAGAGGTTCATGAATGAAATCATCATGAAAACAGAAAAAAGATAATTAACAAATTTCTTGTGCTTATCGCCGGGTATGTACTCTTTTGCAATATCATCTCTAATGAAGACAAAAAAGACCTCAAACAGATTCTGACTAATCCCTCTTGGCTCAGTCTCCGTTCCCACTCCACTTTTGTACTTCCGCGCTGCCCATAGTGCAAGAAACAGAGTTAAAATCATCCCAAACCAAACATACATTAGGTGAGATGTAAGTGACATATCAAGGGAAACCCCGGCACCATCACTTCTTACCAATCCTGCTTCTGTTTTTTCGAACTCACCCGAATCGACTGCAGATTGTGTATTTGCAAAAAAATACCATTCACCATCTACCAATAAAATTCTGGGCAGATATAATTTAGCGCCGCCTACAAGCTCCAGATAATCGTGGTCAACAACTTTTCCGATTACATCAATAACCGGTTCTTCCTCAGATTGGTCAGCTGCAAGAGAGTCTGGATTGAGCACCAGCAAGAACAGAATGGTAATAGCAATACGGCGCAACACTTGGCTCATTTTCGGTTTTTTAACCCGTACGGTTCGTTAGTTTTTTATTGATTAAAATAATTTCGATCACAGAATAGAAAATATAAGAAATTATGAAACTAACAGTAAAGCTTATTTGATCAATTTTTCCAGAAATTATTATCCAGATAAACAGACCGAACACCAACAAGAACCGAATAACTATACTTAGAACATAAACCCTAAAAAAATTCTTGTCAGAAAGCCTTTTAAATAGACCTGAAGCTATGAAATGCAATAGAATAGTGATAAACCCCAATCCATAACCGGTTAGCCATCCACCTGTCATTCGATCTGGCAGAATGAATATCATCAACAAAAAAAACAGGGGACTAATCCCAATGGTAATTAATAATCTTTTTGGGATTAAATTTTGTGTCAAACCGGCTACTTTTTCCTGTTAAATTTTTTAATTAAACGAGACAACGTCCCTGCAAAAACCAACATGCCAACCACAACCCCCGACAATGTTAGCCAGGGAGTCGTTTCCCATTTAAGATCTAACCACAAACCAATTAAAATTGGTGCGAATAGTCCAATTGCTATTTCGAAACCGAGCGAAAGATACTCCAGGTAACCGTTGTCTTTATCGCCCACCTTTTTAAAACTTATGGTTTATCTTTTTGCAACTTTGTTGCTTTTACGTAATCTGAGTCAGATGATTGAGCTAAATCTTTCGAATCTGCTCCCATTCTGAAAGATCCATTCATTTGAGCACCTTCTTCGATAATCAGTGTTTTTGTGTATACGTCTCCATCAACAACAGCTGATTGCCGTAAAATCAGTTTATTTGTTACCCGTAACTCACCTTCAACTTTACCTGCAACGTCGGCATCCGCAGCTTTTACATTGCCCTCAATAACACCGGAGGAAGTTACAATCAATTTACCTTTCGATATTACTTCGCCTTCAGCTTTTCCGGCTATACGAATATCGTTTTGAGAATTTATGGTTCCTTTGAGCTTTGTCCCTTCACTAATCATGTTAAGGGCTGGTGATTGCGATGCTGAGCCGTTCATGCTTTTATTATCTTCTTTATTAAACATAAGTCTGTTAGTTATTTAAGTACATTTTTGGGTTTTGCGGTACTCCATTTTTCCATATTTCTAAGTGAAGGTGCGATCCACTGCTTAAAACGCCAGTGTCATCCACCATACCTAAAATATCTCCTTTCAAAACAAAATCTCCTTGTTTTTTCAGAAGCCGCGAACCGTGCTTGTAAACAGTAATAATTCCATTTGAGTGTTGCAAATAAATAACATACCCATAATTAATCGTCCAATCTGTTTGCATAACCACACCATCTGCAATCGCCTGAAATTCCGTTTTGGGCTGCGCTGCGATATCTATACCAAAGTGTCCTGTTTCGGAATTGTAATCCTGGCTCAACGCCCCTCTAATGGGCAAAGCGGAAGGGAAATCGGGGGAACGTTCTAAATTTTCTGAGAAAATAATTTCGTTTTGAGAGAGCATATCAAATGCATAAATATCACTACCATCCTGACGAAAATCATTGTCTGTCACCCCGCTTTGAACACCTGAAACAGCTTCTACGTTAAATGTCGTATCGGGTGTCATTCGCAGAATTTGCTTCATATCTCTTAACTGATCATCTCTGGCATTCAGGGAATCCTGTAAGGATACTAATCGCTCACTTACCGAAATTACATCTTCTCGGAGAGATTGATCCTGCTGTTGCTGATAAAGAGAGCCTAAAGGAGTGGCAAAAAATATAATAGTAGTGATCGTTACCGAAATCAGAAATACAAGAAACACCATTTTTACAATATCCAGAGCGGCAAGTTTAAATGAACTTGATCCATCGGGATTTTGATCATCTAATACAACGACTGTTACATCGCCTTCCCGCTCAGAAAATATTTTTTTTATAAAATCCCACATACATCAAGATATCATTACCAAAGAAAGATAGTTGAAGGTTATTATACAGAATAATTTGGAGCTTCCTTGGTGATCTGTACAGAATGTGGATGACTTTCTCTATAGCTCGCTGAGGATATTTGTACAAATTCAGCTTTTTGCAGAGCAGAGATATCTTTAGCGCCACAATATCCCATTGCTGCGCGAATTCCACCATTCATCTGATGAACCACTTCGCTCAAGTTTCCTTTATAGGGAACTCTGCCTTCAATTCCTTCGGGTACCAATTTATTGAGATCGTCTTCTACATCCTGAAAATATCTATCCTTAGAACCTTTGTCCATAGCTCCTAAACTTCCCATTCCACGGTATGATTTATACTTCCGCGATTCATAAATAATTGTTTCACCCGGACTTTCGTCTACACCTGCAAACATGGATCCCATCATAACTACATCAGCACCGCCTGCAATGGCTTTAGGAATATCACCTGTCTGCTTAATTCCACCATCAGCAATCAATCCAATATTATTTTTACGTGTAAACTCTGCTACTTCCATAACGGCAGAAAGTTGAGGGACACCCACACCGGTTACAACCCGTGTGGTACAAATGGACCCAGGTCCTACTCCCACTTTCACAATATCGGCTCCCGCTTCAGCCAATGCTTCTGCAGCCACTTTTGTAGCAATATTTCCACCAACAAGATTTAAATCTTTATAAGCAGATTTAATTTTGCGAACCATTTGAAGAACACCTTCGGAATGGCCATGCGCAGTATCAACCGTTACTAAATCTACCCCCGACTCTACCAAAGCTTCAACCCGATCGAGAGTATCTGGAGTAACTCCAACGGCGGCCCCTACCCGTAAGCGCCCCATACTGTCTTTACTGGCGTTCGGGAAATTCATCTTCTTTTCGATATCCTTAAAGGTAATTAACCCTACCAGAATATTATTTGAGTCTACAATCGGAAGCTTTTCAACTTTATATTCCTGCAAAATTTTCTCAGCCTGCTCAAGGTCTGTTCCCTGTTTGGCGGTGATCAGGTTTTCGGTTGTCATAATTTCACTAAGCTTCTTATCCACATAGTGCTCAAACCGAAGATCCCGATTGGTTACAATTCCAATCAATTTGTTATTCGCCTCAACAATGGGAATCCCACCAATTTTATGCTTTCGCATTAACGAGCGGGCATCTTTCACTGTTGCATCCATAGGAAGTGTTACCGGATCTACAATCATCCCGCTCTCGCTTCGCTTAACAAGACGAACGTGTTCGGCCTGATCTTCAATCGACATATTTTTATGCAAAATCGCCATTCCGCCTTCTCTGGCTAATGCAATAGCCATGCGATATTCGGAAACCGTATCCATTGCAGCACTTAAGATTGGCACATTTAACGAAAGTGAAGGGGTTAATTGCACGGAAAGGTCTACATCTCTTGGTAAAACCATAGAATGGTTGGGTACCAAAAGAACATCATCGTAGGTTAAGCCTTGTCGTGTAATACGGCTAAATGGAGAAGAATCAGACATGAAAAAATTTGCTTGGTTTACATTTTGGATAAGATAAGAAAACCTATACAACTTCTTTACCCGTAAACCGAAAATTTCAGGCCAATGTATTTCTCTTCAGTGAATCAATTGCGCACTTTAGTGAACAAATTCCTTCGCGAAAGCTGTTTACCCAAAAATCTACGCTTTCTCTTCGGCGCTGAATAAAGGGGCAATTCGTTGAATAGTTTCCTTTTAACTCATCAACATATCCTTTTACGTCTGATTTAATTTCGAGTTTGAGCGTTTCGGGTAAATCACTCCAACCTAACAGTTCAAACATCTGTTCTACCTTTCGATGCTCAATTTCTGCATCCATGAAGATAGACCGAAGTACAGGTTCCGGGTTGAATTTTATTGGAAGTTTTCTGGCTGTATTCATCATTTGAGTAAGTGTTTTTTTAATGGTTCACTTACATAATAAACCAATATAGTGACATCTTAATGTCACCCCATTTAATTTAAATTTTCCCGCAAAAAAAAGACCCCTCAGGCTTACACCTGAGAGGTCAGTTTTAGAATTGCAGGAAATACCTGATAATCGTATTTCTTTACAATCCAACCCTCTCAAAAATTTCATCTACCCGTTGAGTGTGATGAGCGAGGTTAAACGCTTCTTCTATTTCTGCAGCAGACAAATGTTTTTGAATTACATTATCGGATTCAACCAGAGGCCGAAATGCTTTTTGTTCACCCCAGGCTTCCATCGCCAATGGCTGAACTGTATCATACGCCTCTTCGCGCGATACTCCTTTATCGATTAACATTAATAGCAATCGCTGGGAAAAAACCAATCCGTGAGTTTTATCCATGTTGAGTTTCATATTCTCAGGATATACCATCAGTTTCTCTATCACGCCGGAAAATCTGCTGAGCATATAATCTAACAAAATTGTAGCATCAGGCAGGATAATTCTTTCTACGGACGAGTGAGAAATATCCCGTTCGTGCCAAAGAGGTACATTTTCATAAGCCGACATCATATAACCACGAAGTACCCGGGAGCAACCTGTAATATTTTCGGAGCTGATAGGATTTCGTTTATGAGGCATCGCAGAAGATCCTTTTTGTCCTTTTCGGAAAAACTCCTCGGCTTCTCGTAATTCCGTTCGTTGCAGGTGTCGTATCTCGACAGCGATTTTTTCGAGCGTTCCTCCTATAATAGCAAGGGTTGCCAAATAGTAAGCATGTCGGTCACGCTGAAGGGTTTGTGTGGATATAGGCGCAGCATAAATACCCAGCTTTTCGCATGTATATTTTTCTACCTCGGTAGGAATATTAGCAAAAGTTCCTACTGCGCCGGAAAGTTTCCCAAACTCAACATCTTCAGCAGCACTTTCAAACCGCTTGATATTCCGTTTCATTTCGGCATACCAAAGTGCACACTTCAATCCAAAGGTGGTGGGTTCTGCGTGAACGCCGTGAGTCCGCCCCATCATTACCGTTAATCTATGCTCTCGGGCTTTATCGGCCAGGGCTTTAAGCATGCGGTCTAACCCTTCCCGAAGAATTGAATTGGCTTGTTTAAGCCGATATCCATTGGCGGTATCTACCACATCTGTTGAGGTAAGTCCGTAATGAACCCACTTTTTTTCATCTCCCAAACTTTCAGATACAGAACGTGTAAACGCAACCACATCATGCCGGGTCTGTTGTTCAATTTCATGAATTCGATCTACTTCGAACGACGCGTTTTCATAAAGTTTTTCAACATCTTCGGCGGGAATTTTTCCAAGTTTGCTCCATGCCCAACAAGCTGCAAGTTCCACTTCCAGCCATGCTTGAAATTGGTTTTCTTCTGACCAAATATTGGTCATTTCTGCTCGCGAATAACGTTCAATCATAAATTATTGTACCGGTATTTTTAGTTCAGTTCCAACTTCTATTTCTTCATCCAGTTCTACCTGGTTGATAATTGCCAACTCCTCTTCGTCAATATTCATCGGTAATGACGAAGGTAAAAAACTTCTAAACGTGCCCGATCGATCCGTTGTAACCAACTGCAATCTAATGGGTTCTATATTCAACACCTGTTCATCTGTAACCCTGATAAGCTGGCCGGGGACTGATGTGAAGGTAGACTGATAATTATCGAAAGAACCTTCAGTTGAATAGTTAACAAATCTGAAAACACGATCTTGAAATTCTATTGCATAAATAATAGCCCGCAAATTTCCTTCTTGCTGTTCAATAGTTACATCCGCCAGATATCCATTATCTGTAGGTTCATCACTGTTTAACGTAATCCCTTCTTGTGCCACAAAGCTTTCGATGGAACCTTGTGCTGATTGTGATTCGCCATCAATTCGAAAAATCATAACCGCATCTTCCGCTGGGCTTAGCATTACAACCTGCTGCGACTGATTAATAAGTTGCCAATCATTCGGTACCGGAAATTGAAATTCAAGTTCAGGATGTAAAAAGCTTCCATCTTCTACAAATCCATTTCTTGGATTTTCGCCATATAGCATGCCGTCAATCACATCATAATAGCTTTCCTTGTTGAGCACTGTTTGCTCATAGCCTTCCTCTTTCCACCGCTCAGCAAGTTCGGGTATTCGTTGTTCTCTTTCTCCGGGATCGGGGTGAGTAGATAACATGGATGGAATGGATTGACCCGATTGATCCGATATTCGCTTTAAACTTGTAAAAAACTCCGCTCCTTCCGCAGCTGCATATTCACTCATAGCAGCATATTCTACACCTAATTGATCCGATTCGCGTTCTGCATCACGGCCATAACTTAAAAACAACAGCTGTGCTGCCTGACTACTTAAGTTTAAAATACTTTGGCCCGGCAGTCCTAACAATTCCTGTCCCAGTATAGCCCCTCCCAACACCGCTACTTGTCCCAATTGCTGCTGAAGTGCTCTTTGAGATGCATGGCGTGCAGCTACGTGACCAATTTCATGACCAATAACTACGGCAAGCTGTGCTTCGTTATTTAAATGAACCATCAAGCCACGGGTTACATACACGTATCCCCCAGGGAGGGCAAATGCATTTACTACAGGACTATCCAAAACCTTGAAATAGAATTCAGTTTCCCGAAATTGTTCATCCGTGTCTTCTCTCCTCATATGGCTTTCCGCCAATATTTTCTCCCCTAATTCCTCAATATATGCTTCAACCACCTCATTTTCATAAAGGCCATACTCAGCGATAATTTCTTGATCAACCTCCTGACCAATTTGAACCTCTTGCTCCCAAGAGTAGGCTAAAAGTCGGTTTTGACCCGTTACCGGATTTTTCTGCATTGCACATGCCGAAGCAAATAGCATCACAGACAAAAATAAAATTAAATGTGTAATTGCTCTCTTCATATTATCAAATGTTATTTAAAGTTGATTTAAATTTACAATTTCAAAAACTCTTAATCAGTAATCATTTCAGGAAAAATAAGAATCTCATCCATTTGAGGATTTTTATTTATAATCATCTTTATATGGCGCATGATAACGTAAAGAGCATATGAATCAAGAGCGCAGTATCTTTTCAAAAATTTTGGAATCAATTGACGGTCTTCGGCAGATACAACACCCGTTTTTAAAGATATATAAGCGTTCATAGCAGCCATTCCATCACCAATTTTTAAGTGATCGTCCATTAATAATTTGTAAGGATTTTTTACTACACCATTGGGTTTAAGAGAAGATAATTGAACGGCTATATCATGCAGAACAATGGGATCGAGGGAACCTAAATTTAAACTCCTTTCGACCTGTAAAATATTTTTCAGCGTTTCTTTTAGAGTCAAACCTTCATCCATATAGCGATTATAGTATCCATCGCGAATCACCTTGCTTAGATCAAAAAAACGTTCGGCAGGCTGATCATTTTCTCCTGTAAGTACTTTTTTGAATTGAACTTTAAGCGCAGCCTCAACAGTTGGAGTGGCTTCTATTTCCCTCATCAGCTTATATAATGATTGTTTCTCAAACGGGGAAAACTGAATAAGGGTGCCTTTTTCGATGTGTGGAATGGCACAAATTGCTTTTACAAAATTCGGATGCGGATATCCGGCAGGATCTTCATCAACCCATTCCGAATGGATTATTTCACCATTTTCCAATTCCGTGTGGCAAGAGAACTGGAAAAGTACCTGATCATAAACCTTTTGATCTTTTGCCATTGGAACGGCTGATGTTGCAGCTTCAAAATCGATGAAATGATGAGGGTAGGCAACCTCCGCAACAGTTTTAAGCTCAGGTTTACCCCAAATAAGTGGAACCTCCTTATTTTTTGCCCGGAGAAGTTGTAGCGCTCTTCGTTGCTGCATTGTGATAACATTGGAAGGGTACTGTACAATCTGCTCAACCGTATGCAGATTAAAAGGCTGATCAATTTTTTCTTGGAAAAAGTTTTCTTCGGATTCACTTCTCATCGAGTGTCCGATCAGCTCAAACGTGTGTTTATCAGGATTATTTAGACTTTCATCAGAAAAGAAGGTTTGCCAACATCCGTTTTCATTGTTTTCTGTAGACTGGCGAAATTCACAATACTTACAGCCGTCGTGGATTTGTGGAATCTGCTTTTCGATCGGCTGAACTTGTAGTTCTTCAATTTTTGCAAGGGCTTCTGAAACACTTAACCCCGAAAATGAATGATGAGTGTGGGTTTCAGGCAAGCATCGGATCACCTCAAGAACAGATTTTGTCCCATCTGTAAATGTAAAGAGGTTGTCTAACTCTTCGAGAAACTCCTCTGAAATATTCTTTTTACCGAGCGTATTTTGGAAAAGGTTTTCAACAGAACTTTTGTAACGGCTTTTTGGCATCACAAACTCCGTAAACAACTGATAATCCGGGAATGCATTTTCTACTATTTGATATCTATAAGCTGCTTTTATCAAATATCCCGTAATAGATCTGCTTCTGCCATGCTTATCAAAAACAACCGAGTTCCCTTTTTTTAATTTTCCATGTACCTGAATAATTGTGAGTTCATTTCCTGATTTTTTCAGGATGGGAATTCTTGTCAAAAAATTTCTATGTCTAATAACAGCGCCACAAATAACTACTTCATCATTCTTCAGCCATTCGGCCGTTTCAAACTCAGCTTCTCTGACATCATTTTGTGTATAGAAAACATTGGAGAATCGTTGTGCAATGGCATCTCGTAAAACGAGTTTATTTTTTTGCCTAAAATTACCGTCTCTCTTAACCCGATTTTCAGGTAACTGATTAAAATGAAGTTTAAGCGGGCAGGATATGGCTTGATGAAAAAGGTGGTCAGTTAGAAGTTGATCGGACCCGTTTTTCATAAATGTTTACCGATTATATTAACCTCGGGTTTCAAATCTATTCCAAATTTTTCGCGAACTGATTTCTGAATATTAATAGCGTGTTGATAGATTTCTTCTCCTGTTGCTCCGCCAAAATTCACAATCACCAGTGCCTGATTTTTGTACGTCCCAACATTTCCAATTCTTTTGCCTTTCCAACCCGCCTGTTCAATTAACCAACCGGCAGGAATTTTAAATTCATCGTCTCCAATTATGTACGATGGAATATCAGGGTAATTCCCTTTAAGTGAGTTATAGACAGATTCATCAACTATTGGATTTTTAAAGAAACTTCCTGCATTTCCCAGCAGAGTTGGATCGGGTAGTTTAGATGTGCGAATAGCCACAACCGCATCAAACACATCTGAAATTCCCGGATTTTTGATGGAGTTTACTTTCATATAATCAGATAAAGCATAATAATCGATGTTTATTTGATGTGGTTTCTTATTAAGCCTCATCGTTACATCGGTGATAATCATTTTACCTTTGTGCTCATTTTTAAAAATGCTGTCGCGATAGGCAAAATTACACTCCTCAGGTTTAAATCTTTTAAAAATTCCTTCATCAACATCAAACGCTGTTAACTCTTCAAAAACCTGATCAAACTCTACGCCATAGGCTCCAATATTTTGGATCGGCGCAGCGCCGGTAGTTCCCGGTATAAGGGCTAAATTTTCAATTCCGCCAAAATTATGATCTACACTCCAGGCAACAACATCATGCCAAATAACACCCGCACCCACTTTCACCAGCACCTCTGAATTTATTTCTTTTACTATATCTATTCCCGGAATAGATATTTTTAAAACAGGTTGTTTGAGGTTTCCTTTTAGAAGGATATTACTGCCACCACCTAAAAAAAAGGGTTGATTTGACTCAAAAAAATTATCCTCAAAGAGAGTTTCCAATTCACTTGCTGATTCGATCTCAATAAACGTATCAGCAAATGCTGAAACTCCTAATGTATTATATGCAGAGAGGTCAACATTCTTTTTAAGAGATGGGAAGTTACGGGCATTTTCAAAAGCCTTACTCATCACAATTCCATGTCTTTTTCTGTCTTTGCTGAGGTAATAGGTTTTACGCGTAATTTCTTAACCCGATTATTTTTTAGCGAATGGACCGTTAACTCTAAGTTCTTGTAAATAATACGCTCTCCAACATTTGGTATACGCTCTGTAAGGTGATAAATCAGTCCGCCTAATGTTTCAAATTCGTCATCGGGGCTTGTAATATCTGTACCCAGAATATCATCTAAATCATCCAGATCAATTTTAGCATCAAATACATACACACCATTCTTGAACTTTGTGAAGAGTTTCTCTTCCGAGTCGCCATATTCATCTATAATATCGCCAACAATTTCTTCGAGAATATCATCAAGTGTAACAATTCCTTCCGTTCCGCCATACTCATCAACTACAATGGCGATGTGCGTTTTCTCGTGCTGAAAATCACGAAGCAGATCATCCAATTTCTTTGTTGCCGGAATAAACAACGCTTTTCGGGCAATGGTATTCCAGTTTACGGTACTATTTTTAAGTTCATTGTTGATGTACGGCAATACATCTTTTGCGTAAATTACCCCAAGAATTCTATCCACATCATTTTCGTACAGCGGCATTCTTGATAGACCCTTATCTTTTATAATTTCTATGACTTCAAGCAATGTTGCTTCAATAGAAACGGCTACAATATTGACTCTTGAAGTCATGATTTCGCGAACGGTAATGTTCCCGAACTCAATCACATTTTCGATAATTTCTCTCTCATCACCATGTATTGATCCCTCCTGCTCACTTACCTCAGCCATGGTTTTCAGGTCTTCTGCTGTCATTTTACTCGAAGGTGTTGGCAACCTGCCTTCGAGAGACATCGTACTGTTTGCAATTAATTTTGAGATCGGGGTCAGCAGAATAAAATTGGCATAAATAAATCCACTCATTGCTCTTGAAACTTTAAGTGGGTTGTTTATTGCAATCACTTTGGGTGTGATTTCACTCAAAATCAAAATCATGAACGTTAAAACAACAATTTCAGCAGCATAGACAATACCTGTAGGAAGACCATAAAATGTCGCAATTTTTCCTGTTACCACAGCTGCTAACACAGAACTCACAATATTGGCGAATGTATTACCAATCAAAATGGTAGCCAGTAACCGACGAGGCTTTTCAAGCATTTTTAAAATACGGCTATCTCTGCCATCCGGATTTTGCCCCTGATCTAACTGGTCTAATTGATTAATAATAGAAAAAAATGCCACTTCGGAACCTGAATAAACAGCACTTAAAAGAAGCCCCAGAATAATGACAATAACTTCTATTGAAATCGTAAATAACCCAAGACCTTCCGCCTGTTCAGCGAAAACGAGCATCATTTGATATGCGATGAAAAGAACCGGATTACTTGGAGGTTCGTCTAATGTTTCCAAGAATGAATTCGTTTATTAAAGAAAAGTTTATACAAAAGAATAAAAAAAGGTGACAGTCAAAATCAACTGTCACCTAAATTACGAAAGTTATCGGTGTGATTTAATTCTTTTGCAATTAAAATGGAAGATCGTCGTCCATATCATCAAAAGATTTATCAATTTCCGGTCCTTTACCGGCATTATTCGCTTGTGTCGGTTGTTTATTACCGCCACCGCCTGAGGAACCTTTGCTGTCGAGCATTTGCATATTTAATGCCTTAATCTCGGTCGTATATCGTTTTTGTCCTTCTTTGTCTTCCCATTCATTGGTTTGAATAGGTCCTTCAAAATAGACAAGCGATCCTTTTTTAAGGTATTCCTGGCAAATTTCAGCAAGTCGGCTCCAGGCAACAACTCTGTGCCACTCTGTATTTTCCTGCTGCTCGCCATTTCTGTCTTTATAACGCTCGGTTGTTGCAACATTCATTGTTGCTACCGCTGTGTTTGATTGTGTATAACGTACTTCGGGATCGGCCCCAAGTCTTCCAATTATCATTGCTTTATTTAATGAACTCATATCGAATCCTCATTTATTTTGTGTTTACATTCTATAGTTATGAACCCAATTTCCGGGATTCCTTACACTTTTTTATCGAAGTGCCTCTTCAAGCTCCAATGAAGCATTGCTATTTTCGTCTCGATATTTAATAATAATAGGGCATGATACTGCCAATCCCTGACTTTTTCCCCACACGTTGGATATCGGGCGGGTACCCGGTACAACCACTGCATTTTCAGGAATTGCAGCACCTTTTCCAAGCAGTTTTTCATTCACACAATCGTAAACAGGCACTGATTTTGAGAGTGTAACCCCGGGGGCAATCACCGCACCGCGTTTTACCAGCACTCCTTCAACAATTACCGAACCCGCGCCAATAAAACAATCATCTTCGATTACAACGGGGCTTAAACCAATCGGCTCCAATACTCCACCAATTTGTACTCCGGCAGAAAGGTGAACATTTTTCCCAATTTGTGCGCAAGACCCAACCAAAGCGTGGCTATCCACCATGGTTCCTTCATCCACATAGGCGCCAATATTTACATACGCAGGCGGCATTAATATTACGCCTTTTGCTACGTAGGCCCCGCGTCGGATGGAAGAACCACCCGGTACTAATCGAACACCATCCTCGGGGCTCATTAACCGCGGTGGAAGATTATCTTTGTCAACGAAACCATCATAAATACCGCTGTAGCTAACATTTTTACCGGCTTTAAAAGCCTCAAGAATAGCCTCTTTAACTTTCACATTTGCCTTCCATGTTGCGCCTTCCTTTACGGCCGCGCGAATGGATCCATCTTCTAATTGATCTAAAATATTTTTCCAGCTCATATCTATTTTTTGTTCTGATTATACCAGTTCGTAATTAATTCATTAGCTTTAATAAGGCGTTTTGTATCCCTTATTTCGCGATTGGTTAACGGCGCTCTTAAACAAGAGGTCTCTATCACACCTTTTTCTTTTAGCAAAACCTTTACAGGAATTGGATTAGGGGCCATAAACATGGCTTGAATTGCATCAGACCATGTAGCCAACATAGATTCTGTATCACCGCTTAAACATTTTTTGACATACAAATTTGTGGCTTCCGGCCATACATTCGCTGAAACAGAAACCAACCCACTACAGCCAATTCGAGCAAAAAACGGAGTTAATCCATCATCCCCACTATACAGTGGCACATTAGGGCAAGCGGTTTTAAAAGCCTGATACTCCTCAATATTCCCACTCGCCTCTTTTACCGCCCAGAAGTTTTTGTGTGATTGAATCTTTTCCAAAACCTCAACAGGAATTTTTACTCCGGTTCGGGATGGAATATTATAAATCATACACGGTTTTTGAGCAATATCCATCAGCGAGTTAAACCACTCGGTTTGGCCAATCGGTCCCGGTTTGGAATAAAGCGGTGAAACCAACAGAAATGAATCAATATTCAATTCATTGCACGATTCTATCCAGTTTTTTTGTACTTCCAAATTAAATCCACCCACGCCAACCATCATTGGCACTTTCAAATTTAATTTTGAGACAAATTCAACTACAGCCAGTTTTTCAGGATCAGATAATGCCAATCCTTCGCCGGTACTTCCAATCAATAAAATACCATTACCGGCATTCTCCTGTCTTTTCACAACCTTCTCAAGATCATCGAAATGAATCGATCCATCCGATTTCATTGGAGTAATGAGGGCTGTCCAAAGTTTTATACTCTTCATCATTGTTTTTTAAAAGCTTCATCAAAAATTGTTGGGAATGGATAAACACCGGCTTTAATCGATGGATTATCTAAAAGGTAATTTGCCGCCCAAATGGCTCCTTCAGCAAAAAGTTTACGACTGTGCGCTTCGTGTTTTAAAAATATCGATTCATTTCCGGTTTTAATATGCAGTTCGTGAATTCCTTTCACATCTCCCTCTCGGCTTGATGAAATTGTTGATTCTTTTCCCAGCCACTCCTTCCAGGATAGTGCCGTTCCACTGGGCGCATCCTTTTTGTGTATGTGATGTGTTTCGTGAATATGAAACTGCGGATCATTTAACAACGAAGATCCTGCTCCAAACAGCTCGAGTGATTTTCGCACCAAATTCATTCCAAGACTAAAGTTCGATCCGATAATCCAGGGCACGCCGGCATCCTTTACTCTTTCATTCAAATTTTCAGGCCATTCATATCCTGTTGTGCCCCATACCGCCGGGATTTTTGTTTTAATCAAAAGCTCAACAATGTTTTCAGCTGAATCCCCGGGTACAAAAATAATGGCTATATCTGTCTTTTTTAACGCATCTACCGTGGGTGGATTTTCTCTGTTAAATGGCACAGCACTTTCACCTAAAACATCAACAACTGCACTTCCTGTTTTTCCTGTTCCAATTACAGATACGTTCATTCTGACTTTAATTCGTTTTTGATGTGATAAATTTTTTATGGAGAATTTGTACCACGTTTTCGGCTTGATCTTCCCGTACTAAAAAGCACAAATTATGTGAACTTGCACCGTGGCAAATCAGCCGAATATTTATATCCTGAAGAGCTCCAAAAACCGGTCCGCTCAATCCCGCTGTTGCGTGAAGATTGTTTCCAACAAGCGCTATCAAGGATAAATTTCTATCAATTGTCACTTCACTAAAATTTCTCAGTTCATCAATAACTTCGGTTGTGAGTTTGTTCTTTTCGGTTGATTGAATATCCGTATCCAGCGTTAGAGACACACTGACCTCACTGGTTGTAACCAGATCAACACTGATTTTATACTTTGCCAGTACTTCAAACAAACGCGCCAAAAAACCGGATCTATGCAACATATCCAGGCTATGGACATTAAGCAGTGTTTGTTTTCTACGAAGGCTGATGGCTCGAATAACCGGATTGGTCTTTGTCTCTTTCACGATCCATGTACCCGGCTGTTCCGGATTTATGCTCGATCCTACATATACTTTAATTCGTTTCCGAATTGCCGGTTTTAGTGTTGCCGGATGCAGAACTTTGGCACCAAAAACCGACAGCTCGGCGGCTTCATCAAAACTGATTTCGGTTATTGGCCGTGCATCTTTTACAATTCTTGGATCGGTGGTATACACCGCAGAAACATCCGTCCAGATTTCAAGCACATCTGCTTCAATGGCTTCGGCAAAAAGTGCAGCTGAATAATCACTGCCTCCCCGTCCCAGCGTTGTCGTTTTTCTTTTTTCAGTTGATCCAATAAAACCTTGTGTAACCAGACAATGGTTTTTAAATAACGGCAGCCATTTTTCTTTGGCCTGCCTGGCAATTTGCTCAATATTTGGTTCGGCATTGCCATGAATATCATCCGTTATCATCACACCCCGGGCATCAACCCACTTGGCGTTGCCAACTTTCTCTTTTAATATTTCTGTAAAAAGCGTAGATGATAATTTTTCTCCGAAAGAGAGTATTTCATCCTGAATATGAGCTTCAGCTGAATTAGCTAATGAAGCGAAATATCCAAGATCATCAAGCATTGCTATTAATTCTGGACGAACTTCATTTGCATTTTCTAAGTCTTCACAAATGGCTAAGTGTTTAGAGCGTATTTCTTTCAGAAGCTGCTCTTTTTCAATATCAATCTGTGATTCACAGATTTGAGTGAGCAAATTTGTAGTGCCGGAGGTGGCACTCACTACAATAATTTTTTTATCGGGATCTTTGGCGATAATTTCTGCACATCTTCGCATGGCTTTTGCATCGGCCATACTTGTGCCGCCAAACTTTGCAACTTTAATTAAATCAGGCATTTTTTCATTATTTATTTAGCCTTTAAACATAACGATTATTACACTTTTAATCAGAACCAAATCTCCGAAATTGAACCTGATTTTTTAATGACCTACGCCAATATTTTCAGATTATAATTTCATTTTACATGAATAGCTTTCCTAAACCCACTTCTCTTACTATAAGAATCGCTAATTACTTATTACGATTCACTGAACAGTTAATATAGATTTCTGTTGGTTTTTTCTTATTTTAGGTGTCTACTGAGACGGTGATCTACATATCACCCGCAATTAATTGAAAAGTTGAACCTAAATTTATTGGGTGATTATTTATGCCAAGCGGAAAGAAAAGAAAGCGTGCAAAGATCGCAAAACATAAGCGTAAAAAGCGATTGAGAAAGAATCGTCATAAGAAGAAAAAGTAATCTCTCTTGATTATTTAGAAATGAAAAGGACACGCTTTGCGTGTCCTTTTTTATTTATGCAGCCTCTACAACAACACTATCATCTACAATTTCGATTATTTTCTTCGCTTTGTAGAGCAGGTGTGTTAATTTTCGTTCTACAAAATTGTGAACCTCACAAAGACTTTTTAGGTCTGACATTGAAAACTGGAAGTAAGAGATCAGGTTAATGGCCGTTAAATATTTTCCATATTGATCTCCATCTATTTCAAGATGCCAGCGGGTTATGATATCATCAGAAATAAGTAATTCGTTTACTTTTTTACTCGCATCATCCATCCATTCACTGGCCATTTGAATCCTGTAGTTCGTTTCTCCGTTAGATGTTGAAGGTTGGCAGCGATCTTCTTTAAAATGCCAGGACATTTCAATATCAATACCGGGCGATACGTTCGTTCCTTTAAAACGATCAGATTTTAAAATGGGATGTTTATCAGTTCCTTCCATTTGCCGGGCCAACGCGGCTTCGCGAAATCGGTCCCAGTCAAAATTAATAGATAGTGATTTTAAATAATGGGTTGCATCGCTTAAATCAATAAAAATTTCCAGACCGGTAGCATTGATTTTAGTCTCTTCCCATGTTTTAAAATTAGTTACATTTATATTTCTCTCGTTTAGTGATCCGTTTATAATGTTAGTTATCGATTGAAAAATCGGATATTCCATAAACTCCTCTTTTTTGTTTCCTAAGATGTTTTTTATCTCTCTGTACTATGAATAATTTTTATACATTAATATATCTAACAGAGCACCTAAAATTCAAATGTTTAAACAGTTCGTTTGATTTTAGCTATTCTCCGCATAAAAATGTGTGGGAGTGTTACACAGAAGGCAATGGAGATCCTTTCAGGTTGATTTTCAGTGCCCAGAGCAATGAAACAGCACTTTTTATCGATAAATACAGAGCTCCCAAAAAAAATAATGTCATTAATTTTTTTGAATCAATGTCCGGCTCAAAGATTACAAAGGTAACTTTAGCTGAAAATGACCGGTTTATCACTATAGAATTTCAGAACCAAAAAAAGCTGTTATTTCAACTATTTGGAAACAGTCCAAATGTATTTTTAATCGAGAATGGGAAGATTTTAGATTCATTTAAAAATCCTGATAAATGGATTGATGAGAGCGAACCTAAACCCCGAAAACCCAGACAAGTTTCAGAATTGAACCCGGATTGGAGCCCGAAAAAAACCATCACAAAAATCGATGGGAAATTTCCTCGTCAGCTTATTGATCCGATCATCAATCATTACAAGCTTAATGAAAAAACGGTCGGGCAGACGGCAGAAATCACAAAGAAACTAACTCATGCATTAGAGAATAACCCCGGGTTTCGAATTCTTGAAAGTGGTCATCTTTGCTTACTTCCCCAAGGATTGCTTCCACTCCCCAACCAGGAAATTTTTGCTAACTGCAATGATGCGGTTCGGTACGCCTATTATAAAACATCGAAAGAGCGGCGACTTACTACACGATTTCAGTCTATTCGCCCAAAATTGGAACGGGAGATCAAAAAAGCGAAAAGTACCATCGCCCAGTTAGAACGGGCTGACAAGGCACTTGAACGATCAGAGAAGTACGAAGAGTATGGTCATATTTTAATGGCAAATGCCCATGAACCTGTTGAAAGGGGGACCGAAAAAATTACCCTTACCAATTTTTATGATGATAATTCTCCGGTTGAGATAAAAATCAAAGGTGATTTATCACTGGCAGAAAATGCCCAGCGTTATTACGAAAAATCAACCAAGGCAAAGACCCGGGTAAAGGAGTCGAAACGACGGTTAAAGACCATAAAATCAGATTTGGAAGAACTTGAAGAGGTTCATCAATCCTTTCAAAATCTGGAAAAAATATACGAATTTGACGATTGGATGGATGATCACAGAGATCAGTTAAATGAACTTGGTGTGCTCTCACAAAATCAACAAAAAGAGATGCTTCCTTTTCGCAGGGCAGAGATTGACGACTATGAAATCTGGATTGGTAAAAACGCCAAGAGTAACGACAAGCTTACCACCCGTGCACATAAAGAAGACGTTTGGCTGCATGCCCGGGGCGTTGCCGGCTCGCATGTGGTAATCCGAATGAACAACAACAAAGAGATGCCACCAAAAAGTATATTGATGAAAACGGCTGCTGTAGCGGCATGGAATTCCAAAGCAAGGGGCACAAATCTTGCGCCGGTTATTATTACAAAACGGAAATATGTTACCAAACCTAAAGGTGCACCGGCTGGAGCCGTTCGGGTACAAAAAGAGGACGTAGAGTTGGTTAAACCACAAAAAATTAAATCATGAGCGATTTAACATTATCAAAACCGATTTTTTTATGTGGCATGATGGGCTCAGGGAAAAGCACCATTGGAAAACGGTTAGCCGCCAGACTCAATGTACAGTTCAGGGATCTTGATAAGCTGATTACCCAACAAGAATCAATGAGTATTCCCGGGATATTTTCGCAAAAGGGTGAGGATTATTTTCGCGAAACAGAGCGTAACTTATTAATCAAAGAATCCCAACAGACAAAAGGCGTGATGGCTTTGGGAGGCGGTTCTTTACAAAATCAGCAGGTTGTAGATCACCTAAAATTAGTTGGCCGGTTGGTTTTTTTGAAGGTTCCTCAATCCGTACTTTTAAAGAGATTAAAATCAGGCCGAAATCGCCCTATGTTATCCGAAACAAATATCGAACAAAAAATTAATCAACTGTTAACAGAGCGAAATCCATTTTATGAACAGGCTGAGATTACGATCTCAATTGGAACAGAATCGCACAATCGCGTAGTGGATAATCTGGTTAAAAAATTGAGTGTTTATGAAGGCTAATGTACGTGTTGAATCTTCCGCCGAAACGTATTCCGTTTCTATCGGCCATTCTATTTTAAAAAATGAAATTGAAGCTTTTTTTGATGATTCTTCAGTTAAGGAGTGTTTTGTGCTGGTTGATGAAAACGTTGAAAAACTTCACGGGAACCGTCTGAAAGAAATTTTTGATGGGGCCGGAATAGACTTTACATCTTTTGTGATTCCTGAAGGTGAAAAAAGTAAGTCGATTGAGCAGTGGAGCCGCACACTTGATTTTCTGTTGCAAAACGGAGTTCGAAGAAACACCCCGCTCATTTCTATTGGCGGCGGCATTACGGGCGATCTGGCCGGTTTTGTGGCCGCATCTGTATTACGGGGAATCCCACTTTTACAAGTCCCAACTACGGTTTTGGCCATGGTGGATAGCTCCGTTGGCGGTAAAACAGGGATTAATCATCAAACCGGAAAAAACTTAATTGGGGCGTTTTATCAACCCCAAAAAGTAATTGCTGATATTGAATTTTTGGAAACTCTACCCCGAAAGGAATGGATTAGCGGGTTAAGTGAAATCCTGAAATATGGGGCCATCAGTGATTCAGAAATCCTGGAAAAGGCAACCCTCTTTTTTGAGGAAGATGTGGATCAAATTGATAAAAATTTGTTAATCCAGCTCATTAAAGACTGCGTTTCTGTGAAAGCCGATATCGTAAAGAAAGATGAGTTTGAAGGTGGTGTGCGGGCTTTTCTTAATTTTGGACATACGTTTGCCCATGCATTAGAGAAAGCTGCGAACTTTGATGAAATCAGCCATGGCGAAGCCGTATTTTTAGGAATGCTTGCCGCAATTGATTTATCAAATAGCATGGGCTTTTCGATTGATAGCGAGCCCATCAGACAATTTCGTTCTCTTTACGAGTTCAGTATAAATGCAGAAACTTTAGATACCGATACGTTAATCCAATACATGAAATCGGACAAAAAAATAATTGATAGCGAAATTCGTTTTATTTTATTGGAAAACTGGCAACATCCCGTGATAAAAACGGTTAATGACCAAGAACTTATCTCAAAGGCCTGTCTCTCCATTATTCACGAGCTTTAAATATTATCTACTTTGATCTTACGCTGGGTTTATAACTTTTGGAATCTTTTGTTAAAAACCATTGCTATTTTGGCAGTGGTCCTGGTTGTGTTGGGCGGTATTTTATTTGCCGTGTTGCAACTTCCACAAAGCAAGAACTATGTCAAAAATCAACTGGTTAATACGTTTAACAACCAGTTCGAAGGAACATTACAGGTAGAAAGAATAGGCGGCCTCCTTCCGCTAAATGTTGACCTTTATGAAGTTCAACTTACCTCAAATGGTAGATCTGAACCGGATCTTTCTCTCGATAGAGCTGAAGTTTCTGTAAATTTATGGGCTCTTCTTCAGAGAAATATTGATATCAATTCCCTTGAGCTCTACCAACCCAGTGCAAATCTTTACATTGTAAACGGGGAGACAAACCTATCACGGATATTTCAGGAAAAAGAAGCCACGGGAACCTCTCCCCAACAAACCTCCAATTTACTTTATCGGTTTGATATTTACGCTCCCGAAATTTCTATTCGCGACGGAAACATTCGGTTTGATGAATCTGTAGAAATCCCTGAACAATTTGGGGTTTCCACACCAAATACAATTACCGAAATTCATTCCGATATTTTTATTGAAAGCACGGAACGGCAGTTTTTTATCGATATTTTAAACCTTCAAGCAAATGCCCCCACTGATGTAATCGGAGAACTTCAACTCAGCGGTCAGTTTTTTAACGACGGTCATTTTTTGGAAATGAATGGTATACAGTTCAGTCATAATTCCGCTGAACTTGATTTTACAGCAGAGGCCTACCCTGTTGATTTTTTCGCGCAAGATCTTACGGAGCAGCTAAAATCTGCCACCTATATGTTGAATATTGAACGATCAACTCTTCGTCCATTAGCCGTTCGTGAACTTCTGCCGGAAATACCCCTATTCCCCGGAAATCTTGACTTCGCTGTTGAGTTAGAAGGAACTCTCGATTCTCTTTTTGTAGACCGTGTAGAGCTTGCTATGGGGGAATCTTCTTTACTTGCGTCAGGATTGCTCGAAAATATTACCACTAACGATTTTTTGTACGATTTTAATTTAGAAAACATCGTTCTTACTCCATCAGAAACAGAATGGATGGCAGAGCAAACCATTGGCACGTATGATTTAAGCATCTATGAAACCAAAATATTGCGCGGTTCGGTTAATGGTTCTCTTCAAAACACTATCGCTGATCTTAGCCTCGAAACCGAGGCCGGTTCCCTTACTTTAGAAAGCGAAATTACCTATGCCGAAATTCCCGGTTACAGTGTAAATATAAACGCGGACTCCCTTGATATTTCAACCTTTGCAGGAGACACGCTTTATGCATCCATCCTAAACGGTTCCATTTCTGCAGAAGGCGAAGGGTTTGACCGGAATGCCACCGTAAATGCAACGATTGATTTAGAAAACAGCTCCTATAATTATTACAATTTTTCGAATGCAGAGGCCCGGTTGAACTTTGCGAATCAACAACTCGACTACTCCATCTCCCTCGCAGAAAATGGGTCTGATTTTGAAGCAGACGGAAAATTCAGCTTGGCTGATGACAATTATGTTTTTTCAACAGAAGGAATCGTTCGAAGGATGGATCTCGCAAAGTTCATCGACAATTCCCCTTATGAATCTTCCGAATTTTCGGGGAGTTTTTCGGGGAATGTACAAGGTAAAGATATAGATGATCTTTACGGCAGATTGAGCCTGGAAATTTCTGAATCAACGATTAATGGTGATACGTTACGGCCTCATCAATTATATGTAGATATCGATTCTCCTGATCAGGAAAACAGACAGCTTCGGTTTACCAGTTCATTTTTTGATGGAGAAATGACAGGAGACATCAACCCTACCCAAATCGAAAAAATGGCAATGCACTGGGGAGATTATCTAAAACAGCGATTTTATGATGAATTCCTTTTCGCTGAAGACATCGTTTTTTCACCTCTACATTCTGATGATGATTTTGAATTGCAACTAAACGGAAAGATGACAATTAAAGATTTGGGTCTTTTGCGTCATTATTATCCCGAGATGCCTGAAATGGCAAGTAACGCAGCGATTACATTTTCTACCATCGCCAACCGTGATGAACTTACAATTGAATCTACTTTTGAAGATGGCGAGTTTTTGTATGAAAATAGCTACATGAGGGATGGAAACGCTACAATTTCGGGAATATTCAGTTATGAAGATGAGTTAAAATCTAACAGTTCTCTTAATATTTCGTTTGATGCAGAAACTATAAATCTGTTTGATAATTACGATTTAGAAGGCATTTCGCTTACTACAAGTATGCAAAATGATACCATTACCGTAACGCAAAATATCGACACTATTTCGGATGATCTTTCATACAACAGCTCCTCTGTGGTTACTCTCTTTGATGATCGGTTTGAACTGCACCTTGGCGGGCTTTATTTAGGAAATCCATCTTATGAATGGGAAACTATTGGCGACACAAAAATCATCTATACTGAAGATGAGAAACTCTCTTTTGAAAATTTTTCGATTGCCAGCGATACGGATCTGTTCGAAATAAATGGAACATTCAGTAACGATCCGGATGATTCAGCTGAGTTTATTATTCAAAATTTTGAACTGAGCAGGGTTTCTGATTTAATTGCCGGACGCATTGGTTTTTCAGGAACTGTAGATGGATCATTTATTACGCGTACGTTAACAGATACTCCATCCATTCAGGGGGATATTGATATAAAAGAAGGAAGAATTAATAACCGGGTAATTGGAGATGTATCACTAAATAGTAGTTACAATAGCGAAGAGGATCGATTTGATACAGATATCCATATTTATACAGATCCAGAACGTTATGCCTCTTATTTAGAAGAAAATGATAACGTGGGGCACGACATCCATTTTAATGGATTTGTAAAGACCCCAAATTCAGTCGATCCCGATGAGGATTTATTCTATTTCGACGCCGATTTAAATCAGATTGATATGTGGATTGTAACCGTGATGGTTCCTAATGTAATAACGGATATGGAAGGTTCTTCCTCGGGGACAGGATTTTTACGCGGCAGAAGTGCTCAAGACTACGACTATAGTGCTACGTTTGATGTCACAGACGTATACGGAAAGCCGCTTTTCACCAATGTAGATTATACCGTTGACGGAGAGCTTGTATTTAATCGCGAAGACGGACTGCTTTTTAATGATATCACTCTTACGGATACCCGTGATGGTACAGGAACGCTTTACGGACAGATTGACCTGAATGATTTTAATCCCGGAACCCGTTTCGATTTAACTCTCGATCTTAATAACCTGCACTTTATGAATAATCTGCCGGACCCTAACGTCCCTTTTTATTCAAGTTTATATGGAACTGGTCAGGCACAAATTACAGGCACAAGTGAAGATCCGTTTCTTCGAACATCAGAAACCGTTGAACTTTCAACGTTATCAAGAATAGCCATTCCACTTACCATAGAAACAGAATTTGAGCAAGATAGACGGTTCATCCAATTTGTAGACTCCTTTAACATCACTGATCCGGCCGCTTTCTCGGTTGAAGAGGAAGATAATTCTGATGATGAGGAAGAAGAAGTAGATTTATCATTTTTAGAGGTTTTTTCCATGGATGTTCAATTTGCAGCTTCAGAAGAAGTAAACGTACAGCTTATATTTGATCCTGTCACCAATGAAGTGCTAAATGCAACCGGCGGCGGACAAGTGCGAATTCTTTTGGAAGATCAGGATGTGAGCATGTTTGGCAGATTTAATATCGAAAGTGGGGATTATCAGTTTGTAGGTGGTGATATTTTTACCCGACGATTTACACTCGAAGAAGGTGGGAATATAAGCTGGCAGGGAGAATTAGCAGATGCCGATTTAGATATTGACGCTTCTTACAGAGCCCGCCCTAATGCATCGAGTTTATTGGGGTCGCAGGCAACTGAGTCTTTTTCACGAATACCCATTGATCTTATTCTGGAAATTGGCGGTACCATTACCTCCGTAGAAAATAATTTCTTTTTTAGAATTCCTTCCGGAATTGATGGAACGCTTGATCCTTTGGTATCGGCTCAAATAAACCGTATCAATCAAAGTGAAGATGAAAAATTAATACAGTCGTTTGCACTGTTACTGACCGGGAATTTCATCCCCACATCAGAAGTAACGGCAGGTGGTTTAGGTGAAGGTGTAACCGGAGCTTCGGCGATTGTAAACCCACTTATTTCCAGCCAGATCATCAGTCCGCTTTTATCGGATCAAATAAACTCTATTTTGAGTGATGATATTGTTTTCGATGTAGATGTTAATATCACCCAAAACAGACTCTCCGGACCTGATGAATTTGGGTATGGGGTTGATCTTGATATGGCACTACGGCTTTTTAATGATCGCTTTATAATTAGACGTGAAGGGCAGGTTGCCGGTCAACAAAGTAATATTGGAGATTTAGGGGCTACTTACAGAATAAACCGTATATTTTCTGTAACTGCATTCCATAGACAAGATTTTTCGACTACCGGCAGAAGTAGTGAAGACGAGCTTAGAGGCCAAACCCAGGAGATGAACGGTGTAGGGGTTGAAGCTGAGTTTCAGTTTAACACATGGCAAAACCTTCGTGCCCGAATCTCAAATAGTTTTCGAAAGCTTTTTGGATTGAAAGAGAAGGAAGAAGACACCGTTACAGAAGATGATTTACAACAGTTGGCAACTGAACCACAATAATTTAAATAGATTTTTTAGAAAATTCACAAAATGAGCAAGACCAATTTAAGTTCGATTGAAAAACAAATTATAGAGACATTAAAGAAGTATCCTGATGCATCCATACCCACACCCATTATGCGAGATGCGTTGGGACTTTCAACCAAAAAAGGTGACAAAAAACTAAAGCAGGCGATTAATCGGCTCAAACAGATCGATAGAATTCGTGTTACGAAAGGAAATCTGATTCGATTAAATGAAGTCGTTGTTAAAGAAAAAGACACCTTAACCGGCGTGCTCGATGTTACAAGCCATGGTGACGGTTATGTAATCGTGGAAGGGCGCGATGAAGATATTAAAATTCCCAGCCGGCAAATGGGCACCGCGCTCGACAGAGATGTTGTAGAGGTAAAACTTACAGGCTATCACAAAAAAAGCAACAAAGCCATTGGCAAGATTGAATCTGTTGTGAAGCGAGCCAAATCTATCTTTGTGGGTACATTGGTGAGTGAATCTAAAGACACGTACATCATCAAGCCTGATCAGCAATCCGCAAGGGTTGATTTTTACGTAGATCCCAATGATTTAAACGGAGCAAAACCGGGTGAAAAAGTAACCTTTTCGCTACTCAGCTGGGAAGATATGAGAAGTTACCCCAAAGCATCTGTTTTGAGCAGACTGGGAGAATCGGGCACCAATGAAGCCAATATTCTATCCATATTAGCAGAAAAACAGTTTCAGGCAGAGTTTCCGCCCGAAGTCACCAAATTTGCAGAAGACATCCCCGAAAAAATTTCTGAACAGGAAATTGCAAAGCGACGGGACATGCGTGATGAAGTAGTTCTTACAATTGATCCCGCCGATGCAAAAGATTTTGATGATGGGTTAAGTATCAAAATTTTAGATAATGGCAACTATTACCTTGGGGTACACATTGCTGATGTTACTCACTACATGCCGCGGGAAACTCCCCTTGATGTGGAAGCGTATCACCGAGGAACAAGCGTCTATCTTGTGGACAGAGTTATTCCCATGATGCCAGAGCGATTAAGCAACGGACTTTGCAGCCTCCGCCCTCACGAAGATAAATTGGCTTACAGCTGTTTTATGGAAATTGCCCCCAATGGAAAACTGGTAAATCATTCCATAGAAGAAACCGTTATTCATTCCAGACAACGGTTTGTATATGATGAAGTACAAGATATTTTGGACGGGAAAAACACTCACCCGTTTGAAACTCAGCTAAAGACTTTACAAACGCTCGCTAATATTTTATTGGATAAAAGGTTCAGGGAAGGATCCATTGCATTCGAAACTCCCGAGCCCAAATTTGTACTCGATGATTCCGGTAAACCCATCGATGTGGTTGTAAAAGAACGCATTTTTGCTCATAAACTTATTGAAGAGTGTATGCTAATGGCCAACAGAACAGTTGCAAAACATGTAGAGGATTTACGGACGAAAGAATCAAAAAATGATCATCCATTCTTCTACCGTGTTCATGGTCAGCCCGATCTTGAAAAGCTGAACAACATAAAAGAAACAGCAAAACCATTGGGTATCCACTTTGAGTTAAATGGAAAAATCACCTCAAAGAAAATCAACGAGTTGCTTAAAGAAGTAGAAGGAACATCTGTCGAAAATATCATTAACGGATTGATGTTACGAGCCATGTCGAAAGCCGAATATACCCCGAAAAATATCGGGCATTTTGGTTTAGGTTTTTCAAACTATGCACACTTTACAAGTCCGATTCGGCGTTACCCTGATGTAATTGTACATCGCTTACTTAAACGATACAGCTCAAGTGGTACAGAATATACGTATGATGAGCTTTTGGATAATGGTGAACATTGCAGCGAACGAGAACGTTATGCTGTGGAAGCCGAAAGAGATTCAGTAAAACTTAAACAAGTTGAGTTTCTCTCGGATAGGTTAGGCGAAACATTTACCGGTACCATTAGTGGCGTTACCGATAATGGAATTTACATTCTGTTAAATGATATATACTGCGAAGGTATGGTACGCGTTAGTGATTTAAACGATGATTATTACGTCTATAATCCAAAATTACACTGTTTAACCGGACGTTCGAAGGGTAAAAATTATAGATTGGGTGATACCGTGAACGTTAAAGTAACAAGAACCGATTTGGGGAAACGCCAGATAGATTTAGCTATCGCTGATTTTTAATTAACATATTGACATGCCATCATTGAAAAAGCTACTTTTAGTATCTACTCTTACGCTATTTGCCGGAACCGTTGTCGTTGAAACAGCCTTTTCCCAATATTTCTCTTTTGGGAAAAACCGAGTTCAATACGATAATTTCGACTGGCGTTTTATCGAAACTGAACATTTTGATGTTTACTATTACGATGCCAAGAATTATCACCTTGCACAATTCACCGCGGAAACGGTAGAATCTTCATTGATTCAATTGCAAGAGGATTTCGGATCACAGCTCACCGATCGAATTCCGGTTATTATTTACGATTCGCATAGTGATTTTTCTCAAACCAATGTGGTTGCCTTACCCGTTGATGCACAAGGAATTGGAGGTGTAACAGATAAGTTCAAAAACAGAATGACCCAACCTTTTATGGGTGATTACGCCGACTTTCGCCGAACCATTCAACACGAGTTGACACACGCTTTTATTAATGATGTTTACTACGGTGGAAATGTTCAGTCTATCGTTCAAAACAATATTCAACTACAATTCCCACTGTGGTTTGAAGAAGGTTTGGCCGAATATTTAGCTCTTGGTTGGGACACACAAACTGATATGTATATGAGAGATGCGGTTTTAAATCAATACCTACCCTCCATTCCCCAGTTAGGTGGATTTTTTGCCTACAGAGGAGGTCAATCGTTTTGGTACTACATAGCCTCGGAATACGGACGGCCAAAAATTACAGAAATTCTACAGCGGATTAAAACAACCCGAAATGTTCAACAGGCAATCGTTCAATCAGTGGGTTTGGAACCTGATGAGCTCTCAGAAAGATGGCAAGAGTTTTATCGTGTTCGATACTTCCCTGAAGTAGCAGAACGCCAATCACTAAATAGTGTGGCTACCCAAATTACAACCCGCGACCGATCCGGGTCGTACAACACAAGCCCTGCCATTTCTCCTAATGGTGATCGCATAGCAATGTTAACAAACCGTAGAAATGTGTTTGATGTTGTTGTTGTTGATGCCAATTCCGGTGAACGACTTAAAACACTTGTCAGTGGCGCAGACAATCCAATGTTTGAAGAGCTTAATATTTTAAACCCAAATCTTACATGGTCGCCTGATGGGTCAAAACTGGCGCTCTCGAGTAAATCTCAAGGGTCTTATAACTTGGCTATTGTTGATTATGAAAGTGGGGAATCTAATACCATCAAATTCCCATCTCTTGATGCCATTAACTCTGTTGCGTGGTCACCCGATGGACAAAAAATAGCGTTTGATGGCAACGACGGCCCCTATCAGGATATATTTGTGTATAACCTTGAAAACAGTGATTTCACTAATTTAACAAGAGATGTTTTTACTGATAAAGAACCCGTTTGGGCTCCCGATTCAGAAACTGTTTACTTTGTATCCAATCGTGGGGATAATTTGCGCCCTAACACACAACTTGCAGGGTATTCCGGCATGGTAAACGACTTTTTTTATGAAACAGATCTTTATTCAATACAGGTCGGCTCAAATAGAATTCAACGGTTAACCAACACCCCTAAATGGTCAGAATCTCAGCCGGATGTTACTTCTGATGGCCGGATGGTTTTCGTTTCCGATCAAAATGGAATACCAAATATTTACGAGTATGATCTTTCGAGCCGTACTGTATCACCGCTCACAGATCTTCAAACAGGAATTATGCAACTTTCCATCTCGCAAGATGGAACACGTTTGGCCTTTAATTCGCTCAACGAAGGATATCCCGATATTTTCCTTATGAGATCTCCATTTTCCAGAAGTATGGATCGCCAGTTAACCCCTAACACTTGGGCGCAACAGCGAATAAACGAAACCCCCGGGGAAAGGGTACCATCTATTCATTACGTAGGTGAGTTGATTGCAAATCGTGATAGAGGCAACGAAATCAATAGTCGTTCGTATCGTGCTTCAGCTGAAGATGTACAGCAATTTTCAACAGAAAGTGACACAGTGCAAACTGAGCAACAGGAAGATGATGAGCAGGTAGATTTTAGAAATTATCAGTTTGGTGAAACCGTAGTTAGAGATACAACTCTTGAATTGCAAGATGATCCACGACAATTCGAACCGGAAGATAATGTTTCAGAAGATGGATATTATCGACCCAAAGAATATAAATTACAGTTTTCACCAGATTTCAGCTATGCAGCCGGACAGGCAAATACCTTCACAGGTTCCTCTGCATTACTCTACTTCACATTGAGTGACCTTTTCGGTGATCATCAAATATCAATAGCTACAGATCTTGAATTTGATTTACGGAATAGTAATTACTCATTCCAATACGGATTTTTACGAAATAGAACCAATTTCTTTGCTACGTTTTTCCATCAATCAAGAAATTATCAATTCTATAGCGGAGAATTACTTCGGTTTCGCACCTATGGTTTTAGTGCCGATTTTCAGTATCCATTCAATCGGTTTCAGCGATTGGATTATGGCGCTTCTGCAATTACCATCTCTCGGGATTTTAGCTCTGTTCAGGGTGTTGGACAGAATAATTTACAAAGTGATAATTCATTTTTTATCTACCCTCAAATCACATTTACCAGTGATTATACACGTCCACAGGCAGGTAGTTTTTTACCCGGTGGAGGATCAAGATATTCGATTCAGCTTGCCGGTAGTCCGCCGTTAACATCCAACAACCCCCAATTTGCTACGCTTTTGGGAGATTATAGAAAGTATTTTGATCTCGGATTTAGAACCTCTCTTGCATTACGTGGGTCCGGGGCTATTTCTTTAGGCCGTGATTCCCAAACCTTTTTTATGGGCGGAATGCTTGGCTGGATCAACCAAAAATGGAGTGATGCCGAAATCCCTAATGAACGGTTAGCAGATACTTTTTTCACTCTGCCCGCTACGCCTTTACGTGGACATCCATTTAACACTATTTATGGTGATAGATTTTCGCTGATTAATACAGAATTTCGATTTCCACTTTTTGCAGCGGTTTTACCGGGCCCCATTCCACTTATCCCACTTTATAATATTACAGGCGCTGCATTTATTGATGTGGGTTCAGCATGGGGTTTTGATGTCCCATATTCACGCTTTTCAAGTGGACAAACCGGTGAACCTATTGTCTTTTTTGAAAAATCATCAAGCCTTGACTTTCGTGTAGCAGAGCAGGAAGAAGTTGTCCTTAATGGACAAACAGGATTAATTCGCGAGGGACCACCACAAGAAGGAGATGTAACGGCAAATATTGTTGATGGTGATATTTTAATTGGAGCAGGGTTCGGCCTCAGAACCATTCTGTTGGGGCTTCCTTTACGGTATGATGTAGGCTGGCCCTACGAAAGATCGGGATTTGGCTCATCACCCATCCATTACTTCTCTATTGGGATTGATTTTTAAACTTCAGGTCGATTTATAAATCAGGTTATTAAAAGTCTCCCTTTAAAGGGAAAATCCCGTAAACGGGGTCAGGGAGATAGCTCGATGGGGATACTTTTTATAGCTAATGGTTGGGTTGTTCACAGGGAAATCCTTCGACTTCATTCCGCCAAATGATGCGGAATTGCGCTCAGGATGACGCTCAACCAATATTTTTACTCGAACTCAGGTTTTAAGGCAGTATTTCTATATCTATTTTCTCATCCCGGTTTGCTTCAGAAATAATCAGTTTTATTGATTCTTTCTGATCATCATATATCCAATATGTTATACCTTCCCCTTCTGTTTCAGAAACTGTATTTTCGTTGATTAAAATTTTGGAAGGTTTTTCGGCATAGAGAAATTCAATTTCATAATCTCGCACTACAATCATTTCATGGTAATGCCGCTGAACGGCACCTATTGTGAGAATTTTACGACCCTCCAATTCATTATATCTAAACATGGTTCTGGCAGCAATTCCCTCTAAATAATCTTCAGAAAACCCATCATCTTCTGTAAGTCTAAACGTACCGGCATCTCCTGTATAGATTTCTACTCTTAAAAACCCCTTGTCTCCTTCTTCTATGGTAGGTGAAAATTCTCTATACGGGACAATTGAACCGGCTTTTACATAAACGGGAATCGTCTCCAAAGGAGCTTCAATAAACCACGATCTTCCTCCTTCATAAGAGTTATTGCTGTTGTAGTCGTACCAATATCCATCAGGGAAATATACCGATCGTTCTCTAACCCCTCTCTCAACTATTGGAGCTACCAAAAAAGCATCACCAAACATAAATTGAGTATTTCGTAAACCATCACCCTGAATCATTTTCTCACCACTTTGCCGTGTAAAATGAGCATGGCTATAGATGTACGGAAAGAGTTCATTTCTAAGAACAGAGTATTTTTTTAGATTTTCTACAGCCCGCCCCGAAAGGTCTAATCCTGATTCTGCAAATAATCCATTTGGAGCAGGAAACAACGTCATGATGGGATTAAATGCCGAAAACTGAATCCATCTCATAAACAGCTCTTCTCTTGCAGATTCTTCAACCGTTTGTAAATCCACCAGATCGTGCGTTAAAAATGGGATTTCATACATTGTTAACCGTGGATTACTCACTTTTTCTACCTGATCTTTCAGCACATCAAAACCTGTAGATGAATTATTGGAATATCGGTTTACAGGATAGAGTTTAAATTCCTCATCATAAATATTGGCAATCCCTGAAAATATAAATCCACGGTGGTTTTTTTCACCTTCGTTTTGAGTATTCTCATAAACTTGTTGAACAACATCTAAGTCAGAGTCTAAAGGAAGGAGAAAAAAATCTGAATCTGTATCTGAATTCTCCGAAAAATGAGTTCCTTTTCGAATTTCATGTTGATCCATAAATTGAGATAAATTATTTGTCCATTCATCATCTATCCAATAAGCATCAACCGGAATATCTCGCTCAAGCAATCTCTCAACATCATTTTTGATAGTCGATCCATCAACAGCTCCTCCATATAAAACACCAAAAGCCCACTGCGGAGGTATTCGAATACGTTGTTCTCTTTTTTGATCAACCGGATCAAAACGTGGGTCCACAGTTTCCGGATATCCCATTCCCTCAGGTTTACGCGCATTATTTAAGGTGAAATGTAGTTTATCAAACCGATAGCCAGTCTTACCATTCGAGTAAAATTCAATAGAGTAAAACCCCGACTCAGAAAATCTGATAGAAATGTCTTCCCCATTTTCTGATTCGTTTACCCATTCGGGATTTTGCCGGGATGGAAGTTGAAATGAAGAACTGCCTATCTCAGAATTTTCATCATCAAAAACAGAAAAGTTTAGAAAGTTTTGATCGGATGCATCACTAAACCGATTGCTTAACAACCAAATGGAGTAGTCACCCGGGTTGGAAACATAAAAAGAATATCGGATTTCACCCTTTGAATCAGATTCATAAGAAGTGACTCCCACACTTGTATACTTATGGTCTACAATCCAATTATTAATCTCTCCTTGAGATTCAGCCTCAATAGAAACGATCCCTTCAATTTCATAGTAATCAGCTTCAGGAAACCGTTCACATGAAATAAATGTGAGGATAAAAATGAGAATTAAAGAAGTAAAAATCTTCATTGCTTAGACCAATCCATCAAATATTTATAAGTTAATGGTTAGACTAAGAAACTGATCTGTAAAAGAAAAGATTTTAAAAACAATTCCAGTTTGAGATTATCTCGCCCCCTAAAGTTGAACAATCCCAAAAGTGAGTACTAATTTACTGATTCGTTTACCTGCTTTTTAAAGTCTTTAGAAATTTTGAGCATAGGAACATGTTGTTCCGGAACAATAACTTCTTCATTTGTTTTTGGATTTCTTGCAACCCGTTGAGCTCTTTTTACAACTTTGAAACTTCCGAAGCCACGCAACTCAATAGTTTCATTACGTTTCATTGCATCAATCACAGTATCTAAAAAACCTTTTACTACAGTTTCGGTTTCCACTTTCGTCAATCCTGTTGATGATGATATGATATCTACAATATCAGCTTTTGTCATGGTGTTTGAATTTTATCATTTAAGTTATTCACAGTTAAGATAACATAATCTAATGAGGCACTGATGGTTCAAAGAAAAATTAATGACGAATCGTTCATTTTAGTATTAAAATTTTTACTAAAATAAAACGGTAATTATTTATACCTTCGGGCTTACCAAAACCTAAAATGCTCATCAACGTTCATGGATCTATTTGAAACTGTTATTAATTGGCTCTTAGATATTGTTTGGAACACCCCGGAAGCTATGCCCTTTATGGTGGTTCTGCTTCTCTCTTTTGGGATTTTTATAACTGTACGATTAAGTTTTATTCAGATTACCAAATTCAGTCATGGACTGAAAGTAGTTAGGGGGCACTACGATGATCCTGATGATGAAGGTGATATTAATCATTTTCAAGCATTAACTACTGCATTATCGGCTACCGTAGGAATTGGTAATATCGCCGGGGTTGCACTTGCCATACACATTGGAGGACCCGGTGCACTTTTTTGGATGTGGGTTACTGCCGTTTTAGGTATGGCGATTAAATACACCGAGGTAACACTCGCCCAGGAATATCGAGTAACCAACGAGGATGGTTCCGTTTCAGGTGGACCGATGTATTACATTGAAAAAGGCCTTGGGCCAAACTGGAAATGGCTGGCCGTTGCATTCTCAATTGCCGCAGCCATTTGTGCATTTTTAACCGGAAACGCCGTTCAGGCTAATACAGTGGCTGATGTGATGGCCAGTGATTTTGACATGCCTAAAGCGTTAACCGGATTCATTACAGCCGGACTTGTAGGAGCTGTCATATTAGGGGGTATTAAACGAATTGGATACGTAACTGCCCGGCTTGTGCCTTTTATGGCTACCATTTATGTGCTTGTAGGCCTTATAATTTTACTGATTAATTATCAGATGATTATCCCTTCATTTTGGACCATCCTAAGTAATGCATTCAATCCTCAAGCAGGAGTTCTTGGTGTTGGGTCAGGTGCGTTAATTGTTACACTAAGTTATGGCGTTCAGCGTGGAATTTTTTCCAACGAAGCCGGTCAGGGTTCGGCTCCGATTGCTCACTCCGCTGCAAAAACAGATCAACCTGTTCGCGAAGGTGTAGTTGCTCTGCTTGAACCACTCATCGATACGTTAATTGTTTGTACAATCACAGGATTAGTTATTGTATCAACAGGAGCGTGGGATATGCATCACTCCGCATCCGTTAATCCTGCCGATGGCTCAATCGAATATATTGTTGAAGAAACAAGTGATTCTGAAAATACTCTCTTTTTTGAAAATGGAGTACCCGTAAACGGACAGATGAACCGGTATTCGGTAGCCGTTGATACTATGTACACCGATAGCGATGAAACAGAATATTTTAATGGTCGCATTGAAGGGATAGGAGTTGCGCCTGTGGTATACACTGATGATGACCAGACTACTGACAGACTTTATGGTGGTGTTGTAGAAAACGGTGCCCCACTTACTGCCCAGGCATTTGAAATAGGCCTCGCCCCACTCTCATCCGGTGGTGGATTTCTTGTGACCATTTGTGTAATCCTATTCGGAATTTCAACATCCATTAGTTGGAGTTATTATGGCGACAGAGCTGCACAATACCTGTTTGGATTCAAATCCATTTTCTACTACAGATTAATGTTTGTTGGAATGCACTTTTTAGGCGCCGTTACTGCATTAACAACTGTATGGGCGTTTGGTGATGTGATGCTTGGATTTATGGCATTCTTCAACATTATTGCCTTGTTTGCGTTATCGGGTGTGATTGTGAAAATCAGCAGAAGATATTTCGAAAATACTGAGATTTGATTTAACAGCACAAATCATGCATAAAAATATCACCGTAATTGAACATCCGGTTGTAGCGAGAGATTTATCAATCCTTCGGGATAAAAACACCGGTATTGTGGAATTTCGAAAAGCAATGGCAAGAGTGGCAACTATTTTGGCTTATTCAGCCTTAAAGGAGTTGCCCCTTCGCGAAAATGTTATCGAAACCCCGATTACCCAAACCAAGAGTTTTGAAATAGATACCGAAATTATTGTTGTTCCAATACTCCGTGCCGGATTGAGCTTGGTAGATGCCATCATCGATTTTATACCCGATGCAAAAGTTGGCCACTTGGGCATGTATAGAGACGAAACCACACACGAACCCGTTGACTATTATTCCAATTTACCCGAAGGGGTATCAGAAGGATTAGTACTACTGGTTGATCCCATGCTGGCAACTGGAGGGAGCGCTGATGATGCTATTGGATTTCTAAAAAACCAGGGCGCAAAACAGATCCGTTTTATCTCCTTAATTTGCGCACCGGAAGGCCTCGAACGAATCACAAAAAAATACCCAGATGTTTCAATTATCACTGCAGCTGTTGATGAGAAACTTAACGAGGATGCGTACATCGTTCCGGGATTGGGTGACGCCGGAGACCGGTATTTTGGCACAACCTAATTCTTTTCTTCTCTGCGCTTTTCTTCTGTCATTTTCGGCTTGCTCCGAGCTTTCCGAATTTGATAACCAACAGGTAGAATCAGCACTTAATGACTCTCTCGTTTCCACAACAGAAAGCTGGGACGTTGAAATGATGCTGATGAAAGACGGACGATCCAGAATTTTAATTGATGGAAGTTACGCCGTAAGCTATCAATCAGAAGAACGAAAACAGACCAACATCGATGGCCCCGTCTATGTTCAGCTTTTTGACTCAACCGGAGCCGTAGAAACCGAGGCCTGGAGTAAACGAGCTATTTACTACGATGCAAAACGGGAATTTGAATTGTACGATTCAGTAAAAGTAGAAACCGTTACACAACGAGAACTTTACACAGAATTCCTAAAATGGTCCCAAGATTCAGATCGTATTTCAACACCCGATTTTGTCACCATTATTACACCCGCTGATAGTATTGCAGGTTATGGATTCGATGGATTAACAGATTTATCCTCATACACAATTCAAGAGCCGCGAGGCAGGGTAATCGTAGATTGATGATATCAAAAACGTTCATATTTCTCCTCTCCTTTTTGGGGATTCTCTTTTTAGCTCAACAGTCTGCTGCTCAAAGCCAGGTGTATATCGATCAGGCCGGTAGTGCCGAAGGTGTTACGATTGATGGACAAACCGTTCAAAAGTTGCTTGATGATGTCATCATCAGAACCGAGGATATGCTAATGGAAGCAGATAGCGCCTATCGATTTTTAAACGACAATATGATTCATGCTTTTAACATCCAGATTGAAACAGAACGTGAAACTATTTGGGCTGATACTCTATACTACGACACCATTACTGATTTCAGCCAATTTAGGGGACGTGTTATTGTTCAATCCGATAAAAATACAGTGTTTAGCCAAATAGTGGATTATATCACCATATTGGAAATGGTTATTTTCCGTTCTCCCGTACGATTTGAAGATGACCGTGGAACACTCATTGCCGAGTCAGGAATCTATTATCAAGCGCTCGATAGCGCAGTTTTTCGGGGTGATGTTCAACTCGCAGATAGTACTCAATATCTTGAATCTGATTCACTTTTTATGAACCGGACGGATGATCTTTATGAGCTTTTCAGCCGTGTTTACGCCGATGATTACGAAGAAAAGGTCACCTTTAGTGGCGATTATCTATATGCTGATTCTACCGGTTACAGACTTCTTGAAGAGGATGCATGGCTGATGGAAGTAAGTGAAAGTGAAGCGGATACAACCCATATTCTTGCAGAAAAAATTGAGCTTCAGGAAACTGATACAACCTCCACAATGGACGCTTTCGAGGATGTACGGATTTGGTCGAACAAATTTTCTGCCATTGCCGACACAGCTAATTATAGCGATAATGAAGATAAATTTACGTTACGTTCATCCCCTATACTTTGGCAGAATAATATGCAGTTGACGGGACCCATAATAGAAGCCACTTTCGAGGATGAGGATATCAATTTTTTACGCTCGTTTACCCGACCTATTGCTGTTCAGGAAGATTCGTTAACCGGACGTCTCAATCAAATGACTGGCGATACTCTTCACGCCTATTTTGATGAAGGGGATTTAGAGCGACTTGTGGTTTTCAATAATTCTGAAATCATCTTTCACCTAAAAAATGATGATGAAGAGCCCGATGGATTGATGGAACTCATTGCAGCAGGTGCATCAACCATGTACTTCAACGATGGGGAATTTGAAAACTTTAAAGCCGAACAGAATATTGATGGAAGTCATCTTCCGGAAGAACCGGGAAATATTGATCTGGAACTCGAAAATTTCAGATGGGATCCAGATCAAAACCCCGAACGTCCTCCCATTCGGGAACCACGTCTTCCAGCAATCACTAACGAACCACTTTTTGAATGGCCGGAACGATATATCAGATATTTGAATGTTCAGCCTGAAAATGAAGAGCAGGAGTAGAAGTTAGAATCAATCTTGCTAAAAATTTGTTTTGATATCACTTTTGTCTACCAATTTTAAACCAGAACTTATTTGATGTCTAATTCCAAAGAAGCGTTTATTGTTGATGCGATCCGAACCCCAATTGGTAACTTCCGGGGCACCCTCTCTCCTATTCGAACAGATGATTTGGGAGCGATTGTCATCAAAGAGCTGATGAACAGAAACACAGATCTTGATCCAAAAGCCATTGATGATGTGATTTTTGGCTGTGCAAATCAAGCCGGAGAAGATAACCGAAATGTTGCCCGAATGTCTTTGCTGTTGGCAGGGTTACCGTTTACCGTTCCGGGTGAAACCGTAAACCGGCTATGCGCGTCAAGTATGTCCGCCGCTATTCACGCACGGCGAGCCATTGCTGCCGGCGATGGAGAATTGTTTATCACAGGCGGGGTTGAGCACATGACACGCGGACCCTGGGTGACATCAAAAGCATCAAAACCTTTTGGGAACGATGCCGAAATGCACGACTCCAGTTTTGGATGGAGATTCATCAACCCGAAAATGAAGGAGCTGTATGGAACAGAAGGAATGGGAAATACCGCTGAAAATCTGGTGGAAAAATACGGAATTGAACGTGAAGCTCAGGATGCATTTGCGGCGTGGAGTCAGCAGAAAGCCGGAAAAGCAAGAGAGAGTGGTAGGCTTGCAGAAGAAATTGTAGCCGTAGAAATTCCCCGACGAAAACAAGATCCGCTTCTGTTTAAGGATGATGAATTTATTCGTCCCGATACAACCAAAGAGATTCTCGGAAAGCTACGACCCGCCTTTAAAAAAGATGGGAGCGTAACAGCCGGAAACGCCTCCGGATTAAATGATGGATCTGCGGCAATGCTGATTGCATCAAGCAAAGCATTGGCCGATCACAACTTAAAACCCATGGCGCGAATTGTATCCTCCGGAGTTGCAGGAGTTGAACCACGAATTATGGGAATCGGTCCGGTTTATGCCTCAGAAATTGCCTTAAAACGAGCGGGATTATCTTTGGATGATATGGACATTATAGAATTGAATGAGGCTTTCTCAGCACAGGTTCTTGCCTGTACACGCAAAATGGGGCTTGATGATGATGATCCAAGAATCAATCCCAACGGCGGAGCCATTGCATTGGGACATCCGCTTGGCGTAAGTGGATCAAGAATCCTTCAAACCGCTGCCATCGAATTGCAGAAACAAGATAAAAAGTATGCCTTGGTAACGATGTGTATAGGTGTTGGGCAGGGTTATGCTACTATTTTGGAGAGAAGTTGATTAGTTGATAGGAAAATTAGTTTATTAGGGAGTGGGTAGATATAAATATTGTCCCTTTTAACACAGTTACATCCATATGAAAGATTCTGATTTTAAATCATTTCAAAGCCTGAAAGTGTGGAAGTTAGCCAGAAAGATTAGGAGAGAAATTTTTGAACTTTGTAAGAGATTACCCAAAGAAGAAAAATATAAGCTCATTGATCAAATGATCCGTTCATCAAGATCTATTGGAAATAATATTGCGGAAGGTTATGGAAGATATCACTTTCAGGAAAACATTCAGTACTGCAGACAATCCCGGGGGTCGCAATATGAATTGATTGATCATCTAATAACTGCGTTGGATTGTAATTATATCCAGGTAGAAGATTACAGTCAGCTAATAGAACAACTCGAGGAATGTATCAAAATGACAAACGGCTACATTGCGTATCTAAATCGCAAAAAGTCAGATTATAATATAAAAGAGGACCCAATCGACTATAATCCAACAGGGTTAGAATCGGAACAGACCTAATTCCCTAATAAACTAATCAACCAATTACCTTGACTTACGAATTTAACGGCTACAAACCGGTCATTCACGAAAGTGCTTACGTTCATCCTAAAGCTGTTGTAACCGGTAATGTAATTATTGGTAAAGATGTGTATATCGGTCCGGGAGCGGCAATTCGCGGAGATTGGGGAAAAATTGTGATTGAAGATGGTTGCAATGTTCAGGAAAACTGTACAATCCATATGTTTCCGGGCGTGACCGTTACGCTTAAGGAATCAGCTCATATTGGACATGGTGCAATTATTCATGGCTCTACGATTGGTAAAAACTGTTTAGTGGGAATGAATGCCGTGGTTATGGATCGCGTAACTGTGGGTGATGAGTGCATCATCGGAGCACTTTGTTTTGTGCCGGAGGGAATGGAAATTCCGAACCGTAAAGTGGTTGTCGGGAATCCCGCAAAAATTGTAAAGGATGTCAGTGATGAAATGATCGGCTGGAAAACCGAGGGAACGGGCTGGTATCAGCGACTGCCACAGCAGCTTCATGAAACCTTGAAAGAGTGTGAGCCACTAAGGGAAGTGCCGGCTGACCGGGTGGATCAGGATGGAGATTACGAAACGTGGGGGAAGAGAGAGTCTTGAATACTGGAGAATACCAACCTTCAAGCGTCTGAGCATTGCGAAGTCCTTGATGCGTTGGGCAACGATCTCCCCTGGAGGGGAGATGTACTGATCCTCCACCACGCATCAAGGTGCAAGCACGCTTGAAGGAGGCGCCGATACTTGTGCTATTTCATGAAGATTTAATCCAGTTAAATTCTTCTACCTGTATTCTGACTTCTGAACACAGATTTCCTATATTCAAGAAAATTAATACCAATCTACCATACATAAAGCAATGCAAGTAACCTCCTACTCTCAGGGAAAGTGGATCAAGAAAGGGACTGAAACAGATCTAATCAGCGCCGTGACCGAAAAGCCGGTTGCCAAATTGGTTGAAGCCGATCTGGATTATAAAGCGATGTGTGAATATGCCCGAACCGTGGGCGGGCCAAAGCTTCGTGAATTATCCATCCACGAACGAGCGTTTAAAATCAAATTTTTGGCTCAGTATCTTATTGAGCGAAAGGAGGAATTCTACAAATTATCAACCCACACCGGAGCAACGCGCCGCGATTCATGGATTGATATCGAAGGTGGAATTGGAACGATGTTTACTCTGTCGAGCAAGTCTCGTCAGGAGCTGTCTGATTTGCCTTTTCATGTGGAAGGTGGCGTTCAGCGGTTATCACGGGGTGGTACGTTTGTGGGACAACACATCTGCGTTCCCAAGCACGGATTGGGGCTTCACATCAACGCATTCAATTTTCCTGTGTGGGGAATGCTTGAAAAACTGGCACCAAGCATTATTGCCGGAATGCCGTGCATCATCAAATCCTCTCCTATTGGCATGTATTTATCACATGCTGTTTTCGAAAAAATGATTGAATCGGAAATTCTACCGGAGGGATCTATTCAATTCATCGCAGCTGATGTACCCGGAGATATTTTTGATCACCTGATTAGTCAGGATGTTGTTTCTTTTACGGGATCGGCAATAACGGGCAAAAAACTGAAAGCTCATCCCAATATTGTTGAGAACAGTATTCCGTTCAATCTGGAAGCCGATTCGCTAAACTGTTCTATTCTCGGGGATGATGTAACGCCAGATATGGAAGAGTTTGACCTGTTTATCAGGGAAGTAAGTAACGAAATGGTGGTCAAAACCGGTCAGAAGTGTACAGCCATTCGCCGGACTATTGTGCCAGAGAAGTTAGTTGATGATGTGGTTGAAGCTTTAAAGAAACGATTATCAAAAAGTACCATTGGAAATCCCGCTGATGAAAATACAATGATGGGTCCGCTGGCAAGCTCGCTGCAGAATGATCGATTTGGCGAACAGCTTGCACAACTTGCCGACATGACGGACACCGTTTACAGGGGCGAAAATGGAAAATTGAATGGAGCATTCACAAATTCGCGCGTTCTGCTCTGCCACAAACCAATGGAAGTAGACAGCGTCCACACGATCGAAGCTTTTGGCCCTATGACAACCATTATGCCATATTCCAATGCGGAGGAAGCCATTGCCATTGCCAATAAATCAGACGGTTCACTGGTAGGTTCACTGTTTACGGCTGATGATTCCATCGCCAGAAAAATAACATTGGGTTGCGCTCCGTATCACGGACGTTTTATGGTGATCAACCGTCATTCGGCGAAAGAATCTACAGGACACGGTTCACCCATGCCACACATGGTTCACGGCGGGCCGGGACGCGCCGGTGGCGGAGAGGAACTGGGCGGGGCAAGATCAGTCCTCCACAATATGCAGCGGGTAGCTTTACAGGGGTCTCCCACCACATTGATGAATATTGTGAATCAGCATATTAAAGGTGCGGAAACAAAAGAGTCAGACATCCACCCGTTTAAAAAATATTTCGAAGACGTGGAGATTGGCGAAGCGTTAACCACTCACCGCAGAACCGTAACCGAAGCAGATATTGTTAATTTCGGAGGATTGAGCGGAGATCATTTCTACGCTCATTTTGATGAAGTAGCTGCTAAGGATTCGCTGTTCGGCAAACGAATTGCCCACGGATATTTCGTGCTCTCTGCTGCTGCGGGAATGTTTGTTCATCCATCACCCGGACCCGTCCTGCTAAACTACGGACTTGAAGATCTTCGATTTATTGCACCCGTTGCTCCCGGTGATACCATCCAGGCAAAACTTATTGCACAAAGAAAAACCGTTCGCCAAAAACGTACTACGGATAAATTTCCCTACGGCATGGTTTGGTGGGATGTGGAAGTCATCAATCAGGAAGATGTGCTTGTGGCGGAATACACGATTTTAACACTGGTAAAAAGAAAAGATGGATTGGAAATTGATGAAGATTAGAAAAGGACAGAAGCTATATTATATCTGATCTCATCAATACCACTTGGATTCTTAGTATCTCCCCTTTCTTATCACCCTACATAAATTTAACTTCCTATAACAAGAGTCTACCAAACACGAAATAAATCATCTTCCGACATGCCACAAAATGGATCTGTTACCCATACCATTAACGACGATATTTCAACCATCGAATTTTTTCATCCCAAAGGAAATTCCTTGCCCGGAAAACTTTTAGGCGAACTCACAGCCGCTATCAAAGAAGCTTCAAACAGTGAAGATTCTAAAGTAATTGTGATCCGGAGTCAAGGAGATGGAGCGTTTTGTGCAGGTGCTTCTTTTGATGAAATGCTTGCAATTTCTGATCTCGAAAAGGGGAAGAAATTTTTCATGGGATTTGCCAACGTGCTAAATGCCATGCGCACATCTACAAAGTTTATCATTGCCAGAGTTCAGGGAAAAGTTGTTGGCGGCGGCGTAGGCATTGCGGCTTGTGCAGATTATACCTTTGCACACACATCTGCATCTGTAAAACTAAGTGAACTTGCCGTTGGAATCGGGCCGTTTGTTGTTGGTCCTGCTGTTGGACGAAAAATTGGTGTGGGGCCATTTACCACAATGTCGGTTGATGCCCGCTCTTGGTACGATTCCAAATGGGCAGAAAATAATAATCTATACAGTCAGGTTTTAGGGTCTGTTGAGGAAATTGACAAAGCGATTGCAAAACTTGCCGGTGAACTTTCCTTAAGCAACCCACAAGCCATGAAAGAACTTCGCGAAATTCAGTGGCAGGGAACAGGTCACTGGGGGTCTACACTTGAACAACGGGCAGAAATTAGCGGACGGTTAATTTTGTCGGAGTTCTCAAGAAAATTTATCAAAAAGTTTAAAGAAAAGTCATAGTCTCAAATGAACTGCCTCGGGGCAGAGCCCACGAGGTATCAACTTTACAGCCATAATTTATTTGATAAAGTATGAAATTATTGGTGAGTCTCCCCCTTTGAAGGGGGAAGTGTAAGAGTGATAGCGATTACACTGGGGGATGACCGAGGGTTATGATCTTGAATTTACATTCAAACCAATATCAAAGCCCTCGGTCATCCCCCTGAACCTCCTGCGTCGGTTCTCTCCCCCTTCAAGCTTCTTTTAGTTCCGATACTTCGGAAGGGGACTTTAGTCTTTTTCCGACCCAGAGGGTCGGGGAATTAAACCACCATTTGATTTAAAAGAGGCTGATCAAAAAATGCGTCATGCCGTCCCCGAAATCCTTCGGGACGGCATCTCCCGGTTCTTTACATCACCCGCTTCACTCCACAACTTTCCCTTATAACCAATGTTGGCTCGAGGTTGAATTGTTTTTTTTCTGATGATGTCCCCTCTATCTGGTTAATCAAAATTTTTGCTGCAGTCTGACCTTTTTCATAAATAGGCTGCTGAACGGTAGTAAGCGGCGGAGACGTGTATTCCGAAAAATTCAGGTTATCAAACCCTACAAAAGCATAATCATCCGGCACCTTTTTACCATTGTCTTTTACTGCAAGTAAAGCCCCCATTGCCAATGTATCGCTGGCACAAAACACTGCCGTAATTTCTGCGTCATTTTTGATCCATTCATCCATCGAATCATATCCGTCTTTAAACTGATAATCTACAACGCTCATGTAATTTTCGTTGAATTCTAATCCTCCCTCCTTCAATGCATCTTTATACCCCTTCAAACGGTCTATGGATTCTTCTACATCCAAACTTGCCAGAATAATTCCAATGTTTTTATGCCCTGCTTTTATCAAATGCTCTGTTGCGAATTTTCCACCCAAATAATTATCGACATCAACAGAACTGACTTTCTTTTTTTTGGGAATATGCCCCACCAACACAATGGGAATATCTTTTTCAAACAGCATCTCGCCCACCAAATCGGTAACTTCCTGGGTAAGCAGAATATATCCATCGAGCCGACGCTCATTTAAGATAAAGTTATGCAGGTCATCTTTTTGTGATTCCGATACATAAGAGAGTGAGACAAAATATCCTCTTTTTGTACACTCCTCAAAAATACCCAAATGAATTTGGGTCCAAAACGCGCTCCCCAACGCTTCATCTCCGCTTTTTGTAACCAAAACACCTATTTCATGAGCTGTGTTTGTAGCCAAACTACGGGCAACAGAGTTCGGTTTATAGTTATATTTTTCAACAACTTCCATCACACGGGCTTTCGCATCACTGCTTACATTGGGGTGATCATTTAACACCCTCGAAACAACAGATCGCGAAACATGAGCGAGTTTAGCGACCTTATCTATGTTTAAATTTTCCATTTTATACTCGTTTATCCCTTGAAAGGGTTCTGAGAAAAGAGCTGCCTTGTTGTTGAATATAAATGAAAGATTTGCTTTAACTAAACTCGGGGGATAATGTTTCTAATTTTTGCCACATAAAAGCGGCTGCTCCCAAAAGAGCTGCATTCTTTTTACTCATTTCCGAAATTTTCATCTCTACAGTTCCTCTATAAATGCTAACAAGTGACTCCTCCATATATTTTTTTGTTGGCTCCAAAATCAGATCCCCCGATTTCGCCAATCCACCTGAAAGAACAATCAGCTCAGGGTTTAAAATAGCTACTGTATCTGCCAGTCTCCGGCCGAAAATTTTTCCGGTTTGATCAAACACCTCCAGTGCCACCAAATCACCCTTTTGAGCAGCTTCAGTAATTGCAATAGGAGAAATCTCATTCATCTGTCTCAACTCACTGTCTGTATCTCTGGATGAAAGAAGTTTATCTACAGTTTTTAAAATTCCCGGTGCAGAAACATAAGTTTCAAGACACCCAAGTTTTCCACAGGCACATAATCGTCCATTTTCTACGGCAAGGATATGCCCCATTTCCCCGGCATGACCTGTTACCCCCGTTACCAATTTGCCATTTACCACAATTCCGCTGCCTAATCCTGTGCCCAAAGTAATAGAGATGAAATTTTCCACTCCTTTTGCCGCCCCAAACATCATTTCACCCATTGCTGCGGCATTTGCATCATTCGAAATCGTTACCGGAAGTTTCGTATAGGATTGAAGAAGTTTTGTAACCGGTATCGTTTCCGACCATGATAAATTGGAGGCAGACTCAATATCCCCTGTAATAAAATTTGCTGATGGGGCCCCCAATCCAATCCCTTTTATCACTACAGGTTCATCTACTTCGTTTTTGAGAAGCATGATACGATCACACAAATTTTTAAAAAAATCCTGATATGATTGTTCCGTATCTGTCTTGATGAAATCATCAACCAGTAAATCACCCTTTTTGTTTACCAACCCAAATTTTGTGTAGGTACCTCCTAAATCGATACCTGCAATAACATCCATCTTCTTAAATATAGTGTTCAAACGTTTTTATTTGATGGATGAATTCAACATCAGATGTGAAAACTCCATTTTTAGCTGCCCTAAAATCATGAATAAAATCGAAATTGCAAATTAATTGGACACCGACAGGTAACTTTGGAACCGTTTCCACCTGCTCTAAAGCGTATAAAATTGTATATTTACCCTCATTCTTAAGCAGAAAACTTCTAAACACGAATTGTACATGAATGACTTGAAAACCAAAATCAAACAAATAGATTCAAGACTTAGCTATTTCGAAAAAATTCCGACTGTTATTTATGATGAAAGTTTAGAAGCCTCCAGGGCTTTAGCCAATGAAATTGCTGCTTTGATAAGAGAGAGAAATGAACAAAACAAAAAAACCGTCCTTGGGCTGGCTACGGGATCAACCCCGGTAAAAGTGTATGAAGTACTGATACGAATTCACCAGGAAGATGGATTGAGTTTTAAAAACGTCATCACGTTTAATCTGGATGAGTATTACCCCATAGAACCAAACTCCCTGCAAAGCTACGTTCGGTTTATGAACGAGCATCTGTTTGATCATCTTGATATTCCAGAAGATCAAGTTCATATCCCTGATGGAACGGTTTCCGAAAAAGAAGTCCATAAATTTTGTGAGGAATACGAGCAGAAAATTGAACATGCCGGCGGCCTTGATATCCAACTTTTAGGAATCGGCAGAACGGGACATATCGGATTCAACGAGCCGGGTTCGCGTCCTGATTCATTAACAAGATTAATTACCCTTGATAAAGTTACCCGTAAAGATGCCGCCAGTGATTTTTTCGGTGAAGAGTATGTACCAAGGCGTGCCATCACCATGGGAGTTGGAACCATCATGAAAGCAAAACGCATATTTTTGATGGCATGGGGAGAAGGAAAAGCTCCCATTATTCAGCAATCGGTTGAAGGTGACATCAAAGAAAGTATTCCTGCCACCTATTTGCAGAATCACCCAAATACGTGTGTTGTGCTTGATGAAGCCGCTTCTGATGACCTTACCAAAGTGAACACTCCGTGGATTTTATCATCTTGCGACTGGGATAATGCGTTGATTAGAAAAGCCGTGGTTTGGTTGTGTCAAAAACTGGATAAGCCCATCCTAAAACTGACGGACGAAAATTATAACGAAAATGGCATGGCGGATCTTATTGCAACACAAGGCCCCGCTTACGACATCAACATAAAAGTATTTAACGAATTACAACATACCATCACCGGATGGCCTGGTGGAAAACCGGAAGCGGATGATACCAGTCGTCCCGAAAGAGCCACTCCATTTCCAAAACGAGCTCTGATTTTCAGTCCCCATCCTGACGATGATGTTATTTCTATGGGTGGAACGCTGATTCGACTGGTTGAGCACGGACACGATGTTCATGTGGCTTATCAGACATCAGGAAACATTGCCGTTTTTGATGATGATGTGGTCCGGTTTGCAGATTTTGTAACCGACTATACGGAAGCATTCGGAATGCAGGAAGACAAAGCCGATAAACTATTTCGGGATATTGACAAATACCTGAAAGAGAAGGCTCCCGGTCAGGTAGATTCGGATGAAATTAAGCAAATTAAAGGATTGATCCGTCGCGGTGAAGCAAAAGCGGCCGGACGCTATTGCGGCGTAAAGGACGAAAATATGCACTTTATGGATATGCCTTTTTATGAAACCGGTCGGGTTAAGAAAAAACCACTCTCGGATGCAGATGTTCAAATTACGGTTGATCTGTTGAACAAAATCAAACCCCATCAGATTTATGCCGCCGGCGATCTGTCTGATCCCCACGGAACACACAGAGTTTGCCTGAAAGCCATTATGGAAGCCCTGAAAATCTGTAAAGATGAAGAGTGGGCAAAGGATTGTTATGTATGGCTTTACAGAGGCGCATGGCAAGAATGGGATGTAAACGAAATCGAAATGGCCGTGCCGTTGAGTCCGCTTGAGTTAACCCGAAAACGAAAAGCGATCTTCAAGCATCAGTCTCAAAAAGATCGTCCCCTTTTTCCCGGATCAGACACTCGCGAATTTTGGCAACGATCAGAGGATCGAAATCGTGGAACTGCAGAAACCTATGATGATTTAGGTCTTGCAGAATATGAAGCGATTGAAGGATTTGTCAGATATCATTTTTAAGAGCTCTCCCCTGGAGGGGAGACAGTTAACATCGTTCAGATGTTAACTTGAGGGGTGTCCACTGATCAACGGCAAGCCACCTTTCTTGAACATTTTACAACCACTACAGAACACCCCTCACAAAATCATCTTTACGATGATTTTGATCTCCCCTCTATGGGAGATACTTTTCCTCCCTTTTAAAAGGAACTCCGCGTAACAGTTCTTATATTTATGGCATAAAAGAAATGATAAAAATAAAAACTGTTTACCATGTCTAACGCTTATTTTAATGTACAGGAGCCCGTAAACGAACCCTATCTTGATTACGCGCCGGGATCAGAAGAGCGCAAAGCACTTAAAGAGGTGCTGAAAGAACTACAATCGGAACAGATTGATATACACGCCATTATCAATGGCAAAGAAGTAAAAACGGATCGTACCGAAGAAGTATCCATGCCTCATAATCATGGTCATAAAATTGGAATTGTCCATTTATGTGGCGAAAAAGAAACCAAGCAAGCTATTGAAGGAGCACTTGAAGCCCGCAAAAAATGGGCGGAAATGCCATGGCAAGAACGTGTTGCAATTTTTCTAAAAGCCGCTGATATCATCACAGGACCCAAACGCTTTTTGATGAACGCCACTACAATGATGGCACAATCAAAAACACCACAGCAGTCAGAAATTGAAGCGGTTGGCGAACTGGCTGATTTCTTCCGTTTTAACGCCTGGTATCTTACACGAATTTATAAAGATCAGCCACACTCTCCTGATGGAATGTGGAACCGAATGGAATATCGTCCGCTCGAAGGATTTGTCTTTGCGGTAACTCCCTTTAACTTTACAGCTATTGCGGGGAATCTTCCGGCAGCGCCTGTAATGTGCGGAAATGTTGCAATTTGGAAACCATCAACCGAATCGGTTTACTCCAGTTGGCATGTGATGCAAGTGTTAAAAGAAGCCGGTCTTCCGGATGGTGTTATTCAGTTTCTACCGGGCGAGGGCCCTGATGTGGGTGATCCCGCTGTTGAAAGTGAAGATTTTGCAGGACTTCATTTCACTGGATCAACAGCGACGTTCAATCACCTGTGGAAAAAAATTGGTAACAACATTGATAAGTATAAAACCTATCCGCGAATTGTTGGCGAAACCGGTGGTAAGGATTTCATATTTGCCCATAATACAGCGGATGTGGATCGTCTCGTAATTTCTTCCGTACGCGGTGCTTATGAATATCAGGGACAAAAATGCTCTGCAGCTTCAAGAATGTATGTTCCCAAATCAATTTGGGGAGAAGTTAAAGAGAAACTAACCGCTGAAGTGAATAAAATTACAGTGGGTGAAGTAGAAGATTTCTCTAATTTTATGGGAGCCGTTATCAGCCGCAAAGCTTTCGATAAAATCACCGGCTATATTGACTTTGCCAAAGATGCCAAAGACGCTGAAATTATTGCCGGCGGCGAGTACGATGATAGCAAAGGGTACTTTGTACAGCCTACAGTGATCGTAACCACCGATCCACATTTTAAAACAATGGAAGAGGAAATCTTCGGTCCTGTTCTTACCATCTATGTGTATGAAGATGATAAGTTCGAAGAAACACTCGACATCTGTGATAACACATCTCCGTTCGCACTCACCGGATGTATCTGGGCTCGCGATCGATATGCTCTGAAGCAGATGCAAGATCGTTTACGCCAAAGCGCAGGTAACTTTTATCTGAACGATAAACCATCCGGAGCCGTAGTAAATCAGCAGCCATTTGGCGGAGCCCGTAAATCAGGCACAAACGATAAAGCCGGGAGCATGGTAAATCTCTACAGATGGTTATCCATGCGATCTTTAAAAGAAACCTATTCCGCACCCCTCGACTGGAGATACCCACATATGGGTGAGGAATAAAATCAAAGACCTGAAAGCGTTCATGTGTATTTCGTGATCCTGTGAGCGTCTGACTTTTATCGGAAATTTTTCAAATAAGCCTCGCAAAAACGCGAGGCTTTTTTTTGGCATAAAAGATATTATCAACCGACAGGTAATAGGTATCTTATTAAGTACAAATTGAGTATAATTGTAGTGTACCCTACAAAACTACAAGAGGTAATTATGAGTATAATGAGTATTAGAGTTAACGATGATAAAAAGAGAAAGTTAAAGGCAATTGCATCGATACAAGGGAAAACGATGAGCAGTATTATCGAAAACCTAATCGATGAATACATTACTGAATACTACAACAGTAATGAGCAGAATGAAGAGCTGAAGTCGATAATGAAAGTTTCTGAACCTTCATTCAATGAATGGGATAACGACGAGGATGACGTTTATGATAACTTATAAAAAATGGGATATCATATTAGTACCTTTTCCCTTTACAAATCTAAAATCTGTTAAGAGGAGACCGGCATTAGTTATATCGCCAGAAAAATATAATGCGGGGCCAGATTTGATAATTATGTTTATCACAAGTAACCTCTCCTCATTTGGAAAACCCGGTGATCACAAAATTGTAGAATGGAATAAAAGCGGACTTCCTAAACCTTCAATGGTGAGAATGAAATTTGCCACTATTGAAAAAAGCATCATAGTAAAAACAATAGGAAAGGTTTTAAAAACAGATCAGCTTGAAGTAAACAAAAAGCTAGCTGAGTTTTTTAGATAGAAAACCCAAATTATGAGACTTGGTATTTCTATTTTCTAAAACAATACGCACCGGCTCTTATCAACCACAAGATTGAACAATTATCAGTCCTCGAACAGAAATACCATGTCTTTTTTAGACTAAATCAACCCATTCAACCGCTTCAACACATATTCCAGATGCGTATTTGTATAGCGATCATCGGTGCCATAAAGTGCACTTTCCACTTCTGAGTGAAGTTGTCGAAGTTGCTCAAGCACAAGCGGCCTGATGTCTGATTGCTGCACGTGAAAGTCTGTTCTTAGATTTTTATATCCAACATCCGGACGATAATCAGCAGGAGGACTGGAAGCTTCGGCAGTGGCTTCCGTCAGCAGATACTCCATGCGATCAAGATAAGCACGCTGCAAATTCCGGCGATAGGTATCTACCTGCTCCCCACTGTGAATTTCTTTCCAGATACTGCCTTTCAGATCATCCAGCATTTCTGCAGGGCCATAAGTTTCATCACCCAGCATGGCATGATTCTCCACCAATCTTTCCAGACGATGTGGAGATAACAAACTGTTCAGCCCTGTTGTTTGATACCATCGAACCCGTTCCACAGTGCCTACATGTTCAAACGTTCGGAGCAGATCGGCATCCAGTAACCATTCCGGAGTGGCAAACAAATGCTCATCCAAAAATGCCATCGAACGCTGCTGATCCTCTTTTTCTAACGCGGTATAAACCGGACCTTCCTGTCCGTGGGTTTTATGTTCTTCCCGAGAACCACCAATCGCAGTGATTACGCGTTCGGTCATGCGTCCCCAGTGAACATACATCTGCATGTAGCGCATCATTACTTCATCGTAGGTTTCTCCTTCAATACCCATCCAATCCATCAGATTTGGAATTACGCGATGAAGGTTTCTCATCCCCAATTCGCTTGCTCGCACCCAGTCGCTCCCGATTGATTCTGTGGTTTGAGTGGGATCGAAATCACTCCTTCCGTACCCAAACTGCATGGCGGGATTATCGGCTCTTTCAAGCACCCACTCATTCAAAATTGTTTTTTCTTCCTCGGCGGTGTCCACTTGGGGAAGTGAACTGTATGCCCATTTCACTGCCCAAATATCATATTCCCCCACAGTTCTATGTACTTTCACGTCGCCATCTTCAGGCTGTGCTACATAATTGAAACGGGTTCGCCCTACCACTGAAGAGGAGTTTCCAAACTCATTGGTAAATTCCGGTGACCGCAGATCTTCAATCGAATACGCTGTATTTCCGCGCTGATTATGCGGATAACCAAGAGCATGTGCCAACTCATGGGAGACTACATACTGCAAATACTGCCCCATCTCTTCGGTAGACAAATGAGGTTTTTGAACTTCAGCGTTTCTGGGTCCGGTCTGACTCATCGACCACCAGTGCAGACGCTTCATCACATTTTGATGCATATTCATGTGCGCACGAATCGTCTCACCCGATCTCGGATCAATAACATCCGGTCCCGCATTTGCAGAGTGAACCGGAGATGTCAAATATCGAATCACCGAATAACGGGCGTCCATCAAGCTAAAATCAGGATCATCTTCAGGAGCCATTTCTGCACGGATCGCATTTTTAAAACCGGCTTCTTCGAACGCTACATTCCATTCGTTAATCCCTTTTATAAAATAAGGTCTCCACTTTTCAGGAGTAGCCGGATCAATATAAAATACAATCGGTTTTTTGGGCTCTACCAATTCTCCACGCTCGTAAGCGTCCATATCGGACGGCTCAAGCCGAAACCGAGTCACATATCTCTTCGTTTCACTGAACTGTGCATCACTGCTGTAATCCGTTTGTGATATACTGATCATTGCAACCCGCTCATCAAACAGACGTGGTCGCATGGGTTCTTTAGGCAGTAATATCATGCTGTGATTTACTTCCAGCGAGATGGCTCCTGTTCGCTGTTGAGATGGCGGATTATCAGCGTTGTATGTTAATACCGTTCGAATTTCTACATTTTCAGGAAAGTTTTTTGCAAACTCCATGTACGAACGATCGCGATCCAAACTCCTCACATTATACTGCTGGCGATGTCGGTTCTGCAGACCAAAAGCTCGTGAATCATTCAGGTAAAGATCACTGACATCAATCACTACCGATCCGTTTCTCTCCTCCACAATTTCAAATGCTTCAATAATTGTCGGGAAATTTGAGTTTTGAACCGCCTGATAGACCGGCATATTTTCATCAGCCGTGTTGTCGTAAGAAACTCCCCTCAGATAAATGCTTCCTCTTTTTCTTTCCCACTGTACCATCTGTTGCGGAGCTAAACGATCGCCGCCCCACCCCAATCCCTGCGCCGTTTTTGCAATACGGCTATGGATGATCATATCCCGCCCCAATAGAGAATCGGGAATTTCGTAAAAAAGTTTGTCATCGGTTTGGTGAACCGTAAAAAGGCCTTCAGTTGATTCAGCATTTGCCGGTACGGTTTGATTGGATGCAGGCCGGTTGTTCTCTGCCGTTGGGGCTGTCGTCTGGCAGGCCGTGGAAACAATTAAAAAGAGTGATAAAACAGGAATCAGATATCGAATAGTAAACAATGGTTTCATAGAGCTTGTAAAGTTTGATTTTGATATAGCTCTTTAGATAGGCAGAACAGAAGTGATTCGCAAAGGGATTGCAAAATTTTACTTACAAGGTGCAGGGCTCAAGAGGCAAGGTTCAGGATGTAGGTGCCTAAAATAGGTTGACATAAATATTCACTTATAATCTGAATGTTATG